>CAWCSE010000004.1:0-974191 GCA_963798165.1 uncultured Solirubrobacterales bacterium | reverse complement strand
GAGGACCGTCTCGGCGATCAGAACGAAGTCGGCCAGGCGCGATCCCGGCGCGGTCTCGGTCTCGAGAACGGCGATCCCGTCGGATCCTCGCCGAGCTCCATCTCGGTCTCCGAGAGGATCATCCCGCGGACTCGACGCCGCGCAGCTTCGCCTTCCGCAGCTTCGTGCCTCCGGCCATCACCGCTCCGGGCAGAGCCACGGCGACCTCTGGCCGGCATCGACGTTCGGCGCACCGCAGACGATTGTCCGCGGCTCGTCGTCGCCGGTGTCGACGGTGCAGACCTTGAGACAGTCGGCGTCGGGGTGGGACCGGCCGTGACCACGTGCCCGACCACGAAGCCGTCGGTCGAGGCGCACCCAGTTCGGCGATCCGCTCGACCTCGGTGCCCGTCATCGACAGGCGCTCGGCGAGCTGCGCAGATCGGACCGATCGCAGAGCTCTCGAGCCAGGTGATCGGGACGCGCATCAGAACTGCTCCAGGACGCGGACGTCGTTGTCGAAGAGCATCCGCAGGTCGGGGATGCCGTGCTTCGCATCGCCACCCGCCGATGCCGAGGCCGAAGGCGAAGCCCTGGACCGCTCGGGGTCGTATCCGTGCTCGGAGACGAAGCCGAAACGTTCGGATCGACCATCCCGGCCCCAAGGATCTCCAGCCAGCCGGTCCCTTGCAGAGGTTGCAGCGCGCCCCGTCGAGCATGCCGGTGCCGCCGCAGCGGAAGCAGGAGACGTCGACCTCGACGCTCGGCTCGGTGAACGGGAAGAAATGGGGCCTGATCCGGACCTCGCGATCGGGCCCGAAGATCTTCCGCGCGAACATCAGCAGGGTGCCGTGCAGATCGGCGAGGGTGATGTCCTCGCCGACCGCCAGGCCCTCGACCTGGTGGAACATCGGCGTGTGGGTCGCGTCGGAGTCGCGGCGGTAGACGCGCCCGGGGACGACGATGAAGATCGGCGCGTCCTGGTCCTCCATGCCGCGGATCTGCATCGGCGAGGTGTGGGTCCGCAGCAGGACGTCCCGCGGCCCTGGCGGCACCTGCGGGGCTCGCCGCCGGAGCCGACGAGCGCGGCGTCGGGCCCGAGCGAAGCCGGATCGACGTAGAAGGTGTCCTGGACCATCCGCGCCGGGTGTCCGGGCGGATAGTTCAGGGCCGTGAAGTTGTAGTAGTCGTGCTCGATCTCGGGACCCTCGACCACCTGGTAGCCGAGGCCGACGAAACGTCCTCGATCTCGCGCCTCGTCCGGGTCAGCGGATGGAGGTGGCCGAGCCGGACCGGCGGGGTCCGGGCAGCGTCACGTCGATCGTCTCGCCGGCGAGCCGGGCGTCGAGCTCCGCCCGCTCGTGGCGTTCTTTGGCGTCCGCCAGCAGCGCCTCGAGCTCCTCTCTGACCTCGTTGCCCGTCTTGCCGACCGGCCCGCGCTGCTCCGCGGGAAGCTCGCCGATGCCGCGCAGGATCGTCGTCAGCTCGGCCTTGCGGCCGAGGAACCGGACCCGCGCCTCCTCGACGGCCGCGGCGTCCGGCGCCGCCTCGATCGCCGTGCGCGCCTCGCTCCTTATCGCCTCTATCCGTTCCAGCATCAGATCCGCTCGCCCGCCCGCGAGCCGGTCGAAGATATCCGCTGCAGGGCGATCGCGGCCGCCGCCGCGACGTTGAGCGACTCCGCGCCCTCTGCAGCGGAATCGTCGCCGTCGCCTCGCAGGCCTCCACGACCACCGCCGGCAGGCCCTCGCGCTCGGCGCCGAGGCAGATGGTCGGCGCCCGCCGGCTCGACCTCGATCGCCGCATCGAGGTCGGCGCCGCCGTGGGCGACGAGGGCGATCCGCGGACCGCTCGTCTCCTCCACCCTGCCCCGCTCGGCGGGGTAGCGAAGAGGGCGCCCATGCTCGCCCGGACCGCCTTCGGCGAGTACGGGTCGGCGCTGCCGGCGCCGAGCACCACGCGCGCACCCGTCAGGGCCCCGGCGGTGCGGACGATCGTCCCGACGTTGCCGGGATCGCCGACCCCGTGCAGGTAGACCCCGGGGCCGGGATCGCCGGGAGCGCCGGGAATTCGCCAGATGGCGATCACCCTGGTCCCCGAACCCAGCGTCGAGACGCCGGCGAGCAGGTCGGGCTCGACCTCGACGCCGGCGATGCCCTTTCCGGCGTGACGAGGACGTCGACGGGCGTCCAGCCGGCGTCGATTCCCGCCCTGAGCAGATCCTCGCCCTCGGTCGCGAACATCCCCTCCCGGTCCCGCCACTTGCGGTCGCGAAGCTTGCGGATCAGCTTCAGTTTCTCGTTGTCGTTGCTGGTGATCATGTGAATCGTCTTTCGGGGAACAAAAAAGGCGGCCCAACCATGGACCGCCCGGGAGAACGTCGATGCGACCGCGACTTAGCCACGGCCTCCCGGGCCACCTCGGCAAATCGGCGGAACACCTCGGGGTCGTTGAACGCGATGTCGGCCAGCATCTTGCGGTTGACCTCGACGCCGGCCGTGTTCAGGCCGTGGATGAAATCGGAGTAGCTCATGCCGTGCTGGCGCGAGGCGGCGTTGATGCGCGTGATCCAGAGGCGCCGGAACTCGCGCTTGCGAACGCGGCGGTCGCGATAGGCGTACTGGCCCGACCGCATGACCTGCTCGTTGGCGAAGCGGTAGCTGGAGTGCTTGCGACCGTAGTACCCCTTCGCCTGAGCGAGGGTCTTTTTACGGCGCCGCCGGCGGGCGACTGCGTTCGTGGCTCTCGGCATGCCTACTTACCGCCCAGCAGCTTCTTGACGCGCGGAGCGTCGGCGGGGCGATCTCGACCGGCCGCGCCATCTGCCGCTTACGCTTCGGCGACTTCTTCTCGAGGATGTGGCTCGAATACGCCCCGGCGACCGCGGACTTGCCCTGGACGTCTTCTTGAAGCGCTTCTTCGCGCCGGAATGGCTCTTCATCTTCGGCATCGGACGGAGTATTGAAGCAGAGCGCGCCCCGGAAGTGTCGCCCAGGGGCTGAACGGTACTCAGGCTGAGCTGCCGGCGACCTTGCCGGGAGCGAGGACCATGTGCATGTTGCGGCCCTCCTGCTGCGGTGCCTGCTCGATCACGGCGAGCTCGCCGAGGTCGGTGTGCAGGCGCTCGAGGAGGGCGCGGCCGCGCTCGGGATGGGCGTTCTCGCGACCTCGGAACATGATCGTGACCTTGACCTTGTCCTTCTTGTTGAGGAACCGCTCGACGTGACCCTTCTTCGTCTCGTAGTCATGGTCGGCGATCTTCGGCCGCAGCTTGATCTCACGGACGTTGACCTGCTGCTGGTGCTTGCGTGCCTGCTTCGCCTTCTGCTCCTGCTCGTACTTGTACTTCGAGTAGTCGAGAAGACGGCAGACGGGCGGGCGCGAGTCGGGAGCGACCTCGACCAGGTCGAGGTCGGCGTCCCGGGCGATCCTGCGGGCCTCGTCGGTGTCGACGACGCCCACCTGCTCCCCGTCGGCGCCGATCAGCCGGACCTTGGGAACGCGGATGCGCTCGTTGATACGAGTCAGGTCCCGCTCAGGGGGACGCCGATCGAAGCGACGCGGTACCGGCACTACGAGGCGGAGGCGCTAAACGTCAAGCGGACAGCGCAAAATGGTCGGGACGAGAGAGGTGCAAGTGCACGGGCGCTCAGGGGCGCGACGTGGTCTGGCTGACTTGCATCGACGCGGAGTATAGACACGACCACCGATATGGCGCTACCGCACCCCGGCAAGGTCGTTCCCCGGAGATGCGCGCGGCGATCTCCGCGGCACCCAGGATCCCGATGTCCCCGTCCCCGTGAGAGCGCACCGCAGCACCTCCGGCCTCGACCTCGCGATCGCCGAGTACGAGCATGTAGGGCACCTTGGCGAGCTCCGCATCGCGGATCTTGCGCCCCACCGACTCGCTGCGCTCGTCGACGCGAGCGCGGACGCCGGCGGCCGTGAGGTCCGCGAGCAGAGCTACCGGCCGCCTCGTTGTGGCGGTCGGCGATGGGCAGGACGATCGCCTGGGTCGGCGCCAGCCAGTCGGGGAAGCGGCCGCCGTAGTGCTCGATCAGGATCCCGACGAAGCGCTCCATCGAGCCGAGCAGGGCCCGGTGGATCATCAGCGGGCGGTGATCCTGGTTGTCGGCACCCTGGTAGCTGAGGTCGAACCGCTCCGGCATGAAGAAGTCGAGCTGGCAGGTGCCGAGCTGCCACGAGCGCCCGAGCGCATCGGTCACGTGAAAGTCGATCTTCGGGCCGTAGAACGCACCGTCGCCGGGATTGAGGTGTAATCGCGACCGAGCCGGGACAGCGCCGATCGCAGCATCTCCTCGGCCTGCTCCCACTGCTCGTCGGTCCCGATGGACTTCTCCGGCCGGGTGGAGAGCTCGACGTGAACGCCCTCGAAGCCGAACAGCGCATAAAGCTCGTCGATCGCCTCGACGACCTCGATGACCTCGCCAGGAGCCTGCTCCGCCGTGCAGTAGACGTGGGCGTCGTCCTGGGTGAAGGCCCTGACGCGGAGGAGTCCGTGGAGAACCCCTTCCCGCTCGTAGCGCGAAACCTTCCCGAACTCGGCGAGACGAAGGGGTAGCTCCCGGTAGGAGTGGCGGCCGGAGTCGAACACCAGGCAGGCGCCCGGACAGTTCATCGGGCGAACCGCGAACCGCTTGGCGTTCTCGTCGCGCTCCCGCTCGGAGGGCTCGGCGAAGAACATGTTCTCGCGGTAGTTGTCGTAGTGGCCCGAGCGGTGCCAGAGCTCCTCGTCGAGGATCTCCGGCGTCTCGATTCGGTGATAGCCGCGCTTGTCGAGCTGCTCGCGAACCTTCGACTCGATGAGGTCGAGCAGCACCGTTCCCTGCGGCAACCAGAAGGGCATGCCCGGCGATTCCTCGCGGAACATGAACAGATCGAGCTGCGGGCCGAGCTTGCGGTGGTCGCGCGCCTTCGCCTGCTCGATCCGCTCCAGATGAGCGGCCAGATCCTTCTTCGAGAAGAACGCCGTCCCGTAGATCCGGGTCAGCATCTGCCGGGTCTCGTCGCCGCGCCAGTATGCGCCGGCGAGCGAGTTCAGCTTGATCGCGGCGATCCTCCCGGTCGACGGTGCGTGCGGGCCGCGGCACAGATCCGTGAACTGACCGTTGCGGTACAGGGAAACGGTCTCGACGCCCTCGTCGCTGATCAGGTCCTCGATCAGCTCGACCTTGTAGGGCTGATCCTCGGCCCGGAAGCGATCCAACGCCTCGGCGACGGGGATGTCGGTCCGCTCGAACGATTCGTCGGCGGCGATGTGCTCGGCCATCCTGTCCTCGATGCGCTCGAGGTCGGAATCGGTGACCGTCACCCCTTCGGGGAACTCGAAGTCGTAGTAGAAGCCGTCCTCGATCGGTGGGCCGATCGAGACCCGGGTGCCCGGGTACAGCTCGCAGACCGCCTCGGCCATGACGTGCGCGGCGTCGTGGCGGATCAGGTCGAGGGCGCTCTCACTCTTCGCGGTGACGATCTCGATCGATTCGCCGTCGGCCAGCGGGGCGCCGAGATCGCGTGTCTCGCCGGCGACGCGAATCGCCAGAGCGGCCTTCGCCAGGCCCGGGCCGATCGCGGCGGCTGCGTCGGCTCCGCTCGCGCCCTCGGCGAGCTCGAGCGGGGACCCGTCGGGCAGTGTCACGGTGATTGCGGCCATCGTGGTCATGCTATTGACCGTCGCCTGTGACCCGCCAGAGCACCACGCGGTTGGAGCTGCCGATCCGCTTCAGGTCAGGGAAGGGCGGTGCCTGCGAGCCGCCGACGACCAGCACCCGGGCGACGCCGGGTGGTGCCGGTTCGGCGTCGTTCAGTTCGAGCGGTGCGACCTCGGCCGTGCCGGCGCCCCGCAGTTCCCAGCCGTAGAACTCGGCGCCATGCTGGTCGGCGACGACGTTCGGTGGGGCGAGCAGGAGCGTCGATTGGCCGGCGAAGCGGTTGGCGAGCTTGCGGACCCCCGGCGTGTAGTCGTCGGGGCCGACCGGGGCGTTGCCGAGGGCCAGGGCGCTCGAGAGCGCCGCGCCGGCCACGAACGCCACCGTGACGACGGCGATGCCGCGCCGCGATCGGCCGCGGAGCGGCGCCGGAGAGAGCGGGTCGAGCAGCCCGCGCGCCGCGATCAGCATCGCCACGGGGGCGATCATCTGCAACGCCTTCGCGGCCGTGTACGGAGTGCTGCCCACCCGCGCGGCGAGCCAGATAGCCGCTGCGACCGCGAGCGCCGCCAGCAGCGCCGTCTCGGCCTGTCGTCGCGCTGCGCCGGCGCCGAGGGCCAGCGCGAACGCGCCGAGGAGGGCCCCGAGGTAGAAGACCGGTGCCGGCACCGCCCCGTCCCCAGGCTCGACCCGGAAATCGCCGCTCGGCCAGATTCCGAAGACGGAGCCCGGATTGATCTGCCCAAAGAGATTGCCCAGCGAGTTGTCGTAGTCGGGACGTTCTCGCGGCACCCCGGGGACGTCCTTGGCCTTGCCCTTCCCCGCCCCGGCGCCGCTCTGATGGGCTCCCGTTCCCGGGGCCTTCGGAGTCCGCTCGGTGACGGTGCCGACGCTCGTTCCGAACTTGCTGATCCGGTCCGCCTCGGGGGCGGCGAGCACCGCGACGACGACGAGGCCGACGAGCGCGCACGGGACGACCTTGCGGACGCTGTCGCGGACGGTGCCCCTCCCATCCGCGCGGCGGCGGTAGAGCTCGGCCAGGCCCCAGACGACCAGCGTCCCGGCCAGCCAGGCGAGGCCGGGCCAGCTGTACACGTAGAGCGCTCCCGCGGCGATGACGGCGCCGGGCACGAGCGCGAGAAGGCCACTTCCGGCTCGCTCGCGATCCGCCGTCAGGTCACGCAGCCAGAGCGCGAAGCCGAGCAGGAAGGCCGCCTCGAAGAGCTCCTTGAACGCTCCCTGCGCCAGGTAGGACGCCGCGAGGTAGGCGACGGCGGTGAGCACTCCGACGAGTGCTGCCCGCACGCGCGAGAGCGAGTCGAGGGCGGCCATCGCCGTGACCGCGAGGATCACCGGGACGGCGATCGTGATTCCCGTGAAGGAAATCGTCAGCTCGCCGGTCACGACGTCGGCGGCGACGGCGAGCGCGTGCGGGCCGAGCGGGTAGCCGTTGCGGATCAGGCTGGGGCTGAGGCCGGTCGGGTCGGCGAGCCAGTCGGCGGCGAAGAGGTGCTGGGACATGTCGACGTTGAAGCCGGTCCCGAGCACGCCGAAATGCCCCTCGGCGGCGAAGGGGATCGAGACGACCGCGAGCGCGAGCAGGGCGGTGGGCCAGCAGCGTGCCAGCCCCTCCCGGACACCCTCGAGCCGAAATGCGGCGAACGCCCCGGCGAGGACGGCGATCGCAAGCAGGGCGAGCAGCGCCGTCGAACCGTGGCCGGGCAGGCGAACCGCCCACCAGGCGATCACGCTCGCGGCGCCGAGGCCGATCACCGCGGACGTCGGCGACCACCGCGTCGCGCCGGCGGCCGCGAGAACGCCGGAGCCGATCGCCGTCGAGACGACGATCACGATCAGCGCCGCCGCGTAGGTTCCGAGCGCGTCGGCTAGCACCGGCGACTCCTGGCTCCCGGACTGCTCAGCTTGCCGGAGAGGCCGTCTGGGCCGAAGAGGCCGTTTGAGCCGGGTTGGCCTTGGCCCAGGCGACGATCTTCTTCGTGCCGGCGACGACCTCGCCGTCGTCGAGCACGAGCACGGGCACCTCGTCGGAGCCGGTCAGCTCCCGGACCTCCTTGCGTCCCGAGGTGAAGTTGAGCGCCTTCGGGAGCTTGGCCCAGCCGTACGCCTTGACGACCTCGGGGTCGTAGCCGGCATCGACGACGGCGTGGTAGGCGATCCCGCAAGGGTGGTCGCCGATGATCGGGTGATGGGGGTTGGAATCCCAGCAGACGTAGACGCGCATGACCGCAGTCTATGCGGGTACGCGACCGCCGGGGACTAGCGGCTCAGCGACCTGGCGATGACGACCCGCTGGATCTCGTTCGTGCCCTCGTAGATCTGCGTGATCTTCGCGTCGCGCATCATCCGCTCGAGCGGATAGTCCTTGACGTACCCGTAGCCGCCGAGCACCTGCACGCCCTCGACGGTGACCTCCATCGCGGTGTCGGAGGCGAAGAGCTTGGCCATCGAGCTGTAGCGAGCCTTGTCGGGGTCGCCACGATCGATCTTCGAGCACGCGGTGTAGAGCAGCTCGCGAGCCGCTGCCGTCTTCGTCGCCATGTCGGCGAGCTTGAACTGGAGTCCCTGGAGCTCGATGATCGGCTTGCCGAAGGCGATCCGCTCCTTCGCGTACTCGACCGCGTAATCGGTGGCTCCCTGCGCGATCCCGACGGCTTGGGCGGCGGCGCCGAGGCGCGTCCGCTCGAGCGTGCCGAGCGCGACGGAGAGGCCGCGGCCGACCTCACCGATCACGTTCTCCTGCGGGACCCGGACGTCCTCGAAGACCGGGGAGCCGGTCGGCGAGCCCTTGATGCCGAGCTTGTGCTCGAGGTTGGCGATCGAGAATCCCGGCCGGTCCTTTTCGACGACGAAGGCGGTGATCCGCCGGCTCTCGCGATCGGTGACGGCGAAGACGACGTAGAAGTCGGCGATCCCGGAGTTGGTGATCCAGTTCTTGGAGCCGTTGATGACCCACTCGTCGCCCTCCTGGACGGCGGTCGTGCGCATCGAGGCGGGGTCTGAGCCGGCCTCGGGCTCGCTCAGCGCGAAGGCCGGCGACCACTCGCCGCTGGCGCACTTCGGCAGCAGCCGCTGCTTCAACTCGTCGGAGCCGAACAGCTGGATCGGCAAGGTCCCCAGCTCCTGGACCATCAGGATCAGGGCGCTGGAGGCGCAGACGCGGGCGATCTCCTCGACGGCGATCTGCTGCATCAGCGTGCCGGTCCCGGTCCCGCCGTACTCGGTCGGGAACGGCAGGCCGAGGACGTCGTGGGAGGCGAGCAGCTCGCGGATGTCCCAGGGGTATTCGCCCTTCTCGTCGATCTCTGCGGCCCGCGGAGCGATCTGCTCCTGGGCGAGGCGGTGGACGAGGTCGCGAAAGTCCCGCAGCTCCTCGGGGACCTCGTAGACGCCGGAAGCTGAAGTCGTTTCGGTTGTGCTCATCGGGCGGAGACTAGCCGCAGGAGAAACCCGCGAACTCGTCGGGCGGACCCTCGACGATGGCAACCATCTCCCCCGAGCCGTCCGGGTTGGTCGCAATTCCGTTCTGGCGGACGCATTTGTAACCCACCCCGCTGGCGAAAGCCACGTCCCCGTCGAGCATCGACTGGATCTCGAGTGGAGGTCTTCCCTGGCTGGCGGCGGCCGCGGCCAGATCAGTGCGCTCCGGATCTCGCTCGTACCGGCCGGCGTCCTGATCGCCGTCTGAGCCTATTCGGACCGGTCCCTCAGGACTCGGGCCGGACGAGGATCACGTAGGCGGGATTGATCCAGATCGGACCACCCTGCTCGCTCGCCGTCAGCTGCACCAGACCCTCGGCCCGGGTCTGCCGGATCAGCTTGCGGACGTCCTCCGCCGATTCTTCGACGATGACGGCTTCCTGTTGGCCGCCGGCGAGGGAGATCAGTGTGGGCACACGGCGAGCCTACAGACGTCGGCCCGCACGAACCCGGCGGGGCTCAGCGCGGGTCGCGCCACATGACGGCGACCGGCGGCCCGCCTGCGGGCGCGTGCCATTCGTCGATGTGCTCGTAGCCGAGGCGCATGTAGCGCTTGTGGTTGTCGGGGTTGGTCGACTCCAGGACCGAGGACTCCCCCATCTCGTCGAGCTCGTCGAGGCGATTCGCCAAGAGACCCATTCCCAGCCCCCGGCCGCGATGGCTCGGGTGGGTGCCCAGCAGGCTCAGGTAGTGGAACCTGCCATCGGGATGGTGGGCGTCGAAGCCCGCGTTGAGTGCCTCAGCGAGCGCCGCCTGCTCGGCCCCGAGCAGTTCGCGCAGCAACGACGAAACCCGGGCCTCGTCCTCGGCCAGCAGATCCCGGCCTCCGGGCGCCACCCAGATCGCGGCTGCCGGCGCGCCATCGCCGGCGATCCAGGCCGACCCGGCGGCGATCGACGACGTCGCGAACATCGACCACCAGACTCGGTACTGCTCCGCCCGCCGTTCGGCGTCGGGAAACGCCCACGACCAGACCGGGTCATCCATGAAGGCGAGCGTGATCGTCTCGACCACCGCATCGTGGTCCTCCGGGGTCGCGAGCCGGGTGGTCATCCCGGCAAGCCTAAGCCCATCGCAGGGCAGCGGGGCGGCGGTCGGCCGCGGGTCCCGATCCACCGCGAATGTGAACAGGGCTGGAAATGGGAGTCACTCGGCTCGAACCGGTGATCTCCAGTTTGTCGAGATGGGGCAGGACCGCCACTCCAATTGAACGGAGAACTAGAGAGCACTTTCTTTCGCTTGTTCTAGTTCGTTGTTGTGCGGGCCGCTTTCCCCGGCGACCACAGTCTCAACGTCTGTGCGATGGGCGTTACTGGGCTCGAACCAGTGACCTCCAGCTTGTCGAGCTGGCGCTCTCCCAACTGAGCTAAACGCCCGGGGTGCGGCAATCTAGCAGCGGCCGATGCTGAAGGCGGCGGGCTCGCGGGGACCTGTCGCTGCGGATCGTGATCGCTCTGTTGTGCCGATCCGCAACGACTGCCGCAAGCGTGGCGGACCGGAAGCCTCCGCCGCCGGCCGACGCCCGCACCTACCTGCGGTGCTTCCGCTTCTTGCCGATGACCTTGGCGCGCTGCGTGTTGTCCTCGGCCACTTCCGCGATCGAGATGGTGGCCTTCACCCGCAGGCGGCGATGCTTCGTCGTCAGGTACTTGCTGGCGGAATTCGTCAGCTTGGCCGTCAGCTTCGGAGTTCCGCCGCCGTCGACGGTGCCGAACTCGGCGCTCGCGACCTTGAATCGACCTTGCCGCCCTTGTCGTTGGCGTCGGCCCGGAGCGTGATCTTGCCGCCGTGGCAGGAGTCGAACTTCTTCGGGCACTTGACCCGAGCCCGACCGTCTTGCCGTTCGCCCGGAGCCGCCTGTTCAACAGGCGCGCCGCCGGGTGGTGCAGGTCGGCGAAGTCCTCGCGAGGTCGTAGCCGTCGGGCAGGAACTTCGCGGACGGCGAGCCTTGACGAGGCCCCCGAGCGAGCCCGGCTTCTCGACCACCGGCATCCGCATCTCGAGGTTCGAGACGGTGACGTCCTGCTGGCCGTTAGACGGCCTGCCGTAACTCGCCAGGCCGGTTCCGTCGGGGGTGACGCCGTCGGCGGCCATCAACTCGAGCTTCGGAGCGTGGCCCTCCTCGAACGTCCATCCGTTCGGATGGAGCTGGAAGACCTGCCGCGTCGGTCCGCCGGTTGCGGGCGCCAGAGCCCGCGGTCGACGAGCGTCTCGGTGCCACCGGGGGCGACGTCGACCAATCGGGCGGCGACCTGGGAGTTCTCGCCGGGCAGCGTGAAGTCGGCGATCACCGAGATCGAGCCGAGCATCGTGTATCCGCCGGCCGGTGCCGGATCGAGGTTGTAGGTCGCGGCACCGGGGAGGTCGTCCGACGGGGTCGTGTCGCAGGCGCTCGAGGTGACCGGGTTGAAGACCCCGCCGCTGGTTGAACTCGGCGGCGATCGTCTTCGTCCCCTTGTCGTTGAAGCGAATCTCGCCGGGGGCGATCTTCGCCCAGTTGTCAGCCGCGTACGGGCCGCCCGACGGCGCGCCGCTGGGGCACGTCTCGGTGAAGGCCTCGACGCCCTGCTGCGGGGCCGATCCCTGACCCTTCACGTAGTAGTCGAACCAGTCGTCGATCCGGTCCTCGAGAGCGCTCGTGACGTCCGACTTGTTCTGCGCCCGCGGGTGTCCGAAGTCGCCGAAGAACAGCGCCACGTCGGCATTCGGATACTCCGTCTTGGTCCGGTTGTAGTAGCGGATCGTCTCGTCGGCCGGGAACAGGTCGTCGGTGAAGCCGCTCGACATCAACATCGGGGCCGGCGGCTGGGAGTGATCGATGTAGTAGGAGGAGTGGTGCTGGGTCAGCTCGGCGAGGATGTCCTGGACATCTGAGCCGTAAGGCTCACCGGCGTCGAGCGTGGTCTTCCAGGTGGTCAGATCCGCGGTCGGGTCGGCGAGGGGCGTCGAATAGAAGCCCTCGGAGGCGAGGCCGCTGATGTAAAGGCCGGTGACGAGGGACTGCTTCTGGACGCCGGGGCGACCCGAGTAGGGCGCGTCGGCGACGTAGTCGAGCGTGCTGCCGTTCGGGGCCAGCGAGTAGGCCAGGTCGGTCCACGGGATGTTCGGCGCCGCGGCCGCGATCTGCATCGGCTTGCCATCGGGGCTCTCCCAAGGAACGAGGCTGTAGTCGGGCATCACCATCCGGTCCTTGAGCGCCCCGAGCGCCATCGACATGCCGCCGCCGTAGGAGCCGCCGATCGAGGCGATCTCCTGCGGGTTGACGAGGCCGACGCCCTGGTCGGCCAGCTCGCCCGCGAACTCCTGTGCGTCGCGGACCTCGTAGCGGTTGTCGATCAGGCGCACGTAGCCGTCGGTGCACCCGGTCGGGTCGGCCGCCTTCGCGGCGGCAGTGCCGCATGACTGATGGAAGCCGCGATCGGTCATCGAGAACGTCGCGTACCCCTTGTCGAGCCAGTGCTGCATGGAGCCGAGGCCGATCTTGCCGCCCCCGTAGCCGTGGAACATCATGACCAGCGGGAAGTTGCCGTCGGGGCCGGACGCGGGCTCAGGCGGGAAGGCGACGTTGACGTCGATCGGGACGCCGTCCCAGGCCTTCGAGGTGCTGCGCGGCGAAGTCGATCCGCAGAAGCGGACGCCGTCGCCCTGCACGGAGCAGGAGACGTCGCCGTTGAAGACGGATGTGATGGTCGCCGAGGCGGCCTGAGGAGCGACAAGCGCCCCGATCGCCACGGCCAGCACGATCAGCTTCTTGCCCGCAGGCACTCTTCCCAACAAAGAACTCTCCCGTTCTCTCGCGTGCAGGCGACGTGCTGAAGCCCGTCCCCTCTCTCCGCCCCCGAGCTTAGCCGAACCGGAACACCCGGATGCCGGTTGGCCCCGGCGCCCTCGAATGTGGCCGAGGGCTTATTTCACGGTCAGGCTGCCGTACATCCCGGCGGCGTAGTGAGCCGGCAGGTTGCAGAACATCACGTACTTGCCCGGCTTCAGGTCGAGGGTCGCGGTGCCGGTCGCGCCCGGGCCGACCTCGGGCACCTCGCCGGGAATCTTGAGTGCCTCCTCGTTGACGCTTCCGTCGCTGGAGGTCGGGAGCTTCGAGGGGTCGGCGTTCGTCTTGGCGATCACCAGCTCATGCGGGAGCGCGCCCTCGTTCGGCGCCGAGACGTTCACGGCGCCGGCCGTCGTCTTCGCCGCGGATGGTATGTACGAGTACTCATTCATCGCAACCTTCAACTCAGCCCCGCCGGCCGCCGGCGTCGTCGTCGCTGCCGCAGCATCGGCCTCGCTGTCGGAGTCTACCGCGGTGGCGGCGGTCGTCTCCGGGCCTTCTGAGCTGGAGTCCTCGTCGCTGCCGCCGCAGCCGGCGAGCACGCCGATGGCAAGCATCCCGACAGCAGCGATGGCGAATCCCGTGGTGAGCCTCTTCATGATGATTTCTCCCGTCGAAAAGTCTGGACAGGAGCACCATGGCCCCCAGGCGGCCCCACGACATCCGCCGGAAATACCCAGGGGGCTCGGTACAACCTGGATCAGGTCGCCTCAGTCCTCCGACGGTGCCCCGGACATGACCTCACGGACTTCGAGCCACTCGTATAGCGGTTCGCCACCGGGGCCGGGTTCGGAGGACACGTACGCAGCGACCTCGAGCGCGCGCTCATACGAATCGACGTCGATCATGTACCAGCCGGCCACGAGATCGCTGGTCTCCGGGTGGGGGCCATCGGTGGTGACCGGTGCGGCATCCGGTCCACCCCAGCGCACCCACGTGCGCTCCGGCGTAAGCGCCTGCCCGTCGACGTACTCGCCGCTCTCCTGGAGGACGGTGCGGACGTTCCTGAGGAAGGCCATATGGGCCTCCACGTCCTCGGGCGCCCATTGGTCCATCGGCGGGAAGGGGCGGTATTGCTCGGGGCCGCCTCGGTAGTGCTTGAGCAGTAGATATCTGGGCATGTTGGCCTCCTGTTTCGCGGGCCGCGCCGTCGCGGCGCCTTTACCTGATGAGCGGAGTCGATCAGAGGTTCTCGACCCGGCAGTCCTCCTCAAACCAATCCGGCTGAGCATTGGGGCGCAAGCCCGCGGCTAGCAGTCCTTGGTCGCCGATGCGAACAGGTGGCCGGTGAGGGGGCAGCGGCCGTAACCGACGAGAAACCACGGTTCCGTGTGCGGCCGTGAGCAAGCCTGATCGGCGCCTGACTTGCCCCGCCGGCTTCGATGAGTCCCACCCGTCACAGGCCCGCGCACTGACCGACCTTCTTCCCCGCCACGATGTTGCGCCCGCCCCCGGAGTCGCCCTTCTGCGGAGCGGGTGAGTTCCGGTGACACACGAGACTGCCGGAGATCGTGTTCGTGACGTACTCGTTCGCGTCTGGGTCATCCATCAGGTTGTTGCTCAAGGTCACGGAGCCGTGAACTTGGTTACGGATGAATCCGAGCCAGGTCCCGGAGTAGCCCTTGATCTTCGCGTCGCCGCGGATGTTGTTGTCCTCGACTGCCGAGAAGTACCCGTTCCCGCCCTGCATCCTCACGCCGCCCCTAACGTGCGCGAAGTGCACCTGAAGTGAGCCAGGCGAGTCAGCGTGGATCCCACCGCGAATCGTGCCGGTGCCCCCTCCTGAGTCCTCGCTTCCGAGGATGAAGGTCGCACCCTCGCGGACCCAGACGCCACGACGGACGTGGATCCTGGCATCGGTTCCGTCGCAGGTCGTACCCGCAGGAACGATCAGTTTGCGGTACCGGCCGGGGTCCAGTTTGCCGGAGCATTTCGCCGCCTTGCCTCGGGCGAGCGCCGCCGTCGAAAGCTGCGCCGCGGGTACCCCGAGTATCAGCCCCGCCACGATCAGCAGGCCCACCTTTCGCATGCGCGTCCTCTCAGTTTCGGTTCCGAACGGGTCCAAGCCTCTCACACGCGGGATTCAGCCGAGCCGGTGAACGACCGAGGGCACGAACCCCGTGCTGGGGCTGCGAGGGCGGGGTGCGTTGTCCTGCCGTCCTCGTTCGCAGGAGGGTTGACACCGGCATGCCGCCCGCTGATTAATCGCGCCCGCCCGTCTGGGACAAGCTCTCAGATGGTGAAGGCGGCTGAAGCCGCACCCAGACTGAAGGCTGGGCCTGATTCCTGACGAGAAGTCTTGAAGTAGTCCGACATATGTCCTACAGTGACGAACATGAAGTTCGCGGTCGCCATCGATGAGTACGTCGCCGACATGCAGTCCCAGGGGCGCTTCACATCGCCGGCGACCGTGCGTGACTACCGCTACGTCCTGAGCTGCCACCTGGAGGACGTCGACAACCGCGACCCACGAAAGACTGGTCGAGAGGACGTAAAGACGACGCTCCGCCGGTGGAGCCACCCGAACTCGCAGGGGAAGAACCGGGCGATCCTGGTCTCGTTCTACACGTGGATGGTCGAGGAAGGTCACCGCGAGACGAACCCGGCACAGCAGACGCGTCGCGCCCGGCGGATCCCGAGCAGCCGCTACCGCTTGTCCCGCAACGAGATCCATCAGCTCCTGGGTTCCGTTCGGGATGAGTACGAACGGCGCGCGATCTACCTCGGGATCTGCGCGGGACTCCGAAACGCCGAACTGCGGGGACTCCAAGGTCGTCACTTCGCTCGCCCGGGCTTCATTCAGGTCACGAGCGATATCAGCAAGGGCCGACGCGAACGGCTGATCCCGGTTAACTCCGAGATCGCCCCGCTGGTCGCTCGATCTGCGGCGCAGTGCTGGAGCCTGACGACTTCGTCCTGCCGGCCCAAAGATGGCGCGACCCGGGAACGAACCTGTCGAAGCGGGACTACCGCAAGCGCCCCATGTCCGCAAACGCACTTCGGGCCATCGTCGCGCGCGTCGGTGTTCGCGCAGGAATTTCCGCCCCGGTCACGCCCCACATGATGCGCCACGGCTTCGCCGACTTCGTTGGTCGCGACGCGGCGTTCACAACGCCTCGGCGCTGCTCGGCCATGCCAGCATCGCGACGACGCAGATCTACCTCGGATCGCCCACTCCGGATGACCTGACGGCGGCGATCTCGCAGGTCTCGCTTCGGGATCGAACTACCCCGTTTGGGCTATGACCGCACGTACTCCCCACAAACCCGCTAGAGGCGCCTACCGGAGTCGAACCGGTGTAAACGGCTTTGCAGGCCGCTGCGTAGCCACTCCGCCAAGGCGCCGAGCGACGGCAAGGGTAGCCGCTCGGGCAGCGCCGGCGGCGGTCAGTCGCCGACTGCGGCTGTGGCTCGGCGCGCCACGTGGATGCCGAGGGCAGCGAACAGCAATGCCCCCGCGGGGCCGAGCAGGGTCGCCTGGGTCGAGAGGTTGCCCCGGCGCCGCTCGTCGAAGCCCGCGACGGCGTCAACCGTGTCAACGGCCGCCCCGAGCGCCGCGACCGGGGCGACGGCCGACGGGGGGACGGTCAGCAACGCACCGGCGAGCGCGAGCTCGCGGGCGCCGAAGAGCCGGCCCGACGAAGCGGTCCGACTTGGCCGGGTCCATGCCGAACAGCCGCACGGTCATGTCCGGCGCGAACCAGCTGCTGAGCCCGATCAGGGCGCGTGAGACACCGAGGGCGGTTCGAGCGGAGGCCACGCGCGAAACCTACCACCCGGATCCCACTCGACCTTGTCACTTGTGTGGCGCTCGGCCGCGCCAGTAGATTGGCGCCGATGCACTTCCCCCGCGCTTGCCGCACCGCCCTGATCCTGTTCATCCTGACCGCCGTGATCGGCGGCGCGTTCGCCTCGACCGCGAGCGCCAAGAGGATCGTCCGCTGTAACGGTCAGAAGGTCGCTCTGCAACCGGTCCTTCAACGAGATCGTCCTGCCGGCCGCCCACAACGCAATGTCGTCGGCGTCGCTCGGCTGGGTGGTGCCGAACCAGTCGGTGGCGATCCCCGAGCAGTTGTCGCTCGGCATCCGCGGGTTCCTCGTCGACACCCACTACGGCCGGCTTCGCGACGACGGCGTGGTCGTCACCGACGACAGCCGCACCGGCACCGACGCCGACGGGCCGCTCGGCACCTACTTCTGCCACGAGTACTGCCAGATCGGCTCCTCGAAGCTCGCACCGGCGCTACGCCAGTTCACGAAGTTCGTCCGCAACCACCCGCACAACGTGATCCTGATCGACAACGAGGATTACGTTTCGCCGCATGACTACGCGGCAGCCGTGAGGCGCAGCGGGCTGCTCAAATTCGTCTACCAGGGCCCAACCGACGAGTGGCCGACGCTGCGGCAGATGATCAGGTCGAAGCAGAACGTCGTGATGCTCGCCGACAACAACGTCGGCGACTACCCGTGGTACCACCGGACCTACCAGGGTCTCCTGCAGGAGACCCCCTACAACTTCAACAACCCGGAGAAGATCACCGATCCGGCGAACTGGGAGGCGAGCTGCGGCCCCAACCGCGGCGACGTGACCGGATCGATGTTCCTGATGAACCACTGGTCGCCCCCCACCCCACCGGCGATCCCTGACCTCGAGGCGTCGGCGAAGGTGAACGCGCGGGCCGTAATCGTCGGCCGCGCCGAGAAATGCGCCGAAGTCCGCGGACGGCTCCCCTCCATCATCGCCGCCGACCAGGTGACAGCCGGCGACCTCCTCGGCGCTGTCCGCGACCTGAACTCGATCGCCGCCGGGACGCACCAGCAGTGACCGAGGTCGCGCTCGCCCGGGCCGGCGACTTCGCGTATCGCGAGGCGCTCCCGGAGGGGGAGTCCGACGCCACCCCGGTGCTCTGCCTACATGGTTTCCCGGAGACGTCGTTCATGTGGCGCCACGTGCTGAGCGCCGCCGCCGACGCCGGCCACCGCGCCGTGGCCATGGATCGCCCCGGCTCGGGGCGCTCGGAGCCCGACCCACCCGCCACCTGGGCTCGCCAGGTCGAGGCGGTCGAGCGGTTCGCGAGCGAGCTCGACCTGCCCCCGGTCGTGCTCGTTGTCCATGACTGGGGCGGCCTGATCGGGCTGCGATGGGCGTGCGACCACCCGGAGCGCGTCAAGGGCCTCGTCATCTCGTCCTCAGGCTTCTTCTCGGACGGGAAATGGCACGGGATGGCGGAGGGCCTGCGAGCTGAAGGGACCGGCGAGCAGATGCTCGGAGCAATCGACCGAGCTGGATTCGGCGCCATGATGCAGTCGCTGGGCAACGGTTTCGACGAGGAGACGATCGACGAGTACTGGCTCTCGTTCGGAAGCGACGCCGGGCGTGCCGCGGTCCTCGAGATGTACCGCTCGGGCGACTTCGAGCAGCTGATTCCCTATGACGGCAAGCTGGCGGAGCTCGCCGTCGCGACCCTGATCCTCTGGGGCGAGAGCGACGCCTTCGCACCAGTTGCCGGAGCGCATCGCTTCGCCGAGCGAGATCCCGGGTGCCGAGTTGCGGATCATCGACGGCGCAGGCCACTTCGTCTATTCGGACGCTCCGGCTGAGAGTGCGGCGGCGGTCGCCGAGTTCCTAGCCGAACTCTGAGCGGAACTGCCCGGAGATGGTTCGCCAAGAGACGACGGCGGCGCCCTCCACGAGATAATCGACTCCGTCGGAGCCCTCGGCACACGGGATTTCATCGATCAGTCGAGCCCGTTTCGCGCATCGAAGTTGAAGGGATGTGGCCCGGATGAGCAACGCTGGC
This sequence comes from uncultured Solirubrobacterales bacterium, assembly GCA_963798165.1. Lineage (GTDB taxonomy): Bacteria > Actinomycetota > Thermoleophilia > Solirubrobacterales > 70-9 > RHKX01. Next base: position 955,419 of record CAWCSE010000004.1, on the reverse strand, counting down.
GGTAATCTCGCAGTGTGGGTAAGGATCTACCGACGAGTCCGGCGAGGGCGTCGCGTCGAAGCAGCCTGCGTCGCGCCCTGTTTGCCGCCGCATCGCTGAGCCTCGTGCTCCCGGCCAGTGCCCTGGCGGCCCCCGAGACCACGATCGGCTCCGGCCCGACCGGGACAATCGCCGACAACACCCCGACCTTCGAGTTCTCCTCCGATGACCCGGCCGCGACCTTCGAATGCCGGATCGATGCTGACCCGTTCGGTGCCTGCACGGGTCCCGGGGACACCCACACCACAGCGGCCCTCTCCGATGGCCCTCATACCTTCGAGGTCCAGGCAACCGACTCGGCCGACAACACCGACCCGACTCCCGCCAGCCGCAGCTTCTCGGTTGACACCGCGGCCCCCGAGACCACGATCGACTCCGGCCCGACCGGGACAATCGCCGACAACACCCCGACCTTCGAGTTCTCCTCCGATGACCCGGCCGCGACCTTCGAATGCCGGATCGATGCTGACCCGTTCGGTGCCTGCACGGGTCCCGGGGACACCCACACCACAGCGGCCCTCTCCGATGGCCCTCATACCTTCGAGGTCCAGGCAACCGACTCGGCCGACAACACCGACCCGACTCCCGCCAGCCGCAGCTTCTCGGTTGACACCGCGGCCCCCGAGACCACGATCGACTCCGGCCCGACCGGGACAATCGCCGACAACACCCCGACCTTCGAGTTCTCCTCCGATGACCCGGCCGCGACCTTCGAATGCCGGATCGATGCTGACCCGTTCGGTGCCTGCACGGGTCCCGGGGACACCCACACCACAGCGGCCCTCTCCGATGGCCCTCATACCTTCGAGGTCCAGGCAACCGACTCGGCCGACAACACCGACCCGACTCCCGCCAGCCGCAGCTTCTCGGTTGACACCGCGGCCCCCGAGACCACGATCGACTCCGGCCCGACCGGGACAATCGCCGACAACACCCCGACCTTCGAGTTCTCCTCCGATGACCCGGCCGCGACCTTCGAATGCCGGATCGATGCTGACCCGTTCGGTGCCTGCACGGGTCCCGGGGACACCCACACCACAGCGGCCCTCTCCGATGGCCCTCATACCTTCGAGGTCCAGGCAACCGACTCGGCCGACAACACCGACCCGACTCCCGCCAGCCGCAGCTTCTCGATTGACACCGCTGAGCCCCCTGACACAACCGGCCCCGACACGACGATCACCAAACGGCCCAAGAGCGAGATCAAGACCGGACAGAAGATGGCCAAGGTCAAGGTCGCTTTCACCTCGGAGCAGGGTGCCACCTATAAGTGCAGGCTGGACAAGGCCAAGTACCGGCGCTGCACATCTCCTTACACCGTCAAGGCGAGGTCGAAGGCCGGCAACGGCAAGAGGCACACGATCTCAGTTCGGGCGACCGACGCGGCGGGGAACGCCGGAATGACCGCCGTGGTCAAGTTCAAAGTGCTCCGCAACGAACGGCTGCAAGCCCCCGTTGCGAAACGCACGGTTATCGCCGCGCTCAGGCGCCATAGCTTCGCCCATCGGGTCGTGAAATCGGTGCATACCGATTGCCGGCGGATAAGCCGGACAGTGTTCCGCTGCAAGTTCTCCGGCCATTTCCCCGGCTATCGGTTGAAGGGGAGAGGCAAGGTCAAGCTTCGTCAGCATCTCTCCTATCGCTTCCGGGTCAAGGCGCAGGGCCTCCGCTTCACCCTGACCGACGAAAACGAGGCACGACGCCGTGGCGTCGCTCAGCAGGGCCGGCCGGCCGCGTCGTAGCAGGGAGGCCCTGCTGATGGCGCCGCTGGCGCTGCCGGTTCAGGGGCGGGTGTCACAGCTGGAACGGTCGGCTGCGTCGGCGTGGGTGTCGTACCTAACGCATTCTCGGCCAAGTTGGCCCTTCGTCGCGCGGCAGACGCGGCGGCCTTGACTGACTGACGCCTGGCAATTTCCGCTTGCGCGCGCTCGACAGCCGCCGCACCATTGCGCTGGCCCAGTCGAGAACCGTCGCGCTCGCCAGCCCGTTGCCCGGCGCGGCGCCCGGCGCGGCGCCCGGATTGTCGCGCGCGCGCAGCTGCGTCTGCGTGCGCCAGATCGAACGTTGTCTGGAAGGCCTGGCGTTGGATTGCGTCCCCCTGCACTGCATCGACGCCGTCGAATCTCGCGAGTAGGTATGCACTGATGCCGACCACCGCGGCGAAGACGCCCAGGAGGAGGGCGACATACACCCGCTGGTCCGGTCGCCACCGCCACCACCATCGCACCAGTCCCGTCGGTTCGCTTGTGGTCAGCAGATTCATGGCCCGCTTACCTTGACTCGACGGGGTGGGTCAAGACCCCCCCGCTGAAATGCCAAGACGTATGCCGCCGCATAGGCCTCGCGGTAGGCCGCGTCGTACGCCTGATCACGAGCCGACTTGAATGCCCCTGCGTAGCCCTCACGGGTACCGACAGCCGTCCCGCGTTGCTCTCCCAAAGCCCTCCCGGCCTGCCAAGCGGCGTCGGCGTCGCCCACCTGCGAGGACCCGATCGCATAGCCGCCCATCGCGACACCGACGAAACCGATGATCGCTGCCAAGGCTGGTACCCAACCGCGGATGGCCCGTCGCCTCAGGTAGGCCGAGTACCCGTCGCCCGACCCCACGGCTCTCCTGAGCCAAGCTAGCCCGTAGCCGCGAAATCTCCGAATGTCACGCGAATCCATCAACCCCGCTTACCAGGGTAGAGGCTGTCGTCCTAAGGTGAACCACAAGAGGGCATTTGGCCAACGACCCCGAAACTCCCGGCCCCCACTCCAGGTGGGGAACCGGAGCGATCGGCTCGGTGCGGTGTCAGCAGGAGTTGTTCAGGCCACTTCCGCTCGTCGCCAGTGCATCGCACCCAGCTGTACGTGCAAGGGCGGTGTTGTCGTCGCCGAAAATCGCGCGGGCCGAAGTGTGATCGCCACTTGCGATGGCGGTGTTGTCGTCGCCGTACCAGGCCTCGGCGCTGGCTAGATAACCACTCGCGATGGCGGTGCTGTCGTCACCGTAGGCCGCATCCGCATAGCTCTGGTAGCCGCTGGCGACGGCGGTGTTGTCGTCACCGTGGGCCGCCTGGGCGATGCTGTTACGGCGCTTCGCGATCGCGGTGTTGTCGCGCCCCGCGAACGCCTGGGCGAAGGCGCCGTTGCTCCGCGCGATCGCGGTGTTCCATCTGCCACTGACCACATTGGCGAAGCTGCCGCTGCCGCGTGCAATCGCCCTATTGTGGGGGCCTCCGGTCGCAACCGCCTCGCTTCCGGCCCCCTTCGCCTTGGCGAACGAGCCTCTGCCTTCAGCCGTGCAGGTGGCGCTGCCCTTCTGGACCTGCACCGTTCCGTGCTTCGCGGTGCACACGTTCTTGGCGGCCCGGGACGCCTCGGCTCCGATCAACAGGCAGATTGCGGTCGCGGTCGCCATCAGAACGGCTGTTGATCGCTTTCCGATGGCCACCTCCCGGTTCAATTTGCGAAACCGCCCCTTGGGTCAAAGCGGCTGATGGGATTCGAACCCACGACCTTCTGCATGGCAAAACTTCGGGGCTGGCGCCACGATACCACCAGATCCAGCAGCGGCAAGCGGTTTTCGGCTGCGTCGGCCCTCCCCCGCTTCCCGTTCTATTCGGCCGAGTTAGGCACGGTTCATTTCGCCGTGGGCACCGGGTGCCCACGGGAACCGGGGCCAACCCCTCTAGTCGAGGCCCGGCGGACGTCCTGCTGGCCGTAGTCGTTGTTGGTTCCCCAACACTGAATCGACTTGCCGTTCTTCTCGACGGCGCAGGCATGCTCGGAATCGGCGCCGTAGTCCACCTGACGGAACTTCCCGTCGGGCTCGTCACTGACGATGTGGTAGCGGTCGTAACCGAAGCATGCGATCCGAGAGCTGGTCCTGATGCCGCACGAGGTGTAATAGCCGGCCCCTAGGGACTTGAAAAAGCCGCCGGTGACGTCGGTCTCGCCCTCGTCGTTGATACCCCAGCAGATACCCCGACTTTCGACGGTCACGCCGCATGAGTGGTAGAAGCCCGCGCTCACCGACTTGAACTTCCCCGGAGGAGGAGACGCTTGGCCCTCGACGTCACGGCCCCAGCACTCGAGCTTGCGGTTCTCCTTGACGCCGCAGCCTGAGTACTCGCTGACCGAGACCGAGCGGAACTTCCCGTTCGGCGGACTCGCCGCTCCGTAGTCGCCGGCACCCCAGCACTCGACCCTGCCGTTGATCCTCACCGCACAGGCGTTCTCGATGCCCTCCGCCAGAGACTTGAACTTGCCCGGGGGCGGCGAGGCTTCGCCGTTGTCGTCATCGCCCCAGCAGGCGATCCGCTGATTCGTCTTCAGGCCGCAGGTCGAGTAATAGCCCGCGCCGACGGACTTGAACTTGCCACGAGGAGGAACGGTCTCGCCGTAGTCGTCGTAGCCCCAGCACTGGACGTGCTTGCGCTGATCGACGGCGCACGTGTGGTAGCTGCCGGTACTGACCTTGACCGGCGTTTTCTTGGCGGCGCTCGCCGACGCCGAGCCGAAGAGACCAAACATCAGAGCCGCCGCAATCAACAGCGCCGGCGCCCTCCATCCGCGTACGTCCATCTCGAACCTCCCGTTCGATGTGGCCGGGGTCGACGATAGCGCGATGTGATTCGGGAAGCGAATCGCCGATTCGGCCCTGTGGACGTGTGTCGGCTAGGTCTCGCGCGGCTGAGCAACCCTGCCGAGGTGATGGCGCAGATGGCCCACACCGATCCAGACCTCGCATTGCGCATCTACGCGGCCGCAATGAGGCGGAACGACGACGAGCAGAAGCGCCTAAAGGCCTAGTAGACGTCGCCCCGTGGGCACCAATGGCGCAAAACCTGGCTGGCGGCCCCTCCCCCGCTTCGGCCCAATAAATGCCGACACCCCGCTCGGGGAGCGGGGTTCCAGTAAGCGGCTGATGGGATTCGAACCCACGACCTTCTGCATGGCAAGCAGACGCTCTAGCCAGCTGAGCTACAGCCGCATCGGCGCGGGATCTTAGCTTGCGGCCCGAGGATGCGGGGCTGAGGGTGTGGCCACCTGGGCTTCCCCCACCGGCCTGCGGGGCCTCTTTCTGCCCTTTTGTGCCCACTTCTACCCAATGCAGTGGGCGATCTAGGTGTGCACGGGGTGACGGGAGTTGGGCATCAAGGCGGTCCCCTTTGGTCCTCTGAGAATTGCTCAAGCCGTCCGATCGTCGCCCAGGAGATCAGACGTCGCCGTGGGTGTTCAACTCGACGATCAATCCGTAAGCGGAGACCGACTCGGCAATGTCGGTCCAGCCATCGCCGTTGAAGTCGCCGAGGGCAATCGACGAGGTCCCCCTCCGATAGTCCTCGGGTTGGAGGTCCTCTCTGGCGCCTACCGGCGAGTCGCCCACGGGATCGAAGATTGCCACGATGAACCCCGTGCCTTGGGAGTACCAGGCAGTAGCGATATCGAGGTTGCCATCGTGATCGAGGTCGGCGAGGGCAGCGGGTGCGTAGCCATCGGCACTTAATCCAAAACCCACCCTGACAAGGCTGTGATCAGGCTGATTGATTGCCCCCTGAACCGAGGCGTGGCCCACCGTCGTATTCCAAGATGACAAGACCAGATCGGGAAGTAGATCGCCGTTCAGATCGCCCACCGCGATCGCATCACTGTCGCCGTCCTCAGTCCCGGGGTAACGCTGCCTGAACGAACCATTGCCCCGACCATCGAGGATCGTGAATGGACCTGCTTGTTCAAAATAGTAGATGTCGAATGCGAAAACGAGGTCATCGCGGCCATCGCCATTGAAGTCACCGGCGGCAAAGGCAGACGGATTGAGAACGGTCACCGGACGCTTGAGTTCCTCTGGGAAGGGGGGCGGCTTTGTAAATGCGCTGCTGACCGGTGCCTTTAAACGACCTGAGCCCTTGACGGCCATCCGCGCAACCGAGGAGTGGCCTAGAACCACGACGTCAGGCTTGCCGTTGCCGTTGGTGTCGCCGACAACGAAACTCAGAAACATGCCTGAGCTTCCGCTTGCCGGGAGGTGACGAGTTGAAGCGACGGAGAACTTGCCTTTACCGTCATTGAGAAGCGTTCGGATTCGGATCCTGGAACCGATCTGTTCTCCGGCGACGATGTCGGGTGCGCCATCGCCGTTCAGATCAGCCACCTTCGCAAGATCGAAACCCCGACCGCCCTTGACGGCAACCGGCCTGCTGAGGCGCCCGCCACCGCGGCTGGTGCGGGTCTTCAGCCCAGCCGTGAGGAGGTCATCGTTGCCTTTCCCGTCAAAGTCGGCCGATGCGATGACGGGCGCAGTTTGCTTATACGTGGAGCTTGGTACGAACGGGTAGCCCGGTTCCTGGCTAGCTGCCGAAGACGACGCGGGACCAATCAGCGCGACACAGGTCACGCCCAAGGTCGCCGCAAATCCCTTCATGGCCCGATTCATCCCGTCCACGTTTGATGCTCCCCCAATTGAACGACCTACCCGCGAACAGCGTAACGCTGGCCACTTCACCAGGCGGGGTTGGGCACTGGTGGCAGAACATGATCTTCGCCCATGCGAGTGCTTTATCGAACTGCTTGAGGGACATTGCCGCGCTCGCCGGCGACCGCCCGCAGAGGGTCAACCCGCCGAGTCGAGAGCCTCGTTGACTAGCCGATCGGCCTCGGCGTTGTACTCCCGCCGGACGTGGCGGATGGACCAATCGTCGACGTCCGCGAGTGCCTCGTGCACGGCGGCATGAAGCGGCTTCATGTTGGCGTCCTTGACCTTGTACTCACCGCGAACCTGCTTGACGATCAGCTCCGAGTCCCCGACGAGGTCGAGCTCGGTGGCGCCCAGCGCCCGAGCCTGCTCGATACCGAAGATGAGTGCCCGGTACTCGGCGACGTTGTTGGTCGCACGGCCGATCGTCTCGCCGGCGCTGTAGACGATCTCTCCGTCGCCGTCGCTGAGCACGGCCGCGATCGCGGCGGGGCCGGGGTTCCCACGCGAGCCACCGTCGACGTGGACGGTCAGCTTCACTCGTCCTCCGCCGCGAGCGGGAGCGACCTTCTGCTGCAGCGTGCCGTCGGCGTCGACCATCAGGTTCCACGCTCTGTCGGCGGTGCGGAGCTGATCGATCGTCTCCCCCTTGCCGGACTCGCGAACCTCGTGCCCGCGCCCGCTCGGGACGACCTCCCACTGATACCACGTCAGCTCCCAGGCGATGGTCAGGCGGATCGCTGGATGGCCGTCGCCGTTCTCGAACTCCTGGGCCGTGGCGCGCGGCGGCCCAAGGGTCCGCGAGAGGCCGGCGACGGTGCGGCGGTGGTCGGAGTGATTGAAGGCGTAGAGGGCATCCGGAGTTCCCGTAGCCGACGCCATGGGGGACCCCACCGCCGCGGGTACGACGGGATCGTCGTCGTCCGCGAGCTCGTACGACGGCCCGGCGGGTGCGGGGGGCGTCGTCGGAGCCGGCGCGGCCTCGGCAGATCCCGCCAGGCGCGACAGCAGGCCGCCGAACGCGTTGGAGCCTCGTGGTCGGCGTCGTTCCCGGCCCGGCGCGGAGGCCTGCAATGACTCGAACTCGTCAGGCCGCAACCATCCCGCCGCCTCGGCCCGAGGCTTGCAGAGCTCGCAGACGGCGACAGCGGCGCCGTCACGGGTGAAGAAGTCGAGCGACCGCTCGCCGGGCAACAGGCGTCGCTCGCAGACGGCGCAGCAGGGATCGGGTTCTTTCTCGTCGGGCATGGCGCGCAGGTTAGATCACGTGGTCGGCCGCCACGGGAGGGCCAGGTTGGGCGCTCAAGCGGCGTTGGCGAGGTGCGATCGCATTCCCAGCACCGCCTTCGTGTGCAACTGGGAAACGCGCGATTCGGTGACCCCGAGGACGTCGCCGATCTCTCGCAGGGTCAGCGTCTCGTAGTAGTAGAGGGCGATGACCAGTCGCTCGCGATCGGGCAGTGACTCGATGGCGTCCGCGAGCCGGTCCTTGAGCTCGACGGTGTCGATCGCCTCCTCCGGATCGACGGCGTTCGGGTCACGGATCGTGTCGAGCAGCGAGACCTGTCCGCCGTCTCCGTCGGAGACGGTCCAGAGATCGTCGAGCGCGAGGACCGAGGAGTTGGCGATCTCGAGCAGCGTCGTGCGGAAGTCGTCGACCGAGACGCCGAGCTTGTCGGCCATCTCCTCCTCGCTCGGGGCCCTGCCGAGCCGGTTCTCGAGCTCGGAGTGGATCTTCTCGACGTCGCGAGCCTTCGCCCGGACCGATCGCGGCACCCAGTCCAGAGACCGCAGCTCGTCGATGATCGCGCCGCGGATCCGCGACACCGCGTAGGTCTCGAACTTGATCTCACGCTCGAGGTCGTAGCGCTCGATCGAGCCGATCAGGCCGATCAGGCCGTAGGAGATGAGGTCCCCCTCCTCGACGTGTGAGGGCAGGCCGGAGGCCATGCGGCCGGCTACGTACTTGACAAGCGGCGAGTAGGCGACGACGAGGCGCTCGCGGGCTCGCTCATCGCCTTCTTCTTTGCAGCGGCGCCAAAGCTCCTTCAACTCCACCGCTTTGACGTTGGTCTCCATCAGGCTTCTCCTTGGTACTCAGTACGTTAGACGGGTCAGCTCAAGCTCGCGGATGGGCGCCTGCATACGCCTCGCGGAGCCTTCCCGGTTCGACCCTGGTGTAGATCTGTGTCGTTGAGATGCTGGCATGGCCAAGCAGCTCCTGGATCGAGCGGAGATCGGCCCCGCCCTCGAGCATGTGGGTTGCAAAGGAGTGGCGCAAGGCGTGCGGCGAGACGCGGCCGGCGATCGCCGCCTCGTCCACCCAGCGACCGAGGCGCCTCGTCACGTCCGACGGCGAGAGCCGGCGGCCACTCTTCGAGAGCAGCAGCGCGGGCTCGGCGGGGTCGTCGACGAGGGCTGGACGGGCGCGTTCGACGTAGTCGGACATCGCCCGCTGCGCCGGCTCCCCCAACGGCACGATCCGCTCGCGATCGCCCTTTCCGCGGACCCGGACGGTCTCCGAGTCGAAATCGATCGAGCCGACATCGAGGCCGACGAGCTCCGAGCACCGGAGCCCGGACGAGTAGGCGAGCTCCAGCATCGCCCGGTCCCGGACCGCCAGCGAAGTCGTGGCCGGGATCCGTTCCAGCAGGTCACGGGCCTGGTCGCGGTCGAGGACCCTCGGCAGCTTCGAAGCGGTCTTCGGGTTCGGCAGCAACTCCGCCGGGTTCTGGGAGGCCCCGCCGGCCCGTGTCAGGAAGTCGAAGAGCCCACGAGCGGCGGCGAGCTTGCGGCCGATGCTGGAGCGCTCGAGATCGCGCCCGGCCAGGACCGCGGCGTAACCCCGCAGACGCCGGTACGTGAGCTGATCCGGCGCCCGCAGCCCGGAGTCGGCCGCCCAGCGGGCGAGGTCCTCGAGGTCGGAGGAATAGGCCCGCAGGGTGTGCGGGGACAGCTGCCGGGCGGACAGCTCACTCCGGTATCCGGTCAGCGCCGATTGCCAGGCGGGGGAAATCTCCACCTCTGGGCACGGTCTCGGGAACGGCAGGCATATGGGCCGTTTCGCCCTCCGGGCCCATCACCCTGCCTTTGGCAACGAACATGCCGGAAAGGGGCTCCCGAAGCTCACGGGCGGCGACGCTCAGCCGATGTAGATCGGGGTCCCGACGTCGACGCGGTCGTAGAGGTCGATCACGTCCGGAATCGCCATGCGGACGCAGCCGTGCGAGGCAGCACTGCCCAGTGAGGCCGTGTCGGTCGTGCCGTGGATTCCGGCACCGTCGAAAATGCCCATCCAACGGGCCTTGATCGGATTGTCGGGGCCGGGAGGGATCGTCTTGCCGGCCAGGCTCCCGGCCCACGCCGAGTCCGGAACGCTCCAGACGGGATCGACCTGCTTGTCCTGGATGTGGTAGAGGCCGGTGGGTGTATCGAAGCCCTGGGCGCCGATCGCGACGCTGTATTGCTTCTCCTCCTCGAGGTTGCGATACAGCGTCAGCGTGAAGTTGGAGCGGTTGACGACCAGGTAGGTCGGGTACTTGTCGGCGACCTCGGCGGTGGTCACATCGGGCTTGACCTTCTCGACATCGGCCTTGACGGTTCGATCGGCGGGATCCTGCAGGGCAGTCTCGACCTGGTTGCGGAGGGTCGCGTCGTTGAGCTTGATACCCGGCTGGGAGGCAACCGGCTGCAGGACGCCGCCGTTCGGGGTGACGCTCGCGTTCACGGGAGCCTGGTCGACGTTGTCGGCGATGTGGTTGACGAAGTGGTCGAGTGCCTCGCGATCGAACTGGATCTGTGGCTGGATGTCGGCGTGCACCTCGCCGCCGGTCAGGCTGCGCCAGGTTCGCGAGAGCAGGCCACCCTCCTGCGAGGCGGCGACCGCCTCGTCGACCATGCGGGCCGTGTCGGCGCTGACGTCACTCTCGTGCGGGTTGAGGATGAACTTGTCGTTGCCGTACTTGACGACGACGGGCTTGGCCAGGGGGTGAACGAGGCTTGTCTCGACCTGCGAGCGTGCGGCTGCGGCGTCGAGGCCGCCGACATCGATCCCGCCGATCGTCACGCCTTCGGCGATGGTGTCGCCACGGGTCGAATCCCACGCGTATACGAGTAGGGCGGCGACGATCGCTGTGAAGACGACCGCAACGATGGAGATCTGTGCCTTGCGTCCCAAAGTGTCTCGATTGAACTACGACCGGTTCGACCGGGCCGATCACTTCCGTTTGTGAAGTGTAGGCAGCTACTCGGCTCCCCGAAACGGATCAGGAGCCGTGCAACCGGGTTTGCGCCCGCTCAGATCCCGAACGGCTCGCGCTCGGTCCCCGAGGCCTCGCCGGGGAGCGGCTTGGCGGGACGGGCCAGAGGGCTGCGGCGCAGGAACCGCTCGACCTCGCCCTCGTAGGTGTAGCCGGACTCGACCCCGCGTAGGATCGGCAGCAACCGCAGGTGCTCGGAGTACGCCAGCACCGCCTCGCGCGACGTGTAGCCGTATTCGAAGCCACTCGCCTTGTAGCGGCGGTTGTCGAGGCCGCGGCCGAAGCGGAGCTGGTTGCGCATCTCGTCGGGGATCTGCACCCCGAGCGCCCGCAGCGGAGCCGAGAGGAAACCGGGACCCCAGGGCGGCAGCGCCTGCACGGCGCGCTTGCCCAACAGGCCGATGACCTCCGACAGGGCGAGAACTCCGTCGGCGGCGACGTTGAAGACGCCGGGAAGGGGATGCACGGCAGCGTGCTCGAGGGCGTGGACGACGTCGTCCTCGTGGACGAACTGCGTCCGCGGATCGAACCCGACCACCATCGGCACGACCGGCAGCGACAGCATTCGCGCGAACGAGGTGGTGACGTCTGGACCCAGTACGTTCGCGCAGCGCAGGATGGTCACGTCGACGTTCGGTTGCTTGGCCGCGAAATCCACGACCGAAGCCTCGGCCTCGACGACGTCGCGTTCGATCGCCGTCTCCGGACGGTGGCCGCGCGCCATCGTCTCGGTGAAGAAGGCCGGGTCGTCCTGGGCGCAACCGTAGACGTGCGCGGAGGACTTGAAGATGAACTTGCGGACCGGAGAGCCCTCACCGGCACACGCGGCGAGCAGATTCATCGTCCCGATCACGTTGCTCTCGTGCGCCTCCTGCCGCGTCGTCGTGATCGAGTCGACGACGAGACGGGCGTCGATGACGGTGTCGATGCGCGCCGCGCGGACGATGCGCTGGATCAGGCCATGCTGGTTTGAGACGCGGACGAACTCGGTGCGCTCGAGCTCGCGGGTCGGGTCGCGGGAGTCGACGCCGACGATCGCCTCGACCTCGGCGAACGACTCGAGAGCCTGGGCCAGCCTGCCGCCCCAATAGCTCGAGAGCCCGGTGATCAGGACCCGCCGGCGAGTCGGCCGCTCACCGATGACCTCGATCGAATCAGCCCTCTCCCCCGCGCTCATCCCAGCCACACCGACTTGCGCTGCGAGACCATCTCGTGCAGCCCCTCCTGGATGCGGGCGCGAACCTCCTGGGCCACGGATTGGACGAGCGCCTTGTCCTCGGCGGGCTCGGAGCCCATCAGGGTCGTATCGATCGGTTCAAGGAAGCGGATCTTGAACTTGGCCGGCAGATATCCCAGCATCCCGGCGGGTCCGAGCCACGGGAAGGTCGGGGTGAGCGGGAAGTAGATGAGTCCGGTCGCCTTCTGCAGCAGTCGCGAGCGCGCGAAGACCGGAGCCGCCTCCTCGGCGCCGACCACGCAGACCGGCACGAGCTTGGCCTGGCCGCGCATCGCGGCCTCGACGAATCCGCCGCGGCCGAACCGCTGCACCCGATAGCGGTCCTTGACCAGCTTCTCGGTGCCCTTTCGCCCCTCCGGGAAGACCAGGACCAGGCGGCGCTCGTCGTAGAGGAGCCGGTGCACGTTGGCGGGATGGGCCGGAACGCACCCGATCTTGGGCAGCAGCGCCGAGAAGCCCGGGTATCCCTTGAAGAAGTGCTCCACGGTCATGTAGAGCGGCCGCGGCGAGGGATGCTCGTCGCGGATCGCCTTGCCGATCATCGCGGCGTCGGGCGGCAGTGCGCCGGCGTGATTGGAGACGAGCAGGGCGCCGCCGTCGGCGGGAACGTTCTCGATCCCCTCGACCTCGCATCGGAACCAGTAGCGATAGAAGAACTCCACGAGCGTGGCGTCGAACGCGCCCTCGACGCGCTCCGAGCGACCCCAGTCGTCGATTCGCCGGTCGGGCTCCACGGCGGGAAGCAGCGAGCGCATCCGCTCGCGCTCGGAGACGTCGATGTCGCTGCCGGGCTCGTCGGCCCCGGCCCCCCGGGCGAGCGATGTGTTGCGTGGCGGCATCGCGGAATCATGGCATCTGTCGCAAGGGCGCTGGGGACGAGGCTCACACGAAGTGGACCCGCGGAACGGCCCACTAAGCTGACGATTCCGTGGCAACGGAGCAGACGACCGGCAGCCAGGACGGCGGGCGCACGCCCCGCGCCGTCACCTACCCCTACCGGCGGATCCAGCGAGTCGACATCACGCCGCCGGACGGTCCCGATCCGTACGGAGATCCGGCCCCGGCCTGGCTCGGAATCGACTGGCAGGAGCACCTGCGGACGATCGAGATCGGCGGCGCCAGGATCAACTACGCCGAGATCGGAAGCGGTCCGGCGATCGTCTTCGTCCACGGGCTCGGCGGTTGCTGGCAGAACTGGCTGGAGAACATGCCGCGGATGGCGGAACTCGGCTACCGGGCGATCGCGCTCGATCTGCCCGGCTTCGGCTCCAGCCCGATGCCCCCCTGGCAGGTCTCGATCCCCGACTACGGGAAGCTGCTCGGCGACTTCCGCGAGGCCCTGGAGCTTGGCACCTGCACGCTCGTCGGCAACTCGATGGGAGGGTTCATCGCGGCCGAGGTCGCGGTCGGGGAGCCGGAGTGGATCGACCGCCTCGTGCTGGTCTCCTCGGCGGGGATCAGCCACGCGACGATGCGGCGCGGGCCGGTCGTCGCCGGAGCCCGGGTCAGTGTCCTCGCCAACCCGCTCCTGCGCCGCCTCGATATCGCGGCGATGACGCGACCCGGGTTGCGGAAGCTCACGATGGGCGGAGTGATGCGCCACCCCGAGCGCATGCCGCGCGAGATGCTCGTCGAGTTCCTCGCGCCGGCGCTCGGTGCTCCCGGGTTCGTGCCCGCGGTTGCCGCCCTGACCGGTTACGACCTGCTCGACCGCCTGGAGCGGATCCGGGTGCCGACGCTCGTCGTCTGGGGCCGCGACGACCTGATCGTGCCGGCCGCCGATGCCGCCGGCTTCATGGAGCGCATCCCCGGCGCCCAGCTCGTCGTCTTCGACGACTGCGGGCACGTGCCGATGGCCGAGCATCCAACCCGGTTCAACCGCCTCCTGGCGGAGTTCTGCGAGCCGGGATGACCGACGGCGAGTCCCTCGCCCGATGCGTGGAGGAGCTCTGCGGGGAGCCGGCGGGCTCCGTCCCGATCGGGCGCGAGCCGCTCGGAGAATGGCTCTCCGCGGCGGGGCTGAAGCTCGTCGAGGTCGCCGATCCGGGCTCTTTCTCGATGGCCGGCCGCTTCCTCGCCCGCTACGAACGCGGCTGGGCGATCGCGTTCGGGGTTCCGCCGGGCCCGATCTTCGACCCGTCTGGAACGGTCGCGCCGAACGGCTCGATCCAGGAGGCCTGGGTGTTGGTCCCGCTCGATCGGGTCAGACCACGGAGGTCCTCCGCCCCGGCGAGCGCCGGAACGGTGGAGGCGATCGCCATCGCACCGGCCGCGGAGGCCCCGATGCGCACCGTGGACCGGGCCAGGGCGATCGCGAACCGCGGACTCGAGGGCGATCGATACGCGCTGGGCGACGGCACGTTCTCGACCAGGACCGGCACCGGCCGGGACCTGACCCTTGTGGACCGGCGTGCAATCGAGGGACTGGCTGCCGCGGGGATCGAGCTCGGACCCGCGGACGCGCGGCGAAATCTCGTCGTTGACGGCATCGACCTGGACGGGCTGATCGGCCGGCGGTTCCGGGTCGGCGAGGTCGAGTGCCGGGGCGCCCGGCGCTGCGAGCCCTGCGCGCACCTCGAGCGGATCACGACCCCCGGGGTCCTCCGCGGTCTCGTTCATCGCGGCGGCCTGCGAGCAGACATCCTCGCGGGCGGCGAGATCTCCGTCGGCGACGAGATCGTCGTCATCGACTGACCCATCGCGACGTTGCCGAAGCGCACACCACGGGTGCGTTCGCACCGATTGATCTTCGTCAGCCGCCGCCTCGGCTGCGGATCATCGAGATCAATGCCTGCGGGGTACGGCGGCGTGAGCCGTCGAGAGCGTCGGCGAGCGCCTCGGCCGTGCCCGGGCCGTGCATGCCGGTGCCGTGCCCGGTCAACAGGTGATCGGGCTCGTAGGCGCGCAGGCAGCGAGGCGGGAGAAGTCTCAGCATCGGGTGGATCCCGACCTTCTCGTCGCCGGCGCGGAAGTACCGGGCCGTCCCGACCGCCTCGGCAACGATCAGGGCGCGGTCGGGCTGCGACCAGATCGCGACCTCCTTCCACAGCGGGGTGCTCAGCACCTTGACCACCTCGAGGCCGGAGTCGGCGATTCCGTCGAAGGGCAACCGGTGCAGTGGCGCGTCGTGGCGTTCGGCCAGCACCGCGCAATCCCGCTCGTGACGGTCGAGCAGCTGCAGGACGCCGACGACGCCCGCGGACCCGGCCACGGCGGCGATCCGCTCGTCGAGTCCGGGAACGTCCACGGGATCCACGATCCACACCCCCGGCTCCGATCCGAGCCGGACGACGTGGCAGGCACGCTGCATCAGTTCCCCGGGGTCGGGCAGCCACGAGAACCCCAGATCGTGGTCCTCGAAGCGCGGCTCGGGCTGCTCGGCGGCGTCCCCCACGATCGTTCCTAGGAGGTGATCGCGCCGTGGGAGGCGCTCGAGACCGAGGCGGCGTACTTCGCCATCACGCCGGTCTCGAAGGGCGGCTCGGGTGCTTCGTATGCGGCTACGCGGTCCGCGATTTCCTCGTCGCTGAGGTCGACGTCGATCCGGCGCGCGTCGATGTCGACGGTGATCGTGTCCCCCTCGCGGATCGCGGCGATCGGGCCGCCCTTGACGGCCTCGGGGGCGACGTGACCGATCATCAGGCCGCGAGTCGCTCCGGAGAAGCGGCCGTCGGTGATCAGGGCGACGTCCTCGCCGTGGCCGCTGCCGACGATCGCGGCGGTGACCTGGAGCATCTCGCGCATCCCGGGGCCGCCGGTCGGACCCTCGTTTCGGATCACGATCACGTCACCGGGGTTGATCCCCCCGGCCTTGACGACCTCGAAGCAGTCCTCCTCGCGCTCGAACACGCGAGCCGGACCGGTCTGGCCCATCCGCTCGGTGCCGGCCACCTTGACGACGGCGCCCTCCGGCGCGAGGTTGCCGTGGAGGATCGCCAGGCCACCCTTGGCCTTGACGGGATCGGAGACCGGCCGGACGACGTCCTGGCCGGGCGCCTCGCTGGCGGCGTCCGCCTCCTCCCCGATCGTTCTGCCGGTCACCGTGATCTCGTCGCGGTGCAGGAGCCCCGCGTCGGAGAGGCGGCTGAGGATGAGCGGCACGCCCCCGGCCCGGTAGAGGTCGGTCGCGACGTACCGGCCGCCGGGCTTGAGGTCGGCGAGCAGCGGGGTCTTGGCCGAGATCCGCTCGAAGTCGGAGATGTCGAGCGGGATCTTGGCCTCCCGCGCCACGGCGAGCAGATGGAGCACGCCGTTGGTGGATCCGCCGGAAGCGCAGACGCAGGCGATGGCGTTCTCGAGCGACTCCTTGGTGATGATCCGGCTCGGGCGCAGATCCTCGGCGAGCACCTGCATGACCAGCTCGCCGATCTTCTCGGAGACGGTGTTCTTCTCCTCGTCCTCGGCGGGCACCATTGCCGAGCCGCCGGCCGAGATGCCCAGGGCCTCGAACGCGCAGGCCATCGTGTTGGCGGTGAACTGCGCACCGCAGGCGCCGGCACCTGGGCTGGCGACGTTCTCGAGCTCGAGCAGCTCCTCGTCGCTGACGGTGCCGGCGGCGTGACCGCCGACCGCCTCGAAGACGTCGAGGATGGTCACGTCGCGACCCTTGTATCTGCCCGGCGCGATCGAGCCGCCGTAGAGCATCACCGAGGGGATGTCGAGGCGGGCGAGGGCCATCACGCAGCCGGGGATCGTCTTGTCGCAGGCGGAGAGGGCGATCAGTCCGTCGAACTGGTAGCCGCGGGCCGTCAGCTCGATCGAGTCGGCGATCACCTCGCGGCTGACGAGCGAGCTCTTCATGCCCTTGGTGCCCATCGTGATGCCGTCGGAGATGGCGACGGTGTTGAACTCCATCGGCGTCCCGCCGGCGGCGCGCACGCCTTCCTTGATGTGCGCGGCGAGGCCGCGGAGGTGGAAGTTGCAGGGCATCGCCTCGATCCAGGTGTTGGCGATGCCGATCGTCGGCCGCTTCAGGGCGGCGTCGTCGAAGCCGATGCCCTTCATGTAGGCGCGGGCGGCCGCGCGGTCGGGACCGTCGAAGACTGCCGACGATCGGGGGCGGGGGAACTTCTCGGTCTCTGTCGTCATTGCTCCATGCTCAGTTGTGAGGATCGGCTGGTCCATTCGCTCAGCCTGGCGATATCGCGGCGAACGTGATCGGGGTCGAGTTGACGCCCGGGAAGGTGCATGTTGGCTTCGTTGATCAAGCCGCGCTCGTCGGCCCGCAGGGCCATCCATTTGGCGAGGACATCGTCGGCGTCGGGAAGGCGCTGGCCGCCCTCCGGCTCGCTGCGGTCGGGGAACTCGACGCAATGCTCGTTGAGGAGCTCGCCGGTCGTGGCGTCGAAGCTGACGATCGGTTTGTGCGCGTAGATCAGATAGCCGTAGGCGACCTCGCCGTCGCGGTTGGATCCGAAGGAGTGCAGGAAGCCGAGCGCCCGGTAGGCCTCGAGAGCGTCCGCCCCGAGGACGTCGCTCAACAGGATCTCGGCCCGGCGCTCGGCGCGGAGCAGCAGCCCGGGGTCGGGAACCTCGTGGCCCGGCGCTCGACGCCGGGCAGGGCGGCGCGGCCGATCGCGGACCGCCCGGGCCATGTCGGGGCCGAAGGCGAATGCGGCCAGCGCCAGGCAGACGACGCCCATGGATGCGGCGATCGCGGCGTTCATCCGCCGGCCGCCGGTGGGAAGAAGATGACCCGCTCGGAGTCCCGCGGCACTTCGGAGAAGTCGCGCACCATCAGCGCCTCGCGCTTGCCGCCGGAGCCCCGCGTCGGCACCGCGGCCCACATGCCCTGATCGAGCTGCTCGCGGAATGCCTCGACGAGCCGCTCCTCACCGTCGGCCAGCTCCGGGTCCCCCTCCGCCAGCAGGACGTCACCGTGGCCAGGCTTCATCCGGACGAGCTTCATGCAGCGATTATGTCAGCGGCGGATGCGGGCGCATGGCGGCAATGCCCAACGCGTCCACAGGGCCGGGGCCCTCCCCGACGTCGCGAAGCCCGCGGGCGATCGCCTCGCCGGCCACGCGTCGGGCCTCCACGGCGGCGTCCCGCAGCGGAAAACCGAGGGCGAGGAGCGCGGCCAGGCTTGAGCTGTGGGTGCAGCCGGAGCCGTGCGCGGCGCCGTCGGGGTGCATCGGCCCGGGGATCGAGACCTGCTCGCCGCCGTCGTCGAGCAGGTCGGAACCATCGGCATGCCCGCCGGTGACGATGACCGCCGAGGGGCCGAGCGAGCGGATCGTCGCCGCCAGCTGTGACGGGGTCGCATCCTCGCCGGCTTCGGCCAGCACGCGCGCTTCAGGGACGTTCGGCGTGAGCACGGTGGCCAACGGCAGGAGGTCGGCGACGAGCGCCTGCAGGGCACCGTCGTCGAGGAGCACCGCGCCGCTCTCGGAGACCATCACGGGATCGACCACGACCGGCACGGGTGGGACGGCCGCGAGTGCCGCGACGACGGCCAATGTCGTCTCGCGGGTGCCGAGCATCCCGATCTTGACCGCGTCCACCCCGAGGTCCCCGACCACCGCCTCCACCTGGGCGACGATCACATCCGGCGGGATCGCCTGGATCGCGGTGACGCCGAGGGTGTTCTGCGCAGTGATCGCGGTGACGGCGGTCGTGCCGTGGACCCCGAGTGCCGCGAACGCCTTCAGGTCGGCCTGGATTCCGGCGCCGCCGCCGGAGTCCGATCCCGCGATCGAGAGCACCACGGGTGTCCTGTCGGCTTCCATGCGGCCCGATCCTAGATACCCGGCGGAGGCAGGGCCGTCCTCGAGTAGCGCCCGGCGGCGTCGGAGACCACGTACCCGTCACGCTCGAGCCGGGCGAGTGCCGCGAGTACGCCGGCGAATTCGAGGTCGGCCCCGGCGACGATGGCATCGACCGTCGCCGCGCCGGCCTCCACGCCGGCGAGAATCGCGAGGCCGCCCGGTGCGATCGGCGGGCCGACCGCGGTGATCTCGGCCTCGCCGGGGCCGAGGAGCAGGTCGAGCACGTCCTGCGCATCGCGAACGACAGCCGCGCCCTCGGCGAGGAGCTTGTTCGTGCCGCTCGAGGCCCGCGACGTGACGCTGCCCGGAACCGCGCCGACCTGGCGGCCGCCCTCGATGGCCATCTCGGCGGTGATCAGCGAACCCGAGCGCTCCGCCGCCTCGACCACCACCGTCACACCGGCGAGGGCCGCCATCAGCCGGTTCCGCGCGGGGAACATCCAGCGGAAGGTCGGCGATCCCGGCGGCAGCTCCGAGACGACGACGCCGTCGCCGCGGATCCGCCCGTACAGGTTCGCGCTCGACCGCGGATACGCGCGCTCGGCGCCCGGGCCGAGCACCGCGACGGTCGGCCCCCCGGCGGCGAGCGCCCCTTCGTGCGCCGCCGAATCCACGCCAAGCGCGAGCCCGCTGATGACGAGGACGCCGGCCCCGCTCAGCAGCCTGGCGAGCTCGTACGCGACCTCGCGACCGTAGGCGGTGCATCGCCGCGATCCGACGATCGTCACCGACCGCCCAGGGTCGAGGCCCTCGAGGAGCCGTCGATCGCCGGCTCCGTAGAGCGCCCGCGGCGCCGCATCCCCGAGTGGCTCAAGCCCGGCCGGCAGGCCACCGGAATGAGCGCAGACGCTCCAGCACCCCAGCGAGGCGAGGCGCGGGCCGAACGACGGCAGCGCCGCGCGTTCGCTGATCCCGCGCAGCCGGGCCGCGCCGTCCGCGGGGGCGACCGAGGCGGCGATGTCGGCGTCCGACAGCGCCAGCAGGTCGCGTGCCCGGTCCCCCGCCCGGCCGGCGACCGATCGATCGATGTGCCCCGCGAGCTCGGCGAGGAGCAGGCCGCGGCGGGCGCATTGCGGACAGCGCACGCTCGGCGCTCATCGGGGGCCTCGGCGGCGCAGCGACATCGCTTCGTCGACATGGCGATCGGCGACTGTGTCGGAGCGGTCGAGATCGGCGCACGTCCGGGCGACCTTGAGAATCCGATTCCAGCCGCGGCCGCTCAGCCCAAGGCTCTCATGGGCACCGATCAGCGCCTTGCGACCGCCGGCGTCGAGGGCGACCATCTCGACCGCCTCTCGCTCGCTCATCGATGCGTTCGTCCGCCCCTCGCCGAGCCGCTCACGTTGCCGCTCGCGCGCATCCGAGACGCGACCGGCCACCGACGCCGAGTCCTCCCCTGCGTCCCCCGCCAGGGCCGCCGCGGAGGGTTGATCGATCGCCAGCGCCATGTCGAAGCGGTCGGCGAGCGCGCCGCTCAGCCTGGTCGCGTACCGCCGGACCCGCTCGGGGCTGCAGGAACACTTCGGCGACCCCTCCCCGTGCCCGCACGGACACGGGTTGGCGGCGGCGAACAGCTGAAAGCAGGCCGGGAACGTGATCGAGCCCTGCGCGCGAGAGATCGTCACGACGCCATCCTCGATCGGCTGGCGAAGCGCCTCGAGGCTCGACCGCGAGAACTCGCCGAGCTCGTCGAGGAAGAGGACGCCGTGATGGGCCAGCGTGATCTCACCGGGCCGTGGCGGCGACCCGCCGCCGACGAGGCCGGCCGGGGAGATCGTGTGGTGCGGTGCCCGGAACGGACGGCGCGCCAGGGTGCCGTCGGGCGGCGGTAGCCCGGCCACGCTCGCGATCTTCGTCACCTCGATCGCCTCGGCGAGACCGAGCGGTGGCAGGATCGACGGCAGCCGCCGCGCCGCCAGCGACTTGCCGGCTCCGGGCGGCCCGATGACGAGTGCGCCATGGCCGCCCGCCGCCGCGACCTCGAGGCCACGTCGCAACCCCCGCTGCCCTCGCAGGTCGCAGAGATCGGGGAGGGCCGGGGACGAGGCCACCTCGGGGGCTCGAGGATCCTCCTGCGGGGTCTCGCCCGCCGCGAGCGAGGCGAGGTCGGTCAGCGATCGGATCGCCGCAACCTCGATGCCGCCGACCAGCCGGGCCTCACCGCCGTTCGCGGCGGCGACAGCGATCCCCGTGCCGCCCTGCTTCCGCACCCGCTCGGCCATCGCGAGCACCCCCCGCAACGGACGGATGGTGCCGTCGAGAGCGAGCTCACCGGCGACCCACCACTCGTCGAGCGGTGCTCCCGAGATCTGACCGGAGGCGCAGAGGATCGCGGCGGCGATCGCGAGATCGAAACCGGGGCCGGCCTTGCGAAGGTCGGCCGGCGCGAGGTTCGCGGTGATCCGCTGCAGAGGGAACTCGAACCCGCAATTGACGATTGCCGCCCGGACGCGCTCTCGCGACTCCCGCACAGCGGCGTCCGGCAACCCGACGAGCGAGAAGGCCGGGAGGCCGCGGTGGATGTCGATCTCGACGTCGACGGGGAGGGCATCGACGCCGTGTAATGCGAGAGTTCGCGTCCGGGCGAGCATGGCGACGAAGCTAGGCGCGGCCGACGCGCGGGTGGCGCCCCCGATGTGCCGATTCGGCGTCGAAACCGTGCCGAATCGTCAGCGCCGCCGGGGTTGCGCAAGTCGGCACGGTTCCGCCCGCGGATCGTCACGAAGCGGGTGCCACACGCGCGGCCACGGCGGGCAGGATCCGGCAGATGCGATACGGAAGCAACCGATGACGAAGGCACGCCTGAGGCTCGGCAGGCTCGGCGAGCAGTTCGCATGCGAGTACCTGTCGGCGCACGGGATCGCGATCGTCGCCCGCAACTGCCGGACCAGGTTCGGCGAGATCGACATCGTCGCGCTCGACCACGGCACCCTCGTATTCGTGGAGGTGAAGACGATGAGGTGCGGGCCGCGGGCCGGACCGGAGCGTCCGGCGCTCGCGGTCGGGACGCGCAAGCAGCTGCAGGTGCGGCGCCTGGCGCGGTCATGGTTGGCCGACAACCGGGCGCCGCCCCATCACTCCCTGCGCTTCGACGTCGTCGGCGTCAGCCTCCGCGCCGACGACCGACCGGCGGAGATCGAACACCTGCCGGCCGCGTTCTAGGCCGAGCCCAGCTCCAGCTGCTGATAGGCGGTGGAGGCGAACGAGCGGCGGTGCAGCGAGCAGATGCCGATTCGCGAAATCGCCTCGCGGTGCCCGGCGGAGGAGTAGCCGACGTTACTCTCGAAGTCCCAGCCCGGGTACGACTCGGCGGCGCGCCGCATGTAGCGGTCGCGGGTGACCTTCGCGATCACGGAGGCCGCGGCGATCGCCGCGCTGCGGGCGTCGCCCTCGACGACGGCCTCGTGGTCGACCCGGCACCGTGAGCCGAGCCGGAAGCCGTCGCTGAGGCACTTCGCCCCGGGGACGGCGACCTGTCCGAGCGTGTCGGCGAGCGCCTGCAGGTTGGTGACGTGCAGGCCGCGAGAATCGATCCCGCCGGCGCAACGGGCCGTCACGGCGACCTTCGACGCCGCGGCGATCACGGCCGGGTAGAGCCGCTCCCGCTCCTCTTCCGTCTTGCGCTTCGAGTCATCGAGCCCGGCGAGCGCCTTGCGCTCGTCGGGGCCGAGGCAGCGATAGTCCAGCAAGACTGCAGCGGCGACGAGCGGCCCGGCCAGCGATCCCCGGCCGGCCTCATCGGCGCCCGCCACGAAGCGATGGCCGAACTGCTGGTCGAAGCGGAACAGCCAGGCCGTCCGGCGGCCGTCGGGACGGCGGCGGCGCTTGCCCTTCTTAGAGGAGGCCGATTCGGTCGAGGGGCCAGTAGGTGGCAAAGGCCTTGCCGATGATCCAGTCCTTTGGGACGGGTCCCCAGAAGCGGCTGTCGTCACTGGCTCCACGATTGTCGCCCATCATGAAGTAATGGTCGGGCGGGATCGTGATCTCCTTCGGGAGATTGCAGCCACGGGTACCTCCGCACGGGCGGATGAAGTCGTCCGGGATCGGCTTGCCGTTGACGATCGCGTGCCCATCCTCGATCTTCAGAGTGTCGCCCGGAGTGGCGACGACGCGCTTGATGAAGTTGGTGTCGGCCTCTTGATCGACCGGTTCCGGGCAGGCTTCACGCGGGGGGAGTGGCTCGAGCCCGCAGGTCTCGGTCGTGTCGGCGCCCTTGGGCGGATGAAAGACGACGATGTCGCCGATCTCCGGATCGCTGAAGTGGTAGCTGACCCGCTGGACGAGGACGCGCTGGCCCACCTCCAGGGTCGGGATCATCGAGCCCGTGGGGATCTGGTACGGCTTGACGACGAATGCCTGGATGACCAGCGCGAGGCCGATCGCGAAGCCGACTATGACGACGAGCTCGAAGATCGCGCCGATCGTCGATTTGGGACGCGGCATGGTGGTCTCTGCAGCCGGGTGCTTACGCGCCCTGCTGCGGAGCCTCTTCTTCGGCGTCGGAGTCCTCGGCGGACTCCGCGGCTTCTCCCTCCGGCTCCCCAGCCGGCTCGTCTGACGTGGCCTGAGCGACCGGGGCTTCGTCCTCAACCTCGGCATCGGGCTCGGGCGCTTCCGCGGCCTCCTCGGCCTCGGCCTGTGCTTCGAGCTCCTCCTGCTCGACCTCTTCCAAAGCGTCCTCACCGTCGGCGGGCATCGCCTGTGGGGCCTCCACCTGAGTGGCGCCCTGCGCATCGACGGCGCCGTCGGGGTCCGTTGCGAGGGCCTCCTCGCCGATGCCCCAGCGTCGCTCGGCGACGCGCGCGGCCTTGCCGACGCGATCGCGGAGGTAGTAGAGCTTGGCGCGGCGAACGTCGCCGCGGGCAGCGACCTCGAGCGTCTCGATCTTCGGTGAGTGCAGCGGGAACGTACGCTCAACGCCGACGCCGAAGGACTGCTTGCGGACGGTGAACGTCTCGCGGACGCCGCTCCCCTGGCGCTTGATGACGACGCCCTCGAAGACCTGCGTTCGGGTCCGGCTCCCCTCGATCACCTGGAAGTGGACCCGAACGCGGTCGCCGGCGGCGAACTGCGGGCGACGCTGCAGCTGCTCCTTCTCGAGACTCTGGATGATCGTGCTCATGTGTTTCGGGCTCCGGCTCGTCTGACAGCCGCCGACTCGATCCGTCCAATCGGCAGCCTGTGCTCCAATGACGACCGCTTGGCGGTCGCGCGGGGTCGCGAATAGTAGCTAAGTGTTCCCATCATCAGCCCGACCCCGTTCGCGACTGCGCGCCAGCCTCCACTGGCGCACCTTCTCGTGATCCCCGGAGAGCAGGATTTCGGGGATTTCCCACCCTCGATAGGTCGCCGGCCTCGTGTAGTGGGGGTATTCCGGGTGGCCCTCGAGAGCCTCCGTGAAGGATTCCTCCGCGGCCGAGTCGGCGTGACCGAGCGACCCGGGCAGCTTGCGGAGGACGGCGTCCGCCACGACCATCGCCGCAAGCTCGCCGCCGGCAAGGACGTAGCGCCCGATCGAGATCGAATCGGTCACGAGGTGCTCCCGAACCCGATCGTCGATCCCCTCGTAGCGCCCGCAGAGCAGCGTCAGCTCCGGCTCCGCCGCCAGCTCCGCCGCCATCTCCTCGTCGAACGTCCGGCCCGCGGGCGTCAGCAGCACCGTTCGGCGGGTCCCGGTCGAGTCGCCGTAGGCCGCCCGGAGGGCTGCGTCGACGACGTCGACGCGCATCACCATGCCGGCGCCCCCGCCGTAGGGGGAGTCGTCGACCTGCCCGGCGCTCAGAGGCGTCGTGTCCCGGTAGTTGAAGAAGCGCAGCTCCGAGCCCTCGGCCACGGCATTGCGCACATGCCGCTGGCTTTCGAACCATTCGAACCATTCGGGGAAGAGGGTGAAGACGTCGAGTCTCATCGCGCGAGCAGCCTAGAGGTCGGTTGCCGCCGGCACTCCCAGCAGCGTCTCGACCTGGACGAGGACGGTGTCGACCTCGGCGGCCAGGCGATCCGCCGCGAACCGGACGACGTCATAGCCGTGGACCTTCAGGTCGGCGTCGCGACGGATGTCGCGCTGCCGCTGCGGCCACGAGCGGTGGTAGGTGTAGCTGTCGATCTCGACGACGAGCCCGGCGTCGGGCCAGAGGAAGTCGACCTCGTAGCCGTGCAGGCGAACGTTGACCAGTGGCTCAGGCATCCCGCGTAACCGGCATCCGCGCAGGAACAGGGCTTCCGGTGGCGATTTCGTGCGGTTCAGCGGCCCGCGCTGCTCGAGCGCGAAGCGGCGCAGATTGCCGACGCCCCGCTTCCCCGACGACGCGTCGCAGAGGGTGACGAGGGCCGGGACGTCGAGCCGACCCTGGCGATCAGCAGCCTCGACGGCGTAGCGAAGCCGTTCCGGCGGCAGCATCGAGGCGATATCGATCAGCGTGCGGTCGAGGCTGGTGACGGGAATCCCGTTCAACTCGGCGCGGTGCTGCGGGGGGAGGCTGCGGGTACGGTGGATGGCCAGGCCGGGCGGCGGTGAGTGCTCGGACCCGGGACGAGCACGTGGATGAGATCGATCGCGCGATCGATCAGCCCCCAGAGCAAAGCCGCGGTGAGATGGCTGAGCACCGCCGTCTCCCCGCCCGCCAGCACCGCCGCCATCCAGCGAACCTCGCGGGTGAGATTGCGATGACCGACCGCATAGACGCCCGCATGGATGCGGTGCAGCCGTCCGGCGGCCATCCAGCGGCCGGCAAAATCCGGGTCCACCCCGAGTGCGGCGATCTGGAGGCTCGAGATGACGCCGTGCTGACGGGTCGCGATTCTCGCCAACACCCTGCCAGGTGGAGCGGATTTCCCTGCTATGTACTGGGAAATCTGCGCCACCGTGACCATGCTGGGACGGTGGCGCGCGGCAGGTCACCACTCAAGGCGGCAACGTGACGAATGTGTGACGGAAGCGGGGAGCTTCGGGTGTGGTGACCGAGGCGGGGAGCCTCAGTCGAGGATGTCGACGATGACCCTGCGGTCGTCGCGGGCGCCGGCCGCGCGGGCGACGGTGCGGATCGCGTTGGCGATGCGGCCGCCGCGGCCGATCACCCGGCCGAGGTCGTCCTCGGCGACGGAGACCTCGAGGACGAGATCGCCGTCCTCCTCGAACTCCTCGACCTCGACCTTGTCCGGCTGCTCGACGAGAGCGCGAACGAGGAACTCGACGAGCTCACGCATCAGTGGTTCCCGTTCAGGTGCCGGCTGGGCCGTCGACGCCCTGCGTGCGAAGCAGCTTCGCGACGGTGGGTGACGGCTGGGCGCCGTGGTCGAGCCAATGCTGAGCGCGCTCGGCGTCAATCGTCACCGAGGAAGGCTCCGTCTGCGGGTTGTAGCTGCCGATCGTTTCGATCGTGCGGCCATCCCGCGGGGAACGCTTGTCGGCGACGACAATGCGCCAAATCGGGTTCTTGGAAGAGCCCGCTCGTCTGAGTCTGATTCGTACGGCCATGTGACGGCGGCGCAGGTTACAGGCCGCGGCCCTCGGCCGTCGCCATCATCGCCGCCGACCGCCGCCGAGCTGCCCTCGGATCATCGCTTCCGGGTTCGGCATCTTGCCCGAAGCCATCATCTTCATCATCTTCCGCATCTGCTCGAACTGCTTGGTGAGTTGCTTGACGGCCTGGACGTTCGTTCCCGATCCGGCGGCGATCCGGCGCCTCCGCGAGCCGCGGATGACGTCCGGGTTGGCGCGCTCCTCGGCGGTCATCGAGAGGATCATCGCCTCGAGCCTGTCGAGCTCGCGATCGTCGACGTTGGCGTTGCGAAGGTCCTTCATGGCCTTCCCCATCCCGGGCATCATCCCGAGGACGCTGGTCAGCGGGCCCATCTTGCGGACCTGCTTGAGCTGCTTTAGGAAGTCGTCGAGCGTGAACTGGTCCTGGCGCATCTTGCGCTCCAGCTCCTCCGCGTCGGAGCTGTCCATGTCCTTCTCGGCCTTCTCGATCAGGGAGAGGACATCGCCCATGCCGAGGATCCGCTGGGCCATGCGATCGGGGTGGAAGCGTTCGAGCTGGTCCAGCTTCTCGCCCGTCGACGCGTAGAGGATCGGCTTGCCGGTGACGGCCTTGACGCTGAGCGCCGCGCCGCCGCGGGCGTCGCCGTCCAGCTTGCTCATGACGACGCCGTCGAACTCGGTGACCTCCGCGAACTGCTCGGCGACGTTGACGGCGTCCTGGCCGGTCATGGCGTCGACGACGAGGAGGACGTCGTGGGGCTTGACCCGCTTCTTGATCTCCGCGAGCTCGCCCATCAGGTCGTCATCGATGTGCAGGCGTCCGGCGGTGTCGACGATGAGGACGTCGAGCTCCTGGGCGCGGGCCTGGCCGAGGGCCCATTCGGCGATGTCGACCGGATCCCGATCCGTTCCCTGTGCGTAGACGGTTGCGCCGGCCTGCTGGCCGAGCCGGGTCAGCTGCTCGACGGCGGCGGGGCGCTGGGTGTCGCAGGCGGCGACCCCGACGGTCTTGTCCTCGCCGCGCAGATGCTGGGCGAGCTTGGCGGTGGCGGTCGTCTTGCCGGAGCCCTGCAGGCCGGCCATGAGGATCACGGTCGGTCCCTTCGCGCGCGAAGACCAGCTCCCTCCCGGAGCCGCCCATCAGCTCGGCGAGCTGCTCGTTGACGACCTTGACCACCATCTGCCCGGGATCGAGGCTCGTCAGCACGCCCGCCCCGATCGCCTCCTCGCGCACCGAGGCGACGAACTGCTTGGTCACCTTGAAGTTGACGTCCGCCTCGAGCAGGGCGAGGCGGATCTCGCGCATCGCCTTGTCGACGTCGTCCTCGGACAGCTTCCCGCGCGAGCGCAGGTCCGAAAGGGTGCCCTGCAGGCGATCTGAGAGTTGCTCGAACATGGCTACGGCAGATTACTGCCGAGAGAATGCTCCGCTTCCCTCCGCCCCCGCCGACCTGACTGTGTGCCGCTCGGCAGGGGCGTCAGGGGGTTGGTGGGGCGTTTACTCGCCGACGAGGGCCGAGGAGAACTCCTCGGCGTCGAACGGGCGCAGGTCCTCGATGCCCTCCCCCACGCCGATCAGCTTCACCGGGATGCCGAGCTCGCCGGCGATCGCGAGTGCGATGCCGCCCTTCGCCGTGCCATCGAGCTTCGTCAGGGCGACACCGGTGACCTCGACCGCCTCGCTGAAGACCTTCGCTTGCCGCAGGCCGTTTTGGCCCGTCGTCGAGTCGACGACGATCAGCGTCTCCGACGGCCCTCGCCCGATCCGCTTGTCGATCACGCGGCGGACCTTGGCGAGCTCCTCCATCAGGTCGTTGCGGGTGTGCAGGCGTCCGGCCGTGTCGATCAGGACGACGTCGCTCCCGCGCGCCTCGGCGGCGGAGATCGCATCGAAGACGACCGCTCCGGCGTCCTGCCCGGTCTCGGCCTTGACGATCTCGCACCCCGCCCGCTGGGCCCAGGTGTCGAGTTGCTCGACGGCCGCGGCCCGGTAGGTGTCGGCGGCGGCGAGCATCACCGACAGGCCGGCCTCCTTCTGAAGGTGCCAGGCGAGCTTGCCGACAGTCGTGGTCTTGCCGGTCCCGTTCACCCCGACGATCAGGACGATCGCCGGGCGCGGGCGCAGGTCGATCGTGCCCCGGCCCGTCGAGGCCAGGTCGGCGAGCAGCTCGACCAGGCGGGCGCGAATCGCCCCGGCGCCCTCGACCTTTCCCGCCTCGACCTCGCCCTCGAGGCGCCCGACGACGGCGGCGGTGGTTCGCGCACCGACGTCGGCCATGATCAGAGCCTCCTCCAGCCGCTCCCAGGCCTCCGCGTCGAGGTTCTCGAAGAGGCTGGAGCCGATCTCCGCCGTGAGCGCCTGGCGGCTCGTGGCGAGGCTCTCACGCAGTCGCTTGAAGATCCCGCGGCGCGCGGGCTCGCCGCCGGCCGCGGCATCCGGCCCGGCGGACGCGTCGGGTTCCCCCGGTGCCGCCGCTTCGCGGTCGCCGAGGTCGAGCAGCTCTGCCCAGGTCGTCGCCATCGGCGGGCAGCCTACGCGGCGCGGGTGTCCGGCTCCGCCTCGGCGAGCTTCTGCTCGCGAGGCAGCCGGCGTGAGATGACCTTCGTCGTCCCGTCCTTCATGCTGACGCCGTAGAGGACGTCGGCCGCGTCCATCGTCCGCTTCTGGTGGGTGACGATCACGAACTGGGCCCGGTCGGAGAACCGCCGGACCAACTGCAGGAAACGATCGATGTTGGCGTCGTCGAGCGCCGCCTCGACCTCGTCGAGGATGTAGAAGGGAGACGGCCGGGCGAGGAAGACGCTGAACACGAAAGCGAGCGCGACCAGCGACTTCTCCCCGCCCGAGAGCAGCGAAAGGCGGCGCGTCGCCTTGCCGGCCGGGGTCACCTCGATCTCGACGCCCGCATCGTCGACCGGCTCCTCGTCATCGAAATCGTTCTCTTCCGCCTCCTCGGAGCCCTCGCCGTCGCCGCCGGATCCATCGGTCTCGGCAATCGCACCCCCGAGCACGCGTTCCTGTCGCTGCGCCTCGACCATCCGCAGCTTGCCGCTACCGCCCGGGAACATGTGCTCGATCAGCTCACTGAAGTTGTCGCTCGCGGCCGCGAACGTCTCCTCGAAGGCGGCCGTGATCTCGCGATCGGTCTGGCGGATCAGCTTCGCAAGCTCGGCCAGCGCCTTCTCGAGGTCCTCGCGCTGGGCCTCGAGCTCGGCGACGTGCTCCTTCGCCTGCTCGTACTCGCCCTCGGCCAGCGGATTGACGGGCCCGAGCTGCTCGCGGCGGCGGATCAACCGCTCGATGCCGGCTTCGACGCTCGCCCGCTCGGCATCCTCGAGCGACTCGGGCTCCGGGGCGGGGTCGAGCTCCAGCTTGGCGACGATCCGCTCCCAGTCGGCGGCGGCCTCCTCGCGCCGATCCCGGAGGCTCGCCGCCCTGACCTCGGCCTCGGTGACGCGTTCCGCGAGCAGGCGGAGCTCGCCGTGCAGGTCGGCCTCGACCCGCGAGCAGTCGCGCAGCTCGAGGGCGAGCTCGTCCCCCGCCTGAGCGCCGACAACCCGCTCCTCGACCGCCGCGGCGCGCGTGCCCACGGCGTCCCGGGCGGCGGCCAGCGCCGTGCAGAGCTCGGCCAGCGTCTCCGACAGCTCGGCCTCCGACTCGACCCGCTGCTCGAGCGAGTCCTGGCGGCGATGGCCGAGCATGTCCTCGGCCCGCCGCGCGGATCGCGCGGCCCGCTCGGATCCGTTGCGGACCCTCGCCAGCGCTGTGAGCCGAGCCTCGACGTCACCCGCCTCGAGTGCGGCAGCGATCCCGCCGGTGGCCTCGGCGAGGGAGTCACGAGCCGATTCGAGCTCCTTCGCGAGCGCGGCCTCGGCATCCCGTTCGGTGGCGCGCAGCTCGGCCGCCAGCGTGCCGAGCGCGGCCCGGCGGCGATCGACGGCGGCCCGCAGCTCCGCCTCGCGGCCGGCGATCGACTCGGTCCGGGCGCCGAGACGCTCGTGCGCAGCGCGCAGCGCGGTCAGCTCGCCCCAGACGGCCGTGCGCTCGCGATCGCGCTCGGCGAGCCTCTGCTCGACGGCACTGCGCCGCGCGTTGGCCTCGGTCAGCTTCGCCTCGATGCCGTCCCGCTGCTCACGGGCCGACCGCGCAGCCGCCTCTGCGGTGGCGAGATCGCCACCGCCGGCGGAGAGGCGATCGCCGAGCAGCCTCAGCTGGAGCTCCATCGACTGGCGCTCGAGGCGGGCGTGAGTCTCGGCGGCGTTGGCCTGCTGGCGCAGCGGGCGCAGCCGCGAGCGCGCCTCGCGCTCGACGTCGAAGGCGCGGTCGAGGTTGGAGCGCGTGCGCTCGAGCTTCAGCTGGGCGCGGCGACGGCGCTTGCGATGCTTGCCGAGGCCGGCCGCCTCCTCGATCAGCATCCGGCGTTCCTTGGGCTTGGAGAGAACGATCGCCTCGACCTTGCCCTGGCCGATGACCGAGTGCATCTCGCGACCGAGGCTGGCATCGGAGAGCGCCTCCGTGATGTCGCTGAGGCGGGCCCGCGCGCCGTTGAGGCGGTAGCCGCCCTCGCCGTTGCGATCGAGTTTCCTGGTCACCGAGATCTCCGAGAACTCGGACCCGGCGGCGCCGTCGGAGTTGTCGATGACGACCTCGACCTCGGCTGCGCCGCGCGCCGATCGATCCCGGCCCCCGGCGAAGATCACGTCCTGCATCGATTGGCCGCGGACCGCGAGCGGGCTCTGCTCGCCGAGCGCCCAGAGCACGCCGTCGGTGATGTTCGACTTGCCGCAACCGTTCGGTCCCACGATCACGCTGACCCCTGGAGAGAACTCCAGATGGGTGCGCTCGGGGAAGGACTTGAAGCCCTTCAGGGTGATCGACTTCAGATGCATTCTCTCCGGCCCTCTGATTGGGAAGCGTGGTGGCTGGACCGGACGGGATCGCGCCATCCCCTGAAGTGCCTGCTCAAGGCGCGAGTTCCCCCAGCGCCTCGGCGGCAGCGGCCTGCTCGGCGGCCTTCTTGCTCGGGCCGAATCCGGCCCCGGCGACCTCGTCGCCGACCCGTGCCTGGACGCGGAAGGTCTTGTCGTGCGGCGGGCCCGATTCCTCGGTCACCTCGTAGACGACGCGGCGGCCCTGGCGGGCGAGCTGCTCCTGCAGCGCCGACTTGAAATCGAGCAGCGTCCCGGTCGCGAGCTCGACCTGCGGGGCGAAGGCGGCGAGCAGGGCGGCCGCGGTCGATTCGAGACCGAACTGCAGGTAGCAGGCACCGATCAGCGATTCGACGATCGAGGCCATCGCGCGCTCGCTGTCGACGAGCTCCGACGGCGCGAGGCCCCCCTCAAAGTCCTTCGGATAGGCGTCCTCGAGCATCCTCGGGACCCCGAGTTCGAGAGCGATCTCGGCGCAGGCCCGGCCGCTCACCACCTGGCCGTGGATCTTCGTCAGACGGCCGATGTCGGAGCGCGGGAAGCGGGTGAAGAGATGCTCGGCAACGGCGAGGCCGAGGACGCTGTCGCCGAGGAAGGCGAGCCGACCCCAGGAGCGCACCCGCCGCTCCGTCCAGGAGCTGTGAGTCAGGGCCTGCAGGCGCGAATCGGCATCGAGCTCGCCGATCAGCTTCAGAAGCGGCGCAACCGCTTCCCCCCGGGCGGGTTGGTCGTCTAGGGACGCAGCCGAGCCCTCCTCAGGCACCGGGCAGCCGCTCGAAGACGAAGTCGACCGCGGCGCCGACCGTCTCGATCTTGGCCGCCTCGTCCTCGCTCATTGCGACTCCGTAGGTGTCCTCCAGCTCCATCACGAGCTCGAAGAGATCGAGTGAATCGGCGTCCAGGTCGTCACGGAAGCGGGTTGCGTCCGTGATCCGGCCGGGCTCCACCTCGAGTTCCGCGGCCAGGTGGTCCCTGACCATCGTGAAGATCGAGCCGCGATCCGCCTGAGACTGCTGGTCGGCCGTGGTCATGGTCGAGTGTGTATCACGACTCGCCGTCACGGATCGCCGCGCGGCCCACCCCGGAGCGCTCGATCAGTTCCTCCGTGCGCTCGACCGCGCGCTCGGTCACCGCGCGGGCCGCGAGCCTGATCTGGTTCGCGACGCCGAGGGCTCCCGACGACCCGTGACCGACGACTGCGACGCCGCGCAGCCCGAGCAGGATCGCCCCTCCGGTCGCGTCGGGATCCATGTCGCGGCGGAGCCCGCCGAGCGCCGGCCTGAGCAGCAGTCCCCCGGCGGCGGCGCGCGGGCCGGAGCGGGCCGCGGAGCGGACGGCGCCGGCGACCGAGGTCGCGGTCCCCTCGATGGTCTTCAGCACGACGTTGCCGGTGAAGCCGTCGGTGACGAGCACCTCAACGTCCGGATCGAGCAGCTCCCTGCCCTCGACGTTGCCCGCGAACCGGATGCCATGCGAGGCCGCAAATGCCTCGTGCGCCTCGATGACGAGTGCGCTGCCCTTCTTGGCCTCAGCACCGACCGAGAGCAGCCCCACCCGGGGCTCCGCCAATCCGAGCACAGCCTCGGCGAACGCCGAGCCGAGGTAGCCGAACTGGACGAGGTGGGAGGCTCGAGCGTCGGCGTTGGCGCCGACGTCGAGCATCAGCAACGGGCGAGCCCGCCCGGGCGCCGGGATCTCGACCGCAAGTGCCGGCCGCTGGACCGAGCGGATCCGCTTCAGCGCGAACAGGGCCGCGGTCATCGTCGCGCCCGTCGACCCGGGGCTGGCGAGGGCGTCGGATCGACCCGCGGCGACGTCGGCGGCGGCCATCACGATCGAGGCCTCGGGCCGGTAGCGCACGGCGCGCACCGGCTCCTCGTCGTTGCCGATCAGCTCGGTCGACGCGACGACCTCGACCCCGGAAAGCGAATCCAGGTCGGCGAGATCGGCTGGGTCCCCGAACACGCGGACGCCGATCCCCTCGGCCACGACGGCCCTGATCCCCTCGATCACGACGGACGGGCCCGCCTCGGCGCCGAGCGCGTCGAAGGCGACCGTCACCGGCGGGGCGCCCGGCGGGCGCGCCGCCTGAGCCTCCACCTATTCCCCCTCGGGGCGTCCGGCGAGTTCGGGCGGGGTCTCGTCCTGGGAGATGACCTCGCGTCCGGCGTACGTGCCGCAGGTCGGGCAGACCCGATGCGGCAGTCGCGGGCTGTGACAGTGCGGGCACTCATTGAGACGAGGCGCGGAAATTGCGTCATGGGCACGGCGCTTGTCGCGGCGCGCGCTGGATTGACGTTTCTTCGGGACGGCCATGAGGCGGGGAATCGTAGCGGGAGTCGGCGCCGGCCTACTTCTGGAGGTCGCGGAGCTTCGCGAACCGCGGATCCGGCGGTCGCTCGTGCACGTGCTCGGCCGGGTCGATGTCGTTGAGCGAGACGCCGCAGATCTCGCACAGCCCAGCGCAATCCGGTCTGCAGAGCAGCCGCTCCGGGAGGCCCAGTGCGATCGCGTCCCGAAGCCACGCCTCGGGATCGAGCAGCTCGTCGGCGACGTAGGGACTCTTCAGCTCGCCGTCCGGATCGGCGGTCATCTGATCGACCTCGCGGGCTTCGATCTCGAGGACGAGCCGGGCCGGGCCGAGGCAGCGGGCGCAGGCGCCGACCAGCACCGCCTCGCCGCGCATGCGCAACGCGAAGCCCGAGGTCGTCCGGGAGACGTCGATCTTCAAACGCACGGGGTCGGTCTCGAGCGTCAACCGCTCACCGCCGAGCGAGGGGGGCTCGGGCGACACGTCCAGGTCGACGCAGGCGCCCTGGCCACTGCGGAGGGCGAGGGCCTCGAGATCGATCAGTCGATCGGACATCTAGTCTCCGAGGGTAGCGTGAGCACCGAGCCGAAATGGGACCCTGGTAACTACCTGGAGATGATCCGGAACGAGGTTCCGGGATTCGACCGCCTGCAGGCCGCCACCGTCGCGGCCGTTCCCTCTCCGCCCGAGCTGGTTCTGGACCTCGGGATCGGAACCGGCGAGACGTCCCGGCGGTTGCTGGAGGCCTACCCCGACGCGCGGATCACCGGGCTCGACTCCAGCCCCGACATGGTCTTCAGGGCCCGCGAGATGGGCATCGAGGTCAGGCTCGCTCGAATGGAGGACCCGCTGCCGGACGGCCCGTGGGATCTCGTCGTCGCCGTGCTCAGCGTCCATCACCTGACTTCCGAGCAGAAGCAGGACCTCTTCCGGCGGGTACGCGAACACGCGAAGGCGTTCGTGCTCGCCGATGTCATCGCGGCCGACGTCCACGTCACGACGGTCAACCCGGAGCGAGACCACCCGGAAACGGCGGAGGATCTCGCGGCCTGGTGCGGCGGCGAGGTGGTCTGGTCGGAGGATGACCTGCGGGTCATCCGCGCCGAGTACTGAGCGCTAACCGACCTCTGCGGGTTCGATTTCCTCATCCTCACGGCCGGCGAGCCGGTCGCGGCCACGCTGCACGGCGGCGAGGAACTTCTGCAGGTTGACCTCGAGGGTCGAAAGGATCTCGTCGGCGTAGTCCTCGGCCCCGAGGCGGATCTGACGCTCGGTGTCGCGGGCGTCCTCGAGGATCTCCTCGGCGCCGCGCTCGGCCTGCTTGTAGACCTCCTCCTCGGAGATCAGGCGTGCCTGCTGGTCGCGGGCCTCCTTGACGATCCGCTCGGCCTCGCGCTTGGCCTCGGCGAGCATCTCCTGGCGCTCCTTGACGATCCAGCGGGCCTGCTTGATCTCCTCAGGGATCGTGGCCCGCATCTGGTCGAGCAGGTCATAGATCTCTTCACGGTCGACCCTCACCTGATCGGTCAGCGGGACCGGCCGGGCGTTGTGGATCAGATCGTCGAGCTTGTCGATTAGAACGAGGACGTCCATCAGTGCGACTAAAGCTTAGGGACCGGCGCCAAAAACCCTCTGCCGGCTGGTTCGTCCTGCAAGCCGCTGCAAGCTCGCGCCCACACGGCCCCTGCCCCCACGGTCACGTTCACCGTTCGATTCGCTCGCTCAGGGCCTTCGCAACCTCGGCCGGGACCAGATCCCGAACGTCGCCGCCGAACGTCGCGAGCTCCTTGACACCCGTCGACGACAGGAAGCTGTACTCGGCGGAGGCCATCACGTAGGCGCTCTCGATCTCGGGCGCCAGCTTGCGGTTGAGCTGGTTCATCTCGAACTCGTACTCGAAGTCGGAAATCGCCCGCAGGCCCTTGACGATCGTCGTCGCCCCGTTCTCCCGGGCGAAATCGACGAGCAGGGTCGAGAAGACCATCACCTCGACGTTGTCGAGATCCGCCACGGCGCGCTCGATGAAACCGGCGCGCTCCTCCGGCTCGAACAGGGTCTTCTGCTTGCGCAGCGGCTGATTGACGACCCCGACGATCACCCGGTCGAAGATCCGCGCGGTGCGGCTGATGATGTCGATGTGCCCGTTGGTGACCGGGTCGTAGCTGCCGGGGCAGATCGCGGTTCGCCTGTCGGACATCAGTCGGCTCCGTGGATTCGGATCATGACCGAACCGTAGACGCGCTCGTCCCGCAACGGCAGCCCGAGCTCGACGGGCTCCGTGCGCGCCGACTCGAAAACGAGGCGGGCGCCGGGCAGGAGGCGTGGAGAGAGCAGGCTGTCGAGTTGGGGTGCCAAGCGGCGGGCGAGTCTATACGGCGGGTCACAGAGGACGAGGTCGAATTGACGCGTCTCGCGCTGCAGGAACCGGACCGCGTCGGACCTGATCACATCGCAGCGCTCGCCGATCGAGAGCGCCGCGACGTTGGCTTCCGCGGGCTCGGGATCGATGTCGACCAGGGTCGCCGAGGCGGCCCCGCGGGAGATCGCCTCGATCCCCAGCGCTCCGCTGCCGGCGAAGAGATCGAGGACGGCGAAACCCGAGACGTCGCCGAGGATCGAGAAGAGCGCCTCCCTGACCCTGTCGCCGGTCGGCCGGACATCGGTCCCGGGAGGCGAGATCAGCCGCCGCCCTCCGAGCTCTCCCGCTACGACCCGCATCCCTGCCCTACGCGGCGATCGGCTCGGCCCGCTCGTCGCCGAACCTGACACGGGCGGCGTCGAGAAGGGGGCCGAGTTCGGGGGCATCGAGGGAGTCGTAACGGGCCAGCAGGTCGATCAGGTCGGCACGGGCCTCGACGAGCAGGTCGGCGTCGTCGGGGAGCGTCGCGGCCCGGAAACGGGGCATCCCGCTCTGTCGCGTTCCCAGCACCTCGCCCTCGCCCCGCAGGTTGAGATCGACCTCGGCGAGCTCGAAGCCGTCCCGCTCCCTGACGACCGCGTCGAGGCGAACCCTCGCCCGCTCGCTCTCGGGATCGGCGAAGAGGATGCAGAACGACTCGTGCTCGCCGCGCCCGATCCGCCCGCGCAGCTGATGGAGCTGACTCAAGCCGTAGCGGTCGGCGTCCTCGATCAGCATCACCGAGGCGTTGGCGACGTCGATGCCGACCTCGATCACGCTCGTCGCCACGAGTACGTCGGCCTCGCCGGAGGCGAACCGCGCCATCGCCCGGGACTTGTCGGCCGACGACATCTGGCCGTGGAGGACCTCGACGGTGAAATCGCGAAACTCGCCGACGGCGAGACGCTCGGCCTCGGCGGTGGCCGCCTTCGCCTGATCCTTCTCGGAGAGGCTGACGAGCGGGCAGACGACGTACGCCTGTCGTCCCTCGCCGAGGCGATCGCGAATGAAACCGTAGGCCCCGTCGCGCCGCTCCTCC
Source organism: uncultured Solirubrobacterales bacterium (assembly GCA_963798165.1). GTDB lineage: Bacteria > Actinomycetota > Thermoleophilia > Solirubrobacterales > 70-9 > RHKX01. The sequence goes on along the minus strand of CAWCSE010000004.1, from coordinate 918,497 downwards.
CCGACCTGCCAGGTCTTGATCGGGCGACGGCCGGCGGGCAGCTCCCGCAGGGCGGTCACGTCGAGATCGCCGAACGCGGTGAGCGAGAGCGTCCGCGGAATCGGGGTGGCGGTCATGTGGAGGACGTGCGGCGCGGTCGCACCCTTGGCGTCGAGCGCCCGGCGCTGGGCTACTCCGAAGCGGTGCTGCTCGTCGACGACCGCGACCGCCAAACGGGCGAACTCGACGGTCGGCTCGATCAGTGCATGGGTGCCGACCACGAGCGGGAGTTCACCCGTCTGCAGCCGCGCGAGCAACTCACGGCGGCTCGCCGATTTCGTCGAGCCGGTGAGCAGGCCCGTCGGCGTGCCTGAGCCCGCCAGCAGCGTCTCCAGGGTCGCGAAGTGCTGCTCGGCCAGGGTCTCAGTCGGCGCCATCAGAGCCGCCTGCCTCCCGCCCTCGAGCGCCCGCAGCATCGCGTAGAGCGCGACCACGGTCTTGCCCGATCCGACCTCGCCCATGAGCAGGCGCTGCATGGGCCGGCTCGACTCGAGGTCGGCGTCGATCCGGTCGAAGGCGGCGAGCTGATCGGCGGTCGGCTCGAACGGCAGGCCTTCGATCCAGTCGGCGACCAGGTCGCCGGGCGCGTCGAGGGCAGCGGCCTCGCGGGCGTCGCGGCGTTCGCCACGGCGAACCTGCAGCGCCGCCTGATGGAGGAAGAGCTCCTCGTAGGCGAGCCGGCGACGGGCGAGCGCCGCCGCTTCCTTCGCCGGCGGGAAGTGAATCGCGATCCGGGCGTCAGCGGCGCCGGGAAGGCCGCGGCGGCATCGCACCTCGGCGGGCAGGGGTTCGATCACGTCCGGCGCCCATTGCAGGGCGATCCAGACCCACTCGCGGATCTTCTGCGTCCGCAACCCCTCGCCGGAGGGGTGGATCGGCACGAGGCCCGTCGTATGGAGGCCGGCCGGGGGGCCGGGCCGGTCCCGGATCGGGTCCACCCCGCCGGCTCCGGCGGATTCGGGCCCGAGGATCTCGTAGGCGTCGGGGCGAAAGCCCTTGCGGTCGAGGCGCCCGCTGAGGAGCATGCGAGCGCCCGGCTTGAGCCGATCCGCGAGCCACGCCTGGTTGAACCAGGTGACGCTCATCGGGCCCGAAGCGTCGGCGACGGTCGCCTCGACGATCGTGAAGTTGCGTCGGCGGGTCCGCTGCAGTCGCGCCGTCCTGACCTCGACGACGACGGTCGCCTGCTCGCCCAGCCTGAGCTCGGCGATCTCGGTCGGGCTCGAGCGGTCGCCGTAGTCGTGCGGGAAGTGCTCGATCAGGTCGCCCATCGTCTGCAGGCCGATCCGAGCGGCCGCGGCAGCGAGCTTGTCGCCCACCCCGCGCAGGTCCGTCAGCGGCCGGCGGAGCCGCTCCGGCCTTGGGACTGTCGCGAGACGAACACCGTCGAGTTCCTTCCGCGAGAGCGGGCGACCGTCTAGGGCCCGGCCCTCGATCGCGAGTTCCCGATCCTCCGTCGCCGCTCCCGAAGCCATCACCGACCGAGGATAGGCGCGAGGCCCGCGGAACCGGCTCCCTACATTGCACTGACGATGTCGATCGGCGGAACGCACCCCGAGCCCGAGCCCGCAGAGGGGATCGCGGCGAACGGGCGGCCGCGCGAGTCGGTCTGGGATTACCCTCGCCCGCCCCGGGTCGAGCCCGTCGACCGCCCGGTCCGGGTTCACCTCGGCGACGAGCAGATCGTCGACACCGACCGGGCCGTGCGCGTCCTCGAGACCGCCGGGGCTCCAACCGTCTACGTGCCGCCCGGTGTGGTCCGTGCGGAAGCGCTCCGACCGGTCGCCGGGTCGAGCCTGTGCGAGTGGAAGGGTGCCGCCAGCTACTTCGACGTGAGGGCGGGAGGACTCGTCGCCGAGCGCGCTGCGTGGGCCTATCACTCCCCGAACCGCTCCTACGCCGAACTCGAGGGCTTCGTCTCCTTCTACCCCGCCCTGCTCGCGTGCTTCCTCGGGGACGAGCGCGTGGAGCCACAGCCCGGCAGCTTCTACGGTGGCTGGGTGACGGCCGAGATCACCGGCCCCATCAAGGGCGTTCCGGGGTCGCTCGGCTGGTAGCGCTACGGGCGGACCGCGTTGCGGCGATGGCGGGAGAACATCTCCCCCACCCACTCGAACCCGCGGCGCCCACGCAGCGTCTCCCGGTACTCCTGATAGGACGCCGGCGGCTCGGGGAGGTCGGGACCCTCCGGGGGCAGGACGACCGGTAGGAGCAGCGCGGCCGCGGTCAGGTCCGCGACCGAGAAGCTGTCGCCCACCATGTAATCGCCCGGCCCGGCATCGAGCTCCGCCTCGAGTCGGTCGAAGCCGGCGAGGATCCGCGCCTTCGCGTTGTCGGCGGCCCCGTCGGAGGCGACGCGGTAGCGCATCTGCGTGAACGCCCCGGACCCCTTGGCGGCCGCGGTCAGGATCCGATCGTTGCCCGCCAGCTTCGCCGGCAGAATCCCCGCCGTGAACTGCTTCAGGCTCGGCTCGTCCAGCCTGATCTCGTGGAACGCCAGCAGGCGCGTGTACGACCCGACCTCCTCGTCGAAGAAGTCCTCGATCGCCAGGGCCCGGTCGAGATCCGCGGGGTCGGCCGGATAGAGAGGCGGCTCGGGGTAGCGGGACTCGAGCGCCGCGATGATCTCGGTGGAGTCGCCGATCGCCCTGCCGTCGAGCTCGAGCAGCGGGAACGTCTTCCCCGCGCCCCTCGTCAGCCACAGGGCCACCGCCATGTGGGCGCCGGGGGGCGGCGCCCTGCGAGTCGCCTCGACACCCTTCAGATCGAGCGCCCAGCGGACCTTCTCGTTGTAGTGGGAGACCGGTATGTGCCAGAGGACCGGATCCCCATCGGTCGAGCTCACGCGTGCAAAGCTAACCGCTCTGCCGGGTGGGCGCCGGGATCACTGGGCCGCGAGCAGCCACCAGTAATGAGGCTGCCCGCCGCGATGGGCCTCGGCCTCGACCGAGTCGGAGGCGAGGGCCGTCACGTCGTCGATCGGGATCGGTGCCGACAGCCCCTCGACGATCGTGATGATCTCGGCGCCGTCCGTGAGCCCCTCGATCACCGCCGACAGGGTCGAGCCGGCGCCACCCCAGGCGATCACCTCACCGTCGACGAATCCGACCGCGTCGCCGCGTACGAACCTGCCTTCGGCGTCGTCGCGGGCGGCGGGGGCGACCGCCCCCGTGGTCGTGTCCTCGAGGGCCTCGGTGAGCCGGATCGCGTTCGCCTCGACGCTGGCGTTCGGGTCGAGCTCGATCATCGCGACGAGGCCCGCCTGCTGGGACGTGCAGTCGAGGACCGTCGCACTGCGGTCGGAAAGCTCTGCGGCATGCTCGGCGGCGAGGATCACGTTCGGGGAGTTCGGGAGGACGAGCACGCCCTCGGCGCCGACGGAGTGGATCCCGGCGAGCAACTCGTCCGTGGAGGGATTCATCGTCGGACCGCCGTCGATCACGGTCGCGCCGAGCTCCTCGTAGAGCTGCCGCAGCCCGTCACCGGAGACCACCGCGACGAGACCGCAGCTGCTCCCCGCCGACGCCAGCCGGCGCTCGCGCTCGGCAACCTGCTCGCGCATGTCCGCCTCGTCGACCTGCGAGATCGTGCCGTGACCGTCGAAGACCTCGCGGGCCCGCGGCGGTTCGTCGGTGTGGACGTGGACCCGCAGGGTGCGGCGATCGCCGACGATCAGGATCGAGTCGCCGATCTCGCGCAGCGGCGCGTCGAACGAGTCGCCGTCGAGGTCGGTTCCCTGCACGATGAAGTTGACGCAGTACTGAAAGCGGCTGTCGCTGTGCTGGGGCGCCGAGATCCGCGCCGGTGCCTGCTCCGGGATCTCGACCTGGGGCGTCTCCTCGCCGCGGAGCCCGGCGACCATCCCGGCCATGACGAGGACGAGCCCGTGGGCGCCGGCATCGACGACGCCCGCCTCGGCGAGGACGTCCAGCTGGTCGGGGGTCTTCTGCACGGCCTGCCGACCCGCCTCCGTGATCACCTCGAGCGCCGCGGCCAGGATCTGGTCCTGCTGCTCCTGCGTCAGGTCGGGATCGAGGCTCCGGTTCGCGTCGGGCAGCCGAGCCAGGTGCATGCTCGCCGAGTTGGCCATCGCCCTCATCACCGTGAGCATCGTGCCCTCGGTCGGGTTGCGGACCGATGCATAGGCGGCGTCGGCCGCCGACGAGAGCGCCGAAGCGACGAGGACCGGGCTGATCAGGTCACCGGGACGGGTCGCCAGGTACTCGGCAGCGCCGCGCACGATCTGGCTGAGAATCACCCCCGAGTTCCCGCGGGCCCCCATCAGCGCAGCCCGGGCCACCGCGTGAACCAGGTCGTTGCGATCGGCCTCCTCCCCCTCCTCGAGCTCGATCCGGTCCAGCTCGGCGAGCACGGCGCGCATCGTCAGGGCCATGTTGTCCCCCGTGTCGCCGTCGGCCACCGGGAAGACGTTGAGGTCGTTCACCTCGTTGCGCCGCGCATCGAGGTAGGTGTACGCGGCAGCGACGATACGCCGGAAGCGGGCAACTGATGGATCGGGCACGCGCGGAGAATAACCCCGACGGGATCAGATGACTCCGAGCAGATGCTCCGCTTCGCGTCCGCTCTGCTCGGCCTGCGCCCAGGTGACTTGGCCGCTCGGCAGGGGCGTCTTAGATAACTCCGAGCAGATGCTCCGCTTCGCGTCCGCTCTGCTCGGGCTGCGCGGTGTTACCGCTCGGCAGGGGCGTCTAGATGACTCCGAGCAGATGCTCCGCTTCGCGTCCGCTCTGCTCGGGCGGCGCGGTGTTACCGCTCGGCAGGGGCGTCTTAGATGACTCCGAGCAGATGCTCCGCTCCGCGCTGTGCGCGGTGTCCGCTCGGCAGGCGTCAGTTGGCGGGTCGGAGCCGCAGGCGTTCCTGACCGGCATCAGGCGGAGGCGATACGCAGGCCGTGAGCGACGAGGCGCCGAGCCGCGAAGCGTCAGGGACCGGCCAGGCGGTTCCTGACCGAGCGGATCAAGGAGTCGGAGGCGATAGGCCGCAGGCCGTGAGCCGACGAGGACGCCGAGCCGCGAAGCGTCAGGGACCGCCTAGGCGGCTTTGGTGACCTTGTTGGCCTTGAGGCAGCGAGTGCAGACGTAGACGCGCTGGGGGCCGTGGCCCTCGTCGATGCGGACCTTCTGCAGGTTGGGCTCGAAGCGCCGCCGGGTCGCGACCATCGAGTGGCTGCGCGAGTTTCCGACCGCGGGCTTCTTGCCGCAGCTGTGACATACCTTGGCCATGGGACGCGGCATGGTAGCCAACCGGCGGCGCCGGTGGCTACCGGAGTCTCTCGTCGGCCGACATCAGGTGCATCTGGACGGCGGCGACCGCGGCGTTCCGGCCCGAATCGCGCTTACCGCCCCCGGACCTGGCCTCCGCCTGCTCGCGGGTATCGCAGGTGATGACGCCGAAGGAGCACGGGATTCCGGTCTGGAGCGTCACCTGGCGCAGCCCGCTGGCCGCCTCCGCGCAGACGAAGTCGTAGTGGTCGGTCTCGCCGCGGATCACGACGCCGAGGCAGGCGACGCCGGCGAAGCGCCCCGAGTCGGCGCATAGCTTTGCCGCCAGGGGCAGCTCGAAGGCGCCCGGGACCTCGAACGTCTGAATCGAGCTCGGCGGCGGCGCCGAGTTCGATGAATCCCTCGAGCGCGCCGTTCGTCAGCCGCTCGGCCAGATCGCCGTAGAAGGTCGCTACGCAGATCGCCCATTCGGCGCCGGCGATTCGCTCCCGCTCGGCGGGCTCGAGGCTCCTGATCTCGCCGTCACCCATCGGACTCGTCCTCGGCGTTCCGGACAGCCCGGCCGTCGCGCTCCTGTTCGTCGTGGAACATCTCGTCGTCGAGAGCCAGACCCTGGTGGTGGAGCGTGTGCCCCATCCGATCCCGCTTCGTGGCCAGGTAGGCCTCGTTGTGCGGGTTCGAGACCGAGACGATCGGCACCTGCTCGCTGACCGAGAGCCCGTAGCCTTCGAGGCCGATGATCTTCTTCGGATTGTTGGTGAGGATGCGGATGCTCCCGAGGCCGAGGTCCTGCAGGATCTGGGCGCCGATCCCGTAGTCGCGGAGGTCGGCCGGGAGCCCCAGCTTCAGGTTCGCGTCGACGGTGTCGAGCCCCTCCTCCTGGAGCTTGTACGCCCGGAGCTTGTTGAGCAGGCCGATTCCGCGGCCCTCCTGCGAGAGATAGAGCAGCACGCCGCTGCCCTCCTGCTCGATCATCGAGAGGGCCGCCGCGAGCTGATCGCCGCAGTCGCAGCGCAGGGAATGGAAGACGTCCCCCGTCAGGCATTCGCTGTGCACCCGGACGAGCACGTCGTCTCTGCCGTCGACCTCGCCCTTGACCATCGCGACGTGGTGCTTGTCGTCGACGAGCGAGCGGTATCCGACTGCCGTGAAGTCGCCGAACTCGGTCGGCAGCGAGGTGGACACAATGCGCTCGACGAGCTTCTCCTCCTCGCGCCGGTAGGCGATCAGATCGGCGATCGTGACCATCTTCAGGTCGTGCTGCGCGCAGTAGGAGGCGAGGTCGGGGACCCGGGCCATCGTGCCGTCGTCGTTCATGATCTCGCAGATCACGCCGGCGGCGTTGAGGCCGGCCAGACGGGCGAGATCGACGCTCGCCTCGGTGTGGCCGGTCCGCTCCAGAACCCCTCCCGACTTCGCCTTGAGCGGGAAGATGTGGCCGGGGATGTGCAGGTCGCTCGGGCCGGTCTTCGGGTCGATGGCAACCTGGATGGTCCGCGCCCGGTCGTGAGCGGAGATCCCCGTCGTGACGCCCTCGGCCGCCTCGATCGAGACGGTGAACGCCGTCTGCAGGGGCGCTTCGTTCTTGGCGGTCATCAGGTTCAGGCCGAGCTCGTCGCAGCGCTCGGCGGTCAGGGCGAGGCAGATCAGGCCCCGGCCGTGGGTCGCCATGAAGTTGACGGCCTCGGGTGTGGCGAACTGCGCGGCCATGACCAGATCACCCTCGTTCTCCCGGTTCTCGTCGTCACAGACGACGACCATCCGGCCACGGCGGATCTCCTCGATGGCCTCATCGATCGTCGCGAAAGTCGATCTCGGTGTCTCGGTCATTCCTTCAGTTTCCATCATTGACCTCCAGGCCATGCAGGAGTCTCTCCGCGTGTCGCGCGAAGACGTCCACCTCGATGTTGATCCGATCCCCCGTCACGGTGTCGCCGAATGTCGTGCGCTCGAGCGTCTCCGGGATCAGCGAGACCTCGACGTTGGGGCCGGCGACGCCGGCGACCGTGAGGCTGACGCCGTTCAGGGCGATCGAGCCGCGCTCGACGACGTAACGCTCGAGGCCGTCCGGCAACTCGATCTCGAACCTGCGCGCGAACCCGTCGTCGCTGACGGAGACGACGCTCCCGGTCGCGTCCACGTGCCCCTGGACGATGTGGCCGCCGAGCCGGTCGGAGGCGCGCAGCGCCGGCTCCAGGTTGACCCGGAGCCCGGGGTCGAGCTCGCCCAGCGAGGTCAACTCGAGCGTCTGGTTCATGACGTCGGCGGCAAAGCCGTCGGGACGCAGAGCGGTCGCGGTCAGACAGACTCCGGACACGGCGACGGAATCGCCCTCCGACAGATCGGCCGCCAACCTCGTGTCGATCGAGATGCGTGCTCCGGCGTCGTCGCGGACGACGCCCGCGACCGTTCCGATGTCCGCCACCAGGCCGGTGAACATCCTCACCACTCCCGCATCCGGGCCACGGCCAGCATGTCGTCGCCATTGGCGCGCCAATCGACCGACAGAGCCCGGTCGGCCTCGCCGATGTGGGGCGATCCGACGCCGGCGAGCAGCGGGCGGGCGTCCGCCCCACCGAGCACCACGGGGGCGTAGAAAAGCCGTAGCTCGTCGAGCTCGCCGGCATCCCGGAAGGAACCGGCCAGCGTCGCTCCGCCCTCGAGCAGCAGGCTCGCGATGCCGCGATGGCCGAGCTGGTCGAGCGCCGGGCCGATCCGTTCCGGCCCCTCCCCGGAGCAGGCGATCACCTCGACACCCGCGTTCGTGAGCGCATCCACCCGGTCACCCGGCGCCTCCGGACCGGCGATGACGATCACCGGCGCCTCGCTCGCGGTGGCGACCAGCCGGCCGTCGCGCGGCAGCCGGGCCATCGAGTCGAAGACGACCCGGGAGGGCTGTCTGGCGGCGGCAACGCCGCGGGCGGTGAGAAGCGCGTCGTCCTCGATCGCGGTGCCGATTCCGACGGCGACCGCGTCGAGGTCCGCCCGCCAGCGATGGACGAGCTCGCGGGAGGCGTCACCGGAAATCCATTTCGACTCGCCCGCGCCGGTCGCGGTCCGCCCGTCCAGGGTGAGCGCCGACTTGAGCACGACCAGCGGGCGGCCGGTCCGTGAGTGCTTCCGGAAAGCCTGGTTGAGCAACCGTGCCGCCGCGGCGTCGGCGCCCTCCGCCCAGACGACCTCGACGCCCCCGTCGCGAAGGATGCCCGGGCCGCGGCCGCTCGCCTTCTCGGTCGGGTCCTCGGAGGCGATCACAACCGTGCTGATCCCGGCGGCGAGGATCGCATCCGTACAGGGCGGCTGCCTGCCCTCGTGAGCACACGGCTCGAGGGTGACGAACATCGTCGCCCCGGAGAGCTCGGCGCCGCGATCGCGAGCGTCCTCGATGGCCGCCACCTCGGCATGGCGCTCCCCCACCTTCGCATGCCATCCCTCGCCGATCACCTCTCCGGAGCGGGCGACGATCACCGCCCCGACGAGCGGGTTCGGGCTGACCGCTCCGCCTCCCCTGGCGGCCAGTTCGAGCGCCCTCCGCATCCGCGGGCTGGAGCTCGCATCCTTGGGGTCGATGGCCACGTTCTGGTCCATGCGATCTGGCTTTCTTCGGATTCCGATCGGCTCGGACCTGCCGTTGATTGACAAGTCAGTCAATCGTAATCGTAGCGCCCCCGACCCCACCGCCAGACACGGCTCCCGGCCATTGGTTTCCGAGACGGCATCTATCCTCCCCGTTCGCCGCCCCCGAACCAGGAGCGACCACGTGTCCGACGCCGAGCTCATCCTGATCGGCGGCCTCCTGCTCGGTTCCGGCATCGCCGCCGCCATGGTCGCCGATCGGGCCCGCGTCCCCGGCCTCGTCCTGTTCCTCGGCCTCGGAATGCTGGTCGGCAGCGAGGGTCCCGGCGGCGTCGAGTTCAACGACGTCGAGCTGACCAGGACGCTCGGCACGATCGGGCTCGTCCTGATCCTCTTCGAGGGCGGTCTCACCGCCGGCTGGCAGGAGATCCGCCCGGTGCTGAGAACGGCGCTCGCGCTGGCGATCGGCGGGACGCTGATCACGGCGGTGATCGGAGCCCTGTTCGCGGCCTGGCTGTTCGATCTGGGAACGCTCGAAGCCCTGATCGTCGGCTCGGCGATCGCGGCCACCGATTCGGCGGCGATCTTCGCGGTCCTGCGCGGCTCGACGCTGCGGCGGCGCCTGGCTCGGGCGCTCGAGGGCGAGTCGGGGATGAACGACCCCGTCGCGGTCCTGCTCGTGACCGGCTTCATCGCCTGGATCCAGGAGCCCGGTTACGGCTTCACCGACATGCTCGTCGAGTTCGGAGGCGACCTGCTCGTCGGCGCGGTCGTCGGCACGATCGTCGGCTATGGCGCTCGCTGGGCGTTCACCCGCCTCGACTATCCGACCCCGGGCCTCTATCCGGTCGCCTCGATGGCCGCGGCGGCCCTGTCGTTCGGCCTCGCCGACGTCAGCCATGGGTCCGGCTTCCTCGCCGTCTACCTGACGGGCCTCGCGCTCGGGACCGGCATCCTCCCCGCACGCCGAACCATCACCGCGTTCCATCAGGGTCTCAGCTGGGTCGCGCAGATCTCGCTGTTCTTCATGCTCGGCCTGCTCGTCTATCCGAGCCAGCTCGCCGACGTTGCCCTCCAGGGAACCGCGCTGGCGCTGGCGATGATCTTCGTGGCCCGGCCGATCGCAACGCTCATCGCCTCCCAGGTCGAGCGCTACCGGTTCCGGGAACGGGTGATGCTGAGCTGGGCGGGCCTGCGGGGTGCGGTTCCGATCTGGCTGGCCACGCTGCCGGTGATCGCCGGCGTCGAGGGAAGCGAGCTGCTCTTCAACGTCGTCTTCTTCGTCGTCGTCGGCTCGACCCTGATCCAGGGCTACACGTTCGAGCCGCTGGCCCGGCACCTCGGCCTGACGACCGGCGAGGCGGCCCTCCCCCAGCCGGTCGTCGAGACGGGCATGATCCAGGAGCTCGGCGGTGACGTCCTCGCATTCCGGATGGAGCCCTCCGACGCGGCGGTCGGTCACATGGTCAAGGAGCTCGGCCTGCCGCGGGACGCCCTGATCAACCTGATCGTCCGCGACGGCGAGGCGCTGCTGCCGCGCGGCTCGACCGTGATCGACGCCGGCGACGAGCTCCACCTGCTGGTTCGCCGTGAGTCCCGTGGCGAGATCAACCGGATCATCTCGACATGGCGCGAGGGCCCGATCGTCGAGCCGGTTCGGCTGCCGATCGGGATGCGCGGCTCTCCGGCGATCTTCTCGGTCCGCCCGACCCGCCCCGAGGACGGGGACACGGGCGCTCCGGCGGCAGTCGATGGCGTCGCCGTCTCCCAGGTGCTGCGCACGCGTCCGGACGTGGCTGCGGCGATCGTCGTCCTCGTCGACGGCCGGTTCGCCGTCACCGGACCCGATCTGGTGGCGGTCGGTGGCCGTCGCTACCTCGCCCGCTGGTGCGCGGAGCGGGCCGAGCGCCGCTCGACGAGCCCGCAGGACCGATCGTGGTTGCAGGAGGCGATCGGGACCATCGACGCCCCCGCCCTGAGGTAAGTGCGCGACTCGCAGGGCCTCGCCCTGCTCGACTGCGCGTCACGTGAGCCAAGTCCTCCGCCCTGGTCGAGGTGACCGCGCGCGGGCTAGGCGATCGCCGCGCTGATCTCCGCGTAGGCGGCGGCGGGGTCCGGCCTGCCGAAGATTGCCGAACCGGCGACGAACCAGTCGGTGCCGGCGGCCGCTGCCCCGGGGGCCGTCGTCGCATCGATGCCGCCGTCGATCTCGATCAGGGCATCGGCTCCGAGGGCGGAGAGCTGCCTCACCTTGTCCACCGAGCCGGCGATGAACGACTGGCCGCCCCAGCCGGGATTGACGCTCATGCAGAGCAGCAGGTCGCAAGCGGGCGCGACCGATTCGAGCGCGGCGGCCGGCGTCCCGGGGTTGACCGCGACCCCGGCCCGGCACCCGGCCTCGTGGATCGCGCCGACGACGCGATCGACGTGGGCGGTGGCTTCCACGTGCACGGTGATCGAGTCGGCTCCCGCCCGGGCGAACTCGGAGACCTGGGCCTCGGGCCTGCGGATCATCAGATGGCAGTCGATGAGCGCTCCCGCGCCGTGGACCTGGTCGGCGATCGCCGAGACGATCAGCGGGCCGATCGTTATCGGCGGAACGAAGTCCCCGTCCATGACGTCGACGTGGATCACCTCGGCGCCGGCATCGAGGACCTCCTCCACCTGGGCACCGAGCCTGGCGAAGTCGGCGGAGAGAATCGACGGCGCGACGCAACGGCCACTCGGGTAGGTCGGCAATCCGCTCACGGCCGGCTCAGAGGACCTGCAGCATCGAGGTCCCGCATTCCTGGCAGCGCAGGTCCTGGTCGACGCTCATCCGGACGATCGTCTGGTGGGTTCCGCATCCGGGGCACTGCGAGACGAGCTCGTAGCGCTGCAGGCAGTTGACGCAGCGGAATCTGCCGGGGAGCTGGGTCGGGCGCAACCAGGGCTCGCCACAGCCCGGACAGGAGGGCCGTGAGAACGTGCCGGTGCCCGATTCGGTCGAAGAGCTCACGTGGCGATCGTAATGGCAGCGCCCGCCGACTTCAGCGGCGCACGGGGTCAGGGCCGCAACCTTGCGATGAAGAAGCCGTCCGTCCCGTCGCGATCGTTGCGCGTCTGCAGGAAGCGCGGGTCCGCTGCCGCGAGACCGGCCATGCCGGAAGCGGCGGAGAGGTCTTCGCAGGTCAGCCCGGACCCGGCGACCACGTCCTCGTTCTCGCGGCGCGAGATCGTGCAGGTCGAGTAGACGATGCGGCCGCCGGGAGCGACGGCCTCGGCGGCCCGCGCCAAGATCCGGGCCGCGAGCTCACCGGTTCGCTCGATCTCCTCCGGGCTCCGCCTCCACCTCGAGTCCGGGCGCGAGGCGAGCGTGCCGAGGCCCGAGCAGGGCGGATCGACCAGAACGGCGTCGAAGCCCGGCTCGCCCGCGGGCCGCGGGTCGGCGGCGTCGCCCGTCTCGACGACCGCGCGCGGCGCCCCGAGGTTCGCCAGCATCTCGCCGAGCTCGCGAGCCCTGCCCCGATCGCGCTCGACGGCGACGAGACCGAGCCCTCCCGAGCCCAGCGCTGCGGCGATCTGCCCCGCCTTGATCCCGGGTCCGGCGCAGAGGTCGAGCACCCGCTCCCCGGGCTGGGGATCGACGATCTCGACGACGAGCGCCGACGCCCGCGACTGCGGGACCAGCAGGCCGGCGCCGATCAGCACCTCCACCCCGCCCCTGGCTCCGCCGGTGACGACCAGCGAGTCGCGAGGACAGGGCGGCCGGTCGGGTTGCTCCGTCTCCACCCCGGCCTCCCGAAGCGCGGCGAGAGCCGACTCGCGATCGGCCCGCAACGTGTTGATCCGCAGACAGCGCTCCGGCGGCTCGTTGATCGCGGCGAGCATCGACCTGGCCGAGTCCGGCCCGAGCTGCTCCCACCAGAGCTCGGCGAGCCAGACCGGCACCGAGTGGGCAATCGCGGCGCCGGCCGGATCGGAGTCGTCGAGGCTCCCGAGCAGCTTCGGACGCTCGCGGATCGCCCGGCGGAGCACCGCGTTGACCATGCCTGAGCCGCGGCGATTGCCGCCCCGCCCCTTCGCGAGGGAGACCGCCTGATCGACGGCCGCGTGATCGGCTGCGCCGTCGGCGAAGAGAATCTCGAAGAGGCCGAGCCTGATGGCCGCGGCGAGCGGCGGGTCGATCCGCTCGACCGGGCGGTCGGCGAGCCCGGCGGCGAAGTGATCGGTGGTGCCGCGGCGCTGCACGGCGCCATAGGCCAGCGCCTGTGCCTGAGCGCGCTCGCGGCCCTCGAGCCGCAGGCGCCCGGCCGCGCTGCGGAGAGCGCGGTCGGCCCATGCGCCCTCCTCGAACACCCGTCGAAGCGTCTCGTAGGCCGCCCGCCGGGCCGGGGTCGGCGCGCTCAACCGGGCGGCGCTTCCGCGGGGACGCCGTAGCCGCGCAGGTAGTCGGCGGCGCTCATCCAGCGCTTCCCGGCAGGCTGCACGCTGGCGATGCCCAGCGCTCCGTCGCCGAGACCGAGGATCAGGGCGTCGCCGGCCTCGGCGGCCGCGAACCGTCCCGGCCCCGGGCCGCCGCCGAGGGGCTCGGCATCGCGAACCCCCAATCGCGCCTCGCCGCCGAGCAGCACGTACGCGCCGATGTGAGGAGTGAGGGCACGGATGCGGCGCGACTCCCCGGCCGCCGTCGCCGTCGGATCGACCCGGCGCTCGGCCGGCTCGATCTTCTCGGCATAGGTGACGCCGTCATCCGGCTGGTCGAGAAACTCCAGGGTGCCTGCCTCGAGGCTCCTGAGCGCGTCGGCCATCAGCATGCCGCCACGCTCGGCGAGCCGGCCGGCGAGCGTTCCGTAGGTGTCGCCGGGATCGATCGGGATCTCCGCTGTCAGCGCGACCGGGCCGGAATCGAGGCCGGCCGTCAGGCGCATCACGCAGACACCGGTGCGCTCGTCCCCGGCCATCACCGCCCGCTCGATCGGTGCCGCCCCCCGCCAGCGCGGCAGCAGCGAGGGATGGACGTTGAGCATCGGTACGGACGAGAGCAGCGGCTCCTTGATCAGCTGACCGAAGGCGCAGACGACGGCAGCTTCAGGCCCGCTCGGCGAGGACCGCCTCCCGGGAGGCGTCGGAGTTGACGTCGGCGGTCTGATGGAGCTCGATGCCGAGCGTCGCCGCCGCGGCGGCGACGGGAGGCGGGTGCACGGACCGGCCTCTGCCGCTGCGACGGTCGGGGGGCGTGACGACCAGGGAGGGGGCGAGACCCGCCGTCGGTCAGCGCCTCGAGGACCGTTGCCGCGAACTCCGGAGGTGCCGAGGAAGACCGTCCTCAAGACCGCGGGCCGCTCACGATTCGGACCGTTCCTGGGACGCTTCCGATCCGTTCGCGTCGGCGGCCTCCTCGTCGGGGTCCTCGAGCATCGACGGGGTCGAACCGCTCGCCCGACCGCAGGGCGCGCAGCGCCGCGCGGCGCTGCTTCCGCTCGGTGCGGTCGAGGATCAGGATCCCGTCGAGATGATCGATCTCGTGCTGGAGCACCCGAGCCTCGAGCCCGGACGCCTCGAGCAGGATCGGGGAGCCGCCGAGATCGGCGGCGCTGACCCGGGCGTGGAGCGGCCGCTCGACGTCGACGAGCACGTTGGCGAGGCTGAGGCAGCCCTCCTCGGCGGTGACGAGGTCCTCCGACGTCCATTCGACGTCGGGGTTGACGATCGCCTGCGGCTCGGCGTCGGGGCCGGCCTGGAAGACGAGCATGCGCCGCATCGTGCCGAGCTGCGTCGCCGCCAGCCCGATCCCGAGGGCGCCCTGCATCAGCCCGATCATCCGCTCCGCCTCGCGCTCGAGCTCGGGACCGAAGTCGGTCACCTCGGAGGCCTTCGACTTGAGCACGGGGTCGCCGAACTGGCGAACCTCGCCGAGCGCCTGCCGACGCCGCTCGAGCGTCTCGTCGTCGAGCTCGTCCGGCATCTCCTCGTCCTGCTCTGGGAGCGGTCCGTCGTCCTCGGCCATCGGGGCCGATTCTACGGTCGTCGGCTACTGCGGGATCGACGTCGACGGCCAGCGTCACGCCCCGCAGCGCCGCGCCGACCTCGGGACGATCGAGCGCCGCCCGCACGGCCGCCACGTCCCGCTCCGGCTCGAGCGTCTTGATCAGCAGGCGGCGGCGATAGCGGCCGCGCCGCCGGAATCGCGGCGCCGGGCCGAGCAGCTCCGCCTCCGGCCCGAGCGCGGGCCGCACGATGCGCGCGATCAGCTCGCCGGCCGCGACCAGCGCGACCTCGTCGCGGGATGCCAGCTCGATCGCCAGCAGCGACGAGAAGGGCGGGTAGCCGAACTCCCGGCGCCGCTCGAGCTCGCCGGCCAGGAAGCCGGCGGCGTCGTGATCGGCCGCCGCCGCGATCGGCGCCGCGGTCGGCGCCAGCGTCTGGACGAGGACGCGCCCGCCGCGATCGCCCCGGCCGCTGCGGCCGGCGAGCTGGGAGACGAGCGCGAACGTTCGCTCCTCGGCCCGGAAGTCCGGGTAGCGCAGGGTCGAGTCGGCGTCGATCAGGACGCTGAGCGCGACGTCGGGGAAGTCGTGGCCCTTGGCGACCATCTGCGTCCCGACGAGGACGCCGCCGTCGGCCCGCTCGAAGGCCGTGAGGACGTTCGGCGTGCCCGCCTCGCGCTCGGCCGTCGTGTCGGCGTCGAGCCTGACGACGGGCGCCGGCGCGACGAGCTCGCCGATCAGCTGCTCGATCCGCTCGGTGCCGGCGCCGTGCCGAGAGATCGAGACCGAGCCGCACTCCGGCGCAGGTCCGCGGCACCGGCTCGGTGTGACCGCAGTGGTGGCAGCCGACCATGTCGCGGCCGCGATGGAGCACGAGCGAGACGTCGCAGTTGGGGCAGAGCACGGCGGCGCCGCAGGAGCCGCAGCTCAGGTGCGGGGAGAAGCCGCGCCGGTTCAGCATCACGATCGCCTTCGCCCCGTCCCCGGCCGTCTCGCGCAGCGAGCTGAGGGCCTCGCGGGTGACCGGATGCAGCGGCCCGGCGCTCCCCGGGCACCTCGCGCATGTCGAGGACCTCGACGGGCGGCATCGGCAGGCCGTCGACCCGCTCGGGCAGCTCGAGCCTGGCGAGCTCGGCCCAGCTCTCGGGCCGCGGCGTCGCCGAGCCGGCGAGGTAGACGGCGCCGGCCTCGGCGGCGCGGTGCCGGGCCGACCGCTCGGGCGTCGTAGCGCGGATCGCCCTCCTGCTTGTAGGAGGAGTCGTGCTCCTCGTCGACGACGATCAGGCCGAGGTCCGACAGCGGCGCGAAGACGGCGGAGCGCGGGCCGACGCAGACCCGCGCGGCCCCGGAGCGGAGCCGGCGCCACTCGTCGAAGCGCTCCCCCTCCGAGAGCCCGGAGTGGATCACCGCGACCCGATCGCCGAGCCGGGCCGCGACCCGCCCGAGCGTCTGCGGGGTCAGGCCGATCTCGGGCACGAGCAGGATCGCGCTGCGCCCGCGCTCGAGCGTCGCCTCGATCGCGGCGAGATAGACCTCGGTCTTGCCGGAGCCGGTCACGCCGTGGAGCAGCCGCTCCGATGGCCCCTCGCCGTCGAGGGCCCGAACGAGCTCGTCGACGCAGGCCGCCTGGCGGGCGGAGAGCCGCGGCGGTCCGTCGCCGACCGCTCCGACCGACATCGATCCGCGGCGCCCGCCTGACCTCGGCGATGCGCTGCTCGACGAGCCCGCGCTCGGCGAGGCGCCCGAGGACGACCGAGTCGGCCCCGGCCCGCTCCTTGAGCTGCGAGCCGGAGAGCTCCCCGTCGGCGGCGAGCCGCTCGAGCGCGGCCCGCTGCTTGGTCCCGAGCCGCTCGTCGGCCGCGAGCGCCTCCCGGCCGGCGTCGGTGATCGCGGCGCGACGCTCCGTCAGCGGCTTCAGGGTCCGCGGCTTCTTCCCGGTCCCCGAGCCCGGCGGAAGCACGAGCGCGAGGCCGCGCGAGGCGGTCGAGCAATACCGCTCGGCGACCCAGAGGCCGAGCCCGACCAG
This sequence comes from uncultured Solirubrobacterales bacterium, assembly GCA_963798165.1. GTDB lineage: Bacteria > Actinomycetota > Thermoleophilia > Solirubrobacterales > 70-9 > RHKX01. The sequence continues at coordinate 901,644 of CAWCSE010000004.1, read as the reverse complement.
CTCCGGCGTCGCGCCCGCCTCGATCGCCTCCAGCGGCTCCGCGAGCCGCTCCGGCGGCAGGTCGCTCTCGGCCGCGACGTCGACCACCACGCCGAGGATGCGGCGGCCGCTGAACGGGATCATCAGCAGCGAGCCGACGCCCACGCCGGCCTCGACCATCGCCGCGGGCAGGCGGTAGTCGAACGGGCCCCGCAGGGCCCTCGTGGTCGTGATCGGCTCGACTTTCGCGATCTCCATGGGCGGCGCTGAAGCTACGGGAAGCCACGGCGACTCGCGAACGCGACCGTCGTCGGTATATCTTGCCCCCGTGGCGCTGAACCTTGGAGCTGGAGAGCAGGTCGTTTTCGAAGGCCACCCGTCGTGGCGCGCGATCCTCGGCTTCTACATCAAGGGGATCCTCGTCGTCGGCGTCATCGCGGCCCTGATCGCGCTGATCTTCGGCACCGGCACGGACGCCGTGCTGATCACGCTGCATCGTCGTCGTCGGCGCCGCCGCCGTCGTCCTGATCGGCTTCCTGCGCCGCTGGTCGACCCGCTACACGATCACGACGCGCCGGCTCAACATCAAGCACGGGATCATCTCCCGCGACGTCCAGGAGACGAAGATCGAGCGGGTCCAGGACGTCAACTACCGGCAGTCCCTCTACCAGCGGATCATGCAGATCGGCGACGTCGACTTCGACACGGCCGCCCAGGACAGCAGCGGCGACTTCGTCTTCGCCGGGGTCGCGAACCCCGAACAGGTCGTCGACCGCGTCCATCACGCGACCGAGCCGGTCGGCCCGCCGCCGGAGACCCAAGCAGCAGGCTCAGTCCCGCTACACCTCCGGGCTGTAGGCGAGCTGGCAGGAAATCACCGCTTCGCAGTGCGGGGCTCGAAAGCCGCCATCGCGGACCGCCTCAGAGCCGGGACCCTCGAGCCCTCCAGGCCGGCCGCCGCGCGCGAGCTCCTCGACACGGTCGGTGCGCTCCCAGGTGAAGTCCTCGTTGTCGCGGCCGAAGTGGCCGTAGGCGGCGGTCGCCTGGTAGATCGGCCGGTGCAGGTCGAGGTAGCGGCGGAACGCGCCGGGCCGCAGGTCGAAGACCTCCTTGACGGCGGCCGTCAGCTCGGCGTCGGGAAGCTTGCCGGTGCCGAACGTCTCGACCATGATCGAGACCGGATGGGCCACGCCGATCGCGTAGGCGAGCTGGACCTCGCAACGGTCGGCCAGGCCGGCCGCGACGACGTTCTTGGCGACGTAGCGGGCGGCGTAGGCGGCGGAGCGGTCGACCTTCGACGGATCCTTGCCGCTGAACGCGCCGCCGCCGTGGCGGGCGGCGCCGCCGTAGGTGTCGACGATGATCTTGCGCCCGGTCAGGCCGGCGTCGCCGACGGGGCCGCCGATCACGAACTTGCCGGTCGGGTTGACGAGCAGCGTCTCGATCGAAGCGTCGTCGGCGTCGTAGAGGTCGGCGTACTCGCCGCTCAGGACCGGGACGATGACGTGCTCCCAGAGGTCGGGCTTGATCTGTCGTCTCGCAGTCGACCCCCTCGGCGTGCTGGGTCGAGATCAGGATGCGGACGATCTCGACCGGGACGCCGTCGCGATAGCGGACGGTGACCTGGGTCTTGCCGTCGGGCCGCAGGTAGTCGAGCGTTCCGTCCTTGCGGACCGCCGAGAGCCGCTGCGCGAGCGTGTGGGCGATCTGGACGGGCATCGGCATCAGGGCCGACGTCTCGTTCGTCGCGTACCCGAACATCATCCCCTGGTCGCCGGCGCCGTCCTGGTCGAACTCGTCGTCGTCGGTCGCGTCGGTCCGCACCTCGTAGGCCTTGTCGACGCCCTGGGCGATGTCGGCCGACTGCTCGTCGATCGCGGTGATCACGGCGCAGGTGTTGCCGTCGAAGCCGAAGTCGCCGTGGTCGTAGCCGATCTCGTTGATCGTGCGGCGGACGATCTTCGGCACGTCGACGTAGGTCGAGGTCGAGATCTCGCCGGAGACGACGACCAGGCCCGTGTTGACGAGCGTCTCGCAGGCGACGCGCCCGCCCGGGTCCTCGGCGAGGACCGCGTCGAGGATCCCGTCGGAGATCTGGTCGCAGATCTTGTCGGGGTGTCCCTCGGTCACCGATTCCGAGGTGAACAGGAACTCACCGTCGCCGATCTCGATCCCTTCGCTCATCTGATTGACGTCCTCTTTCTGCTCGGGTGCGGTCGTCTCGGCCTTGGGCGATTGTGGCGATCGCCGAGTCGCAAATGCTATTCCCCGGAGAGCGGTGGCGAGTCGATTTGCGGCTCCTGCCGCGGACCGACCACGATCTGGAGGTCCGTGCGGATCTGGTCGTCGCCCCCGTCGACCGACAGAGCGGCGGCCGTCAGCGAGCGCAGATCGGGCGCGTAGGTCGTGTAGGTCGGATCGGTGGCGAGGCCGACCTGCTCGCCGAGCGACAGCAGGCCGACGAGGTCGAAGTAGGAGAGCAGCGAGACCGAGTCGGGCATGCCCTCGGTCGCCTGCTCGAAACGCCGGAGCGCCGTTCGAGGCCGTCGTCGATCGAGCGCGCCTGCTCGATCCCGAGCGAGTCCGTGGCGATCACGAGCCGGTCGCCGTAGGTCGCGTAGGTGAGGTTGAGGGCGGGACTGACGGCGAGGCTCTGCGCCTGCACTCCCGCAACCTGGATCGTCTCGAAGACGGCGACGCGGCCGTTCTCGGGCGGCGCCAGCGCCTTGGCGACCGGCTCCTGGAGCTCGGCGAGCGCCCGCGAGGCCGAGCCGGGATCGATGCCGTCGGCGATCAGGCTGACGTAGGGCGTCGAGGCGTCGGCCACCACTCCCGGCGCCGCGGGGTCCGGAGCGGCGGCCGACGACGGGCTGGACCGACAGGGCGACCTCGGAGCCGAGCAGCGGCAGCAGGTCCTTGCCGATGTCGACCCCGGCCTGCTTCTCGAGGTCCTTCGACGCCCTCCGGAACGCGGCGACGAGTCCCGGTGACGAGGTCTTCGCCTGATCGAGCAGCGACTCGACGCTCGCGGCGGGATCCCCCAGTCCCGAGGTAGGCGAGCGAGCCCTGGCCGATGTCGGAGGTGAGCGTCGGCGTGAATCGCGGCAGCGCGGCGAAGAAGCCCGGCGAGGACTTGGCCCGTTCCGGGATCGAGCTTGCTCGCGCACCGTCAGGTGCACGCCCGACCCGTCGGCCGTGACGGCCGCCGCCGCGCCTTCGGTCGCGGCCGAGTCGACGAAGGTGTCGATCGGCTCGAGGCCCCGGACCGTGAGCAGGGCCCGGGCGCCCGCCGCCGAGAGGTAGCCGTAGGCGAGCCGGTCCTCGGGCAGCTCGTCGAGCACGTCGGCGCCGTCGGCGCCCGGCAGCCGGGCGTCCGCCGGGCGCGTCGAGCATCCCGTGACGACCTTCTCGCGGCCGATGCAGCAGGAACCCGTCATCGATCGCCCAGGCCGAGCCGCGCCGGCCGACCGAAACCTCGGTGCCGTCGACATCGCTGCTCGACTGCTTGGGGCCGTACAGCTCCGACGCGAACTGCTCGGCGGCGTCGGTCGTCGGCGGCCTCGATCATCACGACGCGGCCGACCGAGGTCCCGGCCGGCAGCAGCGCGACGGCCATCTCCCCACCCGCCCAGGGCTCGATCCGGGTCGCGAAGTCGGCGTCGAGCCCGGTCAGGCCCGTTCAGCCCGCCGACCGCGATCTTGCTCAGCAGCGGGACCCGGCTCGACAGCTCGGTGATCGCCGCGACCTGGTCGGTCCCCCGATCGATGTCGAGCGTGGCCGTAGGCGAGCGCGTCGTCGGGGACGAGCGCGATCGCGTCGTCGCCCGGCGGACAGGCTGTCGCCGCCCGGGGAAGCTGCACGGCGCCGCCGGGATCAGGACGAAGTAGACGAGCGCTGCGGTCACCGCGACGATCACGGCCGGCGAGGATCCGGGCCCTCGTCGTCTGCGAGATCCTGCCCTCGCCGTCCGCCGAGCCATCGGAGCCGGAGCCGCCATGCCGGACTTCAGCCGGCGCCGCAACCCGCTCAACCAGGCGCTGCGAGGACCCGCTCCCGGGGCCGATGTCGCGAAGCGCGCGAAGGCGCCGAGCCACCGCCGCCGCCCCGGCTCGGGTCGTCCTTGCCGAGCAGCGACCGCGTTTCCGGGCCGAGCTTGAGCTTCGGCTTGCGTGACTCCCGCCCCACGTCGCGCCCAAAGATACTCCGCAAGCTGATACCCGCGGGCCTAGCTCGAGTCGCGGTCCCGGCGCCGCGGCACGAAGTCGATGACGAGCGGCACGCCGTCGAGCTTGAGCGCGTGACGGATGTGGTTCTCGAGGTAGTAGGACCAGTCGCGGTTGATCAGGGTCCGGTCGTTGACCTGGATCGCGATCCGCGGCGGCGCGTCCCCGACCTGGGCGGCGTAGTAGAGGCGCAGTCGCCGGCCGCGCTTCGAGGGCGGCGGGTTGCGCTCGACGGCCGTCGGCGAGGATCTTGTTCAGCTCCGGGGTCCGGGCGCGGGCGGCGCGGCGGTCGAACAGGTCGAACGCGTTCGGCAGCACCTTCTGGAGGTTCCGTCCGCGCAGCGCCGACAGCGTGATCACCGGGGGACGCAGACGCAGGCGCTGCTCGATCCGCGCCTTGGCGTCGTCGAGGTCGACCTCGACGATGTCCCATTTGTTGAGCACGACGAGCGTCGCGCAACCCGCCTTCATCGCCAGCTCGCCGATCCGCAGGTCCTCGGAGGTCACGCCCTCGGAGGCGTCGCAGACGAGGATCGCGACGTCGGCGCGGTCGGCGGCCCGCTCGGCCCGCAGCTGCGCGTAGTAGTCGATCGAGCCCGCCACCTTGGAGCGGCGGCGGATCCCGGCGGTGTCGACGAGCAGCGCCTCCCGGCCGTCGTGGACGATGCGGGTGTCGATCGAGTCGCGCGTCGTCCCGGCGACGGGGCTGACGATCGTCCGCTCGGTCCCGAGGAGCGCGTTGAGGAGCGAGGACTTGCCGACGTTGGGGCGGCCGAGGATGGCGATCCGGGGCAGCTCGTCGATCGGCGAGGCCTCGTCGTCGGCGCCGCTCAGTCCGGCGATCCGGTCGAGGAGGTCGCCGGTGCCGAGCCCGTGGCTCGCCGAGACGACCATCGGCTCGCCGAGCCCGAGGCTGTTCAGCTCGGCGGCGATGTGGAAGTCGTCGGGGTTGTCGACCTTGTTGGCGACGACGATCACCGGCTGCGGCGCCGCCCGGAGCAGTGCCGCCACCTCGGCGTCGCCCGGACCGAGCCCGGCCCGGGCGTCGACGACGTGGAGGATCACGTCGGCGTCGGCGATCGCCTCCCGCGCCTGGTGCTGGACCGAGCGCGAGAGCGAGTCCTCGGCGGACATGTCGACGCCGCCCGTGTCGATCAGGGTCATCGGGACGCCGTTCCACTCGGTCTCGATGTCCTTGCGGTCGCGCGTGACCCCGGCCTCCGAATGGGTGACCGCCTCGCGACCGCCCGCGAGCCGGTTGACGAGAGTGCTCTTGCCGGCGTTCGGGTAGCCGACGACCGCGACCTTCACAGCAGCCCCCGCTCGGCCGCGAGCTCGGCGATCCGGTCGACGACCTCGTCGATGCTCGAGACCGGTCGTGTCGACCTCGACGGCGTCGGCGGCCACCTCGAGGGCGCCGTGCTCGCGTTCGCGATCGCGGGCGTCGCGGTCGCGCTGCGCCTCGAGGACCGTCGACGTGATGCTCGCCGCTCTCGGCGGCGCGGCGGCGGGCCCGCTCGCGCTCGTCGGCGTTGAGGTGGACCTTCAGCGGGGACTCGGGGCAGACGACCGTGCCGATGTCGCGGCCCTCGGCGACCCAGCCGCCGTCGGCGACGAGGGCGCGCTGGCGCTCGACCATCGCCGCGCGGACGCCCGGATGCACGGAGACGCGCGAGGCGGCCGCGGAGACCTCGGGCGTCCTGATCGCCGCGCTGACGTCCTCGCCGCGCGATCGCCACGGCGCCCGGCGACATCCGCAGATCGAGCCCCTCGGCGATCGGCGTGACCGCCGCCGGGTCGTCGGGATCGGCCCCGGCGCGCAGCGTGCGCGAGCGCGACGCAGCGGTACATGGCGCCGGAATCGAGGTAGGTGAAACCGAGGCGCTCGGCGAGCGCCCTGGCCACGGTTGATTTGCCGGCCCCGGCGGGGCCGTCGATCGCGATCACCATGAGGACCGATGAGAGTAGGTCATCGCACGGCGACGACGTCATTAGGGTCCGGCCGCCGATGCGGGACCTCGAGCAGACACGCCGACCGGGCGATCTACGTGCTGATCGCCGTGCTGGCCGTCAGCGTGGCGCTCGAGGACACCGGCACCGACGCCCGCCACGCGTTCGCCGCCGTGGCCGGCACGGCGATCGCACTGACGCTCGCCGAGCTGTTCGCGGGCCGCATCGGGATCTCCATGCGCGAGCACCGGCGGCCCACGCGACGTCGAGTCGAACACCGAGCTGCACGCCGCGCTGACCGGCCTCGCCGTCGCCGCCCTGCCGACCTTCTTCCTGTTCCTCGCCGTGCTCGACGTGATGAAGCTGCACCGCGCGTTCACCGTCGCCCAGTGGACCGGGTTCGCCGTGATCGGCATCTACACGTACCTGGCCGCGCGGGCGAGCGGCAACGGCCAGCTGCGCAGCCTCGTCGGCGGGCTCGGCATGCTGCTGATCGGCGGCGCGCTGATCCTGCTCAACTCGCTGGTCAAGTAGCCAGCTCAGCGCGAGCAGCGAGCGGATGTCCCGCTCGAAGCCCGGGTAGCTGATCCGGGCCGCGGCGAAGTCGCGGATCGTCACGCCCTCCCGCGAGGCGAGGCCGGCGACGGCGCCGAGCATCGCGAGCCGGTGGTCCCCGCGCGAGTCGACCTCGCCCCCGCGGATCCCGCCGGTGCCGGTCGACGACGAACCCGTCGGGAAGCGCCTCCGCCTCGCCGCCGATCGCGTTCAGGGCGTCGACGACCCCGGCGATCCGGTCGGACTCCTTGTGCCGGAGCTCGGCCGCGCCGCTGACCCTGGTCTCCCCCTCGGCGAAGCAACCGAGCAGACCCGACGAGCGGCAGCTCGTCGATCGCGAGCGGCACCTCCGCGGCGACGACGTGGGTCCCCTTGAGGACGCCGTGGCGGGTCCGGATGCTGCCGACCGGCTCGCCGCCGTCGTGGCCGAGCTCCTCGACCTCGAGCGTCGCCTCCATCCGATTGAGGATCCCGAGCAGGCCGATCCGGGTCGGGTTGATGCCGACGCCGTCGACGCGGACGTCGCCGCCCGGCACGATCAGGCCGGCGACGAGGTGGAACGCGGCCGAGGAGATGTCGCCCGGGACCCGCATCGCGCGGCAGCGAGATCCCGTCCGCCTCGGCGCCCGCCACCCTCGATGCCGATCGTCCCGCCGACCGGATCGGTCGGCAGGCTGGGGCGCCGCCGCTCGACCCTGACGTCGGCCCCCGAGGCGATCAGCATCCGCTCGGTGTGGTCGCGCGTCTCGGCCGCCTCGACGACGGTGGTCCGCCCCTCGGCGAGCAGTCCGGCGAGCAGCAGACAGGACTTGACCTGCGCGGAGGCGATCGGCATCTCGTAGTGGACGGCCTGCAGGGGCGGCCCTCGATGCGGAGCGGAGGCAGGCCGTCGCCGGTCGCCTCGATCGAGGCGCCCATCGAGGTCGAGCGGGGCGACGACCCGGCCCATCGGCCTGCGACCTGATCGACTCGTCGCCGTCGAGCACGAAGGTGCCGCCGGGCTGACCGGCGAGGAGGCCGGAGATCAGCCGGATCAGCGTGCCGGCGTTGCCGACGTCGATCGCGGCACCGTCGGCCGGCGGCGTCGCGCCGCGCAGCCCGAATCCCGTCGATCTCCACGTCGAGGGCCTCCTCCCCGCTCTCGGCGATCGACACGCCGGCGCCGAGCGAGGCGACCGCGGCGAGCGAGCTGCGGGTGTCGGCCGAGTCGAGGTAGCGGGAGATCCGCGTGCCCTGCCGTCGCCGAACGCGCCGAGCAGCGCCGCCCGGTGCGAGATCGACTTGTCGGGCGGGGCGGTGAGCGATCCGGCGACCGGCCCGGACGGGCTCGAACCGGACGTCGCCGCTCGAGCCGCTCAAGCCGAGCGCCTCCGGGATCGGCGCGACCGTGTGGCCGAGGCCGGCGACGATCTCGCCGGCCCGGCGGGCCTCGTCGAGGCCGGCGATCCAGAGCGAGATCGCGCCGGTGCGCTGATCGGCGGCGGGGAACAGCGACATGTCCTCGATGTTGACGCCGGCACGGCCGAGCGCGAGGGCGATCTCGGCGACGGTGCCGGGGCGGTTCTCGACCGCCACGCGGAGCTCGATCAGCGGCGAGTCCGGCAGCTCGGCCTCGAGCATCGTCCGGCGATCCTCCCGCGCCGCCTCCTGCCAGCGGGAGAGCGCCTCGCGGTCGCCGCTGCGGACCAGCTCGGAAGCCTCCTGGAGCCGGGCGACGACGGCGTCGATCTCGGCGCCGACGGCCTCCGAGTTCGAGCTGAAGATGTCGGCCCAGATCGCCGGATTCGCGCCGGCGACCCTCGTCGCGTCGCGGAAGCTCCGGCCGACCTCGGCGGGCCGGTCGGAGCCGCCTCCGACCGATCGGGCCGCGGCCGAGACGAGCACGTTGGCGAGGACGTGCGGCAGGTGGCTGATCGCCGCCATCTCGCGGTCGTGGATCTCGGCGTCGATGGCCTGCGGCCGGGCGCCGATGCCCGGCCAGGACGCCGTGGAGGCGGTCGAAGAGGACGCCCTGCGAGCTCGGCGTCGGCGTCAGGTACCAGCGGGCGCCGTCGAAGAGGTCCTCGCGGGAGCCCGCGACCCCGGCGGTCTCGGCCCCGGCGAGCGGATGCCCGCCGATGAAGCGATCGGCACGCCGGCGCGTCCGGCGAGCGCGTCGACGAGCGTCCGCTTCGTCGAGCCGACGTCGCTGACGACCGCGTCCGGGCCGGACGCCTCGAGCGCCTCGACGACGAGCGCCGGGCAGCGCGGCGACCGGCGCCGCGCAGAAGATCACGTCGGCGTCCGCCGCCGCGGCCGCGGCCGACGGCGCGATGCGATCGAGCGCGCCCATCTCGAGCGCGCGATCGACGTTCGACGGGTCGGGGTCGTAGCCGACGACCTCGGCGCCGAGCCGGCGCCTGGCGGCCAGCCCGATCGAGCCCCCGATCAGCCCGACGCCGAGCACGGCGACCCGGGGCGGCGCGGCCTCTTGTGGTGCGGGAGCTCTCCACGCGGCGATCTTCGCCTAAATCACCGCGGCGGGCACCGCGGCGGGCGCACCGCGCCGTCGGCGGCGATCTCGGCCACGCTGCGCAGCCGCTCGGCGTAGGCGGCGAAGGCCTCCGTCGGCAGCGCCTGCGGGCCGTCGCAGATCGCGTTCTCGGGATCGTTGTGGACCTCGACGATGATCCCGTCGGCGCCCGCCGCCGCCGCGGCGAGCGACATCGGCTCGACCCAGTCCCGCCGGCCCGGGGCATGGCTCGGATCGACGATCACGGGCAGGTCGGTCATCTCCTTGAGCGCCGGGACGGCCAGCAGATCGAGGGTGAACCGGTAGGCGGTCTCGTGGGTCCTGATCCCCCGCTCGCAGAGGATCACGTTCCCGTTGCCCTCCTTGAGCACGTACTCGGCCGCCATCAGCAGCTCCTGCAGCGAAGCGGCGAGGCCGCGCTTGAGCAGGACGGTCCGATCGGAGCGCCCGACCTCGGTCAGCAGCGGGTAGTTCTGCATGTTGCGGGCGCCGATCTGGATCACGTCGGCGACCTCGACCACGTCCGTCGGCGTCGCGGACGTCCATCAGCTCGGTCACGATCGGCAGGCCGGTTAGCGACCTTCGCCTCCGCGAGGATCGCCAGGCCCTCCCGCCCGAGCCCCTGGAACGAGTACGGGGACGTCCGGGGCTTGTAGGCGCCGCCGCGCAGCATCGTCGCGCCGCCCGCGGCCACGACCTCGGCGATCTCGAGCGTCTGGTCGCGGCTCTCGACCGTGCAGGGACCGGCGATCAGGGCGAATTCGCCGCCGCCGATCGTTCGGCCGTCGACCTCGAGGATCTTCCGTGGGTTCGTCATTTGTGAGGGTGCCTTTCGAATTGGTACTGACCGGGCCGGAGCGCGCCAGCGCGGCGGGGATCTACAGGGGATTCAGAGACTGAATCGACGCCTAGATAAATCGCCAGTACCAATACGAGGAACGGCGCAGGTGGTGAAGCAGGTCGCTGTGCGGTGTGCCGTTCATCGCGTTCATTTCTAGCACAGCTAGAGAAGCCCGCCAAGCGCCTCGAGGAAGCGCTGGTTCTCCGCTGGCGTGCCGTAGCTGACCCGGATGTGGCCGGGCCCGCCGAGCGGCGTCCCGGCGCGGACGATCACGCCGGCCCGTCCGAGACCCTCGACGATCGCCTCCTCGTCGCGGTCGCCGAGGTCGATCCAGGAGAAGTTCGTCTGCGTCTCCGCGGTCGTCAGGCCCATCTCGCGGAGCGACTCCTCGACGTCGATCCGCTCGGCGATGGTCCGCTCGACCCGGTCGATCACGTCGTCGGAGTGCAGCAGCGCCTCGGCGCCCGGCGGCCTGGGCGAGGAGGTTGATGCTGAACGGCTGGCGGACGGCGTCGACCGCGGCCCGGAAGCCGGCCGAGCCGAGCGCGTAGCCGCAGCGCAGGCCGGCGAGCCCGTAGACCTTGCTGAACGTGCGCAGCAGGACGAGGTTGGGAAACCGCGGCAGCAGGTCGACGGTCGCGTCGGGATCGTCGAGGACCTGCATCTCGACGTACGCCTCGTCGACGATGACCGTGACGTGATCGGGAACCCGCTCGAGGAAGGCCGCGATGCGGTCCGGCGGCAGGCAGGTCCCGGTCGGGTTGTTGGGGTTGCAGACGAGGACCAGCTGGGTCGCGGCGGTGATCTCGGTCGCCATCGCCTCGAGGTCGTGCTCGTAGGCGTCGTTGAGCGGAACCCTGATCTCGCGCGCTCCCGCGAGCGGCGCGAGCTGCGGGTACATCGAGAACGACGGCCACGCGTAGACGATCTCGGCGCCCGGCTCGCAGAGCGCCAGGGCGGCCGCGAGCAGGATCTCGCAGGAGCCGTTGGAGACGGCGATCGCCGCCGGGCTCCAGCTCGAAGCGGTCGGCGAGGCGGCGGCGCAGCAGCGCCGCGTACTGGTCGGGGTAGCGGTTCGAGCCGGCGGCGGCCTTCGTCGACGGCCTCGAGGACGGCCGGGTGCGGGCCCCACGGGGACTCGTTCGAGGCCAGCTTGATCACGTCCGAGTTCTCGTACGTCCGCCGCGCCCGCTCGATGTCCATCCCGCCCTCGTAGTGAGGAAGCGCGTCCAGCTTCTTGGCGTAGTGGATGCTCACCCGGCCTCCGTCCCTACTGAGCCGACGAGAGGTCGGCGCGGAGCTCGGCGGCGGCGCCGAGGTAGACGTGGGACGGGCGAGTGATCGGCGGGCGCGTAGTAGTGCAGCATCGTCCGGATCACCCGCTCCATCGCGCCGGGGACGGCGATCTCGCGCGCGCAGAGCAGCGGCACCGTGTCGAGCCCGAGATTGCGGGCCGCGACGGCCGGGAACTCGGCGTCGAGGTCGTTGGTGCTCGTGAAGATGCAGCTCACCATCTGCTCGGGCTCGCAGGTCGTTGCGGGCGATCAGCTCGCGAAGCAGCTCGTCGGTGGCGGCGAGGATCGCCTCGCGATCGTTGCCGCTCGGCCTGGGCGGCCCCGCGCAGCGCGAAGATGCGCTCGGCGCTCATCGCTTCCTGCTCCTTCGGGGATCCCTTCATCGTCCCGGCATCCTTCCAGAGCCGCGCCACCTCCGACCGCGAGAGCAGTCGCGCCTCCCCCTCCGGCAGCGTCCCGAGCGCCAGCGAGGCGAACCGGACGCGCTGCAGGCTCGCGACCTCGTTGCCGACCCGCTGGAGCATCCGCCTGCACCTGCCGGTTGCGGCCCTCGCGGATCGTGATCTCGATCTCCCGCGGCCCGGTCCTCCGCACCTCGGCCGGGGCCGTCGGGCCGTCCTCGAGCTTCACCCCGTCCCGCAGGCGCTCGATCTCGCGCTCGCCGATCGGCCCGCGCAGCTCGGCCCGGTAGGTCTTCGGCACGCCGTAGCGGGGATGCGTGAGGAGGTTCGCCAGCTCGCCGTCGTTGGTCAGCAGGATCAGCCCGGTCGAGTCGGCGTCGAGCCTGCCGACCGGATAGAGCCGGCGCTCGGAGCGGACGAGGTCCGTCACCGCGCGCCGCCGTCCCGGCTCGCGGGCCGTCGAGGTCACGTTGAGCGGCTTGTTCAGCGCCCAGGTCTCGTGCGCCTCGGGGAGGACCGGGTCTGCCGTCGAAGGCGCACGCCGCTGTCGGCGTCGACGTCGCGCGCCGGATCGGTGACGACCTCGCCCGCGATCGTCACGCGGCCCGCGGCGATCAGCCGCTCCGCGGCCCGGCGGGAGGCGACGCCGCAGTGAGCCAGGTACTTGGCGAGCCTCACGCCCTGCCGACTGACCCGGTGGCCGGCCGCTCGCAACGCCTCGACCGCGGCCTCGGCCCGGTCCGCCGGGGATCAGGACGTAGTCGGTGTCGAACGTCGAGATCGCGAAGATCGGGACCCGCGCCTCGGCGAGCGGGTCGGCGATCGAGGCGAGCACGCCGGTCAGCGAGTGGTCGAGCGGCCCGGCGACGGCGAGGGCCCGCCAGCCCGGCGAGATCCGCGGACGCCGTCCGGGACCGCCGCCGGCGTCGCAGACGACCGACGTCTCGTCCGCCGGTCGCCGTGACCGAGACGATGCCCGGCCGGCCCCGGGTGCGGCCCACTCGCGGCGCGGCCGCCCCGGCGTCGAGCCGGACGACCGCGAGCTCGCCGTCGAGCAGGCTGAGTTCGAGGCTCGCCAAGCTCAGGGAGCCGCGCGCTGCTCGCCGGCGCGCAGCAGTCGCTCGCGGAGCTCGGCGGCGTCCTCGGGCGTCGGGTCGAACGCGGCGACGTCGGGGAGGTCCTCCAGGCCCGCTGAGGCCGAAGAGCCGCTCGAACAGCTCGGTGGTCCGGTAGATGACGGCCCCGAACCGCGAGCGGCCGGATTCCTCGATCAGGCCGCGCTCGGCCAGCGTCTGCACGCCCGACTCCGAGCTGACGCCGCGGATCCTCGCGATCTCGGGCCGCGACACCGGCTGCAGGTAGGCGACGATCGCGAGCGTCTCGGCCTGCGCGGGGGTCAGCGGCGGCGTCTTCGGCCGCGCCAGCAGCCTCCGCGCCGGCGTCCTCCGCGGCCGGGATCGGTGGCGAACGTGTAGCCGCCGCCGACCTCGCGGAGGACGAGACCGCGGCGGCCGGGTGCGAAGTCCTCCGCACAGCACGTCGAGCGCATTGCGGAGCTGGACCTCGGAGACCTCGCAGGCGTCGATCAGCTCGCCGACCGGCACGGGATCGGGCGAGAGGAAGAGCAGGGCCTCGACGATGCGCGCGAGCTCGGCGGCCGAGGACGTCATGCCGACGCCTCCGACCGTCCGCCGGCGCCGGCGCCCGAGGTCGTGATCTCGATCGCGCCGAAGTTCTCGCTCTGCGACCAGGTCGCCTCGCCCTTCTTGTGCATCTCGAGCAGGGCGAAGATGGTCACCGCCTGGGTCAGCCGGTCCTCGCCGCCGAACGCCTTGTCGAAGTCGAGCCGGCTGCTGCGGCCGAGCAGGTCGCGGAGCACCTGCAGCCGCAGCTCGAGCGAGACGGTCGGGCGGATGTGGCTGGTGTCGACCTGCGGCGGCGGGGTCAGCAGATCGCCGAGCGCCAGCCCGAGGCGGTCGGGGTCGTAGGCCTGCCGCGATGCCTCCAGCGACATCCGGCGCAGCTCCGCCGGCAGGGGCGCCGAGCGGTACAGGTAGGGCGCCTCGGCCTCGAAGCGCTCCTTGAGGGCCGCGCCGGCGTCCTTGTAGCGCCGGTACTCGAGCATCCGGGCGAGCAGCTCGTCGGCTGCCTCCTCGGGGCCGAGGTCGAGCTCGGCCTCCTCGGCGGCGGGCAGCATCAAGCGCGACTTCAGCTCCAGCAGAGCGGCGATCAGGACCAGGAACTCGGTGGCGGCCTCGAGGTCGAGCTCCCCCTCCTCGTCGAGATGATCGAGGTAGGCGAGGACGATCTCGCCGAGCTCGACTTCGAGCAGGCTGATCTCCTCGCGGAGGACGATCGCCAGCAGCAGGTCGAACGGGCCGGCGAAGACGTCGAGGTCGAGCTCGAGGTCGGCGGTGCGCACGGTCAGAAGACTAGGCGGGGAGCCGGTCGGTGACGAGGCGACGGCTCGCGACGGAGCGTTCACGGCCGTTGCGGCGCGGCGACGCCCATCGCCTCGCGGACGTCCGCGAGGACCGGGGCGGCGATCGCCGCGGGCCTTCTCGGCGCCCGTCGCGAGGATCTCCTCGAGGCCCGGCCGGGTCTCTCGCGCAGCTCCGCGTAGCGCTCGCGGACCGGAGCGAGGAAGTCGGCGACCGCATCCCCGACGGCCGCCTTGAAATCGCCGTATCCGGAGCCCTCGAACTCGGCCTCGATCGCCTCCGGGGTCTCGTCGCGGACGACGCAGAGGATGTCGATCAGGTTCTCGATCCCCTCCTTGCCGCCCTCGCCGGGCCCGGCCCGCCGGACCTCGCGGCCGGAGTCGGTGACGGCGCTGCGGAACTTCTTGCGGATCCGGTCCGGCTCGTCGAGCACGTAGACGGTGCCGGCCTCGCCGCCGCCGGTCGTCGACATCTTGCTGGTCGGGTCCTGGAGGTCCATGATCCGCGCGCCCACCTCGGGGATCCGATGGTCGGGCTCGACGCAGCGTCTCGCCGAACCGCTCGTTGAAGCGGCGGGCGACCTCGCGCGTCAGCTCGATGTGCTGGCGCTGGTCGTCGCCGACGGGGACCTCGGTCGCGCGGTAGGCGAGCACGTCGGCCGCCATCAGGATCGGATAGTTGAAGAGGCCGGCGGAGACGAACGCTCCGGTCTGCTGCTCGACCTGCTCGCGCTTGGTCTTCCACTGGTGCATCCGGTTGAGGTCGCCCCAGGCGGTCACGCCGCCGAGCAGCCAGCAGAGCTCGGTGTGCTCGCGGACGTCGCCCTGGCGGAAGAGCACGCAGCGCTCGGGGTCGAGCCCCGCTGCGAGCAGGATCGCGGTCGTGTCGTAGACGCGCTCGCGCAGCTCGCGCCGGGTCGTAGTCGACGGTGATCGCGTGGAGGTCGACGATGCAGTAGATCGCCTCCTCGCCCGCTGCGGCGTCGAGCTGGTCCTGGCCGATCACGTACTGGCGGATCGCGCCGATGTAGTTGCCGAGGTGCTTGCGGCCGGTCGGCTGGATGCCGCTGAAGATCCGGCGGTTCGCGCAGGTGCGTTGCTCGTCGGCCTCGCTCACGGGCGAGGAATCTACCCTGCCGCCGGCTCCTCCCAGCGAATGCAGCGCGACCGCGCGGCCGTCCTCGCCCGCCATCGCGACGCCGGTCATCTCGACGATCGCCTGCGGCGCCTTCTCGAGCGAGCCGGTGTCGATGCGGCGGATCGGGGTCGTACTCGATGCCGAGCTGCAGCGCCTGGGCCCCTCGGTGCCCGGCGATCAGCTCGGCGAGGCGAAGCGCCATGTCGATGCCCGGCGGAGACGCCGGCCGCCGTGAGCACCTTGCCGCGCTCGACGACCCGCTCGGCGACCGGGTTCGCGCCGAGCTCGCCGAGCAGTCCGCGAGCCGCCCAGTGCGTCGTCGCATCGACCCCGTCGAGGACGCCGGCGGCGGCGAGCAGCAGCGACCCGGTGCAGACCGACGTCGTCCACTCGCGTCGTCTCGTGGACCCTGGCGATCCAGCTCGGCGTAGGGCCCGTCCGGGTCGAGCAGGAAGCGGGTCCCCGATGCCGCCGGGGACGACGATGACGTCCGGGCCGCGTCGACCTCGTCGAGCGTCCGGTCGGCGGAGATGCCGAGCATCCCCTGCTCGGTGCGGACCACCCCGCGTGCTGCTCGGAGCAGAAGACGACCTCCGCCTCCGGGAGCCGCTGCAGGACCTCGTAGGGCCCGACCGCGTCGAGCGCCGTGAAGGCCGGGTAGATGGGGATGGCGATCTGCATGTTGTGTCTCCTCGTTCGTCGGTGTCGTCAGCGCGGCCAGGGGCGGCCGGAATCGCTGTCTGTACTCGCTCGGGCTGGTGCCGAGTCGTCGCTGGAAGGCGCGTGCGCATGACCTCGGCCCCGGCGAACCCGCAGCGCGCCGGCGATCTCCTCGAGCGAGGCGGTGCCGGACTCGAGCGCGCTCCGCGCCCGCTCGACCCGGAGCTGCTCGACGTAGTCGCCCGGGGTGGTCCCGAGCTCGCGGCGGAAGACGCGGGCGAACTGCCGCTCGGAGAGGTGGACCCGTCCGGCCAGGGCGGAGACCGAGAGGTCCTCGTCGAGGTGCTCCGCCGATCCATGCCTGCAGGTCGCGCAGCGGCTCCCGCTCGGCGATCTGATGGGCGAGCTGGACCGAGAACTGGGTCTGCCCGCCGGGCCGGCGGGCGTAGACGACGAGCATGCGGGCGGTCTGCAGCGCGACCTCGCTGCCGAAGTCCTCCTCGGCGAGGGCCAGCGCGAGATCCATCCCGGACGTGACGCCGGCCGACGTGTAGAGGTCGCCGTCGCGGATGAAGATCGGGTCGGGATCGACGTCGACCTCCGGATAGCGCTCGGCGAGCCGGGCGCAGCTCGCCCAGTGGGTCGTCGCCCGGCGGCCGTCGAGCAGGCCCGCCTCGGCGAGCAGGAAGGCGCCGGTGCAGACGCCGGCCGTCCGCCGGGCCCCGGCCGCGAGCCCGCCGATCGCCGCGATCAGAGCTCGCGGTCCTCGCGGCCGCCGCGAGCGACGCCGATGCCGCCGGGGACGACGAAGGTGTCGATCCCGGGCGCCGAGCGTCGTCGAGCGGCGGCGTCGGCGCCGGAAGGTCAGCCCGCTGCTGCTCCGGACGTCGCGGCCGTCGGCGGTGACGCAGACCAGCTCGGGAACCCGCCCGGCGATCAGGCCCGCGGTGTGGAGGACCTCCCAGGGCCCGGTGATGTCGAGCGCCTCGACGCCCTCGAAGGCGAGGAAGACGATGCGCGGCGGGCGCGATCGGTCATGGGCTCGATCCTCCGCGCGAGCGCTCGATGTCTGTCAAGTCGCATATCCCACGATTACCGCCATCGCTCGGTGCCGCACCGATGAGGTGGCGCGGATTTCCCGGTCATAGGCCAGGATAATCCGCACCACCGTCCGGCGACGCTCGCGACGGCCGCAAGATCACGCCCGGCGCGCGGTCGTCCGGGCGGAGGCCGGGCGGTATCGTCGAAAGACTCAATTCATGCCTCGCGCCATCTGGACAGGATCGATCACCTTCGGGCTCCTGAACGTGCCCGTGAAGCTCTACTCCGCGGTCTCGAGCCGAGCCATCCGCTTCCGCGAGCTGCGCGAGAAGGACGGCTCCCGGGTGCGCCACAAGCGCGTCGCCGAGGCCGACGGCGAAGAGGTCGCCTACGAGGAGATGGTCAAGGGGTACGAGATCACCCCCGACCAGTACATCGTGATGAGCCGCGAGGAGCTCGAGGCCCTCGACCCCAAGAAGACGAAGGCGATCGAGATCGAGGACTTCGTCGATCTCGACCAGATCGACCCGATCTACTTCAACCAGCCCTACTACCTCGGCCCCGCCCCGGGCGCCGAGCGCGCCTACGCCCTGCTCGCGCAGGCGATGGGCGAGCAGCGCAAGGTCGCGATCGCCCGCTTCGTGCTGCGCAACAAGGAGAGCCTCGCGGCGGTTCGCGCCGGCGACGGCATCCTGACGCTGGCCACGATGCGCTTCGCCGACGAGGTCGTGCCCGTCTCCCAGCTCGAGGGCGTCCTCGGCGAGAAGCCCGACGTCGAGCCGAAGAAGCAGGAGATCGAGATGGCCAAGCAGGTCATCGACTCCCTCTCGACCGACTTCGACCCCACCGCCTACGAGGACGAGCACCGAGCCGAGCTGCTGAAGCTGATCGAGCGCAAGGCCGCCGGCGAGGACATCGTCTCGGCCGAGGCCGAGGAGCCGAAGCCGACCAAGGCGCCCGACCTGATGGCCGCCCTCGAGGAGTCGCTCGCGGCGATCAAGAGCGACGAGCTGAGCGGCGGCGCGAAGCGCAAGAAGCCCGAGTCGAAGCCGAAGTCTCGGCTCGGCGAAGCCGAAGGGCGGCGCGAAGAGCTCCAAGTCAACGACTCGAAGGCGAAGAGCAAGTCGCGGGCGAAGGCCGCGAAGTAGAGGTCGACGGCCGGCGGCTGTCGGTCACGAACCTCGACAAGGTCCTCTACCCGGAGGTCGGCTTCACCAAGGGTGAGGTCATCGACTACTACGCGAGGATCGGCCCGGCCCTGCTGCCCCACCTGCGCGATCGCGCGCTGACCAGGGTCCGCTACCCGAACGGCGTCGAGGGCAAGAGCTTCTTCGAGAAGCGCATCCCCGCTCATCACCCCGATTGGGTCCGCACCGAGAGCGTCTGGGCCGGCAACCGCGCCGGCGACATCGAGTTCCCCGTCTGCGACGACCTGCCGACGCTGGTCTGGCTCGCCCAGCTCGCAGCGATCGAGCTGCATCCGTCGCTGGCGAAGGTCGACGACGTCCAGCGCCCGACCGTGCTGGCCTTCGACCTCGACCCGGGCGAGCCGGCCACGATCGTCGAGTGCTGCGCGGTCGCGCTGCGGCTGCGGGCGCTGTTCGCCGACTTCGGCCTCGAGTGCTTCCCGAAGACCTCCGGGTCGAAGGGCATGCAGGTCTACCTGCCGCTGAACGGCGACGTCACCTACGAGGACACCAAGCCCTATGCGCACGCCGTCGCCAAGGCGCTCGAATCGTCGGAGCCGGAGCTGGTCACCTCGCAGATGAAGAAGGCGCTCCGGCCCGGGAAGGTGTTCGTCGACTGGAGCCAGAACAGCTCGACGAAGACGACCGTCGCCGTCTACTCGCTACGCGCCAGGTCCGCGCCCACCGCTTCGACGCCGCTGCGCTGGGAGGAGGTCGAGGCGACCATCGAGTCCGGGGAGCCCGACGATCTCCGCTTCACCTCCGACGACGTGCTCGCCAGGGTCGAGGAGCACGGCGACCTGTTCGCCCCGGTCCTCGAGCTGCGAGCAGGAACTCCCGAGCTCGTGACGCGCAGTCGAGCAGCCCGGAGCGCTGCGAGTCGCGCAGTTAGCTAGAACTCTTGGCGGACGACCGGGTTGCGGGCGGCCGCGGCCTCGTCCAGGCGGCGGACCGGCGTCGTGTACGGCGCCTGCCGGGCGATCTCCGGATCCTCCTCGGCCTCGGCGAGGATCGACTCGACCGCGTCGGCGAACCGGTCGAGCGACTCGCGGGCCTCGGTCTCGGTCGGCTCGACCATCAGGGCCTCGTCGACGAGCAGCGGGAAGTAGACGGTCGGCGGATGCATGTTGTGGTCGAGCAGGCGCTTGGCGATGTCGAGGGTCTTGACGCCGAGCTCCTTCTTGGCGCCGCTGCCGGAGAGGACGAACTCGTGCATCGGGCGGCGGTCGAAGGCCAGCTTCAGGTACTTGCCCGCGCGGCCCTTCGCGCATCCTCGCCAGCAGGTAGTTGGCGTTGAGCACGGCGGTCTCGGAGGCCTCGGTGAGGCCGTTGCCGCCGAGGCTGAGGATGTAGGCGTAGGAGCGGACGAAGACGCCGAAGTTGCCCTGGAAGCCGCGCAGCCGGCCGATCGAGTCGGGGTTGCCGTCGGCGCCGCGGAGCTCGAACCGCGGGGCCGTCCCCGTTGTTGCCCTCGACCCGCTCGATCCGCGGCACCGGCAGGTACGGGGCGATCCGCTCGGAGACGGCGATCGGGCCGGCGCCGGGGCCGCCGCCGCCGTGGGGCTGGCTGAACGACTTGTGGAGGTTGACGTGGACGATGTCGAAGCCCATGTCGCCGGGGCGCGAGTGGCCCATGATCGCGTTCAGGTTGGCGCCGTCGTAGTAGAGGGTGCCGCCGGCCTCGCGGACGATCCCGGTGATCTCGGCGATGTTCGTGTCGAACAGGCCGAGCGTGTTCGGGTTGGTCAGCATCAGGCAGGCGACCCGGTCGTCGGTCTTGGCCCGGAGGTCGTCGAGATCGACGCCGCCGTCGCTCGTTCGTCGCGACCTTGACGACCTCGTAGCCGGCCATCGTCACCGAGGCCGGGTTGGTGCCGTGGGCGGTGTCGGGCGTCAGCACCCGGGTCCGCTTCTCGCCGTCGCCGTGGCCTCGTGGAAGGCGCGGGTGAGCAGCAGGCCGGCGAGCTCGCCGTGCGAGCCGGCCGACGGCTGGAGGCTGACGTGCGGGCAGGCCGCAGATCTCGCTGAGCGACCGCTCGAGCGACCACATCAGCTCGAGCGCCCCCTGGGCGCGCTGCGGGTCCTGCGCCGGGATGGAGGCGGGCGTGGCCGGGCAGCGCGGCGACCCGCTCGTTGAGGCGCGGGTTGTGCTTCATCGTGCAGGAGCCGAGCGGGTAGATCCCGGAGTCGAGATCGAAGTTCCGGCGCGAGAGGCGGTTGTAGTGGCGGACGATCTCCGGCTCGGAGACCTCGGGCAGGCGGGCCGGCTCGCGGCGCAGCAGGTGCTCGGGGATCAGCTCCGAGATCGGCCGGTCGCCGTCGGGCACGCCCGAGGCGGGGATCGCGGCGGCGCGGCGGCCCGGGACCGAGCGCTCGTAGATCGTCACCGCGTGGTCGCGCTGCATGGGCGTCTCGGCGACGGCGCTGCTCGGCGGGTTCGCCGTGGCCGGGCTCACGCGGACACCCCGGCGGCTTGCGGCGCTGCGGCCGGCGGCCTCGGCCGACGGCCTCGCCGAGCAGGTTCGCGAGGCGATCGATCTGCTCGATCGTGCGCTGCTCGGTGATCGCGACCAGCAGGCCGTTGCCGTATTCGGGGCCGAGCGGCACGCCGGCGGCGACGCCGCGCTCGGCGCAGTAGTCGAGGACCTCGCTGGACCGGCGCGTCGAAGGTGATCGCGAACTCGCGGACGACCGGGTCGTCGTGGAGCGCCTCGACGCCCTCGACGGCGGCCAGGCGCCGGCGGGCGTAGTCGGTACGGCGAACCAGCAGCTCGCCGAGCTCGACGAGGCCCTGGCGGCCGAGCCAGCTCAGGTAGATCATCCCGCCGAGCGCGTTGAGCGCCTGGGCCGTGCAGATGTTGTGGGTCGCCTTCTCGCGGCGGATGTGCTGCTCGCGGGTCTGCAGCGCGAGCACGAACCCGCGGCGGCCGTCGACGTCGACGGTCTCGCCGGCGATCCGGCCCGGCATGCGGCGGATCTGCTCCTCGGTCGCGCAGAAGAAGCCGAACGACGGCCCGCCGTAGTCGAGGCGGTTGCCGAGCGGCTGCCCCTCCCCGACGGCGATGTCGACGCCGCAGTCGCCGGGGGTGCGGAGGATTCCGAGCGCGATCGGGTCGCAGGAGGCGACGAGTAACGCGCCCGCCTCATGGGCGATCTCGCGCGATCCGCTCGAGGTCCTCGACGCCGCCGAGGAAGCTCGGGTACTGGACGATCACGGCCGCGGTCTCGTCGTCGACGGCGGCGGCGAGCGCCTCGAGGTCGGTGACGCCGCCGCTCATCGGGACCTCGGCCACCTCGGCCGGGTAGCCCTCCGAGTAGGTGCGCAGCGTCTCGCGACTGTGCGGGTGCAGGCCGGCCGAGACGACGAAGCGGCGGCGCTTGGTCGCGCCGATCGCCAGGTAGCCGGCGGCGGCGACGGTCGAGGGGCCCTCGTAGAGGCCGGCGCTCGAGAGCGGCAGGCCGGTCAGCTCGGTCATCGCCGTCTGGAACTCGAACATCGACTGCAGCCCGCCCTGGGAGATCTCCGGCTGGTAGGGCGTGTAGGGCGTCAGGAACTCGGAGCGGGAGATGATCGCGTCGACGATCGCCGGCGCGTAGTGGTCGTACATGCCGGCGCCGAGGAAGCAGACCTCCGACTCGGCGTCGGCGTTGCGGGAGGCGAGCGAGCGCATCCGCTCGTAGACCTCGGCCTCGCTGAGGCCGTCGGGCAGGTCGAGCGCACGGTCGAGCCGGACGCCCGCGGGCACGTCGAAGAGCTCCTCGACCGAGGAGACGCCGATCGCGTCGAGCATCTCGCGACGCTCGTCGCCGGTGACCGAGGTGTAGCCGCTCACCGGCGAGAGGTTAGAGAGGTGGGCGGCGCGGCTCAGATGACTCCGAGCAGATGCTCCGCTTCGCGTCCGCTCTGCTCGGGTTGCGCGGTGTTACCGCTCGGCAGGGGCGTCTTAGATGACTCCGAGCAGATGCTCCGCTTCGCGTCCGCTCTCCTCGGGCTGCGCGGTGTTACCGCTCGGCAGGGGCGTCAGGTTGCTGGTGGGTCAGTCGGAGATCAGGTCCCTGTACGCGGCGGCGTCGAGGAGGGCGTCGACCTCGGCCGGGTCGCTGAGCTTGACCTTGACCATCCAGCCCTTGCCGTAGGGATCGGTGTTGATCAGCTCGGGGTTCGTGCCGGCCTCGTCGTTGACCTCGAGGATCTCGCCGCTGAGCGGGGCGATCACGTCGGAGACGGCCTTGACGGACTCGACCTCGGTGTAGGGCTCGTCCTTGGAGACCGTCGCGCCGACCTCGGGCGGGTCGAAGAAGACGACGTCGCCGAGCGAGTCCTGCGCGTACCAGGTGACCCCGAAGACGGCCTCGTCGCCGTCGATCCGTGCCCAGTCGTGCTCGGGGTGGTAACGCAGCTCGTCGGGGTAGCTCTCCTCGGTCGCCATGCGGGTCCTTTCGCGTTCGGTCAGTTTCCGGGTCTTCGTCGTAAAGGGCTTGCTGCGGATCTCCGCATCGCGGACCCGCCCCCGGACGTCGATCTCGACGGTCGTCCCGGGCTCGGCGAGTTCGGAGCGAACGTATCCCATCCCGATCCCGATGCCCAGCGACGGTGAGAACGTGCCGCTGGTGACGGTGCCCGACGCGGCTCGCCCGCCGAGAGGATCGGGTTGCCGGCGCGCGGGATGCCGCGGCCCTCGATCGCGAAGGCGGCGAGCTTCTCGGCGGTCCCCTCGGCGCGGGCGGCGGCGACGGCCTCGGAGCCGGCGAATCCCGTCTCCTCCTTGCAGCACCAGCCGAGGCCGGCCTCGATCGGGTTGCGGTCCGGGCCCATGTCGTTGCCGTGGAGGTGGAAGCAGACCTCGAGCCGGAGCGTGTCGCGGGCGCCGAGCCCGCAGGGCGTCACCCCGGCGGCGAGCAGCTGCCGCCAGAGCTCGGGCGCGTCGTCGGGGGCGAGGAGGATCTCGACCCCGTCCTCGCCGGTGTAGCCGGTGCCGCAGACGAGCGCCTCGGACGCCGGCGACCTCGAGCGTCGCCGTCCGCATCCGCGGCCGGGAGCTCGCCGACGGCGAGCCCGGCGACGGCCGCTCGGGCCTCGGGTCCCTGGACGGCGAGCATCGCGAAGCTCGGGGGCGAGGTCCTCGACCTCGACGTCGAAGCCGGCGGCGAGCTCGCGGAAGCGGGCGAGGTCGGATCTCGTGGTTGGCGGCGTTGGAGACGGTCAGGTAGTCGTGCCGTCCTCGAGCAGGTAGCTGAAGAGGTCGTCGAGGATGCCGCCGTCGTCGGCGCACAGGCACGAGTACTGGGCGCCGCCGAGGGCGAGCTTGCGCGACGTCGTTGCTGACCACGCGCTGGAGGAACTCGAGCGGCCTCGGGGCCGCGCGTCCTGATCTGGCCCATGTGGGAGACGTCGAACATGCCGCTGCGCTCGCGCACGGCCTCGTGCTCGGCGGCGACGCCCTCGTACTGGACGGGCATCTCCCAGCCGGCGAACGGGACCAGCCGGGCGCCGGCGGCGACGTGCTCGTCGTAGAGGGAGGTGCGCCGCAGCGGCTCGGATTCGCTCACGCGCGGCAGGCTAGCGGGAGCCGGGCAGTGCCGTGGGCTAGTGTCCAGCGCGCATGAAGCTGCTCAGCGAAAGCACCGACGCCGGCGACGAGCTGCTCGGCACGGCCCTGGAGCGTTCCCCTCTCGGGCACGCTCGACCGGCTCGTCGTCGAGTCCGACCTCCTGGCGGACAACCCGCTCGGCGATCCGGCCCGGCGCCCGCTCTACGTGCTCCGGCCCCCGGGCGTCGAGCTCGACCACCCGCGCGAGCTGCCGACGATCTACGTGATCCAGGGCTACACCGGCCAGAACGACATGTGGATGGGCCGCAAGGCGTTCGAGCCGACGTTCATCGAGCGGATGGACGCGATGCTCGCCTCCGACGAGTGCCCGGACGCGATCGTCGTGATGGTCGACTGCTGGACCTCCTACGGCGGCTCGCAGTTCCTCGACTCGATCGCCAGCGGCCCCTACCAGTCCTACCTCTGCGACGAGATCGTCCCGTTCGTCGACGACCGCTACCCGACCGCCGCCGACCGCGAGCACCGCGGCATCACCGGCAAGTCGTCGGGCGGCTACGGCGCGATGGTCGTGCCGATGATGCGGCCCGACGTCTTCTCGGCGCTCGCCTCCCACGCCGGCGACGCCCTCTTCGAGGTCTCGATGACGCCCGGGATTCGCGACGCGCCGTCCGGACGCTCCGCGACCACTACGAGTCCTCCTACGACGTCTTCTTCGAGCAGCTGCCCGAGGAGGACCCGTTCGACTACTCCCGCCACAACCCGATCGAGATGTACGGCTACGCCGCCGCCTACTCACCCGACCCCGACCGGCCCGGCAAGGCGCTGCTGCCCTTCGACCTGACCAGCGGCAGGCTGATCGACGACGTCTGGCAGCAGTGGCTCGACCACGACCCGGTCCACATGGCCCCCGCGCCACGCCGACGCCCTGCGCTCGATGCGGCGCATCTACCTCGACGCCGGCAAGAGCGACGAGTACCAGCTCGACCTCGGCGCCCAGGCGTTCTCGAACGAGCTGACCGCCCTCGGCGTCGACCACACCCTCGACCTCTTCGACGGCGCCCACGGCGGCCTCACCTACCGCTACCCCGGAGCGATCCGGGAGCTGATCCTGGCGCTGGAGTAGATAACTCCGGAGATGCTCCGGCTTCGCGTCCGCTTGCCGGCTGCGCGGTATTGCCGCTCGGCAGGCTAGATAACTCCGGCAATGCTCCGCTCGCGTCCGCTGCCGGGCTGCGCGGTGTTGCCGCTCGGCAGAGCGTCAGGTGACTGGTGGGGCGGGAAGCGGCCAGTCGATCTGCTCGCTGGCAGCTAGCGACGCCGTAGTGCGTCGTTTCCTGCCATCGGAGCCGCGAAAGCGGCTCGGCGAGTCTCGCCGAACCTTCCCCTCACTGCCCAAACCAACTTCCGCCGGCCGGCGAGTCCCTCGGCAGGCCACGCCCACCGGAGCTACTTCAGACTAGTCCCGCAGGAAGGGCGGGATGTCGATGTCGTCGTCGCTGACCTCGAGCGAGCGGATCTCCCGGTCGGTCGGGGGCTGAACGCCGCGGCGGCGGCTGCGGCGGCGGACCTCGGCCGGACGGCGGGCGAGCATCTCGAAGCCCTCGAAGCCGGTCGCGATGACGGTCACGCGGAGCTCGTCGCCCATCGTGTTGTCGACGACGGCGCCGAAGATGATGTTGGCGCCCTTGTCCGCGGTGCTGCTGACGACCTCGGCGGCCTCGTTGACCTCGAAGAGGCCCATGTCCTCGCCACCGGTGATGTTGAGGAGCATGCCCGTCGCGCCGTCGATGGCGGACTCGAGCAGCGGCGAGGAGATCGCCTCCTTGGCGGCCTCGCCCGCGCGGCTCTCGCCGGCGGAGGTGCCGATGCCCATCAGGGCGGATCCGGCGTCGGACATGATCGCCCGGACGTCGGCGAAGTCGAGGTTGATCAGGCCGGGGACCGTGATCAGGTCGGTGATGCCCTGGACGCCCTGGCGGAGGATGTCGTCGGCCTTGCGGAATGCCTCGCTGATCGGCTCGCGGCGCTCGACGATGTTGAGCAGCTTCTCGTTCGGAACGATGATCAGGGTGTCGACCTCGTTGCGGAGCTTCTCGATCCCGTCGAGGGCCTGCTGCATGCGCCGGGCGCCCTCGAACTCGAACGGCTTGGTGACGACGCCGACGGTCAGCGCGCCGATCTCCTGCTTGGCGATCTCGGCGATCACGGGGGCCGCGCCGGTGCCGGTGCCGCCGCCCTCGCCGGCGGTGACGAAGACCATGTCGGCCCCCTTCAGGGCCTCCTTGATGTCGTCGCGGCTCTCCGCGGCGGCTCCGGCCCCGACCTCGGGGTTGCCGCCGGCGCCGAGGCCGCGGGTCAGCTCCTGACCGATCGCGAGCTTCACGTCGGCCTCGCACGAGCGCAGCGCCTGCGCGTCGGTGTTGACGGCAAGGAACTCGACGCCCTTCAGCCCTGCATCGACCATGCGGGATACCGCGTTGGTGCCGCCGCCTCCCGCGCCGACCACCTTGATCACCGCCAGGTAACTGGAAGCCTCCATGTGAGCTTCACACGCCTTTCTCTGTTCCGTCCGGAGCTTGAGTGATAGTTGAGAGTTTGCGCGGGAGTTCCCCGCAAACGCCAGCAAAAGTAAGTGACAACCGGGTGGGTGTCAACGTCACCTTAATCGCTCTGCAAGATCCCTGTCTCAAGCGATGGTTGAGACTTTTCAATCCCTCGACCCTGGGTCGAGGGTTCTGGACGGCCTATCCGACCACCGGTCTGGAGGGCACCGAGAGGTCGATGTAGGTCGCGCTCGTCAGCCCCGGATCGGCCAGCACGGCGCTCGCCGCCCGCCACTTCTGATCGGCGTTCCCGGGGTCGCCGAACCGCAGCTCGATCCCGCCGGTGACCTCGACCACGACCCCGTGCTCGTCGTCGACGCTCGCGCTGTCGACCTGCGGCTGCAGCGGGCCCGGGCGCCGCGCCCGAGGACCCGGGCGGCGGCCAGCGCCGCGCCGTCGGCGCGGCCGTCCAGGTTCGAGCTGACTCGGCGTCGATCTTCGGCAGCCCGTTCGGGCTGCTCGACGCCGGTGTCGAGCACGGTGCCGTCGGCGGCGATCAGCGCGCCGCCGTCGGCGTCGAGCCAGCCGGCGGGCGTCCGGCTCTGGACGTCGATGGTCAGCCCGTGGGGAAAGTCGGTCTGGATCTTGAGCGCGACGACCGACGGGTCGTCGGCGACCGCGGCATCGAGGGCCGAGCGGTCGAGGTGCAGGGTGCTGAGGCCCATCGCCGGCCTCGCTGAGGTGACCCTCGACCTCCGGGGAGAGGTCCGAGCCGGTGACGTCGACCCGCTCGACGGCGACGAACGACGAGTCGCGGAACCAGAGCATGTAGCCGGCGAGCAGCGCCGCGGCGACGATCGCGCCGACGACGAGCCAGCGCCTCGTCACCCGCCAGGACGGAAGCGAGCGCTTCCGTGTCCGCAGCCCGGCCCTCGGGCGCGTCGAGCGCGCCGCGACCGGCGCCTTCGCGATCGCTCCGGAGGCCATCAGCTCCAGCTCCCAGTCGGCGGGCCACTCGACCTCGCCGAGGATCTGCACCTCGGGCTCGAGCACGACGCCGGTCAGCTCATGGACCCGGCGGCGCCCGGCCGACATCAGGGCGAGGATGTCGGCGGTCGTCGCGGTGCCGTCGTTCTCGACGAAGTTCGCGTGCTTGGCGGAGAAGCTCGCGCCGCCGACCCGCAGGCCGCGGCAGCCGGCCGCATCGAGCAGCTGCCCGGACGACCGCCCCTCGGCGCGCTCGTCGTCGGGGTTCTTGAAGGTCGAGCCGAACGTCTTGATCCCGGAGGGCTGCGCCTCGCGCCGCTTCGACCGCATCTCGGCGAGCGTCGCCTTGACCGACTCGGGTTCGGACGCGCGTGAGGTGGAACTCGCGCCATCGACACGACCTCGCCGTCGCCGAGGTTCGAGCGCCGGTAGGAGAACCCGAGCTCGTCGGGAGTGCGCCGCTCGGCGCCGTCGGCGGTGCAGACCGAGACCCACTCGAGGGTCCTGGCGAGCTCGCCGCCGTAGGCGTTGGCGTTCATCCGGACCGCCCCGCCGACGGTGCCGGGGATGTTGACCCCGAACTCGAGGCCGCTGAGGCCCCAGCCGGCCGACTTCGCGGCGGCCGACGGCAGGCGGACGCCGGCGCCGCAGAGCAGGCGCTCGCCGTCGCGCTCGATCCGCGCCAGCTCACCATCGAGTTTGAGGACCAGTCCTCGAAATCCATCGTCCGATACGAGAAGGTTCGATCCCGAGCCCACCACTCCTACCGCGGCGCCCTCCGACCGCGCGCAGCGCCAGGAGCGCGATCAGGTCCGCCTCCGTCGCCGGCCCGGGCGAACATGTCGGCCGATCCGCCGGCGCGAACCGTGGTCAGGCGGGCGAGATCGAAGTCCCGCTCGATCATCGATTCGGGCGCTGCGCTCACGATCCGCCCCCTCCCTCCGCGAGCGCGCTCGCCGAGCCGGAAGACGTCGCCGGCCCCGAGCGTGACGAGCACGTCGCCGTCGCGCGAGCCGGTCCGGCGAGCACCGACTCCGCCCGGTCCGCATCGCCGAGCCACCAGACCGGTCGCCCCGGGGCCGCGTCGGCGGCGGCCTCGGCCACGTCGAGGCCGCTGACCCCCTCGAGCGGCCCGACCGGGAGCTCGCGCGCCGGGTAGACGTCGATGACGCCGATCTCGTCGGCGGCCGCCAGGGCGCGCCCGAATCGCGACGCCAGCGCCTTCGTGCGCGAGTAGAGGTGAGGCTGGAAGACGGCGATCAGGCGCCGATGGGGAAGCTCCCGGAGGGCGGCGAGCGAGGCGGCGACCTCGGTCGGATGATGGGCGTAGTCGTCGTAGATCACCGCGCCCGAGCGGGTGCCCTTGCGCTCGAGGCGCCGGGCCATCCCCGGGAAGCTCTCGAGCGCCGCGATCAGGTCCTCGATCGGCGGCAGGCCCGGGTCGAGCTCGGCGCGCGCAGAGCAGCCCGCCGATCGCCGCCGTCGCGTTGGCGACGTTGTGGCGCCCCGGAATCGACAGCCGCACCTCGACCTCGCCGAGCGCCTCGGAAACGAGCCGGAACCGGCTGCCCGCCGGCGACCGCCTCGACGTCGGTCGGCGAGCAGCGCGGCGGCGACGCCCTCGCGCGAGCCCGGCGGCGGCGCGACGGCGAAGCCGAGGACCGCGCCGGCGCCGTCGAGCGCGGCGAGCCGGTTGCCCGCCGGCCGGACGACGGCGGCGGCGCCCGGCCGTGAACTTCGCGAACGCCTCGATCAGCTCCCCCTCCCCGCTCCAGTGCGAGTGGTGGTCGAGCTCGACGTTGGTGACGATCGCCACCTCCGGGTCGAGCTTCAGGAAGCTGCCGTCGCTCTCGTCGGCCTCGGCGACGACCCACGGGGACTCGCCCCAGGCCGGCGTTGGCGGGCTCGCCGTCCGGGTCCGCCGCCCGGAAGCTCGCCGCCGAGCAGGAAGGCCGGATCGCCCCCCGCCTCCCTGAGGGCGTGGGCGATCATCCCCGACGTCGTCGTCTTGCCGTGGGCGCCGGCGACGGCGATCAGGCGCTTGCGGCCGCAGACCTCGGCGAGCAGCTCCGATCGATGCATGATCCGCTGACCGCGCTCGCGGGCGATCGCCAGCTCGACGTTGTCCTCGGGGATGGCGGTCGAGACGACGACGTCGGCGTCGGCGGGAACGGACGCGGCGTCGTGACCGATCAGCGGCTCGATCCCGGCGGCTCGCGAGGCGCTCGAGGTAGTCCGACTCGGCCCGATCCGAGCCCGTCACCGGGTGACCGAGGGCGTGGCAGACGAGCGCGAGCCCGCTCATGCCGGCGCCGCCGATCGCGATGAAGTGGAGCGGCCGCGCGCATCGGCTCATGCCGCGTCGCTCCGCTTCTCCGAGACCGGAGCGACGCGAGCACCTCGCCGGCGACCCGCTCGGCGGCGTCGAGCCTGGCCAGCGCTCGCGAGGCGGCGGCCATGCGGGCGAGCCGCTCGGGATCGGCGAGCAGCGGCGCCACCTCGGCGACGAGCCGCTCGGGGTCGAGATCCTCGTCCTCGACGACGCGGGCGGCCCCCGCCCTCTCCATCCACGCCGCGTTCGCGTGCTGGTGGCGAGCGGCGGCGTGCGGATAGGGGACGAGGACGGCCGGCTTGCCGGCCGCGGTCATCTCGAAGACCGAGCCGCCGGAGCGGGCGAGCACGAGATCGCTGGCGGCGAGCGCGTCGGCGAGGTCCGGCAGGTATTCGAGCAGCGTGTAGCGGGACGCGGAGGCCAGATCGGGCTGCACGACCGGGTAGTCGCGCTCGCCGGCGATGTGAAGGACGTGGAAGGGCCGCTCGCCGGCCGGGCCCGCCCGGCGAGAACGCGTCGGCGGCGGCTCGGTTGATCCGCAGCGCCCCGAGGCTGCCGCCGAAGATCAGCAGGCACGGGACGTCGGGGTCGATGCCGAACTCGCTCGCGCGCCGCGCCCCGGTCGGCGCGCGGCGATCGCCGCGGGAACCGGGCGACCGGTGACCAGATACCTGTCGCCCCTCCCTGCCCTCGATCGGGAACGCGAGGCAGACCCGGTAGGCGCGGGGCGCGAGCAGCCGGTTGGCCATCCCGAGGTGGCTGTCGGCCTCGGTCAGGACGAGCGGCAGCCGCATCGTCGTCGCGGCGATCCCGGCCGGCGCCGCGACGTAGCCGCCCCCGCCCATGACGGCGTCGGCGCCGCGGTCCTCGAGGAGGCGGCGAACGACCCGCACGGCGGCGCCCGACTTGCCGAGCGCGACCGCGGCCCGGAGCGGGTTGCGGCGGTCGAGGCCGCGGACGTCGATGAAGTCGATCTCGTAGCCGGCCGCGGGCACGAGCTGCGCCTCGGCCCGTTCGCGCGTGCCGACGAAGCTGACCGTCGGCGCCGGCCTCAGCGAGCGCGTCGGCGACGGCCAGCGCTGGAACCACGTGCCCCGCCGTACCGCCTGCTGCGATCACGACTCGCGGCACGGGCACTCCTTTGGCTCCTCCGCGGCTGCGATCGGGTCTGCGAGCGTCCGCCGTCGACGACGCGCAGGGGCGGCGCGACCTCGTCGCGGGCCGCGCGGCCATCCTGGCGGTGCCCCCGTTGGCGACGTTGAGCAGCAGGCCGACGGCCGCGAGGGTGACGATCAGGCTGCTGTTTCCGTAGGAGACGAATGGGAGTGTCACGCCCGTCAGCGGGGCCAGGCCCAGGACGGCGAAGAGGTTGATCGACGCTTGGACCAGAATCATCGCCGTCAATCCGGCGGCGAGCAGGCGACCGTAGCGATCCCGCGCCTTCTGGGCGGTGCGGAAACCCGCATATCCGAACAGCATGTAGAGGCCGACGAGGAGCGAGATCCCGATCAATCCGAGCTCCTCGCCGATCACCGCGGCGATCATGTCGGTGTGGGCCTCGGGCAGGTAGAAGGCCTTCTGGACGCTCTCGCCGATGCCGACGCCGAAGATCCCGCCCGAGCCGAGCGCGATCGAGGCCTGCTGACCCTGGAACCCGGCGCCGGCCGCGTCCGCCCCGGGTTGATGAAGCTCGTCAGGCGCGCCATCCGGTACGGCTCCATCAGGACCGCGATCAGCACGAGCAGCGAGCAGCGCGCCGGCGATCATCGCGAGGTGGCGGATCTTCGCCCCGGCGGCGATCAGCAGTGCGGCGACCGAGAAGGCCGTGACCATCGCGGTGCCGAGGTCCGGCTCGACGACGATCAGCGCGCAGATCCCGCCCGCCATCGAGCAGGAACGGCCGCATGCTGCGCAGGTCGCGGGTCAGATCGCGGGCGATCGGCCAGCAGGCTCGCCCCGTAGAGCATCAGGGCGATCTTGGCGATCTCCGAGGCCTGGATCTGGATCGGGCCGAACGCGAGCCAGCGCTGCGCGCCGTTGGCCGAGGTGCCCATCACCTTCGTGACGAGCAGCAGCCCGACCGCGCCGATCAGGATCGGACCGGTCAGCCGCCGCAGGTTCTCGAGCCGCTGCATCGAGAGCAGCTTCAGGGCGACCAGCCCGAACGCGCCGAACATCAGGGTGCGCTTCAGGTAGAAGAGGCTGTCGCCGTTGTTGAGCAGCGAGGCGCTCGAGCTGGCGCTGAAGACCATGACCACGCCGAACGTCAGCAGGCACATCGTCGCCGTCACCAGCAGCGTGTACTCGAGCGGCTTCTCCCGCGCTTCGCCTTCGACTTCTTCTTCGCCGCTCCGGCGCGGCCGCAGCCCGGTGCGGAGCGATCCGGCGAGGCCGCTCATCGGAAGCCCTCGACGAACTCGCGGAACGCGTTGCCGCGCTCCTCGTAGTTGCGGAAGGCGTCGAAGCTCGCGCACGCCGGCGCCAGCAGGACGGTCTCGCCCGGCCGCGCGGCGCGGGCGGCAGCCGCGACGGCCGTCGCCGAGGTCCCCGCATCGCTCGAGCGGCGTTCCCGGCCGGAGCGAGGTCGCCGGCCAGCCGCTCCTCCGCCTCGCCGATCAGGTAGCAGGCGACGCAGCTCTCGGCCACGGCCGGGACCAGGTCGGCGAAGCCGCCGCCCTTGAGGCTGCCGCCGAGGATCGCGTGCACGCCGCCCCCGAACGAGCCGAGCGCTGCGGCCGCGGCGGCGACGTTCGTCGCCTTCGAGTCGTTGACGTAGGTGACGCCGTCGATCTCGGCAACCGGCTCGAGCCGGTGCGGAACGCCGGCGAAGGTGCGGAGGCCGCGGGCGACGGCATCCCGCGGGAAGCCCGGCGGCGAGGGCGGCGGTGGCGACCGCCATCGCGTTGCGGAGGTTGTGATCGCCGGCGAGGGCGAGCTCGGAGCGGTCGACGAGCACGCCCTCGGAGTCGCGGATGGCGCCGTCGGCGAAGCGCGACCTCGCAGTCGCCCGTCCTCGCAGGCATCGATCCCGTAGCGGGAGCGCCGTCCCGAGCCGGGGATCTCGGCCGTCGGCGAGTCGCCGGCTCGTCGGCGTCGTAGACGGCGACGTCGGCTTCGGTCTGGGAGGCGAAGATCCGCAGCTTCGCGGCCGAGGTAGGCGTCGAGCGTGCCGTGGCGGTCGAGATGGTCGGGGCTGAAGTTGAGCATCACCGCGACCTCGGGAGCGAACGCCGCCGAGTCCTCGAGCTGGAAGGAGGAGCACTCGCAGACCACGGTCTCGTCGCCCCGCAGCCGCGGCGGCAGCGCCGCCAGCGGGCGTGCCGACGTTCCCGGCGACGGCGACGCGGCTCTCCCGCCTCCCGCCAGACGTGGCCGAGCCACTCGACGACGGTCGTCTTGCCGTTCGTGCCGGTCACCGCGACGAAGCGGTTCGGAAGCATCCGCCAGCCCAGTTCGAGCTCCCCGATCACGGTCTTTCCCGCTTCCCGGGCGGCTGGCGACGACGGCGGCTTCCTGCGGCACCCCGGGGCTCTTGATCACCGCGTTCACGCGGTCGAGAAGTTCCGTGCCGTCGCCATCCAGACTCAGTTCGACGCCGAGGTCGGCAAGCCTGCTCGCATCCGGAGGATTTCCGGAGTCGGTGCCGTACACGCGCTCGCCGCGCGCGAGCAGGGCCTCGGCGGCGGCGATCCCCGAGCGCGCCAGCCCGACGACGAGGAAGGGCCCGTCGGGAAGCGGCGGGCGTTCGGTCGGCGGCGACATGCCGATAGCTTCGCCGCCGGCCTGGACGCTCCTAGTCGAGCCACTGCTCCTGACGAGGTCGGGAGGCGTCAGATCAAGGAAGAGTCGGCCGATGCGGCCATAGCCGGCCGCGAGGCCGGCGATGACGCCGAGCCGGGCCTCCCGGCCCGTCAGGTGCCGATGCTGTTCTGGAAGAGGGTGTATCCGATGCCGGCGAGGACGGCGCCGATGATCCAGAACCGGATCATGATCTTCGTCTCCGACCAGGCCTTCATCTCGAAGTGGTGGTGGACCGGCGCCATCAGGAAGACGCGGCGGCGGAAGCGTCTTGAACGTGAAGACCTGGATCAGCGACCGACAGCGCCTCGATCACGAAGATCCCGCCGAGGATGATCAGCAGGATCTCGGTCTGGGTCATGATCGCGAGCCCGGCGATCGCCCCGCCGAGCCCGAGCGAGCCGGTGTCCCCCATGAATATCGATGCCGGGAACGAGTTGAACCAGAGGAAGCCGACCGAGGCGCCGACGAAGCAGGCCGACAGCAGCGCGAGGTCCTCCTGGCCGGTCGTGATCGTGATCGCCAGATAGGAGAGGAAGACGATCGCGCAGCACCCGGCCGCCAGCCCGTCGAGCCCGTCGGTGAGGTTGACGCCGTTGCTCGCGCCCGCGAGCACGACGAAGCTGAGCATCACGTAGACGACCGGGCCCGAGATAGATCTCGGCGTCGAAGATCCGGATCTGCAGGCTCGGATCGAGACCGACCTCCTGGAACGCGACCCACCAGAGGACGACCGCGAGGGCGATCTGGAACGAGAGCTTCCAGCGCGCCGAGAGCCCGAGGGAGCGGCGCTTGATGATCTTGATGTAGTCGTCGGCGAACCCGATCGCGGCGCTGCCGAGGGCGACGCCGAACACGCAGAGGCTCTCGGTGTCGCGGTCGCTGAGCACCAGGTAGGGGATCGCGATCGCGGCGAAGATGATCAGCCCGCCCATCGTCGGCGTGCCCGCCTTGGAGTGATGCCCCTCCGGCCCCTCCTCCCGGATCTGCTGGCCGAACTCGCGCTCGCGCAGCTTCTCGATGAACTTCGGCCCGAGGAAGATCGTGATCAGCATCGCCGCCATCCCGGCGATCAGGATCGCCCCGCGGTCGACCGGGACCGTGCTGAGACCGTTCGACTGCGCGAGGGCGATCATCGTCCTCCTCGCCGATCCGGGCGCGGAGGCCGTCGGTGAGCCGCTCGAGGCCGACCGAGCGCGAGCCCTTGACGAGCGCGACGTCTCCCGGCTCGCAGCTCGGCCGGCGACCAGGTCGATCGCCGCGTCGGCGTCGGCGCGCCCAGAGGTCCGGCGAGTAGTCGCGGGCGAGCTCGCCGACGCCGATCAGCGGGCCGATCCCGCGCTCCCGCGCCAGGGCACCGATCTCCTCGTGGAAATCGGGACCGTCGGGGCCGAGCTCGGCCATGCCGCCGAGGATGCCGACCGCCCGGGCGTCGCCGTCGCGGCCGGCGACCGTGCGTCGCCAGGTTCTCGATCGCGGCGCGCATCGAGATCGGATTCGCGTTGTAGCAGTCGTTGAGCAGCAAGATCCGCCCGCTCAGCGAAACCCGTTCGCCGCGGAGGCGCGAGAACTCTATCCGCGAGGTCCGACGCGCCATCTCGGCCGGATCCATGCCGAGCGACACGCCGATCGCGATCGCGCAGAGCGCGTTCGTCAGGTTGTGCGTCCTCCTCGAACGGGAAGTCGAAGTCGGCCGTCCCCCCGGGTGTGCCGATCCGCGCCGCGGTCCGACCGCCCGCCACCGAGCGGGAGAGCGCGAAGACGTCGCCGCCGGGCCCGAACGTGAGCACCTCGAGATCGTCGCCGAGGTGGGGCTCGAGGGCCTCCGTGTCGGCGGGCAGGACGGCCCGGCCCCTGGCGCTCGAGCCCCTTGAGGATCTCCGCCTTCGCCTCGACGATCGCCTCGAGCGTGCCGAGCAGCTCGAGGTGGACGGGTCCGACGTTCGTGATCGCGGCGACGTCGGGCTCGGCGATCTCGCACAGCTCGGCGATCTGCCCCATCCCCCGCATCGCCATCTCCATCACCAGCACCTCGGTGTCCGGCGGGGCGGCGAGCAGCGCCAGCGGCATCCCGATCTCGGTGTTGAAGTTCTCCGGGCTCGCGTGGACGCGCGCCGGCAACAGCGCCCGGCTGATGTCCTTGGCCGAGGTCTTGCCCGTGGAGCCGGTGATGCCGACGAGCGGGCACCCGATCTCGCGCCGCCAGCGCGCGGGCGAGCGACTGCAGCGCGGCCAGCGGATCGGTCGCGGCGATGACCCACCCCGCGGGCGCGCCCGCGGCGGTCAGCTCGGCGGCACGCTCCGGCGTCACCACGACCCCCCAGGCGCCCCGCTCGAGCGCCTGCGCGGCGAACCGTCCGCCGTCGACCTGCGCGCCGGGAAGGCCGAAGAAGAGGTCGCCGCGACCCGCCTCGCGGGAGTCGATCACGGCTCGGGCCGGCCGGCGGCCGCGCCGTCGCCGGCCGGCGAGCCGACGATCTCCGGCACCCGCCTCGGCGGCGATCCTCTCCGGCGCCAGCTCGATCATCGGCGCGGCGAGCTCCTCGCGGGCGACTTCGCGGTCGTCGAACGGGATCTTCCGGCCGCCCTCGAACTCCTGGCCCTGCTCGTGGCCCTTGCCGGCGATCACGATCAGGTCGCCCGGCAGCTCGCCCGCTCGATCGCCAGGGCGATCGCCCGCCGCCGATCGGGCTCGACGAGGACGAGATCGCGCCGGTCGCTCGGGGATGCCGGCGAGGACCTGGGCGATGATCGCCTCCGGGTCCTCGGAGCGCGGGTTGTCGGAGGTGACGATCGCGACGTCGGACGAGCTCGGCCCCGGCACGACCCATCAGCGGCCGCTTCAGCGGATCGCGGTCGCCGCCGCAGCCGAATGCGCAGATCAGCGTCCCGTCGGTCAGCCGCCGCGCGGCGCGCAGGACGTTCTCGAGCGAATCCGGGAGTGTGCGCGTAGTCGACCAGGACGCCGAAGTCCTGGCCGGCGTCGATCGGCTCCATGCGCCCGGGAACCGGCTCGGCGACCGCAAGCGCCTCGATCGACCGTGTCGAGGTCGATCCCGAGGGCCAGGGCCGAGGCCAGCGCGGCCAGCGCGTTCTCGACGTTGAAATGACCGGGCAGCCGCAGCTCGACCTCGCGCGCCGGCCCCCGGCCGTGCAGCGTGAAGCGCGTCCCGGAGGCATCGAAGGAGACGTCGTGGGCGGTCAGGTCGGCGAGGTGCCCGGCGGCGGAGAAGGTGACGACGGGAGGCGCGCCGGCGCGCTGCAGGTCCATCACCAGGCGCCTGCCGTAGGCGTCGTCGACGTTGACGACGGCCGGCCCCGGGCACGATGCCGTCGCCGCCGCGCGGCGGGACGAAGAGCCGGCGCTTCGCCTCGAAGTAGTCGTCCATGTCGGCGTGGAAGTCGAGGTGGTCCTGGGTCAGGTTCGTGAAGGCGGCGACGTCGAAGTGGATCGCGTCCGCCCGCCCGAGGACCAGCGCGTGTGAGGAGACCTCCATCACGCAGCCCGGTCGCCGCCGTCGACCATGCGCCGGAACGTGCGCTGCAGGTCGATCGCCTCCGGCGTCGTCCGCTCGACCTCGGCGGCCTCGCCGCCGACGATCTGGGCGACGGTGCCGAGCAACCCGCACTGGATGCCGGCCCGCTCGAGGATCGAGCGGACGAGGAAGGCGGTGGTCGTCTTCCCGTTCGTCCCGGTGATGCCGACCATCTTCAGCTCGGCGCTCGGATCGCCGAACCAGCGCGCCGCGATCGGCGCCATCGCCCGCCGCGAATCGGCGACGACGAGCTGCGGGACGTCGAGGTCGAGCTCGCGCTCGGTGACGAGGGCCGCCGCGCCCGCCTCGACCGCGCCGGGGCGAAGTCGTGGCCGTCGGAGACGTGGCCGGTGACGCAGAAGAAGAGGCGTTCCGGGCCGAACCTCACGACTGTCGAAGGCGATATCGGCGATCTCCGCCGATCCGTCCCCGCGGACGATCCTGGCGCCGCTCCCCGGGCCCCGCGAGCGCGAAAGCATCGGGGCGCTGACCTCGTCGAGCCTCATCACCAGCGATTCTAGGAACGAAGCAGGCGACCCCGCCGCTCGGCCGCCGGAGGCGGCGCCGCTACTCGGTCGGCGCGATGCCCAGATACGGGAAGCGCGAAGCCGGCGATCTCGCCGAATGCCGGGGCCGCGACCGAGCCGCCGTAGTAGTCGCCGCCCTTCGGATCGTCGACGATCACCGAGACGAGCAGCCGCGGGTCGGCCGCCGGGGCGAAGCCGACGAACGAGGCGATGAACTGGGTGTCGGAGTAGGTGCCGTCGACGACCTTCTGCGCGGTGCCGGTCTTGCCGGCGAGCACGTAGCCGGGAACGCTGACCTCGGAGGCGGTGCCGCCCTCGCCGAGAACGCCCTCGAGCATCGTCCGGAGCTGCTCGGAGGTCTTCGAGCTGATCACGCGCTCGCCGTCGGAGTGGTCGACCGGCTTGCCGTCGATCGACTCGAGCAGTCGCGGGGTGCGCAGGATGCCGCCGTTGGCGATCGCCGCATACCCCTCCATCATCTGCATCGGCGTGACCGAGAGGCCCTGACCGATCGGGAGGTTGCCGATCGACGAGCCCGGAGTACTCGTCGGGCGTGGGCACGATGCCCTGCTCCTCGTTCGGATAGTCGATGCCGGTCGGCCTGCCGAAGCCGAAGCGGTCGACCCAGGAGCCGAAGTCCTTCTCGCCGAGCTTCTCGCCGATCATCACCGTGCCGACGTTCGACGACTGGGCGAGGATGTCGCCGACCGTGAGGTCCCGCGTCCCGACCGGATGGGACTCGCCGATCGTCCGGTCGGCGACCTGGATCTCGCCGGGCACCGTCAGGGTCGTGTCGGGCTTGACGATGCCCTCCTGGAGCGCGCCGGCGATCGTGAAGGGCTTGAAGGTCGAGCCGGGCTCGTAGGTGAAGCCCGTCGCCATGTTGCCGAGCTGATCGGGGTCGGCGTCGGTGAGGTCGTTCGGGTTGACCGGCGGCCAGCTCGCCATCGCGAGGACGTCGCCGTCGCTCGGGTCCATGACGATCGCGGTCGCATCCTCCGGCGAGTACTTGTCGCCGAGCTCGTCGAGAACCTTCTCGGTGTAGGCCTGGATGCGACCGTCGATCGTGAGCTGGACGTCGTGGCCGGGCTCGGCGCCGGTGACGACGTCGCGGCCGATCTCCTGTCCGAGCGCATCCTTGGTGATCGCGACCTGGCCGTCGGTGCCGCCGAGGACGTCGTTCTCGGCGGCCTCGAGCCCGAACAGGCCCTGGCCGTCGGCTGCCGACCGCACCGACGAGGCGACCCGCGTCCTCGTCCTGCGGATAGACGCGGCGCGAGTCGGGGAGGATCCCGATCCCGGCGAGGTCGAGCTTCTCGACGCGCTGAGCGGTGACGAGATCGACCTTCTGGGCGACGTACTCGAATCCGCGTCTGCGCGGTCAGCGACCTGGAGGATGTCGGCGGCCGGCGTCGTCGAGGACCTTCGCGAGCTGATCGGCCGCCTTCGGCGGATTCTCGACCTGGTACGGCGTCGCGAAGATCGTCGCCGCCTCCTCGGAGACCGCGAGGGCGTTGCCCCGGCGATCGAGGATCGAGCCCGCGGATGCCGGGGACGTCGACGGTCGCGACCTGCTGGCTGCGAGCGTCGGCGCTGAACTCGCCGCCCTTGACCGTCTGCAGCCAGGCGGCGCGGAGCATGACGACCAGAAAGGCCAACGCGAAGGCCGCGAACAGGAGGCCGACGCGCTTCTCGATCAGCCGCAAGGCTCCTCCCTACGGCGTCGTGACTGGTGCGAGGGCGGGATCGGTCGTGGCGGCGCACGGTGGCGGCGGTCGACGTCGTGGAGTCGACCGCGGCGGCGGCGGGCTCGGTCGCCGGTCGGTGGTCGCCGGGACGTCGATCGTCGTCTCGTCCTCCGACGGGCGTGATCGGCGGGGGCGCGTTGGCGATCGAGCCGTCGGCGAGCCGCTTGGCGGCCTGCTTGGCGTCGGCAGTCGCCGGCCTTCAGGTAGTGGACGGCGTCCGGAGCCGGGCACGGCGAGGCCGAGAGCGCTCGCCTCCTTGCTGATCCGGCCGTTCGAGAGGCGGTGGGCGAGGCGGCTCTGCTGGACGCTGTTGTCGCGGATCAGCTCGTCGATCTTGGCCGACGTCTGGCTCCCGGAGGCGCTGAGGCTGAGGCCGACGACGTTGATCGCGACGATGCCGCCGAGCAGGACGCCGAGGACGCCGATCCAGACCCGGCTGCGGGCCATGCCCATGACGACGCCGGAATCGGCGATGCCGCCGACCGCGTTGACGGGGAGCATCGCCGACGTTGCCCGAGGAGCGTCGCGCGCGGTGCCCGACGCTGCGAGCGGGCTTCGGGCGGGCCGGCGCTGCGGCGGGCGCGCGCGGGCCGGCGCGCGGCGCGAGCGCGGGCGCGGCTTCGCGCTTCGGCTTCGGCCTTGCGGGGCGGCCTTCGGCTTCGGCCTGGCCTTGGGGGCCGGGCGCGGCCGGGCTACGGCGGGGGCGCCCATCAGACGTCCTCCCCGGTCCGGAGCTTCAGCGCGACCCGGAGATGAGCCGAGGCCGAGCGCGGGTTGTCGGCGATCTCGCCGGCGCTGGGCGCGACCCCGCCCTTCGTGATCAGCTCGGCCTCGGGCTCCAGGCCGCAGCGGCAGACCGGGAACTCGGGCGGACAGACGCAACCGGTCGCCCGGGCGACCAGGAAGCGCTTGACGCGCCGGTCCTCGAGGGAGTGGAACGAGATCGCGGCGAGCCGCCCGCCGGGGGCGAGCATCTCCCATGCCTCGGGGAGCGCGGCGTCGATCGCCTCGAGCTCGCGCGTTGACGGCGATCCGGATCGCCTGGAAGGTGCGCTTGGCGGGGTTGCCGCGGCCGAAGCGGGCCGACGGCGGCAGCCCCTCGCGGACGGCGTCGACGAGCTCGGAGGTCGTCTCCAGGGGCCGGTGCTC
The DNA here is from genome assembly GCA_963798165.1 of uncultured Solirubrobacterales bacterium. GTDB lineage: Bacteria > Actinomycetota > Thermoleophilia > Solirubrobacterales > 70-9 > RHKX01. Next base: position 861,249 of record CAWCSE010000004.1, on the reverse strand, counting down.
GACGATCCGGCGGGCGATCGAGCGGGCGTGCTTCTCGTCGGCGTAGTTGCGGAGGATCTCGGCGATCCGGCTCTCGGGCCACTCGTTGACGACCGTCCGGGCCGTCAGCTCGGCGTCCGGGTCCATCCTCATATCGAGGGGCGCGTCGAAGGAGTAGGAGAAGCCGCGCTCCCAGGCGTCGATCTGCATCGAGGAGACGCCGAAGTCGAAGAGGATCACGTCCGGCCGGATGCCCTCGGCGGCCAGCTCGGCGAGCGCCGCGTCGAAGTCGGAGCGGATGAAGCGCATCTCGCACGGGGCCTCGTGGGCGATCTGCTCGAAGCGCTCGGCCGCGGCGGGATCGCGATCGATCGCGATCAGCGTCCCCTCCGGGCCGATCCGATCGGCGATCAGGCGCGAGTGGCCGCCGCCGCCGAAGGTGCAGTCGACGACCGTGTCCCCGGGGCGGGGATCGGCGTCGCGGATGACCTCTGCGGCCAGGACTGGAACGTGCTCGGTCGGCATGTAGGTAAGTGTCACCATCTCACTGAGCGCTCCCCGGCGCCGGAGCGGAGCCGCTCTGCGTCAAGGCGAGGCTCTCGGTCAGCTCGGGCGTCTTCTTGGCGTTCTCCTCGTCCTCGGCGAACCACTCGTCGGGGGTCCAGATCTCCAGGCGCGTGCCCATGCCGGTGATCACGCAGCGGTCCTTCAGGCCGGCGTGCTCGATCAGCTGCTTGCTCAGGCGGATGCGACCCGCCGAGTCGAGGTCCAGCGATTCGGAGTGCGAGAAGAAGCGGCGCTGAAGCCGGCGGGCGTCGCGGCTCATCGGGTTGAGGGCCGAGAGCGTCGCCGCCTCCATCTGCTCGGCGGCGGCGGCCGGCCAGATCTCGACGCAGGGCTCGACCCCCATCATCAGGACGACCCCGTCGGAGAGCGCCGCGCGGTACTGGGCCGGGACCGTGATCCGGTCCTTCGGGTCGAGCGAGTGCTCGTGTAGGCCGCGGAAGGTCATGCATCAAAGGAGGGGCGGAGCGGTGTGGAGTCGAATGGCATGGGGTGCGATCGCTGGTGCAAAGAAATCGGGCCGGAGAGGTGAGGTGGGAGGAACCTCGCCTCCCCGGCCCTGTGTTCCTGTTCTCAACTGGGCGCCACGGTAACCCACAACGCCCCACTTCGCAACACAACACTGGTCGGGCATTCCACCTGCTCCGTCGGACGGACTTGCTACCCACCCCGTCTTCGCGCTCTGAACCGCTTGGATAAGCCGTTTCCGGGCGATCTCTGCGGCGATTTCCGGCTCGGCGTCCCGGCGCGCCGCTGCAAGCGCGGTTGCAAACGCCGGTTTCGGGGATAGCCTGCGCGGGCCGTGGAAGGTGACCCCCGCAAGACGCCGACGACACCCGGGGCCAGCACCTCCGGGCGCTGATGGGGCACCCAGTGACCCTGAGCCTCGGCGCGGTCCTGCTGATCGCCTGCTTCGTCGGCGGCACGCATCGGGCGGCGGCGTGCTGATCGGCGTCGTCGCCGCCGCTCGTCGGCGCCCTGCTCGTCTTCCTGATCGTCTACGTGATGGCCTCCAGCACGCGCCCGCGAGGACTTCTTCAGCACCTACGCCGCGGCGCGGGGCCTGAACCGCACCGCCGGCAAGACGCCGCTGCCGCCGACGACGCCGCTGCTCCGCAAGGGCGACAGCCGCTACGCCGAGCAGGTCATGAACGGCACGCTGCCCGGTGGGCGCCCCGGGCGCGATCGCCCTCTACACCTACGAGGAGGAGACCCGCGACAGCGAGGGCAACACCGACACCGACTACTACCGCTTCACCGTCGTCCTCCACGACATCCCCGCCGCGGCCGTCAAGGCCTCCGACGTCTACTGCCAGCGCCGCTCCGGGTTCCGCTTCATGGATTCGGCCGAGGACGTGTTCCGGACGCATGCAGCGCCTCGAGCTCGAGAGCGAGGCCCTCGACAAGCGCTACGAGGTCTTCTTCGGCGCCCAGGACGACGAGGTCTGGATGAAGCGCCTCTTCTCCCCCACCTTCATCGTCTGGCTGACCGAGCAGACGCCCGAAGGACTTCGCCTTCGAGTTCTCCGCCGGCAGCCTCTGCGTCAACGTCAAGGGCCACTACGACAACGCCGCGCGAGCTCGACAGGCTCTGCGCCGCCGCCGGCGCGGTCGCCGAGCGGCTCGCCTCCGAAGCGCTCGAGCTAGCTCGGCCTGGATCGCTAGAACGACGGCAGCAGCGAGCCGGAGTTCGCGACGATCGCCGCGGCGACCGTCAGCAGAACCGAGGGCACGAGCAGCAGCGCGACGACCAGCTGCATCTTCGGCGCGGCCCGGGCGGCCCGCTCGGTGATCCGCCGCCGCTGCTCGCCACGCAGCGACCCGGCCTGCTCGTGCAGCGTTCGCGACAGCGGCGAGCCGTGGCGCCGGGACCGCTCCAGCGACGAGGCGAGCCCGGCCAGCTCGGTCTCCCGGCCCCGCGCTCGCAAGCGACCTCAGCGCCTCCTCCTTCGAGGCACCGCACTCGATCGCGGCGACGGCACCGCGCCAGCTCCTCCCGCAGCGGTCCCGACGAGCCGCGCATCGCCTCCTCGAGCAGCCTGCCGATCCCGCGCCCGGCGGCGGCGCCGGTCGCCATCAGATCCAGCGCGTCGGGCAGCGCGGCCGCGACGGCCGCTCGCCTCGCGCCGCGCCGCGCGCTCGAGCAGGAGGTCCGGGAGCGAGGAAGGCGGCGGCCGGAACGCCGATCACGCACGAGCGGACCGAGCCGGCCCGGCGCGACGGGCGCCGCCGCCGGCCGCGACCGGAATCGGCGGCGACCGCCGCCAGGAGCCTTCGCCGCCACGACGGCGGCGGCCGGGATCCGGCCGTCGAGCCCGGCAGCGCGCAGCCGCGCGCCGCTCGCCCCAGACGCCCGGCCCACGATCCCCGATCCGCTGCCGCGTCCGGCCGCGGTCGAAACGGCGGCGCAGCCGCGCCGCGCCCGGCCTCGCCCCTGGCGCCGGCCAGCTCCCAGACCGCGGCGGCGGCGAGGAGGACGGCGACGGCGATGCAGCGGGCCCACGGCGACCCGGGTCAGCGGACCCGGCCGAGCGCCCGGATCACCGAGGAAGCCGAGGACCTGGAGGATCGCGGCGACCGCGATGAGGACGGCCGACAGCGGCTCCGACAGCATCGAGCCGATGAAGCCGGGCGCGATCATCTCGATCAGCAGCGCCATGACCAGCGGCATCGCGACGACCATCCCGCCGGTCATCCGGGCCTGAGCCGTCGCCGAGCGGGCCTCCTTCTCGGCCCGCTGCCGCTGGCCCGCCGCATGCCGCGTGGCGGCGCAGGAGCAGCGCGAGGTCGCCGCCGGCGCGCTCCTGGGAGACGATCGCCGCGACCAGCGCCTCGACCCGGTCGGAGCCGACCCGGTCGGCGAGCGCCGCGAGCGCCCGCCGCGGCGGGACTCCCGAGGTCGAGGTCGGCGCCGACGCGCGCCATCTCGACGGCGCTCGGCCCGGTCAGCCCGGTGCCGCGCCGCCCGCAGGGCGATCCGCAGCGATCCCCCGGCGGCGACCGAGTCGGCGATCCCGGTGGCGATCGCCGGCACGTCCCGCTCGACCCGGAGCCGGTAGCGGTGCCGGCGGCGGGCGATCGCCCAGCCCGCCGCCGCCGGCCCGGCCGTCGCCAGGCCGGCGAGCGGCCCGACGCCGGTGAGCAGAACGGCGAACAGGCCGAGCGATCGCCCCGGCGACGATGCCCGAGCCGGCGCCGCTCCGCCTCGCTCGGGGTCCTGCCCTCGCGCCCGGCGAGGGACAGCGTCCGGGCGGCGGCCTCGAGCTGCGCGAGCAGCGAGGGCACCGCGCCGATCCACTCGCGGGCGGCGACGACCACGGCGGCGCCGCCGAGACCGGCGAGCAGCACGGGCAGGGCCGGCAGCAGCCCGTTCACGCGCCGGCCTCCGCGGGACCAGACCTCCCGCACTCCCGGCATACCGGCGACCTTGACGACCTCGGCCAGGGCCACGGCATAGCGAGCGCCGCCGGGCCCGCGCTCGAGATGGAGCACGAGATCGAGCGCATCGGCGAGCTGGCTGCGAACCACCTCGTGGGGCACGCCGAGGCCCGGCCATCATCGCCAGCGTCTCGATCCGCCTCAGGGCATCCTCGGGTCCGTTGGCGTGAACGGTCGAGAGGGCGCCGCGATGACCCGTGTTGAGGGCGACGAGCAGGTCCATCGCCTCGCCGCCGCGGACCTCGCCGATCACGATCCGATCGGGGCGCATCCGCAGGGCGTTGCGGACGAGGTCGCGGATCGTCACCTCGCCGGAGCCCTCGATGCCGGCGGGCCGGCTCTCGAGCCGGACCACGTGCGGCTGGGTGAGCCGGAGCTCGGCGGCGTCCTCGATCGTGATCACCCGCTCGCCGGGCTCGATGAAGGACGACAGCGCGTTGAGCACGGTCGTCTTGCCCGAGCCGGTGCCGCCGCTGACGATCAGGTTGCGCCGTGCCGCGCACCGCCGCCTCGAGCTCGGCGAGCAACTCGTCGTCGAACGTCCCGCTCGTCCCGCAGCTCGGCCGGATCGGGCCGCACCCCGGCGAACCGCCTGATCGAGACGGCCGGGCCGTCGACCGAGAGCGGCGGGATGACCACGTTGACCCGCGAGCCGTCGGGCAGCCGGCCGTCGGCCATCGGGCTGAGCTCGTCGACCCGCCGGCCGATCGGGCCGAGCACGCGCTCGATCACGTCCCGCAGACCCTCCTCCCCGGGGAACGACACGTCGGTCCGGATCAGCCGCCCGCGTCGCTCGATCCAGACCTCCCGGTGGCCGTTGACCAGGACCTCCTCGACTTCGGGGTCGCGCAGCAGCTCCTCGAGCGGCCCCAGGCCGACCGTGTCGCGGAGGACGCGATCGGCGACGGCCTCGCGGCCCGGCTCCGACAGCAGCGCCGCCTCGGCGTCGACGAGATCCGGACCGCGTCGGTGAGCGGCGGCGGATCGTCGTCGCCGGCGACCGCGAGCGCCCGCCGCTCCTCGATCAGCCGATCGCGCAGCTCGATGGCGAGCCGGCCGACCTGATCGGGGACCTACGGTCATGACGCCGGAATCAGCCTGATCTCGCGGGCGAAGTTCTCGGCCTCGATCAGGTCGAGAGCCTGTTCGCGGGTCAGCGCCAGCGTCGCGCTCCAGCTGTCGCCGCCGACCGTCGGTCGCCTCGGCCGGATCGGCGGGCGTCGACCGAGATCAGGCGGACGTCCTCGGCCGCGACCCGGACCCTCGCCCGCCCCCCGGTCACCGGCTCGCCCGCGACGACGACGTCGACCCGCGCCGCAGCGGCTCCCGCCGCCGCCAGCGAGCCCGCCGCGCTGACGGTGACCTCGACCGGATGGAGGTCCGCCGCGCAGCCGCGGGCCGCCGCGGCTCCCGGCGCTTGGCCGAACGCAGGTGCGAGGCCAGCAGATACGACCCGGCGGGTATCGGCGCCAGCGTCCGCCGGCCCGACACCTGCGCGGGGTCGGCGATCGCGTCCGGCGGCAGGAACCGGGTCGGAACGGTGCGAGTGGTCAGCGCCGAGCGCAGCACGCGGCCGCGGAGGACGGTCCCGGCGGGCAGGGGCCGGGCGACGGTGACCACCGAGCGAAGCTCGCCGAGTCGCTCGTCGACGCTCTCCCGGTAGCCGGACGCGATGCTCGCCGACGCGACGGCGCAGACGAACGCCAGCCCGGCGAATGCGATCGCCCGGCCCCGCCGGCTCATCCGCCGGCAGGGTGCGACGCCACCGGCAGTGAGATCGCGGCGAGCGTTCCGCCTCGGGGCTCGCGGCACGGCGGGACCAGGGCCCCGCCGTGGGCGGTCACGACCTCGGTCGGCCACCGCGAGACCGTGACCGTGGCGGCGGATCGGCTCGCGCGGAGACGGGCGCTGCGCGGGGCCCGGAATCGCGGACCTCGAACCTCGCCTTGCCGCCGTCGGAGACCGCCCGGACCCGGACCACGCCGGTGCCGTGACGGAGAGCGTTGGAGACGAGGTTGTCGAGCGCCGCCCCGAGCCGGTCGACGTCGGCCTCGATGTCCTGATCGTGAGCCGGAGCCTCCACCTCGACGTCGGCGAACCGCCAGCGCTGCTCGAGCGCCTCGATCGACGTCCCCGATCCCCACCCGGCGACGAGCCGGCGACGTCGTGCCGCCGTTGACGATCGCGTCGAGCTCCCGCAGAGCGCATCGCGCCTGGCGCAGGCATGCCTCCGCACCCGCCGAGGTCGGGCGTGCAGCCGTGGCGAGGCTCATCGCGATCGCCTGCAGCGGGCGCCGCAGCTCGTGCATCGCCCGGTTGAGGCGCCGGGCCCGGCGCGCGTCGCGAACCAGCCTCCCGACCTCGACGAGCGCGAACGCGGCGAGGAGAAGCAACGCGAGCCCGGCCACCTAGCCCTCCACCAGCCGGTAGCCGACTCCCCAGCAGTTGATCACGAACGCGCCGCGCTCCGGATCGAGCTTCCGGCGCAACCGGCTGGCGTGGGAGTCGAGGGTCCGGGTCCGGCCCGAGGAGCGGTACCCCCAGACGTCACGCAACAGCTCCTCCTTGGTGAATACACGCTGCGGCTCGGAGGCGAGCATCCGCAGCAGCTCGAACTCCTTGTTGGCGAGTTCGACCTCGCGATCGCCGACCCGGACCTCGCGTGTGGCCGTGTCGATGCTCAGCAGGCCGATGCGCGTCGGACCGCGGCGAGCCCCTGCCCGGCGCTCGAGCAGCTTGCGCACCTTGATCAGCAGCTCCCCGTAGAGCAGCGGTTTGACCAGATAGTCGTCGGCGCCCTCCCGGAGGCCGCGGATCCGATCCTCATCGGCGCCCCGGCCGCTGATCGCGACGATCGGCAGCTCCGGATCGAACGGCGACACGGGCCCGTCGGCCGCCCGGATCTCGCGGATCACGTCGAGCCCCGAGGCGTCGGGGAGGCCGATGTCGATGAGGAGCAGATCGGGCGCGCCGTATCGGCAGAAGCGAAGCGCCTCCTCGGCCGTGCCGGCCGCGAGCGCCTCGAACCGATCGGCGGTCAGGTTCTCGCAGAGCACGTCCCGGCTGATCGCATCGTCCTCGCAGACGACGACGGTGGCGAGCGTGTCGGTGGCGGGCAGCATCCTCGCCCCGACAACCCCGAATCGGAGTCCCTCGCCCCCGGGCGCGGAGGGCGGCCTCCCCCGCACGGCACCGACGGCCGATCCGTGCTGACAATCAGGGCGAATGAGGGGCCTCTTCTCAGTACTCCGGCACCGTGACTTCCGGCTGCTCTGGCTGGCCGGATTCGCCAGCGTGCTCGGAGACCGGATCGTCACGGTGGCGCTCGCCCTCTTCGTCATCGACCTGACCGGCAGCGCGACCGACCTCGGCTTCGTCCTCGCCGCCCACGCGATCCCGCTCGTCGCCTTCATGCTGATCGGCGGGATCTGGGCCGACCGCGTCCAGCGGCATCGGCTGATGGTCGTCACCGACGGCGTCCGGTTCGTGCTGCACGCGGCGCTCGCGGCGCTGATCCTCACCGGCGACGTGCAGATCTGGCAGGTCGTCGTGATCGAGGCGCTGTTCGGGACCGCCGAGGCGTTCTTCCGGCCGGCGGCGACCGGCGTCCTGCCCCAAACGGTGCCCGAGCCCGAGATCCAGCAGGCCAGCGCCCTGATGTCGATGTCGAACAACGTCTGCGAGTTCCTCGGGCCGGCTGTGGCGACCGCGCTCGTCCTCGGCATCGGCGCCGGTGAGGCCTTCGCGTTCGATGCGGCGACGTTCGTGATCAGCGCCCTGCTCCTGGTCCGGATGAGCCCACGCCGGCGCGTCGCCGCCGCCGGAGCGGCGCTGGCGGGGGAAGCGGAGGACGAGGTCGGGATGCTGACCCAGTTGCGGATCGGCTACCGGGAGGTCAGGGCCCGGGCATGGGTCTGGGGAACCCTGTTCGCGGCCTGCGCGACCGTGTTCCTCGGCCTCGCTCCTTGGTTCGTGCTCGGACCCGAGATCGCCGAACGCAACTACGGCGGCACGGACGTCTACGGGATCGTCGAGGCCGCGCTGGGCGCGGGCACGATCTTCGGAGCGATCGCCGGGATCCGCTGGCGACCCCTGCATCCGATGCGCCTGGGGCTCGTGCTCGGTGCTCTCTGGTGCCCGATGGCGGTCATGTACGCGCTCAACGTCCCGCTCGCGATCGTGCTCCCCGCCGCGGTCGTCGGAGGGTTCGGCTTCTCGGTCTTCGACGTCTGGTGGCTCACCGCCCTGGCGGAGCGGATCCCTCCCGACCGGCTCTCGCGGGTCAGCTCCTACGACTGGATGGTGTCGCTCGGGCTCCTGCCGGTCGGCTACCTCCTCGCCGGCCCGCTCGCCAACGCCGTCGGGTCCGTCGAGGTGCTCGCGTTCGGCTCGGCCTTCGCGATGATCGCCTGGCTGCTCGCCCTGCTCCCGCGTGAGACGCGGATGCTCGAACGGATCGCGACGACGAAGGTCGAGCCGACGACGGGCGAGCACCGGATGGGCTTCCCCGACATCTGATCTGGTGCGATCGGTCCTGACGAATCAGGCGACCGATTCGGAGGGCACCTCCAGCACCGCGGAGGCTCCGCGCCCGACCGCGAGCCTGCGCGGGGGAACCGCCTGGATCCGGCGAATCTCGGCCCCCTGCAAATCGAGGAAGAAGAGGTCGAGGGCGAAGCGCATCCCGAACGTGTGCACGCTCCGGCAGCGCGGGATCAGCAGCCCCTCCCCCGCCTCCTCACGATCGAGGCCGGCAAGCCCGAGCAGCCGCACGGTGAACCGGTCGGCGACCGGGACCTCCAGGGCTCCGATCCGCCGGGTGCGGAGTCCCGCGAATCTGGCCGGTGGGGAGCGCATCGGCCCGTCAATCCCGCTCCGGGTGACGGTGCCCTATCCGCCGCCGCCGCCCGCTGCTTTCCTGCAGCCCGCCGTGGGTGCAAGCCTGCGTTCACGGATGGCTCCAGCGCGGCGCGGCGAGGGGCCTTCGGAGAACATGGTTCACCCCGCGACGAGACCTTCGTCGGCGGCCGGCAGTTATGGAACGAGCTACACGCAGAGGCAACTACGAGTCGGGCTCCGACTACGTTCTCGAGTACGGCGAGCTGCGCTTCTCGTTCAACGAGGCCGACTTCTCCCAGCGCGTCGAACAGGCCGCCGTCAAGCTCGACTTCACGAATCCCGGCCTCGCGCCCGACGAGCTCCACGACCTCGTCGAACTAGCTGTCAACGGTGAGATCCGCGAATCGGCATCCGCCCTCGGCGAGCATGTGAACGCGAACTGGATCGAGCTGGTCGGCGGTGCCCAGAAGAGCCTCGTCCACTGGATACGGCGGCTCGTCTTCCGTGGCGCATGGCTGGATCAGCGGGTCAAGGAGGGCGAGCTCGACATCGTCTTCGACGAGCGCACGAACACCTTCGGATACATCCAGCCGGAGCGCGACGACGAGCCGATCGAACTCTCGCGCGAGCCCTCCTGGCGAACCCTCGCCTACCGCCGCTGACCCGGCGGGCTGAGAGGCCGAGACTCGCCGGTCGCGACCGTGAGCAGCAGGCGCTCGACGGCGACCACGCGGACCTGGTCTCCGACGTCGGCTCCCTCCGCGCACTCCGCGGCCCAGATCTCGCCGCGTAGCCGCACCCGTCCGCGGGGATCGCATGCCTCCAGCACCTCGGCCCGATCACCGATCATCCCCTCCACCCCGGTCCGGATCCTGATCCGCCGCAGGTAACGGGTCCAGAAGACAGCCTCTCCGACCTCGATCACGGCTCCGGCGACGAGCAGGACCACCCCGAGCGGCGGGTCGAGCAGCGCGAAGAGGATGAGGCCGGCTACGAGAGCCAAACCGAGCGGTGCCCCTAGCCGGGATCGACGGCGAGCAACGCGGCGTTGTCCGGCGAGTCCGCGATCAGCCTGCGCACCTCGGCCGAGGCCTCCGCTGAGCTCATCGCGCCGAGTCGCACCCGGAGGGCGCGTGCGGCATCGAGCTCGGCCCCCTCGCGAATGCTGTCCTCGCCGGCGATCCGCGACGACGTGAAGTCGATCGCGGGATAGGTCCCCGCCGCGGCGAGATCGGCATCGAGCACGATCAGCACGTTCTCGGTCGTCTCGAGCGTCTGCTCGACACCACCCTGGTCCTCGCCCCCGTCGCCGAGGGTCGTCGCGATGACGGTGAGGGACCCAACGCCCTCCTCCTCGGTCTCGCGCCCGGCGCCGAAGATCGGCTTGACCCGGCCGGGGTCGTCGGAGGCGACCGCGATGCGGGAGATGGAGTCGACGAGGAGGACGACGTCCGCACCCGTTTCGGCCTTGCGGCTGGCGCGCCCGAAGGCGAGCTCGACGAGGCGAAGTTGCTCACCCGATCGCATCTCGGCCGTCGCGATAGCGAGGTCCGCTCCGGGAGCGGCCTCGCGCCAGGCGGCGACCTCCTCGGGACGCTCGTCGATCAGGAGCACGACCAGTTCGATGTCGGGAGCCTGAGAGACGGCTCCCGCCAGGGCGCGCAGCAGCGTCGTCCGGCCGGATCCGGGCCGGGCGTTGACGAGGACCCGCTGACCGCGGGCGAGGGGAAGCAGGAGATCGATCGAGCGCAGCAGCAGGCCCGCCTCGTCGGCCGTGCCGGGCGCGGGCGTCAGGTCGATGCGCCGGCTGGGATGAACCGGCGTCGCCTCGCCGAGTCGCGGCCGGTCGCCGCCGGGCTCGACGCCGTTGATCGTGTCGACGTGGATCAGTGCCGGGTAGCGCTCTCCGCGCCGCGGCTTGCGAGCGGGACCCGCGACCTCGTCGCCGCGCTGCATCTCGCAACGGCGGATCTGCGACGGCGATACGTAGACGTCCTCCGCGTCGGAGTCGAGGCCCGAGAGACGGATGAAGCCGTGTCCGCGCGGGGTGATGTCGAGCACGCCGACGACGGGCTCGCCGGGATCGTCGGACTCCTCCTCGACGTCGGCGTCGGCATCATCGCCGCGGCCTCGGTCCTCGCCACCACCGCGGCGGGATCCGCCGCCGCGCGACGAGCGGCGACGACGCTGGCGGGGCCGGTCGCCGCGGGGTTCGCGGTCTCCCTCGGAGGCATCGGCGTCGGCCGGGGCCTCCTCGGAGGCGGCGGGCGCGGGGGACTCGGAGGCGGCGGCGTCGGGATCTCGCTCCCGGATCGCCGCGACGAGCTCGTCGCGGCCCAGGAGGCGATAGCGCTCGACGCCCAATTCGGCGGCGAGCTCGTGAAGTTCGGACAGGTGGCTGTTCTCTAGTGCGGGGGCCATGGGGCGGGGAAGGATATCGGCGGGGTGCTCATCGAGCTGAACCGGCGGCTCCGACGCACGCTGGATCGGCACCGGCGGCCTCCAGTTCCGCGGGCCAGCCGTCGGCCTCCTGCTCGATCCTGGCGGCGTCCCAGCCGAGCTCGGCACCGAGAGCCGCGGCGGCGGCACGGACGGATCCGGCGCCACGAAGCTGCGGGGCGGCGACGAGCGCGAGGCGGGTCCTTCGCAGCAGGACGTCGGAGAGGCTCCGAGCCTGCTCGTGACGAGCCGCAATGACGACCTCGGCGAGCAGGTCGGGGCGGCCCTCGACTATCGGTGCCGCCAGCTCGGGACGCTCGGCCGCCACCGCGAGCACCTGACGTGATGCGTGGCCGTAGCGGAACGCCAGCTGCTCGGCCCAGCCCGTCGGCATCCGCGCGGGATGGATGCCGTCGGGGATCTGCAGATCGGCGTCGGTTGCGCTCATGCCGAGCGGGATCTCGGCCGTGTGACACGGCGCGTCGCGATCCTCGCGCATGGCGATCCGATCGACGACCATCTTCGCCATCCGCCTCCAGGTGGTCAGCTTCCCCCCGGTGATCGTCAGCAGGCCCGAGGAGGTCTCGTACAGCTCGGCCTTGCGGGAGATGTCCACGGACTTCTTCGGGTCGCCGGTCGAGATCAGGGGGCGGACGCCGGCATACGCCCCGGTCAGGGCGTCGCGCCCGATCGAGGTGCCGAAATAGCCGTTGACGGCGTCGAGCAGGTACTCGATGTCGTCGTCGCCGGGCTTGACGTGATCGATGTCGCCGTCGTAGTCGTTGTCGGTCGTGCCGACGAGGACGCGCCCGTACCAGGGCAGCACGAAGATGGTCCTGTCGGCGCCGGCCGGGACGATGCACGCCGCGTGGTTGAGCGGCAACAGGTCGAGGGGCATGGTCACATGGGTCCCGCGGCTCGGGGCGATCCGCGGTACCTCGGCCTCGTCCCGGATCTCGCCGGGGCGGATCCGATCGGCCCAGACGCCGGTCGCGTTGACGACGTTCTCGGCCTCGATCTCGATCGTCGCTCCGCTTTCGCCGCACGTGCAGACGACCCCTCCCGCCCGGCCGCTGCGCTCGAGCAGGCCCGTCACGTCCAGTCGATTGGCCATCACCGCCCCGAACCGCTCGGCCTCACCGAGGATGGTCAGGACGAGCCGGGCGTCGTCGGTCTGGCAGTCGTAGAAGAGATAGGCGGACTTCGGGTCGCGGCCCGCGAGGGCCGGAATCAGGTCGAGTACCTCGTCGCCGGGGATGGTCCGGTGGCGGTCGGGCGACCAGTTGCTCGGGTCGAGGCCGTTCTCCTCGCCGTCGCGGCGGGACCGGCGGCGTTCGCGGCGGGCGCCGCGGTTGCTCGCCATCACGTCGTACATGTTGAGGCCGATCCCGATCTTGCGATCGCGGCGTTCGTCGCCGAGGGTCGGCACCAGGTAGGGGGTCGGATAGACGAGGTGTGGAGCGAGCTGCACCATCAGCTGCCGCTCCAGCAGGGCCTCGCGCACGAGTCCGAGGTCGAAGTTCTGCAGGTAGCGAAGACCGCCATGGACCATCTTCGAGGACCGGCTCGAAGTCCCGATCGCCCAGTCGTCACGTTCGACCACCGCAACCGAGTAGCCGCGGGACGCGGCATCGAGAGCGACGCCGGCACCGGTGACTCCGCCGCCGATGACGACGACGTCGAACGGCTCGGCGGTCAGTTCGGTGAGCGCTTGGCCTCGATCGATCACTGGACCGACCAGGCTATGGCAGCCGGCGCCGGTACCAGACGAAACCGGCGCCGAGGAGAGCCGAGAGGCCGCCGAGGCCGCCGAGCAACACGGGGGTCGCCGGCGCCTCGAAGTTGTCGGTCGGCTCGGCGGCGACGGCCGCAGCGGTCGCCGTCGGGTCCAGCCCGCCCGAATTCGCCGGGATCCGCTCGCGGCCGGCACCCGACAGCTGCGAATCGGCCGGGATGCCCTGAAGTCCGTCGCTCTTCTTTGTCGCGCTCGAGCCGCTCGTTTTGGGGCTTCCGTTCGGGTTGTAGAGGTTGTCCAAGCCGGTCGTCGAGGGGCTGTAGTCGTAGGTCGAGCTGGGGCTGGGGTAGGAAGAGTTGGGTGTATACGACGGCGTCGTCCCGCCCGATGCCTGCGTCTGATCCTTCTTCGGGGGCTTCGGCAGTCGCGGAACGGTGCGCAGCGGAAACTTCGCCGAATAGGCGGCCGACAATCCCTGGGCGGTCACCCAGACCGGCGTCTGGTCGCTGGCGCTCGAGTACTCGTAGTGGCCGTCGGCGCGCTGGCGACGCTTCATGTACTTGAACGGATTCTTGCCCTTCGGCTTGAACTTGCCGGGATTCGCGCCCGCCGCGACGAGTCCCTGAACGGCCCAGGCCGTCGATTGCGTGTTCGAGGAGGAGCCTCGGGTCAGCGACCAGCCGCCGGTGCCGTGCTGGGCGTCGCGCAACCACTTCACGCCGGCGTCGATCTGCGCATTGCTGCCTGGCGCCGCGGCCAGGGCCTGGAGCACGGCACCGGTGCTGTCGGGCTCGCTCGCAGCGCCCGCGACGGAGCCCCAGCCGCCGTTCTTGTTCTGCGCCTTGCGCAGCCACCTGGCCGGCTTCTGCAGCTTCGAGCGGTCGACATCGCCCGCCTTCATCGCCAGGATCGCGTACGCGGTCAGGTTCACCTGCTGCTGATAGGAGCCGTCGCGGTTCTGGCGGTCACGGAGCTCGCCGACGAGGTCGCGGCCGGCGAAGGAACGCGGATCCTTGCCGGCGCCGACGAGCGCGACGATCGTCCGCTCGAGGTCGCCCGACGAGCTGATCGAGACGACATTGCGGCGCAGATAGTCGACCGGCGTGTTGCCGGCCCGGCGGTTGTCGCGGGGATTGAGCCCGGCCGACTCCATCCCGAGCATCGCCCAGCCCGTCATCCCGACGCTCGACTTCGCATCGGCCGACGAGCCGTAGCCGCCGTTCTTGTTCTGCGTATCGAGCAGCCAGGCCTTGGCATCCCCGCCGCCGGCCCGCGCGTCGGCACCCGGGGGCGCGATCATCGGCAGGCCGACGAGCACCGCGACGAGCAGGCCGAGCGTGGCGCGGCCGAGCGGCCCGTCGCGCCAAGCGAACTCGAATCTGTCGCGGTAGCGATCCAACATCCTCACCATTGCCGGCCCTGCCGCGAGCATCAGCGTGAAGTTTCCCGCGGCATGAGCCATATTGAAGGGTATTCCACGCGCCGACAGCGCCAGGTACCTGTCAATTGACTGCTCTCCCCCGTAGCTGACCATCACCGAGAGGTCGAGCAGCGCCCCGTATGCCAGCCCCGCCGCCGCCGCGAAGAAGGCCAGCTGCCAGCGGCCGAGGCGGCGGCCGCTGAGCCTCGCGAGGACAGCGCCGGCGATCCCCACCAGCCCCCAGCCGGCCATCTGCCACGGCGTCCACGGGCCCTGACCCAGCCAGAAGTTGGAGACCAGGCCGGAGAGCGCCCCGACGGCGAACCCCGGCCCACCGCCCAGCGCGTACCCGGCGAGCAGCGCCACGTCGGTCGTGGCCACGACGTTGGGGATCGGCGCCAGTGCCACCCGCCCGGCGATCCCCAACGCTGCCAGCGCCGCCACTGCGGCAATGATCCGGGCGGGCGGGCGCGATCGCTCGAACCACGCAAAGCCGCCGCCGATGGCCACGGCGAGGATGATCAGAGAAGCGGCCTGCCAGCTCATCGCTCGCGTCCGACTCCCGGGCCGGTCATGCGATCGGCGGCGAACAGAGCGGCACCCGCCTCGGGCGTGATCGCCCGGCCGCCGGTGATCCGCGCCGTCTCGGTCGCGAAGTACCAGCCGCCGCCCAGCAGCGCCGGGGGCGGTCCGTCGGCGATCGGCCGCCCGCGGGCGAGCAGCACGACGCGGGTTGAGAAACGAGCCGCGAACTCGACGTCATGGGTCGCGACGAGCAACCCGGCGCCGGCGGCTGCGAGCTCGCCGATCCAGACCGCCAGGTCCTCCTTCCTGCCGCGATCGAGCCCGCGGGTCGGCTCGTCGAGGCAGACGAGGCCGCTCGGAACGCCGCCCGCTCCCCGCCCGGCCATCGCGATCGCCAGTGCCAGCCGCTGGCGCTCACCACCCGACAGGTCCCGTGGATCGGCACCGCCTGCGACGTCGAGCCCGGCCGCCGCGAGCGCCTCTCGGCCCGCATCGCCGGGCAGCTCCTCGTCGACCCGCTCGCGGACGAAATAGTCATCCGGCCGCTGGCCGAGCATCGCGCATCCCCCCGGCACGTCGATCGAACCGCCGACGGGCTCGAGGATGCCGGCCGCGGCGCGAAGCAACGTGCTCTTGCCGGCGCCGTTGGGGCCCATCAGGGCGACCCTCTCCCCCGGCTCGATCCGGAGATCGACTCCGCGCAGGACCGGGCGCGGCTCCTCGCCCGGTCCGGCTCCCAACTCGACGCGAAGCCGGCGACAGCGCAACGCCGGGCTCGCTGGGGTGCCCTCGTCCCTAGCCGGCGAGCTTTCGTCCAACCGGCTGGAGGAATCGACACCAGCGGCCGGCCCGGAGGGGAAGGCGCGGCGCAACGCCAGACGCGCAGCCTTGACGGTGACGGGGCTCTCGTCGATTCCGAGCAGATCGAACAGCCGGGTCGCGGGGGTCGCGAGCTCCGGTGCGGCAGCGAGGGTCGCGGGGCCGAACCCCGCCGGCGAGCCGTCGTAGGCGATGGCTC
Organism: uncultured Solirubrobacterales bacterium; assembly: GCA_963798165.1. Taxonomy (GTDB): domain Bacteria; phylum Actinomycetota; class Thermoleophilia; order Solirubrobacterales; family 70-9; genus RHKX01. The sequence goes on along the minus strand of CAWCSE010000004.1, from coordinate 845,292 downwards.
CGCGGTCGAGGGACACCACCCGGTCCGCCGCCGCGAGGCAGCGTTCGAGGCGGTGCTCGCCGAGCACGACGGTCACACCCCACTCCTCGTTGAGGCGCCGGAGCAGGGCGATCAGCTCGTCCCCGGCGACCGGGTCGAGCTGGGAGGTCGGCTCGTCGAGCAGGAGCAACGGCGGGCCCGTGACCAGGGCGGCACCGAGCGCGACGCGCTGCAGCTCACCGCCCGACAGCGAATCGGTGGTCCGATCCAGCAGCGGCTCGATCGCCAGGGCGAGCGCCGCCTCCTCGACCGCACGCGCCGTCTCGACCGGGTCGGCGCCGCGCAGCTCGAGCGGCAACTCCAGCTCGGCACGGACGGTCGTCGAGACGACCTGGGTCTCGGGCTCCTGGGCGACGAAGCCGACCGTCGCCGCGAGCTCGGCCGGGCCGGTGGTCCGGGTGGATCGCCCGGCGACGCTGATCTCGCCCGCGATCTCACCGCCGTGGAAGTGCGGCACGAGCCCACACGCGGCCCGCAGCAGGGTGCTCTTGCCCGAGCCCGAGCGCCCGGCCAGGACGACGAACTCGCCGGCCTCGACCCGCAGATCGATGCCGGCGAGGGCCAGGTCCCTCCCTCCGGGGTAGCGGTATTCGAGTCGCGAGAGCTCCAGCGCCGGCTCAGCCATGCCCGCTCCTTCGCCGTGCCCGCATGGCCTCGGGGAGGAACGGCAACAGCGAGATGACCGGCAGGCCGACTGCCAGCAGCAGCGTCGCGGGATCCACGTCGATCGAGATCCGCGGATAGGCGTCGAAGCCACCGACGCCCGCGACCGCCGCGGCGGTGACGAGCAGCAGCTCGAGCGCGCCGGCGAGCAGCAGCGACGGCTCTCCCGGCTCGCGCGGGTGCCTGGGCAGGCGCGAGCGGATGCCGAGTCCGTAGCCGCGCAGCTCCAGGGTCGCGGCGATGTCGACCGAGCGGTCCAGGGAGCCGGCGATCAGCCGCCGCGCGATCGCGGCCCGGCCGAGCGGCGCCGCCGCGGGCCCGCGGAGCCGGCCGGCCTCCGCCATCCTCGCCCCGTCCGCGGCGGCGAGCGGGACGAGCCGGGAGACGAGGGTCGCCGTCAGTGCCGAGCGGGCCGCCAGGGGGCGGATCGCGCGCAGCACCCGATCGGGGTCGACGCACGCCGACCAGACCGCGAACACGACCAGCGAGACGACGATCCGCATCGCCAGGACCGCGCCCTCCGCGATGGCTTCGAGGGAGATGTCGATCTCACCGAGGATCGGCACCTCGCCGAAGCGGAAGAGGATCGTCGCCCCGCGCTGTGAGACGAGAGCGTTGACGGCGACAACCATGACGGCCAGGCCGATCGACCAGCGCAGGGGGCGGCGGATGCTCGGGCCGGCGCCGGAGGCGATCCCGATGCAGACGGCCGCGGCGCCCGCGCCGGCGAGGACGAAGGGGTTGGTGAACGTGAACGCCACCACGGCGAGCGGCGCCAGGTAGACGGCGGCGATCCAAGGTCGCGCCCGCCCGAGCGGGCCGGGCCGGGGGGCGTATGCGAAGACCGACCTCAACAGACCACGATCTCGGCATGATTCTCGGTGTCGGCCGGCACCGGCACCGGCACGACGGCGTCGCCGGCGGTCGCGACGGCATAGCGGTCGGTCAGCGCCTCGGGGTTGAGCAGCTTCGTCGCCGCGGCGAGGGCCGACTCATCGGTTCCGGTCACGACCCAGGTCGGCTGGTCGTCGTTCTCCCTCACGGCCGCGACGAGGCCGCCTGGGACAAGCGTCTCCCCGCGGCCCGCATGGGAGTTCTCGGTCTCCAGCTGCCAGCCCTTCCCGCAGCGGGCCATCCGCGCGTAGACGCCACTGCGATCGGGTCCGGACTCGAGCTGCCGGGCGGCGGGATCGGAGCGGATCGACTCCCAGGGGCCGACGAGCACCCGGAGCTCATCGGGGTGCGGCGCCGGCCGGCGGGCGCCTTCGACGCGCGGTGCGACACCGGCGCTTCGCAGCGATGCGATCACCGAGCCGCACTGGTCGGCGATGTCCTTGCCGACGCATTCGACGACCGTCTCGTACCGCTTGCCTCCGTAGCCGTGCAGGAACGGCTCCGGCCAGGAGCCGACGACGGCGGGCACCCGATAGGCCGCGTTCCAGTACCGGTAGTCCCACCAGATCCGGTCGCCGGGCATGACCCTCGTCTCCCCCGCGCCGACGTCGGAGTAGTAGCCGTTGACGAAGAAGAACCAGTCCTCCTCGCCGCCGCCACTCGTGCTTCCCCGGTATCCGTCGATCGAATCGACGAAGTTGCCGCCGAAGGACGTGTCGACGTCAGCGTTGTCGTCGAGGAAGCGGACCACGGTGTCGGACTCGGTCGGGTCCTCGATCGTCGCATCGACCATCGGGACCGTGCCGAACTCCCGGGTGACCTTGAGGTTCGCCTCACCCGGCGAGGAGTCGCCGGCGCCGAACCCGCAGCCGCCGATCGCCGCGACGCTCAGGATCGTCGTGAGCGCCGCCGCGATGGGGATGGCTGCGGGTGGCTTCATGCGCCCATCCGCCTACCGGAACGCCACCTTTTCGCAGGCCCGGTATTTCGAGTCCGAGTGCTTGGCGAGCAGCAGCCTGTCCCGGCCGGGACCGCAGTTGATCCTGTCCCGGCCGCTGCCCCGGCGAGCATCGATCTCTGTCCCTGCCCGCGCCGGAGACGATCTTCTCCGCGGCGCGACCGCCCGTGATCTCGTCGGCCCTCGGAGTGCCACCGACCGTCTCCGCGTAGCCGGCGGGACACTCGGACGGCGCATCGGTGCAGATCGCTGACCGTGTTCGACGGAATCGATCCCGGCCGCGTCGCGCGGATCGCCGTCACGCCGGCGCCGGCGGTGACCGAGGTCCTGCCCTGGCCGTCGGTCGGCGCCTCGGCACCGGTGACCAGCGCGCCCGAGGCGGGGCTTCTCGAGCCGTCGTCGGCGTAGGAGAGGACCCTGACCGTGACGGGATCGCCCGGCCCGGATGCCGCCGGCACCCGCAGCGCGAGCTCGTCCGGCGTCGGGTCGCTGAAGTCGTCGATCAGGTACCAGAGGACCTCGTCCCCCCTCTGCACCGGCGTCTGGTCGCCACCGGAGAACGAGGCCGCATGGTTGACCTTCAGGTACCAGTAGCCGGTCGAGGGAGCGACCGCCCTGCCGATGCCGCAGAGCCCGACGCCGAAATCGAAGTAGTCGGTGACCGAGAGCGGTCGGATGCCGCGAAATGCGCCACCCCCGGCGGCGAGCTGACCGAGCGCGGTCGTGCCGGGAACGTCCACCCTGCCACCGGATCCCCCGGTGCCGGGTCCGAAGCAGTCGGCCTTCCTGCTGGATTTGATCGCCACCACCGGACCGGTGAACTGGGTGCCGTCGGCAAGGGACCTTCCCGACGAGTTGACGACGCGGAGCGCCGCGGGGACCGTCCTGGACTTGGCCCCGGCCGGTGAGGCGGACAACGTGAATACGAGCATCGTGGCGACGAGACAGCCCAGCAGGGCCGGCACGGCACGGAGCACGCGATAGGTAGGTGTTGGCATGGAGCCACCCTTTCCTCGAGGGTTTACAACGGCTCGGTCGGAGGCAGGTCTCCTGGCTTCCGGGACTGATGCCACGCCTTCCCGGGTCCTCGTCGGACCCAGTGGCCGGCGGCCGAACCGCCTGGCGACACCCTCACCCGGTCACAGTGGCGGGACCGCGCCGGTTTCTCACCGGACTTCCCTTGAACCACCGACCGTATGTATTACTGCGGCCACTCTACCCCTACCGGCGGCAGCCGCGGCGCCGGGCTCGAGCTCTGAGCGCTCCTCGATGGTTCTGCTGCAGATCCTCGAGCACCTCGGGCATCGCCTTGCGCATCCTCGGGATCTCCCAGTTCTCGATCTTCAGGGCTCGGATCGGCGAGGTGGCGACGACCGAGGCGGACCGCTCCTGCTTCTCGAGCAGTCCCTGCTCACCGAAGACGTCACCGGGGCCGATCTCCGCGATCGGCTCGCCGGCGCGCTCGACCTTGGCCGTTCCCGACTCGATCGCATAGAAATCGTTCGAGAAGCCGCCCTCCTGGATGATCGTCTTCCCCTCGGGGAACTCGACGAGCATCGTGAACGGCGCGATCTTGCCGAGCTGGCTCTCGTCGACGTCCTTGAACAGTTCGAACTTCTTCAGGCTGCTTGGGTCCATCTGTTTCCTCCCGGCGGTGGCGTGGATCGGAAGCTATCCGATCCTCACGCGGAAACTGGGGCCGTGCTTCGATATATTTCGCTTCGTGCGAACGATTCTCACTTTCTTTATCGCTACCGCCGGCATCGCGGCAGCGATTGGCGGTCGCCGGCTGCGGGGGAGACGAGACGGCGGGCGGCGGCGTCCAGGTCGTCGCGACGACCCCCCAGGTCGCCGACCTCGCCCGCAACGTCGTCGGCGATCGCGGCACGGTCACGCAGATCCTGCCGGCGAACGCCGACCCCCACGACTACGAGCCGAAGCCGAGCGACGCCGAGGCGCTGCTCGACGCCGACCTGATCGTCCGCTCCGGCGGCGACGTCGACGAGTGGATGGACCAGATCGTCGAGAGCTCGGGCTCCGAGCGCTCCGGTGCTCTCGCTGATCGACGAGGTGCCGACGATCGAGACGAACGGCGAGACCGACCCGCACTGGTGGCAGAACCCCCGGAACGCGATCCTCGCCGTCGCGGCGATCCGGGACCGGCTCGCCGGCATCGACCCCGGCAGCGCCGCCGCCTTCCGACCGCGAACGCCCGCTCCTACCTCGCCGCAGCTGCAGACGGCTCGACGCGCGCGATCGCCGCTTGCATGAACCGGATCCCGGCGCCGCGATCGCAAGCTCGTGACCAGCCACGACGCGCTCGGCTACTACGCCGCAGCGGTACGGGATCGACGTGATCGGCGCCGCCATCCCCGCCCTCAGCACGCAGGCGCAGGCGTCGGCCGGCGAGACCGCCGATCTCGTCGACCTGATCCGCAGGACCGGGGTCGGGACGATCTACCCGGAGGCCGGCGTCAGCGCCGAGCTCGAGCAGGCGATCGCCGACGAGGCCGGGGCGAAGGTCGGCGGCGAGCTCTGGGCCGACACGCTCGGTCCCGAGGGCTCCGGCGGCGCCACCTACATCGGCGCGCATGGAGTCGAACACGAACGAGCTGGCCGACGGATTCAGCGACGGTTCGGTGCGATGCGACCTCGGCGGATGAGCTCAGCCGTGGGCCGCGGCGGCGCACTGCGGGCACTCGCCCCGCAGGATCACGTCGTGGTCGCCGACGACGTAGTCGAGCCGCTCGCCGAGCTCGTCGATCGCGCGCTCGAGCTTCGGGTCCTCGAACGGGCGTGACGAGCCCGCAGCGGTCGCAGATCAGATGATGGTGATGGTGCTCGCCGCCGGGCAGCGCCGGCTCGAAGCGTGCGGAGGACCCGCCGACGTCGAGCCGCTGGACCAGCCGCATCGACTCGAGCAGCTCGAGCGTCCGGTAGACGGTCGCGACGCCGACCTGCCGCCCGTCCGCGCGAAGCTCGTGGGCGATGTCGGCGGCGCTGAGCACGCACGGCTGTCCGCCGATCAGCTCGATCACGGCGGAGCGCGGCGCGCTGGCGCGGTGGCCCGCCCGCCGCAGCTCCGCCTCGGCGTGCTCGACCCAGGCCTCGGCCGGGGGTGTCGCGAGTCGTCGGATCGAGCCGTTCGCGGCGTGTCACCTTCGCGATAAAGATAATGGTTCTCATGCTTGAGCCCTTCCAGCTCCCCTTCATGCAGCGGGCCGCCCTCGAGGTCGTCCTCCTGGCACCGCTCGCCGGGGTCCTCGGCGCACAGATCGTGCTGCGGCGGCTGGCCTTCTTCACCCACGGGGTCGGCGCCGCGGCCTTCCCCGGGCTCGTCATCGCCGGCCCGGCCGGGATCCCGCCCGCCCTCGCCGCACTCGGCGTCGGCGGCGGATTCGCCGTGCTCCTGCTCGAGCGCCTCGGGCGCCGCGCCGGAATCGCCGCCGACACCGCGACGGCGCTGTTGCTCGTCGCCGCGCTCGCGATCGGGATCGTCCTCTCCAGCGACGTCTTCGAGTCCGGCGCCGGGGTCGACCAGCTCCTGTTCGGCTCCCTGCTGGCGATCGGGACGACCGAGTTGATCGTCTCGCGCCGCCTGCGCTCGCGCGATCGGCCTCGCGGCCGTCCGCTTCCGACGGGCCTGGATCGCCGCCGGCTTCGACCCGCTCGCCGCGGGCACGACCGGGCTGCCGATCGTCGCCGGCGACCTCGTCCTCGTCTGCGCCGTCGCGCTCGCCGCGATCGCCGCGCTCGACGCCGTCGGCGCCCTGCTCGTCAGCGCGATCCTCGTGATCCCGGCGGCGACGGCGCGGCTCTTCGCACGCAGCGTCGGCGCGCTCGAGGCGGACGGGCGCCGCGATCGCTCTCGTCGAGGGGCTCGCCGGGCTCCTGATCGCCTACCGGCTCGACGTTCCGCCCGGGCGCGGCGATCGCGGTGCTCGGCGGGCTGATCTTCGCGGTCTGCCTCGCGTCGCGGGAGCTCGCGGCCGACGCGGCGACAGCGCCCAGCCGGGAGGCCGGCGCATGAGCGCCCCGAAGCAGGCCGACGACGCGATCGAGGTGATCGGCCTCTCGGCCGGCTACGCGGCCGGTGATCCGACGATCGCCGGCGATGACGTTCTCGATGCCCAGCGGGCAGGATGGTCGCCGTGCTCGGCCCCAACGGCGGCGGCAAGACGACGCTCCTGCGGGCGCTGCTCGGCGAGACGCCGCGCCGCGAGGGAACGGTCCGGGTCGGTGGCACGATCGCCTACGTCCCGCAGACGGAGCGTTACCGGCTCGACTTCCCGGTCAACGCCCTCGACGTCGTCCTGATGGGCACCTATCGCGAGCGCGCCCCGCTTCCGCCCGCTCGGCGGCGCGCGCGAAGCGGCGGGCGGCGGACGGCGCTCGCAGCGGGTCGGCCTCGCCGAACGCGCGGGCGAGCAGTTCGGCGAGCTCTCCGGAGGCCAGCGACAGCGGGTGCTGATCGCCCGCGCCCTCGCCCAGGAGGCCGACGTGATCCTCCTCGACGAGCCGCTCAGCGGAGTCGACCGGCCCTCCGGCGAGAGCATCCTCGAGATCCTCGGCGAGCCTCCGCGACGACGGCGCGACGATCCTCGTCTCGACCCACGACATCCACCAGGCCCAGGGCTTCGACTCGGTGCTCTGCGTCAACGGCGGCAGGTCTTCTTCGGCCCGCCCGCCGGCCTGACCCCGGAGGTCCTCCGCGACACCTACGGCGGCGAGATGATCGTCCTCGAGGGCGGCCGCTCGGCAGTCGTCGTCCAGCATCACGAACACGGCCACGAGCACTGATGCGAGCGCCGCAGTGATCGACTGGATCCTCGACCCGCTGCGGCAGGGGATCACCCAGCGCGCGCTGCTCGAGCTCCTCATCCTCGGCGTCGTCTGCGGGCCGCTCGGCGTCTGGGTCGTCCTCTTCCGGCAGAGCTACGCAGCCGAGTCGATCGCCCACGCGATGCTGCCCGGCCTCGTCCTCGCGGCCCTGATCTCCGCTCCGCTGGGCCTCGGCGCCGCGCTCGGCCTCGCCGTCGCCGCCGGCCTGATCGCGGTCGCGTCGAGGCAGTCGGCGGTGAGCCCCGACGTCGCGGTCGCCGTGACCGTCACGACGCTGTTCGGGATCGGCACCCTGCTGGCCCTCTCCCCCGACGTGCCGCTGCGGCTCGGCGAGCTCCTCTTCGGCGATCCGCTGAGCGTCTCGGCAGCGATCTCGCTCGCCTCGGCCTGCCTCGCCGCCGTTGCACTCGCCGCGCTCGCGGCGGGCCACCGGACGCTGCTGCTCTCCGGCTTCGACCCGCAGTCGGCCGGCGCGCTCGGCGCCGGCAACCGGCGCGCCGCCTGGCTGCTGCTGACCCTGCTCGCCCTCACCGTCCTGATCGCGGTCCAGGCGCTCGGCAACCTGCTCGTCGTCGCGATCGTCGTCGCGCCGGCCGCCGCCGCCCTGCGGCTCAGCGCGCGACTCGATCCCCGCCCTGTTCGCTTGCCGCAGCGATCGCGGTCGCAGCCGGGTTCGCCGGGATCTACCTCAGCTACCACGCGGCGATCGCGGCCGGAGCGTCCGTGGCACTCTGCGCGGTCGCGCGCCTTCGTCATCGCGCTCGTCGCGGCGCGGCTCAGTCCGTCGTCGCGTAGTGGCGAGAGCCGGCCGACGGCGGGACCGAGCTCGTCGGGAAGATCCCCTCCCGGCCACTCCTGCCAGCGGTGGCGTCTTCCTGACCTTGCGCAGCCGATAGACGAGTCTGCCCTGGGCGTTCATCCCGTACCAGGCGGCCTCCAGCGAGGCGGTCATCACCGGGATCCAGAACCGATCCTCGATCGGATCCAGCGGGCTCGGTCGCGGCCGGGCACGACGTCGGCGGCGATGTGGCCCTCCCCGTCCTCGAGCGAGAGCCGGGCCAGGATCGTCCCGTCGGCGGCGCAGATCTGCGTCTCGCCGATCATCTCGGTCCGCCAGGGACGCCCGGCATCAGCGGGCGTCTGCGACTCGACCGGGCCCGACGTGGGAGGCGTGGACGGCGGGAGCGCCGACGAGCCGGGCGACCTGCCGTGGCAGGTCCCGAGCCTGGAGGCGGAAGATCGCGTGCTCGCGCCTGCCCCACCAGCCCGAGCGGCCCGGCCCAGTTGAGCGGGAACGACGGCCAGCACATGCCGCCGAGGATCGAGGTCCACGCCGCGCAGCCGAGCGGCGGTCCGATAGCGGGCCCACTCCCATCCCGAGGCCAGGCCGACGTCGCAGCCGAGCGAGCGGCACCTGCACCCGGCCGTCGTCGTCACCGCCGCGGTAGTAGTTGTTCTCCCAGGCGGTCGGGATGTCCTTGTCGTGCAGATGAACGCGGCCGTCCGGCTCGGCGAGGACGTAGGTGCCGTACGCATCGCCGCCACGGCGGGCCAGGAACCCGCCCGGCGATCGTGCAGCCGAGCTCGGTCGCGAGCCCCGTGAGCAGCTGGAAGGGAGCCCCGTCGACCGGGCCGGACGACGCCCTCGAGAAGCTCATGGAAGACGTTCGGCGAGCCGATCGCCTCGGGGACGACGATCACCGCCGGGTCGTGAGCGCGGTGGGCGTCGCGGATCAGCTCCTCGATCCGGACCAGGTTCGCCTCGACGGCCCCGAGTTCGAGATGAGGCTGGACGGCCGCGACCCTGATCGGTGCGGCGCTCATTCGACGCAGCCCTCGGCGGGTCGAGAACGCCGCACCGGGATGCTCGGAGCCCGCGAACGGTCCGCGTCGAGCGGAAGCGGCGCGCCCGCGCCTCGGCCCGGACGGCCGAGGTCGATCCGCCCGTCCCTGATCGCCTCCCGCAGCGTCGCGGACCGCCGCCCGTGGATCGCGCGCGAGCGCCCCGGCGAGCACGCCCGCCATCCGGCCGCGGCGTCGAGCACCTCCTGCTGGGTGCGGATGCGGTTGAAGATGTCGCCGATGTCGGGCTCGCCGCGGCTGCGGTCGCGCCGCGCGAGCTCGGCCATGACCGGGGACTGGGGAATGATCCGCGTCTCGAGGTTGGCGAAGTGGTAGGCCGACAGGCACTCGTCGTCCCGCGCCTGCTCCCAGATCCGCAGGGCCGCGTCGAGCTCGGCGGGGTCGTCGAGGACCGGCGCCACGGCGGCGCCGAGCGACCTGCCCATCCAGACGGCGTCGCGCTGGCCGTTGCCGATCACGGGGTCCTTGAAATGGCCGGCGTCGCCGGCGAGGGCCCATCCCGGGCCGCTGCCGACGCGGAAGTAGGCGGGCACGTCGGCGGTCGAGCGCAGCTTGCCCTGGTTCTCGGCCCCGGCGATCCGCTCGGCGAAGCCCGGGTGGCGCCGCAGGAACTCGGCCCAGACGCCGTCGGGATCCTTGCGCGCCCGCGCGACGTCGGAGGCGGGACCCATGACGAGCGCGATCATCCGCGGTCGCGGCGCGCTCGGGAATGTCATGCAGACCGACGTGCCGTCCCGCCACTGCGATGCGGTCTCGTTCAGCGACGTGCCGGCGTGCGGATCGTCGACGTAGCGGAAGACCAGGCCGCGGCCGTTCCTCGACGCCCGATAGGGCCGCCATGCCCCCGCCCGCGCGGCCACGCTCGATCGGCGCCCGTCGGCGCCCGACGACCAGCTTCGCGCGTCAGCTCGCGGTCGCCGCCGTCGGCATCGCGGCACCGCACCCCGGCGACCCGGCCGCCGCGCCAGATCAGATCGCGGAACTCCCAGCCCTCGCGGACGTCGGCGCCACGCTCGCGCGCGGCCTCGACGAGGATCGCGTCCTGGAGCAAGCCGCGGGATGCAGAGCACGTAGTCGGTTTCGCCGACCGTTCCCCATCGCTCCCTGACGACGGCCTTGCCGTCGATGTGGATCTGCGACCCACCGCATCCGCGAGGGTCGAGGTCGAGCACCCGGTCGAGCGCGCCCATGTGCCGCAGCTCCTCGACGCCACCGCTGAAGAGGACGTGGGTCGAGAGCGTGTCGGAGGGGAATCGGGAGCGATCGAGCACCACGACGTCGCGTCCCTGCCTGGCGAGCTCGGCCGCCACGGTCGTGCCGGCGAGCCGGGCGCCAACGACGACGACGTCGTGATCGGACATGTCGGAAACCTACAGCCGCGGAATCCGGTGCCGACCGCCGGGCCGAGCGAATTAACCTGCGGCGATGGCCGAGCGCGGCCCGTCCGCCGGGCCTGATCCTCCAGCACGAGGACGCCGCGCCCGCCGGCCCTGTTCGCCGATTGGTGCGAGCGCCGCGGCATCGCTACGAGGTCCAGCGGGTCTGGGAGGCCGGCCTGCCCAGACGATCCCGCCCGCACCCTGGATCTGCTCGCTCGGCTCCGACCACTCACCCGGCGAGGCGGATGCCCCCGCCTGGGTCGACGAGGAGGTCGGCTTCCTGCGGCAGGCCCTCGACGCCGACGTCCCGGTGCTCGGCCTCTGCTTCGGCGGCCAGGCGCTGGCCGCGGCCGCCGGTGCCCGGATCGCCCCGGCCGACCCGCCCGAGGTCGGCTGGTTCGAGATCGAGACCGACCGGCCCGAGGAGATCCCGGCCGGCCCGTGGCTCTACTTCCACTACGACCAGTTCGGCCTGCCGCGCGGTGCCGAGGAGCTCGCCCGCTCGCCCGCCGGCACCGCCGCGTTCCGCCTCGGCCGGCAGCCTCGGCCTCCAGTTCCACCCCGAGGCGACGCCCGGCGATCGTCGACGGCTGGGCCGCGAGCGACGAGGATCGGCTGCGTGCTCGCTCGGAATCTCCCGCTCGGCGGTCGCGATCGCCGGCAGCGAGACGCGCACCGGCCGCCGAGGAGGCCGCGCGAGATCCTCTTCGACCGCTGGTGGGCCGGGCCTCGGGATCGATTGACACCCCACCGCTCCGGGGGGCGGGTGAGGTGTCGATGCGGCTGGAGGGAGTCGAACCCCCACGTCCTTGCGAACACGGCGACCTGAACGCCGCGCGTCTACCAGTTCCGCCACAGCCGCGGGAGACTGCAATCTAGAAGAGAATGGAGCTCGGTGCCTCGGGGGATCAGCACCGAGCTCCAGAAGTGGAACAATACTATCCCGCTTAGACGGACGCATCATGAACGTGAGGAGAAATCAGAGAGGAGCGATGCGCGCCGCAATCGCCAGGCGGTGATCGATGCCGCCATGGACGTCCTCCCCTCCGATCCGACGGCGAGCATGGCGACGATCGCGGAGCGGTCGGGACTCGGCCGGACGACCGTCTACCGCCACTTCCCGGCCCGCAACGATCTGATCCGGGCGCTGTTCGAGCACGTCGTCGAGGAGGCTCGCGCGGTCACCTCGGAGGTGATCGAGCGCGGCGAGACGACCAGGGAGACGATGCGAGCGATGGGCCCGGCGATCATCGGCATCGCCGACCGCTTCCGCTTCCTCGCCGACATGCGCGAGCTCGGCGACGACGTCATCGCCGACAGCACCACCGACCCGAACCAGCCGACCCGCCACTTCGTCGAGGCCGCTCAGCGCCGCGGCGAGATCGACTCCGGCGATGCCGGTCCAGTGGATCCTCACCTCGATCAACGGCCTCGCCCTCGGCGCGTCGGCCGAGATGCGGGCCGGCCGCCTCACGAAGGAGGAGGCCGGTCAGGTGCTCGGCGAGACGATGGTTCGCGCCTTCGTCGTCGGCGCGCTGAGCGGGCTCAGCCGGCCGTCGGCCGGCCTCGCCCGCCGCCGCCAGGGCCTCCGGGTCGTGGAGATGGCAGCGCACGACCGAGCCGCCGACCGGTAGCTCGCGAGGCTCGATCGGCTCGCGGAAGGTCACGCGGACCCCGCCCGGCTCGGCGGCCGTGGCGAGACGACTCCCGTCCAGAACGGATCGGCGGGATCGTCGGCGCGCAGCGCCTCGACGATCGCCATCACGTCCTCGCCCGACGCTGCCCTCGGCGGCCGGCAGCAGCGCGTCGGTCGCCGGCGCGTCGAGTCCGTCGAGATCGCCGATCACCGCGCGCTCGGCCTCGTAGGCGTCCTGGTCGAGGCGCGTCCAGCGATCCTCGAGCAGCGTCCGCAGGTCCCTCGACTCCCAGCCGCAGACCTCGAACGCCCGCGCGCAGCGGGGGTGGAACGAGCAGCCGAGCGGCGGGATGACGGCGTCCGGAACCTCGCCGCGCGGGAGATCGCGCGGCACGTCGCGGCGCGGGTCGGGCTCGGGGATCGCCCGCAGCAGGGCCGCCGTGTAGGGGTGGCCGGGATTGGCGTAGATCTCCTCGGCCGGGCCGATCTCGACGATCTGGCCGAGGTACATGATCGCGATCCGATCGCAGAAGAACTTCGCCGTGGCGAGGTCGTGGGTGATGTAGACGTAGGTCAGGCCGAGCTCGTCCTTGAGCTCGAGCATCAGCTCGAGGATCTTCGCCCTGACGCTCATGTCGAGCATCGAGACCGGCTCGTCGGCGACGAGGACGTCGGGGTCGAGGATGATCGCGCGGGCGAGCACGGCGCGCTGCTTCTGCCCGCCCGAGAGGTCGGAGGGGTACTTGTCGAGGAACTCCTCGGCCGGGGCGAGACCGACCCGCTCCAGCGCCGCGGTGGCCCGGGCGCGGAGCTCCTCCCGGCCCGAGACGAGCTTGTGGAAGCGCAGCGGGTCGGCGACCAGAGCGCCGACGGTCATCGCCGGGTTGAGCGAGGCGTGCGGATCCTGGAAGACGATCTGCATGCGCCGCCGCATCGGCCGCAGCTCGGACTCCTTGCGCCCCGTGATCTCCTCGCCCTCGAGCATGATCGAGCCCTTCGTCGCCTCGACGAGGCCGAGCAGCGTCCGTCCGAGCGTCGTCTTGCCCGACCCGGACTCGCCGACGACCCCGAGGACCTCGCCCTTCGCGAGGTCGAGGCGAGACGCCGTCGACGGCTCGCACCGAGCCGGTGTCCCGGCCCTTGAGGCGGTCGAAGAACGAGCCCCGGACCGAGTAGGTCGTGTGCAGGTCGCGAACCTCGAGCAGCACCTCCGGATCGGAGTTCGCATCCACCTCCATGGGCTCAAGGTCGCCGGCGCTCATGCTTCCTCGGCCTCCAGGAACTCCTGCCGCTCCAGCGGCATCGGCGTCCCTCCTCGTCGATCTCGGCGTCGGGGCCGTGCAGCCAGCACGAGACGCGCTGCCCCGACGGCGCCCGAACCTCGATCGGCTCCTGCACCGCGCAGGCCTGCATCGCGTTCGGGCAACGCGGGTGGAAGCGGCAGCCCGAGCGGCGGATCGATCAGGCTCGGCGGGGCGCCCGGGATGTAGTTGAGGCCGGTCGTCTCGAGCGAGATCGTCGCGCGCAGCAGCTCGCGCGTGTACGGATGAGCGGGCTCGGCGAACACGTCGCGGGCGTTCCCCTCCTCGACGATCCGGCCGGCGTACATGACCGCGACCCGGTCGCAGGCCTCGGCGACGATCCCGAGGTTGTGGGTGATCAGCAGCACCGCCGTGTCGAAGTTGCGGCGCAGGTCGGCGAGGATGCCGAGGATCTGCGCCTCGACGATCACGTCGAGGGCGGTCGTCGGCTCGTCGGCGATCAGGACCTTCGGCTCGAGGACGAGCGCCAGCGCGATCATGATCCGCTGCCGCATGCCGCCGGAGAACTCGTGCGGGTACTGGCCGAAGCGCGTCCGCGGGATGCCCATGCCGGCGAGCGCCTCCAGCGAGCGCCGCCGGACCTCCTCCTTGTCGAGGTCGGGCATGTGGGTGAGGATCGCCTCGCGGAAGTGGGCCTCGATCGTCTGCAGCGGGTCGAGGCGCGTCATCGGCTCCTGGAAGATCAGTCCCAGCTCGGGGCCGCGCATCTCGTGCATCTCCTTCGTCGGTCGCGCCGACGAGCTCGCGGCCCGAGTAGCTGGACCGAGCCGGCGATCGCCGCCATCTCCGGCAGCAGGCCGAGCACGCCGCGCCCGAGCGTCGACTTGCCGCAGCCCGGACTCGCCGACGAGGCCGAGGGTCTCCCCCGCGCCGATCTGGAAGCGTGACGCCGTCGACGGCGCGAACCGGGTCGCCGGCCGTCCCGTACCAGACGCGCAGGTCCTCGACGTCGAGGATCGGCTGATCGCTCGCTCATGGCGCTCCCCCTTCCGGCTCCGGCGGCGCCTGCGGCCGCGAGGGCTCGTCGGGCGCTCGTCGGCGCCACCGCGTCGGGGATCTCGGGCTTCGTCGTCCGCCGCGCTCGGATCAGCGGGTTGATGACGTCGTTGAGGCCCTCGCCGAGCAGCGTGAAGCCGGTCACGAGGGCGACGATCGCAACGCCCGGGAACAGGCCCGTCCACCAGATCCCGGCGCCGGCGTCGTCGATCGCCCGCTGCAGGTCGTAGCCCCACTCGGCCGCGTCGGTCGGCTGGATGCCGTAGCCGAGGAACCCGAGGGCGGCGAGCGTCAGGATCGCGTCCGCCGCGTTGAGCGTCGCGAGCGCGGGCACGTTCTGGACCACGTTCTGGAGGATGTAGCGGCTGATGATCGTCCGTCGCGGCGCGCCCAGCGCGCGCGCGGCCTCGACGTAGGACTCCTCGCGGATGCTGATCACGTGGTTTCTGACCACGCGGAAGTACTGCGGCACGTAGACGGCGGTGATCGCGATCGCGGCGGTGACCACGCCCTGGCCGAGCTTGTCGGAGAGCAGGAAGGCGATCACGATCGCCAGCAGGATGTAGGGGAAGGCGAACATCGCGTCCATGATCAGGACGAGCACCTTGTCGATGCGGCCGCCGACGTAGCCGGAGAAGAGGCCGAGCGGGACGCCGACGACGAGCGAGAAGACGACCGCGAGGACGACGACCTCGATCGCCGTGCGCGAGCCCCAGATCGACCCGCGAGAGGACGTCGTAGCTGCCGACCGTCGTCCCGAAGGGATGGGAGCCGTCGGGCGATCCCTGCTTCGGGAAGTGGCCGGAGGCGTCGCTGACCTGGTCGAAGCCGTAGGGCGCGATGATCGGCGCGAAGACCGCCAGGACGACGAAGAAGGCGACGATCCCGACGCCGATCCAGAAGATCGTTCGCGAGACACCCGCGGATTCGCGGATCGGCGCCAGCCAGCGCGGCAGTCGCAGGTGCCTCATCGGTACCTCACCCGCGGGTCGATGAAGGCGTTGACGAGGTCGATCAGCAGCGAGACGATCGACGACGGCGACCGCGAAGACGGTGACGATCCCCTGGACGGCGATGTAGTCGCGCTGGTTCAGGTAGCGGACGAGCTCGGAGCCGATCCCGGGCCAGTTGAACGTCTCCTCGGTGAGGACGGCGCCGCCGAGCAGGATCGCGAACTGCAGGCCGGCGACGGTGACGACCGGGACCATCGCGTTGCGGAAGGCGTGGTTGATGACGACGCGGCGCTCGCTGACCCCGCGGGCCCGCGCGGCCTCGACGTAGTCGCCCTGCATCGTCTGCAGCAGGTTGACCCTGATCAGCCGGATCAGCACGCCGCTGATCGTCAGCCCGAGGACCAGGGCCGGCAGGGCGAGGTGCTGAACGACGTCCCAGAACGCGCTCCAGTCACCGGCCAGCGAGCGTGTCGATCAGGTAGAAGTGGGTGATCGGGTTGAGGTCGAACTCGACGATCGGACTCGCCCGCCCGGACGTCGGCCAGCCGAATTGCGAGGCGGCGAGCTGGAACAGGAACCCGAGGAAGAAGACCGGGAACGCGTAGATGACGATCCCGTAGAGGCGACCGCCGATGTCCCAGGGCCCGTCCCGGTAGCGGCCCGCCATCAGCCCCAGCGGGACGCCGACGAGCAGCGTGATCGTGAACGCGGCCAGGGTCAGCTCCAGGGTGGCGCTGCCGTTCTCGACGATGATCGAGGTGACGGTGCGGTTGTCGGTCACCGACTCGCCGAGATCGAGGGTCGCGACCTGGCCCAGGTACTCGCCGTACTGGGTGATGATCGGCTTGTCGTAGCCGGCCGCCTCCTTGCGCTTCTCCAGCTCCTTGGCGGGGAGCTTGCGCTCCGAGCGCCGCCGAGATCGGGTCGCCCGGCGCGACCCGCATCAGCAGGAAGACGACGGTGAGCAGGATGAGGACCGTCGGCAGCGCCAGCGCGATCCGCGTCAGGACATAGGTGCGCAGGCTCCCCGAGCCGGTCGACCCGTTCAATTCACGTCCTCATATCCTGTTCTGTCGCCTCCCGCCCGCCGCGGGTGACGTTGCCTACTGGTCCTTGGAGATCAGCCAGAACCGGAAGATGAACGACGGGTCGAAGGTCTCCTCTACCCCGTTCACGCCGTCTCTCACGGCGGCCACCTGATCGGCCTGCCAGATCGGGATCGTCGGAGCGTCGGTCGCGCCGATCTTCTGGATCTCGTCGAACGCCTTCTGCGGACCGTCCGGATCGTCGGACGCCTTCTCCTCGGCGATCAGCTTGTTCATCTCCGGGTTGTCGTAGGAGATGTTCAGGAAGCTGTCCGGGAGGTAGAACGGCGACGTGTAGTCGTCGGCGTCCGGGTAATCCGGGAACCAGCCGAGCTGGTAGGTCGGGTACTTGTTCGTGAAGGCGGCCGTGGAGTACTGGTTCCACTCGGTCGACTTCAGCGTCACGTCGAACAGGCCGCTGTCGTCGAGCTGGCGCTTGATCTCCGCGTACTCGTCGCCGGATGCGGCGCCGTAGTGCGACGGGGTCCACCAGACCTCGAGCGGCACCGGGGTGTCGACGCCGGCGTCCTCGAGGGTCTGCTTGGCGGCCTCGACGTCCGGGCCCTCGCCGTACTCGTCGGCGAACGGCTGAGGTCGCGTAGTCGACGCCCTGCGGGACCATCGAGTAGAGCGGCTGGACGGTGCCGTTGTAGACGTTGTCGGCGATCGCCTGACGGTCGATCACCTGCGCGGTCGCCTGGCGGATCGCCTGCTTCTGCTCGTCGTTGTCGCCGGGCTGCAGGTCGAGGTTGTAGACCAGGTACCGGATCTCGGTGCCGTTGCCGGAGACCACGTTGACGCCGTCGGCGCCCTCGAGGTCGGCGATGTCGGTCGGGCTGAGGCTGCGGTAGGCGATGTCGACGTCGCCGTTCTGCACCGCGAGCTTCAGCGGCGAGGCCTTGTCGAAGTACTGGATGATCACCCGGTCGTTCTTGGCCGGATCGGCGCCCTGGTAGCCGTCGTTCTTCTCCATCACCGTCTGCTGGCCGGGCTGGTAGTCGGCGAGCGTGTAGCGGCCGGAGCCGACCACCTCGTCGCTCGGCTGCAGCTTGTCGGCCGGGTAGACGTCGGAGGGGACGATCGCGAAGGAGCCCGTGGTCAGCAGCAGCGGCCAGGTCGCGTCCGGCTCCTTGAGGTTGAAGACGACGGTGTCGTCGCCCTTCGCCTTGACGCTCTTCATGTTGGCGAGCAGCGAGGAGGCGCCGTTCGGGTCGGCGATGTCGACGTTGCGCTCGAAGGAGAAGACGACGTCCTCGGCGGTCAGGTCGGAGCCGTCGGAGAACTTCAGCCCGGAGTTGAGCGTGCACTCGAAGACCGTGTTGTCGCTCGTCGGTGAAGTCGCAGCTCTTCGCCGCGTCCGGTACGGCCTTGCTGCCGCCGGGCTCGACGGTCAGGAGGTTCTGGTACATCGAGTAGATGCCGTCGTAGGAGGGCAGGTCGTAGGCGCCGGCCGGGTCGTAGGAGATCGGCTGATCCGTCGTGCCACGGATGATCGTTCCCCCGGAATCGCTGCTTGTCGAGTCGCTGCTGCCGCAACCGGCGACGATGAATGCGACGAGCGCGGTGACTCCGAGTACTACGAGCAGACGGACCTTGGTCATTCTGCGGACCTCCCAGTTAGCTTGCCCTCGATCCCCGGCCCATCGCCGGGAGAACCTCCGCCGCGCAGCCTATCCAGAGAGCGCCGAGAATGGTCTGCCGATTCGGGTCGCCGATTCGACGTCACGCGTCTGCCCGGCAGCGACACCTCAGCCGGCGGCCCTCGTGACGCGGCCGCGAACCGTACGCCGCGGAGGCTCCTCAGCTCTCGTCGCCGCCCGAAGTCTCCGCCATCGTGAACTGAGCCGCGATCGCCAGCAGATACGTGACGGTCGCGACCAGGCCGACCAGCAGCCAGACGATGGAGCTGTCGACCAGTTCCACGATCAGCGCGACGGCGGCGATCGCCAGGCCGACCGAGAACAGGTGGAAGGCGCCCCAAAGGCGCACGAACCCGTGGGTCCGGGAGACGAAGATCTGGGTTGGCGCCCCGTAGGCGATCGCCGAGGTGATGCCGAACCCCGCCACGGCGCCGAACAGGAAAAGCAGCGCCTGCCAGGCCGTCGGCACGCCCATGTCGTGGGTCGTCACCGCCCCCGAGGTCCAGATCGTCAGCGTGTAGCCGTACGGAGCGGCGCTGGCGGCCACGGCCGACTGGAGATGTGCTCGGTAGCCCTTCATGTCTGCTCGACCGGCCCGCAGCTGCCGCCTGCACGACGCGAACCGGCTCGAAAAGTACCGCTAAGCATCGACCGGTCGAGCCTGTCGGCGAATGAATCGGGAGATCGCGCCGGCGAACGGCACCGGAAACAGGAGGTTCAAGGGCGCCCAGGCGCGCAGCGGCACTTAGTCCCGGTACTGGACCGGCCCGTCGTCGCGCTCAGGCCGGGGACTCTTGCTCCTCCCGGCACCACCGCCACTGGTGTGCGTCACCACCGGCTTCGCCGGGGAGGCAGGCCGGGTGGCCGCCACGGGAACGGCCGTGGATGTGGCTCCGCTCGCTCCGGTCACGACGGCCTGCGAGGTCGCGGGCGCCGGGCGGGCTTGGGTGGCGGCGACCTGCACGGCCGAGCCACCCTGCGCATCGCGCGCGGGGTTTGAGGCCATCGCAAAGCCGCCGAGACCGCCGAGACCGAGGATGGTTGCCGCGGTGGCGATCTTCACTCTGATGTTGGTCATGATCTTGCCTTCGGTCGATGGAAACTCGGCCCTCGATTGTGCAAGCGACCCGGGAAGCGCCGAGCAACGCGCCGGTCAAGTCCTGGACAACTCGTTACGCGGCAGCCGTCGCCGGATGCAGGCTCTGGAAACGGGCCCGCCCGCACGTCGCGAGGACTATGGTCGTATGAAGTTCAACGACTTCCATAGGAGGAGGACGAATGTTCAAGAGCACCAAGGTCCGCGCCGCGCTCGCGGCGCTCGCCATCTCGATCACTGCCTTTGGCGGGGTTGCCACGGCCCAGGCCGGCGGCAAGGCCGGCACGAAGGTCTCGATCAAGGGCAACAACGGCGACTACTACGGCTATGTCAAGAGCGACAAGAGGAAGTGCGCCAACGGCCGCAAGGTCAAGGTCTTCAAGCAGAAGGGCAAGGAGCAGGAACCCAAGAGCGATAAGAAGATCGGCAGCGACATCGCCCAGCCGAATGGCACCAAGTACATGTGGGCGATCGGCAACTCCGGCTACAAGTCCGGCAAGTTCTACGCGAAGGTGGGCAAGACCGACTCCTGCAAGGGAGCCACGAGCAAGACAATCTCCCGCTAAGGGACTCCAGCCCGTAAGTACGGCGGCGGCCGCGAACCGGCGAACTCGGCCCCGGCCGCGTTCGGTCGGCGTGGATCTGCGTGGATGGACATCAGTTTGCTCTCGCGTATTTGGCACGGGAGTGCGTGGTGGAAGGCCTCGGTGCCCGGCACCCGACATCACGCTCACACCTAGAACTGCCAATCAATAGGCAGAAGTTGCCATAACGACATATCGCGCTATCGTCGGCCCCCGCGACATCGAATGGAGGGTTCGAGATGGACGTACGCGGATGGAGGGCGCCGGCGCTGTTGATTGCGGCGGCTCTGATGTTTGGTCTCTTCGGCTCGGCGTCGGCGAGCGCCGCCAAGAAGGCGCCGGTCAAGGTCAGTACGGGCAGCTACCACACGTGCGCCGTCGATCGGCAGAAGCACGTCCAGTGCTGGGGCCGCAATGACTACGGCGAGGCCGTTTCTCCCCCTGGCAAGTTCAAGTCCGTCGGCGCGGGCTATTACTCGACGTGCGGCCTGAAGACGAACCAGCGGATCGCCTGCTGGGGCAACGACGGCAGCGGCGAAGTCTCGCCGCCCCCGGGCAAGTTCAAGTCTCTGGCGGAGGGCATCGAGAACGCCTGTGCGGTGAGGGTCAACGGAAAGGTCGAGTGCTGGGGTGCCGACGACGACGGATCGGCGAGTCCGCCGAACGGGAAGTTCCGCTCGGTCTCGGTCGGCGAGTACACGGGCTGCGGCGTCAAGGAGAACCGCAAGCTCAAGTGCTGGGGCGCAGACGAATACGGCCAAGCGTCTCCTCCTCCGGGGAAGTTCAAGTCGGTGAGCGCGGGCCGCCGCCACTCATGCGGCGTGACCGTCGAGGGTCGGGGCATCTGCTGGGGTGAGAACACCGAGGGCGAGACTGACGTCACCGGCGGCTTCTTCAAGTCCCTGGGAGCCGGCTATTACACCTCGTGCGGCATCAGAACCAGCTCGCGGATCGCATGCTTCGGTTCCGACGGCTACGACCTCGTCAGTGACCAGCCCGACGGGAAGTTCCGCCAGGTCGACTACGGCTCCTACTCCGAGCACGCCTGCGCCGTCGAGAAGAACGGCAAGTCGATTCAGTGCTGGGGAACCAACAACCTCTACGGCCAGCAGGACGTTCCGCCGGGCCTCGACTAGGGGTCCTGCGAGGCGGGCTCCCCCAGAACGACGGAAACCCGCTGCCAGAGCGGGTCTCAGAAGTACCGCTACGGGGATTCGAACCCCGGTTTCCGGACTGAGAATCCGGCGTCCTAGTCCCCTAGACGATAGCGGCGCGCGAGCGGCAGTTTAACAACGAGCAGCCGAGGGCTCGGACCGCCTCCGCGGGGCGGGCGGGGGCGAAAAAAGGCGTCCGATGCCGCGGGGGAACGACATCGAACGCCTAGAAATGGAACATAGCATGCCGGTTACCGATGGGGGTCACCCGCGGACCTATGATGCTTCGTCGTGGGACGGGAGGGAGATCTTCGCGCGGACGCAGTCGCCAATCGCCGGGCCGTGATGAATGCCGCGGTCGACGTCCTCGCGACGCACCCCGGGGCGAGCATGCAGGAGATCGCCGATCACTCCGGCCTCGGCAGAACGACCGTCTATCGCCACTTCCCGTCGCGTGAGGCGCTGTTCGAGGCGCTCCTCGCCGATCGGATCGGTAGCGCGGCCGCAGGGACCGAGGACCTGATCGCCGCCGGCGGCGACGCCGAGGAGGTCCTGCGTGCGACCGCACGGATGAACGTCGAGATCTGCACCGAGTACGAGTTCCTGTACCTCAATCGGGACCTGAGCAAGCCGATCCTGCAGAATTTCGCGCGCCGGGCCGAGGGGCCGCTCGCGCGCTTCCTGGTCGCGGCCCAGGAGCGCGGGGAGATCAGGGCCGACCAACCCGTCTCCTGGTTGCTGGCGGTCCAGGTCTCGCTGCTGATGGCGATACTCGGCGAGGTTCGTGCGGGCCGCTGCGACGCAACCTCGGCGGCGGAGACGCTCGGAGAGACCCTCGTCCTCGCCGCCACGGGTGGCCGGTGATGAGCCCGGATGGCACGAGGCGCAGCGACGCACTGCGGAACCGACGGTCGGTGATCGAGGCGGGAACCGCGCTGCTGACTCGCGACCCGGACATGAGCATCCAGCAGATCGCGGACGCTTCCGGCCTGGGCAGGACGACGGTGTATCGCCACTTCCCGAATCGGGAGCTGCTCCTCGAGGCGGTGCTGGAGAGCGTCATGGAGAACGCACGGCGTTCCCTCGCCGAGCCCGAGGTCGATCCGGCCGAACCCGAGGCGGCGATCCGGACCCTCTCCGACGGCATCATGGGCCTGGGCCTCGAATACGGCGACCTGATCGCGAAACGCGACGGGCAGAGTGCCGTCTTCGAAGCCGCCAAGGAAGCCGACGGCAGCCCGACCAGGCGCTTCCTGGAGCAGGCCAGGGACCGGGCCACGATCAGCACGGGCATGTCCCTGCGCTGGCAGCGATCGGTCATGCAGGCGGTACCGCTGGCCGCCGTCGACGAGGTACGAGCCGGGACGATCGGCGAAGATGAGGCACGGCGCCTGGCCGGCGACACGCTGGCCTCGATCCTGTTGTCCCGCGCTCGCTGACCGAGCACCGCGCCGCCGCCCCCCATCCTTCCCCCGATGAGCCCGACGACACTGCCAACGATCATCGCCGCCGGGCGCGGCTGGTCGTTCGCCGACCTCTACGCCATCGGCCTCGTCTTCTGCGCGATCGCGATCTTCGCGGCGATCGGCGCCCTCTCCCATCAGCGCGACCGGGCCTTCTCGGCCAGCATCATCTACCTCGGCCTCGGCGCCCTTGCCGCGCTCGGAATCGAGGTGCTGGGCCTGAGTGGATCGAGCCGATCAAGGACGCCGAGCTGCTCGAGCGGATCAGCGAGCTGGCCGTGATCATCGCGCTGTTCGGCGCCGGCCTGAAGCTCGACCGCGCCTTCACCCGGCGCTCCTGGTCGGGGGTCGCCCGACTGCTGCTGATCGCGATGCCGCTGACGATCGCCGCCGTGGCCCTGTTCGGGCATGAGATCATGGGGCTGTCGCTGGGCGCGGCGGTGATCCTCGGCGCGATCCTCGCTCCGACCGACCCGGTGCTCGCCGGCGACATCGGCGTCGGCCCGCCCGGCGACGAGGAGGAGCAGGAGCCCAACTTCTCGATCACCGGCGAGGCCGGCATGAACGACGGGCTCGCCTTCCCGTTCATCTTCGCCGGCCTCTTCATGCTCGATCCGGGCGGCAGCGGCTGGGTCGGCGAGTGGCTGGTGGCGGACGTCGTCTACGCGATCGGCGTCGGCGTCCTGATCGGCGCGATCGTCGGTTTCGGCGCGGCCGCCCTGGCGGTGCGGCTGCGGAGCCGGCGGATGCTGTCGCTCACGTTCGACAGCTGGCTGGCGGTGCCGACTGTCCTGCTCATCTACGGGCTCGCCGAGACCGCCGGGGCATACGGCTTCATCGCGGCGTTCGTCGGCGGGCTCGCATTCCGGCGCTACGAGCGGACCCACGAGATGAACAAGCCCGTCCACGACGGCGCCGAGACGGTCGAGAAGCTCGGCGAGCTGACCGTGATCCTGCTGTTCGGAAGCATGCTCTCGATCGTCGGACTGCAGGCACCGGGGCTGACGGGATGGCTGCTCGTTCCGGTCCTCCTCCTCGTCATCCGCCCGGTCTCGGTGGCCGTCGCGACCGTCGGCTCGAAGAACGTCCCCTACCGCGAGCGGCTCTTCCTCGGCTGGTTCGGCGTGCGCGGGATCGGCTCCATCTACTACGTCGCGATCGTCGCCGGCGCCTCGCAGCTGCCTCCCGCAGGCGACGAACGTGATCGTCTGGACGAGCCTCGTCTGCGTGCTCGTCTCGATCGTCGTGCACGGCATCACGGCGACCCCGCTGAGCAGGGCGCTGCTGCCCGAGCCCGGCTCCGACCAGGCGCGCCGCCGGCTCCGCTGGACGAGCCGCGGGGGCGGCGGCACCGAGCCCGCCCCCGCGGCGGATTAGCGGGTATAGAGTCGCACCCGAATCCGGCAACGCGAAGAGGAGAACCTCAAATGGGATTCATGGACAAGATGAAGAAGGCGGCCGAGTCGGCCCAGGCGCAGACGAGCAAGGTCGGGGTCGGAGCGATCGGCCGACCAGATGGCGCTCGCGAACCTCGGCCAGAAGCTGATGAAGGAGGGCGTCGAGACGCCCGCGCACATCGACTCGATGACGTCGACCGGCAAGACCGACGCCCCCGGCGGCACCGAGCACGAGATCACGGTCACCGTCAGCCCGGCGGGCGGCGCGCCCTACACCGTGACGACCAACCAGTACATCTACCCCGTCCGCGCCGTTCAGCGCCGGCGAGGACGTGATCGTCAGAGTCGACCCCGGTGATCCCGAACGCACTGATGCTCTGGGGCAAGCCGTAGCTCACCCGGGCTCAGAGGATCCCCTCCTCGCGAGCCCCCTGGATCGTCTCCCGAAGGGTCGCCTCGGCGTCCCATTCGGGCTCCCAGCCGAGCTGCTCGCGCGCCTTGCGCGTGTCCATCAGCGTCGGCACCCTGAACGCCGTCAGCCAGGCGGCCTCCGCCGGCATCCCCGGCAGCCTGCTGAGCACCTCGTCCAGCGAGGAGACGGCGACCTCCGGGACCGGGACCGAGAGCCAGCCGAGCGCCCGCGCCATCCTGCCGACGCTCATCGCGCCCGGGCCGGCCAGGTTGTAGCGGCCCGGCTCCCCCCTCCCCTCGACCGCGGCGAGCAGCGCGGCGGCGACGTCGTTGGTGTGGACGAGCTGGAACTCGATGCCCGGGTCGGGCAGGATCGGCCCGAGGAACGGGATCATGTCGAGCGCCCGCCGCGCCAGCTTGAGCTGGCCGTAGACCGGCAGCGTCCCGACCATCGTCTCGATCAGCATCGGCGCCCCCGCTCCGGCGACGATGCAGGGCCGGAACACGTAGGCCTCCGTCCCGGAGCCGGCCAGGCAGTCGTCGAGGACCCCCTCCAGCTCCGCCTTGTGAGCGGAGTAGTAGAACGAGTCGGACCCGCGGGCCGGGACGTCCTCGGTCAGCGGCTGGGGGTTGTCCTCGTGGAATCCGTAGGCGGCGACCGAGGACGTGTAGACGAGGCGCTTCGCCCCGGCCTCGACCGTCGCCTCGAAGACGTTGCGGCTGCCTTCGGTGTTGATCCGCTGCGCCTCCTCGGGGCTGCCGAAGATGATGAACGCGAGGTGGACGACCACGTCGGCGCCGGCGACGAGCGCGTCCACCGAGCTCGGTCGAGGACGTCGCCCTGCTGGTAGACGACCTTTTCGCTGAGCCCGTGGGCGGCGGGGTCGAAGGGACGCCTCGCCATCCCGATGACGCGGCCGACCCGCGGTGAGGCGTCGAGCGACCGCAGCGCCGCGAGTCCGATCTCCCCGGTCGGCCCGGTCACCGCGACGGTCAGCTCACCTGTCGGCATCCGTCTCCTCGGCGCCCGCGATGGCAACTCAGCCCGCGAGGATCGCCTGGGCGGTCCGGCGCGCCAAGGACATCACGGTGAACATCGGGTTCGTTCCGGACGCCGTCGGGAACGCGCTCGCGTCCCCGATCCAGACCCCCGGGCGTGTCGTGCAGCTCCCCCCAGGGGCCGGCGACGGAGGTCTTCGGGATCGGAGCCCATCCGGCAGCTGCCCATCTGGTGAGCGCTGAACAGGCCGATCTCGCGAGCCGGGATGGAGAGCTTCCCGACCGCTGCGATGAACTCGTCGAGGTCGTCGCCCCGCTTCCAGATCGGCGCGAGGCGGCTGAGCGCCTGCATCTCCAGCACGCCGGTCGCCTCCATGATCCGCGCCATCTCGGCGAGGCCGCGATGCAGGTGGGCGATGTCGAGCTCGTCCGTCACCGCGTAGTTGAGGACCGGCCGCCCTGCCGCGTCGATCGTCACCCGGCCGTGGCCGCGATCGCGGGTCAGGTTGATGAACCCGGCGCTGCGGGGGAACTTCGAGACGCCCTCCTTGTGGTCGCGCCCCGAGCGCCACGGCAGGGCCGCCGCGGTCAGCCCCGTCGTGTGCTGAGCGCACTCGATCAGGAAGCCGTAGCCGTCGTCGAGGTCGGCGAACTCGTGGGAGAGGCCGGCCTGCGGC
This sequence comes from uncultured Solirubrobacterales bacterium, assembly GCA_963798165.1. Lineage (GTDB taxonomy): Bacteria > Actinomycetota > Thermoleophilia > Solirubrobacterales > 70-9 > RHKX01. Next base: position 819,241 of record CAWCSE010000004.1, on the reverse strand, counting down.
GGGCCCCACCAGGGGTTCTGTGGCCTCCTCGTGGTAGCCGAAGACGACGCTCGTCGGGTGCAGGCGCAGGTAGTCGCCGACCGCGGGCCGCCGATCTCCGAGCGCAGGAGCAGCCCGGGCGATTCGACCGAGCCGCACGCGACGACCACGGTCGGGGCTCGCACGGTCACCTTCGCGGTGCGGCCGTCGGGATCGTTGTAGACCGCCTCGACTCCCGCCGCCCGGCCGTTCTCGACGATCACGCGCTCGACCCGGCAGTGGACGAGGAAGTCGGCGTCGTCCGCGGCGGCGTCGGCGAGGTAGGTCTTCGCCGTCGAGCGCTTCGAGCCCGACTGGTCGCCGAAGCCCAGATAGCCGGCGGTGACCGGGTCGTAGGTCGGCGGGGTCGGTGTTGCGGGTGATGCCGCGGAAGTCGAGCCCGCGCGCCTCGCAGCCCTTCTGCAGGAGCTTGTGGGGGCCGTTGAGGTCGCTGCAGTCGCCGGTGACGCCGAGCCGCTCCCAGACGGCGTCCATGTGGGCGTCGTAGTCGGGGCCGTCGATGCCCTCGAGCCCGTGGCTCGGCCCACTCGCCGCGGACGTGGTCGGTCGTCCGCAGGCAGTTGGTCCAGTTGAGGACGGTGCCGCCGCCGAGCGCCGAGCCGGCCTGGATCGAGACCTGGCCCTCCGCGGTCGGGAACGGGCCCTGGTTGAGGAAGATGTTCTGGTAGGCCCACAGCTCGAGCCCGTTGAACTCGGACTCGTCGTGGTAGCCGCCCATCTCGAGCACGCAGACCTTCTTGCCGGCCGCGGCCAGCTCGCCGGCGATCACGCCGCCCCCGGCGCCCGAGCCGACGACGACGACGTCGGCGTTGAGCGTCAGCTCGCTCGGAGTCGGGGACGATCGGCTTGATCGGCCGCTCGACCTGATCGGCCGGCTTCGGCAGTGCCTGCGGGCCCGGGTAGCCCATGCCGGGCCAGTTCGGGTTGATGCCCGTCGCCAGGTCCGGCAGCGCGTAGTTGCAGCGACAGGCAGACGCCGCGCAGCGCGTCGAGGCCGACGGCGGCCTCGGGGTCGGCCATGAACGCGTTGACGATCGCCTCCCTGACCTCCTGCGACGCGCCGGCGGCCATGCCCTCCGCGGCGAGCGCGGCGAGCAGGCCGCGCAGGCCCTCGAGCTGCTCCTCGGGCGCCCCCGACTGCAGCAGTGCGATCTCGACCGCGACCGGGATCGCGTAATCGCTCGCCGAGCGCGCCCAGAAGCCGGTCGGGTCGGCTCTGGCCCTCGGGCGGCTCCAGCGAGGGGACCCAGGTGTCGCAGAGCGCGGCGAGCGTCGCTCGCTGGGCGTCGTCGAAGACCGGTGTGAGCACGAGCGCGCCGAGCGTGTCGCCGACCTGCGAGGTGACCTCGCCGATGTAGGGGAACCAGTTGAGCTCGCGCGGCGGCGCGTAGCCCGGGCGTGATCAGCAGCGACTGGCGCTTCGTGTACTTGCGGATCCCGTCGGCGCCGTGGCGGGAGCCGAGGCCCGACTCCTTCCAGCCGCCCATCGGCAGCTCCATGGCGCCGTAGTTGAGCTGCGCGTCGTTGACGCAGGCGACCCCCGCCTCGATCCGGCGGGCCAGGGCCTCGCCGCGCTCGACGTCGCGGGTCCAGACCGAGGCCTGCAGGCCGTAGCGGCCGTCGTTGGCGAGCGCGACCGCCTCCTCGGCGTCGGCCACCCTCATGACCGGCAGCGTCGGGCCGAAGGTCTCCTCGGTCATGCAGAGCATCGTGTGGTCGACACCGGTCAGGACGGTCGGCTCGTAGAAGCGGCCCGGTCCCTCGGCCGACGGTGCCGCCGGTCCGGACCTCGGCGCCGCGCTCGACCGCGTCGCGGACGTGCGCGTCGATCAGGTCGATCTGGGGCGGGAAGATGATCGCGCCGACGTCGACGCTGCCGAGCTCGCCCGGAGGGCCCTGCCGCAGCGCCTCGACCTTCTCGGTCAGGCGATCGACGAACTCGTCGTGGACGGAGTCCTCGACGTAGATCCGCTCGACCGAGATGCAGACCTGGCCGGAGTTGTTGAGGCCGTTCGAGACGGCGGCGTTGACCGCGCGCTCGAGGTCGGCGTCGGAGAGGACGATCATCGGGTCCTTGCCGCCGAGCTCGAGGCTGACGGGCGTCAGCGTCTCGGCCGCCTGCGCCATCACCCTCTTGCCCGTCTTCACCGAGCCGGTGAACATCACGTAGTCGACGAGGTCGACGAGCGCCGCGCCGGTCGTGCCGAGGCCGGTCGCGACGGTGAAGACGCCCTCGGGAAGGCCGGCGGCGTCGAGCATCTCGGCCATCAGCAGCGACGTCAGCGGGGTGATCTCGGATGGCTTGAGGACGACCGCATTGCCGGCGGCGAGGGCCGGGATGCAGTCGCCGAAGGAGTTGATCAGGGGGAAGTTCCAGGGGCCGATGACGCCGACGACGCCGACCGGCTCGTAGCGGACCTTGAGCTTGCGCCCGCCGCTGATGAACGGCGAGGCGGTCTCGACGATCTCGTCGGCGAGCATCGTCGGGGCGTTCTTGGCCCAGAACTCGAGCGCCGCGACGCCGTAGGAGAGCTCGGCGAACATCGTCTCGTCGGCGGGCTTGCCGGTCTCGCCGCAGATCGTCTCGACGATCGCGATCGCCGTTGGCGACCATCCAGGCCCGGGCGGCCATCAGGATCCGCGCCCGCTCGTCGAAGCCGGCGGCGAACCAGCCGGGCTGAGCGGCGCGGGCCGCCTCCACGATCGCGACGACGTCGTCGGTGCCGAGGTCGGGTACGTGAGCGAGGGTCTCCCCGGTCGCCGGATTCTCGACCGCGATACCGGCGCCGTTCGGCCCGGCCGGAGGCCCCGTTCGATCGCTTGCGCCCGTGGACGTCACGCTCTCCATTTCCCGTCGGCGAGTCTACTCGCCGGTGGGACACGACGGCCACCCGTTTCCGGTGATCCGAACGCCGCTGCGCGCGAGTTGGAAGGATTGTCCGATGGCCACGACCGTCCTGATCTCCGATCTGCACCTGGGAGCGATCTCCGGGAGCGACGTGCTGCGCCGCGCGCCGATCCGCGAGCGGCTGCTCGAGGCGATCGCCGCTGCCGGCGCCGATCGGCTCGTCCTGCTCGGCGACACGGTCGAGCTGCGCGACGGCCCGCTCGGCGAATCGCTGGCGACGACGCAGTCCGTTCTTCGAGGAGATCGGCGAGGCGTTCGCGGGCGGCGAGGTGATCCTCGTCCCCGGCAATCACGACCACCGGCTGCTCGGCCCGTGGCTCGAGCGCGCCCGCGACGAGGAGCGGCCGGCCGCGCTCGACGAGATCGTCGGCGCACCCCACCCGGCCGTGCGAGACGATCGACGACTGGCTCGGCGACGCGCGGCTCGAGGTCCGCTACCCCGGCTACTGGGTCCGCGACGACGTCTTCGCCACCCACGGCCACTACCTCGACAGCCACGTGACCCTGCCGACGATCGAGCGGCTCTCGGTCGCCACGGTCGACCGGATGGCCGGCCGGCCGACCGGGCGGCGCGAGACCCCGCACGACTACGAGGAGGTCCACGCGCCCGTCTACGACCTGATCTTCAGCCTCGCCCAGGGCGGGCGCGGCCTCGGCGGCGACAAGGACGGCCGCTCCCGGGCGCTGCGGATCTGGGAGACGATCGGCGGTGCATCCGGCAAGGCGCGGACCCTGCGCGGCCGCTTCCTCGGCTCGGCCGTGATCCCGACGGCGCTGCGCGGGATGGAGCGGGCGGGCCTCGGCCGCTTCAACCGCGACTTCTCGATCACCGAGATCGGCCGGGCCGGGCGTCGAGGCCATGCACGTCGTGGTCGAGCGGCTCGACATCGAGGCCGAGCACGTCATCTTCGGCCACATCCACCGCCGCGGCGCCCTGCCCGGCGACGGCGACACGCTCGTCCACGCCGGTCTGGCAGCGCAACGGCGTGACGCTCCACAACACCGGCAACTGGCTCTACACCGAGGCGCTGCTCGGCACGGCCGTGCCGCAGAGCCCGTTCTGGCCCGGCTCGATGGTCGTCGTCGGCGAGACCGGCCCGCCGGAGCTGATCGAGGTCCTCACCGACGTCGACCGTGAGGTGCTCGCGGGCCGCGCCGGCAGCTGAGCGATCGGCGATCGGGGCCAACGGATGCGGGTTCGGGCGTTATTCAGCCCATATCCGCATCAGCTCGGGCTCAGTGGCCGGAGGGACCGCCCCGCAGCAGCCGCAGGGCGTGCGGCAGCGCCGCGGCGATCGCCTCGCCCGCCTCGGCGATCGCCTTCGGGCTGCCGGGGAAGTTGACGATCAGGGTCGCGCCGCGGACGGCGGCGACGTTGCGGCTGAGCATCCAGTTCGGCGTGTGCTCGCGAGAGGCCAGGCGCATCGCCTCGGCGATTCCCGGCGCATCCCGGTCGGTGACGTCGCGGGTCGCCTCCGGGGTCACGTCGTCGGGGGAGAACCCGGTGCCGCCGGTCGTCAGCACCAGGTCGCAGCCGAGCTCGTCGCTGAGGTAGCGGAGCCGCTCGGCGATCACCTCGCGCTCGTCGTCGATCAGCTCGCGGCGTCACGACCTCGGCCCCGATCCCGGCGGCGAACGCGGCCAGCCCGTCGCCGCTCAGGTCCTCCGCGCTCGCCGCCGGCCGCGCGGGAGGAGCTGATCGCTGAGCGATCGCCGCCCGGAACGGTCGGGTCGGGCTCAGTCATCGCCGGCGTTCCACTCGCCGCTCTTGCCGCCGCTCTTGTGGAGCAACCTGACGCGCTCGATCTCGACGCCGCGCTCGATCGCCTTGACCATGTCGTAGACGGTCACGGCGGCGATCGATGCGGCGGTGACCGCCTCGATCTCGACGCCGGTCCGGCCGACGCACCGGGCCTCCGCGGTCAGCGTCACGGTGCCGGCCTCGGCATCGACGGCGGCGACGACGTCGGCGAAGCTGAGCGGCAGCGGATGCGCGAGCGGGACGAGCGAGCCCGGCCTGCTTGGCCGCCGCCGATCCCGGCGATGCGCGCGGTGCCGAGGACGTCGCCCTTCGGGCCGTCGCCGGCCTCGACCGCGCGGGCCGTCTCCGGCTTCATCCGCACGACCGCCTCGGCGACCGCGCGGCGCTCGCTCTCGGCCTTGGCGCCGACGTCGACCATCCGCGCCGAGCCGTCGGGCCCGATGTGGGTCAGCCCGGCCGCGGTCAGCTCGGACTCGGGCTCGTTCCCTCCACCCATCGCGACTCACCCCCCTCGACTTCGCGCTTCCAGATCGGCGCCTCGGCCTTGATCCGGTCGATCGCCTCGCGCGCGCCGGCGAAGGCCTCGCCGCGATGCGCCGGCCGCGACCGCGACGATCACGCTCGGCTCGCCCAGCGGCACGGAGCCGACGCGGTGCTCGGCGGCGGCGGCCTCGAGCCCGTGCCGCTCCACGCACTCGGCGAGGATCGACTCGATCCGCTCCGCCGCCATCTCCGCGTAGGCCTCGTACTCGAGGCTGTCGACCTCGCGGGTCACGCCCTGGAAGGTGACGACGGCCCCCGCGCCGGGACGGACGACCATCGCCGCCAGCCGGTCGAGGGAGAGGGGCTCGGCGCTGACCCGGGCGTGGACGTCGCCGGACCCGCCGCTGACCGGCGGGATCAGCGCGACCTCGTCGCCCTCGCTGAGCGTCGTGTCCGGCCGCCGCGTAGTCGCGGTTGACGGCCATCGCGACCGGGATGCCGATCGAGGACGCCGGTCAGCGCCGGGCGTCTCGGCGAGGGCGGCGATCGCGTCGCCGACCGTCGCGCCGCCGGGAAGGTCGAGCGCGATCGAATCCGGTCCCGGCGCGCTCGCGCAGGACCGCGAACAGGCGCACGTTGACCGTCATCGAATCCATCGCGACGAGGCTAGCGCGGGCGCCGCTCACCGCCAGCAACTCCACGCGGAGCTCGGTTCCCGCCGTCGAGCTCGACGAGGTCGGAGCCGGCGAACGCGAGGCCGTCGGCGCCGAGCATCGAGGTCAGCACGTGCGAGCCCTGCGGGCCGGTCGGCTCGATCTCCCAGCCCGCCGGCCCGGCCTCGACGGCGACCCGGATCGCCTCCGCCCTGCCCCGGACCTTCGTGTAGGCGCGTGCGCAGCCTCGCGACGATGCTGCGGGCGAGCGGGTCGGCTCCCTGCATCTCCAGCAGCGCCGGGCCGGGCGAAGAGCGTGAACGTGACCATCGCCGAGACCGGGTTGCCGGGCAGGCCGAAGACGAGGGCGCCCGACGGGGCGACGCCGAAGTAGGTCGGCTTCCCCGGCCGCAGCGAGACGCCCCAGAAGACCTGCTCGACGCCGAGCGCCTCGAGCGCCGGGCGGACGTGGTCGTGCTCGCCGACGGAGACGCCGCCGCAGATCACGACCACGTCGCCGCTCGAGCGCCCGCTCGATCGCCTCTCCCGGTCGAGCCGCGGTCGTCGCCGATCACCTCGATCAGGTCGACCTGGGCGCCGCACCCGGTCGGCGAGTGGCGGCACGGCGTAGGCGTTGGAATCGTGGATCTGGCCGGGCAGCAGCTCCCGGTCGGGCTCGACGAGCTCGTCGCCGGTGAGCAGGACCGAGACGCGCGGGCGGCGGCTGCAGCGCGGGCTCGGCGATCGCCGCCGGCGGCCAGCGCGCCGAGCTCGGCGGCGCCGAGCGGCGCGTCCCGCCCTCGACGAGCACCGAGCCGGCGTCGACGTCCTCGCCCGCTCGCCTGATGCTCGTGCCCGGCTCGACGGCCGCCCGGATCCGCACGCGTCGCCGTCGCGCTCGGTGTCCTCGACCCGGACCACGGCGTCGGCGCCGCCGGGAACCATCGCGCCGGTCGAGATCGCGATCGGCCTCGCCGGCGGCGAGCGCTCGAGGCGGCGGGGTGGCCCGCCCGCGACTCGTCGACGACCCGCAGGCTCGACCTCGCTCTCCGGGCGCGGCGCCGGCGGTGTCCGCGGCGCGAAGCGCGTACCCGTCCATGGCCGAGTTGTCGAAGCCCGGGACGTCGACCCGGGAGGCCGCCGGTCTCGGCGAGGACGCGGCCCTCGGCCGCCGCAGCGGGACCGGCCTCGGCGCCCAGGGCCGGGCACCGGGCCAGCACGAGCTCGCGGGCCGCGTCGATCTCGATCAGCGGTTTCGCCTCCACCTCCGCCTCGGGATCATCCCCGATCGCTGCGAGACTGGGCCGCGTGAAGGCGCGACATGCCGCGATCCTGGCGGGTGGCAAGAGCTCCGCGGATGGGCGATGCCGAAGGCGGTCGTCGAGCTCGCCGGGCGCCCGCTGATCTCCTATCCGCTCGCCGCGGCGCGCGCCGCCGGGCTCGAGCCGATCGTCGTCGCCAAGGCGTCCTCGCCGCTGCCCGCAGCTCGACTGCCCGATCGTCACCGAGCCCGACGAGCCGACCCACCCGCTCGCCGGGATCATCGCCGCGCTCGAGCACCTCGGCGAGCCAGTGCGTCGTGATCGCCTGCGACCTGCCGCTGGTCCCGCCGGCGCTGATCGCCGAGCTCGCCGGCCGCGAGGCGCGATCTCGTCGTGCCCGCCGACCCGCGTCCGCAACCGCTCGTCGCCCGCTACGCGCCCGCGCTGCTGCCGCGGCTGCGGGCCTCGCTGGTCATGGGCGAGCCGCTGGTCAAGCTCGTCGCCGACATCGGCGGTGAGGTGATCGCGGCCGGACGAGCTGCGCGCGTTCGGCGACCTCGGGGTCGATGTTCGCGAACGTCAACGACCCGGCCGAGCTGAGCCGGATCGAGGACCTGCTCTGACGCGGCTGAGCCCGGCTCAGGCCGGGACGATCTCGACGCGGGCGTTGTAGTCGGGAACGTCGGCCTCGGCGGATCGGCGGTGGCCGATCAGGACGTTGCCCTCGGGCCAGTGGACCTGGACGTTCCCGGGCGCGATCGGCGCCGTGAAGACCGAGCAACGCAGCTCGCCGTGGTCGTTGCGGAGGATCACCCGGTCGCCCTCGGAGAGGCCGAGCCGGGTCGCGTCGGCGGCGGCGATCAGGACCGACTCGCGGGCCGCCCCCGTGATCGCGTCGCCGCGCTCCTGCACCATCGAGTTGAACTGCTTGCCCCGCCGCGTCGAGACGACGAACCGCCCGTCGGCGGGAATCGGGTCGGGAACCTCGACCGGGACGAAGTGCGCCCGGCCGTCGGCGGTCGGGAACTCGGTTCCCTCCGGCAGCTGCGCGCCGCCGTACTGGAATGAGTCGCCGCCCTCGCGAAGCTCGGCGATCCGCTCGTAGCGGGGCACGATCCTGGCGATCTCCGCCGCGGATCTCGGGCGTGCCCTCGAACCGGACCCGGTCGGCGAGCTCGGGCCGGACCCGGGCGGCGAGATCGCCGAAGACGTCCCACTCGGGCCGGGCGCCCTCGATGCGCTGCCCGGGAATCTCGGGGCTGAGGATCACCCGTCGCTCGGTGCTCGTCTCGGTCACGCCGCCGACGGCCTCGTAGCGCGTCTCGGCGGGGAGGATCAGCACCTCGCCGCCCGGCGGCGGATCGACGAGCATCTGCGAGGAGGGCACGAGATCCATGTGGACCCGCAGCGGGATCCGGCCGAGCGTCTCGGCGACCGAGTCGGGGTCGGGCAGGACGTCGAGGAAGTTCCCGCCGGAGGCGAAGAGGACGTCGAGCTCGCCCCGTCCGGCGGCGTCGACCATGCCGGGCGCGGTCAGGCCCGGGGCGTGCGGGACGTCGAACCCCCATTCGGCCGCCAGCTCGGCGGCGTTGGCCTCGGTGACGTCCTTGCCGCCCGGGAACGCGGTCGAATAGCAGCCCATCTCGGCCCCGCCCTGGACGCCTGAGTGGCCGCGGATCGGCATCAGCCCGCAGCCCTCGCGACCGACCCAGCCGCGGGCGAGCGCCAGGTTGAGGATCGAGCGGACGTTGTCCTCGCCGCGCTCGTGCTGGGTCACCCCCATGCTCCAGACGAGCACGCCGTTGCGGGCGCGGCCGAGGATGTCGGCGAAGGCGGCGATCCGCTCCCGGGTGGTGCCCGGCGACGGCCTCGAGGTCGGCCCAGTCGGCGGCGAGCGCCGCCTCGCGGACCTCCTCGAAGCCGCTCGTGTGGGCGGCGACGAACTCCTCGTCGACCGCCCCGGTCTCGATCAGGTGCTTCAGCGCCCCGACGAGGAAGCCCATGTCGCCGCCGGTGTTGAGGTCGAAGAACTCGTCGGCGATCTTCGTCCCGAAGACGGCGCTCTCGACCTTCGAGGGGATCCAGTAGCGCTCCATCCCCGGCTCGCGGAACGGGTTGACGACGACGATCTTCGTGCCCGCCTTCTTGGCGACGTGGATGTACTTCGTCGTCACCGGCTGGTTGTTGGCGACGTTGGAGCCGATGAAGACGATCACGTCGGTGCCGATCCAGTCGCTGTAGGAGCAGGTCGTCGCGCCGACCCCGAGCGCGTCCTTGAGCGCGAACGTGCTCGGCGAGTGGCAGACGCGGCGGCGTTGTCGATCGAGTTCGTGCCGATCGCCCGGACCGCCTTCTGGGCGGCGTAGTAGCTCTCGTTCGACATCCCGCGGCTGGTCAGGAAGAACCCGCAGCGCTCGGGTCCCGCCGCGCGGATGCGGTCGGCGGCGAGGTCGAGCGCCTCGTCCCAGGAGACGGGCGTGAACCCGGGCTCGCCGTGGCGGCGCAGCATCGGCTCCGGCAGCCGGCCGAGCGCGCGCAGCTGCTGGCCGCGCAGCTCGCGCAGCGGCTCGACGTCGGCGAGCCGCGCCGGGTCGAGCGGACCCATCGTGTTGAGCCGGAGCAGGCGAAGGCGGACGTTGCAGAGGTGGACGCCGGGGATCGTCCAGTCCTTCATCCCCTTCGTGCCGAGCGCGCAGCCGTCGCAGACGCCCTCGCTGAGGATCCGCCACGTGTAGCCGAGGCTGTCGCGGTTCTCCCACCCCGCCCGGAAGACCTCCTTGAAGTTGTTCGGCCGCTGCTCGCCGATTCCGAACGGCTTCAGGCTCGCCCAGTTGGACGGGGTCGGGCGCTTGGTCGGCTTCGGGAGCACTGCCTCGTGAGGCTACCCGCCTACGCTCACGGTCACGGTGCCGGCATGGACCCGCGGATGCACAAGCGCGTCAGCCACGACGGCGTCTCGCGACGAGGTCGCCGTCGAGGAGCCGCTCGAGATCCGGGTCGACGGGCAGTCCGATCGCGGTGACGATGCGGACGCCCGGAAACGACGAGGAGCTGGCGCTCGGCTTCCTGCACGGCGAGGGCCTGATCGACGAGCGCGCGCCAGGCCGGGCCGCCCGCTGATCTGGCGGCCAACACGATCGAGGTCGCGGGGCCGCTGCTCCGCGACCCGGGCGAGCGGAGCTTCTACACGTCGCTCGTCCTGCGGGGTCTGCGGCAAGGGGTCGATCGAGGAGGTCGCGGTCGATGCGCCCCGGGCGACCCCCGGGCCCCGCGTGTCCCGCGAGCCTGCTCGCCGCGCTCCCCGAGCACCTCTCGCCAGCCCGCCTTCGAGCTGACCGGCGGGCTGCACGCGACCGGCCTCTTCGACGCCGGACGGCGAGCCGTCATCGCCCGCGAGGACGTCGGCCGGCACAACGCGATGGACAAGGTGATCGGCAGGGCGCTGATCGACGGCGCAGTGCCGCTGAGCGGGCTGATCCTCTGCGTCAGCGGGCAGGCTCGCGTTCGAGCTCGTCCAGAAGGCCGCCGTCGCCGGCTGCCCGATCCTCGTCGGCGTGGGCGCGCCGACGCTCGCTCGCGGTCGAGCTGGCCGAGGACCGCGGGATGACGCTGGCCGGCTTCGCCCGCGGACGGCTCGGCGAACGTCTACTGCGGGCTCCGAGCGGGTCTGGAGGGCTAGAGCTGCGCGTCGACGCCGTCGCGCTCGATCGCGTCGACCTTGGCGAGGCGTCGCACGTGCCGCTCCTCGCCGCTGAAGACGGCGTTGGCGAACGCGCTCGTCAGCTCGCTCGCGATCTCCGGGCCGATCACGCGAGCGCCGAGCGCGAGGACGTTGCAGTTGTCGTGCTCGACGCACTGGGCGGCCGTGTAGGTGTCGTGAGCCATCGCGGCCCGGATCCCCTTGCACCTTCGTGGCGGCGACGGCGACGCCGGCCCCGGAGCCGCAGACGAGGATCCCCCGCTCGGCATCGCCCGCCGAGCGACCGCCCGCACCACCGCCAGCGCGAAGTCGGGGTAGTCGTCGCCGGAGTCGAGCTCGGTCGCTCCGAGGTCGACGGGCACGTGGTCGTCGGCCGCGAGGGCGTCGAAGATCGTCTGCCGCAGCGGGATAGCCGCCGTGGTCGAAGCCGCAGGCGAACCGCACGCTACTTCTCCCCCGCGATCAGCTGCCGGGCGTGACCGGCGACGGCGTCCGGCGTCAGCCCGAAGCCCTCGTAGATCGTCGCTCGCCGGCGCCGAGGCGCCGAAGTGGTCGATCCCGATCGCGTAGCCCTCGTCGCCGACCCAGCGATCCCAGCCGAACGTCGTCCCGGCCTCGACCGACATCCGTCGCTTGACCGACGGCGGCAGGACCGAGTCCCGGTAGGCCTCGTCCTGCTTGGCGAACCGCGTCGTGCTCGGCATCGAGACGACCCTGACGGCCGTTCCCGTCGGCCGCCAGCAGGTCGGCGGTGTCGAGGCAGAGCGAGACCTCCGAGCCGGTCCCGATCAGGATCAGGTCGGGCTCGCCGTCGGAGTCGCGGAGCACGTAGGCGCCACGCTCGATCGCGTCCTCGGGGACCGCGTCGCCGTCGAGCACCGGCAGCTTCTGCCGGCTCAGCGCGAACGCCGATCGGCTCGCCCGAGCCGCCGAGCGCCCAGCGCCAGGCGAGGACCGTCTCGTGGGCGTCGGCGGGCCGGATCACCTCGATGTTCGGCATCGCCCGCAGCGAGGCGACCTGCTCGATCGGCTGATGGGTCGGCCCGTCCTCGCCGACGCCGATCGAGTCGTGGGTGAAGACGAAGATCGACGGGATCTCCATGATCGCCGCCAGCCGGATCGCGCCCCGCATGTAGTCGGAGAAGACGAGGAACGTCGCCCCGAAGGCGCGCAGGCCCGCGATCGTCATCGCGTTGACGATCGCTCCCATCGCGTGCTCGCGGATCCCGAAGTGGAGGTTGCGGCCGCCGAAGTCGTGACGGCGGACGCTCGCGTAGTCGTCGAGGTTCGTCGACGTCGACGGGGCGAGGTCGGCGGCGCCGCCGATCAGCGCCGGGACGTGCGGCGCCAGCCAGTTCAGGGCCTTGCCGGACGCCGCTCGGGTCGCGATCTGCTCGCCGGTCTCGAACGCCGGGCCCTCCGAGAGCGGCGGCAGCTCCGGGTCCTCGCGCCTGACCAGCGTCGAGGAACTCGGCGGCGAGGTCGGCGTGCTCGGTCGGCGTAGGAGTCGAAGAGCTCGTCCCATGCCTCCTCGTCGGCGATCGCCGCGCTCCTTGACGGCCTCGAAGTGCTCGTAGACCTCGGGCGGCACCGTGAACGGCTCCTCGTACGGCCAGCCGAGCGCCTCCTTGGTCAGCTTGATCTCGTCCTCGCCGAGCGGCGCGCCGTGGGCGGAGGCCGTGTCCTGCTTGTTGGGGCTGCCGTAGCCGATGTGAGAGGGCAGGATCACCAGCGAGGGCCGGTCGGTGACCGACTTCGCCTCCTCGACGCGCCGCCTCGATCCGCTCCAGCGAGGAGTCGATCTCGAGCCGGTGCACGGACCAGCCGTAGGACTCGAACCGCTTGCCGACGTCGTCGTGGTAGGCGAGGTCGGTCGGACCCTCGATCGTGATCTCGTTGTCGTCGTAGAACGCCGATCAGCTTGCCGAGGCCCAGGTACCCGGCGAGCGAAGCGGCCTCACTCGAGATCCCCTCCTCCATGTCGCCGTCGCCGGCGATGAAGTACGTGTGGTGGTCGACGATCTCCTGCGAGGGGCGATTGAACTGCGCGGCGAGATGGGCCTCGGCGAGGGCGAAGCCGACGGCGTTGGCGACGCCCTGCCCGAGCGGGCCGGTCGAGACCTCGACCCCGACGGTGTGGTGGAACTCGGGGTGGCCGGGCGTGCGGCTCTGCCACTGGCGGAACTGCTTGATGTCGTCGAGCGAGAGGTCGTAGCCGGACAGGTGCAGGCAGGCGTACTGGAGCATGCAGGCGTGGCCGGCGCTGAGCACGAAGCGATCCCGGTTCTCCCAGTGCGGGTTGGCCGGGTTGTGATGCATGACCTGCGAGTAGAGGACGTAGCCGAGCGGGGCCAGTCCCATCGGCGTGCCCGGGATGGCCGGAGTTCGCCTTCTGGACGGCATCCATCGCGAGCGTCCGGATCGTGTTGATCGAGAGCTCGTCGATCGACGCCTCTCCGTCGGTCGCATTGGTGGCATCGGTCATCGGTTCGTTTCCTCTCGTCGCTTCAGTTCCTGTTTGGCAAGTAGGGCGGCCCCGAGGACGCCGGCGGTCGGTCCGTGACGGCGACAGCCTGATCTCGGTCTTGGTTCCCACTCCGGGCAGCACGTAACCCTCCGCGCGTCCGCCGGGCCGGCTCGAGCAGCAGGTCGCCGGCGTTGGAGACGCCGCCGCCGATCGCGACGACGTCGGGATCGAGGGCGTTGATCACGTTCGCGATCCCGATCCCGAGCCGCTCGCCGAGCGTCGCCAGCAGGCCGATCGCGACCTCGTCGCCGTCCTTGGCGCCGTCGACGACGTCGTGGCCGGTGACTCTCCTCGCCGGCGGCGAGCCGCCTGCCGAGATGGGAATCGGGGTGCTCGGCCGCCGCCGCCCTGCGCGAGCCGGTCGAGCGCCGACCCGGCGGCGAGCGACTCGAGCGATCCCTGCTGCGGGAACGAGCCGGGGGCCGGGCACGTCGCCCTCGAGGTCGAGGCCGATCAGCATGTGCCCGAGCTCCGCGGCGGCGCCGGTCGCGCCGCGGTAGGGACGGCCGTTGAGGACGAGGCCGCCGCCGACCCCGGTTCCGACCGTGAGCATCACGAGGTTCTGGACCTCGGACCTCGCCGTCGTCGCACGCCTCCGCGAGCGCGGCGACCGTGGCGTCGTTGTCGACGAAGACCGGCAGGCCCAGCCGGTCGCCGAGGACGGTGCGGAGCGGAACGTCGGCCAGCGGCACGTTCACCGAGGAGCGGGCGGTGCCGCTCTCGAAGTCGACCACCGACGGAACGCCGACGCCGATCGCCTTCGACCCCGTCGGTGCCGATGCTCGTCGACCAGCGAGCAGATCTCCGCGATCAGCTGTCGGAGTCGTCGGCGTCGGTCGGCTGGATGCCCTGGTGATGAAGCGATCCCGACTTCGAGCACGGCGACGGCGATCTTCGTCCCGCCGACGTCGACGCCGATGTAGCGGTCGCTCATCTGGTTGAGGCGCGAGGGCGGGGCAATTCGCCCGTGACGATAACGGCGCGGGAGACGGTGAGCGATCAGAGGTCGATCCGGGCGGATAGTCTCGGGGCCGTGGCACTCCACGACGTCTCGGTCCCGGTCCATCCCGGGGATGATCATCTACCGCAGGAACCCGGGGGTCGAGGTCGAGCGGGCGCTCTCGATCGACGGCGGCGACGGCGCCAACGTCAGCCGCCTGACGATGGGCGTCCATTCCGGCACGCACATCGACGGCTCCCTGCATTTCTTCAACGACGGCGACCGGCGTCGACGCCCTGCCGATCGACGCGATGCTCGGTCGCTGCGAGGTCGTCGAGATCGCCGAGCCCGGCGATGCGATCGACCGGGAGACGCTCGCGGCGCGCCGGCGTCCCGGCCGGGACCGAGCGCCTCGATCCTGAAGACGCCGAACTCGCGGCTCTGGGATCTCGACGAGTTCACCCACGACTTCGTCCGCCTCGACGGCAGCGGCGCCGCCTGGGTCCTGCGAGCAGGGGATCAGGCTCGTCGCGATCGACTACCTCTCGATCGGCGACCACGATGCGCACGTCGAGCTGCTCGGCAACGGCGTCGTCGCGCTCGAGGGCCTGGACCTGCGGCGGATCGAGCCCGGCCCCTACGAGCTGATCTGCCTGCCGATGAAGCTGACCGACACCGACGGCGCCCCGGCGCGAGTCCTGCTGCGCGACATCGAACCCGACGATCAGGAGAGCCGATGACACCGATGATGAGACGCGGCACGCACGCGCGGCGGGCATCGACCTCGGCGGCACCAAGATCCAGGCCATCGTCGTCGACGAGGAGAACAACGTCGTCGGTCAGTCGCGGTGCCCGACCCCGCACGAGGGCGGCCCGCAGGACGTCGCCGACGCGATGGCGACGGCGCTGCGCGAGGCGGCCACGCCTCGCCGGCACCGAGACGAGCGCCCTGAAGGGCGTCGGAGTCGGCTCCCCGGGCGAGATCGACGCCGGCTCGGGCGCGGTCTCGAACGCCAAGAACCTTCCGACTGGAGCGAGAGCTTCCCGCTCGGCCCGAACCTCTCGCAGGCCCTCGGCACGCAGGGTCGCGGTCGGCAACGACGTCGACGTCGCCACCTGGGCCGAGTACGTCCTCGGCGCCGGTCGCGGTCGCGACTCGATCCTCGGCGTCTTCTGGGGCACCGGCGTCGGCGGCGGCCTGATCCTCGGCGGCAAGAGCTGGGACGGACGCGGCTCGGCCGGCGAGATCGGCCACATGGTCGTCAAGCGCGGCGGCGCCAAGTGCCCGTGCGGCAACCACGGCTGCATGGAGGCCTACGCCGGCCGCTCGGCCATGGAGACGGAGGCGCGCCGCCGGGTCGACCACGGCGCACAAGACCGACCTCTTCAAGCTGATGGAGAAGCACGAGAAGCCGCGGCTGACCAGCGGCATCTGGCAGCGGGCCCTCGAGCACGAGGACGAGATGGCGACCGAGCTGATCGACCGGGCCGATCAAGGCCCTCGGCGCCGGCATCGCCTCGGCCGTCAACCTCCTCGACCCCGAGATGGTCATCCTCGGCGGCGGCCTCGGCGTCCGCTTCGGCGAGACCTCGGCCCGAGGATCGAGGAGCGCATGCAGCTCAACCTCTTCGATCACGACGACCCGCCCGACTTCAGGATCGCCGCGCTCGGCGACTTCGGCGGCGCCCTGGGCGCCGCCCTCCTGGTCGACTGAGGGATACTCCGACGAGATCCTCGCTAACGCGTCCGGTCTCGCCGGCTACGGGGTGAACGTCGCCTACGCCCAGTCCTGCCCTGCCCAACCAACTCTCACCGCCGGGCGATGTCTGGCAGGCGACGCTGACCGCCGCGCCCCGCCTAGCCCCGCTGGGCGCGGTAGCGCTCGATCAGCGCGTTCGTCGAGCTGTCGTGGTTCAGCTCCGGGTCCTCGCGCGACTGCAGCTCGGGGACGATCCGCTTGGCGAGCGTCTTGCCCAGCTCGACGCCCCACTGGTCGAAGGAGTCGATGCCCCAGATCGTGCCCTGCGTGAAGACGCTGTGCTCGTAGAGGGCGACGAGCTTGCCGAGCGTCGCGGGGTCGAGCCGCTCGGCCATCAGCACGTTCGTCGGCCGGTTGCCCTCGAAGGTCTTGTGGGGGACGAGCCGCTCCTCCACCCCCTCGGCGCGAACCTCCTCGGCGGTCTTGCCGAACGCGAGCGCCTCGGCCTGGGCGAAGACGTTGGCGACGAGGAGGTCGTGGTGGTCGCCGAGCGGGTTGAGGCCGCGGGCGAAGAAGATGAAGTCGCAGGGAATCAGGTGCGTTCCCTGGTGGATCAGCTGGTAGAAGGAATGCTGGCCGTTGGTCCCCGGCTCGCCCCAGAAGATCGGCCCGGTCGCGTAGTCGACGCGGGTGCCGTCGAGCCGGACGTGCTTGCCGTTCGACTCCATCGTCAGCTGCTGCAGGTAGGCCGGGAAGCGCTCCAGGTACTGCTCGTAGGGGAGCACGGCGACGGTCTGCGTTCCGAACAGCTCCGCGTACCAGACGTTGAGCAGGCCCATCAGGGCCGGCAGGTTGTGCTCGTAGGGCGTCGTGAGGAAGTGCTCGTCGATCGCGTGGAAGCCGGCCAGCATCTCGCCGAAGGCCTCGGGGCCGATCGCGATCATCGTCGTCAGCCCGATCGCCGAATCCATCGAGTAGCGGCCCCCGACCCAGTCCCAGAAGCCGAACATGTTGTCCGTGTCGATGCCGAAGTCGGCGACCTCCCTCGGCGTTCGTCGAGAGCGCGACGAAGTGCTTGGCGACGGCGGCGCTGGTCGCCGAGCGCCGCCAGCGACCACTCCCGTGCCGAGTGCGCGTTGGTCATCGTCTCGAGCGTCGTGAACGTCTTCGAGGCGATCACGAACAGCGTCTCCTCGGGGTCGAGATCGTGCGTCTTCTCGATGAAGTCGGTGGCGTCGACGTTGGAGACGAAGCGGATCGTCAGGTCGCGATCGGAGTAGTGGCGCAGAGCGCGGTAGGCCATCACCGGGCCGAGGTCGGAGCCGCCGATGCCGATGTTGATCGACGTTCCTGATCGGCTTGCCGGTGTGGCCCTTCCACTCGCCGCTGCGGATCCGGTCGCTGAAGCTCGCCATCCGGTCGAGCACCTCGTGGACGTCGGCGACGACGTCGCGGCCGTCGACGATCAGCGAGCGGCCCTTCGGCATCCGCAGCGCCACGTGGAGGACCGAGCGGTCCTCGGTGACGTTGATCCGCTCGCCCGCGAACATCGCCTCGCGTCCGCTCGCGCAGGCCCGCATCCCCGGCCAGCCGGACGAGCAGGTCGAGCGTCTCGTCGGTGACGCGGTTCTTGGAGTAGTCGAGGCAGAGGCCCTCGGCGTGGGCGACCATGTCGCTCGCCGCGGCCGGGGTCGGCGGCGAACAGGTCGCGCAGGTGGCGAGCGCCGACGGTCGCGTGGTTCTCGACCAGCGCCTCCCAGCTCGGCAGAGCCTTCATCCCGGTCCTCCGCCGAGCCGACGCGCTCATCAGCCCGCCGAGCCGACCGCGCTCTCCTTGCCGGAGATGCAGTCGAGCAGGTCGGTCCAGGAATCCTCGAACTTCTTGGCGCCCTCCGTCTGGAGCTGTGCGGCCAGCGCGTCGAGGTCGATCCCGGCGGCCGTGAACTCGGCGAGCAGATCCTCGTTGTCGCCGCCGTCGGCGGGCAGGAGCGGCCCGAGCTCACCCTCCTCGGCGTAGGCGAGCAGCGTCTCCTCGGGCATCGTGTTGACGGTGTTCGGGCGCCGCGAGCTCGTCGACGTACTTCGTCTTCGGCAGCTCCGGGTCCTTCGTGCCGGTCGAGGCGAAGAGGAGGCGCTGCGGCCGGGCGCCCTCGTTCTCGAGGCGCTGCCAGCGGTCGGACTCGAGCAGCTCGCGGTATCTGACGTAGCCGCGGATCGACGCGGCGACGCCGAGCCGGTCCTTGAGCTCGGCCGGGACCTTGTCGGCGACGGCGACGTCCCAGCGGCTGACGAAGATCGACGCGACCGACTCGACCTTGCGGGTCCTCGCCGCGCTCGATCCGGCGCTCGATGCCCTTCATGTAGGCGTCGGCCTGCTTCGAGTACTGGTCGGCGTCGAAGAGCAGGGTCACGTTGACCGGGATGCCCGGCGGCGATCGACTCGGTGATCGAGTCGAGGCCCTCGGGGCGTGCCGGGAATCTTGATGAACAGGTTCGGCCGGTCGGCCTCGGCGTGGAGCTTGCTCGCCCAGTGGGTGGTCTGCTCGGTGTCGTAGGCGAGCAGCGGCGAGACCTCGAGCGAGACGAACCCGTCGACGCCGTCGGTGCGATCGTGGACCGGGCGGAAGAGGTCGGCGGCGCCCTGCAGGTCGCGGATCGCGAGCTGGAAGAAGAGCTCCTCCCCCTCCTTGCCGTCGGCGAGCAGCTCGGCGATCTGCTCGTCGTACTGATCGCCCGCGCGCAGGGCCTTGTCGAAGATCGTCGGGTTCGAGGTCAGGCCGGTCAGCGACAGCTCGTCGATGTAGCGCTGCAGCGTGCCGTCGTTGACGATGTCACGGGTGATGTAGTCGAGCCAGAGGCTCTGCCCCGCGTCGTGAAGGTCCTTCGGTGCCGTGCTCATCGGTTCGCTCCTCTGCTCACTCGTCATGCTCATTCGGGGTGGAAACTCGGCCTCCGGGCAGCCGCCACGTGTTCGGCGCGACCAGATCCAGTGCGGCCTGCGGCCCCCACGACCCCTGAGGGTAGGGATGCATGGGCCCGGGATGCTCGAGAACGTCGGCGCTGACCGCCCAGAGCCGCTCGATCCCCTCGGCGCTCGTGAACAGGGTGCCGTCGCCGAGCATCGCGTCGTGGATCAGCCGCTCGTAGGCCTCGAGCTGGTTCTCGGTCTGAAACGACTGGTCGTACTGGAAGACCATCCGCGCCGGCCCGAGCTCCATCGTCGGCCCGGGGACCTTCGCCTGGAAGTCGGCGGTGACCGAGCCGGGCTCCGAGAGCTCGAAGACGAGCTGGTTGGCGCCCTGGTGCTGGACCTCGTTGGGGAACATCCGCATCGCCGGCTCGCGGAAGTCGAGCGTGACCATGTGCCGCGACTCGGCCATGCACTTGCCGGTCCGCAGGTAGAAGGGAACGCCGGCCCAGCGCCAGTTGTCGATCTCGACCTCGACGGCGACGAACGTCTCGGTGTCCGACTCGGGAGCGACCCCCTCCTCGGACAGGTAGCCCTCGTACTGGCCGCGGACGACCTTCTTCGGATCGATCATCCGGTACGCCTGCATGACCTTGTTCTTCTCCTCCCGCAGCGCCTTCGCCGACAGCGCCGCCGGCGGCTCCATGGCGATGTAGCTGAGCAGCTGCAGCAGATGGGTGACGACCATGTCGCGATAGGCGCCCGTGCCCTCGTAGAAGCCGGCCCGGTGGCCGATCGAGAGCGTCTCGGGGACGTCGATCTGGACGAACTCGATGTTGTTGCGGTTCCAGAGCGGCTCGTAGAGGCCGTTGGCGAAGCGCATCGCGAGGATGTTCTGCACCGCCTCCTTGCCGAGGAAGTGGTCGATCCGGAAGATCTGGGAGTCGTCGAACGCCTCGTGGAGGGTGTTGTTGAGCTCGACGGCCGACTCGTAGTCGTGGCCGAACGGCTTCTCGAGGATCACGCGCGAGTCGGGGCCGTTGAGGCCGACCTCGCTGAGCGTGCCGATGATCGACTCGAAAGCCGCCGGCGGCACCGCCAGGTAGTGCAGGAGCCGCGACTCGCGCGCCGAGCTCCTGGCGGGCGCGCTTGACGGCGTCGCCGAGCGCGGGCGGGCCGGCGCTGATCGGCACGTAGGAGAGCCGCGCCGGCGAAGGCTCCCACGCCTCGTCGGTGACCTCGGTCCGGCTGAACTCGTCGATCGCCTTGTGGGCGTGCTCGACGAACTTCGCCTCGTCCCAGTCCTCGGCGGCGGTCCCGACGATCTTGTACCCGGGCGGCAGGAGCCCCGCGCCCTCGAGATGGAAGAACCCGGGCAGCAGCTTGCGGGCGGCCAGGTCGCCGGTCGCCCCGAAGAGGACGACGACGTGCGGGTCGGGGATCGCAGCCCCGCCCATCCCGCCGGCGGGGCTCGGCAGGGTCGTGACCGAGGAGGTGCTCAAGCGCTCAGGCCCCTTCCTGGCTCTCGACGGCGTCCTGCGCGGGCTTCTCGTCGTGGCCGCCGAACTGCTTGCGCATCGCCGAGAGGATCTTGTTGGCGAACTCGTCCTCGCCCCGCGAGGCGAAGCGCTCGTAGACGGCGGTGCTCAGCACCGGCGCCGGGACGCCCTCGTCGATCGCGGCGTGGAGCGTCCAGCGCCCCTCGCCCGAATCGGAGACGCGCCCGCTGAACCCGTCGAGGGTCGGCGACGCGTGCAGCGCCGAGGCGGTCAGGTCGAGCAGCCAGGAGGCGATCACCGAGCCGCGTCGCCAGACCTCGGCGACGTCGGAGATCTCGATGTCGTAGGGGTAGTACTGCGGGTCGCGGACGGGCGCCGTCTCGGCGTCGATCTCGTGCTGGCGCTTGCCGATGTCGGCGTTGGCGATCACGTTCAGGCCCTCCGCGTAGGCGGCCATGACGCCGTACTCGATCCCGTTGTGGACCATCTTCACGAAGTGGCCGGCGCCGGTCGGGCCGCAGTGGAGGTAGCCCTGCTCGGCCGGGGTCGGATCGCCGCTGCGGCCGGGCGTGCGCTCGGCGGCGTCGACCCCGGGGCGATCGTGGCGAAGACCGGCTCGAGCCTCGAGAAGGCCTCGTCGGGACCGCCGATCATCAGGCAGAAGCCGCGGTCGAGCCCGAAGACGCCGCCGCTCGTGCCGACGTCGAGGTAGTCGATGCCCTTCGGCTCGAGCGCCGCGGCGCGATCGATGTCGTCGCGGTAGTAGGAGTTGCCGCCGTCGATGATCGCGTCGCCGGAATCCATCAGCTCGGCGAGCTCGTCGAGCGTGTCCTGCACGTAGCCGGCCGGGACCATGATCCAGGCGGCTCGCGGCTTCTCGAGCGCGTCGACGAACTCCTGCAGCGAGTCGGCGCCGGTGGCGCCCTCGCCGGCGAGCTCGGCGACCGCGTCCGCGTTGACGTCGTAGACGACGCATTCGTGCCCGTCGCGCATCAGGCGGCGAACGAGGTTCGCACCCATCCGACCTAGTCCGATCATCCCGAGCTGCAAGTTCGACCTCCTCGTCGTTGACGCTGACGCCACCTCGGCGTTGCCACCCGCACCTTTTCACAGCGGGCAGGCGGGCGTGTGAGAAATTCGTGAACGCCCGGCGAGCGCGTCAGGCGGGGACGGCGGCGACCGCCTCGACCCGCACGGGCACGCCGTTCATGTGGGCCATCCCGGCGAGCCGCTCGAGGTCGTCCGGCTCCGAGGACGTGAGCAGGTTGACGTTCGCGCCGCCGGCCGCGTTCGCCGTCTCCCAGCCGGCCCGGTGGCCCCATCCGTGCGGCACGGCGACCGTGCCCGGCGAGACCTCGTCGGTGATCAGCGCCTCCGTCTCGATCTCGCCGTGCGCGGAGGCGATCCGGACGCGGTCGCCGTCGCCGATCCCGGCGGCCTCGGCGTCGCCGGGATTGATCCGGGCGCGATGCACCCGGTCGCCCGCCATCAGCTTCTGCGGAGTTGTGCATCCAGGAGTTGTGCGAGCGGAGCTCGCGGAGGCCGATCATGCGCAGCGGGAAGCCCTCGTCCCCCTGCCGGTCGCGCTCGATCCTGCCGACCTCGGCCGCGATCTCCGGCGGGCAGAGGTGGACCCGGCCGTCGTCGTGGCGGATCTTGCCGCGCGAGGACCCCGGGCTCGAGCTCCTCGGCGAGGACGATCCCGTGCGGGCTCTCGGCGAGCCTCTTCATGCTCAGGCCGTCGCGGCGGAGGCCGAAGCGGTCGCCCTCGGGACCGATCCGCAGCAGCAGGTCCATGAGCCGGCGGGGCGACAGCTTCACCCCGGCCCTGCCCAGCCAGCGGGCCGCGAGCACGCTCGAGGGGACGATCCCGATCCGCTCCGAGATGTCCTCGATGATCTCCCACTCCTGGCGGGCCTCGCCGGCGGGCTCGACCACCGCCTCGGTCATGTTGATGAACGGCTTCGTGAACAGCGACAGGAAGGGCAGCGGCACGTCCTCGCGCTCGAGGAAGGTCGTCGCCGGAAGCACGTAGTCGGCGAGCTTCGGCCGTCTCCCCCATGTAGATGTCGATCGAGACGCAGAGGTCGAGCCCGCCGATCGCCGCCTCGAGCTCCTCGCCGTTGGGAACGCTGAGCACCGGGTTGCCGGCCGAGACGAACAGCGCCCTCATCCGGCCCGGGCCGGGCGTCGTGATCTCCTTCGCCATCAGGGACGCCGGCATCGCGCCGAGCACCTCGGGGAACCCGCCGACCCGGGAGCGGCGCTTGCCGTAGTCGCCGGCGCCGATCGCCTCGGCGACCCGGTCGAACGGGATCGCGGCGCCGCCGAACATCGAGCCGCCGGCGCTGTCGAGGTTGCCGGTCGCGAGCGCCAGCGCGTCGAGCAGGAACGAGACGAGCGTGCCGTTGCGGCCGAGGCAGGAGCCGGTCCGCCCGTAGATCGCCGCGCCACCCCGGCTTCGGGCGGCGGCGATCGCCCGGGCGAGCTCGCGCACGGTCGCCGGATCGACGCCGGTGTCCGCCGGCCGTCGACTCGGGGTCGTACGGCGCGACGAGCTCGCGCAGATCGTCCGCGCCGGCCGCCCGGCCGAGCGCCGCCGCGTCCTCGAGCGACTCGGCGAAGACGACGTTGAGCATCGAGAGCAGCAGCTGGGCGTCGGAGTCGGGGCGGAGCGGCACGTGCTCGAACTCCCGGGCCGTCTCGGATCGCCGGGGGTCGATCACGACGACCCGCCCGCCGCGGCCGACGATCGCGTTCAGCTGGTCCTTGATCCGCGGCGCGCTCATCACCGAGCCGTGGGAGACGAGCGGGTTGGCGCCGACGATCAGCAGGAGCTCGGTACGCGAGAGGTCGGGGATCGGCAGGACGTAGGGCGAGCCGTAGAGCAGCGAGCTGGCGGCGAAGCGGTTCGAGACGTCCTGCGAGGAGGCCGTGTAGTAGTGCTGGGAGCCGAGCGCGTCGACGAAGCCCTTGACCCAGAGCGGGTGCGAGTAGCTGAAGGCCCCCGGGTTGCCCATGTACCAGCCGATCGACTCACCGCCGTGCTCGGCGCCGGATCGTCCCCGAGTCGCTCGCCGATCTCGTCGAGCGCGGTCTTCCAGTCGATCCGCTCGAAGCGTGCCGTCGGCCCGGCGGCGCTGCGGATGCAGCACCCGCTCGGGATCGTTCTGGACCTCGGTCATCGCGATGCCCTTGGGGCAGGCGAAGCCGCGCGAGAGCGGATGCTCCTTGTCGGGCCGGAGCTTCGTCACCCGCCCCTCGTCGACGGTCGCGACCATGCCGCAGAGCGGCTCGCAGATCCGGCAGTAGGTGACGTGCTCGGTCGGTGTCATCGGCTCCTCCGCGTGCACCCTACCCGCGGTCGTGGAGAATGCCGAAGATGACGAGTCGGGATTCGGACATGAAGATCCTCTACGGAGTCAACGGCGAGGGGATGGGTCACGCGACCCGCTCGCAGGTCGTGATCGAGTCGCTGCTCGAGCGGCACGAGGTCCACGTGGTCGCCTCCGGCGCCGCCTTCAGATACCTGAGCGGCGTCCTGCCCGACGTCGAGGAGATCCTCGGCGCCAAGTTCGTCATGGAGGACGGCGAGATCCGCCGCTGGGCGACGGTCCGCCAGAACCTCACCGACGTCGGCGAGCGGCGCCCCGCAGTCGATCCGCCACTGGATCGAGATGACGCGGGCCTGGCGGCCCGACGTCGTCGTCACCGACTTCGAGCCGCTCTCGGCGATCTACGCCCGCGTCGCGCCGGGCGCCGCTGATCGCGGTCGACAACATCAACATGCTCGACCGCTGTGTCCACGACGCCGAGATCTACGACGGCCATCGCGAGGACTTCACGATCGCCCGGGCCGTGACCCGGTCGATGGTCCCGAACGCGGTCAACTACCTCGTCACGACGTTCTTCTACCCGAAGCTCGCCAAGGGGCAGACGACGCTGGTCCCGCCGATCCTCCGGAAGGCGATCATCGACGCCGAGCCCGAGTCGGGCGATCACCTCGTCGTCTACTCGAGCGGCGAGGAGAGCGCGCTCGCCGCGCTCCGGGCGAGCGGCATCCCCTGCCGCGTCTACGGCATGCGCGGCGGCCCGGCCGAGGGCACGACCGACGGCAACCTCGAGTTCAAGCCGCGCTCCAACGAGGGCTTCGTCGAGGACCTCCGCACGGCAAGGGGCGTCGTCGCCGGCGGCGGCTTCTCGCTGATGAGCGAGTCCGTCTACCTCGGCAAGCCGATGCTGGCGATGCCGCTGCTCGGTCAGTTCGAGCAGCTCATGAACTCCCGCTACCTCGAGCGCGAGGGCTACGGCGTCTCGGCGATGGAGCTGACGCCGCGAGGTCCTCGACCGCTTCCTCGACGGGCTCGACGACTTCGAGGAGCGGCTGGCCGGCTACGAGCAGCGGGGCAACGAGCGAGACGCTGCGGGCCGTCGAGGAGCGGGTCGAGGCGGCCGTCGGCGGCAAGCCGAAGGACCTGCGCCGCGCCCGGCGCCTGTCGCGGATGCGAGCCGTGGGTCATCAGACAGATGGCAAAGACGAGACCGAGGAGGGTCAGGGATGAGCACCAAGGCAATCGGGGCGGCGGCCGGACTGGCCGCGGCGGGAGCGGCGGGGGTCGCCTTCTACGGCGGCCAGTACCCGACGGCGCAGATCTACGGAGCCGACCATCTGCCGCAACCCCGGCGCCGGGCGCCGGATCTGCCTGACCTACGACGACGGGCCGAACCCCGTCTACACGCCGAAGCTGATGGAGATCCTCGACCGGTTCGGCGCCAAGGCGACGTTCTTCTCGATCGGGATGTGGGCCGAGCGCGAGCCCGAGCTGCTGCGCGAGGTGCATGCCGCCGGCCACGCGATCGGCAACCACACGTTCACCCACCCGACGATGCCGCTGCTCTCGAGCGCCGAGGTCAAGGACGAGATGCGACGCTGCCGCGCGCGCGGTCGAGGCCGCCGGGCGTCGAGTTCTCCCGTGGTCCGGAGGGAATGCTGATGCGGCCGCCCTACGGCCGCCGCCGGCCGGGGACCCTGCGGGCCGTCCGCGAGGAGGGCTACGAGCCGGTCACCTGGTCGGTCACCTGCTACGACTGGCGGCGGACCGCGACGCAGCGGTCGATCGCCCGCCATGCCGCCCACGCCGGCGAGGGAGACATCATCCTCATGCACGACGGCAACAACCTCGAGCCCGCCGCCGATCGCTCGCGCTCGGTCGCGGCCACCGAGGACACCCTCAACCGCTACGCCGCCGAGGGCTACGAGTTCGTGACGGTCCCCGACCTGGTCGGGGTCGGCTGAAGCCCGAGGCTCGCGGGATGCCCGGGGCTAGCGGCGGACCCGATCCGCTCGGCGAGCGCGATCGCCTCGTCGAGGTCCGAGCCCGGCCGAGCCGGCGATCCAGCAGGCGATCGGCGCGGCGATGCGCTCCGAGGAGTGAGCCGCGACCGACGGCCAGCCGCAGCAGCTTCTCCACCTCGGCTTCGCTCCGGGGCGCTCGGCTCCGGCCTCCCCGGCGAACCTTGCCGATCCATTCGATTCCCGCTCTCCGCCATCAGGCTCCTCCTCGTCGACGACTGCACCGACGGTACACGGCCGAGACCGCTCAGAGCGGCGTGAGCCGGGTCGCCGTCGCCTTCCATCCGACCGCACCGTCGATCCCGGCCGAGCCCGAGCCGGGCGATCGACGCGGAGGTCACCTCGGCGGCCAGCGGCTGCGGGACCGTCGAGGCCGACGCGCGCCCGATTGCCGAACTCGGTCACCGAGACGACCTCGCCCTCGAGGCGGTTGAGCGCCGAACCCTCGGATGCATCCGCCGCCGGGCCGACCTCGATCTCCCACGGGAAGACGCTCGCCGCCACCGGCCCGCGGGCATCGTCGGTGCTGAGGATCCCTGCCGCCCCCGTCGAGGGCGACTGCCGTCAGCCCGCCGGGGGCCGCCGTGGCCGTTCCCCGGAGCACGACGGCGCCCGTCAGATCCGCGACGAGGCCCGACGCCGGCTGCGCGGCCAGGTCCGCGGCCCGGCCCTCCTGGACGATCCGGCCGCCGTCCATGACGACGACCCGATCGGCGAGCAGCGCGGCCTCGCCGAAGTCGTGGGTGACGATCAGAGCCGGGACGTCGGCCTCGGCGAGAACCCGCGCCAGCTCGCGTGACGACGACGCCCGGGTGCGCGCATCGAGGGCGGAGAGCGGCTCGTCGAGCAGGAGCAGCTTCGGGTCGGAGGCGAGGGCGCGGGCCAGGGCGACCCGCTGGCGCTCTCCCCCGCTCAGATCGGCGGGCATCGCGTCCGCCCGACGCCGAGAGCCCGAGCCGGCCGAGCGACTCGTGCGCGAGCCGCCGGCGATCGGCGCGGGACCCGCCGATCCCGTAGGCGACGTTGCGCCAGGCGGGCATCCGCGGGAACAGCGCGTAGTCCTGGAAGACGAAGCCGACCCGGCGTTTCTCGGGCGGGAGCGACCGCCCGTCCGCCGGGGTCGAGCCAGAGCTCCTCCCCCATCGTGATCGCGCCGCGGTCGGGCCGAGTGAGTCCGGCGAGGACGCGGAGCAGCGTGCTCTTGCCGGCCCCCGACGGCCCGGCGACCGCGACGCATTCGCCCGCCTCGACCCGGACCTCGGCCTCGAGCGAGAAGTCGCCGCGGGTGACGGCTGACGTCAGCGAGCAGCACCCGCAGCCTCCGGACGACCGCCGACGAACTTGACGGAGAGCAGGATGAACGCCGAGACGATCAGCAGGACGGCCGAGAGCGCCAGCGCGGCGTCGAAGTCGCGGGCGAGGAACTCGAAGATCGCGAGCGGCGCGGTCTGGGTCCGGCCCTCCAGCGAGCCGGCGAACATCAGGGTCGCCCCGAACTCGCCGAGCGCCCTCCCCCACGCCAGCGCCAGCCCCGACGAGAGCCCGGCCCGGGCGCCCGGGATCGCGACCCGGGCGAAGGTGCGGCCCTCGCCGGCCCCGAGCGTCCGCGACGCGTCCAGCAGCGATCCGTCGAGCGCCTCGAAGGCGGCGAGGGCGCCGCGGACGTAGAACGGCGCCGAGACGAAGATCAGCGCGATCACGACCCCGGCGGTCTGCAGGACGAGCTGGACGCCGGCGTCCTCGATCGCTCCGCCGAGCAGGCCGTTGGGGCCGAAGGCGGTGAGCAGGGCGATGCCGGCGGCGGCCGGCGGCAGGACCAGCGGCAGCTCGATCAGCGTGATCACGCCGGCACGGCCGCGGAAGCTCGTGCGGGCGAGCAGGTAGGCGGCCGGGGTGCCGACCACGACGATGACCAGCAGCGCCACGAGCGACGTTCGCAGGCTGAGCCAGAGCGCCTCCGCCGCTCCGCGCTCACCGAGGCTCGCGATCAGCTCCCGCGGGCCGGTCTCCAGGAACAGGGAGAGCAGCGGCAGGACGAGGAAGCCGAGCAGCAGCGCCAGCGCCAGCGCCGCGAGCAGCCGGAAGCCGACCGTCGAGCCCACGGGCTACTCGGCGTCGGGCGGCGGGCCGAAGCCGGAGTCGAGCAGGATGTCCTGGCCCTCGCCGGAGACGACCCCGTCGACGAACTGCTGCGGCGAGACTCGGGCTGAGCCGCGTCGGTCGTCACGGCGACCCCGTACGCGACATCGGGGCTCGCCGACCTGGGGATGTCGATCTGCTTGATCGCCCCGTTCGTCGCATCGACGTCGCTGCGGTAGATGAAGCCGGCGTCGACGGCCCCCTGCGTGAGCTTGCCGACGATCCCGGCGACGTCGGGCTCGCTGCTGGCGACGTTGTCGAGGATCGCCGTCTTCGCGTCGGGGCCGAGCGCGTCGAGCACCTCGCGGGTGTAGATGCCCGACGGGCACGTCCTCGTCGCCGATCGCGATGGTCGTCCCGGGCTGCTCGAGGTCGCTGATGTCGTCGATGTCGGAATCGGCGGGAACGCCGACGACGAGCCGGTTCGTGACGAACGTCGTCGGCTTCTCGATCAGGTCGTCCTTGTAGAGCTCATCCGGGAGCGAGGTGTTGGCGGCGGCGTAGACGTCGGGGGTGACGCCCTGGCGGATCTGCGCGGCGAGGTCGTCGGAGCCGGCGAACGAGAACTTGACGTCGGCGTCCGGCGAACTGGTCGCCGTACTCGCTCGAAGGCCGGCCCGAGCGACGCTGCCGCGAAGACGACGAGCTCCGGTTTCGATCCGGCATCGGAGGTGACCGTGTCGTCGGAGCCGCCGCAGCCGGCGACGGCGACGCCGCGCATGGCGAGTGCAGCGAGCGCAACGGCGGTGGCTCGCGCCCCGCGGGAGCCTCATCGAGGACGTGTCCCGCTGGATCATCACCGACGTCGCCTTGACCATCGCGGTCGCCTCGACGCCCTCGACGAGTCCGAGCTCCTCGACCGAGTCGCGGGTGATCGCGGCGGTGACGCGATGCGGCCCGGCCTCGATCTCGACCAGCGCCATGACCCCGTCGACCTCGACCGAGACGACGGTGCCGGAGAAGCGGTTCCGGGTCGAGAGCGCGTCGCCGGTCCGGTGCCGCTCCGGTGACGGAGCGGAGCCGTTCGACCTCGCTCACGGGCACGCGGCGGTGGTCGTTGTGCGTCCCGTGTGGTCTCGATCTTGCCGTCGCGGTCCCAGCGGCGCAGCGTGTCGACGCTGACGTCGAGCTGCTTGGCCGCCTCTCCCGAGGCTGAGATCCGTCCATCTGCCTAAGCATTGCATAGGCAGGCCCGTCCGCCCGCTCGGGCGGCCGCTATCCGGGCGGGGCGATCAGCTCGTACTCGTCGGGATCGAGCTCCGCGGTCAGCTCCGCGTATTCGCGCATGTAGCCGGGCCAGTTGGCGACGATCCGGCCGCTCTCGTTCCGGTACCAGGAGTCGCACTCGGTCCAGGCGGTACCGGCGAACCGCGCCTGCGTCTCGCGATCGCTCCGCGCCTCGACCTCGGGCCGGACCGAGATCGCCGCGGCGCCCGCTCGTCCCGGACCCGCTGCAGGGCCTGGCGGATGTAGGCGGCCTGGGCCTCGAGGTAGAAGACGATCGAGCCGCCCGAGGTGTTCGTGTTCGGCCCGTACATGAGAAAGAGCGAGGGGAACCCCGGCACGGCGATCCCGAGGTGGGCGTGCGCGCCGCCGGCCCACTCGTCGGCGAGCGTCCGGCCCTCGGCGCCGGTGATCTCCATCGGGAACATGAAGTCGTTGGTCCGGAACCCGGTCCCCCAGATGATGCAGTCGACCTCGTGCAGGCGGCCGTCGGCGGTGCGGACCCCGGCCGGTTCGATCGCGGCGATCGGGTCGGTCACGAGCTCGACGTCGTCGCGCTGCAGGGCCGGCAGGAAGAGCGAGCTGAAGAGGACCCGCTTGCAGCCGAACGTGTAGTCCGGCCAGGCCTTGCGCGCGGACCTCCGGGTCGCGGAGCTGCCAGCGCATGAACAGCCAGGAGCGCAACCGCCCGAGCAGCCCGAGCGTGCGCGGATTGACGGATCATCATCGTCAGGGATTCGCCGTACTCGAAGACGAACCGGCGGCGGAACTGCCTGCAGACCGGGCATGCGCCGGATCGCGGCCTTGATCAGGGCCGGGTAGGCGCGGTTGCGGCGCGGCAGGAACCAGTTGCCCGTTCGCTGGAAGACCGATACGCGGGCCGCCCGGCCGGCGATCTCGGGGACGAACTGCACGGCGCTCGCACCGGTGCCGACCACCGCGACCCGCTTGCCGGCGAGGTCGTAGTCGTGATCCCAAGCGGCCGAGTGGAAGGAGTGGCCCGCGAAGCTGTCCGATGTCGTCGATCCGCGGGTAGGCCTCCCGGTGGAGCTGGCCGGTGGCGACGATCACGGCCTCGCTCTCCCAGGTGCGGCCGTCGGCCGCGTTCGTCGTCCACGTCCGCGTCTCGTCGTCCCACCGGCAGGCGCTCACCTCCGTCGCAGAGGACCATGCGCCGCTCGAGCCCGTGATCGCGCACGACCTCCCTCAGGTAGGCGAGGATCTCCTCCTGCGGGGAGCAGAGCCGCGACCAGTCGCGTCGCTGCGCGAACGAATACGAGTACAGGTGGCTGGGAACGTCGCAGGCCGCACCCGGGTAGTCGTTGTGGAACCAGGTGCCCCCGGGACCGGCCGCCCGGTCGATGATCGTGATCTCGTCGAAGCCGTGCGACTGCAGATCGATGGCCGCCGCGATGCCCCCGAACCCGGCTCCGATGATCACCACGCGCTGCGCTCCCATGCGCGGAATCTATTCGACGCTGCGACCCCGCCCAAGCGGGTCAGCCGAGCGTCGCGCCCTTCTCGCGGTTGCAGACGTCGCAGAGCAGCTGCAGATTCGACGCCGCGCTGGAGCCGCCCATCGCGACCGGAATCACGTGATCGAACTGCAGCAGGGCCCGCGATCCGCACTCGACGCAGCGCCCGCCGTCCCGCTCGAAGACGGCCATCCGGACCTCGCGCGGAATCCCCGGCCGGCTCGGCGCGACGGGCGCCCTCCCGGATCGAAGCCCGTGCGCGCGGTCGAGCCGGCGGCGCTTGCCCTCGAGCCGCTCGTCGGCCAGCGCCTCGACGTCGGCCGGCGCCGAGGTCGTCCCGCTCCCACCAGATCCGATCGCGATAGAGCCAATAGCGGCGCTCGCCGAGCTCCCCGACCGCGACGGCGATCGTCTCCTGGAGCTCGTCGAGCCGCCGCCACGCACGGCGGCTGATCGACGGCCCGATCGCCTCGGTGCCCGACCACCAGGCTGTAGTGGCGGCCGACCAGCGACCTGCCCTCCTCGAATCCGGCGTTGACGCCCTCGTGCAACACCGCCGCGAAGCTAGGGCCATGGGCGGATGAAAGCGGTGATCTGCAAGGCGGTTTGCAGGGTGTCGCCGGCCTGGGTCGTCGACCGCGCAGCCCAATGGCAGGAAACGACGCACTATGCGTCGCTATCTGCCACCGGTGGCAGATTTCGGACGCGATACGTCTGGAATCTGGCAGCGACGTCGTGACCGATCCCTCACAGCCCTCCACCCACCAGCCCCCTGACGCCCCTGCCGAGCGGCAACACCGCGCAGCCCGAGCAGAGCGGACGGCGAAGCCGGAGCATCCTGCTCGGAGTTATTCAGCCGCCGATGGCGCTCATCGACCTCGGCGGCGGGCGGAAGCCCTGCTCGCCGACGTGATGCTTGAGCTCCTTGCGCCAGACGGCGTCGCGGATGATCCGCTCGAGCTCGTCCTCGTCGGCGCCGGCGCGGAGGGGTCCGCGGAGGTCGGTCTCGTGGATCGAGAAGAGGCAGGTGCGGAGCTTGCCCTCGGCGGTCAGGCGCAGGCGGTTGCAGTCCGCGCAGAAGGGCTCGCTGACGGGGTTGATGAAGCCGATCTCCCCGGCACCGTCGGCGAAGCGGATAGACCCGTGCGGTTGCCGACGGCTCGCGCGGCACCTCGATCAGCTCGTGCTCCCGCTCGATCAGGGTGCGGATCTCGGCTCCCGTCAGGACCGAGTCGGGGGTCCAGGCCTGATCGGCGTCGAGCGGCATGAACTCGATGAACCTCACCTGGTAGTCGGAGCTGCGGGCGAGCTCGGCGAACGCGGACACCTCGCGCTCGGTGAAGTCGCGCATCGCGATCGCGTTCACCTTGATCGGGCGACGCTCTCGTGGCGCGCCGATCGCCTCGAGCCCGCGCAGCACCTGCGGGAGGGCGTCGCGCCGGGTGATCTGGAAGAAGCGGTCGCGGGCGAGCGAGTCGATCGAGACGTTGACGCGGCGGATCCCCGCCTCGACGAGCGCGTCGGCGTCGCGCTCGAGCAGGTAGCCGTTCGTCGTCAGCGAGAGGTCGGCGAGCCCCGGGATCGGAGCGAGCATCGAGACGAGCTCGCGGGAACTCCTTGCGGACGAGCGGCTCGCCCCCGGTCAGCCGCACGTCCTCGATGCCGAGCCGGACCAGCAGCGCCACGAGCCGCTCGATCTCCTCGAAGGAGAGCACCTCGTCCCGCTCCAGCCACGGCAGCCCGTCCGCCGGCATGCAGTACTGGCAGCGGAAGTTGCAGCGGTCGGTCACGGACACCCGCAGGTCGGAGATCGTCCTCCCGTGGGCGTCGACGAGCGGCTCTGCCTCGGAATTCACCTCACCGATGATCGCGCATCGGCCCCCGCGGCCGTCAGCCGTGACAGTTCGCCCGGTGCGCGACCGGCGGGAACGGCAGGTCGGCGACGACCGCCGTCTCGAGGTAGTCGTTCTCCCGCGGATCGCCCGAACCGGGCGTCAGCGCCGCCCCCGCGTCGCGCAGCTCGGTCGCGCGGACCGTCCGGGAACGCCCACGGGGCAAGCCCGAGGAACTCGCTCTTCGGCCCGGCGTAGACCTCGTATTGCGAAGGATCCTCGGGCAGGAACTCGGAGTCGCCGACGTAGTTGCACTTGCGCCTGGACGCCTGCGCGCCGCTTCGGGCCCTCGAGGCCGCGCTGGGTGATCGCCGTCTGCCCGTCGAACGGAAGGTCGGCGAGGTTGCCGACCATGTGCGGCGTCACGTTGTAGTCGAAGGAGACGGTCGGATCGGCCGACGGCGCGCCAGGTCGACGACATCCATTCGAGCGGCTGCCAGTCGCTCGCCGTCGCCCATTCGCCCGGGTTCGCCTCGTCCTGCATGACGAGGTTCGTGCCCAGCTCGTCGAGGCAGTACATGTAGTACTTCGAGGTATCGGAGCACGGGTCGATGCCGGGCGCCGGGAGCCTCGCCGAACGGCGTCACCGGGCCGCCGTTGTAGACGAACGCCGGCAGGCTCGTCGCGAACGACATCTTCGCCTTCGTGCCGGGGATCCGATACGGGCGGACGTTCT
Organism: uncultured Solirubrobacterales bacterium; assembly: GCA_963798165.1. Lineage (GTDB taxonomy): Bacteria > Actinomycetota > Thermoleophilia > Solirubrobacterales > 70-9 > RHKX01. Next base: position 786,101 of record CAWCSE010000004.1, on the reverse strand, counting down.
CGACCGCGTCCGGGCCGGTGCTCGGCCCCGGGGTCAGGCTGATCAGCTGCTCGATGGTCGTCAGCGGCACCTTCCTGTTCGAGGCGACGACGTTGCGAAGCGGCCGCGGGCCGTCCGGCGTGACGTTCTTCGGGCCCCACATGAAGGCCTCGTTGTAGACCTCCGGCCCGGTCGCGACGAATGCGCTCGTCGGGTTCGCGACGTCGGGATCGGCGAACTTCGCGATCTCCTCCTGGTCGACCGACTCGCGGAACTCGGTCTGGTCGTTCGATCCGAGGATGTAGACGTGGTAGCGCTTGGCGAGGGAGCTGAACGTCTGCATCCAGCCGCGTGCGAACGTGTCCGTCCCCGCGACGAACGTCTTCGAGAAACCGGGGATGGCTGGGAAGCGATCGGCGTAGGCGGCCTCCTGCTCGGAGTACTCGCCGTCGAGGGTCCCCAGCGCCACCGCGACCCCGCACGGCGACGGGATGCCCTCGCAGCCCGGAACGTTTCCCGGGTCGCTGAAGATCTCGCGCGTCGAGGCCCCGCGCGAACCGGTCGCCAGCGTCATCAGGCCGACGTCCTCGTTCAGGGCGACGACGTTGGGCCGGTTCTTCGCCATGTTCGGGACGACGTAGTCGAGGATCATGCACTCGATCTTCTTGCGGAACGAGTCGTAGCTGACGACGTTGTCGAGGTCCTGCTTGTACTGGAGGGCGAACACCCGGGGGCCGCTCTTGTCGGGATAGAGGTTGACGACCGGCTTGGACCGGTTCGAGGCCCGCGTCGAGGCGCATGCCGCCTTCGACGGCGGCTTCGGCAGCGGCGTCGCCTTCGGCTCGACCGACTTCGCGGCCCTCCGGGCCGCGACCGGGTCGTTGGCGATCAGAGCGTCGGCGCCGGCCAGCGTCGCCGCCTTCGCGTCGGCGCGCTCGTCGAAGGTGAAGGGAACGACCTGCAGGCCCTGGGCATGCGCGTCGGAGATCAGCTCGGCGCTGACCGGCCACTGCGGCGAGATGTAGTCGAACCCGCTGGCCTTGGCGACCGCCGCGGCGATGTCGTTGACGTTCTGGAACGTCAGGAAGGAGTACTTCGCGTCGGCGAAGTAGGGATCCGACTGCAACGGCGTGAGGTTGCCGGGCAGGAAGCTCTGCAGGATCAGGTCGCCGGGCGGGAAGCCGCTGTCCTCGACCTGCTGGCCGATCTCATGTGCGAACCCGTCGGTGGAGTCGTAGTCGGGATCGGTCGGGTAGTTGTTGACCTCGAGGTTGACCCCCACCCCCTGCTCGCTTGGCGAGCCTCAGTGCCTGGATCATCGTCGGGACCTTGGCGCGGCGGCCGGAGCGGCTGCCGAGGTGCCGGGAGATCTCGTCGGTGCCGAGGATGTCGATCTCGCAGTCGCTGCGGATCTCGGCCAGCGTGTGCTCGGAGACGAGCCCGGTGCAGTTCGTCGTCCGCTTCAGGGAGGCGTCGTGCATGATCACCGCACGACCGTCGGAGGTGATGCGCGTGTCCATCTCGAGGACGAACCCGAGCTTCGCCGCGTGCCGGAAGGCCGGAAGCGAGTTCTCCGGGAAATGCCGGCCGCAGCTCGCCGTCGACCGTCTTCAGGGCGCCGCCGCGATGGGCGTGGACGTAGGGCGACGCGCGGCGCCCGCCGGGGCGAGACCGCAGGCCGCCATGCTGACAGCAGGGCGACGACGACGGACTTCCTCATTTGCGCTCTCCTCCGAGACGAGACGCGTGACGGGTCGAGCAGTCTATTTCCCGGCGGCCGGACCGGCGTCACTTGACGCCAGCGTTCCGGCGGCTAGCTTCAAGCGATGCTTGCAGCGCTGGCGATCGCGATCGTCCTCGCGCATTGCGCCTGCTCGTCGCGCATCGAGCTCGCGCTGCCGCGGATCGGCGCCGCGCGGATCCGCTCCCGGCTGACCCGGCATGGCGGCACCGCCGAGGTATGCGATCGTCGCCCGGCCCGCCTACCGGCTGCTGCGCAACGGCGGGGACCGGCTGACGGTCCGCGGCGACGGGCTCGAGATCGGCCTGGCGGACGAAGATTCCGGCACGCCCGCGGGTTTCTCGGCGCTCGACGGATTCCGACGAGGTCGACATCGAGCTGACCGACTTCCGGACCGGGCCGCTCGAGGTCGCCGCGTTCGTGATGACCCGGGTCGGCGGCGGCAGCTACGCGATGGCGGCCGAGGGGACGACGAGCGGCCGAGACCTGCTGCGCTTCGGCGATCCGTGGCTGCGGACCGCGATCCCGGGCGGCGGCCTGCTCGGCTCGGTCGCCGGCGGGGCGCCGCTGACCGACCGGCGGGTCTCCGTCTCGATCGAGATCGAGCTGGTCAGCGACGCCGGCGGGCTCCGGGTCGGCTCGGGAGGCGGCTCCATCGCCGGCTACCCGGCGGGGCCGCTCGCGACCGCCGTCGCGGCGGCGGTGGCGCGCCGCCTCGAGATCGTTCCCTAGGCCGTTCACAGGTCCGGGCCGGCCCTCGTCGAAAACTATTCGCTCCCCGATGTGTTGCAGATCGAGATGACACCGAAACACACACTCATGCGCGCGATCGCGCTGGTCTGCCTCGCCGTCCTCGCATGCGCCGCCCCCGCCCTCGCCGGCAAGGGCCACATCAAGGGAATCGACGTCTCCCGCTTCCAGGAGCGGATCGCGTGGAACAAGGTCGGCAAGACCGAGATCCGCTTCGCCTACGTGCAGGCGAGCCGTGGCGACGGCAAGGACTGCACCGTCGTACCCGAGGAGTGCGGCCGCGATCGCTACTACCCGCGCAACTACGCGAACGCGAAGTCGGCCGGCCTCCGGGTCGGCGCCTACCACCGCGCATTCGCGAAGGGCGGAACCCGGAGCAAGGCCAAGGACGACGCCCGGGCCGAGGCGAACCGATTCATCGCGGTCGTCGGCAAGGTCCGCCGCAACGACCTGCGCCCCGCGCTCGACGTCGAGGCGCCGTTCGAGCGCCTCGACGCCGAACCGGCTGCGGCTCTGGATCCGGACGTGGATGAACCGGGTCGAGAAGAAGCTCGGCGTCAAGCCGATCATCTACACGAACGCGTCGAGCTGGAGCGCGACCGGCGACACCACCTCGTTCGCCGCCGACGGCTACCCGCTCTGGGTCGCCAACTTCGACGTCGACCGACCCCTCGTCCCCGCGTCGAACTGGGGCGGGAAGAGCTGGACGATCTGGCAGTACACGAGCTCCGGGCGGGTCCGCGGCATCGACGGCAACGTCGACCGCAATCGCCTCCGCAAGGGATTCGGCAAGCTCAACGCCCGCTGAGACTGCCGCTCGCGGCCGCGAATCTGCCAATGTGAGCGGATGAGCAACTCAGACGATCAGGGAATGGCCGGCGAGTCGATCACCGCCGAGGGCCTCGCGGAGCTGCAGGCGGAGATCGAGCAGCTCGAGGGCCCGGCCCGGCTCGAGATGGCGGCCAGGATCAAGGCGGCGCGGGAGCTCGGCGATCTCAAGGAGAACGCCGATTACCACATCGCCAAGGAGGATCAGGCCCACCTGGAGACGAAGATCAAGCGCCTCCGGATGAGGCTGCGGGACGCGGTCGTGGTCGAGATCGACGACGGCTCCGACGCCTTCGCGTTCGGCCGGACCGCCGAGATCCTCGACGACAGCGGCGAGACCCACGCCTGGACGCTCGTCGGCCCGACCGAGGCCGACCTCGCCGGCGGCCGGCTCTCGGCCGAGTCGCCGATCGGCCGCGCCCTCCGGGACCGGCGCGTCGGCGAGGACGTCGTCGTCGAGACGCCCGCGGGGCAACCGCACCTTCACGATCCAGAAGCTCGTCGGCTGACGGGCGGTCTAGCCGGATTCGCTGCCGACGGACGGCAGCTGCCAGTCGCGGCGGATGCTGAGGATCCGCAGGACGAAGATGACCAGCATGCCGATCGCGGCCGAGACGGGCTCGCTGACGCCGGTCTGCTGATCGAGCAACACGAAGATCGCGGCGCCCGCCAGCGCCGCCGTCGCGTAGATCTCGCCGCCCATGATCAACGGCTTGCGCCCAGTGAGCACGTCGCGGATCACGCCGCCGCCGGCGCCCGTGATGATCGCGGCCACGACCGCGACGCCACCGTCGAAGCCGAGATCGAGCGTAATGTTCGCGCCGACGATCGAAAAGAGCGCAAGCCCGGCGGCGTCGGCCAGCCGGATGCCCTCCTCGATCCGCCGATCGGAGCCCTCCGCGATCAGCCCGACGAGCGGGATCGCCACGGCAGCCCCGATCGCGGCCGCGATCAGGTAGGTCTGATCCTCGATCCAGAAGACCGGCGTGACGCCGAGGATCAGGCCCCGGATCGTCCCTCCGCCGAGCGCCGTGACGACGCCGACGACGATCGCCCCGAACCAGTCGACCCTGCGATCGGAGACCGCGAGGACGCCGGAGACGGCGAACACGATCGTTCCTGTCAGCTCGGCCGCCTCCATCGCGCTGACCGTAGCGGCTGCCCCGGGCTCCGCATGCCGTGCTATTGAGTCACCCGTGCGGATCCAGGTCGTCACGCAGATGTGGCCGAGTCCGGAGAACCCGGACCTCGGCAGCTTCCTGGTTCCCGCTGACCCGCGAGATCGGCGAGCTCGGGCACGAGATCGAGGTGACCTCGATCAGCCGGCGCGGCGGCGGCCCGCAGAAGTACGCCGGGCTCGTCGCCGACTCGATCGGCACCGCGCGGCGCTTCCGGCCCGACGTCGTCTTCGCCCACTTCCTCTTCCCGGCGGGCGCCGCCGGGGCCGCGGCGTCGCTCGCCGCCCGCTGCCCCGCTCGTCGTCATGGCCCACGGCCAGGACGTCGCGCAACCTCACCGAGATCCGCGGCGTCAGGCCGGCGACGGCGGCCGTCGTGCGGCGGTCGTCGGCCGTGATCTCGAACTCGCAGCTGGCTCGCCGGGCCGGCTCGCCGAGGCGATCCCCGCCGCGGGGCCGAAGACGGAGATCGCCGACTGCGGCATCGACCTCGACGCGTTCCACCCGAGCCGATGCCGGGCCGGCGCGGCGAGAGCTCGGCTGGGAGGGCGAGGGGCCCGGCCTTCCTCTGCGTCGGCTCGCTGATCGAGCGCAAGAACGTCGTCGCCCTCGCCGACGCGTTCGCCTCGCTCGGTCGCGGCCGCCTCGCCTTCGTCGGCGACGGCCCGCTGCGCGATCGCCTCGAGGGGCGCGAGAACGTCCGGGTCGTCGGCCGGATTCCGCAGTCGGACGTGCCGCAGTGGGTCGCCGCCTGCGACGTCCTCTGTCAGCCCTCGCTGATCGAGCCGTTCGGCCAGGCGACGCTGGAGGGGATGGCGATGGAGCGCTCGGTCGTCGCAACGACGGTCGGCGGCCCCCCGGAGTTCGTCTCCCCGGAGGCCGGGATCCTCGTCGACCCGGAGGACCAGGCGGCGCTGGCGGCGGCGCTCGAGAAGGCGGCGGCGCTGCCCTCCCCCAACCCGGCCGCGCGGGTCGCCGCCGGCAAGCACGACGTCAGGATCGAGGCGGCGAAGATGGCCGCCGTGCTCGAGCGGTCGGCCGGCGCCTGAGCCCGCTGGGCCGCGGGCTCCTCAGTACCGCTGGTCCGGAGGGATGCGCGGGTCGTTCGGACCGCCCGGGGTCCGGTTGCTGAACGCGTAGATCGCGCCGACGACGAAGGCGACCGCGCCGACGATCATCAGGATCAGACCGACGGTGGGCAGGTCCACGACGCTCCATTCGTCCTTGACCGCGTAGCGCAGGATGGCGCCGATCGCCATCAGCACGAGTCCGGTTCCCATGGTCATCTCTTATCCGTCACCTTTCGTCAGCCTCCCGAGTGCAACTCGTCGCACCCTACCCAGTCGGCATCCGGCAAAACCGACGCCGCCGCGCGAACGGCTCGTCCGTTCTCCCGCTCGAGCCCGGGAGAATGCAGAGGCAATGATTCTCAACCCGGACGGGTCGCCCACCGAGATCGAGGCCGTCGAGCTCTCCCGACGCCTGCTCGCCGCGCTCCGGACCGATTCGAACGACGCGGGCATCGCTGCAGCGGCGATGCAGCTGCACGGCATCGCTCCCGGCCTGATCGACGGCGACAAGGCGCGTATCGCCTTCTGGCTGAACGTCTACAACGCGCTGCTCCTCGACCGGCTGCGGGTCAAGCCCGCCGGCGGCAACATGCTGATGCACCCGCGGGTGTTCTCGGGCGCCAGATACGTGATCGGCGGGCGGACCTACTCGCTCAACCAGATCGAGCACGGAGTGCTCCGCCGCAACAGCCGAGCACCATTCCCTCCCCTGCGGCCGTTCCGGCCCTCCGACGAGCGCCTGCAGGCCCTCCCCTCCCACCTCGACCCGCGGATCCACTTCGCGCTCAACTGCGGCGCCCGATCGTGCCCGCCGATCCGCACCTATGCGGCCGAACTCCTGGACGAGGACCTCGAAGCCGCCACGACCGCATACCTCCGCGCCGAGACCGAGGTCGGCGCCGACGCGATCACCCTCCCGCGGCTGATGAAGCTCTACGGGCGGGATTTCGGCGGCGCCACCGATCGAGTCGCGTTCGCGGCGGTTCTACGTGCCGGAGCTTGGAGCCCTCGGAGAGGCGGATCTCGCCGGGCGCAAGATCCGTTACGGGCGCTTTGACTGGTCCGCGGCCGACGGATAGGTGGATCACCCCACCGGGGTGACGCTTCCGTCTTCCACTGCAGATTGAATATTCCTGTAACGGGCGGACGATCAGTGCCGCCGAACAGGAACAGATGGAAAGGATCCGACGATGAGAGGTACAGGCCGAGTCGCGTTCGCAGCAGTGATGCTGCTGATCGTAGGCACGCTCAACGTCATCTACGGGATCGGTGCTCTCGACAACGCGAACATCTTCCTCAACGACACGAGGTTCATGCTGACCAACCTGAGCACGCTCGGATGGGTTCTGATCATCCTCGGCGATCATTCAGCTGACCGGCGGTTTCTCGCTGATGGCCGGAAACGCCTACGGACGGGTGATCGGCATCGTCGCCGCCAGTCTCGGCGCGATCGGAGCGTTGCTGTCGATCGGCGGCGCATACCCCTGGTGGTCGCTGGGGATCTTCGCCCTCTGCATCTACGTGATCTACGGAATCGTCGAGTTCGGCGAGGACGAGAAGGCAGCGGGCCTCTAGCGCGCTGAGGCGCTAGGACGGAGGGACGTTCACCCGGGGCCCGCGCATCGCGGGCCCCGGATCGCTTCAGACCTGATCGCGGCGGAAGCAGTCGCGGGAGTGGTCGTTGACGATGCCGACGGCCTGCATCCACGCGTAGACGATCGTCGGCCCGACGAACTTGAAGCCGCGAGCCTTCATGTCCTTCGAGATCCGCTCCGAGAGCTCCGTCCTCGTGGGCACCGTCCGGCCGTCGCCGGTGAGAACCTCGCCGTCGGTGAACGACCAGCAGTAGGCGCTGAAGGACTCGCCCTTCTCGGCCATCTCGCAGTAGATGCGGGCACCGGCGATGGTCGACTCGATCTTTGCGCGAGAGCGGATGATGGCTGCGTCTCCGAGGAGGCGGTCGACGTCGGCGCCCCCGAACCCGGCTACCCGCTCCGGTTCGAACCCCGCGAAAGCCGCCCGTAACGCGTCCCGCTTCCGCAGCACCGTGATCCATGCCAGGCCGGCCTGGAAGCCGTCGAGCATCAGCTTCTCCCAGAGCGCCCGGGACTCGTGCTCCGGCAGCCCCCACTCTTCGTCGTGGTAGGACCTGAGCAGCTGATCCCCCTCGGCCCAACTGCAACGCGTCATCCGTCCCCCCGCACTACGGGCCGAGGCGGCCGGCCGAGGCTACCGACGGGCCGCTCAAGGGATGACGATGTCGAAGTCGGGATCGGGCTCGTCGAGCAGTCCCAGCAGTGACACCAGCTTGGCGCCGTCGCCGTCGACCTGGAGCTCGCCCGAGACGATCAGGTCTTCGGCGGTCGCCGAGCCGAGAAGCATCCGGTCGAGGGCGCTGCGCTCGAACGAGATCGATGCGTCGGCCTCAGGGTCGTGCCTACCGGCGAGGTGGCTGAGCGCGCCGTTGTCGAGGTTGGTCACGTGACGCTCGGTGCCGACGGTCCAGTTGACGACGATCCGTTGGCCCCAGGCGCGCGGCCCGTCGATCCGGATCGCCAGCGAGTCGAACAGCTGCTCGAGAGAGAGCCCGGAGATGATGTCGTCGGCCGCGGCAGTCGTCGGGGTTCCGAGGTTTCCCTCGCGCAACTCCTTCGCCCCGGTCAGGAAGAAGTTGCGCCAGGTGGCGTTCTCGGCTCCGTAGCCGAGCTGCTCGAAGGCGGCCGCCTGCAGTTCGCGAGCCGGCGCGTTGTCGGGATCGGCGAAGATCACGTGGTCGACGACCTGCGCGACCCAGCGGTAATCCCCGGCTTCGAACGAAGCCCGAGCCTTCTCAAGCACGGCGTCCACGCCGCCCATGAAATCGACGTAGCGCTCGGCGGCGTCGACGGTCGGGTGCTCCCAGAGATGCGCGGGATTGCCGTCGAACCATCCCATGTAGAGCTGGTAGACGGCCTTGACGTTGTGGCTCACGGACCCGTAGTAGCCGCGGCAGTGCCAGGCGTCCCGGAGGCTCGGCGGCAACTCGACCATCTCCGCGATCTCGTTGCCCGTGTACCCCTTGTTGATCAGCCGCAGGGTCTGGTCGTGCAGGTAGCCGTAGAGATCTCGCTGCTTGCTCAGGAAGTCGACGATGCGTTCGTTGCCCCAGCGGGGCCAGTGATGGCAGGCGAACATCACCTCGGCCTCGCGGCCGAACTCCTCGATCGTCTCATTCAGGTAGTGCGCCCAGACGCGCGGGTTGCGGACGAGGGCGCCGCGCAGGGTCAGCGTGTTGTGCAGGGTGTGGCTCGCGTTCTCGGCGATGAAGAGGATCCGGCGGTCAGGGAAGTAGAAGTTCATCTCCGACGGCGCCTCCGTACCCGGCGTGAGCTGGAAGCGGAACCTGACACCGTCGACGACCTCCTCCTGATCGGTCTCGGTGACGTGGAGGGTCGGGGGGATCAGGGTCACGGTGCCGGTCGACGTGGTCGGCCCGAGGCCCGCCGTGACCTGGCCCGCCGGCCCCGGCTCGAGGAGCGCCCCGTACATATACCCGGCCCGCCTGCCCATCGCGATGCCGGCGAAGACGTTCTCGCTGACGGCGTGCTCGAGAAAGCCCGCCGGGGCGATCACCGGGACGTTGCCGGCCTCGACCTCCGCGGGGCTGAGGATTCCCCTCGACCCGCCGAAGTGGTCGATGTGGCTGTGGCTGTAGATCAGCCCGGTGACGGGCCGGTCCCCGCGATGTCTGCGGTAGAGCGCCAGCGCGGCCGCGGCGGTTTCGGTGCAGATCAGCGGGTCGGCGACGATCACCCCGTTCTCGCTCTCGATCAGGTGCATGTTCGAGAGGTCGAAGCCGCGCACCTGGTAGATGCCGGGTGCTACCTCGAAGAGGCCGTGGATGCCGAGCAGCTGTGCCTGGCGCCAGAGGCTCGGATTCGTCGTCTCCGGTGCCTCGCCGGCGCTGAATGCGTACGCCTCCATGTCCCAGACCGTGCGGCCGTCGGCGGCCTCGATCCGCATCGGGTCGATCGTCCCGACGAAACCCCGGCGAGCATCCTCGAAGTCGTCGGCGTCCGCGAAGGGCAGCTCTCCGGCCACCGCCGCATTCGCCGCCGCGACGTGCGCGGAGGCGCCGACGCATCGGTCCGACGTCATAGATCCTCCGCCGCGCTCATCGTCGGTTCGAGTCTCTCAGAACGGCTGCAGGCGAGCCGGTGCCGCGCCTAGGAGGCGGCAGGCACCGAACCGGTGGTTCGGGACCCAGTTAACCATCACGATCCCACAGAGCCTTGTTCGCATTCATCGGTGTTGACCTTCCCAGGTGCTTCGGCCGATTCGGCCCGCAGACTGCCGGCCATCAGCAGGTGGGTGCGACGGATCCCCGGGCCGGCACCCCGTAGCTAGACGCTCCGCCCGGCCTCCTTGACCGAGTCCGCCTCCAGGAATTCGTGGACGAGCCTGATCGCGATCGACCCCTCCCCGACGGCCGAGGCGACCCGGTTCATCGACCCGCTCCGCACGTCCCCGGCCGCGAAGACCCCGGGCATGCTGGTCTCCAGGGTGAGCGGCGGGCGGTCGAGCGACCAGGCTCCGTCGGTCTCGACGTCGGCACCGGTGCGGATGAATCCGCCCTCTCCCTTCGCAATCTCGTCCGGCAGCCAATCCGTGTTGGGCTGGGCGCCGATCATCAGAAAGAGTGCGTCAGCCGCGACCTCCTCCGTCGAGCCCTCGGCGCGGTTCCTGAGGACGAGCGTTTCCAGCCGTCCCTCTCCCCCGCCCCCGACGACCTCGGTCCCGAGCCGGACATCGATGTTCGTTTCGCGCTCCACCTGGCTGATCAGGTAATGAGACATGCCGGCCTCGAGCGAATCGGAGCGGACCACGAGCGTCACCCGGCGCGCGTATTCGGAGAGATGGAGGGCGGCCTGACCGGCCGAGTTCGCACCGCCGACGACGAACGCCTCCCCTCCCGCCACGGCGGGAGCTTCGACCGTTGGGCCGCCGTAGAAGACGCCGGCGCCCGTCAGCTCTTCGATCTCGGGGATTCCGAGGCGCCGGTAGGTGGCCCCGGTGGCGAGGACGACCGCGCGGGCCCCCACCTCGCCGCCGTCGGAAAGGGCGAGGCGAAGCGTCCCGTCGACGCGGCGCAGGGAGATCGCGTCGTGCATGAACGCGAACTTCGCGCCGAAGATCCAGGCCTGCTCGTAGGCGCTCTCGGCCAGCCCGCGGCCACTGATGCCGCGCGGGAAGCCGAGGTAGTTGCGGATCAGCGAGCTCGACGTCGCCTGCCCGCCGATTCCGCCGTTGTCGACCACCAGCGTCGTCAGGCCCTCGGATGCGCCGTAGACGGCGGCCGAGAGTCCGGCCGGACCGGCGCCGACGATCACGACATCGAACTCGCTCCCCTCAGGATCCATTCCCCCTCCGCTCGCGCTCGCCAGCTCGACGTTGGTCGGGTCCTCGAGAACGCTGCCGTCCGGGAAGACGACGAGCGGCAGAGCCGACCCGTTGCCGTACTGCTCGATTCGGGCCCGTCCATCGGGCGAGTCGGCGAGGAGGAACGCGTGGGGAACGGCGCAGCGGCCGAGCACCTGTCGCAGCTCGTAGGCACGGCCCGTCCAGGACTCACCGATGATGTGGACGGTCTTGGCCGAGATCCGGCGAGCATGGGCCCACTCGAGCAGGAAGTTCGAAACGGACTGGTGGAAGACCTCGTCCGGCGCACGTACGGGTCGGAACACGTAGTAGTCGATCTCGCGGCGCGCCATCGCGTTCATGATCAGATTGCCGGTCTCGGTGTCGCCCCAGCCGCTGAGCTCGATGACCAGTCCGCGCTGTGCGCGGGGGTGGAGGACCTGGGTCCGCTGCAGCAGCTTCGACGTGCGCCCGGGTCCCAGCGAGAAGCCGACCAGCACCAGTGCCACGTCCTCACCCGTGGACGCCAGCTCGACGAGCTTGGCGACCCCATCGGCGGCCGAGGACGCGGTGGCGATCCGGTAGCTGCGCGCATAGCGGTCGGTGAGCTCACGTTCGACGTCGCCCAGCGACCCGTCGTCCTCATCGATCGCGACGATGACCGGCATCTGCATTCAGTAAACCGTAGCGGCGCGGCGCCGGCCGGTCCAGGGAATCGCGCCGCGCTCGGTTGGCGCTACGTCGCCAGCGGTGAGGCGATCAGATCTCCGCGACCGGGATGGCGCCTGCATCACGCACGGCTTTGTCGCTCGCCCCCTCCAGTTGCGCGAGCGTGCGGTAGCTGAGAGCGGCCAGGTCGATCTCGAGTGCTCCCGTCTGACCATCGGGAATGCGCTCCAGCAGATGCTTGGAGGCCAGGATCGCACCTCCCGTCGCGACGTCCTGAATCCGCGCGGCCTCGTTGACCTCGTCCCCGAGAGCCGTGATCTCGAGCCGCCCACTGGTGACGACCTGGCCGATGACCAACATCGAGCCCCAGTGGACCCCGGTATTGACCACGATCGATGAATCCGGGGCCGAGGGCATCGCGCGGACGCGCTCTCCTATCGTCCTCGCAGCTCGCACTGCCGCCACCGCGGCGGCCGGCTCGGAGCCGTCGAAGTCCTCAGCGAGAAAGAACGCCGAGGCGCCATCCCCTGCATGCTTTCCGACGATTCCGGTGTTCTCGGTCACCGAGTCGTCGATCAGGGTCGTGAGGTCGCGGATCAGCTGGAAGTAAGCGGTTGAGGGCAGCGTTTTCGAGATCGCACCCGACGCCTCGAGGTCGACGAAGAGCACGGCGGCCGGCCTGCGAGCCGGCTCCGCCTTTTGCGCCATCCGCTCGTACATCGAGACGTCTCCGCGCGAGAGCAGACCTGTCACCGACCCACTGAGCGCAGGCCACGAAAGTCTCAACGCCCCGAGGAAGGTGCCGTCGGTGTCGGTCAGGCGCAGCGTCACGAGTTGCTGCGTGCCGCTGTAGCGCAATCGCTCCGTGTGACGGAACTCCATGCGCAGAGACCAGCCGAGCGGAACCTCCCTCGGCTCGACCTTCGCTGCCTGCTCAGCCACATCTCCGAACGCCCGCTCGAACCCCTCGGTACCGGGCTCGAGCGCGCTGCGTATGAACGGAACTTCAGAGCGCCACCAGTCCCGCAGCGCGTCAGCGGTGAATCCCCAGATCTCCGGGTGCTCAAGATCGCGCTGGACCGAGGACAGCCCGAGATACGGTCGCGGATCCGCGGCGCCGATGGCCGCTCCAAGCTCGCTGCTGATGTAGACCAGCCGCCACTGCGCGTCGAAGATCTCCGCCACCCGGCGCCCACGCTCGAGTTCCTCGGCGAGGGCGCGTAGTTCGGGATGCCGGGGAAGAGGCCAGTCGTCGAGCGAACCCATGTCCACTGCTACAGCCTATGGGCGCGGACTCGGGTCAGCGGCAATCCGGAGGCAGCAGTCGACACCGCGGCGGTGCCACCCCATGCCATGTCAATGCCCTGCCTTGGCCCGGTGAATGAAGCCATAAGCTGCGGGCATCAAACCGCACCGAATCGAACCGACTGCAACCGGAACAAAGACCCTGTTCGCGCTCGCGAGCCTCGTCGCGCTCCTGGTTGCGCTTGGCGGAAGCCCGCCGTCCGCTCTTGCTCAATCTGCGCGAGGGGGATGCGACAACGGGCTTGTGACGGCCGATGGCTGTGAATCGCCGCGGGCGATCACCCGCCATCTGAAACGGATCGTTCGCCAGGCCCACGGCGATTTCGGTCTCAACGCTGCGATCGTGCGCGTCGACCTGCTCACCCACGACGGCTACAGCCGCACCAGCGACAACGACCCCAGCGCCTGCGTCAAGCGCGCGACGACCGTCTACCTGACCCGGCTGCGGACTCCACCGGCCGGAATGATCTGCCCCTCCGACCACCAGCCCTTCGACCCGCAGTTCGGCGAGCCTCTTTCAGCCGCCGGGCCGCCCCAGGGCTGAGAGTTCTCCATTCTTAGCGATCGCCGATCCCAGAGCGACCCCCCAAGGCCGATGAACAGGACACACCACCTCCACGGCGCACGGCACATCTCCGTGACCGTGCTGGTGGCCGTTCTCGGGTCCTTCATGGTTTGCGCAGTGTCGGCCCATGGATCCTCGGCAAAGTCGAGACCCTCGAGCGCACCGGCGATGGCGGACGGAGCCGCCCACGACGGCCTTCGGGGGCGGGTGGCGATCCACGGCGGCCGAAAGCTCTTCATCGCCTGCCACGGCACGCCGACCGTGGTACTCGAGGCGGGCACCGGCGATCTCGGGCGCATCTGGAGCCTTGCGCCCCACGGGCCAGGCCGGGCCGTACTGCCTGCAGTCGCGCGATTCACACGAGTTTGCGTCTACGACCGCCCCGGGACCTACCTCCCTCCCGACCAGTTCAGCCGCAGCGACCCGGTTGCCATGCCGAGAACCGCGCTCGACATCGCTCTCGACCTGCGGGCGCTGCTTCGCGCCGCCCACGTTCCCGGCCCCTACGTCCTCGCCGGACACTCATTCGGAGGCTTGGCGGCGCGCCTGTATGCGACTGCTTTCCCGCGAAAGATTGCCGGTCTCGTCTCCATCGACGCCCAGAACGAGGACTTCGCGGCGGCCTACAAGGAGTTTCTGAGTCCCGAGCAGTATGTGGCGGCGGTGCTCGAACCCGCCCCGCCGCCCGGTCTCGATTACCCCGATTACGAGCGGCTCGCCCTCGAGGCTTCCGCCGCCCAGGTGAGCCAGGCCCAGGCGGACACGCCGCTCCAGCGGATGCCGTTCGTCGTGATCTCGCACTCGCGAGATCTTCCCAACCCGTTCGGCTTTCCGGCCGACTGGCCGATCGACGCTCTCGACCATGCCTTCCAGCAATCCCAGAATGCGCTCGCGAAGCTCCTACCGAACACCCGCCACGTCGTCGCAACGCGGAGCGGGCATTACATCCAACTTGATCAACCGAGGCTGGTCACCCGCGAGATCAGATGGGTAGTGCGCAAAGCGCGCTAGCCGGCGATGGGCGGGGCAATCCAGCGCCCCTCCCTCGGATCAGGAACAGGTAATGCGCTATTCGTCCGTGGACGGCCGCGCCCCGGAACCGAGCGCCTCGGTGATCTCGTCGAGCACCGAGCGCTCGCCCGAGCTGACCTTCTCCCCGTGCTCCTCGTGGGCTTCGGCGACGCGCTCGGCGAGTCCGATGACGAAGCTCCGGTAAGCGTCGACCTCGTTGGGCGACTTGGCCTCGATCGCCCGGACAGCCTGCTGCAGCATCTGGATGCCGGCGTTGTGGAGCTCGATCGCCGAACCGGGCTTCTCATCGAGCTTCGGCTTCTCGGCGACGATCGCGTCAAGCAGCTCGCTCTCGCCGTGACGCTGACGCGTCTCGACCCAGGCCTTGGACATCGAGAAGGTCTCGCGGATCGTCCCGCCCTTGCTGGCGGTGATGACCATGAAGCCGGCGTAGACCGGCCCGTCGGAGATCGCCGCCCACTCCTCGGTGCTGAAGTCCTCGTTGGTCGCCATGCGGTCCTCTCGGTCGTGGGCTGGGCGACGATGACCTTACGACACTGCGGACTCTCCGCATCTATCGGGGCGACTGGATTTGATCCAGCGACCCTTCGACCCCCAGTCGACGCCTTGGACGTGTCGATACGACCCGGAGCGTCCGATGTGTCCGCTCTGTCCCGGGTCGTGGACACGAGTCATATGCAGCGCCATCTCGCCCGGCGTCGAGGACTTCCTGGTCTCGGGCGGTCGAATCCGGAGCTACTCCGCCCAGGGGATCTTCACGTCGGTTCGCTCTGCGGTGCTCGCCCGGGCTCCCGAACGGCTGCACACGATCGCGACCGTGGAACCCGGGGAGCCGTTCGTCAGTTGACGCTGTGCGTTCGCCGGAAGGACCTTTGACCCATCCGGCCCCAGTTCAGTGGTGGTCCCATCCACGTCCAGCTGCAGTCGGCCCTGGAGCACGACCAGAACCTGCTCGGTATCCACCGCATGTGCCGGGCCGGCAGCCCCCGGCTCCATCTCGACGCGCCACACGGCGAGTTCCGAGCCGGTGAGGTGGCGGCTCGCGTACGTATACATGACGGCATTGGGGGTCTCGTGACGCTGGGGCATCAGCTCGGTATCGGTCATAACAAACTCCTTCGATCTCGACAACGCGGTTGTCGAACTCTAACAGAACGTCAACCGGGTTGTCTAGACTCCCAACTATGTCCGGTTCCCTGCCACTGGCCCGCCTGCTCAGCGCGACGACGCAGATGGCGGTGCACCGTCTTAACGAGGAGCTCGCTGCTCAGGGCTATCCGAACCTGCGCCCTGCCCACGGTTACGCCGTGTTGGCCGTCGGTCCGGACGGCGCCACCACCTCGCAGCTCGGCGCACAGTTGGGGATCACCAAGCAGGCCGCCGCCAAACTCGCCTCCCAGCTGGAGCGGGACGGCTACCTGCGACGTGTCGATCACCCCAGCGACGGCCGCGCGCAACTGCTCCTGCGGACCGAACGTGGCGAAGAGCTGCTTCAGGCCGCCGTGAAGGCCCAGGACCAAATCGAACGCGACTGGGCGCGAGAGATCGGCGAGGAAAAGATCCATGCGATGCGCAGCGCACTGGAGTCCGTGCTCGGCCAGGCACCTCCCGGCGCCCCGCTCAGACGCCTCTGGTAGGCATCCGCGGAATCGGCGCGCACCGGAGAGGCACCCACGCGCTGCGGTGGACTCCAGCCCCTCTCACCACGCGCTCCTCAATCTCCGTGCGACCAGCCCAACTTCTTCGGCGGACCTCTTGACCATCGGGGCGACTGGATTTGAACCAGCGACCTTTCGACCCCCAGTCGAATGCGCTACCAAGCTGCGCCACGCCCCGTGCGTCCGAGCATGATGCCGCACCGGAGCGATGGGCGTCACCCGGGGAGAGCCGCGGACGAGAATCGAACCCACGTCATCGCTTGGAAGGCTGCGGCTCTACCGTTGAGCCCCCGCCGCGAATCACGAGGGCAAGCTGCGACGTTTTGCCGCAGTCGATCGGGACTAACGCTTGTAGCCAAAGTCGAGCGTGAAGGTGCCGGCATGAGAGCTGCGGTGCTGCGGTGAGCCCCAGCGAACGCCGGCCCCGGCGTGCTCGAAGGATCCAAGGATGTTGGCTCGGTGCGGAGGGCTGTTCATCCAACTCTCGACGATCCGGCGCGGGGAGCCCTTGCGGCCCGGGCCCCAGGCGATGTTCTCGCCGATGCCCCAGCTGCAGTTGCACGGAAAGTAGTCGGCACGCTGGTAGCGGCCCGTCAGTGCGGCCTCACCGGGGCAAACATGGTCGAAGCAATCTGTCTTCTGCATCCGCTTGGAATGCCCGCGGGCGGCCCTTGCGAGCTCGGCGTTGTAGCGAAGCTTCGAGAGGCCGTGCTTGCGACGCTTCTTGTTGACGAGGCAGACGACGAGCTTCCCCGCCTTCTTGCTGGAGATCTTTCTCGGGCCCTGGTCGGCGCCGGGACATCCAGCCGCCATGGCAACCCTGGGTGCCGAGAGCGAGCAGGCGCAGACCAGCGCGAGGGCGATTACGAGTAGATATCGGATCAAGATCTTCCTTACCTCGCGTGGGTTGGACGGTCGCGAGCGGCGCATAGTATTAGCAAAGCATGACGGAACCCACAGGGATCGCACATGATTGGCTGCGTCTCGTTGTTTTTTCGCCGTCGGCATCCAAAGGCCTCCAGCGTGAAGTTCACGGTGGCCCATGCCGGAGCGGCCGAGGTACGTGCCAGTCCCTACGGTCGCCCGGTCCCGAGAGAGCGGCGGACGAGAATCGAACTCGCGTCATCAGCTTGGAAGGCTGAGGCTCTACCGTTGAGCTACCGCCGCGCGACCCACCGAAGGTGGGTACGGACATATTGCCGGAACCGAGCGGTTCAATGCTTGTAGCCGAAGTCGAGCGTGACCGTTGCTGCATTGCGGCCGCGAACCTGCGGCGACCCCCAGCGGACGCCGACGCCGGCATCCTTGTAGGCGCCGGTAAGGATCGCCGAGCGGTGGGGTGCGCTGTGCATCCAGGCGTCGACGATCCGCCGCGCCGAGCCCTGCGAGCCGAGCCCCCAGGCGAGGTTCTCGCCGATACCCCAGCTGCAGCTGCAACCGAGGTAGCCGGACTTCGTCAGCCGCCCCTGCAGCGAGGGTTCGCCTGGACAGTCGTGGTCGAAGCAATTTCGCCGAATCATCGTGTCGGTGTGACCGCGCGCCGCTCGCGCCAACCGCTTATTGAACCCGAGTGAATGGAGCCCGCGCTTGCGACGTTCCTTGTTGACGAGGCAGACGATTGCCTTCGCTGCGGACTTCGATGAGATCCGGCCCGGTTTGGAGGTGCCGCCGGGACATTGCGCGGCCTCCGAACTCGGAGGAGCGAGCGCGACCACCAGGATCGTTGCGAGCAGGCCGACGAAAGCCGCTGCCGCCCGGGGAAGGACGGCGGCGGTCATCCGCCTACCCCCGCGTGCTGGCGCTCCGTTCTCTCCCGCCGTGCAGGCGGCCGACGATCAGAGCCACGGCGACCGCCCCCGACGCGATCGCGATCACGAAGTACGCGGAATCGGCGCTCACGTTGCCGAGCAGCCATCCGCCGAGCAGGGGGCCGACCGTGTAGCCGATCGAATAGACGAGGTTGAGACCGCCGTAGGCGAGGCCGCGATTGAGCTTCCCGTAGCTCTCGTCGAGCCAGGGAATCGTGGCCGAGAAGATGATCGCGATCCCGATGGCGAGAACGCCGAGGGCGACAGCAGCGCCACTCACTCCCCCGAGCAGTGCGAGCAGGAGGCCGGACAGGCCCGTGACCAGGGCGCCCGCGAGCGCGACCGGTCGCCGGCCGATGCGATCGCTCGCCCTGCCCGCAATCGGAGCCGCAACGGCATCGATGAGCGCGACCGCAGCGAAGAGAAGTCCGATCGTCGTGGCCGGCGTGCCGAGCCTTCGATCGAGATCGAGTGGCAGGACGAAGTCGATCAAGCCGAGCGTCGCCGCCGCGACGATCGCGACCGCAGCCGGCATCAGTGCGCTGCGACGGAACAACTCGCGGGCGATCCCGGCGGCCGGCGCCTCTCCGGTCGATGCGGCCGAGGCGTGGGGCAGTACGAACAGGCCGAGCACGAAGATCGCTGCGGCGATGGCGCTGACGAGGATGAACGGCGCCTCGAACGAGATCGCACCGCCGGCGATCCCGCCCAGTGCCGGCCCGCCGATCGAGCCGAGGCTGTTGGCCGAGAGGGCGAATCCGATCGCCTCCCCCTTCCGGCCCGGCCGGGCGAGGTCGGAGACGAGGGCGAGCGCCGCGACCCAGCACAGCGTCGAGCCGATGCCCTGGACGGCACGACCGACCAGCAGCGGCGCTAGGGCGGCCGACACGGCGATCAGGATCGAGCCGAGGCCGACGAGCAGGAGCCCGGCGAGCAGCAGCGGCCGGCGGCCGATCTTGTCGGCCAGCCGCCCGACCGGGATCGAGATGATCAGGATCGGGATCGCGTAGGCGGCCAGGGCCAGGCCCAATGCTTCGTCCCCCGCCCCGGTCCGGCGCTCGATCTCCGGCAACAGCGGCGCGACCACGCCCAGTAGGGACGTCTCGAGAGCGATCGCGGAGATCGCAACCGTCAGGGTCAGGCGGCGGGATCGATCCGAGATCGCGGGCGTCGGCATTCGCCCACGGTAATGCCACCAACGTCGGAAGCCTGGCTGCCATATCTAAGCGTCGGCGGTCGGACCGCCGAGCGCGAGGGATGGCCGTGGATCTGGACTCGCGTCGGACCCGACCGGGCGAGAAATCAACTCAGCGGGGCAGCCAGGACTCGAACCTGGAATCGCCGGTTTTGGAGACCGGTGCGCTAGCCAGTTACGCCACTGCCCCTCGGGGATCGCCGATCGTACCGACGAGGACGCGATCGGGGCCAGCGAACGGCTTGGGTGGGTCGTCCGACGCCGCTGCGAACATATGTTCGTGTACCGGCGCTACGCAGGCTCAGATTTTCGGATCGTTCGACGCCTGTCCGAGCGGGGTCTCAGCGATTACGCGATTTCTCGGTCCACCGGCATCCCCAGAAGCACGGTTCAGCACTGGCGGACTCGCAACGAGCCGCCGGAGCGCGGTCGCCGGATCGGAGCCATCAGATTTCAGCCTCAACATCCTGGCTCGTACTCATATCTGCTGGGGATCTACCTCGGAGACGGACATATCGTCAGCAGCAGCGAAACGAGCCATCGGTTGTCCATCTATTGCGATCTCCGCTACCCCGGGCTCATGGACGAGATCACGGAAGCAATACAAAGCTGCATACCGGGGGTCGGCGTATGTCGGAATCGAACCAGTGAGGGCGGGATGGCGATCCTGGCCTCATCACGACTCTGGCCGCTGGCATTCCCGCAGCACGGTCCGGGGCGCAAACACCATCGGGCGATCCAGCTGGAGGACTGGCAGCGGCAGATCACGGGCCGCCACCCCGAGGCCCTGCTGCGGGGCTTGATCCACTCGGACGGGTGCCGGACCGAGAATCGATTCAAGACCGAGCTCCCGAGCGGCCGGGTCGCCGAGTACTCCTATCCGCGCTATTTCTTCAGCAATCTCTCGGCCGACATCCGGGGGATCTTCTGCGAGCACTGCGACCTGCTCGGGATCGAGTGGACCCAATCGAACGCGCGCAACATCTCAGTGTCCAGGCGGCGGAGCGTCGCGATCCTCGACTCGTTCGTCGGGCCGAAGGAATGATGCGGGCGGAGGGACTCGAACCCCCAAGCTCTTGCGAGCACCGGCACCTAAAGCCGGCGTGTCTACCAATTTCACCACGCCCGCCGCGGTGATCAGTCTAGGTCTCGAGGAGAAGCCGCCGCGTGCGACCGCGGAAGCTCATATGCTTGCCACTGATGCCACAGGTTCTAGAGGCACGGGAGGGTTACGAGCTCTGGCGGCCGAACCGGGAGAAGCCGGAGTCGAAGACGACGAAGGCGATCGTCGCGTTCGTCCTGCTGATCTCCGCTGCGCTGCTCGTGATCATCACATTGGGTGGCTGGGAGCGCCTGCAGAGCACGACCGTTGGTCTGATGACGATCGGCTGGGCCCTGCTCTACGTCCTCTTCGCCGTCCTCGTCGCCCGCTGGAACCGCGGCGTCCTCCCCGTCTCGGCAGCGCTCGCCGTGATCATGATCATCTTCGCCGCGGTCAGCGCCGGCGGCTGGTTCGCCCGTGACAAGCCGGGCCTCGACTCGCCCGCCCTTCCCGAGGATCTGCTCGGACTGTTGACGCTGATCGTCATTCCCGTCCAGCTGCTGCTCCTGATCGTTGCCATGGTCGGCTTCAACCAGCAGTGGAGCGTCGAGGAGGAGCGGCCGATCGGCGGCCAGCCTCCCCCCGGCCCCGGCCCCGGCGGCACCGGTGAGACGATCGCCGGTCCGCGGCCCGAGGAGCCGGCCGAGCCGACCCCACCGGCGGCGCCGGGCGGCGCCGCCACCACCGCGGCGATCGATGAAGACGGCGACGACTGGGCCGGCTCCCAGCCGAACCCGGCCGTCTAGAAGAGCTTCAGCGGCGGGTCGAGAAGGTGCGGGCCGTCGGCCCGGTTGTCGTTGACCGCATCGCCGACGTCGCGAGCCTGAAGGCGCCCCTCCCCCGCCGGCCGCAGGAGCTCGAGCAGATCGTCCACTTTCGCCTCAGGGTCGATCCACTCCGCCTCGACCGAGCGGTCGAGCACGACGGGCATCCGGTCGTGGACCGGCCGGACGAGATCGTTGGGCTCGCAGGTGATCAGCGCGCAGCTGGTGACCGGCGTCCTCCCCCGGTTTCTCGAGCCGGGCCCAGATGCCGGCGAACGCGAACAGCTCCTCCCCCGGCTCCCCGGGCGGGCTGAACCAGACCGGCACCTTCCCCTCCGGGTCCTGCCGCCACTCGTAGAAACCGTCGGCCGGGATCAGGCAGCGCCGCTGCTCGAACGAGTCCTTGAAGGCCGGCTGGGAGGCGACGGTCTCGGCGCGCGCGTTGATCAACGGCCGCTGGCCCTTCTTCTCGGCCCACGCGCCCGGCAGCAGGCCCCAGCGGAGCACACCGGCCTCGTTGCGCCGTACCTCCTCGCGGCGCCGGATCGCGATCACCGGATCGGTCGGCGAGATGTTGAAGCGCGGTCGATCGTCGATCTCGAAGTCTCCGTCGAGGTCGAACCGCGAAGCGAGCCGGCGCGGGTTCGGGTTCGTCAGCGTGAAACGACCGCACATGGCCGCTGACGGTAGCGCTCCACGGCGACGGGCCCGGAGGGCGATACCGGAGGTGGGATTCGAACCCACACGTCCTTTCGGACAATCGATTTTGAGTCGATCGCGTCTGCCATTCCGCCACTCCGGCCGGTCGGCCTAGCCTAGCCGCGAGGTCGGGGCACCGGCTTCATGGCGCGACTCGCCACACCGAGGATCGCATCGGGGTCGGTGGAACCCGGATCGAACTGGGCGACACCCACATGAAGGCGGACCGGCTGCCCGTCGGGGCGGCTGCAGGCGCGGCGGATCTCGTCGCTCAGCCGCCGGCCCAGCTCACCGGCGCCGCGGCCATCGATGTCGGCGAGCACGACGAACTCGTCACCCCCCCAGCGGAAGCACGCGTCGGGCGAGCGAACGGCGCCGTCCAGCGTCGTCGCGACCTGCTGGAGGAGGCGATCGCCGGCATCGAGACCGAACCCGTCGTTGACGGCCTTGAAAGCTTCGATGTCGGCGATGATCACGCTCAACGACCGCTCGGTGCGGACCACCCGGCTGGATGCAGCGCCGAACGCCTCGTCGAACGCGCGGCGATTGCCCAGCCCGGTGAGCGGGTCGGCCCGCGCCAGATGCTGTGCCTCCTCCCCGCGCTCGAGGATCGCCGCCCGCTCGAGACGCTGTTTGACGATCAGCGTCGATGTGGCCATCGCCAGACCGGTCCAGATCAGCCAACTGCTGACCTGGTCGGCGACCGAGTGGCCATCGGAGCCGAGCAGCGGGACGGCGAGAGCGACCGCCACGACCCCCATGTAGACAGCGGTCGTGCGCGGTGAGAACACTCCGGCGGTGTAGATCGCCGCGACCAGGAGCAGCTCCTGGTAAGCCGGTTCACCGCCGCTGAGCAGGTTCAGAGCAGTGACGAAGGCGATTGCGGCGTAGTCGGTGAGCAGGAGTTCCCGGGGTTCGACGACCACGCCAGAGTCCGGGCTCCCGGCCCGCAGAAGGCGAACACCGATGACCGCGGCGACGGCGATGATCGCGGCCGCGACCGCCCAACCGGCGGCGCCGATCGACGACTGGTCCGGCGGCGCGAGCGGCAGTAGCACCAGCACCACTCCCGCCGCAAGGAGCCAGAACACCCCGCCGACGCGCTGCGCCGTGCGCATGTCCGCGATCGGGAACAGATCGGCGCTGCGCACCGCCAGAAGCTCCCGCCATGAGTACTCGTACTGTCCCCTCATCCCGGCCTGAGACTAACCGGGACGGGGACTGTTCATTTCTAGCCGCTCGTGGCCACGGCGATGATCGTGCCGACCGCCGTAGCGCAGATGGCACCGAAGACGACCCACTCCGACCAGCTGTCGAGACTGAAGATCGCCATGTAGGCGAGCAAGACGAGGGCGAGGGCGAGGACCGTCGTGAGGATCTGCAGGTGGCGTGACTGCCGCTTCAGCTTCTCCTCATGAGGGAGCTCGTTCGTCGGCGTTCGCAGGTGATGCTCGTGGTGATGGCTCTCCTGCGGGTCGGTCACTTCAACTTCCCCATCTCGTCCTGGATCTCGTCCTCGGTGATCGGCCCCGTCGTCGACCCGTACGCCTGCCAACCGGTCGTGACCAGCGCGATGCCGAGTCCGAAGACGACCCAGATCGGCCAGAAGTACCCACCGCCGCTGAGCGCCCAGATCACGACCATGAGGACGAGCAGTCCCGCTGCTGTGATCAGCAGGCTCTTGAAGGCCCGTTTGGCCTTGAGGCGGCGGAGGGCGATCTCCCTTGCGTTGCCAGTGTCGTCATCTGCCATCAGAGCATTTTATCCCCGGATCGGACGCTCGATGGGACTCATCGGTGTCGCTCGAACTGACATGCTCGGTTCGATGAAGGCCGGCCCACCACGACAGCTCGCATCAGACGAGGTCCTCAACCGCCTGCGCGGCCAGATACTCAGCGGTGAACTGTCCCCCGGTGACCCACTGCCTTCCGAGCGAAGCCTCTCCGAGCAACTCGGCATCAACAGGCACGCGATCAGGGAGGCCGTGAAGCGCCTGCAGCAGGCCGGTCTCGTCCGGGTCAGCCAGGGAGGCGCAACCCGCGTGCTCGACTGGCCGGAGACGGCGGGGCTCGATCTGCTCCTCGACCTGATGGGCCAGGCCGAGGAGCCACCGGCCGCACTGATCGGCTCGGTCCTCGAGATGCGGGCCAGCATCGGAGTCGATGTCGCGAGGCGCTGCGCCGAGCGGGCCGGGGCCGATGAGCGGGCCGCGATCGCGGCAAGCGCCGACGCGGTCGCGACGTTGATCGACGCCGGTTCATCGGTTCCCGTCGCCGGCTACGGCGACCTCTGGGAGCTGATCGTCGCCGGCTCGGAGAACCTGGCCTACAGGCTGGCCCTCAATTCACTCAACGCGGCCCTCGCCGCCTCGCCGCAGCTCGGCGAGGCGCTCGTGCCCCGGGACGGCTCACTCCTGCGCGAGCTCGGGCAGTCGATCGGATCGGGCCATGGGCTGGCGGCGGCCGAGGTCGCCCGGACGCTCCTCGAGGCGGACCTCGAGCTCAGTCCACCTCGTACTCGACCTTGATCCGACCGGAGTCGGCAGCGGCCTGCAGGGCGGCGTAGTCGAGTTCGTTCTGATCCGCGTACCGGGACGCGAAGTCGGCCATCGCCCGGTCGTACTTGTCGCCCCCACCCAGGTAGGAGGCGATCGCGATGCGATCGCCGGAGCGGGCGTGCGCATTGGCGAGGACGTTGCCGCAGAGCCGCGCGTACAGGACCATCGTCCGCGGGGCCATCCGGTCGATCCGGGCCGAGCCCTTCGCGTCCCAGAGCTGGCGAACGTAGAAATCGCGAATCGGCCCGTCGAAGGCGCGGACCCTCATCCAGCCGAGCAGGATGTCGCCGGCGGCCTGCATCATCCGCTGGCCCTCGACGACGCGGCGGCCTTGTAGCTGATAGGTGCTCTTGTGCGTGTAGGGCTCGAGGACGGAGCGCTGCGCCTCCTTCAACTGCAGGAAGAGCGGATCGCCCTGGTCGCGGCCGATGAAGAGGACGATCCAGGCTCGGGTGCCGACGCTGCCGACGCCGACGACCTTGCGAGCCGCATGCACGAACGTGTAGCGACCGAGCATCTGGCGAAGGCCCCGCGAGAGGGTCGACTGGTACTCGCCGAACATCCGGCGGATCCCGGATTCGGACCGGGCGAGGTCCTCGGGTGCGTAGAGCTCGTCGAAGGGTGTGATCAACGGCGGATCGCTGCGGATCTTGAGCTGCCCGTCGACCACCTCGGTCAGCTTCTCGAACGCCCGCACGGAGTCCTTCGCCTTCGCCTTCGCGACGTTCTTGTCGAACAGGGCGATCGCGTCGCTGTCGACCTCGCCGGCGAAGCGCTGCCTCATCAGGTCGATGTTGACCCGCTCGTACCAGGCGGCAAGATTTCCCATCTTCGCGAGCCGGCGCATCTGCTCTCGGTACTCCATGGCAGCCGACTGGACCGCGAGCGTGCGGTGCTTGCGACCGAAGTCGCGGTCGCGTCCGGCGATCTCGATACTGGCCACAAGCCGCATCAGATCCCACTCCCAGGGCCCGGGGAGGGTCTCGTCGAAGTCGTTGATGTCGAAGATGAGGCCCCGATCGGGCGCGGCGAAGCCGCCGAAGTTCGAGAGATGAGCGTCACCGCAGAGCTGGGTCGTGATTCCACTCTGCGGCGTCGCACCGATGTCGGCAGCCATGACGGCGGCGGCGCCCCGGTAGAAGGTGAACGGCGAGGCGAGCATCCGGCCGTAACGGATCGGCACCAACTCCTCGACGCGATCCGCCGCCTGCGCCTCGAGCACGTCGACCGGGTCGGGCCTGTCCGAAGCCGGGGACCAGTCGGAGTGGACCGTCCGCGGGGCGGCCTCGCGAGCCAGCTTGCCGCGTGTCGCCGAATCCGCGGGACTCACCTCGCTGCCTTGATTGGTTCCCTCTGCTGTCTCCTCATCGCTCATGCTCTCTTGAGAATATGTCCGACGACGACTTCTCCGGTCCTGCGCCGGGCCGGAGACCTCTGGTGCCGGCCTCATCCGGCCTCGGCAACCTCGCCTTCGCGGCAGCGTAGGCGCCACCGCCGATCGCGATCGCGCGCAGCAGTGGACGGCGCCTGACCAGCGGCGGCACGATCAGCCCGTCTCCCCGGGCAGCGACAGGCCGAGCGACAACATGATCTCGGGAGCCGCTGCAACGACCTTCGGCGCTCCCACCAGGGTCGCGACAGTTCGCAGGACCCCCAGCACGTCCTCTGCGCTCGCACCCCCCTCGCGGGCGAGGGCGACCTCGGAGGCGTAGGTGGCAGGCGGAGCGTCCAGAGCGATCAGTGCGGCGATCCTGACCAGCCCGCTGGTGCGCGTACCGAGGCCCGCTTCTCCCGAATCGAGAGCGCGGAGGCCGCAGAGGGCGGCGAGCGTTGCGGCGTTGCCCGCCGCGACGGCTCCGAGGGAGTCGGCGGTCGCCCTTCCCACTTCCTCCACGTTCTCTCCTTTTTCGTCGCCGGCCGCCCGCCCCGGGCTCACGCTCTGAGCCTATCCCCGGATCGGGGCCGGCCTTAACCCGATCGGGGTGATCGCGCGTCGCCGGGATCGATCAGTCCGGCCGTCTGCGCGCAGGCCACCGCCTCCGATCGCGAGGAGACCCCGAGCTTCCGGTAGATCGAGCGGGCCTGGGTCTTGACGGTGTTCGTCGAGACGATCAGCTGATCGGCGATCTCCGGGAAGGTGAGATGGGTCGGCAGCCGATGCAGGAGGCGGAGTTCGGCCGGCGTGAGCGGCCACCGTTCGTCCAAGGCCGACCCCGAGTCGAGCACCTCACGCGCCTCCCCGATCCAGTCCTGGAGGACCACGGCTTCAGGAACCTGGTCGCATGAGGCCTGCGCCTCCGCGAGCCGCCGCCGGGCCACGTCGAGATCACCGACGGCCAGCCGGGCGCGGGCGACGGTCGCCCTCGCCTGCGCTCCGTACCAGGTGTTGATCGTCGGATTGGTGTCGATCAGCTGCTCGGCCACGGAGAGCGGATGCATGGCCGCCGGGTCGCCCCTGAGCGCTCGGACGAGAGCGGCCACCCCGTACGGCATCGCCGAGGCCGCATAGTCCTCCAGGCCGAACAGCTCGATCCTCGAGAGCCCCTCGCGGGCCTGCGCCTCAGCATCGCTAACGCGCCCCTGGTCGATGGCGAGCAGGCAGAGCTGGGCGTGACAAACCGTCTGCACCGCCGGAGCGACGGCCGCTCCGACCCGAACACCCTCCTCAAGCCGTAGGCGGGCATCCGCATGCTGCCCGACGAGGTGCAGCATCGTCCCAGCCGTGAACCGGCAGAACGAGCGCCAGGGGCTACGTTCGGGAAACTCGGCGAACAGCTCGTCATAGCGCGCGGCGATCTCGATCAGCCCCAATTCGCCTTCGCGCACGAGCGCGAAAACCTCGGCCGTCGCGGCCAGCGACCCGTCCGCGAACTCTCCGGACCCGTCCATCCGCGCCCTGGCGCTCTCCACCCAGGCCTGCATTGCCTCGCCGTCGCCGTCGGTCAGCGCCCCGATGGCGACGATCATGCTCAGCCACGGAATGGAGGCGATCTCATCCCCGGAGAAGGACGCCGCCCATGCCGCGAGCGTCGCCCTGCGGCCCTGGGCCACGTACGTCGCGCTGACGCTCCAGATTCGCGCGCCCGCGAAGCTCGCATCCCCGGTCGCGATCGCGTGGTCGACGGACTCGTCGACCTGCCCGTTCTCGCGGTACCACTCGCTCGCCCGGCGATGGATGCCCGCCTCCGCCCCCGGGTCCGTCCTCCCCAGCTCCGCCCGCAGCATCTCCCTGAGCAGGGCATGCATGCGGAACTCCGCGTCCTTCGTATCGAGTGGCGAGAGCAACAGGTTGGCCCGCGACAACCTGCGAAGCACCTGACCCGAGTCGCTCCTCTGGAGCGCCGCGTCGCACTTCCCACCCGAAAGCCGATCGAGGAGAGAGGCGTGGATCAGGAATTCGCGATCGTCCGGATCCAGGCGGGCCAGGAACTCAGCCCGCAGATAGTCCGCGACCTCGCGCTCGTCGCCGCCGAACCGCTCGACGACCGCAGCGGGATCCTCCTCGCCGCCGAGCGCGATCGTCGCCAGGTAGAGCGCCGCGGGCCAGCCCTCCGTGAGCTCGACGAGCCTTCCCAGCAACTCCGCCGACAGGTTCTGGCCCACCGCCCCGAACGCCTCCGCCGCCTCGCCGCGAGTCATTGCCATCGACCCGGCGCGGACATCGTCGAGACGCCCGTTGGCGCGGAGCCGGCCGATCCCGATCTCCGGCTCCGAACGAGACGCCATCAGCAGCCGCGATCCATCGGGAAACCGCTCGGCGAGACCGGCCACGCAGGCCAGCGCGTCCGGGCTCGTCAGGTTGTGGAGGTCATCGAGGATCAGGGCAACCGACGTGTTCCGCTCCCTCAACGCGTCGCAGAGGCGCGGCACCACGACCCGGGCGACATCGGGTGCGGGTCCGTTCAGGGGAGCAAGCACGTCCTCCCCGAGCGCCTCTGCGCCGGTCAGCGCGGAGGCGATCAAGCCGATCAGGAGCACCGGGTCGTCGTGACGCTCGTCGAGCGTGATCCATGCCTGCTCGCGCGCATCCGAGCGGGCCCATTGCGACAGCAGCGTCGTCTTCCCGAAGCCGGCCGGGGCGACCACGAGGACGCAATCGGCACGCGCTCCGTTCAGCTTGTCGATCAGCCGCGCCCGCTCGATCGCCTCGCGACGCGGCGGCGGTGGCGCGGCGGCGGCGTTCGCCGCGCTCCAGAAGTCATCCGGCAGCCTTGTGACATCAGGAGCTGGCTGATTCACGTCTTCGGAGACTATTCGGCGGGGCGGCAATCGGGGCGCCCGGATTTGAACCGGGGATCTCCTGCCCCCAAAGCAGGCGCGTTACCAGGCTTCGCTACGCCCCGAGGTCGCCGCCAGTCTAGACCGACTGAACGTCGAACAACTCCTCCTGCTCGACCTCCGGAAAGCCCTCCTCGCGGATCCGCTGCATCCAGCCGTGGAACCGGATCCGCAGATCGGCGTTGCTGCTGCGGACCGTGACCACGCCGTGGGGAGCCTTCGCCCGCCGCGGCACGTCGGCCCGATCGTGGAACCACCGCTGCAGGCGGATCCGGTCCTGGCCGACGCCCAGGCGCAGCGTCCAGAAGCGGACGAGCTCGACGACGTCGGCGCCCTCCTCGAACTGGAGCCGGTAGTCGACCCTGCCGTTGGAGAGCCGCCGCAGCCAGTGGGCCGCGAGCGTCACCACCTCGGGATCGGCGCTGCGGATCTCGACCGGGCCGATGTCCGATGCGGCGCGTTCGGAGATGCACAACGCCAGGAAGTGCCTGAACGTCGGGTCGCGCGACAGCCGCTCGAATTCGGCGCGCTCGTTGGCGTGAGCCGCGCTTCTCAGCTTTCTGTACTCGGTCTGCATTGCCTTCACCGTTCTCACCTCGGCTTTGCTTCTGTCTCGTTTCATCACGAACAGATGTTCCCTCAGCGGTCGGACGGAATAAGACGGAACGCGATCGCTGACTAGGCTGCGAGGCCGATGGCAGACGTCAGACCGTTCCACGCCCTGCACTACGACCCCGCGCGCGTCGACCCCGCCGCAGTGACCGCTCCCCCCTACGACGTGATCGACGCCGCGGCCCGCGAGCGCCTGCTCGCCGGCTCTCCATACAACGTCGTCGAGCTCGATCTCCCCCGTACCGAGGACGGCTCCGACGTCTACGAGCACGCCGCCGAACTACTCGACGCATGGCGCGCGGAGGGATCCTCATCAGCGCGGACGACCCGACCGTCTGGGCACTCGAGCAGGACTACACGGCTCCCGACGGCAGCCGCCGGACCCGGCGCGGGTTCATGGCGCGCATCGCCGTCACCGACTACGGCGCCGGCCTGATCCGTCCCCACGAGCGGACCCAGCCCGGTCCGAAGGAGGATCGCCTGCGCCTGACCCGGGCGACCCGGCACAACCTCTCCCCCATCTTCGTCCTGCACGCCGGCGATGCCTGGAGCGCCATCGCCGCCGCGCTCGACGAACCGCCATTCTGCGAGATCACCGACCCCGACGGAACCGTGCATCGCGCCTGGCCGATCGCCGACCCGGAGGTGCACGGGCACTGACCGCGGTCCTGGAGGGTTCGGAGCTGCTGATCGCCGACGGCCACCATCGCTACGAGACCGCGCGCACGTACGCCGACGAGGTCGGTGCCGCGACAGGAGACGACGCACGCTACACGCTCGCCTGTCTCGTCTCGCTCGAAGATCCGGGGCTCAGCGTGTTCGCCACCCACCGTCTGCTGCACGACCTCGACGCCGATCGGCGCGTCGCCCTCCGCGACACGATGTTCGAGTTGTTCGAGTTCGAACCGGTCGAGAGCCGACCGACCTCGTCCCTCCCGAGGACTACGCGACCATCGCCTTCGGCTACATGGACGCGTTCCATCGCCAGCCCTATCGGCTGCGCCTCAAGGACGACGTCCGTCCTCGAAGCCGCGCTGCCCGGCAGCCTCGGAGGCATTCCGGACGCTCGATGCCGCCGCGCTCGAGGCGACTGATCCTGAAGGGCCCGCTCGGCATGACCACCGACGACATCGCCGCGAAGCGGGGGCTCTCCTACTGCTCCGACTTCGCCGAGGCCGTCGCCCGGCTCGAGCGGGAGGAGGCCGAGGCGGCGTTCTTCCTGAGGCCGACCCCCGTCGACCAGGTCCGCGCCGTCGCCGATGCCGGCGAGACCATGCCTCCGAAGTCCACCTACTTCTTCCCGAAGCTGCTCACCGGGCTCGCCTTCAACCCGCTCTCGCCGGACCGGGGACTGACCACATGAAGATCTACACGCGCAAGGGTGACGACGGCAGCACCGGCCTCTGGTACGGCGGCCGCAGGCCGAAGTCGGACGACCGGATCGACGCCTACGGCACGGTCGACGAAGCCGGCTCCGCCCTCGGAGTGGCTCGGTCTCTCTGTGGCCCCGGGGACGACGAGATCGCGGCCGACATCCTCGATCTCCAGCGCGATCTCTTCGTCGCCGGCGCCGAGCTCGCCGCCGCCCCCGATGCCGCCGACCGCCTCGAGGACGGGATCAGCCGGGTCACCGATGACATGGTCGCCGGTCTCGAGCCCGTCATCGACAGCTATATGGACCGCGTCGAGCTGCCGCCCAAGTTCGTGATCCCCGGCGGCACGCCGCTCTCCGGCTCGCTCGACCTCGCCCGCGCAATCATGCGCCGGGCCGAACGGCGAGTCACCGCCCTCGCCGAGGCCGACCAGCTCGCCTCCGGAGCCGTCCTCGCCTACCTGAACCGTGCCGCCGACCTCGTCTACGCGATGGCTCGCTACACCGACGTCGACGACCCGGCGCTGTTCGAGGGACGCGGCAGATGAGCCGGGCGGTCGCCAGGCGTCGCTCGGGCATGTCCCACCTCGTCGAGGTCGACGGCCACGAGCTGATCGTCGACGAGCTGCCCGAGGACGGCGGCAACGACGAGGGTATGAGGCCGACCAGGATGCTGGCCGCGCCGCTCGCCTCCTGCACCGCGATCACGATGGCGATGTACGCCGACCGCAAGGAGTGGGATATCGAGGGACTCGAGGTCGCGGTCGACTTCGACGGGCACCCCGGCTCGTGGCGACAAGGCCGACTTCAAGGTCGAGGTCACGCTTCCCGACGGACTCGACGAGGAGCAGCGCGAGCGCATCATGGTCATCGCCGGCAAATGCCCCGTCCACAGGATCCTCGTCGACGGAGCCGAGATCGGGTTGCGGGCAGCCGGCGAGGCGAGCTGATGGACCTCGGCCTCGACGGGCGGGCCTGCGTCGTCACCGGCGCCGGCCGCGGCATCGGCAGGGCCACCGCCCGAACTGCTCTGCGAGGCGGGAGGCCAGGTGCTGCTCGTCGCCCGCACGCCGATCGAGGTCGCCGAGGCCGCCGCCGAATGCGGTCGTGCCGGAGCCGCCGCCAACGGCCGAGCCGCCCACCTCGCCATCGACGTAACCGAGCCGACGCCGGGCAGCGGATCCTCGCCGAGGCCGACCGACCGCTTCGGCGCCCTCGACGTGATCGTCAACAGCGCGGGCACCGCGACCTGGCGCGATCTCGACGACGTCCCCGAAGACGGACTGGTACGCGGCCTGGGAGCTCAACGTGATGGCGCCGATGCGGCTGATGAGAGCCGCCCTTCCCGCGATGGCCGAACGCGGCTGGGGCCGCGTCGTCAACGTCGCCTCGAGCGCCGGCAAGCGGCCCTCGCAGTCAGATCGGCGAGTACTCCGTCGCCAAGGCCGCCCAGCTCTCGCTCTCCCGCCTCTTCGCCGACCGCTTCGCCGGAACCGGCGTGCTCGTCAACGCGATCTGCCCGGCCTGGTCAACTCCGAGCTGTGGATGGAACCGGGCGGCCTCCTTGACCAGCTCGTCGAGCAGGCAGCCACGCCGATCCGCGAGCGGGCCTCGAAGCCGCCGCCGCGAAGCCGGCCGATCCGCCGCGCTCGCCGAGGTCGACGAGATCGCCTCGACCATCGTCTTCCTCTGCTCGGAGCGGGCGTCCTACGTGCTCGGCGCCGCCTGGAGCGTCGACGGCGGCGCGGTCCAGGTGATCATCTGACGCCCCCGGCTCCGGGCAGCAACGACCTCGCGGGAACCTTCCTCGATCCCGCGGAGGCGGAGGTGCTGCAGGCCCACGGCAGCCAGAGCGCCGCCGTCCTCGTGCCGCTCTTCGGCTGGCCCGAGCGCCCCGGCCTGATCTTCACCGAGCGTCGCCACGACCTGAGGCGGCATGGCGGCGAGATCTCGTTCCCCGGCGGCCGGGCCGACCCCGGCGAGACGCTGGTCGAGTGCGCGCTCCGCGAGGCGAACGAGGAGATCGGCCTCGACCCCGGCGTCGTCGAGATCCTCGGCGCCCTGCCTCCGACCTCGACCGTCGTCACCTCCTTCAAGGTGCTCCCGTCGTCGGCCTCGTCCCGGAGCGGCTCGCCCACCAGCTCAGCCCCCACGAGGTCGAGCGGGTCATCGAGCTCGACCTCGACGAGCTCCGCCGCTCCTACGGGATGCGCCGGCTGATCCGCCGCGGCGTCCCGTTCCGGACCCCGACCTTCGACGTCGAGGGAGCATTCATCTGGGGGGCGACGGCGCGGATGCTCCAGCTCTTCTTCGAGCGGCTCGACGGCGGCCCCGAAATCCGATAGCGCGACCCCGGCCGCTGCCGCCGGCCCATCGACCGGCAGCCGCGTGGCGCCATTGCGGGTGGAACCTGGACGCCCTTCGCGATAAGGTCGGGACGTGGCTGCAGGGAAGCCGACGGGGTATGAGCGGGAAGGGGCGGGATCGGGCGAGTGAGCCCGAGCTCGACGCGATGGGCAACGACAAGCGCCGCGCGGTCATCGGCCGGCAGTACGGCGCCACCGCGCGCAAGCGAGTGGCGTCTACGGGGTCGTGGTGACGCTGATGGTCCTCGCCGCGTCGCATTCGCGACGGTCGTCAAGGGCATCGACAACCGCGACATCCCGGTCCAGGACACCGCCCCCTGGGCCCAGCCGACCGCCCAGCAGGACCCACCGCGCGACGTCGATTTCGGCCGCAACGGCCCCGGCGACACGCTCCCGCCCGACCAGGTCTTCGAGCGCTAGCCGCCGAGCACCGACGTGGCCGCGGCGCTCATCGGACCGCGGACCAAGCACCGCGTCGTCGCGGGGCTCGGCGACCACCCGGACGGGAATCATCCAGGTCCGGGCGGCCCGCTCGACCAGGGCCGCGCCGGCCGCGAGGATGTCCTCGCCCGCCGATCCGGCCCCCTCGAAGACGAACCCGCGAACCGGTGTGTCGACGAGCTTCTCGAGCAGGCTCCCGAGCCGCAGGACGTTGACGGCCTCCCGCTCCTGCGTCGGTGCCCGCGGCCGAGCCCAGCAGCCAGATCACCACGGCGACGTCGCCGACCTGATCGAGAACGCTGCCGACCCGATCGGGGTCGGCGAGCGCCGCCTCCAGACCGGCGGCCTCGATCGCGGCGATCCCGGCTCGCGCCGGGTGGTGCCCCGTACCGCCCAACCGGCCTCGCTCAGTGCGCTAGCCGAGCTCGCGGCCATGGCAGCCGCAGCCGACGAGAAGTGCCCGCGCCATCGGTCCGGCCCGCTCAGCTCGCCGTATCGCCGCCGTCGGAGCCGGGATCGTCTCGCAGCTCGCGATCGAGCTCGGCGAGGGATTCCTCGTCGAATCGGCCCCGCTGTCTGACGCGCTGGTCCTCGCGGGCCATCCGCTGGGCATCGTTTGCGGTCAGCTCGCGGGCGCCGCGGCGGCGCCGGTAGTCGTTCTGGGCGGCGATCATCTGGGCGATGTCGTTCTGCTCGAGCTGGATCTCGGTCTCATGGTCGCGGGTCGGGGTCCAGCCGACGAGATCGGAGCCGTTTCCCGGATAGGCGCGGGCCAGGAGGACGAGGACTCCTACGATGAAGCCCACCATCCCGAGCGTGATGAGGATGTAATCCATGCGCCTGCGTTCACCATAAGACCCCGCGCGGAGGAACGCCAACCCGGTGCCGATCCGCCAGGCGGGTATCTTCGAGGCGTGGCAACAGCGATCCTGGCAAGCGTCGACGGCGAGATCAGCAGCCCGGCCGACGCCAAGATCTCGATCCTCGACGAGGGGCTCGTCCGCGGCGACGGGGCCTTCGAGGTGCTGAAGCTGTACGGCAACCACCCCTTCCGGCTGCAGGCCCACCTCGACCGCCTCGGCCGCTCGGCCGCCGCCATCGAGCTCGAGATCGATCGCGGCGCGCTCGAGGCGGAGATCGCCGCACTGCTCGAGCGCGGCGGCGCCCCCGACGGCTGCCTGCGGATCATCGTGACGCGAGGCGGCCGCAGGCTGCTGACGATCGAGGAGCTGACCCCCTTCGCGCCCAGCGCTTCGATCGCGCTGATCGAGCTGACCCCGAGTGAGATCCTCAGCGGAGTCAAGTCCCTCTCCTACGCCGCGAACATGCAGGCGAGCCGGATCGCGACCTCACGCGGCGCCGACGAGGCCGTCTACATCCGCCCCGACGGGATCATCCTCGAGGCGCCGACGTCGTCGATCTTCTTCACCGCCTCCGACGGCGATCTGCGCACGCCGAGCCTCAACTCCGGGATCCTCGACTCGATCACCCGCGATGTGCTGATCGAGGAGCTGCCCGTCTCCCAGGGGACCTACAGCCGCAACGATCTGCTCGCCGCCAAGGAGGCCTTCCTGGCTTCGACCAACCGCGAGATCCAGCCGGTCTCCGCCGTCGATGGAATCCCGCTCTCGGTCGTCGGTGGGCCCGCCGCCGAGCGAGCGTCGGAGGCGTTGCGGAATGCGGTCGAGGCCGAGCGGAGCGCCACGAGCGACTGACCGTGGACCTGACGCTCAGCGACGAGCAGCAGCTGATCTCGGAGACCGCCCGCCGCTTCGCCGACGAGGTGATCTTCCCGCGGATCCGTGAGAGCGACCGGGCGGCCCGCTTCGATGCCGACCTCGCCCGGCAGCTCGGCGAGATGGGCTACCTCGGTGCCCCGGTCGCCGAGGCCTACGGCGGCCGCGGCCTCGACTACGTCTCCTACGCGCTGATCGTCGAGCAGATCGGCCGCGCCGACAGCGCCGCCCGCACGGTGATCTCGGTGCAGACGTCGCTGGTCTGCGGCTCGATCGAGCGCTGGGGAACCGAGGAGCAGAAGCAGCGGTGGCTGCCCGGCCTGTGCAGCGGTGATCTCTTCGGCTGCTTCGGGCTGACCGAGCCCGACTCGGGCTCCGATGCGGCATCGCTTCGAAGCCGCGCCGAGCGGATCGACGGCGGCTGGCGGATCAGCGGCCAGAAGATGTGGATCTCGCTCGGCAACGTCGCGAACGTCGCCCTCGTCTTCGCGCAGACCGACTCCGCGAAGGCGCATCGCGGCCTCGCCTGCTTCCTGGTCCCGACCGAGAGCGAAGGCTTCTCGTCGCAGGAGATCCACGGCAAGCTCGGCCTCCGTTCGTCCGACACCGCCTCGCTCGCCCTCGATGCGGTCGAGGTACCCGACGATGCCGTTCTCGGCGAGGTCGGCGACGGCTTCAAGATCGCGATGAGCGCGCTCGACCTCGGCCGCTACTCGGTGGCCGCCGGTTGCGTCGGCATCTGCGACGGATGCGTCGAATCGTCGGTGACCTACGCGGGCCAGCGCGAACAGTTCGGAGTCCCGATCGCCCGGTTTCAACTCGTCCAGGCCATGATCGCCGAGATGATCGTCAAGCGGGACGCCGCCCGGCTCCTCGTCTACCGGGCCGGGTTGCTCAAGGACGCCGGCAAGCCGAGCACCACCGAGACGTCGATCGCGAAGCTGTATGCGACCGAATCGGCGGTCGAGTGCGCGAACGCGGCGATCCAGGTCCACGGCGGGGCCGGCTACTCGGACGACCACCCGGTCGAGCGCTACCTCCGCGACGCCCGGGTCACGACGCTCTACGAGGGGACCTCGCAGATCCAGAAGCTGATCATCGGCCGCGCCGCCACGGGCGTCGACGCGATCCTCCCTTTCGAACCGGGTGCGCCGGGCGCCTGATCGTGGCCGGGATCGAGATCGCCGTCAACGGCAGGGTCGGGGTCTGCCGGATCAACGACCCGGAAACCCGTAACGCCGTCACGCCCGAGCTCGCCGAGGACCTGATCACCGCTATCGAGGGGCTCGATCGCGATCCGGCGATCCGCTGCATCGTCATCACCGGGACCGAGGACTACTTCGCGACCGGCTTCGACATCCGGGCGTTCTCGGGCCGAGGCGACGAGGTGCCGGTCGACGTGTTCATGACCGGCTTCTGGGCACGTCTGAAAACGATCGGGAAGCCGATCGTCGCCGCCGTCACCGGCTGGGCGCTGGCCTTCGGCTGCGAGCTGGCCCTGGCCTGCGACCTGCTCGTGGTCGAGAGGGCGACGACCTTCGGCGTCCCCGAAATCACCTTCGGGCTGATCCCCTCCGGCGGGGCGACCCAGCGCCTGACCAGGGTGATCGGGAAGCAGCGGACGATGGAGCTGGTGCTCTCCGGGCGGCGGATGAGCGGCGAGCAGGCCTACGACTGGGGGCTCGCCAACGTCCTCGCCGGCAAGCGGCGATGCCTGGACCAGGCGTCAGAGCTCGCCGAGGAGATCGCCGAGCGCCCGCCCGTCGCGCTGCGGATGGCGAAGCGAGCGATCGCCGAAGCCGACGAGACGGGCCTCGAGTCGGGACTCCAACGCGAGCGTGAGCTGTTCGCCGAGGCCCTGGCGACCGAGGACCGGGTCGAAGCGGTCGAAGCGCTGCTCGAGGGCAGGCGACCCGACTTCCGGGGCAAGTAAGGTCGCGGCATCGTGAGCCCCTCCGACCCGACCCCCAACGCGTGCCTGGAGCAGTTTCCGCGGATCGGCTCCTACGGATTCCTCTCCGACTGCGAAACCGGGGCCCTGCTCAGCTCCGGCGGATCGATCGAATGGCTCTGCCTGCCCCGCTTCGACTCGCCGAGCGTCTTCGGAGCGCTGCTGGACCGCGCGGCGGGTGCGCTGCGGTTCGCCCCCGCCGAGAAGATTCCGGTGGCGCGGCGCTACGAGCCCGGGACGAACGTGATCGAAACGACCTGGGCGACCGAGACCGGCTGGGTGATCATCCGCGACGCTCTCCTGATCGACTCGGTCGAGAGCCACAGCGGCCGCAACCGCCTCGAGGCGAAGCGGATGCTGGCCCGCTGGGCGCATTGCCCCGAGGGCCATGCGGAGATCGAGCTCGTCTGCGACGCGCTTCCCGATTACGGGCGCGAGCGGATCGAGTGGGACCTCGACAGCGAGCTCGGCGTGGCGACGGCGATGATCGGCGATCTGCCCGTCCGCCTGCAGGCGGACATGGACCTCGAGCTCCGCGACGGCAAGCTCTTCGGCGTCCGTCGCCTCGGGACCGACGAGAACGCCTTCTGCGCCCTGACGTGGTCCGACGAGGCGAAGCTGCCAGGGCACGCGGGGGAGGCCGCGCGCGAGATCTACGAGACCGGCCAGGCGTGGCGTCGCTGGCTGGAGCGGGGCAAGTTCCCCGACCACCCCTGGCGCAGTGAGCTGCAGCGCTCGGCGCTGACCCTGAAGGGCCTCATGTACGCACCGACCGGCGGCATGGTCGCGGCATTGACGACGTCGTTGCCCGAGACGCCGGGCGGGGAGCGCAACTGGGATTACCGCTACACGTGGATCCGTGACGCGACCTTCACCCTCTGGGGCCTGCACGTGCTCGGTCTCGACGACGAGGCGACCGACTTCATGTCATTCGTGGAGGGCGTTTGCCAGGACAGCGAGCTGCAGATCATGTACGGGATCGGCGGCGAGAAGGAGCTGACCGAGAACACGCTCGACCATCTCGGCGGCTACGTCGGATCACAGCCCGTGCGGACCGGCAACGCCGCCTTCGCCCAGCACCAGAACGACGTCTACGGCGCCCTGCTCGACTCGATCTACATCCACTCGCGAGCACTCGGCGGCGTCAGCGACGAACTCTGGGAGATCGCCGTCGAGCAGGTCGAGGCGGCGAAGGGGATCTGGGAGCAGCCGGACCAGGGGATCTGGGAGGCCCGCGACAAGCCGAAGCACTACGTCTCCTCGAAGCTCATGTGCTGGGTCGCCCTCGATCGCGGGACCCGGCTGGCGAAGGCCCGCGGCGAGCGCGAGCGCGCCGCCGAGTGGGGAGCCGAGGCGGAGCGGATCAAGGAGGACATCCTCGCCAAGGGCGTCAGCGAGCGCGGCGTGTTCCGCCAGCACTACGACACCGACGAGCTTGACGCCTCGACGCTGCTGATCGCGCTCGTCCGCTTCCTCCCCAACGACGACGAGCGCGTCCGCGCCACCGTCCTCGCGATCGCCGACGAGCTGACCGAGATGGGCCTCGTCCTCCGCTACCGGGTCGACCGCACCGAGGACGGGCTCTCGGGCATCGAGGGGACGTTCTCGATCTGTTCCTTCTGGCTCGTCTCGGCGCTCGCCGAAATCGGCGAGCGCGAGCGCGCCGCGCACATCTGCGAGCACCTGCTCAACATGGGCGGGGCACTCGACCTCTACGCCGAGGAGATCGAGCCGCACTCGGGCCGGCAGCTCGGCAACTTCCCCCAGGCCTTCACCCACCTGGCGCTGATCAACGCCGTCTCGCAGGTGATCGCCGACGAGATCGCCGACGGGCGCGATCCGAACGAGCGGGCCGTCTTCACCGAGATGCGGGCGGCGAGCTGATCAGCTCGCCACGCGGGCCTCTTCGGCCCGTTCGACGATCTCCTCGTCCGTCGGCGGCGTGTCACGCAGGTACCACTCGGCGTCGAGTGCGCCTCGCGTGCCCGACCCGGCGGCGGTGACCGCCTGCCGGTAGGTGAAGTCGACCAGGTCGCCGATCGCGAAGACGCCGGCCAGATTGGTCTTCGTCGACGGCTCCTCGACCTTCACGTATCCGTTGTCGTGCAGGTCGATCTGTCCCTCGACGAGAGCCGAGCCCGGGATGTGGCCGATCGCGACGAAGGCGCCGCCGGCCTCGATCTCGGAGACCTCGTCGGTCTCTGCGTTGCGAAGGCGGATCCGCTCGAGGGCGCCATCGTCGCCGGCGAGGAACTCCTCGGGGACGAACGGCGTCTTGAAATCGATATTCGCCTTCTCGCGGGCCCGGTCCTGCATGACCATCGAGGCGCGAAGCTCGCTGCGCCGATGCAGCACGGTCAGCTTCTCGGCGTACTTGGCCACGAAGATCGAGTCCTCCATGGCCGTGTCGCCGCCGCCGATGACGACGACGTCGCGACCCTTGAAGAAGGCCCCGTCGCAGACGCCGCAGGTCGAGACGCCGCGACCACCGAGCTCCATCTCGCCGGGGATCCCGAGCCGCTTCGGCTCGGCTCCCATCGCGAGGATCACGGTCTTGGCGCGGTACTCGTCGTCGTTGACCCAGACGCGCTGGATCCCGCCGTCGGAGAGCTCGACGCGGGTCGCGTCATCGCTGATGAAACGCGTCCCGAAGCGCTCGGCCTGAGCGCGGAACCGGTTCATCATCTCCGGGCCCATGATCCCCTCGGGGAACCCCGGGAAGTTCTCGACCTCCGTCGTGTTCTGGAGCTGCCCGCCCCACTTGAAGCCCTCGATCACGAGCGGCTCCAGATCGGCGCGGGCTGCGTAGATGGCGGCCGTGTAGCCGGCGCAGGCCCCGCCGATGATGATCACGTTCTCGATCGGCTTATCAGTCACTTCGACTCCTGGCTCCTTCTCGGAAGTTAGTCCGCATAGCTTACTTCATTTTGTGAAGTATTGGAAGTGGTGCGGCCCACTGCAGCCTGACCGCCGCCTTCATTGTCCTCCTCGTCATCCTCGACCACGGGCCTGCCCTCCGACTCCCAGCGGGCGACGGTGCGTCGCAGCTGCAGGAAGGCGACGATTCCGGGAGGCAGTGGCATCCAGAAGGCGATCAGCCGGTAGACGAGCACCGCGGCGATCACCGTCGTCGCCGGCAGGCCGAAGATGACGAACGCCCCGATCAGGCCGCCGTCGACGGCGCCGACGCCGGCCGGGTCCGGGGCGAGGTTGGCCGCCATGCCGACGAAGAACCCCATCACGAGCACACCGAGCGGCACGGCGATGCCGAACGCCATGAACGTCGCCCAGAGGATCCCGATGTTGGAGGCCCAGAACCCGACCGCGCCGATGATCGCGAGGCCTCCCTTGCGCGGGGTCCGCATGAACCCGACGGCCATCCGGCCACCCGTCGAGATCGTCGCCGGGACGGTGCTCAGCTTCAGCGCCAGGCGGCTCGCCCAGTTGTTCCCCTCGAGCGAGAGGCGGCGCTGCAGGTCGCCCGGGATCAGCATGATCAGCATGAAGCCGATCAGCACGCCGCCGGCGATCGCGGCCGGGACGATCGTCATCGAGACCGGGTTCGGCCCCGCCAGGACGCCCGTCTCGAGGAGGACGCCGAAGACGATCACGGCGATCACGTAGAAGGCGTAGAGGAGGACCAGGAACGCGACCATCCGCTTGGCGGCCTCCGCCCGCCTCATGCCCGCCTTCCGGAGCGCCCAGTAGCTGAGGATGACGCCGCCCGCCCCTCCCGCCGACAGCACCCGCGAGGCCGCCAGCCCGGCCATCGTGATCTGGTAGCTCTCGCGCCAGTCGAGGTGGACGAGGTTCTCGCCGATCACGCCTCTGAACAGGGCCACGTAGGAGGCGAAGGCGAGAACGTTGAAGCCGACGGCGACGACGAACCACTGCCACTCGCCCTCCTGCATCTTCTGAATCGCGTCCTCGAGGCCGATCAGCTTCGGCAGCAGCACGTAGATGGCGGCGAACATGAGCAGGACGATCAGCGCCGTGATCACGACCTTGCGGGGGTTCTCGAGCAGGGATGGTGCCTCCTCGTCGACTCTCTGCACTCGAGCCCCCTCCGGCTCCTGTGGGGAGGTCATGGAAGCGGAGACTATGAGTTGGCGATGCGCTCTAGCTTTTGCACACCGGCGCTGACCGCCAGGGCGAGGGGTTCGGCGAGGGGTTCGCCGAAGCGAACCGTCGCGACGAGGCCGAGGCCGGCGAGCAGGTCGACCACGTAGTGCTCGCCCAGATATACGAGCGCGAAGCCGAGGACGCCGGCGTAGGTCCAGCCCACCATTCCCGCCTTCCGGTTCGACTCGCTGAGCAGAATCGCGGCCAGGACCGAGGCTCCGAAGTGAAGCGAGGGCATTGCCGCCCACGGATTGCCGTCGACCGCGTTGTACATCCTCGGCCAGGCACCCCGGAACGTCTCCTCGCCGACCGCCAGCATCCGCCGCTGCACCTCGTCGTCGCCCGTGTAGCCGTTCTCCGCCGCCCACCAGGGCGGGGCCGTCGGCACCGCGATGTAGACGGCACAGCCGAGATCGAAGGCCCCACCCATCTGCCGGGCGGCGCGCACGAACTTCTTCTCGTCCGTGACGAGGATGTAGAGAAGCGACAGATGCGGCTCGAAGAACCAGACCCAGTGGGCGATGCTGAGCACGCGATCGAGTGGCGACACCGATCCGTCCTGGCGCGTCAACCACCCCTGCAGCCGCGTGTTGGGAAGCCGGCCGGCCCCGATCAGCCGATCGCCGCGGATCGGGTAGCGAACCTTGAGCCGGCGCCGCAGCGCCTCCGGGTCGTCGTAGGGCAACTCGTGGACCATCACGAAGGCCCACATCTGCTGGAGGAAGAGAAATGCGTCCCGCGCCTTCGTGCGCGGCAACAGGGTCGCGGTCGCGACCGGGCCGGCGATGGTTGTCGCCACGGTGGCCGACGGCCGCAGCTTCAGCCGCTTGCGCAGCAGGGGCACGGCCACCGAGGCGGCGAGTGCCGCGTAGGCGACACCGCGGACGTAGGGGCGCAGTCGGGACCGGCCCCTGCGGGATGGAATGGCCGCGAGGGACAAAGCGCGGGCGAGTATAGAAGCGGGCCTCGGAGGGTTCCCGGCATCTGCCGGGTCCGCCCCCTAGAATGGCGGCGCCTTGCTGGCCCCTCGAAGAAGAGCTGCTTTTTTCACCGCCGTCGCGACCGTCGCCGCCCTCGCGGCGATGCCGCGGGTCGCCGAAGCCAGCCTCCTCGCGCCCGATCCGACGGCCTCCGACGGCGTCGGCCATGCCCGGACCCTCTACATCGTCATGGCGATCCTCGGTGTCCTGATCGTCCTCGGCGTCCTCGGTGCCCTGCTCCGGGCGCTCCGCTCCAAGGGCCCCGCCGATGGTGAGCCCGCCGCACCGGTGCCCGCTCGGCCCAAGCCCGCGTCGCGGTCGGCCTCGGGGCCGTCGCCATCGTCCTCTTCGTCGTCGGCATCGTCTTCACCGAGAAGACGACATCGGTAGATGCCGCCGCCGGGGCCGACCCGATCACGATCAAGGTCGACGGCCAGCAGTGGCTGTGGCGATACCAGTACCCGGCCGCCGAGCCCTCCCCCGACGGGTTCGCGTCCGACACCCCCTACAGCTACCACCGGCTCGTCGTGCCGGTCGACACCCCGATCACGCTCGACATCGGCTCCACCGACGTGCTGCACCGCTGGTCGGTGCCGGCCCTCGCGCCCGCCGTCGATGCGATCCCGGGCGTCACCAACGACGTCACCTTCACCGCGACGGAGACGGGGAGCTTCGAGGGCGCCTCGACGAGGTTCTCAGGCCCCGGCTACGCGACCATGAGGACCGTCGTCGATGTGGTCGAGCCCGCTGAGTACGAGGCGTTCCTGAAGGAGAAGACCGCCGGAATCAAGGAGGCGCGCGCCGCGGTGCAGGAGCGCATCGACGCCGGCACCGCGCCGGGAGTGGAGTTCGAGCAGAAGTGACCCCGATCCGCACCGCCACCCACCCGGAGCTCGTCAGCGAGCAGATCCCGCGCCGCCAGAAGGGCTGGATCACCCTCGTCACCAACGCCGACCACAAGGCGGTCGGCCGGATGTACATCGCGACGGCGCTGTTCTTCGCCACGGCCGCCCTCGCCGAGCTGCTGATGATGCGCCTGCAGTTGATGGTCCCGGAGAACTCGCTGATCCGGCCCGAGATCTTCGACCGTCTGCTCTCCGCCTACGGGATCACCGCCCTGATGCTCTTCGCCCTGCCGCTGGCGATCGGACTGCTCTCGATCGTGCTCCCGCTGCAGATCGGCGCCCGCGGCATGGCCCTGCCCCGGCTGCACCACCTCTCCTACTGGCTCTACCTCTTCGGCGGGGTCACCGTCTACGCCAGCTTCCTCTACCGGCCCTCGGAGGCCGGCGTGATCGGCCTGCCGCCGCTCTCCTCCTCGGAGTTCCTCCCCGGCGCCGCGGTCGATGCCTGGATCGACCGGCTTCGCCCTGGTCCTGCTCGGAGCCATCTGCTTCTCGGTGAGCATGATCGCCACGATCAGGAACTTCAGGGCCCCCGGGATGGCGCTGCAGCGGATGCCGCTCTTCGCCTGGGCCGGTTCGGTGGTCAGCTACACCCTGCTCATCGTCAGCCCGATCTTCCTGGCCGCGCTCGTGATGCTGATGCTCGATCGCCATTACGGCGGCGACTTCTTCGTCCCCGGCGAGGGTGGCAAGCCGCTCCTCTACGAGCACCTCGCCTCGATCTTCCTCGCCGGCGCATTCGCATCCGTGATCGTGACCGCGCTCGGCGCGATCTCGGAGATCCTCGCGACCTTCGCACGCCAGCCGCAGTTCGGCC
Source organism: uncultured Solirubrobacterales bacterium (assembly GCA_963798165.1). Taxonomy (GTDB): domain Bacteria; phylum Actinomycetota; class Thermoleophilia; order Solirubrobacterales; family 70-9; genus RHKX01. The sequence goes on along the minus strand of CAWCSE010000004.1, from coordinate 742,225 downwards.
ATCGCGAGATCGCCGGGTCGCTTCGTCGCCTTCGCAGCCCTCGCCGTGCTCGGCTGGATGTCGAGCATGTACTCGGCCGGGCTGCCGAGCGGTCTGCTCTACTTCGCGATGCTGATGGGCCTGTCGGCGATCGTGCCGGTCGGCCTGATCCTCTTCAACTGGATCGGCACGCTCAACGGCGGCGACGTGAAGGGCGGCATGCCGCTCAAGTACGCGCTCGGCGCGATCGTGCTGATCGTGATCGGGCTCGTCGGCAAGCTGATCCAGATGGTCGTTCCGGTCGGCTGGCTGCTCAGCGGCACCGCGTTCACATCGGGAACGACGTTCTCGCTGATCGCCGGCGCCGGCGTCCTCGGCGGATTCGCGGGTCTCTACTACTGGTTCCCGAAGCTCTGCGGCCGGACGATGGGCGACGCCCTCGGCACGGCCTCCTACTGGACGCTGTTCAGCGGGGCGCTGCTGATGATCGTGACGATGATGATGGCCGGCCTGCAGGGCATGCCCGTCGACGTCTACAAGTTCTACGAGGACACCGGGCTGAGCACCCTCAACCTGCTCACCTCGATCGGCGCGATCATCTTCATCCTCGGATTCGTGATCACGATGATCAACGCCGCCGCCAGCTACACGAACGGGGTCGAGGTCGGACCCGACCCCTGGCACGGCAGCACCCTCGAGTGGTTCACGCCCTCCCCGCCCCCGGTCCACAACTTCGACCTGATCCCGGACGTTCGCAGCGCCGAGCCGCTGGACGACATGCGCGACGCGATCTCGAGGCGCGAGACGCGCTGGTACCCGCCCGCCGTGCGGGCGCCGGAGACCGAGACGGTGGCGGCGCCCGAACCCGATCCCGAGCCCGTCGCGGTCGCCGTCGACGCTTCGGAAGCTCCGTCCGAGTCCCCCGCCGACGCCGCGACCGCGCAGGACGAAGACGACGGCCCGGTAGCCTGAGCGGCATGTCCGCTCGCCCCCATCCGGTGGCCGCATCGATGCCCACCGCCTCCCCCGCGGCCGCCCGTTGGAATCTTCGGCGGGCATAGCCGAGCGCGGCGCGCCGGTCGGCGGAGTCGAGCGGCCGGCAGGCCGCGGCGAACGACGCGCGCACAGGCACGCTGCCGCGACGGCGCGGCGTGACGGCACCGGGCTCGCTCGATCTGGCCCGCGACTACCTGGCGCTGACCAAGCCGCGGATCATCTCGCTGCTGCTCTGGACGACCGTGGCGACGATGTTCGTCGCCCGTCCCAGCGGTCTCGCCCTCTCGACCATCCTCTGGACCTGCCTGGGCGGATACCTCGCCGCGGGCGGCGCCGGGGCGATCAACCACTACATCGACCGCGACATCGACGCGCGCGTCGGCCGCACGAAGGGTCGCCCGATCGTCGCCGGCCGGATCAAGCCGGCCCACGCCCTCCTCTTCGGGATCGCGCTCGGCGCGATCGCCACCGCGCAGCTGTGGATCACCGTCAACGGCCTGGCGGCCGCCCTCTCGGCGCTCGGCCTGCTCGGCTACGTACTCCTCTACACCGCCTGGCTGAAGCGCCGGACGCCACAGAACATCGTCATCGGCGGCGTCGCCGGCGCGATCCCGCCGCTGGTCGGCTGGGCGGCGGCGACGGGCAGCCTCACGCTCGACGCGCTTCTTCCCGTTCATGATCGTCTTCCTCTGGACCCCGCCCCACTTCTGGGCACTGGCGCTGCTGATCTCCGACGACTACGAGAAGACCGGCGTCCCGATGATGCCGGTCGTCCACGGCGAGGAGCACACGCGCAACCGCATCCTCGTCTACTCGGTGCTGCTCGTCGCCTTCACGCTTGTCCCGGTCGCCACCGGCCTGTTCGGCGGCATCTACCTGGCCGCCGCCGCGGTGCTCGGAGTCGCCTTCCTCGCCGGCGCCGCTCACCTGCTCCGGAGCCCCTCCCGGCGGACCGCGCTGCAGCTCCACCTCGGGTCGCTGGCCTACCTCTTCCTGCTGTTCGGCGCGATGGCAGCCGACAGGATCATCTCCGCCTGATTAGATTCCGGTTCCGATGGATCGCACCAGAGCCAACAAGAGCATCCGGACCGGCCTCATGACCGCGGGATTCGCACTCCTGCTGTTCACGCTGACGTTCTACTTCGCCATCCTCTTCATCGGCAACTAGGCACGCATGAGCCCCGCGCACGACATCGAGTCGATCGAGCCCTCGGAGCTGATCTACACGCCCGAGCAACTCCTGGGCGCCGATCATCACCGCCGCCGGCGTCGCCCTGCTGCTCGTCGGCTTCTTCAAGGGCTGGTTCGTGATCCTCGTCGGGGCCATCTTCCTGCTGCTCGGCCTGCGCGCCTGGTGGCGCCTCTCCAACGACGAGATCTCGCGGATGCGCCGCGAGCAGCAGACCGACACGGCAGTCATCCCCGCCGAAGTCATTCGCCGCCCCTGAGCCGCCGCCTCTAGCCGGGGCTCATCGCGCTGGTGGCGCCGTCTGACGTCCAGACGCGCATGATGTCGCGCATCGAGAGCACGCCGACGACCTCGGGGCCCTCGACGATCACGAGATGACGGATGCCGCGGCTCGCCATGTCGGCGGCGGCCCGCTCGAGGCTCCAGTCCGGGTTCGCGGTGATCACCGAGTCGCTCATGTGGTCGGCGACGCGCTCGCTGTCGGGATCCTCGCCGCGGCCGACCGAGACCAGGACGTCGCGCTCGCTGATGATCCCCGGGCCGGGCGCCTCCTCGTCGACGACGATCGCCGCGCCGACCCGCTTCTCGGTCATCATCCGCGCCGCCTCGCGCAGCGTGTGGCCCGGTCCGACCGTCAGAACCACCTCCGACATGCCTTCGCGTACTTCCATCTCTCGCCCAGCGCTCCCTTCCTGTGTCCTCCGCAGGGCGCGCCCACGCCGTGCGGGTTTGTGCCGATCGTCTCAACCCTAACCGATGCGCGTCGGGCGCGCGTCAGGACGCCGCCCCGGGAAGGTAGGATTCCGCGCGTGAAGGGACCCCGAATCAAGGCAGCCGGATTGGCCGCGCTCGGCGCGGTCATGCTCGTCGCGCTTCAGCGGCTGCGACTCGAGCGAGAACGCCGACCTCGCCAACGGCCGCGCCCTCTTCATCGCCAAGTGCGGCACCTGCCACTACCTCAAGGAGGCGGGCACGACGGGCAACGTCGGCCCCGACCTCGACGCCGCCTTCGCCGACGCCCGCGCCGTCCGGCATGGACCAGGACACGATCGAGGGCGTCGTCGCCGACCAGATCGAGCATCCCCGCCAGACCGACCCCTCCAACCCGACCTACATGCCCGCGGGCCTCGTCGACGGCACCGACGCTCGAGGACGTCTCCGCCTACGTCGGCTCGGTCGCCGGCGTTCCCGGCATCGAGCCGCCGACCGCACCCGGCGGGCCCGGCGGACAGGTCTTCGCCAACAACGGCTGCGGCTCGTGCCACACGTTCGCGGCCGCCGGATCGAACGGCGCCGTCGGCCCGAACCTCGACGAGGTCCTGCCCGGGATGACGCCGGCGGATGATCCAGACATCGCATCGTCGACCCGAGCAAGACATCGCCAAGGGCTTCCAGGACGGGATCATGCCCCAGAACTACGGCGACTCGATCGACCCGGCCGACCTGAAGCTGCTCGTCAAGTTCCTCTACGACAACGCCGGCAAGCCCCAAAAGGGCGGCTGAGGGCGCTGAGCGGCGGCTCAGCGTCCGGCTCAGCTCTCCGGCGGCTTCGAGTCGCTCGTCGGGCTCGCCGAGCGCCGCAGCCCAGCCAGCCGACCGTCTTCCACAGGCCGGCGGCGATCGCGACCACGGCGAGGATCGCGCCGAGGGTCTTGCTGACCAGCACGGCCGCCGCGATGATCACGGCCGCGGCCACGACGATGATCACCAGGACGCGAAACGCGTCCTCCTCCTTCTGGAACGGGTTTCGCATCTCCTCGTCGGCCATCTGATGATCTTCGCAGGCCGCGACCGGTCGACCGGGGTTCCCCGAAGGTAGGGTTCCTTCGTGCGCTGGTTCCTCTACGTCGTCGCCTGCATCTGCCGGCCTGGTGCTGGCCCTGCTCGGGACGAGCCGCTGCTCGGCCTGCTGATCGCGGCGATCGTCCTCTATCCGCTCGGGACCGGGCTGATCATCCGCGCCGATTCGGGCTCGCGCGGGCCGCGCACGCCGTCCCTGGGGCCGGCGATCGCCGCCGGGCTGGCGGGGACGCTGCTGGTCGTCTTCCTGATCAGGCTGGCCGTCGACGCACCCTCGTGGGTGGACCCGACGAGCGCCGACTGCGGCGGCCCCTCGACCAGCGTCCAATCGGCCGCCGTCTGGCTCGCCGCCGTCGTCTTCATCCTCGCCGCGATCCCCGAGGCGATCACGGTCACCGCGATCGGCCGGCGCCTGCGCCACGCCACCGGCCCGTCGTTTCCGGTCTCCCTCAGCTTCTTCCCGATCGCCGTCGCCTTCTCCGGCCTGGCCCTGATCGTCGTCAGCTTCGTGACGAACTGCTGAGAGCCGATTTGAGCGCCGACGACCCCGCATCCGGCCACCGCGGCCGCCCCGCTCACGAAGGAGGCCGCTGAGGCGCTCTGTGCGCGCCTGGCCGCATCGCACGACGACCGCGCGACCCACCAGTGGCTCCCCCGCGAGTGCGAGGGCGGCTGGGAGGTCGTCAAGGTCGCCCTAGCCCCGCCCGCGGACGTCCTCAACACGGAGATCCGCGCCGACGAGCGCCCGGACACCCCGGACGACCCACGAACGTCCCAGCAGCGCAACGCCCCGTACCCCGCCGGCTGACCCCGCTGCACCGCCCGGCGACGCCTGCGCGAGCCGCTCCGGTCGAGGCTTGAGCCGTCGGCGAGTGCGGACGCGATCGAAGTGGCCGCGAGCCGTGAGCCGCCGATGACGCCGAGTCGCGCCTCCCGCGCCGCCAGACGTTAGAGGATGTAGACCGCCGTGTAAACGATGATCCACATGACGTCTACGAAGTGCCAGTAGATGCCCGGGACCTCGACGCCGAGGTGATCCTTGGCGGCGGTGCCGAAGTGGCCGCGCCAGGCGCGGATGTTGGCGAAGCTGAGCAGCAGCAGGCCGACGAAGACGTGGGCTCCGTGGAGGCCGGTGAGGCCGTAGAAGATCGAGCCGAAGGCGCCGTCGCGGGCGCTGAAGCCGATGTGCACGTACTCGTTGATCTGGATGAAGAGGAAGGTCGCGCCGAGCAGCCAGGTGATCGCCAGGCCCATCTTCATCGCGTTCCGGTTGCCCTTGCGGGCGCCCTCGAGCGCCCAGTGGACGCTGAACGAAGAGGTCACCAGGATCGCCGTGTTGATGCCGGCGACGAGCTTCGGCAGCTCGAAGCCGTCGGGCGGCCAGGCGTCGGTCGGGTTGGAGACCTCGCGGAGGAAGAAGTAGGACGCGAAGAAGGCGCCGAACAGCATCGCCTCGGAGACGATGAAGAGCAGGATGCCGAGCGTCTGGCGGTCGATCTTCGAGGAGTTGTGCGCCTCGGGCGGACCGTGATGCTCGTGTGCGTGGCCGCCGGCGACGGGTAGCGATGCGGATTCCATCAGGACCCACTCTCCCGTCGGCGGTCGGCGCCCGCCGCACGGGAGCGGCGGTCGCGCCCCCGGCTCCGGACTCGAAGTGCTCGACGGGATCGTCGGTGATCTCCTTGATCCGGTCGAGCAGGCCGTCCGAGATCCACTTGGAGTCGCGGCCGGCGAAGGTCGAGACGAGGATGTCGTCGACGCGGTAGTGCTCGATCGCGTTCTGGACCGCGGCGAACGGATCGGAGCCGCCCATCGGCTGTCCGGTCGCGTCGGCCTCGACCCGGTAGAGCGTCGGCGAGCGTCGAGGCGAGGCGGTCGCAGACCTCCTCGCGGTCGATCTCCCCGGAGGCGGGGCAGATGAACGTGTAGCGGTGCGGCTTCTCCGCGTGGCAGCGCCTTGAGCCGCTCGACCAGGTCGGGAGCGTTGACCGTCTGCGTGGCGATCACGAGCGTGTGGGTGACGTCCCAGCGGATCGCGTCGTCCTCGATCCGGACCGGGATGTGCTCGACCGGCGCGGTCGTCCGGCTCGCGGCCCACTCGATCAGGTCCTTGCGGGCGAGGCCGAAGCGGCTCTCGGGCAGGCTCGAGAAGAGGACGTAGGCAGGGGAGAACGCGCGGACGGCGTCGTCGAAGGCCAGCGGCGGCGAGGGATCGAAGATCGAGGCCGAAGCCTCGAGGCCGAAGTCGTCGAGCACCTGCTGGGTGACCTCGACGCGGCTCAGCGCGGCGTCGCGGACCTCGTCGACGTCGACGATCTGGCCGGCGATCGGGCTGGTTCTGCGGCGCGGCGAGCGCGACGTGCTCGGCGCCGGCGTCGACCAGCTCGCGAATGCGGCCGAGCAGCTTGCGGCCGCCGGCGACCTCGTTCAGGAAGGCGAGGACCGTCCCGCCCTCGATCGCGGGCGCGGCGACTGCTTCGCTCATGAGCCGCCTCCGCCCGAGGCCGCGCCGACGACGGCGGGCTCGGGCTCGCTCACCTCGGCGCCCTCGTCGCTGTGCATGATCGCGTGGCGGGCGCCGGGAACCCCGTACTCGTACGGGCCGCCGACGACGCGCGGGATCTCGTCGAAGTTGAACACCGGCGGCGGCGAGGAGACGAGCCATTCGATCGTCTTCGCGCGCCACGGGTTGTCGCCGGCCTTCGGGCCGAATCGCCAGCTGACGATCATGTTGTAGATGAAGATCAGCTGAGCGGCGCCGAGGACGAAGCTGAAGATCGAGATCACCAGGTTCCAGTTGCCGAACTGTGCCGCGTAGTCGGCGACGCGGCGCGGCATGCCCTCCATGCCGACCCAGTGCATCGGGATGAACGTCCCGAGCATGCCGACGAGGGTGCCGTAGAAGTGCCAGCGCCCGAGCTTCTCGTCGTACATCCGCCCGGTCATCTTCGGGAACCAGTGATAGATGCCCGCGAAGATCGTGAACACCGAGCCGCCGAACAGCACGAAGTGCAGGTGGGCGACGACGAAGTACGTGTCGGAGACGTGGATGTCCAGCGGGATCATCCCCAGCATCACGCCGGAGATGCCGCCGATCACGAACGTGACGATGAATCCGAGCGCGAACAGCATCGACGTGTTCTCGAGGTGGAGTTTCGAGTCGAACAGCGTGCCCAGCCACGAGAAGATCTTGATCCCGGTCGGGACGGCGATCAGCAGCGTCGTGATCATCATCGGCACGCGCAGCCACGCGAACATGCCGGAGACGAACATGTGGTGCGCCCAGACGGCGAACGCGAGCACGACGATGCCGAGCAGCGCCAGGGCCATCAGTCGGTAGCCGAAGATCGTCTTGCGGGCGTGGGTCGAGATCACCTCGCGTGACGATCCCGAAGCCCGGCAGCATCATGATGTAGACGGCCGGGTGGGAGTAGAACCAGAAGATGTGCTGGTAGCTGATCACGTCGCCGCCGGCGGCCGCCTGGAAGAAGTTCGTGCCGATCGCGCGGTCGAACAGGACCATGAACTGGACGCCGGCGATGAACGGGGTCGCGGCGACGACGAGCAGCGAGGTCGAGAGGTTCGCCCAGACCAGCAGCGGCATCCGCCAGAAGTTCATGCCCGGCGCGCGCATGGTCACGATCGTGACCAGGAAGTTCAGGGCGGTCGCCACCGACGAGGCGCCGGCGAACTGGACGCCGAGGTTGAAGAAGGACTGGCCGAGCGGCGCTCCGGTCGACAGCGGCGCGTAGCCGGTCCAGCCGGCGTCGAAGGCGCCGCCCGGGGCCAGAGGTAGCTCGAGAGGAAGAGCAGGCCCGCCATCGGCAGCATCCAGAACGAGAGCGCGTTGAGGCGCGGGAACGCCATGTCCGGCGCGCCGATCATCAGCGGCAGGACGTAGTTGGCGAGGCCGGCGAAGACCGGGATCACGAACAGGAAGATCATGAACGCGGCGTGCGTGGAGAAGAGGCTGTTGAAGACGCCCGGGTCGACGATCTGCGTGCCCGGCTGGGCGAGCTCGGCGCGCATGATCATCGCCAGCAGGCCGCCGATCAGGAAGAAGACGAAGGTGACGCAGACGTACTGGATGCCGATCACCTTGTGATCGGTGTTGAACTTGAAGTAGTCCTTCCAGCTCTTGGCGCCGTGCTGGGAGTGGTCGTCGGGGATCGTCGGCGCGCCCGAGGCCCAGCGGAACCAGTAGTCGAAGCAGCCGAGGCCGACCAGGTAGCCGATCGGGCCGGTGATCGCCGGGACGATGATGTGCGGGTAGCCGGTCTGCTCGGTCTGGAAGATCTCCAGGCCGCTGATCGCGCGCAGCGCCACGACGAGGCCGAAGCCGAACGCCGCCCCGATGAGCATCCCCAACAGGGCCCGCGGCTGACCGGGCTGTCTTAGCGCTACTGGCACGTCCTCAAAACCTCCTGATCACTCGGTGATCTGGTCGCTGTACACGCCCGCCCCGTTGCCCCCTGCTGCACCGGTGCTGACGTTTCCTTCGGGAGTCTTGGTCTGGTCCTGCGCCCAGGCGTCGAACTCTGTCCTGGGTCTCGACCACGGCGGCGGCGCGCATCGTCGCGTGGCCCCAGCCGCAGAGCTCGGTGCAGACGACCGAGTAGGTGCCCTCGACGTCGGGGGTGACGCTGACCGTGTTGTCGATCTCGTCGCCGCCCGGCAGGTCGGAGCCCGGGACGAGGTCGCGCTTGATGCCCCACTCGGGGACCCAGAAGGAGTGCAGGACGTCGAGCGCGTTCAGGTGGAGGTCGAGCTGGGTGCCGACCGGGACGTGGAGCTCGTTGGAGGTGACGCCCTGCTCGGGGTAGTCGAAGCGCCACTCGAACTGCTGGGCGGTGACGTCGACCTCCATGACCGGGCCGGAGGCCTTGGCCTCGATGTCGTTGAGCACGATCGTCGAGTAGATGCCGGCGAAGATCACGATGATCGTCGGGATCACCGTCCAGATGATCTCGAGCTTGGTGTTGCCGTGGATCGGCTCGCCGTCGGACTCGTCGCCGGGCTTCGCGCGGTACTTCCAGATGGCGTAGACCATCATCACCATCACGACCGCGAAGACGAGCGCGCTGAGCACGATCATCACGTTCAGGAGGGTGACGATCTTGCCCTTCTCGACCGAGCCGTCCATGCCGAGCCAGTCGATGTTGACCATCACGGCGGAGATCACCACGGTCAGCGCAATGGCCGCCGCAGCGAGCTTCATGAATGTGGCGCGAGACATGTCCTTCATGGCCGCCGCGCATTCTATTGAGTGAGCGGCGCGTGGATCTGCTCCACCTAAAGAGCCGCGGGGAGCGGGCTTCCGATCAGGGGTTCAGGACACGCGCACGAGATCGCCGAGGTCGCCCTCGGAGGCCGTGACCACCGTCCGGCCGACGCTCTCCCAGCTCCAGCGGGCCCGCACGGTGGCCGTCAGCGAGGCGCTCGCGGCCGCCCTTTCCGCCGTCCGGAAGGGCGAGCCAGGCGTTCAGATTCGGAGGCGATCTCGGCGACCGCGCCGGGGCCGAGATCGAAGCGAGGTCAGGCGCCCGACGTCGCCCGGCAGGTCGTCCGCGAGAGCGCCCGCGACCTCGGCCAGGCCGGAGTGATGGGCGCAGACCGGGAGCGCTCCGGTCGAGGCGGCCTCGGCGGCGACCATGCCGAACGCCTCGGGGAACGTGCTCGGCACGACCATCGCGTCGCTGCTGCGGACGACGTGCGCGACCTCGGTGTACTCGAGCCGGCCGGAGAGGTCCAGCGTGCCGGCGGCGGCGCGGGCCGCCTCGGCGTATCCCTCCGGCGGGTCGGCGAGGAATGCGGACAGATAGTTGAGCGGCGCCTCCTCCCCGCCCTCGAGCGCCCAGCCGAGCCGGGCGACCTCGCGGGCGTCGTCGAGGTCGCCCGACGCAGAGCGCCGACCAGAGCCGGGCGAGGCCGTCGCGGTACTCGCCGAAGCCGACCATCATCAGGCGCGCCCCGGGATGCCGGGAGGCGACGAGCGGCCAGGCGGCGAGCAGCAGGTCGCAGCCCTTCGAGACGATCAGCTTGCCGACGAAGACGACCCGCGGCCCCTCGGCGGCGGCGTAGCTGCGCAGGCCGGCCGAGGCCGAGTCGAGATCGCGGCCGAGCCCGCCGGCGTCGGCGTCCTCGAGCCGGTCGGCTGAGCGCCACCAGCTCGTGCGGCGGGCGGTCACCCGCCGGGAAGCGGCGAGAAGGCCTCGACGTCGACGCCGGGCGGGCCGAGCCGGGTCTTCTCCTCGAGGCCGGGCAGCTCGACGGTCTCCCAGAGGCTCTGGGCGGTGTGGTGGGAGCCGACGAGGACGGCGCGCGCCGCCTCCATGCCCTCGCGGGCGTACGGGAGGAAGCGCTCGGTGCGGGATCACCGTGTAGGAGAGGGCGCTGCCGTGGACCTTGGCGGCGAACGAGCCGAGTCGCGTCGATCGCCCGGGCGAGGATCACCGGGCCCATGACCAGGTGGTTGGCGAGGGAGGCGTCGATCCCGCCGGCCCGGGCGGCGACGTCGCGGACCGCGGCGACGTTGGCGGCGATGTAGGCCTCGACCTCCTCGCTCGGAGAGATCCGGGAACGGCCGGGCGTCGAAGCCGGCGTAGGTGTCGGCGACGTAGAGCGGCAGGACGCCGCCGATGTCGGGCAGATAGGCGGTGATCGAGCCGGCCGCCGGGCGCCGATCCGGCGGCGTCGGCGACCGTCAGCTCGCCGTCGGGCCAGGTGCCGACGGCGTCGACCCAGTCGAGCGCGGCGGCCTCGAGGTCCTGGCAGAAGAGGTGGACGTCGTGGCCGAGCCGCGAGCCAGCGCCTGGGCGACGTTGGCGTTGTAGACGTTGCTGCCGGTGCCGCGCAGCAGGTAGCCGTGGAAGATCAGGACCTTCATCGACTCATCCTGACGGCGTCACCGGATAATGTTCCGCCCGTGGCACGCCACCAGACCTACAGGATGCGAGCCCCGGCCTCCGGCCGCGAGGCACTCGTCGACGCCGAAGTCGACGGCGTCTACGTCGATCGCGAGACCGGCGAGGAGCTCGTCCCCGTCACGCGGGTCCTGCCGCTCGCGGAGTCGCCGTCGGCGCTGCTGCGCGCCCCCGAGAACCTGCGCGTCTGCCGCCGCTGCGAGCAGCTGATCGGCATCGACCTCAGCGACTGCCCGCACTGCGGCCTCCGCCAAGAAGCTTAGGTAACCCCGGCGGAATGCTCCGCTTCGCGTCCGGTTCCGCCGGACGATTGGCAGACACTTCCGCTCCCGCCGGAGCGCCGGCCAGCTCTTACTTCTTCTTGTCCGGGACGAAGTAGGCCCAGTAGAGCATCCGGGAGCCGTTGAACCGGCACCCGTAGTTGCGCGTCGAGCCCAGCTTCTGCTGCGGCTTCGCCTTGAGCGCGTCCTTCTCGGCGCACATGCCCTTCTCGCGGCTGGCGACGAACTGGTTGTCCTGGTTGGGAAGGCCGTCCCTGAAGTTCGGCGCCCAGTTCGGGGTCGTGATGCCGATCCGCTGGCCCTTCTTGACCCTGAGCGGCCTTGCCGAGGGTGATGATCGGATCGGATCCGAGCCGCGTCTCGAAGTTGACCTTCGGGGCTCTGCTTCGCGAGCTTGTACTTGCCCTTGCCCTTCGGCTTGAGCACGGCGAGCCGCGCGACGGGAGAGCCGCCGTAGTTCTTGTCGGCGTTGGCGATGTCGTCCTTCGGCAGGTCGCCGAGCGATGTGGACCAGGCGACGATGTGGCCGTTGGACGGCACCTTCATGATGCTGCCCCTGCCGTCGGCGACGGTCTGGAATGAGGTCACGTGGACGACGATCCGGCAGAGCGCGGGGTTCTTCTCGTCGCAGGGCGACTTCGGCGTCTTGTTCGTCTTGCCGAGGACCGTCGCCGAAACGGCGCCGGCGTCGTTGGCGCGCAGCGCGAGCGCGCAGGAGGCGGCCAGGATCAGCGCGATCAGGCCGATTACGGTCATTCGGGCTCGGTTTGAGGTGGTGGCGTGCATCAAGGTCCCCTAACACTAGGCCCACCGCGAGGTTGCGGTCTGTTGGCCTCCAATCGTGAATCTTAGGCCCCGGGAGGTCGGAATCCCCTGCAACCGGCATAGGATGGGAGTCGATGCCCGCGATCGAGGTAACCGGCCTGCAACGGGCGTTCTCGGAGGAGGTGCTCGCGGTCGCGGGGATCGACCTGCACGTCGACGAGGGCGAGATCTACGCGTTCCTCGGTCCGAACGGCGCCGGCAAGACGACGACGGTGCGGATGCTGACGACCCTGCTGCGGCCGACCGGGGGCACCGCGCGCGTCGCCGGCCACGACGTCGTCGAGGATCCGGCCGCCGTGCGCTCGGCGATCGGCGTGGCCCTGCAGGAGGCGGCGCTCGACCCGCTGATGAAGGGCAGCGAGCTGATCCGCCTGCAGGCGACGCTCCACGGCATCCCCCGGGCCGAGGGCAGGCGCCGGGCCGACGACCTGCTCCGGCGGGTCGGGCTGACCTCGGCGCAGGACCGCCGGGTCGGGCACCTATTCCGGAGGGATGAAGCGGCGGCTCGACCTGGCGTCGGCGCTCGTCCACGAGCCGCGCGTCCTCTTCCTCGACGAGCCGACGACCGGCCTCGACCCGGTCAGCCGCAAGGCGATCTGGGAGGAGGTCGCCGCTCTCAACCGCGAGGGCACGACGGTCTTTCTGACCACCCAGTACCTCGAGGAGGCCGACCAGCTCGCCGATCGCGTCGGGATCATCGCGGATGGGCGGATCGTCGCCGAGGGCACGCCGGAGTCGCTGAAGGCCGAGGTCGGCAAGCCGCGGATGGAGCTGGTCCTGGCGGCGGGCGCGGAGGCCGACTGCACGGGCGTCCTGGCCCGGTTCGGCAAGCTGCTGCCGGCCAAGGACGGCAAGCTGATGGTCGAGGTGGCCGACGGCGCGGCGGCGATCGCCCCCGTCGTCCGGGCGCTCGACGAGGCCGGGATCCTGGTCGAGTCGCTCGACGTCGTCGAGCCGACCCTCGACGACGTCTTCGTCGAGAAGACCGGCCAGCACCTCGAGGGCGCCGAGCCGAGGAGGACGCCGCCGACGAGGACGCTCGAAGCCGGACGCCGGAGCCGGCGTGAGAACCCTCTCGGTGATCGCGGCGCTCGGGCAGCGCTCGGTCCGCCAGACGCTTCGCCGCCCGCAGCTCGTCGCCCCGCTGCTGATCATCCCGACGCTGCTCCTGGCGGTCCAGGGCGCCGGCGCCGGGCGGGCCGTGGACCTCCCCGGCTTCCCGCCGGTCGACAGCTTCTTCCAGTTCCTGCTGGCCGGGGCGATGATCCAGTCGGCGCTGCTGGCCGGCAACACCGGTGGGATCGCGCTCGCGATCGACATCGAGATGGGCTTCTACGACCGCCTGCTGGCCGCCCCGATCCCGCGGTTCGCGATCGTCGCCGGACGGCTCGCCGGGCGTCGGCGTGATGGGGGCTGCTGACCGGGATCTGGTTCCTCGCGATCGGGCTGATCTTCGGCGTGACGATCGAGGAGGGCGTGCTCGGCGCGCTGATGATGATCGTGCTGGTGGCCTCTCCGCGCTGGCGTTCGGGACGCTCGGGGCCGCGCTGGCGCTGCGCACCGGGAGCGCCTCGGTCGTCCAGGGGACCTTCCCGCTCGTCTTCGTGATCCTCTTCCTCTCGACCGCGTTCTTCCCGGCCGACCTGCTGCTCGCAGCCCGCCCAGGCGATCGCCCAGTACAACCCGCTCAGCTTCATCGTCGACGCCGTTCGCAACCCGGTCATCTCGACGTTCTCGGCCAGTGATCTGGCGCAAGGGAATCGCCGGCGTGGCGGTCGTCGGCGGCGATCGGCCTGACCCTCTCCTCGATGGCGCTGCGGCGCCGGTTGCGGATGGGCTGATGGCGGGCGCGACGGCGGGCGGCGACCGGGACGATGGCTGCAGCGACTTCGAGACGATCGGCTCGCTGATCCGGCGCTCGGCCAACGAGCTGATCCGGGTTCCCGGCGCCGCGATCCCGGGTGTCCTGGCGCCGACGATCTTCTTCCTCGGCCTGACGGCCGTGTTCGGCAGCCTGACGCTGCTCCCCGGCTTCGATACCGACCAGCTACGCCAGCTTCATGATCCCCGTCTCGATGCTCCAGGGCGCCGGCTTCACCGGCGCGGCCGCCGGGGTCAACCTCGCCCGCGACATCGAGCTCGGGCTGTTCGACCGCTTCCTCGCCTCCCCGGCGCCCCGCTGGGTCCTGCTCGCCGGGCTCGTCGCCTCGGCGGCGATCCGCTCGCTGATCCCGGCGACGTTCGTCTTCTGCATCGCGATCGCCGTCGGCGCCCACTTCCCGGGCCCGCTCGGCCTGGTCGTCACGTTCGCCTGCGTGATGGGGATGGCGGTCCTCGCCGCCTGCTGGTCGGCGATGGTCGCGCTCAAGTTCAAGACGCAGTCGGCCTCCCCGCTGATGCAGACGGTCATCCTCGCCGCCGTCCTCTGCACCACCGCCTACGCGCCCCAGGCGCTGCTGACCGGCTGGCTGGCGACGGTCGCCGAGTACAACCCGATCACCCAGGTCGTCGACGCCGCCCGCCAGGGCTTCATCGGCGGCGTGACCTGGTCGGGCACCTGGCCGGCGATCGTCGTCCTGCTCGCGCCTGACGGCGATCCTCGGCGCCCTCGCCCTCCGGGGCATGCGCCGCACCGCTTACTGACGCACGAGCGCACGATGGCTCGAAGCCGCTCGGCGACGACCCGCGGCTCGCCGACGACCTGATCGCGCGTGAAGCGGACCACCGTCCAGCCGGCGATCGTCAGCAGCTGATCCCGCTCGCGGTCGGTGTTCGCTCGATGGCGGGCACCGTGGAAGCGGTAGCCGTCGACCTCGACGACCAAGCGCAGGGACGGCCAGTGGAAGTCGACCTCGTAGCGGCGGCCGGGGATCTCGACGAAGCCGTTGACGATCGGCGTGGGCACCCCGGCCGCCCTGCTGATCCGCCGCATCGCGATCTCGGTGCGGGACCTGACGCGGACCGGATCCTCGCCGACCGCCTCCCGAGCAGGCGGACGCCGCGGCGGCCCTTGGACTCGGGCGATCAGCTCGTCCAGCCGTCGCCGGTTGAGGATGCCGAGCGAGTCGGCGGCGATCAGGACGTCCTCGAGCTCGTCGGGCGCCGGCGATGGAGGCGAGGTCGACGACGGTCCGGGCGGCGGAGGTGCACATGAGACCGTCGACGCCGGCGGTGTCGGAGGCGGGCACGACCGAGCGATGGAGGGTGATGTCTGGGCGGGCTTCACCGTTGCCGCGCGGGCGGGTGACGTGGACCGGCAGGAGCGGCGGGGATTCCACGATCTGCAGGACCTCCGCGGCGGCCCAGTGGCTGGCGAGGGAGTCGGGGCCGCAGGAGAGGACGGCGGCCCGGATGGTCTGGAGGCGGGTGAACGGCGGCGGCGAGAGGCTGAAGACGCGGGGGAACGGGGACCGGTGAAGCCTCCCCGTGCGGACGCGGCTCTGAACCGTCGTGTAGGGCAAGCCGGCGTATGCCAGCTGGTCGACCGTGATCAGCTGAGCCTGGCGACGAGCGATGACGGCGAATCCGCCGCTCGCGATCACGCCGAGTGGTCGGTTTCTGTACGTATTTCGTCGCATCCGACCACTCGCTGCCCGTCCGACGGACCCCTGGAAGCCGCCGGCCCTCGGCCCGGATCGGCCGCCCGGGCCCGCCGCGCTACTTGTAGCGGTAGGTGATGCGGCCGCGATCGAGGTCGTAGGGCGAGAGCTCGATCTTGACCCGGTCGCCCGGGAGGATGCGGATGTAGTGGCGGCGCATCTTGCCGCTGATGTGGCCGAGGACCTCGTGGTCGTTGTCGAGCTTCACCTTGAACATGGTGTTGGGCAGGGCCTCGACGACCTCGCCCTCCATCTCGATCTTCTCTTCCTTGGCCATGCGACGCGGCAGAGTACCGCACGACCGCCTATTTCCCCTCGAAAGTGGCGTTGCCGGGGCCTTCGGTGAGGAAGCTCTGGACCGCGTTCTTGAGGTCCTCGGAATCGAACAGGGGGCCGGCGATGTCGGCCACGATGTCGTCGGCGGCATGGACGCCGCCGTCGAGGTAGGCGCGGACGAGGCGCTTGGTCGCGCGCGTGGGCGACGGTCGGCCCGGCGGCCAGCTCGGCGGCGAACTTCATCCCCTTCTCGACCAGCTCGTCCGGCGGCAGGACGCGGTTGACGACGCCCCACTCGAGCATCTTCTCGGCGTCGTAGAGGCCGCCGGTCATCACGAACTCCCGCGCCCGGGCGGGGCCGGCGCGCTCGGCCATCCGCTGAACGCCGCCGCCGAACGGCGTCAGGCCGACGACCCGCTCGACGAGGCCGAACTTGGCTCCCTCGGCGGCCCAGATCATGTCGCAGCCGAGCGAGGCCTCGAGCCCGGCGGTCAGGCAGAGCCCGTGGACGAGCGAGAGGGTCGGGATCTCGAGCGACTCGAAGGCCTGCAGCTCGCGGATGCCGTCGGCGGCGAGGCGCGCCCCCTCCTCGCCCCCGGAGACGTCGGCGAAGACGCGGCCGACGTCGACGCCGCCGGTGAACACCTTTCCCTCGGCGCGGAAGACCATCGCGCGGGCGCCCGAGGAGACGACCTCGTCGCGGGCGGCGCTCATCGCCTCGAAGGTCCTCTCGGTGAAGAGGTTCAGCGGCGGGTCGTCGAGGATGACGACGGCCACGTCGCCCTCGTGCTCGACGCGGATCGGCGTCCCGTTGTCGTCCTCGGTCACTGGCCCTCCCGGATGGTTGCTGCGATTGCGGAGATCTCGTCCATGTCGGCGCCCCGCGGGGATCCACGGCAGCTGCAGCGGATCGTCCTCGTAGCGCGGGATGACGTGGATGTGGAAGTGGAAGACGGTCTGCCACGCGGCCGCCCGGGTCGCGTTCAGGAGGTTGAAGCCGTCCGGCTTCAGCGACGCCTCCATGCGCTTGGCGATCCGCTGGGCGGCGACGGCGCAGTGCCGCAGGTCGTCGGCGTCGATCTCGAGCAGGTCGGCCGCATGCTTGCGCGGGATCACCAGCGCGTGGCCGCGCGTGGCCGGGTTGATGTCCATCAGGGTCACGGTGTGATCGTCGGAGTCGACGATCTCGGCCGGCAGCGTCGCCGGCGACGATCCCGCAGAAGATGCAGTCGGGCTCGGCGGTCCGCTCGGTGGCCTCGGTGCGACATCGGCCGCAGGCTATCGGTCGCCGGACCAGGCCCGCAGGTGCGCGATCGCCTCGTCACGGGTGGTCACCTCGCCCGCGTACTGCGCGCCCTCGAGCTCGGTCACGGCCTCGCCGAGCCGCGGTCCCGGGCTCGATCCCCGCCTCGGCGGCGATCTCGTCCCCGCGCAGCAGCGGCTCGGCCGGCCCGTCGACCTCCCACGGCACCGCCGCGTCGAGCATCTCGCGGGCCAGGTCGACGTGGCCGGTGATCGCCTCCTGCGGCACTCCGCCGCCCTGGGCCGAGAGGCGGTCGGCCACCGTCAGCAGCGTCGTGTCGATCGTCTGCGGCGAAGTCCGGCTCAGGTATTCCCAGACCCGCCGGGCGGCAACGGCCGCTCCTTGACCATGAAGCCGAGCACCAGGTGGTCGCGGGTCATCGCGGCGAGATGGGTCGCGAACTTCCGCGACGTCTTGAGCCGGGCGCAGAGCGCTCTCGATCATCTCGGCCCCGACCGAGTCGTGGCCGATGAAGCTGACCCAGCCCTCGCGCTCGGTGCGCGTCGCCGGCTTGCCGATGTCGTGCAGGAGCGCGGCGAACCGCAGGGCGTCGCGGCGGGTCAGATCGTCGGCCAGCTCCCGGCCGAGCAGCTCGGCGACGTCGTCCGAGCGACCTCGCCGCAGTAGGCAGGCAGGTCCCGCTCGACCTCGAGCGCCCGGCGCGAGCACCTCGAGCGTGTGGCCGTGCGCGTCGAGGTGATGGTTGGCGCTCTGGCCGACGCCGCGGAGCGCCTCGACCTCCGGCAGGACGACCGCCGTCGCCTCGAGGTCGTCCATGAGGCGCAGGCCCGCCAGCGGATCCGGGCCGGTGATCAGCCCCGCCAGCTCCGCGAACTGCCGCTCACCCGCCGTCTCGGCGATCCGGCCCGCCTCGGCGCGCGCCAGCGAGACCGTGCCGGGATCGGGCTCCAGGCCGAGGCCGGCGGCGATCCGCGCCGCGCGCAGCA
Source organism: uncultured Solirubrobacterales bacterium (assembly GCA_963798165.1). Lineage (GTDB taxonomy): Bacteria > Actinomycetota > Thermoleophilia > Solirubrobacterales > 70-9 > RHKX01. The sequence continues at coordinate 724,107 of CAWCSE010000004.1, read as the reverse complement.
CCCGGAGGGGATCGTCGGAGAACGAGCGACTCGACGAGGCCCGGAGAGCCGACGCCTCGAGATCGGCGAAGCCCCCGGTCGGATCGAGCGGCGCGCCGCCGTCGAGCGGCACGGCGATCGAGTTGACCGTGAAGTCGCGCAGGCGCAGGTCGAGCTCGATCGAGTCGCCGCGCAGCGCCGCGACGTCGAGCTTCCAGCTGCCGTCGCGGGCGACCACCCGCCACGTCTCGAACTCGTCGGAGAGCTCGAACGGATGCCCGTCGGCGTCGGCGGCGATCTGGCGGGCGGCGGCGGCCACATCGCCGTCGAAGGCGAGGTCGACGTCGGTGACGTCCTGACCGAGAGCCGCGTCGCGGACCGCGCCGCCGACCACCCAGGCACGGTCGGAGACCTCCCGCAGCCCCGACCGGGCGACCTCGACGGCGGGCGCCTCGCCGAAGGTCTCCTCGATCCTGGTCAGGTAGTTGGCTGCTGCGGTCGGACGGCTCATCGCGGCGCGTCAGGTGCGATAGGCCCGCGGGACCCGCGGGCGTGATCGCGCAGGGAATCTCGTAGTTGATCGTGTCCAACCGCCGGGCCAGCTCCTCGGCCGTCACCGCTCCTCGCCCTGCGCGCCGATCAGGACGACCGGCTCGCCCGGCTCGACCTCGGTCTCGGGGCCGAGATCGACGGTGACGTTGTCCATCGAGATCGTCCCGACCAGCGGCAGGCGACGGCCGCCGATCAGGACCTCGCAGTTGTTCGAGAGCCCGCGCCGGAAGCCGTCTCCGTAGCCGACCGGAAGCACCGCGACCCAGGTGTCGGCTCGGGCGCCTTCCAGGTGCGCCCGTAGCCGACCGACTCGCCCTCGTGGCAGCGCTTCACGTCGGCGACGTAGGTGTGCAGCGAGAGCACCGGCTCGAGACCGTGCTCGACGGGATCGCCGCCGAACGGATCGAGCCCGTAGAGGGCGACGCCGCAACGGACCATGTCGAAGTGGAACTCCGGCCCGCGCAGCGTTGCGGCGCTGTTGGCGGCGTGAAGCGACCACACCCGGGTAGCGCTCCCCGATCGGCTCGGCGACCTCGCGGAAGCGCTCGAGCTGCTCGCGAAGGAACGACTCGTCGTCCTCGTCGGCGGTCGCGAAGTGGGTCCAGACCCCCGCCAGCTCGACGCGCTCGTCCACGTGGACCGCATCGGCGAGCCGGATCAACCGCGAACGGCTCGCGGGCGCCGAGCCGGCCCATCCCGGTGTCGTACTTGACGTGGACCCGGGGCCGGAAGCCGAACATGCCGGCCCGCTCGGCCAGTTGTTCGAGGAACTCGGCCCGCCAGACCGTCAGCTCGGCCCGCGCCTGCAGGGCGACGTCGAGCTCGGCGCCGGTCAGGGCGCCCATGACGAAGATCGCGACGTCGTCGCCGACCCGCTCGCGGAGCTCGAAAGCCTCCGTTGCCGTCGCGACGGCCAACCGCGTCGCGCCGCCGCGCAGGGCGGCCTCGGCGCACTCGAGCATGCCGTGGCCGTAGCCGTTCGCCTTGACGACCGCGCAGAGCTCCGTGCCCTCGGCCAGGCCGGCGGCGAGCTTCGAGCAGTTGCGCTCGACGGCCCCGAGATCGACGACCGCCGTGGCCCGCTGGAAGGGATCGTGGCCGCTCAACCCCGCAGCCCCTCGGGCAGCGCCGCGATCACGTCGGTGGCGATCACCGACTCGTTCCCGCAACGGTCGCCGGCGATCCGCCCCGCCCGGGCATGGGCGAGGACGGCCGCGCATGCCCCCTCGAAGGGATCCATGCCGCGTCCGATCAGCGCGCCGACCGTGCCGGAGAGAACGTCGCCGGTGCCCGCCGTCGCGAGAGCCGGGCTGTCGAGGGCATTGACCGCGACATCCCCGCCGGAGACGACGATGGTGTCGTCGCCCTTCAGAACCAGGACCGACCCGGCACCGGCGGCGGCCTCGCGGGCGGCGGCGAGTCGGTGGGCGGCGACCTCGTCCGAGCTGCGCCCGAGCAGCCGGCCCAGCTCGCCGGCGTGCGGGGTGAGGATCGTGGCGTGCTCGCGATCGGCGAGCATCGCGAGGTCGGTGCCGATTGCGTTGAGCCCGTCGGCGTCGATCAGCAACGGAGCCTCGATCCGCATCGCCAGCTCGCGCACGAGCCGGGCCGAGTGCTCCGCCCGGCCGATCCCGGGGCCGACGACCACGCAGGCCGCGCGCCGAGCGCGGTCGAGGATCGGCCCCGCGGCGGCCGCTCCGAGGCCGCCGCCGCACCTCGTCCAGGCCGAAGGTCATCACCTCGGTCAGCTTCACCTCGAGGATCGGCTCCAGCGATTTCGGGCAACCCGACGGTCGCGTACCCCGCACCGGCGCGGATGGCGGCCGATGCGGCCATGGCCGGCGCTCCCGTGAGCCCCCGGGATCCGCCGACGATCAGCACCTCGCCGGAGCTGAACTTCGTCGACTCGGCGCCGCGACGCGGTGCCCGATCCATGACCTCGGACTCGATCACTCCGGCGACGGGGGTGGCGGGGGCATCGGCGGGGATGCCGATCGGAGCGACGACCAAGCGGCCGGTCCGCCATTTCCCGGGGGCGACGAACTGCCCGACCTTGCGCGAGTGGAACGTGACGGTCAGATCGGCGTCTACCGCGACCCCCGCCGTCTCGCCGGTCGAGCCATCGACGCCTGACGCGACGTCGCAGGCCGCAACCGGCGCACCGGCGGCGTTGATCGCCTCGATCGCCGCCGCCGCGGGCCCACGCGGAGCACCGTCGAAACCGGTCCCGAAGATCGCATCGACGATCGCTCCGGAGCCCGCCAGGGCCGCCGGCAGGCCATCGGCATCGACCTCGGTGAATCCGCCTTCGAGGCGATCGAGGTTCGCGGTGGCATCGGGGCTGAGCTCGGAGGCGGCCCAGAGCAGCAGGACGTCGACGGGATGACCGGCATCGCGCAGCAGCCGCGCGGCCACGAGTCCGTCCCCGCCGTTGTTCCCCTTCCCGCAGACGATCCGGACCGGTGCACGGTCGGAGCCCTGCAGGAGCAGCTCCACCTCGCGGGCCAGGGCGCTCCACCGGCAACCTCCATCAGGTCGAGCGAGGGGATTCCGCGCTCCTCGATCGCCCAGCGGTCGATTCCGCCGGTCGCGGCGGCGTCGAACAGCGGCTCGAGCCAGGGGGTGGACTCCACAGCCGCAGCCTACGCGGTGGCGGCGCTGCGGGCTCGCGAGCACGACGGCCGCGGCGTTGTCGCGCGAATGGGTCAGCGACACGGACAACTCCAGACCTCGATCGGCAGCGATCGCAGCCGCGCTTCCGTGCAGGCGCAGCTCCGGCGCCGGATCGCCGACGACCTCGACGTCGAGCGGCCCGCAACCGCCGCCGAGCGCCTTGATCGCCGCCTCCTTCGCGGCGAAGCGCGCCGCGAGGTGACGGCCCGGACGGGCCCGGTTCCGGCAGGCGCTCAACTCGGCCGGCCGGAAAAGCCGGTCGGCGAGGCGCGGGCGCCGTTCCAGGGCACGTTCGACCCGATCGATCTCGATCAGGTCGATCCCGAGCGCCGGAACGCTCGGGGCCGGGGTCAAGGGGTGATCACCGCCGCCGAGGTCGAGTCGCCGCTGCCGGCCGGCTGATCCTGGACGCCGAGCGTGAAGCCGGCCACCGAGCGGTCGCCGTCGACCTTGCTGCCGCCGATCAGGAAGTCGAGCGCGTTCAGGTAGGGACGCGCGGACTCGATGCTCGGCGTCGGACTGCCCGGTGCTGTCGACCAGATCGAGGATCGGCGCGAAGTTGACGAAGAAGCTCGGCGTCAATCCGTTGCCGAGATCGTCCGTCGGCCGCCTTGAACGTGTCGGAGTCGGCGAGCGTCTCCGACGGCGAGATGACGTCGTCGACCGTGTCGGCCCCGGCCGCGATCACGACCTTGCCGTTGTCGACGGCCACCTGAGCGCCGATCGGGGCGCCCTTGGCCTGGATCGAGAACCCGCTCTGACCGGGCGTGACCTTGATCGAGCGCGACTTGCTGATCAGCGGCCTGGACCTTGTCGACGGCATTCGGTCGCGGCCTGCTCGTCGTCGGTCGTGATCACGATGCCGGCGCCGAGGCCGAAGATCGAGGTTCCCTCGACGAAGCCACCGACGTCGCCGATCCAGGCGAGGTCCTGCTCGAGGTTGAGGCCGGTCGCGTCCTGGAACATGCCGATCGGGTCGGTGTTGGCCGCGACGTTCGGGGCCGCCTGGGCGAGCCCGGCCTCGAAGCCGGCCTTGAACTGCTCGATCGTGTTCTGGATCTGCCCGCCGATGTCGGCGCCGGCGAACGCGAGCCACGAATCGGCCGGCAGCGTGCGTCAGCAGGTCGGTCGGGTCGGGGGCGTCGTCGGCGGCCGGCGCCGAGGCGCCGAACCCGAACGAGCTGTCGGTCACCGTGCCCCAGGCGTCGATCGGGCCGTCGCCGAGCTGGGCGAGCTGGTCGTCGATCTGCTTGAGCTGATCCGCCGGAACCTGACCGGAGGCCTTGATCAGGTCGACGACCTTGGTCGGATCCGCGTACAGCGAGAAGAGGCTGTTGTCGGGGACGTTGTCGAGTCCGGTCGTCGAGTCGTCGACGCCCGCGAAGTTGTCGGAGTCCTTCGCAGTCGATCGCGTCCTCGACGCCCTGGGTGCTCCCGGCGAGCAGGAAGTCGCCGTCGATGCCGACCGCGCGTGTCGTCGCTCGGCGTCGGTCGTCAGCGTGACGCCGTTGTAGTCGGTCGTCTTGCCGTCGGGCTCGACCTTGTCGAGGAACGACTGCGCGGCGTCGGCGTCCGTGACGGCGACGACCGCCGCGCCCTCGGCGTCGCCGCTCTTGGAGTCGTAGCCGTTGAAGAAGAGCCCCGCGCGAGCGCCGAGCCACGGGGAGATGTCGGCGTCGTAGGTGAGATCCTCGCCCGAGTCGGCGAAGCCCTGGTCGATCAGCGTCCTGGATCTTCGATCCGGAGTCGTCGGTGATCAGCAGCTTGTTGAGCGCCGAGTCGAGGTCGGAGCTGAGGTCTGCCGTCGGGCCGGATCACGGCCTCGAGGTAGAAGGGGGTGTCCGCGGGGACCATCGAGGCCGGATCGGGGCCGAGGTCGGCGACCTCGCCGGAGCTGCTGCCGCCGCAGGCGGTCAGGGCGACGGCGGTCGCGGAGAGCAGGGCGAGGAGCGTCAGGCGCAGAAGATTGGTTCGCATCGGCCGGATGCTAGTCACCCCGCCTGCGGAAGTGCGAGCCGCGGCGAGGACGGCACTCTACTCGACCGTGACCGTCTTCGCCAGGTTGCGGGGCTGATCGACGTTCAGGCCCAGCTGTCGAGCCGTGTGGTAGGCGAGCAGCTGCAGCGGGATCACGGCGAGGATCGGCTGCAGGATCCAGTCGGTCCGCGGGCACGAAGAGGGTCTGATCGGCGGCCTCGGCGACCTCTTCCGAGCCCTCGGTGCCGATCGCGATCACGTCGGCCCCGCGGGCCCGCACCTCGGCGACGTTGGAGAGGACCTTGTCGAGGACCGGGCTGTCGGTGGCGACGCAGACGACCGGCGTCGTCTCGTCGAGCAGGGCGATCGGACCGTGCTTCATCTCGCCGGCGGCGTAGGCGTCGGAGGGGATGTAGGAGATCTCCTTCATCTTCAGCGCGCCCTCGAGGCAGATCGGCAGGCCGATGTGCCGGCCGAGGAAGAGGAAGAAGCGGCCCTCGAAGTGGCCGCGGGCGATCGCCCTGACCTGCTGCTCGGTCGACTCGATCGTCTCCTCGATCTTGCGAGGCAGCGCCTTCAGCTCGGTGATCAGCTCGGAGATCTTCTCCGGGCCGAGGTGGTCACGCGCCTGCGCCATCCAGAGGCCGAGCAGGTAGATCGCGGCCACCTGACTCGTGAAGGTCTTCGTCGCGGCGACGCCGATCTCGAGGCCGGCCCGCGTGTAGAGGACGGAATCGGCGTCTCGCGTCGCCTGGCTGCCCATGACGTTGGTGATCGCGAGGACGTGCGCGCCCGCGCTCCCGAGCGAGGCGCATCGCGGCCAGCGTGTCGGCCGTCTCGCCCGACTGCGTGATGCCGACGACCAGGTCGTCGGTGCCGATCACGGGATCGCGGTACCGGTACTCGGAGGCGACGTCCATCTCGACCGGGACGCGCGCCCAGGTCTCGATCGCGTACCGGCCGACGAGGCCGGCGTGGTAGGAGGTGCCGCAGGCGACGATCACGATCCGGCGGATCTTCGCCGCCTCCTCGGGGGTGATCGTGAGCTCGCTGAGGTCGACGTGATCGACCTCCGGAAGCCGGTCGGTGATCGTCTCCGCGACCGCGTCGGGCTGCTCGTGGATCTCCTTCATCATGAAGGTCGGATAGCCGCCCCGCTCGGCCGCCTCCTCGTCCCAGGTGACCTCCTCGAGCTCGCGCTCGTGCGGGTCGCCGTCGGCGTCGGTGATGACGACCTCGTCGGGCGTGATCGTGACGATCTCGCCGTTCTCGATCTGCATGACCGTGCGGGTCTCGCGGAGGAAGGCGGGGATCGCGGAGGCGAGGAAGACCTCGTCCTCGCCGACGCCGATCACCAGCGGGCACTCCTGGCGGGCGCCGACGAGCAGCTCGGGATGGTCGACGTGCATGGCGACGAAGGCGTAATGGCCGCGGAGATCGGCGAAGGCGGCGCGGACGGCGAGGGTCAGGTCGCCCTCGTAGTGGCGCTCGATCAGGTGGGCGACGATCTCGGCGTCGGTCTCGGAGCTGAACTCGTGGCCGTCGGCCGAGCAGATCGCGCCGCAGCTCGGAGTGGTTCTCGACGATGCCGTTGAGGACGATGTGGATCCGGCCGACCTCGTCGCTGTGCGGGTGGGCGTTCTCCTCGGTGACCCGGCCGTGGGTCGCCCAGCGGGTGTGGGCGAGGCCGATCGTCGCCTCGGTCTCGGCCACGGCGACCGCGCCGTCGTCGCGACGGTCGGCGACCGCCGCCCTCAGGTTCGCGAGGTTGCCCGACCGCGCGGACGGAGTCGATCCGCCCGTCATCGAGCAGGGAGAGACCGGCGGAGTCGTATCCGCGGTACTCGAGCTTCTCGAGGCCCGCGATCAACAGGTCGCGGCATGGCCTCCCGCCCACATATCCGACGATGCCGCACATGGAGTCTCCAAGGGGTTGAGGGGACGGCAGAGGATACGGGGAGAGCCCGAATTCGCCAAACCGCCGTGCAAAGGTGCAACGAGCCGTCGCGGCGCGCGGTCGATCACCCGCGGAGCGCAGCGATCCGAGCGGTGGGTCGGCCGCTCAGCGCAGTTCGGTGTTGGCCACGGCGACGAGCCGGCCGAGGACCTCTTCGCACTCGGCCTCGTCGGGAGCCTCGACCATGACGCGGACCAGCGGCTCGGTGCCCGGAGGGCCGGACGAGGACGCGTCCGCGGCCCTCGAGCTTGGCGCCCTCGCGACCGACCGCCTCCCAGAGGCCGGTCGCCTCTTCGAGCGCCTCGCGGCTCGGTACGGCGACGTTCTCGAGCCGCTGCGGGAGCTTCTCGATCGGGCGGCTCTCCGAGAGCGGGCGCGGCCCGAGCGCCCGCATGACGAGCAGCGCCGCGGCGAGGCCGTCGCCGGTCGCCGCGAAGTCCGTCCAGATGATGTGGCCGGACTGCTCGCCGCCGATCGTCCAACCGCGCTCGACCAGTTCCTCGATCACGAAGCGGTCGCCGACCTTGGTCGTCGACACCTCGATCCCGGCGGCCTCCATCGCCTGATGGAAGCCGTAGTTGCTCATCACGGTGACGGCGGCGCCGCCCGGCAGCTCGCCGACCTCGCGGAGGTGCAAGCGCCGAGATCGCGACGATCTCGTCGCCGTCGAACTCGCGGCCCTCGCCGTCGACCGCCAGCATCCGGTCGCCGTCGCCGTCGAACGCGAACCCGACCTCCGCCCCGTGCTCGGCGACGGCCGCCGCGACGTTCTCGAGGTGGGTCGAGCCGCAGCCCTCGTTGATGTTGCGGCCGTCGGGCTCGGCGGCGATCGTGACGAGGTCGGCGCCGAGCCGCTCGAACACGGCCGGGGCCGCCCGATAGGTGGCGCCGTTCGCGCAGTCGAGGACGATCCGGCGGCCGGTCAGGTCGAGGTCGAAGCGCTCGGCGAGAGCGCGGAGGTAGTCGTCGAGCGCGCCCTCGAGCTTGCGGATCCGGCCCGAGGCGGAGCCGGTCGCCGGGCCGTCCGCGACCCGCGCCTCGACGCGCGCCTCGGCCTCGTCGTCGAGCTTGCGGGCGTCGCGGCCGAAGAACTTGATCCCGTTGTCCTGCCAGGGGTTGTGGGAGGCGGAGACGACGGCGCCGAGGTCGAAGCCGTGCTTGCGAAGGAGGATCGCCGCCGCCGGGGTCGGCAGCACGCCGCCGAGGAAGACGTCGGCGCCGGCGGCGGCCATGCCGGCGGCGAGCGCCGACTCGAGCATGTGCCCCGACTCGCGCGTATCGCGGATGATCAGGACCTGGGGCCGGTCGCCCTTCGATCTCGGCGGCCGTCGCCCGCCCGAGCGCCAGCGCGAGCTCGGGGGTGAGCACGTCGCCGACCGGGCCGCGGACGCCGTCGGTCCCGAACAGCTTCTTTCGCTCAGGCATGAGCGGAGATGATTACGACGTTAACCGAGCGGCGCCTGCTCGGGCAGGCGCTGGGCCTCCCGAGCCGTCGAACAGCGCTTGCTGAACTGCGGCCGCTTGCGCGCCTTCTTGAGGCCGGCCTTCTTGCGCTCCTTGCGACGGTCGTCGCGAGTGAGCATGCCGCGCTTCTTGAGGTCGCCGCGAAGCTCGGGCTCGAGCGTCGTCAGGGCGCGGGCGACGCCGTGGCGGACCGCCCCGGCCTGGCCGCTGATGCCGCCGCCGTGCACGCGGACCTTGACGTCCACGCTGCCCTCGTAGCCGGCCGTGACGAGCGGCTGGCGGGCGAGCGCCTGGTGCTGGGAGCTCTTGAAGTACTCCTCGATGCCGCGGTCGTTGATCTGGAAGTCGCCGTTGCCGGACCGGACGATGATCCGGGCGACGGCGCTCTTGCGCTTGCCGGTGGCCTGAATCTTGGTGTCGGCGGGGACGGTCACGGTCCGGGGAGCGATCTCCTCGTCGTCGTCGTCGGCGGCGGCGGCCGCCTCGCGGGCGGCGCGCTCCTCCTCCTCGGCCTCGCGGGCGGCGCGCTCCTCGGCGGTGAGCTCGCGCTCCTCGCCGATCGCGATCGGCTCGAGGTCGGCGCCGGGGACGACGTCCTTCTTGGGGTCCGTCGGCGGCGGGCTTCTGGCGGCGGGCTCAGCAGCAGATTCCTCCGCGGCGGGCTCAGCGGCAGGCTCCTCGGCAGGCTCGGCGGCGGGTCTCCTCGGCAGCGGGCTCCTCGGCTGGGGGCTCCTCAGCTGCGGGCTCCTCGGCGGCGGGTTCCTCGGCGGCGGGCTCTTCAGCGGGCTTCTCGGCGGCGGGCTCCTCGGCGGGTGCCTCGGGCTCGACCGGTCTCCTCGGTCTCCTCGTTCCCCTGCTTCGTTCTCGGCGTCTTCCGTCCAGGTCACTTGTTCACCTCCAGGGGCTTCGGCGATTGGGCGGCATGAGGGTGCTCGGGGCCGGCGTAGATCTTCAGCTTCAGCAGCTGCTTGCGCGCCATCTTGTTGCGGGGGAGCATGCCCTTGACGGCGAGCCGGATCACGTCCTCGGGCTTCCGGTCGAGCATCTCCTCGAGGCTGCGCGAGCGAATTCCGCCCGGGAAGCCGCTGTGGCGGTAGTACCGCTTGCTCTGCCGCTTGTTGCCGGTGACGGCGATCTTCTCCGCGTTCGTGACGACGACGAAGTCGCCGACGTCGCAGTGCGGCGTGTACTCGCGGCTTCCGCTTGCCGCGCAGCGTGTCGGCGATCTGGGTGGCGAGTCGGCCGAGGGTCTGGCCCTCGGCATCGACCACGTACCAGTCGCGCTGGCGGTTCTCGGGTGTGGCTACGTAAGTCTTCATGGGTTCATTCCGCGAAACAGCCGCGTCCGAACCATAGAGGCTCCCACGCGGCGACGCGGGATCATAGCTATTCCCACCTGGCGAGGACGGAGGCCTCGGATCGACGAGTGGCGCGGCCTGGCGACGGAGGTGGAGGTTGGCGTGGCCTGTCGAGGGGGCTGGTGGTTGGCGTGGCCTGCCGAGGGACTCGGCGGCCGGTGAGAGTTGGTTTGGGCTGGGAGGGAAGGATTTGGGCGCTTGACCACCGCTCACCCGCCTGCCGAGGGCGCTTTTGGGACGAGACTGCTCTAGGGGCGGACTATTCGCCTCGAGAGCAGTTTCGTCACCGGGCTGCCGCCAGACCCAGCCGCCCCACCAGCCAACTGACGCCCCTGCCAAGCGGCAACACCGCGCCGGCCGAGGGAAGCGGACGCGAAGCGGAGCATTCCCTCGGGGTCACCTGACGCGAAGCGGAGCATCTGCTCGGAGTTATCTACTCCCACTCGATCGTGGCCGGGGGCTTGGAGCTGATGTCCAGAGCCACGCGGTTGACGCCCGGGACCTCGTTGATGATCCGGTTCGAGGCGCGCTCGAGGAGGTCGTAGGGGAGGCGGGCCCAGTCGGCGGTCATCGCGTCGTCGGAGGTGACCGCGCGGATCACGATCGGGTAGGCGTAGGTGCGGCCGTCGCCCTGGACGCCGACGGAGCGGACGACGGGAGGACGCAGAAGGACTGCCAGAGGTCGCGGTAGAGACCGGCGGCGCGGACCTCCTCCTGGAGGATCGAGTCCGCCTCGCGGAGGATCTCGAGGCGCTCCTCGTTGACCTCGCCGCCGACGATGCGGATCGCCAGGCCCGGCCCGGGGAACGGCTGGCGCCAGACCATCCGGTCGGAGAGGCCGAGCTCGGAGGCGACGGCGCGGACCTCGTCCTTGAAGAGCATGCGCAGCGGCTCGACGAGATCGAACTCGAGGTCGTCGGGGAGCCCGCCGACGTTGTGGTGCGACTTGATCGTCGCCGCGCCGGTGCCCGCCGCCGGACTCGATCACGTCGGAGTAGAGCGTCCCCTGGACGAGGTGGCTGACGTCGGGGAGCTTCAGCGCCTCCTCCTCGAAGACGCGGATGAACTCCTCGCCGATGATCATGCGCTTGCGTCTCCGGCTCGTCGACCCCGGCGAGGCGCTTCGAGGAAGCGCTCGCGGGCGTCGACGTGGATCAGCTTGATCCCGAGGCCCTCGCGGAAGGTCTCGACGACCTGATCGGCCTCGCCCTTGCGGAGCAGCCCGTGGTCGACGAGGACGCAGGTGAGCTGTTCGCCGATCGCCCGGTGGACGAGCGCCGCCGCGGTTGCCGAGTCGACGCCGCCGGAGAGGCCGCAGATCACCCCGCCGTCGCCGACCTGGGCGCGGATCCGATCGATCTGCTCGTCGATCACCGATGCGGCGGACCACTGCTCCTTGCAGCCGGCGACCTCGCGCAGGAAGCGCTCGAGGATCGCCTGGCCGTGCGGGGTGTGGACGACCTCGGGGTGGAACTGGATGCCGTAGAGGCCGCGCTCGACGTCCTCGCAGGCGGCGACGGGCGAGCCCGGGCTGGCGGCGAGGGCGGCGAAGCCGGGCGGCGGCTCGAAGACGCAGTCGCGATGGCTCATCCAGCACTGCTGGCTCTCGGGCAGGCCGGCCATCAGGCGGCCGCCCTCGTCGACCAGCGAGAGCTCGGTGCGCCCGAACTCCCCCTGCTCGGCGCCCTCGACCCTGCCGCCGAGCGCCTGGACCATGATCTGCATGCCGTAACAGATGCCGAGCACCGGGATCCCGAGCTCGAGCAGCTCGGTGCGCAGGGTCGGCGCACCCGGCTCGTAGACGGAGGCGGGCCCGCCGGAGAGGACGAGGGCGCGCGGGTTCCGCAGGCGGATCCGCTCGAGGTCGGTGTCGTGCGGCAGCAGCTCGGCGAAGACGCCGCATTCGCGGAGCCGCCGCGCGATCAGCTGCGAGTACTGCCCGCCGAAGTCGAGCACGAGGACCTCCTCGCGATCGACGCCGACCGCGCCCGCCTCGCCGCCGGACGGATCGACGATCGGGCGCGTCGATCGGTTGCTCCTCCGCGAGCGTCTCGGTCGGCGAGGGGCCCGAGGTCATCCGTTCATCTAGTTGTCGGAGACCGCGACGCCGTTGGAGACGGCCGACTTGCCGTTCGACCCCATCCCGACGGCCTGGCTGCGCTGCAGCTGCTTGCCCTCGGTCTGGAGCGCCGGCGCGACCATGACCTCGGCCCGGTGGAACGAGGGAATGTCCTCGTAGCCGGTCGTCGCCATCGACGTGCGCAGCGCGCCCATCAGGTTGAACGTGCCGTCGTTCTCGTTGGCCGGACCGAGCAGGATCTGCTCGAGGCTGCCGTCCTGCTTGGTCGAGACGCGGGTGCCGCGGGGCAGCGAGGGATGGAACGTCGCCATCCCCCAGTGGTAGCCGCGGCCCGGGCGCCTCGCTGGCGCGGGCGAGCGGGGAGCCGATCATCACCGCGTCGGCGCCGCAGGCGACCGCCTTGGAGATGTCGCCGCCGGTCCGCATGCCGCCGTCGGCGATCACGTTGCAGTACTGGCCGGTCTCGAGCATGTGCTGGGAGCGGGCGGCCGCGACGTCGGCGATCGCCGTCGCCTGCGGAACGCCGATTCCGAGGACGCCGCGGGTCGTGCAGGCGGCGCCGGGGCCGACGCCGACGAGGACGCCGACCGCGCCGGTCCGCATCAGATGCAGGCCGGTCGAGTAGGAGGCGCAGCCGCCGACGACGCACGGAACCGGCGCGCTCGCGATGAACTCCTTCAGGTTGAGCGGCTCCGACGTCGACGAGACGTGCTCGGCCGAGATCACCGTTCCCTGGACGACGAGGATGTCGAGGCCCGCCTCGAGGGCCGACCTCGTGGTACTCGCCGACCTTCTGCGGGGTCAGGGACCCGGCGCAGACGGCGCCCGCCGACTTGATCTCGTCGATCCGCTGGGCGATCAGCTCGGGCTTGACCGGCTCGGCGTAGATCTCCTGCATGAGCTGCGTGGACGTGCCGGGCGGGGCCGCCGCGATCCGCGCGAGCTGCTCGTCGGCGTCCTCGTAGCGGGACCAGATGCCCTCGAGGTTGAGGACGCCGAGGCCGCCGAGCTTGTTGATCTCGATCGCGGTCCGGGGGCTGACGACCCCGTCCATCGCCGAAGCGAGCAGGGGCAGCTCGAAGCGGTACGGGCCGAGGTTCCAGGTGATGTCGATGTCGTCGGGGTCCCTCGTCCGCCGCGACGGCACGATTGCGATGTCGTCGAACCCGTAGGCGCGGCGAGCCTTCTTTCCCCGTCCGATCTCAACTTCCAACTGGTGGCGCTCCCTTGGTCGAATGCAGAAAGAGGATTGTAGGTGGCCGGGTCGACGGGCTCGGGGCGCCTCCGGACCCGGAAACTGCGGGAAAAGTCGGCGCCGCGGCGCGGGCGCGCTCGGACGCTCAGGCGGCGCGCAGCGGCGCGTTGAGCCGGTCGACGGTGACGCGGCCGACGAGCTTCTCGACCTCGGAGCGATCCAGCGTCCCGGCGCCGAGATGCTGGGTCGACTCGGCGCCGCAGGCGACGCCGTAGCCGAGGCAGTCCTCGATCGGCGCGCCCGGCGCGGCGGGCGGCGACGAAGCCGGCGAGGAACGCGTCGCCCGGAGCCGACGCTCGCGACCGCGGCCAGCGGCTCGATCGTCGCCTCGAAGACGTGCTTGGCCTGGCCCTCGCCGACCAGTGCGGCGCAGCCGTTGGCGGTCGTGATGATCGCCTCCTCGGCGCCCATGCCGACGAGGTCGGTGAGCGCCGTGTTCAGGTCCTCGGGCTCGGTGAACTCGTAACCGACGGCCTCCTCGGCCTCGCCGACGTTGGGGACGACGATCGAAGGCTGGGCGCGCAGCCCGACGCGCATCGGCTCGCCGTCGATGTCGAGCAGCGTCTGGCACGCCCATGCGCCGCGCAGGCCCTCGATCAGGGCGCCGTAATGGTCCGCCTCGGCGCCCGGGGGCAGCGAGCCCGCGATCACGCAGAGCTCGGCGCCGCCGGCGAGGTAGAGGAGGCGTTCGCGGAAGTGGTCGAGGTCGGCGGCGGCGACCTGCGGGCCGCGCTCGTTGATCTCGGTCTGCTCGCCGGAGGTCGGATCGACGACGGAGAGGTTCGTCCGCGAATCGCCGGCGACCTCGACGAAGTCGTGCAGGACCTGCTCGCCGTCGAGCAACTCGCGGATCCGCGCGCCGGTCGGCCCCGCCGCGAAGCCGGTCGCGATGACGGGCTCGCCGAGGCACTTGAGGGCGCGGGCGATGTTGACGCCCTTGCCGCCGGCGGCACGGCGCGAGTCGACGACGCGGTGGCGGTTGCCCAGCGCCATTCGCGGCACGGCGACGGTCCTGTCCAAGGCGATGTTCAGCGTGACCGTGAGGATCATTCGCCCTCTCCCCCGTCTCTTCTTCGGATGCGCTCCTGGCGAGTCCTCATTCTCTCCTCCGGGTCGCGCTCCGATCGGTCGTCCGCCGTCTCGCGACGGCGCAACCAGAACGCGACTCCGGCCAGTATGACGATCACGGCGAAGACGATCAGGGCGGCGACGAGCGGGCCGCCGATCCGGTCGATGACCGTGGGCTCGTCGACGCTCCGGCCGGCGATCAGCGGCGTGCGATCGGCGAACTTCCCGTCGATCGTGACGGTGAGCTGACCGAGCCGGTCGCCCTCCGCGATCGGGCCCTCGACCTCCTTCGGGGCCCTCGACGTCGACCCGCACGTCCTGGTCCTTGCGGACCGAGACCTCGATCGCCCGCTTCGCCACCAGCGGCAGGTCCTCGTCCTCGTAGCGGACGGTCGCGGTCGCCGACCTCCTCGCCCCGCCTGACGACGGTCTTCTCGTCGATAGAGCGAGTAGCCGTAGTCGAGCAGCGCCTCGGCCGAGGCGTCGCGCTCGGCCTCGCTCGGCGCGCCCAGGACCGCCGCGATCAGCGGGACGCCGTCGCGCTTGGCCGAGGCGACGAGGACGTACCCGGCGTCGAGCGTGTGGCCGGTCTTGACGCCGTCGACGCTCGGATCGGAGAGCAGCAGCGTGTTCGTGTTCGTGACGACGCGCTTCTGCGAGCCGCTCTTCAGGGTCGCCTCGGGCTCGGCGACGATCTTGCGGAAGCGGCGATCGGTGAGGAGCTGCAGCGACAGGTCGGTGAGGTCGCCGGCCGAGGAGTAGTTGTCCTTGTCGTCGAGGCCGATCGGGTTGGCGTAGCTGGTGTGGTCGAGGCCGAGCGACGCCGGCGGCCCGGTTCATCTCGCTCGACGAAGGCCTTCTGCGAGCCGGCGACCCCGTCGGCGACGGTGACGGCGGCGTCGTTGGCGCTCGGCAGCATCATCGCCGTCAGCAGATCGTGGACGGTCAGCCTCTCGCCCTTCGTCAGGCCGGCCACCGACTCCGCCGGCCCCGGCGAGTAGGCGGGCACCTCGAGCTTCTCGCTTCATCGAGAGCTTCTTGAGCGCGAGGTAGGCGGTCATCAGCTTCGTGGTGCTGGCGATCGCCCGCTCCTTGTCGGGATCGTGGGCGGCGAGCTCCTGGCCGTCGGAGGGGTCGAGCAGCAACCAGGTCGCCGCGTCCGACCTCCGGCCCGGCGCGCCGCCGGATCCCTGCGCGGCCGGCGCCGCACCGCGATCGGACGCGAGCGCGAACGCGGCGAGGGCCGAGAGCCGCGAGCGCCGGCAGTCGGCGCGGCGCGACCGCCGCGCGGCGATCGGACCCCGCCGCCGCGCATCTACGCGAATCTGCAGCTCTTGGCCGGCGTTCAAGGTCTGCGGATCGATGTCGGGATTGAGGCGCTCGAGGCGCTTCGTCGAGACGTTGAACTTCTCGGCGATCGCGCCGAGCGTGTCGCCCTCCTCGACCGTGTAGGTCCGCGGGTTCTCCGGGCCCGCTTCTTGTCCGGACTTCTCGGAGGCGATCTGGGCCTTCGTGTCCTGCGTGGCGGTGTCGTCGCTTACCGGTGTTGGCGGAGACGATCGAGAGGATCGCGACGACGACCGACGATCAACGCGAGCGGGGCCAGAATGCGATTGCCCCAGGAGATCCGCCGGGAGCCCTGTCCCGGTGCGCTCGTTTCCGCCACGGCCGCGATGGTACGCGAGACGGAGCGGGCTCGCGGGTCTCGCGCTGCCCTGAATCAGGGCTCGCAGGTGATCACGCCGACGACCCGAGCGCGGCCGACAGGGCCTCGGCGGCCGCGCTCGAGTTCGTCGTCCGCGGCGTCGGCGCCGACGACGACGAGCAACGGCATCCGACGAGGTCCGCGAGCGCCTCCGCCTCCTCGCCGGCGAGCACGCGGAGGCGACGTGTAGACGACGAGGTCGTAGACCCTCGAGAGCCGCCCGACGAGGCCGGCGAAGCGATGGCCGCGGATGCTCGCGTCCCCGCCCGGGCCGCCCGGCGGGCACGCACGCGAATCCGACCGGCACCCGCGTCCTCGACCTCGGCCCGGACCGTCCTGAGGACCTCCCGGGCGAGGCGCCGCCTCCAGGTAGTCGTGGAGGCCCGGCTCGGCGCGACCCCGAGGCGCCCCGCGAGCGCGGGCGCGGCGAGGTCGGCCTCGACGAGGAGGACGCGGAGGCCCGCCTCGGCGGCGGCGCGCGCGAGGCCGGTCGCCGCATCCAGGCCCGAGGGCATCGTCGCCGACGGTCGTCACGGCGACGACCCGACACCGTCGCGAGGCCGGTCGGCGACACATCCGGAGATCGTCGAGCCGCCGAGAGCGCGAGTCGTCCGCTCGCCGACCGATCGAGGCGTCGGCCGCACGAACCCGAGCAGCGCTCGAGCACGCGAGGCGGCGACGATCGGGCCGGACTCGGCCTCGGTGACGGGCTCGGGCTCGCGCGGTCGCAGGGCCGTGGATCGATCGACGGGTGGGGAGGCTCGTCGCGCCGGCGCCGACGCGGCCAGCGCCATCACCGCGACGACCAGCGCCGAGCAGGAGCCCGGCCAGCAGCCCGATCGCGGCGCTCAGCGGGCGCCGAGCGGTTCTCGAAGGGCGTCGTCGGGATCGACGCGGACGCGCCGAGCGCGAGCGGATCGCCCTCGACCTTGACGAGCGCCTCCGCGTAGCCGTCCGCGGCGGCGGCCGCGTAGTCGGGCGACTCGGAGGTCGCGCTGACGATCACGGCGCCGCCGCTCGGGCGCCGGGCCTGACGGCGACGTCGGAGAGCAGGTCGGCCCCGGCGACGTCGCCGCCGAGCAGACCGGCGGCCTTGGTCGCCACCTGCTCGCTCTCGCCGCGCTGGGCGAAGCGCTCGAGGCGCGCCCGGTCGGCGCCCTGGGAGTCGCTCTCGACCGCGACGCCGGCGGTCGCGCGGTAGACGGGCTGATCGGCGATCCCCCAGCCGAATCCGAGAATCAGTCCGAGCAGGCCGAGGGCCAGGATCGTGCGCCAGCTCAGGCCGGCCAAGCCCTCACATCTCCTCCGGCGCCTCGACCCCGAGCAGGTCGAGCAGGGTCGCGATCACGTCACGGGTGGCGGCGCAGACGGTGAGCCGGGCCGGCTCCAGGCCCGGGCCGGCGCCGACGACCCGGGCGTCCCGGTAGAAGGCGTGGAAGTCGGCCGCGACCTCGCGGACGTAGGTCGCGATCCCGTGCGGCTCGCGCTTCGTCGCGGCGCGGTTGATCTGGTCGGGCATCTCGAGCAGCCGGGCGATCAGCGCCCGCTCGGCGGGCTCGAGCGAGCCCGCGGGCACCGGCGGATCGTCGGCATCGCCGCCGTCCGACCCGTTCGCGGCGGCCGCCCGGAACAGGCTGCAGATCCGCGCGTGGGCGTACTGCGCGTAGTAGACGGGGTTGTCGGAGGAGTGCGCGCGCGCCAGCTCGAGATCGATGTCGATCGGCGTGTCGTGGCTCCTCATCAGCATGAAGAAGCGGGTCGCGTCGGTGCCGATGTCGTCGAGCAGGTCGTCGAGCTTGGCGAAGTCGCCGCGGCGCTTCGACATCCGGGCCCGCTCGCCGCCCTCGACGAGGTTGACCATCTGCATGATCTCCGCCTCGAACGCCTCCCCCGGGGCCCCGAGCGCGACGATCGCGGCGCGCATCCGGTTGATGTAGCCGTGGTGGTCGGCGCCGAGCACGTTGATGAGCAGGTCGAACCCGCGCTGCAGCTTGCCGCGGTGGTAGGCGATGTCGGCGGCGAAGTAGGTCGGGCGTGCCGTCGGCGCGGATCAGGACGCGGTCCTTGTCGTCGCCGAACTCCGAGGTCCGCAGCCAGACCGCGCCGTCGCTGTCGTAGACGAGCTTGCGATCGCGCAGGTCGGCGATCGACGAGTTGATCGCGTCGGCGTCGTGGAGCTCCTGCTCCGAGCTCCAGGTGTCGTAGCGGACCCGGGCCGCGGTCGAGCGTCTCCTTGATCGACTCGAGCATCAGCTCGACGCCCCGCTCGCGCAGGAGCGCCGGATCGGCCGCCGCCTCCGGGCTCTCGGCCGCGATCCGCTCGCCGAGCTCGGCCACGTAGTCGCCCTCGTAGCCGCCCTCGGGCACGTCGGTCCCGGCGATCCGCGCCGCGATCGAGGCGCCGAACAGGTCGATCTGCGCGCCGGCGTCGTTCAGGTAGTACTCGCGGCTCACCCGGTGACCGGCGAACTCGAGGACCCGGGCGAGCGAGTCGCCGAACGCCAGGTGCCGGCCGCTGGCCACGGTCAGCGGCCCGGTCGGGTTGGCGCTGACGAACTCGACGAGGACCGATGCCGGGCGCGTCGGCCAGGCCGGAGCCGAACTCGCGGCCGCGTCGCCGCACGTACTCGACGGCGGCCCGCATCCAGGACTCGGACATGTACAGGTTGAGGAAGCCCGGGCCCGGCGATCTCGACGCGGTCGAGGTGGTCGCCGAGCCGCGACTCGACGCCGCGCGCCAGATCGGCCGCGACCTCCCGCGGCGGCGAGCCGAGCAGCGGGGCGGCGAGCATCGCGGCGTTCGTCGAGTAGTCGCCGAACTCGGCGCGCGGCGGCCGCTCCAGGGTCGACGGCCGGGATCCCGGCGTGGAGCTCGGCGGCGGAATCGGCGATCGCGCGCCGCAGGACCGCGGTCGGGTCGAGGTCGGTGCCGGTCGTCGACGGGAGCGTCCATCGCGGCCAACTCTAGGCGCTGCCCGGATGTCCGGGACCGGAGCGTCGGGCGGGTCCGGGAGCCGGCTCAGCCGCCGGCGATCTCCCAGACCTGCGCGCGGAGCCGCTCGGCCGCCTCGCCGGGATCGGGCGCCGACGCGACGCTGCGCGAGGCGGTGACGAGCGCCGAGCCCGGGCCCGGTGAAGGCCGCGCTCAGGTCCGCTCGGCGGAGCCGCCCTGGGCGCCGACTCCGGGCAGCAGGAAGATCGCCCGCGGCATCAGCTCCCGCAGGCGCGCGAGGAAGCGCGGCTCGGTGGCGCCGACGACCGCGCCGGCCCCGCTGAAGCCGCCGCTGCCGGCGAGCCGGTCGGCGAGCGCGTCGACGGTGCGCGGCGATCCGCTCGTGCAGCGGAGCGCCGTCCGGCGTCGAGGTCGAGGACGTCGGCGGCACCGGGGTTGGAGGTCCTGACGAGGACGAAGATCCCGGCGCCCGCCTCGGCGGCGGCGTCGACGAGCGGCTCGAGCGAGTCGCGCGCCGAGCAGCGGGTTGAGCGTGACGGCGTCGGCGCCGAGCCCGGGGACGGCGCCCCAGGGGGTCTCGGTGCTGCCGAGCAGCGCGTCGGCGTAGGCCTCGGCGCTGACCGGCACGTCGGCCCGCTTGCCGTCGGCGACGACGAGCAGGCCCGCTTCGTGGGCCGCCTCGACCACGCCCTCGAGCGCGCGCCAGCCGGGGGCGCCGAGCGCCTCGAAGCGGGCGAGCTGCGGCTTGACCGCGACGCAGGCCGGGTCCGGCGGCCGCGATCAGGTCGCGGCAACCGGCCTCGACGGCGGCGGCGGCGCGCTCACGCGCATCGCCATCGGTCGGGCCGCCCGGGGCGGTCGACCACGGTTCCTTCGAGGGAACCGGGTCGAGCCCGAGACAGACCTGGCTGCGGCGCTCTGCTTCGAGCGCCGCCAGCCGGTCAGCGAACGGTTTCCTACCGTTCGGGGGCGATTCAGGAGCCCTTGACGGCGCTCTTGAGGCCGGCGCCCGCCGAGAACTTCGGCACCTTGCCGCCGGGAATGGTGATCCGCTCGCCGGTCCGGGGGTTGACGCCCTGGCGCGGGCCCCTCTCGTTGACGCTGAACTTCCCGAACCCGGTGAAGTTCACGTCGTCGCCGGCCGTCAGCGAAGACACGATGCCGTCGAGAACGGCCTCGACCGCGTCGGCGGCGGCCTTCTTGCTGTCAATCCGATCGTCACTTGCGATGCGGTCAATGAATTCAGCCTTGGTCACTGGTGTTTCCTCCTGTCTGGATGCAGAGCGGGCGCCACCCTAACAAGGCCCTCCGACGGCGTCGGCGCGCGACCGGGGAACGTGGCGTTCGCTTTCCGGCCGTCGGGGAGCTCGTACCCGCATGGCAAGCGCGACGATCAGCGCGATCCGGCCGGCGCCCGAAGCGGCCCGTCGCGCCCGCTCCGCGCCTCCCCACCTACGATATCCGGACCCGGACGGGGCTCCTCGGCGCCTCCGCGCCCCCCGCGACGTGCCCGCGGCCACCGCGGCACCGCGAGCGGCATCCACAACCATGCAGGTAGCAGTCTTCAGCGACATCCACGCGAACCTTCCCGCCTTCGAGGCGGTCCTCCGCGACAGCGACGAGGTCGGCGTCGAGGAGCGCTGGTGCCTGGGCGACGTGATCGGCTACGGCGCGCAGCCCGACGGCTGCGTCGAGCTCGCCCGCGAGCGCTGCGAGGTCTGCCTCGTCGGCAACCACGACCTCGCGGTCCTCGGCGAGTTGGACACCTCGACCTTCTCCTCCGCGGCCGCGGCGGCGGTCGAATGGACGGCCGAGAACACCTCGAAGCCGAACCTCGACTACCTCGCCGGCCTGAGCCCTCCGACACCTCCCGGGCCGCCGCGCTCTACCACGCCTCCCCGCGCGATCCCGTCTGGGAGTACGTGCTCTGGCCGGAGCAGGCCGCCGACTGCCTCGAGGTCCAGGACAAGCGGGTCAGCTTCGTCGGCCACTCGCACGTCGCCCTGTTCTTCTCGGCGACCACCGAGGACGGCGTCGGCGAGGCCCGCGGCTGGCAGGCGGGCGCCGGAACCCGCCTCGAGATCGACGAGGGCAGGTGGCTGATCAACCCCGGCAGCGTCGGCCAGCCGCGCGACGGCGACCCCCGGGCGGCATGGCTCGAGCTCGACACGGAATCCTGGGAGGCGACCTACCACCGGGTCGGCTACGACATCGAGCAGCGCCGCCTCCGCGATCGAGCGGGCCGGGCTCCCGGAACACCTCGCACGCAGGCTTTTTCAGGGCAGATAGCGCAGATGAGGCCGCAGCTACACTCGCCGCCGATGGCGCCCCGACGTCTCATCGCCTGCTGCCTCGGCCTCGCCGCGGCCGGCCTGCTGCTGCTCGGTTGCGGATCGAGCGGCGACTCGACGAGCGCCGACATCGATCCCAACATCGCCACCGACCTGAGCGGCCAGCTCGACCGGATCCAGGCCTTCTTCGACGAGGGGAACTGCGACCGGGCGATCGGAGCCGTCGACACGCTCGAGCAGGCGATCAACGACGTCTCCGGATCAGACGGGCGAGCAGTTCACGACGCGACGCCCAGGAGCTCGTCGACAACCTCCGCGTCCCAGGTCGAGGACGAGTGCCAGCCGGCCGACGCGAGACGACCTCCATCGTCCACGACCGAATCGACCGACACCGAGCCGATCGATCACCGACACCGAGCCGACCGACGACCTCGACGTCGACGACGACGACGAAGAGCACGACGACCACCACCAGCACGACCACCGACACCGACGCCGCCGACCGGCCCGGGCAACAGCAACGGGAACGGCACGGTCCGCCGAACACCCCCGGGTGGAGGCATCAGCCCGGGCGGCAAGAAGGAAGCCGCCGGACGCTCCGATCAAGAAGCCGAAGCCCGACAAGAACAAGAACAAGGGCGGACAAGCACGAGAAGGACAAGGAGCACGGCCGATGACCGGCACGACGATCGCCAACAGGTACGAGCTCGGCGACCGGCTCGGCAGCGGCGGCATGTCCACCGTCTACCGGCCATGGATCGCGTCCTCGAGCGGACGGTGGCGGTCAAGGTCCTGGCCGAGCACCTCTCCGACGACGAGAAGTTCGTCGCCCGGTTCCGGCGCGAGGCGCTCGCCGTCGCGAAGCTCGTCCACCCGAACATCGTCCAGGTCTACGACACCGGGCGTCGACGCGGGCCGCCACTTCATCGTCATGGAGTACGTCGAGGGACGATCCGGGAGCGCAGCTGCTGCAGCGCGACGGCGCCCTGCGGCCCGGCACCGCCGTCGAGATCGCCGCGCAGGCCTGCGCCGGGCTCGAGTACGCCCACCGCCAGGGGATCATCCACCGCGACGTCAAGCCGGGGAACCTGATGGTGATCGGCGGCCCCGCCGGCGGGCCGGCGGAGATGACCGTCAAGCTCGCCGACTTCGGGATCGCCCGCGCCGCCGAGCAGACCCGCCTGACGCAGGTCGGCTCCGTCGTCGGCACCGCCGCCTACCTCTCGCCCGAGCAGTCGCGCGGCGAGGAGGCGACCCCGATCTCCGACGTCTACTCGCTCGGCGTCGTCACCTACCAGCTGCTGACGGCGCGGCTTCCCTACGAGGGCAACAGCCTCGCCGAGCTCGCGATCCGCCGCGAGAACGAGCGCCCGCTCCCCCCGACCAGCTACGAGCCGAAGATCCCCGAGGCGCTCTCGCAGGCCGTTCTCCGCGGGCCTCGAGAACGAGCCCGAGGACCGCTACGTCGACGCGCTCGCCTACGGCGCCGCACTGCGCGCCGGCCTCTCGGGCATCGCCCCGGCCTCGGAGGCGACGACCCGCCTCGTCGACAACCGCAGCACCGCCGCCACCCGGGTCGCCCCGCGCGAGCCGCGCACCCCGACCTCCCCCGCACGGGCGGCCGCCCGCCCGCGCCGATCGGCTCCGGCGCCACGCCGCCAGCCGGCGCCGGTCGCGACGCCGCCCCGGAAGCGCTCGCGCTTCTCGAGCTTCATGCGCGGCCTCTTCGCGGTGCTGCTGATCGCGATCGTCGCCGGCCTGATCGCCGCGGTGATCCTGCTCGCCACGGACGCCGGCCAGAACACCGACGTCGGCAAGTTCATCGGCGACAACGTCCAGAACTCGATCGATCAGTTCAAGCAGTTCCTGATCGACCAGACCGGCGGCTAGCTAGCCGGCCTCCCAGGGGCTGGCGCCGGCGAGGATCGCGTCCCGGTAGGCCGCCGTAACCGCCGGCGACGATCGCGGCGCGGGCGCCGCGCATCAGCTCGCGCGGTATAGGTGAGGTTGTGGATCGTCAGCAGCCGGACGCCGGTCAGCTCCTCGGCCTTCGACAGGTAGTGGACGTAGCCGCGGCTGTGCCGCGTGCAGGCGACGCACGGGCAGCCGACGACGAGCGGGCCCGGTCTCGTCGCGGTTGCGGCTCTTGCGGACGTCGTAGCGGAAGCGCCGCTCGGGCAGCGGGGCCAGCGCCATGCCGTGCCGGCCGAGCCGGGTCGGGACCGCGCAGTCGAAGCTGTCGAGACCGATCGCCGACGCCCTCGACGAGATCGTCCGCCTCGCCGATCCCGAGCAGGTGCTTGGGCGCATCGACCGGGCAGCATCCCGACCGTCATCCCGACGACCTCGCGCATCTGCTCCTTGTCCTCGCCGAGCGTGCCGCCGATCGCGATCCCGTCGACGCCGGCGGCGGCGATCGCCGTCCGACGACTCGCCGCCGCAGGTCCTCGTGCGTCCCGCCCTGGACGATCCCGAAGACGGCCTGACCGGCCGGCGCCGTGCTCGCCGTGCCAGGCGAGGCAGCGATCGAGCCAGCGATGGGTGCGCTCGGTCGAGCGCGCCGTGTAGTCGCGGTCGGCGTGAAACGGGCGTGCACTCGTCGAAGACGAGCGCGATGTCGGAGCCGATCTGGCCCTGGACCTCCATCGAGCGCTCCGGCGAGAGGAACTGCTCGGAGCCGTCGATGTAGGAGCGGAACCGGACGCCCTCCTCGCCGATCGAGAGCACGCCGCCCTCCAGCGGCGGCCGTGCCGCGGCGGCCCTTCACCTCGTCGGCGACGCTGCCGTGAGCCAGAGAAAACACCTGGAAACCGCCCGAATCGGTGATTATCGGCCGATCCCAGCCCATGAAGTCGTGGAGGCCGCCGAACTCGGCGATCCGCTCCCCGCCCGGCGACAGCATCAGGTGGTAGGTGTTGCCGAGGACCATCTCGTAACCCATCCCCGAGACCTCGTCCGGCAGCAGGCCCTTGACCGATCCCCGGGTCGCGAGCGGGCACGAAGCAGGGCGTCTCGATCGGCCCGTGCGGCGTATGGAGGATCCCCGCCCGCGCATCGCCGTCGCGGGCGACGATCTCGAAGCGGAGTCTCTCGGGCTCGCTACGCATCGACGAGGGAGCTCGACCGGTCATCCCGTCGGGCTTCTCGATGCCGAGCAGGTCGAGGGCCGTCGGCGAGACGTCGGCCAGGATCCCCTCCCGCAGCTCGATCCCGTGCGACGGTGACGATCAGCGGAACCAGGTTCGTCGTGTGCGCCGTGTTCGGCGAGCCGTCGGGCTCGAGCATGTACTCGGCGTTCCCGTGGTCGGCGGTGACGATGCAGGCGCCGCCCGACTCGTGGACGGTCGCGACCACGCGGGCGAGGCAGGCGTCGACCGCCTCGATCGCGCTGACCGCGGCGGGGATCGAGCCGGTGTGGCCGACCATGTCCGGGTTCGCGAAGTTGATGATCCCGAAGCGGAACCCGCCCTTCGACCACTCCGAGCAGAACTCGTCGGCGGCCTTGGCGGCGCTCATCTCGGGCTTGTGGTCGTAGGTCGGGCACGTCGCGGGGCGACTCGGCAAGCCGACGCTCCTCCCCGCCCCACTCCGCCTCGCGGCCGCCGTTGAAGAAGTAGGTCACGTGGGCGTACTTCTCGGTCTCGGCGACGTGGAGCTGCCTGCCCCCCGCCTCGCTGATCACCTCGGCCATCGTCGTCGCCGGGGCGTGCGGCGGGAAGGCGACCGGGTACTTCCACTCGGCGCGGTAGCTGGCCATCGTCGAGATGTCGAGCCCCGGATCGCCGCCCCGCTCGAAGTCGTCGAAGCCGGGATCGCCGAGCGCCGCGATCAGCTGGCGCATCCGGTCGGGCCGGAAGTTGAAGGCCATGACGACGTCGCCGGGCTGCATCCCGTCGTAGCCGCCGATCACCGTCGGCTTGATGAACTCGTCGGTGTCCCCGGCCTCGTAGCCGTCGGCGACGGCCTCCGCAGCCGACCCGGCCCGCACGCCCTGGCCGTGGACGAGAGCGTCGAAGGCGAGCTTCGTGCGCTCCCAGCGGTGGTCGCGGTCCATCGCGTAGTAGCGACCGCCGACGGTGCCGATCCGCCCGGCGCTGCGCAGCCAGCGCTCGACCTCCTCGATGTAGTCTCGCGCCGCCGGAGGGGCTCGTGTCGCGGCCGTCGGTGAAGGCATGGACGACGAGGTCGGGAACACCCTCGCGCGCCGCCAGCTCGATGCAGGCCTCGATGTGCTCCCAGCCCGAGTGGACGCCGCCGTCGGAGACGAGCCCGAGCAGATGGAGGCGACCGCGGGGGCTCTTGCGGGCCCGCTCGCACGCGCCGACGAGCACCTCGTTCTCGAAGAAGCTGCCGTCGGCGATCGCGCCGTCGATCCGCGCCAGGTCCTGCTTGACGACCGAGCCGGCGCCGAGGTTCAGGTGGCCGACCTCGGAGTTGCCCATCTGCCCGTCGGGCAGGCCGACGTCGTGCCCGGAGGCCGAGATCCGCGTGTGCGGGTAGGCGGCCCAGAGCTCGTCGAAGGTCGGCGTGTCGGCGAGGGAGACGGCGTTTCCGGGTCCCGGCTCGGCGAGCCCCCAGCCGTCGAGGATGACGAGCGCCAGGCCGTCGACGGGAAGGGATCCCGGCCCGGGTGGCAGCTCAGGCATCCCGGCTCGCTCCGATCACGCTGGCGACGCCGCCGCGACGATCGCAGCGAAGTCCTCGGGGTCGAGGGCGGCGCCGCCGACGAGCGCGCCGTCGATCTCGGTCTGGCCGAGCAGCTCCTGCGGCGTTGGCGGGCTTCACCGAGCCACCGTACTGGATCCGGATCCGCTCGCCGGCCTCGGCGGAGCGGAGGCGACGACAGCGACCGGATGAAGCCGCAGGCGTCGTTCGCCTGCTCGGCGGTGGCCGTCTTGCCGGTCCCGATCGCCCAGATCGGCTCGTAGGCGATGACGACGTCGGCCAGCCGCTCGTCGGGACCCGCGACAGCGCCGCGTCGACCTGGCGGCGCAGGACCTGATCGGTGTCGTCGCGCTCCCGCTCGTCGTCGCTCTCACCGACGCAGAGGATCGGCAGCAGGCCCGGCATCGAGGGCCACCGGGACCTTGCGCGCCAGCGCCTCGTCGGTCTCGCCGAAGAACTGGCGGCGTTCGGAGTGGCCGAGCACGACCGCCGGTCGCGCCGGCGTCGAGCAGCATCGCCGCGCGAGACCTCGCCCGTGAACGCTCCGGACTCCTCGAAGTACATGTTCTGGCCGGCGACGCCGACGCCGGTACCGGCGCAGAGCTGGGCGACGAGCGGCAGGGCCAGGAAGGGCGGGCAGATCACGACCTCGGCGCTCCTCGATGCCCCGGTCCTCGACCTCGGGCAGGAGCTCGTCGCAGAACGTCGCGAGCCTCGCCGATCGTCTTGTTCATCTTCCAGTTCGCCGCGATCAGCGGCCGGCGGGTCGGCCATCAGCTCGTCTCCCCTCCCGCCGCGACGGTCGCGGCATCGATCAGCGCCTCGACCCCCGGCAGGGGCTTGCCCTCGATCAGCTCCAGCGAGGCGCCCCCACCGGTCGAGAGCCAGTCGACCTCGTCCTCGAGGCCGAACTGGGCGAGCGCCGCGCCGGAGTCACCTCCGCCGACGATCGTCGTCGCCCCGGTCCGTCGCGACCGCGTCGGCGACCGCCCTGGTCCCGGCGGCGAACGGCGGCAGCTCGAAGGCGCCCATCGGGCCGTTCCAGAAGACCGTCCCAGCCGCGGCGATCGCGGCCGCGTAGGCCCGCGCCGTCGCCGGCCCGACGTCGAGCCCCATCATCCCGTCGGGCACGTCGACACCGTCGAGCTCGACGGGTTCGGCGTCGGCCGAGAAGCTCTCGCCGAGGACGAGGTCCGTCGGCAGGCGCAGCTCGCAGTCCGGAGTCGGCGGCGAGCTCGAGCGCGCGCCCGGCCAGCGCGATGCCGTCCTCCTCGACGAGCGAGTTGCCCGGTCTCGTGACCCTGGGCCCGGAAGAAGCTGAAGCACATCGCCCCGCCGATCAGGATCTCGTCGGCGATCTCGAGGAAGCGCTCGATGACGCCGACCTTGTCGGTGACCTTGGCGCCGCCGAGCACGACGACCATCGGGCGCTCGGGATCGTCGAGCACCGCGGTCAGCTCGCGGACCTCGCGCTCGAGCAGCAGGCCCGAGTAGGCCGGAAGCCGGTGGGCGACGCCCTCGGTCGATGCGTGAGCACGGTGGGCGGCGCCGAAGGCATCGTTGACGTAGAGTCGGCGAGCGCGGCGAGGGCGTCGGCCAGGTCGTCGTCGTTCGCGCTTCTCCCCCGCCTCGAAGCGCGTGTTCTCGAGCAGCAGGACGGAGCCCGGCGCGAGGTCGGCCACGGCGGCCTCGACCTCGGCGCCGACGACCGCCGGAGCGAGCCGCGACATCGGCGCCGAGCAGCTCGCCGAGCCGCCCGGCGACCGGCGCCATCGACAGCTCCGGATCGACGCCCTCCGGCCGGCCGAGGTGCGAGCAGAGCACGATCCGCGCGCCCCGGTCGCGCAGCAGCTCGATCGTCGGCAGCGCGGCGCGGATGCGCTTGTCGTCGCTCGACCTCGCCCGTCGGCCAGGGGGGCGTTGAGGTCGGCGCGGACCAGCACGGTCCGGCCCGCGACCTCGGCGTCGCGGACCGACGCCTTGCCGAAGCGGCCCCGCGGGCTCTCCTGACTCAGCTCACGGCGATCAGCCCGGGCCGGCTAGAGGACCTTGCCGGCGAGCTCGACCAGGCGGTTCGAGTAACCCCACTCGTTGTCGTACCAGGAGACGACCTTGAGCATCGTCCCCTCCATGACCATCGTCAGGCTGGCGTCGAAGATCGACGAGTGCGGGTCCTTGACGATGTCGGTGGAGACGATCGGATCCTCGGTGTAGGCGAGGATTCCGGCGAGGGGGCCGGCGGCCGCGGCCTCGACCGCGGCGTTGATCTCCTCGGCCGTCGTCTCCTTCGAGACCTTGCAGGTCAGGTCGACGACCGAGCCGGTCGCCACCGGCGCGCGCATGGCGAAACCGCTGAGGCGCCCGTTCAGCTCCGGGAGGACGAGGCCGACCGCCTTGGCGGCGCCGGTCGACGCCGGAATCAGGTTGAGCGCCGCGGCGCGGGCCCGCCGCAGGTCCTTGTGAGGCATGTCCTGGAGGCGCTGATCGGCGGTGTAGGCGTGGATCGTCGTCATCAGCCCGTGCTCGATGCCGACCGAGTCGTTGACCACCTTCGCCAGCGGCGCGAGGCAGTTCGTCGTGCACGACGCGTTGGAGATGATGTGGTGGATCTCCGGGTCGTACTCGTCGAAGTTGACGCCGAGCGCGACGGTGATGTCCGGCTCGGTCGCCGGCGCCGAGATGATGACCTTCTTCGCGCCCGCGGCGAGGTGCTTGGCCGCGTCGTCGCGCTTCGTGAAGAAGCCGGTCGACTCGATCACGACGTCGACGCCGAGGTCGCCCCACGGGAGGTTGGCGGGATCGCGCTCCTCGAGGGCCGTGATCTCCCTGCCGTCGACGTTGATGACGCCGTCGCCGACGCTGACCTCGCCCGGGAAGCGGCCGAGGATCGAGTCGTACTTGAGGAGGTGGCCGAGGGTGTCGTCGTCGGTGAGGTCGTTGACCGCGACGATCTCGAGGTCGGCCCCGGACTCACTAGCGGCGCGGAACAGGTTCCTGCCGATCCTTCCGAAACCGTTGATGCCGACCTTGACTGCCACGTTGCCTCCTGTGTTGGTGCCTGATTGCGTAGTTGCTTGCGGGGTGGACGATGCCGCCGGTCGCGTGAGCCCGATCTAGGTCGATCTGGGGGACCAGCGGAACCACCGCATGGTAATCAGCATCGAGGCGATTCCCCATGCCGCGACGACGGCGAGGTGGCCCCAATCGAACCCGGCTCCGGTCGTCGCCGGGTCGAATGCGGTCAGGAAGGCCTCGAAGAACGGCCGGATCGGGAAGATCGAGGCGAAGGTCAGGACGCTGTCGGGGATCTCGGTCTCGGGCACGAACACGCCCGAGAGGAAGTAGAGCGGCAGCACCGTGAAGTTCGTGATCGGCGGCGCGGCCTGCTCGTTCGGGATGACGATGCTGAGCGCGAGGCCGATCGAGCAGAACGAGAACGTGCCGACGATCAGGGTGACGAGCAGCGCCGGGATCGTCGTCGTCGGGATCGGGACGCCGTAGAGGACGTTCCCGATCAGCGTGACGATCACGACCATCAGCACGCGAGACGACGAAGGCGTTGCCGATCCGCCCGCCGACGTAGGCCCAGGTCGGCAGCGGCGTGCCGCGCAGCCGCTTCAGCCGGCCGCTCTCGCGCATCTCGACGATCCGCATCGCGACGTTGACGAGCGTCGCCGAGACGACGGCGAGGGTGATGATCCCCGGCACGTAGTAGGTGGCGGCGTCGATGCCGAGGCCGTCGATCTGCTGGTCGCCGAACAGCGACGCGAACAGCAGCAGGAAGATGACCGGGAACATGACGGTGAAGAAGACCGCCGCCGGGCTGCGCCAGAAGACCTTCTGCTCGTAGCGGAACTGATGGAGGACGAGGGCCGCGGCGCTCATATGCCGCTCACTTGCCGCCTTCGGTGCCGGTCAGCTCGAGGTAGACGTCCTCGAGGCTCGGCCGCGTGACCTCGAGGTGCTCGAGCTCGATCCCGCGGGCCAGCGCCCAGCCGGTGAGCTCGTTGAGGCTGCGGGTCGGGTCCGGCGTCCGCAGCACCATGCGACCGTTGTCGGCGGTCCACTCGCCGGCGACGGCGGCCTGCGGGTCGGCATCGCCGCCGCCGTCGGGGCGGTCGAAGCTGACGGTGCTGGCGGCCTCCGCCCGGCCGCCGAGGTCGTCGGGCGTCCCGGTGGCGATGATCTCGCCGCGCGGCGATCACCGCGACGCGGTCGGCCAGCTCCTGGGCCTCGTCCATGTAGTGGGTCGTCAGCATCACGGTCTTGCCGAGATCGCGGAGTCCGGCGATGACGTGCCAGGCCTGACGCCGGGCGGACGGGTCGAAGCCGGTCGTCGGCTCGTCGAGGAAGAGCAGCTCGGCGTCGCCGATCAGCGCGACCGCGACGTCGAGGCGACGCTGCTGGCCGCCGGAGAGCTTGCCGGCCCGGTCGTCGGCCTTCTCGGCGAGGCCGACGAGCTCGATCGTCTCCGGCACCGATCGCGGGGCCGGTCGTAGTAGCCGGCGTACATCTCGAGCGTCTCGCGGACCGTGAGCAGGCCCTCCATCCGGCATTCCTGGAGGACGAAGCCGACCCGTGCCGCGCCAGTCGCGGCCGGCCTCGCCGGATCCTCGCCGAGCACGCTGACCTCGCCGGCGTCGCGATCGAGGTAGCCCTCGAGGACCGAGATCGTCGTGGTCTTGCCGGCTCCGTTCGGGCCCGAGGAAGGCGAAGATCTCGCCCTCGCCGACCTCGAGGTCGACGTCGCGGACCGCCACGAGATCCCCGTAGGACTTGCGAAGCCCCTCGACGCTGATCACGGGTTCGGGCACGAGGTGCGGATTATGAAGGTCGGGGCCGCCGGCCCCGGTCCCGGGCCCGGCGGCCTCAACCGGCCTTGTTGAGCTGCCGGTGGATGTCGCGGGCGAGCTTGCCGGGAATGCCCGGGACCGCCTCGATCTCCTCGGCCGACGCGTCGAGGAACCGCTCCGGGGAGCCGAAGTGGCCGAGCAGCGCCCGCTTGCGGGCCGGCCCGACGCCACGCAGGCCGTCGAGGACCGAGCCCGTCATCGCCTTGTCCGCGGCGCTTGCGGTGCAGGTCGAGGGCGAACCTGTGGGCCTCGTCGCGAACCCGCTGCAGCAGGCGAGAGGCCTCGGAGTCGGCGCGGATCGGCAGCGGCTCCGAGCGGCCGGGCACGTAGACCTCCTCGAG
Organism: uncultured Solirubrobacterales bacterium; assembly: GCA_963798165.1. Lineage (GTDB taxonomy): Bacteria > Actinomycetota > Thermoleophilia > Solirubrobacterales > 70-9 > RHKX01. Next base: position 692,936 of record CAWCSE010000004.1, on the reverse strand, counting down.
GCGCTTGGCGAGCGAGACGACGGTCGTCCCCGGTCGATCAGGGGCTGCAGCGCCTTGACGCCGGCCGCGAGCTGGCCCTTGCCGCCGTCGATCATGATCAGGCCCGGTAGCGCCGCGAAGCTCTCGTCGAGCTCGGCGTCGTGCGGCGACTTGCCGCTCTCGTCGACGTAGCGCGCGAGCCGGCGGCGAGAGCACCTCGTTCATCGAGGCGAAGTCGTCGGAGGCGTCGGTGACGCCGCGGATCCGGAAGCGCCGGTAGTCGGACTTCTTCGGCGCGCCGCCCTCGAAGACGACCATCGAGGCGACCGTGTGCTCGGGACCGAGGTTGGAGATGTCGTAGCCCTCGATCCGGATCGGCACCTCGTCCATGCCGATCGCCGCGGCGAGCTCGGAGAGGGCCTCGGTCCGCTCGCGGCGGCGGCGCTCGCGGCGCAGCTTGTCCTGGGCGAGGGCGAGCTTGGCGTTGCGCTCGGCGAGCTCGCGGAGGCGGCGCTTGTCGCCGCGCTCGGCGGCGCGGACCTCGACCGCCGAACCGCGCCGGTCGCTGAGCGCCTCGGCGAGCAGCGCGGTCCGTCCGGCCAGCTCCGGGCCGACGACGACCAGCGGCGGCACCGTCGGCGAGGCCTCGTAGTACTGGGCGATGAACTGCTCGGCGACCTCGTCGAGCTCGTCCTCCCCCTGGTTGTCGAGGTAGAAGCCCTGGCGCTCGGAGAGGACGCCGTCGCGGACCTGGAACACCTGCGCGTTCGCCTCCGTGCCCTCCGCCGCCACGCCGATCAGATCGGCCGTGCCGACCTGCTCGCCGGCGACCTGCTGGCGCTCCATCAGCGAGGTGATCGCGGCCAGCCGATCCCGGAACAGCGCCGCCCGCTCGAACTCCTGAGCGCTCGCCGCCTCGTCCATCTTCTCGGTCAGGTCGCGCTCGACCTCGCGGTAGCGGCCCGAGAGGAAGCGGCGGATCGCGTCGATGTTGCGTCCGTACTCCTCGGCGTCGATGTAGCCGACGCAGGGCGCCCCGCAGCGCTTGATGTAGTAGTCGAGGCAGGGGACGCCGGAGCGCCGCCCGGGCTCCGGCCCGTCGCAGGTCCGGTACTGGAACAGCTTGCCGAGCAGCTCGAGCGTCTCGCGGACGCGGCGCGCGTTCGCGTACGGGCCGAAGTAGACGCGGTTCGGCCGGTGCCGCTCGCGTGTGAAGTAGACGCGGGGGAACTCCTCCTCGAGGCTGATCCCGATGTACGGATAGGACTTGTCGTCGCGGAGCTTGACGTTGAGGATCGGGCGATGGCGCTTGATGAACTGCTGCTCGGCGATCAGCGCCTCGGCCTCCGTCTCGGTGACGATGAAGTCGATCGACTCGATCTCGTCGGCCATCCGCCCGAGCGTCGTCCGGGCCGAGAAATGGCTGGCGACGCGCTTGCGGATCGATCGCGACTTGCCGACGTAGACGACCCGGCCGTCGCCGTCGCTGAACATGTAGACGCCCGGCTGATCGGGCAGCCGTTTGCGCTGTTCGGCGATGCCCTCCCGGTTCCGGGAACGCCTGCTGTCTCCGCTCGTCGCCATCCCGCCCAACTGTAGGGACGGGCACCGCCATACACTCGCGACCTGACGACGAGATCCAGGCGAATCCACCCCGAGACGGAGAGACGATGAGCAACGCAACCCCGACCACCGCGCCCCCCGATCTGAACACGATGCGCTTCGAGAGCGACGGCGACGATCGGGACCCTGACCCTGTCGCGACCCGACGACATGAACGCGATGAGCCCGGAGATGATCGGCGAGCTCGCGCTGATCGCCCCGTGGCTCGCCGATCGGGCGCCGATCAGGGCGCTGATCGTGACCGGCGAGGGCCGTGCCTTCTCGGCCGGCGGCGACATCAACTGGTTCAAGAAGGGCCTCGACGACCCCGGGGCCGACCTGGTCGCCGAGGTGCGACGCGGCGCCGACGTCCTCCATCAGGCGATCGTCGACTTCAAGCGGATCCCGTGTCCCGTCATCGCCGCGGTCAACGGCCCGGCGGCGGGCGCCGGCTTCTCGCTGGCGCTGATGTGCGACATCCGGATCGCCTCCGAGAAGGCCTTCTTCGTCTGCGCCTACGGCCGGATCGGAGCATCCCCGGACGGCGGCATGACCTACTTCCTGCCGCGCGTGATCGGACCCGCTGCAGCGGCGGAGCTGATGCTCGAGGACCCGAACATGACGGCGGCCGACGCGCTCGGCGCGCGGGCTGGTGTCGACGTCGTCGACGCCGATGAGCTGCTGCCGGCCGCACGGGAGAAGGCCGCCGAGCTGGCGGCCAAGTCGCCCCACTACCAGCGGATGGTCAAGACCCTCGTCTGGCAGAGCCTCGACAACTCGCTCGCCGACCACCTGCAGCTCGAGCGCCACGGGATCGCCGAGAGCATGGGCACCGAGGACCTGAGGAACGGCGTCGGCACGTTCATGGCCGGCGGCCAGCCGGCGTTCACCGGCGACTGAGGGAGCCGTCCGGCCGGTTGCACTGGGACGGGTCGGAGTAGGGTCCTACTCGTATCAACGAGTTGAGGAGGACCAATCTTGAGTTCACGTTTTCATCCCAACGGCCTGGTGCTCACCGCACTCGTCGCCACCGTGGCATCGGCCTTCGTCCTGGCGGCCTGCGGCAGCAGCGACGACAGCAGCAGCACAGCCGCCGAGACGACCAGCTCGGCCGAGACGACCAGCTCGACCGCGACGTCGACCTCCGCCTCCGGCGGCGCGACCGTCAAGTTCGCGGCCGATCCCAGTGGCGCACTTCAGTACGCGAGCACCGACGTCACCGCCAAAGCCGGGAACGACACCATCGAGTTCGACAACCCGGCGTCGATCGGCCATGACGTCGTCATCGAGGACGAATCCGGAAGCGAGGTGGCCAAGACGGACATCATCACGGCGTCCACCACCTCGACGACGGCCGACCTGAAGCCCGGCACCTACACGTTCTTCTGCAGCGTCCCCGGCCATCGTGAGGCCGGCATGGAGGGCACCCTGACGGTCAAATAACCCTGACGGGTCGGGAGGCGCGGCCTCGGCGTCATCGGCGGGCTCGCGGCCAATGCTGGCCGCGTCGCCCACCTCTTCCTTGATTCCGCGGCTCCCGTCCTCGTCAGGAGTCCACCAATACGCGGCCGACGCTGTCGGCCACGCAGACGGGCTTCTCGCCGCCCTCCACCTCGACGGTGAAGCGCGTCACCTGCTGGAACCAGCCGCCGCCGACCTCGTCCAGCGAGATGATCTCGGCGGTGGCGCGAAGCCTCGACCCGGCGGGCACCGGCGCCGGGAAACGGACCTTGTTCCAGCCGTAGTTGACGCCGAGCTTGAAGCCCGTCGTGGCGACGAGCGCGAGGCGCATGCCGTCGATCATCGAGAGCGTGAGGTTGCCGTGGGCGATGGTCTGCCCGAACGGGCTCTCCGCCTTGGCGCGCTCGACGTCGACGTGGATCCACTGGTCGTCGCCGGAGAGCCGCCCGAAATCGTCGATGTCCGCCTGGGTGACCTCGACGCCACTCGCACGGGCCGATCGTCTTGCCGACCATCTCCCGGACCTCGTCGATTCCGTTGATCGTGACCACAGCCATGGCGGGGCAGACTATCGCCCGGCTCGTCTAGGCGACCAGTCGGACCTCGAGGACCGGCGCCGCTCCGAGATCCCCCGCTCCGTCGAGGAGCGCCAGGATCCGGGCCACGTAGGCCTGCGTCTCCGGGTAGGGCGGAACGCAGCCGCAGGCGGCGACGGCTCCCGGGCCGGCGTTGTAGGCGGCGAGGGCCAGCTCGACGCTGCCGAACTGCTTCAGCAGGCCGCTCATCATCCGCGCCTGCGCGCCGATCGAGGCGATCGGGTCGAACGGGTCACGCAGGCCGTAGGAGGCGGCCGTTGCGGGCATGAACTGGGCGATGCCCTGGGCCCCCGCCGGGGAGACGGCGCTCGGGTTGAAGTTCGACTCCGCCATCAGCTGCGCCGCGAGCAGCGATGCGGAGACGTCGTTGCGCGCCGCGGCGGCGAGCAACGGCCGCCCTGAACCTCGCGGGGACGAATGACGGCAGCCCTCCCCCACCCGCCCCGCGCCCGTCGCCACGAGCCCGCGACCCCGGTCCGGCGACCCGATCCCCGGCTGCGGAGCAAGGCGCCGGCCCGCGGTCGAACCCGTAGTGCCAGGGTTCCCAGGCGTAGCGCTGCCGGAAGCCGAAGTGGGCCGCATTCGCCGCCAGCCAGCCGTACGCCGCCGGCGGCCCGAGGTCGAGCTCGGTGGCGCACCGATGCAAGGAGGTACCGGGAGGGGCCACCCAGCGGGGGTCGGGATTGGCATCCCAGAGGCCGCTGCTGCTCGGCGTCGGAACGGTAGGCGGAGTTGACGACGAGGGAGACGCCGGCCGACCCGGCCGCATTCGCCATCCGATCGAAGGCCGCCGCGACGTCGGGGCGCATCGGCTTGCCCTGCCGATAGGCGAGTGGGCCTTCGTAGCCGCCGCCCCCCGCAACCGTGGGCGAGGTGGCCGCTCCGGCGCCGGGCGCGAGCGTGACCTCGGCCTCCGCGCTGACGCCGGTCCGAGGCCGGGCGACGGCTCGTGGCGAGGACGTCCCGGCCACCACGATCCGTGCGTCGATCGCGACGCGAACCCGCAGCGGCGCGAACGAACGACCGTCGGGGAATCCGACCTCGACCAGGGCCGGGTCGAGATCGTTCCGCTCCGCGGCGGTGGCGGCCGTGGCGCGCGCCCTGTCGAGATATTCCGACCGGGAGAGATGAACGGGGTTCGGGCTCCCGCCGGGCAGGAATGCCGGGACGAACAGCCGGCCGAAGTCGTCGCGCATCGATCGGGCGGCTGAGATCGCGGCGAGATCCGCCCCCCGCTGGAGTCGGCCCTTCGCAGTCGCCGCTCCCCCGATCGCCACGAGGGCGAGGGCGAGGCAGACGACGAGAATCGAGATCCCGAGCACAGCGGGCAGGGCCTGCGCCCGCTCCGCCCGCAGGCGGGAGCCGACCCACTCGCCACTCCGGTCACGGAGGCCGAGCAGGCCGTTCAGGAGACGCTCGGCCCGCCTGCCGCTGTCGCCGCCCGCGTCGAGCCCGGCTAGCGCCCGCCGCGCCGCCACCGGTCCGATCGCCGGCACCCAGGCCTTCATCGGCACCCCCTCGCCTCGCAGCTCGGTGGCCAAGAGGGCGATCAGCGGTCGGTCGGAGCCCGGGGAGGCCTTGAGCAGCACCGCCCGCCTCCGGCTCAGCGAGGGATCGAGCAGGGCGCGGAAATCGGCCGGCTCGCAGACCGCCAAGACGAGGGCGGCCCCCAGTTCGGGATCGAGGAGGTCGTTCAGCAGAGCGGCCGGCTCGAGGCCGGCGCCCCGATCCGCCGGCGCGACGAAGCAGAGCCGGCCCCGCGCGGCCGCGGCGACGCCGGGAATGCGACTGCACGAAGCCTCGAGCTCGCGCGCCGCAGTCGAGGCGAGCACCGACCCTCGCGGCGCCCGCGGCACAGCCGCGCAGGTCGGCGGCCAGGATGCCCGGCGAGCCGGCATCCCGGGCGATCGAACGCACGCGTTGCCGCCACCCCGAGCGCCGCTGCGGCGGCATCGGCACGGTCGCGCTTGGAGAGCCGCGGCGCAGACGACGAGCCGCGGTGGCACATCGCCCGTCATCAGCCGGCCGGGCTCGCAAATGCCGCCGAGGCGACGCCGAGGTGGCCCCCGAGCCCGGGCAGCAGCGCGGGCGGCTCGAGATCGACCCGAACCTCCCCCGCGGCGGCCGCGACGTCGATCCTGCCGGCCGCCCAGCCGGGCAGGGCGGCCCGAGCGGCCTCGAGCGGGTTGCGGCCGTCCGCGGCCGCGATCGCGCCGGCCTCGGCGGCCCCGTCGGCGAGGGTCTGCGCGTAGCCGACGGCGAGCAACTGCAGGGCGATGAGACCGGCGAGGAGGAGGAACGGGATGCCTGCGACCAGTTCGAGCTGCGCCTGACCCGCGCTCCGCATCCGCCTGCCCCCGCGCTCATCCACCGGGCCCCCCGTCCGCCGGGCCGAGCATTGCCGAAGCGGTGACCGGGATCCGGGGCAGGAATGGCAGCGGGCGTGGCGCCCGGACCTGGACCTCGGTCCGATCGCCGCGCTCCCGCACCGTCATGCCGTCGCGGAGCCCGCCCGGCAGGGCGGCCCGCGCCGCCCGCTCCGACGTCGGAACCCGCGTACGACGCCCGCGCCGCTGCGCGCGCCGCATTTGCGGCGGACAGGGCCGCGTGCCCGGCGAGCGCGAACTGCGCCAGGGTCGTGACGAGGAGGATCAGGGCCGGGATGACGGCGATCAGCGCAACCGCGGCCTGCCCGGCCTCGCCTCGACGTTGCCCTGTCACTCCTGAACGACACGATGCAGCGACGCTAGGCCGCCGCCGCATACGGGTGGCGCGCCCGATGTGACGATTCAGGGACGGGACCGGAACGTTTCCGGCAACGCCCCTACAGGCTCTGTGCTTCCCGCCAGGTGTTGAAGATCAGCCAGCCCGAGACGGCCAGGATCGCGACCCAGGCGACCGTCCCCGGGCCCAGAGGCGAGGAGCTCGTCCATGCCGACGACCATCAGCGCGATCGCACCGAGGCTGCCGTAGATGAGCCAGCGCTGGCGGTCGGTCATCGCATCGCGCTGCAATCCGGTCGCCTGCCAGAGCCGGATCAGCAGGGCGACGATCGCCAGCCCCATGACGAGGCCGAGGAAGACGAGGACGCCGGCGGCCACATGCGAGCCCGCCGGGAGGACCGTCAGCGCGAGCGCGAGGAGGACGATGATCGCGATGTTGCGAACGGCCTTCATGGGTGAATGGTGACCGATCGGCTCACCGGCTGACGGCGCCGGCGGGATCGAGGGTCGCTCATGCGTTCTTGATCGCGACGCCCTCGATGATGTGGGCGCATGTCTCGGTCGCGTCGATACCGCGCTCGAGGACGGCGAAGATGTCCTTCCAGCGGATCACGACCATCGGGTCGATGCCGGTGGCGAACAGCGATGCGACGGCGTCGCGTGAGATCCGGTCGCCGTCGTTCTCGAGCCGGTGGATCTCGATCAGATGCTGGTCGAGATCCTTGAAGCCGCGCAGGCCGGAAAGCGCGGTGGCGAGCTCCTTGCAGCAATCGACGAGCACGTCGGCGAGCGCCAGCGACTGCTGCATCGGGGCCTCGATCTGGTAGATGCCGAGGAAGTCCGCCGCCTCCTCGATGTAGTCGACGACATCGTCCACCTTGGTGGCGAGGCCGTAGATGTCCTCGCGGTCGAACGGCGTCGCCTCGGTCGAGTTGAGGCGCCTGATGATGTCGTGGGTGATCCGGTCGCCCTCCTGCTCGGACTTGAGGACCTCCCGATTCAGTCCCTCCGCCCCGTCGGGCCAGTTCTGCAGCATCTCCTGGAGCAGTTCCGCCGAGCGAACCGCGTTCTGGCCGGCTTCGGACAGGAGCTCGAAGAAGACGCGATCCTTGGGCGAGAAGCTGAGGCTGACCACGCTCGGGAATATCGCAGCTTCCGGCGATGGGAGGCGCGAGAACACCTCGCGACGAGCGGGGATCAGGCGCCGAGGTGGGCGGCGACCTCCGCAGCGAGACGCTCGGCCGCATGGCCGTCCCAGAACGGCGGAGGCCCCTCGGGCGGCTCGCCACCGGCGGCGACCAGCTCGGGCACGGCGGCGATCCGGGCGGGATCGAGGCCGAGCAGTGTGTTGGTCCCGTGCTCGATGGTGATCGGTCGCTCGGTGTTGTCGCGCAGCGTGAAGCACGGGACCCCCAGGTACGTTGTCTCCTCCTGGATGCCGCCCGAGTCGGTGAGCACCGCCGCGGCGTCCGCCTCCAGGGAGAGGAAGTCGAGGTAGCCGACCGGATCGACGAGCCGGAGGCCCTCCGGCAACTCCGCTGCCGCCGGGCCGAGGGCCGCCCGAGTCCGTGGGTGGACGGGAAAGAGGACGGGCATCGACTCCGAGACTGCCGCGAGCGCCTCGATCGCGGGGCCCAGCAGCGGACCGTCGACCAAAGCCGGGCGGTGCAGCGTGACGAGGAGATAGGAGCCCGGCTCGAGGCCGTGGGCGGCGCAGGCGCGGCGGTCGCTGAACTTCCCCTCGAGCGCGACCAGCGAGTCGATCATCGTGTTGCCCACGAGCCGGACCCGCTCCGCCGCGATCCCCTCGGCGGCCAGGTTGCGCTCCGCCTCCGGGGAGTGGGTGAACAGCAGCTCCGAGACCTGATCGGTCAGGACCCGGTTGACCTCCTCCGGCATCGAGCGGTCGTAGCTGCGCAACCCCGACTCGACATGGGCCAGGGGGATTTGCAGGTGTGCGCAGGCGAGTGCCGCCGCGAGGGTCGAATTGACGTCGCCGGGGACGATCACGAGGTCCGGCCGCTCGGCCTCGAGCACCGGCGCGATCGCCTCGAGGATCCCGGCCAGCTGTGCCGCGTGGGTTCCGGACCCGACCCCGAGCATGTGGTCCGGCTCCGGGACGCCGAGCTGCTCGAGGAAGATCCCCGACATCAGGCGGTCGTAGTGCTGGCCGGTGTGGACGAGGACGTGGTGGCCACCCGGGTCGACGCCGCGCATAGCGGCGATCACCGGCGCCATCTTGACGAAGTTCGGTCGCGTGCCGACTACGTGGAGGAGTCTCATCTGCCGCTCGCCCCGCTAAGCGAGCGCGTCGATCCGTCCGGCCAGATCGAAGTCGGCGGCGGTCAGGCCGCCCTCGGAGTGGGTCGAGATCCGGACCCGCACCGACGACCACGAGATCTCCAGGTCGGGATGGTGACCGAGCTCCTCGGCCGGGCCGACGATCGCTGCGGCGAAACGAACCGAGCCGACGAAGTCGCCGCGGTCGTACTCGCGAACGATCTCCTCACCGCTGCGGCTCCATCCGCTCAGGGAGCCCAGCCGTTCCTCGATCTCTTCGTCGCTGAGGAGCATCGCCCCGATCCTATAGTCAGGACCGATGCGGATCGCAAGCCTCGTGCCCTCCTCGACCGAGATGCTGTTCGCACTCGGGCTCGGCGAGCAGGTCGTCGCGGTCACCCACGAGTGCGACCACCCGCCGGCCGTGCAGGGCCTCCCGCGCCTGACCCGGAGCATGATCCCGGCCGGCCTCGATGCAGCCGGGATCGACGCCGCGGTCCGCGAGCGGGTCGAGGCGGGCGGCTCCCTCTATGCGCTCGACGCGGAGACGCTCGCGGGACTCGCGGTCGACCTGATCGTCACGCAGGAGGTCTGCGCGGTCTGCGCGGTCTCGTCCGGCGACGTCGCCGCGGTCGCATCGCGGCTTCCCTCCCGGCCCGAGGTGCTGTCGCTCGATCCCGCGACGCTCGGCGAGGTGCTCGGGGACGCGGTCGCGCTCGGCTCCGCCTGCGGCGACCCGGGCGCCGGACGGCGGCTGCAGGAGCAGCTCGCCGCGCGGATCGGCGCCGTGCGTGAGGCGACCCGCGATACCGAGCCGGTGCGCACCGCGGCCATCGAGTGGCTCGATCCGCCGTATTGCGCCGGCCACTGGCTCCCGGAGATGATCGAGGCGGCGGGGGGCGTCGATGTCCTCGCGAGGCCCGGCGAGCGCTCCCGGGTCGTCAGCTGGGAGGAGGTCGCCGCTGCCCGGCCCGACGCGGTCGTGGTGATGCCGTGCGGCCTCCGAGCGGCGGCGGCCGAGGCCGAGGCGCGCCGGCATCGTGGCGATCTCGTCGGGCTCGGGGCGGCGACGATCCAGGCCGTCGATGCGGCCTCGTCCTTCTCGCGCCCCGGCCCGCGCCTCGCCGACGGCGTCGAGTTGCTCGGTCACATCCTTCACCCGGACCTCGTGGCGGCGCCGCCCGGGCTCGAGGCCCGGCCGCTGGACTGACTCAGAGCGTGAAGCTGATGCCCTGCTGGGCGACGATGATCGCCGCCGCGAAGCAGACGACGCCGATCACGGTCATCGTCACCAGCTCCATGCGGAGCGTCTCGCGGCGGGAGGCCTGGCGCTCGGCGGCGACGACGATCAGGGCGGCGACCGCCCCGCCGATGATCCCGCCGATATGGCCCCCGACGCTGATGTTGGATGCCGCGAACGTGAAGACGAGGTTGATGGCGAGCCAGAATCCGAGCTGCCGGACGACATCCGTCATCCCGCGCTCGCGGGCGATCAGGATCGTCGCGATGAAGAGGCCGAAGATCGCGCCCGACGCGCCGACCGTGAACGTGAACGGGTCGGACATGATCAGGGCCCCGACGGCGCCGGCGAGCAGCGCCACGAGGTAGAGGGCGACGAAGCGGACCGTGCCGATCGCCGGCTCGAGCACCTGGCCGAGGATGTAGAGCACGAACATGTTGAGCCCGAGGTGGATGAGGCCACCGTGCATGAAGCCGGAGGTGACGATCCGCCACCACTCGCCGCCGGTCGAGTCGATGATCTGCCCGCCACCGCCGCAGACGCCGCCGTCGCCGACCGCGTGCGCGCAGAGGGCGCCGTGGGAGAAGACCCAGCCGTCGGTTCCGGAGGGCCCGCCGGTGAGCAGCTGCACCACGAAGACCGCCACGTTGATCCCGATCAGCACGAAGGTCGCCTGTACCCCCCCGGACATGCTCGATGCCGTTCGCACCTGGGTCACGTCCCCCGCGCACTCGGGACAGCGCATGCCGACCGAGGTCGGGGTCATGCAATCGGGGCAGATCGGCCGGCCGCAGCGGGAGCAGCTGACGCCGGTCTCGCGATCGGGATGTCGGTAACAGGTGGCCATCGGGGACGCGGAGACTAGATCACCGGCCGCCGCCGCCGGCCACCATCAGCCGGACGTCAGCCGATCTCGGCGGTGAGAACCGGGTTCTCGCTCGGCAGCTTGCTGCCGCCCTTCGGCTCCCGGGTGACCATGACCTTCTTGGCGTCGGACAGGCCGTGCGGAATCGCGACGTCCCCGACCCCGCCGTCGGCGACGACGAACACCGAGGACGGATGCACCGAGCCGCCGCCGGGCCCGTTCCTGTCCTGCACCCATGCCTGGTAGACCTCGCCACGCCCGGTGGCGGGCAGGTTGGCGACGTGGAGCATGCCGACGTCGCCGCTGACCTCGAGAGTCCCCTTGGCCGGAGATCCCGGTTGATCCGCCGCCGCCTCGTAGGTCTGATCGGTGGCCCCACCGGAGCCGGAGTCGTTGATGACGTATCCCGTCACACCGGCGGCGAGCACGAGCGCGATGCCGATCCCGGCGAGCGCCGGGCGCAGTGAGAATCCGGAGAAGCGGGAGGCCCGGCTTCGCGACGCCTGGGTCCGCCGGGCCCCGCGGTCGGGTGCCTCGGCGGCCTCGATCATCTCGGCCTCACGGTTGACGACGTCCATCAGCCTCGACCTGAGCGCGGGCGGCGGCTGTCGCGGCGGCACCGTCGCCGGCAGGACGTCGACGGCGGGCGCAAGCCAGCGCAGCCGCTCGGCGCAGATCGGGCAATCGGCGAGGTGGGCCTCGAAGGGTGCGAGCTCGGCTGGGCCGAGCGCGTCGAGGGCGTACGCGGCGACGTCGTCGTCCCAGCGGGCCGAGTGCTCGTCGCGACCGGTGTTCGGCGTGTTCTCGCTCACATGACCCTCAGGGCGCCGTCGGGGGTGATCGATTCGGCGATCTGGACGCGGATCTTCTCGAGCCCGAGCCTCATCCGGCCCTTCACGGTACCCAGTGGCATGCTCAGCATCTCCGCGATCTCGGAGTGGCTGAAGCCGCCGAAGTAGGCCAGCTTGATGACCTGGGATTGGTCCTCGGGAAGGGAGTCGAGGGCGCCGCGGAGCTCACGCGAGGTCTCGCGGCGGATCGCCTCGTCCTCGGTGCCCTCGTCGGCCGGGCGAGCCTCCAGAACCCCGTCGTCGTCGTGGTCGAGCTTCGGAGCCTGACCGCCGCCGCGCCGCAGGGCGTCGATGGCTCGGTTGCGAACGACGCTGAGGACCCAGCTGCGGACGCTGCCGCGAGCCCGGTCGTAGCGGGCGTTGCTGCGCCAGATCGAGAGAAATGCCTCCTGGGCCACGTCCTCGGCGGCGTTGCGGTCGCCGACGACGCGGTAGGCCAGCGAGTAGGCGGCTCCGCCGTGGCGGTCATAGAGGACCTCGAACGCGAGCGACTGCTTGCGGTCGACGTGGGCCATCAACTCCTCATCGGCGAGCCGCTCCAGCCGAGCCGTCGTTGCGTTGGATCCGTCCGCCATCGGATCAACATACGCTGTGCGGGCGATGCCGGATCAATCAGGGGAGACCGAACGGACCGGGCCGGGCGGGGAGCCGGGACCCGCGCGCCTCTACGCGCTTCTGGCGGGTGCCTTCCTGGCCGGCCTCGGGGTCTTCGGCTTCTTCTTCGATGCCGGATTCGCCACCGGCAGGGGCCTCTCGGCCGACGATGTCTACGGGATCATCGTCGTCAACGGCTGGCGCAACGTCGTCTATCTGCTCAGCGGCCTGATCGCGCTCGCCTTCGTCTCCCGCTTCCCCCGTCCCACCGCGGCGGCACTCGGAGGCTTCTACCTCGTCCTCGGGCTCTGGGGGCTGATGGTGACCGACCACGACATCGGCTCGATCCTCGAGGTCCTGCCGCTGACGAACTCCGACAACGTCTTCCACCTCGTGATCGGCGGGCTCGGGGCGATCGCGGCCCTGGTGGACGGTCCGCTCCCGAAGCCGAAGAAGCGTGAACGCAGCCGCCGGCCGAACCGCTCGGCCCGAAAGCGCAAGCTAGAGGTTCGCCGCTCTCCGGATGTCGCCGACGATCGAACGTAGACCCTCGCCGCGACGGCGGCGCCGGACCTCGATCAGCACCAGGGCAGTCCCCGCGACGCCGCCGACGGCGGCCGCGGCGACCGGACGCACCCAGTTCCGCGGATCGCGGAGCGCCTGCAGCTCCGTGTCGGTGAGCTCGTCGGCCCACCACGAGAGCTCGCTGGCCGCCGCCTCGGTCAGCTTCGAGAGGGTCGTCTCGACCCGGTCGCCGAGCCGCTCCGGCGGGTCGATCGGGTGCAGGGCGTCGGCGAGCAGCTGCTCGAGGTCGATTCCCTCCGGTGGCAGCCGCTCACTCATCGGCGGCACCCGCCAGGACGAGCTCCTCCTCGAGCTGCTTGATCGCCCGATGGATCAGGACCTTGGTCGCGCCGTCGGTTCGGCCGAGAGCGCGGGCGATCTCCCGGTTCGACATGCCCAGCGAGAAGCGCATGATCAGCGCCTCGCGGCGATCGTCGGCAAGCCTCTCGATACCGGCCATCACGGCCCGCATGCGCTCCCGTCCCTCGACCACCTGCTCGGTCCCGTGCGGGTGCTCGATCGGCTCGACGTTGTCCAGCGCCGCGGTCGGCCGCCGCGAGCGGTCGCGGTGATAGTTGGCGGCGAGGTTGTGCGCGATCCGGATCAGCCACGGTCGCAGCGGCCTGCCGTCCGACTCGCGCCGGGCGCGCTCGAAGTGGCGATAGGCCTGTAGGAAGGTCTGTTCGGTGAGGTCCTCGGCATCGTGGTGGTTGCCGATCCGGTAGTAGCAGTACGAGTACACGTCCTTGAGGTGCTCGCGGTAGAGATCCTCGAACGCGCGGTCGAGGGCAGCCTTCCCCTCGCGCGGCGGGGAGCCGTTCGCCGCCGCGCCGGAGTCGGCGGATTCCTTGCTGGAGCTCTCCGTCACGCGGCAAGCCTAGTGCGGGACGGGCGAAGCTCACGCGGCCGTCCTCGCCCGCTCGACCCGGCGCAACCCCTCGATCCACTCGACGGCGGTCACTTCACCGGCGATCAGCGCGGCCAGGCCGTTCAGCCCGCCGGCCTCGACTCCAGCGCCCTCGACGGCCGCGGCGATCAGCGGAACCGAGTCCAGGCCCTCCGACGCCTGACCGAGGCGGTCGGGGATCTGCGCGGCTGGGACGCCGCTGCCGAGCAGCTCCCCGGCCCTGCGGTTCCGGCTCCCCGGGGCGAGAATCGTCGCCGTCAGGTCACCGACTCCGGCGAGGCCGGCGAACGTCTCGAGGTCGGCGCCGCGCATGGTCGCGTAGGCGACGCACTCCCGCCAGATCTCGGCGGCGGCGATCCCGGCGGCGTTGAGGCCGTGCGGCGCGGCGGCGGCGGCGGCGAGCGAGGCGGCGTTCTTGGCGGCCCCGGCCATCTCGACGCCGACGACGTCGGCGGTCCGCTCACAGATCAGGCCGGCCCGGTCGAAGACGTCCCCGAGCTGTGCCCGCAGATCCTCGTCGCGGCTGGCCAGGGCGAGCGCCGCGGTGCCGGAAGCCGCCTCCTTCGCGTGTGCCGGACCGCCCAGCGCCGCGATGGCGCGGGAGCGGATCCGCTCACCCACGTACTCGCCGGGCAGCGTCCCGAGCGGCGGCACCAGGCCCTTGCTGAGCACGAGGACGGCGGTGCGGGTGCCGATCCGGTCGGAGAGGGCGCCGACCGCGGCGGGTAGCGACGCCGACGGAACGGCGAGGCAGACGAGGTCGAGGCCGGCGACCTCGATGTCGGCCGCCCGCTTGACCGTGATCGAGTCGGCGAGGGTGATCCCGGGTAGATAGGTGTTCTCGCGCTTGGCGGAGATCGCCTCGGCCTGCTCGGCGGTGCGGCAACCGAGCTGGACCTCGACGCCGCCGCGAGCCAGCAGTACTGCGACGGCCGTGCCCCAGCTGCCCGCTCCGATCACGGCCGCCTTGCGCATCGGCGGCAGCCCACCGAGCCACTCCCACTGCAGCTCGATGTTCGGCCAGATCCGGGCCGTGACCGTGGCGGCCAGCGAGGGAGAGGGGTCCTCGGTCCGCGGGAAGGTCAGGGGCTTGCCGGCCCGCATCCGCACCGGCCGGGGGCGAATCTTCCAGCCGTCGCGGACGTGCTCGGAGCCGTGCACGGCGACCGGCAGGACCGACGCGCCGGACTCGAGCGCCAGCCGCCCCACACCGCGGTGCGGCACCGCCAGCGATCCCCGCCTGATCCGCGTGCCCTCGGGAAAGATGCAGAGGGCGCCGCCCCGTTCGAGGATCCGCCGGGAGGTCTCGAGCGTCTCGGTGTCGGCCTCGCCGCGCCGGACGGGGTAGGCGCCGAGCCGGCTGAGGATCCACCCCTGCCAGGCGGGCTCGAAGAGCTCGACCTTGGCGACGTAGTGCATCGGCCGGCGCCAGGGCAGCATCGTGCCGAGCACGAACGGGTCGAGGAAACTGCGGTGGTTGGAGGCGACGATCAGGCCGCCGTCGACGGCCGCGTGCTCCTTGCCGAGCCGCTTGAGGCGAAACCAGATCAGGAATGCCGGCTGCAGGAAGAGCCGGGCGACGACGTAGATGACCCAGTTGACGCCCTTCGTCCGCGTGTACTCGTGGTAGCCGGAGATCCGATCGGAGCCGATGCGCTCCGAGGCCCCGGTCTCGGGGGCCCGCCGGGGCTTCTCCTCCCCGGTCCCCGACTGGACGCCGGACGGCCGCTTTTCTCCCTTGTCGGACACCGCGAAGCGGTACACGCGGCGCCCCCCGCAGTTACACGCGCGCGAGTTGCCCTCCCCGTCGGTGGGACAGAGCCGGGAGCCGGGATCGAACCGACGGCCTGCTCATTACAAGTGAGCTGCTCTACCAACTGAGCTATCCCGGCGCGCGCGGCGAAGCCTAATGCCAGAACCCGTTGCCCTCCGGCTGCTGTGGACCCCCGGAAACGCCGAAGGCCGGGGTGACCCGGCCTTCGGAGGCGTTGGCGACTGTGGAGGAGTCTGGCCTGGCCCCTAGTGCAGGACCTCACGGGAGTCGAGGTGATTGGTGACCTTGCGCTTGACCCGCTGCAGCGCGTTGTCGACGGTCTTGGTGTCGCACGCCAGACGATCGGCGATCTCCTCATAGGGGCGGCCGTCGAGGTAGCAGGTGAGCACCTCGCTCTCGAGCTCCGAGAGAACCGAGGTCAGGCACTCCACGAGGCTGCCGAGCTCCTCGGTGGAGATGACCTTGCTCGCGGGGTCCTCGACCCGTGAGCCCGGGAGGATCTCCTCGAGGGTCGACTCGCCGTCGCCGGAGGCGGTCGGCGAGGTCGCGAAGCTGATCGACTGATTCAGCGGCGAGTGTTTGTTGCGGCTCGCGGTCTTGACGGCGGTGATCATCTGCCGGGTGATGCAGAGCTCCGCGAAGTTGCGGAAGCTCGACTCACGGTCGGTCCGGAAGTCCCTGATCGCCTTGTACAGGCCGACCAGCCCCTCCTGGATCAGATCGTCGGACTCCCCGCCGAGCAGAAAGTACGAGGACGCCTTGAGGCGTACGAAGCCCCGGTAGCGCCGAATGATCCGGTCATAGGCGACGCTGTCTCCGCGCTTCGCCTGGGCGACGAGATAAGCGTCGTTGAGCTCTCCTGGGGCCTCGTGTCCACGGCTCGATCGCCGGGATGCGGGGACCCGCGGGAACTCCTGGGTTACTGCTGCCACGTGCTCTCCTCCATAAAGGGCCGTGGCGCCTTACCTCCCCAGGCGCCTCCATCTTCAAATGAACAAGCAACCGACTCGGCGGATGACTCAACCTTGAACCTTTAGTTAAGCCTTACTTGCTGATCGGCACTCTACCCGCAAGCGGAGTTCTGTCAACCCGAATGGCGAAATTCCTGCAACTTTCCTTGCAGAGGGCCTCGTCCGTCCGACCGCATCGCTAGGAACCCCATTGGGGTAAAAGGTGCCTCAAACGGCTTGGGAGCGCGGTCCCGACGCCTCGAAGAGGAGCACGGCGGCGGCGGCTGAGACGTTGAGCGAGCCGACCTCGCCGACCGTCGGGATCGAGACGAGGAGGTCGCACGCAGACGCGACCCGGGGCCGCAACCCCCCACCCTCGCCGCCGAGCACGAGCACAACCCTCCCCTCGTAGTCGAGGGTTCGGAAGCTCGTTTCGGCCTCGCCGTCGGCCCCGTAGACCCACGCCTCGGCCGCCTTGGCGGTCCCGATCCAGTCGGTCAGGTTGCGGACGTGAGCGATCGGGCAGGTGCTCGACCGCCCCCGCCGACGCCTTGCATGCCGACGGCGGTGATGCCGGCGGCCCGGCGCTCGCAGATCACGACGCCGGCCGCGCCGGCCGCCTCCGCGCTCCGGCAGATCGCCCCGAGGTTGCGGGGGTCCTGGATCTGATCGAGCGCGACGACGAGCGCGTCGGGCTCCCGCAGCAGCGCCCCCGGGTCGGCATACGGATAGGGGTCGACCTCGGCGACGATCCCCTGGTGGTCGGGGGAGCCGGCGAGCCGGGTCAGCTCGGCCGGGTCGGTGTCGTCGCTCGTCCAGATCCGGTGAACCCGGCGCCTCCCCCGCTCCGCCTCGCGCACGGGGTTGCGCCCGTAGATGTGGGTGCGGCCCGTCCCCGCTCACCGGCGCCTCAGCTCTCGCGGCGCACGAGCCGCGCGCCGTCGGCCGAGTCGCGGACCTCGTAGCCGAGTTCGGCGAGCCGGTCGCGGATCTCGTCGGCGCGGGCGAAGTCCCGCTCTGCGCGGGCGCGCTGCCGCTCGGCGAGCAGTTCCTCCGCCTCCTCGCCCGGACCCTCGGTTTCGGCGGCGGCGAGTGATTCGAGGCCGAGCAGCCCGAGCAGCTCGGCGGCAACGCGGTCGCGCGCCGGGCAGCGGCTCGCGGCGGGCGTCGGCGACCAGCTGGAACAGCTCGGCGAGGGCCCGCGGGGTGTTGAAGTCGTCGGCCAGCGCGTCGAGGAAGGCCTCGCGCCGCGCCAGCACCGCCGGCGCGGGCTCGCCGGGCGGATCCTCGCCCTCGCGGAAGAACTCCCTGATCCGCTGGTTGCGCGCGGCGGCCTCCTCGCAGCGCCCCGTCGCCGAAGGCGATCGGCTGGCGGTAGTGACCGGAGACGAGAAAGCCGACGACCGCCTCGGGCCCATGGGCGCGCGATCGCCTCACCGAGCAGGAAGACGTTGCCGACCGACTTCGCCATCTTCTCGGTGTCCCCCGCCTCGCGGCGCGTCTCGACCATCCCGTTGTGCATCCAGATCTTCGCGAGCGGCCGCTCGCGGGCGGCCTCGGTCTGGGCCAGCTCGTTCTCGTGGTGGGGAAAGACGAGGTCGGAGCCGCCGCCGTGGACGGCGAACTCGAGGCCGAGCAGCTCCTCGGCCATCGCCGAGCACTCGATGTGCCACCCGGGCCTCCCCTCGCCCCAGGGACTCGGCCAGGCGGTGTCCTCGCCCTCCTTGCGCGCCTTCCAGAGCGCGAAGTCGAGCGGGTCCTCCTTGAGCTCGGCGCTGCCGGCCTCCTCCCCCTGATCCATGGCGTCGGTGTCGCGGTTGGAGAGCTGGCCGTAGGCGGGGAAGCTGCGGACCCGGAAGTAGACGTCTCCCCCGGCCTCGTAGGCGTGCCCGGAATCCGACGAGGTCCGAGATCAGGGAGACGATCGGCCCGATCGTCTCCGTGGCCTTCGGCTCGTGATCGGGGCGGCCGATCCCGAGCGCATCCGTGTCGGCCGTGTAGCCGGCGATCATCCGCTCGGCGTGCTCGGCCGACGGGACTCCCGGCGCGGCGGGCGGCGTCGTAGATCTTGTCGTTGATGTCGGTGAGGTTGATGACGAGCGTCGGCGAGTAGCCCTCGTGCGCGAGGAAGCGCCTCAGCAGCGAGAAGACGACGTACGGCCGGGCGTTGCCGATGTGGATCGGGCCGTAGGTCGTCGGGCCGCAGGCGTAGATCCCGACCTCCCCCTCCGGGCCGGCCTCGAGCGTGCGGACCTCGCCGCTCAGCGTGTCCCTGATCCTGACCTCGCGCATCAGCGCGACTCTAGTTGCCCCGCCCCGCCGGGGGCGTCCGATGCCGAGGGGTTGCGCGATGGGCGGTGGCCTGCCGAGCTGGGCGCTTACGGATCGAGACTGCTCGGGGGCGAATAGTCCGGCCCCTCTCGCTCGGAGTTACTCCAGCTCGCGCTTCAGGACCTTGCCCGTCGGGTTGCGCGGCAGCTCGTCCATGAACTCGACCTCCCGGGGCACCTTGTAGCGGGCGAGGTTCTCCTTGATGAAGCCCTTGACGGCGTCCTCGTCGAGGTCCGAGCCCGAGCTGACGACGACGAACGCCTTGAGCCGCTGGCCGAACTTGTCGTCGTCGACGCCGATCACGGCGGCCTCGTCGATCGCCTCGTGGTCGGCGAGCAGGTCCTCGACCTCGCGCGGGAAGACGTTCTCGCCGCCGGAGACGATCATCTCGTCGTCGCGGCCGTCGACGAAGAGGCGTCCGCCCTCGTCGAAGTGGCCGACGTCGCCGGAGGAGAGCATCCCGTCGACGACGTCCTTGCCGCCGCCGCCCGTGTATCCCTCGAAGGACATCTCGTTGCCGACGAAGATCCTGCCGGTCTCGCCGTCGCCGACGGGCTCGCCGTCTGTCGTCGAGCAGCTTGATCATCGTCCCGCGCGGCGGCCGGCCGGCGGTGCCGGGCGCGATCCGCATGTCCTCGGGCGTCGCGATCGTCGCCCAGCCGACCTCGGTCGAGCCGTAGAAGTTGTAGAGGTTGTCGCCGAAGGCGTCCATCCACCGGGTCGCGAGGTCGCCGGGCAGCGCCGAGCCGCTGGCGGCGGTCACGCGCAGCGTCGGCAGCTCGTAGCGGTCGAGCACCTCCTGGTCCAGCTCCATGATCCGCTGCAGCATCACGGGCACGACGGCGAGGGCGTCGGCGTCGTTGTCGGCGACCATCGCGAGCGTCGCCTCGGGATCGAAGCGCCGCCTCAGCACGTAGGTCGAGCCGAGCGCCAGCCCGAAGGCGAAGTTGGCGAAGCCCCAGGAGTGGAAGAGCGGCGCGGCGATCACGGTGGTCCGGTCGGAGCGCATCGGGATCATCGCCAGCAGGACGGCGAGCGGCGCCAGCGAGCCCGGGCGACTCACGCTGGGCGCCCTTCGGGGTGCCGGTCGTCCCGGAGGTGAGGATCACGAAGCGGCTCGGCTCGTCGGGGGCGTCGAGCGGCGCGTCGGAGGTGCGCGGCGATCGCCTCCTCGGCGACGATCTCGTCCGTCTCGTGGCCCTCGTCGACCCAGGAGACGAAGCGGGTCAGCTTCGGGCGCCTCCCCCTCCGCGCCCTCGAGCAGGTTCTCGAACTCGGAGTCGTAGATGACCGCCTGGGGCTGCTCGCGCTCGATCACCCCGAGCAGCTGCGGCTTGGCGAAATCGGTGTTGAGCAGCAGCACCGACGCGCCGAGCTTGGCGCAGGCGAAGACGGCGTCGACGAAGCCGCGGTGGTTGCGGCACATGACCGCGACCGAGGAGTCGGCGGTCGACGCCGTGCTCGCCGAGCGCCCGGGCGAGCGAGTTCGAGCGGCTCTCGAGCTCGCCGAACGTGAGCTCGCCGAGCTCGTCGATCAGCGCGATGTCGTTCCGGCCGGCGGGCCGCCGTGGAGGTGATCCCGGCGGCGGGAGACGGCCCCCACTTCCGCAGCGCCTTGCCGACGGCGAGCAGGTCCTGCGGCGGCATCGGCTTGACGATCCCGGCGTCGATCAGCGCCTTCAGGTTGAACGGCAGGTCGGCGAGGCTGCCGAGCTGGCCGACGTTGATCCGGCGCGCGACGTCGCCCGCCCGCTCCGTGAGATTCCTGTACCGCCCCTGCCCCTGAGCGTCATCGACCGAGCCTATTCCCTGTCATCGATCGATGTCATCGTCGGGCTCGAAGGATGCCACCGCGATCGCGGCGATGCCCTCCTCGCGCCCGATCGCCCCGAGCCCCTCGTTCGTCGTCGCCTTGACCGACACGGGTGCGCCGACCGCCGCGCTCGAGCTTCGCCTCGATCGCCTCCCGATGGGGGCCGATCGGCGGCCGCTCGCAGATCACGGTCGCGTCGACGTTGACGACCCTGCCCCCGATCAGCCCGATGACCGCCGCGAGCAGCTCGATCGAGTCGGCGTCCCGCCAGCGCTCGTCGGTCGGCGGGAAGTGGGAGCCGATGTCGCCGGCGCCGGCCGCGCCGAGGATCGCGTCGGTGATCGCGTGGGCGAGGACGTCGGCGTCGGAATGGCCGTCGAGGCCACGCTCGAAGGGGATCTCGACCCCGCCGATGATCAGCGGCCGGCCCTCGGCGAGCCGATGGCTGTCGTAGCCGATGCCGACCCGGGCGCTCATCCGAGCGGCTCCAGGGTTCGCTCGCGGCCGTCGAACACGCAGATCTCCTCGATCCCGAGGTCCCTCATGAACCCGACCGCCTCGCTCGTAGGCGTAGCCGACCTCCTCCGGGCGGTGGGCGTCGGAGGAGAGCGTGAACGGAATTCCGGCCTCGACGCAGAGCTCCGCGAACGCGGCGGCCGGGTACATCTCCCCGATCGGCTTGCGCAGGCCCGGCGGTCGAGACCTCGACCGCGACGCCCGGCCTCGGCGATCGCCTCGACGGCGGGCTCGTAGTAGTGCCGCGGGATCGCGCTCCGGGCCGGGCCTCCCCGCGCCCCAGACCTTGACGAGGTCGGGATGGGCCATCGTGTCGTAGAGGCCGGAGCCGGCGGCATCGGCGAGCTGCTCGAAGTAGCGGGACCAGACGCGGTCGGGGTCGTTGCCCTCGGCCTCCCAGACGTCCCAGCGATCCTGGTCGACCGACGAGTCGCCGACGAAATGCACCGAGCCGATCACGAAGTCGAACGGCCTCGCCTCGAGCAGGTCGCGGATCCGCTCCTCGGCACCGGCGACGTAGTCGGCCTCGATCCCGACCTTCAGGCCGGAGGCGGCGAGGAACTCGCAGTAGGCGTCGAGGTCGTCGGTCGCCTGCTCGACCCAGAAGGGATGCCGCCAGATCTCGAGCGACTGGGAGAAGCGGTGGATGTGCTCGGCGATCCCGAGCTCGGCGATCCCGGCGCGCGTCGGCGGCCTCCCGGTAGCGCGCCGCGTTGGCCTCCGTGAAGTAGTCCTCCGGCGGCGTGTCGGGCTCGTCGGGGCGGAGATGGACGTGGTAGTCGGTGAGCATCGGGCCTCGACGGCTACCCTAGTTGGATCGCGACTGTTGGCCGACATCGGCATCGCGCTCGGGGCCTTCGTCCTCGCCACGCTCCTCGCGCTGGCCCTCGGGGCGGCCAACTTCGGCACGGCCCTCGGCGTCGGGCAGGTCGTCTTCGTCTTCGCGGCCACCGCGGTCATCCTGCTGCGCGACTGAGCCGGGCTCAGGCCGCGCGCCGTCTGGCGCCGATCAGCGCCGAGGCGGCGGTCAGGTCGGCGGCGGTCGTCACCTTGAAGTTCGCGGCGCCGGTCGCCTCGAGCAGCACCCGCCCGCCGGCGCGCTCGATCAGCCAGGCCTCGTCGGTCGCCAGCTCGAGCTCGCCCGCGTCGGCGGCTCGGCGCTGGGCGCGCTGCAGCGCCTCGAGCCGGAACGCCTGCGGCGTCTGCGCCGCCCAGAGCGCCTCGCGGTCGAGCGTCTCGGCGACGAGTCGTCTCGCCCGGGTCGGCCCCGGAGCCGCCCGGAGCCCGCGGCGCGCCGGCGCGCTTGATCGTGTCGGTGAGCGGGACGGCCGCGATCACCGAGTCGGCGTCGCGGCTCGCGATCGAGCCGGCCGACGACGCGGTCGACGAGCTCCGAGCGTGATCAGCGGCCGGGCGGCGTCGTGGATCGCGACCAGATCGCCCCGCACGTGCTCGAGCGCCAGCTCGATCGACGCGGCCCTGGTCGAGCCGCCCGGGCGTGACGACGACGGCCGCCTTCGGCGCCGCGAGGCTCGCGGCCAGCTCGGCCTCACGGACGTAGGCGGCCGGAGCCGCGACGACGATCGAGCCGATCGTGCGCGCCGAGTCGAGGGCCGCGAGCGACCACTCGATCAGCGGCCGGCCGCCGAGCTCGACGAAGGCCTTCGGGCCGCCGGCGCCGAGCCTCTGCCCGGAGCCGGCGGCCGCGACCACGGCCGTTGCGCGGGGTCCGCTCAGGCGGGAGCACCCGCTTCGACGACGGTCTCGCCGAAGCGCTCGGTGAGCAGGCCGTCGAGGTACTCCTCGGCGCCCTCCTCGTCCTTGTCGAGCGCGTACATGAACTCCGAGGCGAGGATCTTCTTCGCCCGCGTGTACATCTGCTTCTCGCCGGTCGACAGACCCTTCTCGATCTCGCGGATCGCGAGGTTCCGAACGACCTCGGCGAGCTCGAACACGTCCCCGGTCTTGATCTTCTCGCGGTTGTGCTTGAAGCGCCGGTTCCAGTTCTTGGGCATCTCCGACACGTCGTCGGTCAGGACGGCCGTCACCTTCTTGACGTCGTCCGGGCCGATGACCCGTCGCAGTCCCGCCACGCCGGCGTTCTCGCACGGCACCTGAACGGTCATGTCGTTGTGAAGGATCTTGATCGTCAGGTACTCGCGGTCCTCGCCGAGGAGCTGCTTGTTCTCCTTGCGGAGAACCACGCCGGCCCCGTGATGCGGATAGACCACGTTGTCGCCGACCTCGAAGTCCTCGCACTGCAGCATTTCGATCTCGAGATCGGTGTCAGTCGCCTCTTCAACTAGCTCAGGAATGTCTGCCTCCTCTTGTCGAGGAGCCCCGCCGCGGCGGGGCTCCGTGTTCATGTCAGTGGGTATCGCTCGAAGACCTCGGACTCACGCACGCGATCGAGCCCCTCGCGGATATCGGCGGCGCGGTCCTCGCCGACGCCGTCGATCGCAGCGAGCTGCTCGTCGGTGGCCGCGAGGATCTCCTCGAGGCTTCCAAAGTGCCTGATGACCTTCTCGCCGACCAGCCGCGGAAGGCGCGGGATCCGGCCGAGGGCGCGGTAGCCGCGCGCGGAGACGTGGAGGTCGTGCGGGTTCGCCTTGCGGTCGTAAGCCCAGCAGCTCGGCGAGGCGGCCGAGGTCGAGCAGCTCCTGGTGGGTCAGGTGCGAGAGCGAGGCGAGCGTCGTGTCGAGCATCTCCTCGCTGTCGGTGACGGCGTAGTCGCGCAGCAGGGCGACGCGGTCGGAGAGCACGCCGACCGACGTCTCCTCGAGCTGCATCTCGATCATCCGGCCCTCGGCGCCGAGCTCGATGATGTAGCGCTCGACCTCGTTGGAGGTGCGGAGCAGGAGCTCCGCCCGCTGCAGGACGGTGAGCACGTCGTGGAGCGTCGCGGCGCCGGCCATCTCGACGGTCGTCAGGCGGGCGGTCACCCGATCGAGGCGAAGCCGGTACTTCTCCATGGTCGCGAGGCCCTGGTTGGCCTTGCTGAGCACGGTCGGGATGTCCTGAAGGATGTACTTGGCGCCGCCGAGGTAGATCGAGACGACGTCGCGGCGAGCGGAGATCGCGATGACCAGGGCGTCGGTCTGCTTCGAGACGCGCTCGGCGGTGCGGTGCCGGGTGCCCGGTCTCGGAGGAATGGATCGTCGGATCCGGCATCAGCTGGACGTTCGCCCAGGAGATCTTCCGGGCCTCCGGATCGAGGACGATCGCCCCGTCCATCTTCGCCACCTGGTAGATCAGCCCCGGCGTGTAATCGACGTCGAGCTTGAGCCCGCCGCTGAACAGGAAGGAGATCTCCTCCGGCTCCCCGATCACGATCAGGGCGCCGGTCGAGGCGTGGATGACGTTGTCGATTCCCTCGCGGAGAGTCGTGCCGGGCGCGACCATGTCCAGCGCCCTCAGGAGCCTCGGATCCTCGTGCACCAGCGCCGTGTTCGTATCGTCCCAAGAAGCCAGCGCCATCAAGGTCAAGGAACTATGGCAGACAGCCGTAAAGAGCCGGTTTCCGGCCATTCCGACTTGAAAGATCGGAATCGGGCTTGTCAAGCGCGCAAGGCCCGGTTACGATCCGGCCATGTGCAGGAACATCAGAACACTCCACAATTTCGAGCCGCCCGCGAGCCACGACGAGGTCCATGACGCGGCGCTCCAGTTCGTCCGCAAGATCAGCGGATCGACGAAGCCCTCGCAGGCCAACCAGGAGGTCTTCGACCGTGCGGTCGAGGAGATCTCCGCGGCGACCGAGCGCCTGCTCGACGGCCTCGTCACGAGCGCGCCGCCCAAGGACCGCGAGGTCGAGGCGGCCAAGCGGAAGGCTCGCTCCGAGGCGCGGTTCGCGAACGCCTGAGGTCGGCGTGTGCGGGATCCCGGCGGAATGGCCATACCGGCTCGGACCGCTGATGGGCCTACCGCTCGGCCCCCTCGCGCGAGAGTCAGGCGGCTTCGCGGACCGGGTGGCTCGCGTTGCCGGGCGCTTGCGGGCGCCGGCCAGGGCGGCCCGGAGCGTCGACGCCGGCTCGAGGCCCTGCGGGGCCTCCTTGATCTGCGGGCCGAGGACCGGCGACAGGCCGAACTTCAGCGCCTCGGCGACCCGGCGCTCGGCGTGGGCCACGTAGCGCAGCTCGCCGGTCAGGCCGACCTCGCCGAAGCAGGCGAGCGGCCGGCCCTCGGGATCGCTGAGCGGCTCGCCGCGATGGGCTGAGGCGATCGCGAGGGCGATCGCGAGGTCGGCGCCGGGCTCGTCGACGCGGACGCCGCCGGCGACGTTGACGAAGACGTCGGCGCCGCCGATCCCGACGCCGCCGTGGCGCGAGAGGACGGCGAGGATC
Source organism: uncultured Solirubrobacterales bacterium (assembly GCA_963798165.1). GTDB lineage: Bacteria > Actinomycetota > Thermoleophilia > Solirubrobacterales > 70-9 > RHKX01. Next base: position 667,547 of record CAWCSE010000004.1, on the reverse strand, counting down.
ATCGCCAGGCGGTTGCGGTCGATGCCGTTGGCGACCCGGCGCGGCGGCACGACCTCGGTCGGAGCGACGAGCGCCTGAACCTCGACGAGCAGCGGCCGGGTTCCCTCCATCGCGCAGAGGACGACCGAGCCGGCGGCGGCGGTCGCCTCGCCGACGAAGCGGGCCGACGGATCCTCGACCTCGACGAGTCCCGCCGATCGCATCTCGAAGACGCCGAGCTCGCTGGTCGCGCCGAAGCGGTTCTTGAGCGCGCGCAGCGTCCGGTAGGAGCGCTCGCGCTCGCCCTCGAAGAGCAGCACGCAGTCGACGAGGTGCTCGAGGACGCGCGGGCCCGCGACCGCGCCCTCCTTGGTCACGTGGCCGACGAGGATCGAGGGCGGTCCCGTTGCGCTTGGCGACCTCCATCAGGCCGTTGGCCGCCTCACGCACCTGGGCCACCGAGCCCGGGGCGCTCGTCAGCTCGGCGGAGTGCAGCGTCTGCACGGAGTCGACGACGCAGACGTCGGGACGCTCGGTCTCGATCGCCTCGACGACCGCGGCGAGGTCGGTCTCGGCCAGCGCGGGGACGTCGAGCGCCCCCTCCCCCAGCCGCTCCGCCCGCATCCGGACCTGGGCCGTCGACTCCTCGCCCGGTCACGTAGAGGACCTGGCGGCCGGCGCCGGCGAGGTTGCCGAGGGCCATCGCGGTGATCGTGCTCTTGCCGATGCCCGGGCGAGCCGCCGAGCAGGACGAGCGAGCCGGGAACGAGCCCGCCGCCGAGCACGCGATCGAGCTCGCCGATGCCGGTGCCGAGCCGCTCCTCGCGCGGCGATTGGACCTCGCGCAGCGGCATCGAGCGGGCGACGCCGGAACCGCGCTTGCGCTTCGAGCGGCCGGCCGCGGCCGAGGAGGTCGCCGTGACGACGACCTCCTCGAGCGTGTTCCACTCCGAGCAGCCCGGGCACTGGCCCGCCCAGGCCAGCGACTCGTGCCCGCAATCACGGCATACGTATCTGCTCCGCTGCTTCGCCATCACCGTCGATCCTGCCAAGCCCGGGGGACGTCTTCGCGCCCCGCGCGACCAGCAGGCCGCCGAGCCCGACGGCCATCGCGATCAGCCAGACCCCGAGCACCACCTGGCTCGCGCCGGTGGAAGATGCCCCTTCACCGACTCGAGATCGTCGAGCACGTACTGCGCCCCCATCAGCACGTTGCAGAGGACCCAGAGCGCGCCCGCCGACCGCCGTGATCGCGCCGAGCCGGCGGAGCGCTGCGTCGCCGTCGTCGCGAAAGCCGAGCGCCAGGAACCCGAACGCCGCGACCGTCGCCGCGATCGAGATGAACGTCTCGCGCACCGTGGATCAGGTCGACGAGGTCGTAGCTTCAGCTCGCAGGAGTCGGTCAGCGACTCGGCGCAGCTCAGCGGGAACACGCCGTCGACCATCGAACAGGACGCCGCACGACCATCAGCGCGACGACGCCCCAGCGCAGCGCCCGGGAACGGCTCGGCGAGCGACGCGGCCGGACCAGCGAGCGCGAAGGCCAGGATCAGCGCGCCGGCGACGAAGTCGAGCAGGTCGAAGATCCAGCCCGTCGACTCCGAGCGCGCGCCGAGGTCGCTGATCCAGCCCGCCGGCGACGTCGGTCCGGTCGGCGAGCAGCCTCTCGAGCAGCCAGTAGTTGGCGGCGATCGCCGGCCGCGATGCCGGTCGCGAGCGATGAGCCGGCGGCTCACCGACGGCGTGCATCGCCGTCCGCATCGGGCGGCGTGCTACTCGGAGGCTTCGGCCGCGCCGGCGTCCGGGGGATTCCTCACCGGCGGGATCCTCGGCTCGGCTCCTCGTCCTCGGAGCCCTTGGCCCCGACGACGACGGGCTGCTTGTCGTCCTCGTCGGCTCTTCGCCGGCTTCTCCGGGGCGATCAGCTCGAGCTTGAGCGGCTGATCGGTCTCGTCGCCCGACTCGTCGCGGGAGACCAGCACGGTCGTCCCGGAGACGATCGCGTCGGGGCCGGCCTTCAGCACCTCGTCGGCGAGCGGATCCTCGATGTAGCGCTGGATCGCGCGGCGCAGCGGACGGGCGCCCATCGACGGATCCCAGCCCTTCTCGACGAGCAGGTCCTTCGCCTCGTCGGTCAGGTCGAGCTGGAGCTCGTGCTCGGAGATCTGCGTGCGGACGCGACCGATCAGCAGGTCGATGATGACCTTGATCTCGTCGCGGCTCAGCTTGTGGAAGACGATGACCTCGTCGATCCGGTTCAGGAACTCCGGGCGGAAGACCTTCTTCAGGTCGCCCATGATCCGCTTCTTCATGTCGTCGTAGGTCGTCCCGGTCTCATCGGTGACCGCGAACCCGAGCGGGGTGTTGCGGGCGATGTCCTGGGCGCCGACGTTCGACGTCATGATCACGATCGCGTTGCGGAAGTCGACGGTGCGGCCCTGAGCGTCGGTCAGGCGGCCGTCCTCGAGGATCTGCAGCAGGATGTTGAACACGTCCGGGTGCGCCTTCTCGATCTCGTCGAGCAGGAGCACGCAGTACGGCTTGCGCCGCACGGCCTCGGTGAGCTGGCCGCCCTCGTCGTAGCCGACGTAGCCGGGAGGCGAGCCGACGAGGCGGCTGACCGCGTGCTTCTCCATGTACTCGGACATGTCGATGCGGGTCATCGAGTCCTCGTCGCCGAACAGGAACTCGGCGAGCGTGCGCGCGAGCTCGGTCTTGCCGACGCCGGACGGGCCGAGGAAGATGAACGAGCCGGACGGGCGCTTCGGGTCCTTGATCCCGGCGCGGGCGCGGCGGATCGCCTTCGACACGGCGCTGATCGCGACCTCCTGGCCGACGACGCGCTTGTGCAGCTCCTCCTCCATGCGGACGAGCTTCTTCGTCTCGGCCTCGGTCAGCTTGAAGACGGGGATGCCGGTCCACATCGAGACGATGTCGGCGATCTCCTCCTCGCCGACGACCGGGCGGGTGCCCTCCTCGCCGGAGTTCCACTCCTCCTCGAGCTCGCGCTTCTTCGCGGTGAGCTGGCGCTCCTTGTCGCGGAGGTTGGCGGCCTTCTCGAACTCCTGGGCCTCGATCGAGGCCTCCTTGGCGCGGCGCGTCTCGTCGATCTCGTCCTCGAGATCGCGGTAGACGGGCGGCTGCGACATCGACCGGATGCGCAGCCGCGACGCGGCCTCGTCGATCAGGTCGATGGCCTTGTCCGGCAGGAAGCGCTCGGAGATGTAGCGATCGGCGAGATCGGCGGCGGCGGCGAGCGCCTCGTCGCTGATCTTGACCTTGTGGTGCTGCTCGTAGCGGTCGCGCAGGCCCTCGAGGATCTGGACCGTCTGATCGATCGACGGCGGGTCGACGCGGATCTGCTGGAAGCGCCGCTCCAGGGCGGAGTCGCGCTCGAGGTACTTGCGGTACTCGTCGAGCGTCGTCGCGCCGATCGTCTGCAGCTCGCCGCGGGCGAGCGCCGGCTTCAGGATCGAGGCGGCGTCGATCGCGCCCTCGGCCGCGCCGGCGCCGACGAGGTTGTGGAGCTCGTCGATGAACAGGATGATGTCGCCGCGCTGGGTGATCTCCTTCATCACCTTCTTGAGGCGCTCCTCGAACTCGCCGCGGTACTTCGAACCGGCGACCAGGGCGGCCAGGTCGAGCGTGTAGATCTGCTTGTTGCGCAGCAGCTCGGGAACCTCGCCGTTGGTGATCCGGGCGGCGAGGCCCTCGACGACGGCGGTCTTGCCGACGCCGGGCTCGCCGAGCAGCACCGGGTTGTTCTTGGTGCGCCGGGAGAGGATCTGCATGATCCGCTCGATCTCGGTCTCGCGACCGATCACGGGGTCGAGCTTGCCGTCGGCGGCCAGCTTGGTCAGGTTGCGGCCGAACTGGTCGAGCAGCTTCGAGGACTTCTTGCCCTCGCCGGAGCCGGACGAGCTGGAGCTCGCCCGAGCCCTGGCGGCGACCGCCGGGACCGGAGAGCATGCGGATGACCTCGTTGCGGATCTTCTCGCTGTCGGCGTCGAAGTCGAGCAGGATGCGGGCGGCGACGCCCTCGTTCTCGCGGACCAGGCCGAGCAGGATGTGCTCGGTGCCGATGTAGTTGTGGCCGAGCGACAGCGCCTCGCGCAGCGCCAGCTCCAGGACCTTCTTGGCGCGCGGGCGTGAACGGGATCTGGCCGGACGTGACCTCCTCACCGGAGCCGACGATCCGCACGACCTGTGCGCGGACGCGCTCGACGGTGATGTCGAGGGACTCGAGGACGCGGGCGGCGAGGCCCTCCTCCTCGCGGAGCAGGCCGAGCAGGATGTGCTCGGTCCCGATGTAGTTGTGCTTGAGGGTCCGCGCCTCCTCCTGGGCGAGGACGACGACCTGACGGGCCCTTTCTGTGAATCTCTCGAACACTGGCTACCTGACCTGACTTACTCGGTTACTTGCTCAAACCAACTGCGTACCCGGACGACTGCGGGTTCCCGGCCTGGACGCTCCCCGGGAATGCGCTGCCACCGGAAGTCTGGATCAAACTCTTCGGCGCGTTGTTGCCGATCGATCAGCCCTCCGGTTTTGTGGTTTGCGCGGATGCCGAAGTATAGACGGGGGCCTCGGCGGCTCTTCGCATCCGGGCGGCCCGCTGCAGCGGCTTCCCGCAAGGTGCGGGCGTCGCCCGGGCTCGTTCCCATCGGAGCCCGCGATGCGGCTGGGTTTGGGCGCTGACGCACGCCCCGGCCGGCGGTCTCGATCCCCGGCACGCGGCTGCCATCGACCGCGACTACCCGGCGATTGGATAGGGTGCCGCGCTCGATGGGAAGGGTCCGGATCTGGACGTCGTCGCTGCTCGTCGCAGCGCTCCTCCGTGGCGGGCATCGCGCGTCACCGCCGCCGAGCGCGGATGCCGGCTCGTCGGCGGCACCCGAGGCAAGCAACGGCTTCGTCAAGCACCGCGGGCCCAACTGGGTCTGGTTCGGACCGCGGCAGCTGGGACGCCGCCTACGGCGCCTACGGGATCACGATCTTCGCGCCGAACCGGGACGGCTCGAGCATCGACTACGGCGGATCCGCAGCACCTTCTGCAACGGCAACGCCGGCAGCAGTGGTTCAAGCAGCGGCCGGCGGAGCGCGTTCGCCGTCGACACCCGGCCTCTCGCAGGTCAGGTTCCGCAGGATCAGCAAGATCCGCACGAACCGGCCCTTCAACCGGGGCGGCACCTGCCGCGCAGACCATGAAGTTCACCGCCCGCGCGAACGGCACGAAGATCGGCGGCGACGCTCGGCTTCCAGTACGCGCTCTACGACTCGCAGCTACTGCTACCAGGCGGCAGCTCTTCAAGGCCGAAGTCGACGATCGCGACTTCAAGAGCTCGCATGAGGACGGTCGAGGCCGTCTGGGACCGGACCGCCTACAGCGGCCCCGGTCTGCCGATCAACCCGAACACCGGCCTGCCCTAGGCGCCCACGCTATCTAGTCTGCAGCGATCGCCGCTGACCAGATCGCCATCCGAACGGCCGACCCGGCCGACCTGCCGCGGATCTTCGAGATCTACAACCGCGAGGTGCTCGGCGGCATCGCGACGTTCGACATCGAGCCGCGCGAGGCCGGCCGCGACGACGGCTGGCTGACCGACCGGGCTCCGTACCACCCGGTCACGGTCGCGACGGCCGGCGACGAGGTCGTCGGCTGGGCTTCGATCGGGCCGTGGTCCCCGCGCGGCGCCTACCGGCGGACGGGCGAGGTCTCGGTCTACGTCGACCCCGAACGCCGCGGCGCCGGCATCGGCGGCCTGCTCATGGACGACCTCGTCGCCCGGGCCGCGACGCTGCCGGAGATCTCGGTCCTGCTGGCGCGGATCGCCCAGCCGAACCCGGCGAGCGTCGCGATCCACGAGGCCGCCGGCTTCCGCTCCTTCGGCACCCAGCGCCGCTGCGGCGAGAAGCTGGGCCGGATCCTGGACGTGGAGCTGTTCGACCTCCACCTGGACTAGCGACTCCGACGGTGGTCGCTCCGCTTCGGCGTCCAGGTGCCCGTCGGCCTGCGCGAGTGACTTGCCGGCTCGGCGGAAGTTGGCTTGGCAGTGAGGGAAGAACCGAGGCGCTCGGCCACCGTTCACCCGCCTACCGAGGCGCGCTTCAGGATCGAAACTGCTCTGAAGGCGAATAGTCCGCCCGAGTAGCAGTCTCGACCGCCCGCACCGATCAACTGACGCCCTTGCCGAGCGGTAACACCGCGCAGGCCGACGAGACCGGACGCGAAGCGGAGGATCTCGTCGGAGTCGTCTGCGCCGAAGGAGCTTCGGGGTCCGACCTCGGAAACGAACTTCCGCGGGTGGCGGCGGATGTGCCGACGCCCCCGAGCGTCAGCGAGCGGGGTGCGGCGTATCCGCCGACAGGCCCCGCGGTCGACGACTCCCGCCGGAACGGGAGCCGAAGGCGCTAGGCCGCTTCGATCTTCGTGATCTTGAGCTCGCGGCTGCCGCCGCGCGGGACCTCGACGCTGACGACCTCGCCGCGCTTGCGGCCCATCAGGGCCTTGCCGATCGGCGACTCGTGGGAGAGCTTCTCCTCGGCCGGGTTGGCCTCGGCGGAGCCGACGAGCTGGAACTTGCGGGAGTCGCCGCGTCTTCTGATCCTTGACGTGGACCTTGACGCCGACCGAGACGACGCCCGTGTCGAGCTGGTCCTTGTCGACGACGATCGCGCGCCGCAGGCGCTCCTCCATCTGGGCGATCCGCGACTCGAGCATCGCCTGCTCGTTCTTCGCGTCGTCGTACTCGGAGTTCTCCGAGATGTCGCCGAACTCGCGAGCCTCCTTGATCCGCTCGGCGACCTCGCGCCGACGCGTCGTCTGGAGCTCCTCGAGCTCCGCCTTCAGCTTGTCGAGACCTTCGGGAGTGATCAGGGACTCTCTGGCCACGTTTCGTACCTTCCTCGTGATCGCCCCGGGATCCGCCTGAATCGCCCCCCGGAGACTAGAAACGCCCGGTCACGAAACCCCGGTCGGGGCCCGCTCCTCGGGCACGGCGGCGCGGAACTATAGCAACGGGCCGAGCCGGTCCCGCGAAGCGTCGCCGGGCGCGCCGAAACGGCGCTTCGCGGCTCGGCTCAGGCGGCGGCGAGGCGGCCGTCGCGCAGCTCGCGCACGCGGCTCCGCGCCTCGTCCAGATCCTCGATCTGCTGGAACCCGGAGGCCTCGGCGTGGCGGACGCCCATCCGCGACAGGTACCAGGGGTAGAACTTGCGCAGGTAATGGGAGGCGCGATCCGCGCCCATGTGGTCCTCGGCGGCGTCGATCACCCAGAGCAGCTCGTCGGCGATCTCCGCCGGGTCGGGCGCCTCGTTCCGACGGCCCGTGAGCTCCTCGAAGATCCACGGGATAGCCGAACGAGCCGCGGGCGATCATCACCGCGGCCGCCCCCGACTCGCGATAGGCGCGGCGCGCCGACTCGGCGCTGTCGAGCCCGCCGGAGACGATCACGGGCACGTCGATCATGCTCGACGAGCTCCGCCGTCAGGGCGTAGTCGGGCGTGCCCTTGTGCTGGGTCGCGGCGGAGCGCGGATGGAACCCGATCGCGGCGACGCCGGCCTCCTCGACGAGGCGGCGCGCGACGTCCACGCCGGATCGGTCCCCCGGCTTCAGCCCCGACCTGAGCTTCACGGTCACGGGCCTGCCGCCCGCCCTCGACCGCGGCGGCCGCGACCGCCACCGCCAGATCGGGATCGGAGATCAGCTCGGCGCCGGCGCCCGTCTTGCGGACCTTGCGGACCGGGCAGCCCATGTTCAGGTCGATCAGGTCGGCCCCGGCCGCCGGCAGCGACGGCGGCGGCGCCGCGCATCACGTCGGGATCGGCGCCGAAGAGCTGGATCGAGGTCGGATGCTCGTCGGGATGGATCCGCAGCAGCTCGGTCATCGTGCGCTCGTTGCGGTAGTGGATGGCGTGGCTGGAGACCATCTCCGAGACGGCGAGCCCGGCGCCGTGGCGACGGGCCTGCAGACGCACGAACCAGTTCCCGATCCCGGCGAGCGGCGCCAGCAGAACCCGGTTGGAGATCTCGACGCCGCCGATCGCGAACGGGATCGGTGAGGGCGGCTGGGCGTGGACGGCGGGCTCATCCGGTTCCGCTCCCAGATCAGCCGCAGCCCCTTCAGCGTCAGATACGAATCGACCTCGTCGATCGTCTCGCAGAGCGGCGCGATCGAGGTCGCCATCCCGCCCGTCGCGATCACCGTCGCCGGCGTTCCGAGCTCGTCGAGCATCCGCGTGACGATGCCGTCGACGAGGCCGGCGAAGCCGAAGACGAACCCCGACTGCAGGGCGGCCAGGGTGTTGCGGCCGATCGCCACGTCGGGCTCCTCGAGCTGGATCCGCGGCAGCTTCGCGGCGCGGGACGAGAGCGCCTCGATCGAGACCTCGAGCCCGGGAGCGATCACGCCGCCGAGGTACTCGCCCTCGCGCGGAGACGGCGTCGACGTTGATCGAGGTCCCGAAGTCGACCGACAGGCAGCGGCCGCCGATCCGCTCGTAGGCCGACGACGGCGTTGACGAGCCGGTCGGAGCCGAGCTCGCGGGGGTTGTCGATCCTGATCGGCATCCCGGTCTTCGCCGCCGGCCCGACGAGCAGGAACGGCGCCTCGAGATGGCTCTCGCAGAGGCGCTCGTATTCGGGGCCGAGACGCGGGACCACCGTCGAGACGATGACGCCCGGAGACGTCGTCCCAGGCGAGGTCGCGGAACTGCATCGAGCCCGAGAGGGCCAGCGCGAGCTCGTCCGCGGTCGAGTCGCCGCGGGTCGCCAGTCGCCAGTCGCCGACGAGGTCGGCGCCCTCGAAGGCGCCGACGTGGGTCTGGGTGTTGCCGACATCGACCGCGACGATCATCCGTCGATTGTCGCAACCGGCGTACGCGGCGTGCGTCAAGACCGTCGGCGTGCAGGCATCTAGGATCGCCGCCATGAAGGCTCGCCTGTTCACGGTCCCCGCTTCCCACCCGGCTGGACGGCCCGGCTGATGCTCGAGCTCAAGGGCATCGAGTACTCCCGGATCGACCTGGTTCTCGGTCATCTCGAAGCCGATCCTGCGGGCTGCCGGCTTCCCGCGGGTCACCGTTCCGGCCCTCCGGATCGACGGCACGAAGGTGCAGGGAAGCCGCGCCATCGCGCGCGAGCTGGATCGGCTGGTCCCCGAACCGCCGCTGTTCCCCGCCGACCCGGACGCGCGAGCGACGGTCGAGGAGGCGGAGCTGTGGGGCGACGAGGTGCTCCAGTCGGCGGCCCGGCGGCTCGCCTGGAACCTGCTGAGCAAGAACACAAGCCGATCGAGAGCTATCTGAAGGGCGCGCAGCCTCGGGCTTCCCGTTTCGGTCGCCGCGAAGACCGCGCCGCCGATCGCCAAGCTCTCGGCCCGCTTCAACGAGGCGACCGACGCGCGGGCCGTCGCCGACCTCGCCGAACTGCCGGCGATGCTCGACCGGATCGACGGCTACATCGCCGACGGCGTGATGGGCGGCGATCCGCCGAACGCGGCCGACCTTCAGATCGCGACGAGCGTCGCCCTGCTGATGACGCTCGACGACCTGAAGCCGTTCATCGAGGGCCGGCCCGCCGGCGAGCTCGCCCGCCGTCTCGACCCCGACTTCCCCGGCCGCACGCCGGCCGGCTTCCCGGCCGGCCTGGCTCGAGCCGCTTCGTCAGGCGACCGGCGCCGTAGCGGATCGCACCCGCTCGCCGTCGCCGAGCGCGGCGAGGGCGTCGGCGAGCCGCGTCCCGTCGGGCAGCGTCGAGCTCGGGATCGAGCTCGAGCAGCGGGACAGGACGAAGCGGCGCGAGCTCGCCTCGCGGTGCGGCAGCGTCAGCCGCTCGTTGCTCATCTCGACGTCGCCGAGGATCAGCAGGTCCACGTCGACCGGGCCGCGGGCTGTGGCGCGGCGCGTCGAAGTCCCGGCCCGGCGTCGGCCTCGACCGCCTTGCAGACGTCGAGCAGCTCCTCCGGCTCGAGGTCGGTCCGGATCCGGATCGCGAGATTGAGGAAGTCCGGCTGGTCGAGGATCTCGCCGACCGGCTCGGTCTCGTAGCCGTCGGAGACCGCCTCGACCGTCACGCCGCGTGCCCGCAGGCCCGTCGATCGCGGCCCGCAGGTTCGCCACCCGGTCGCCGACGTTGGAGCCGAGCCCGAGGTAACCGACGCGGCTCACGCCGATCGGTCGGGCGGCGCAGCGGTCACGGCGACCTCGCCGATCGCCTCCGGGATCGGCGGCTCGGTCTTGGCGGCCCGGATCTCGAGGTCGCGAACGCTCGGGAAATCGGTCCTCGATCTCCTCGGCGACGAGCCCGCAGAGATGCTCGAGCGTCCGGCAGCTCGTCCCGGTGACGACGCCGGCCGCGAGCGTCGCAACGGCGCCGTAGTCGACCGTCCCCTCGAGATCGTCGGCGGCGACGGCCGTGCAGTCGGGAACGGTGAAGGCGATGTCGAGGACGATGCGCCTGCCGACCTCGCGCTCGGCGTCGCTGACGCCGTGCGGGCCGAAGGCCTCGAGGCCGACGAGCTCGACGCGGACGGGCTCGCCGCGGCGCTCACGACCGGCCCCACGCGGCCGACCGGTCCTCGGCGATCCCGAGGATCCGCTCGGCGACGCGGACGGCCTGGATCGTCTCGGCGACGTCGTGGACGCGGAGCACGTCGGCGCCGCGCGCGAGGCCGAGGACGTTCGAGGCGATGCTGCCGCCGAGGCGATCGTCCACCTCGCGCCCGGTGATCCGGCCGATGAAGGTCTTGCGCGACGCGCCGACGACGACCGGCCTGCCGAGCTCGCCGATCTCGCCGAGCCGGGCGATCAGCTCGAGGTTGTGGTCGACGGTCTTGCCGAAGCCGATGCCGGGGTCGACCCAGATCCGCTCCTCGGCGATCCCCGCCTCGACGGCGAACCGCAGGCGCTCGGCGAGGAAGTCGCGGACGTCGGTCACGACGTCGTCGTAGACGGGATCGTCCTGCATCGTCCGCGGGGTTCCCCTCATGTGCATGAGGATCACGACCCGGCCCGCGCTCGGCGCAGAGCGGCGCCATCGCCGGGTCGGCGAGCGCGGTGACGTCGTTGACGATCGCCGCGCCGGCGTCGAGGGCGGCCTCGGCGACCGCGGCCTTCGACGTGTCGATCGAGACCGTCGCGCCGTCTCCGGCGAGCGCCTCGACGACCGGGACCACGCGCTCCATCTCCTCCGCCGCCGGGCACCTCGGCGGCGCCGGGCCGCGTCGATTCGCCGCCGACGTCGACGATGTCGGCGCCGGCGGCGAGCAGTTCGCGGCCGTGCGCGATCGCGGCGTCCGCCGCCAGGAACTCGCCCCCGTCGGAGAACGAATCCGGGGTGACGTTGACGATGCCCATCACCTGAGTCACGCCGCCCATTATGTACCTGGCGGGCGCAGGCGGTCAGTCGACGGTCGTCGGCGCGCATCTCGGCGGCGCCGCCGGCGAAGCCGGGCCGCGGCGGCGGCGTGATCGTCCGCGACGGGACGCTCGGACTCCGGCGCGGAATCGTCGGCGGGCTCGTCGGCGGAGTCGGAGCCGTCGTCGTCGTCGGCCGCGCCGAAGACGTCCTCGGCGCTGGCGCCGTCGAGCAGGGCGACGAACTCCTTGGCGTCGATCGTCTCGCGCTCGAGCAGGATCTGCGTCAGCGACTCGAGCTCGTCGCGGCGCTCGTTGAGGATGTCCTTGGCGGTCTGGTGCGCCTCCTCGACGACGCGGCGGATCTCGTCGTCGATCTCGCGGGCGATCTCGTCGGAGTAGTCGGGCTCGGAGGAGAACTCGCGGCCGAGGAACGGCTGGCCGCGATCGTGGCCGAAGACGCGCGGGCCGAGGCGCTCGGACATGCCGTAGCGCATGACCATCTGCTTGGCCGTCTGCGTGACCTTCTCGAGGTCGTTCGAGGCGCCGGTCGTGATCTCGTTGAAGACGATCTCCTCGGCGGCGCGACCGCCCAGCGTCATCGCCATCGTGTCGGCGAGCTCGGCGCGCGTCGTCAGGAACTTGTCCTCGGTCGGCAGCGAGATCGTGTAGCCGAGCGCCTGGCCGCGGCTGATGATCGAGACCTTGTGGACCGGGTCGCAGTTCGGCAGCAGGTGACCGACGATCGCGTGACCGAGCTCGTGGTAGGCGGTGATCAGCCGCTCCTTCTCGCCCATGACCCGCGACTTCTTCTCGGGGCCGGCGATCACGCGCATGATCCCCTCCTCGAGCTCCACCATCGTGATCTCGCGATGACCCTTGCGGGCGGTCAGCAGCGCGGACTCGTTGATCAGGTTGGCGAGGTCGGCGCCGGTGAACCCGGGCGTCTGGCCGGCGAGCACGTCGAGGTCGAGATCGGCCGACGAGCGGCTTGCCCCGGGTGTGGACCTCGAGGATCTTCTTGCGGCCCTTGCGGTCGGGGCGGTCGACGACGATCTGGCGGTCGAAGCGGCCCGGGCGGAGCAGCGCCGGATCGAGGATGTCGGGCCGGTTGGTGGCCGCGATCAGGATGATGTTGTCGGTCATCGTGAACCCGTCCATCTCGACGAGGAGCTGGTTCAGGGTCTGCTCGCGCTCGTCGTGACCGCCGCCCATGCCGGCGCCGCGATGGCGGCCGACGGCGTCGATCTCGTCCATGAAGATGATGCAGGGCGAGTTCTGCTTGGCCTGCTCGAAGAGGTCGCGGACGCGGCTGGCGCCGACGCCGACGAACATCTCGACGAAGTCGGAGCCGGAGATCGAGAAGAACGGGACGCCCGCCTCGCCGGCGACGGCGCGCGCGAGCAGGGTCTTGCCGGTTCCGGGAGGTCCGTAGAGCAGCACGCCCTTGGGGATCCGCGCCCCGAGCGACTGGAACTTCTTCGGGTTCTCGAGGAACTCCTTGATCTCGTGCAGCTCCTGGACGGCCTCGTCGGCGCCGGCGACGTCGCGGAAGGTGATCTTCGGCGCGTCGACCGACATCCGCTTGGCCCTGGACTTGCCGAAGTTCATGACCCGCGAGCCGCCGCCCTGCATCTGGTTCATGAGGAAGATCCAGAAGGCGAAGATGAGGACGAACGGAAGGATGTAGGTGAGCAGCGAGAGCAGCGACGAGCCGCCCTTCCCGGTCACGGTCGTGTCGATCCCCTGGCGCTCGAGCGTGTTGACGAGCTGCTCCTCGGTGTTGTCCGGGTAGCCGGTCGAGTACTCGGTGCCGTCCGACTCGGTGACGTTGAGCGTGTTGTCGCTCGTCTTCATCTCGACCGACTTGATCTGGTCGGCCGTCGAGTCGTTGTTGATCGTGGCGATGAAGTCCGAGTAGGTCGGATCGGAGTCCTGCTGCGGCGGCGAGATGATCCGCTGCGCGAAGAACGCGAGCACGATCACGATCAGGATCGGGACCAGCGCGCCGCTGCGCGAGATCCGCTTCATGAGTGCTGTCCTGTCGGTGCAATCCGCATGGGAAAAGGGGTCACGGTCGGTGACCGAACGTTGAGCGTACCAGGGAGGAATCCCCGCTCAACCGCCCTAAGTCGGGGTGCTAGTGATCCTCCAACGCGGCCACGTAGTCGAGGTTGCGGTGGCGCTGAGCGTGATCGAGGCCGTAACCGATCGCGAACCGGTCCGGAATCTCGAAGCCCACGTAGCGGATCGGGGTATCGACCCGGCGCCGCTCCGGCTTGGTGAGCAGCGCGCAGACCTCGATCGAAGCCGGATCCCGGGCGTTCAGGTTGCGCAGCAGATACTGGAGCGTCAGCCCCGAATCGACGATGTCCTCGACGATCAGGACGTCCCTGCCGCCGATCGAGGTGTCGAGGTCCTTGAGGATCCTCACGACGCCCGAGGAATCGGTCGAGGAGCCGTAGCTCGAGACGGCCATCAGGTCGATCTCGCAGGGCACGCGTCAGCTCCCGCATCAGGTCGGCCATGAAGATCAGCGCGCCCTTGAGGACGCCGACCATGACCAGATCGCGCTCGGCGTAGTCGGCGCTGATCTCGGCGCCGAGCTCGGCCACGCGCTCGTGCAGCCGCTCGGACCCGATCAGCGTCTCACCGATGCGACCGCTGCCGCTGCTGGGAGGTGGGTCGCCCATCGCCCGGCCAGTCTATTGATGGACCCGGATCGCTACCGGCGGTCGCCGGTGCGCCGCTCGACCGCGCGGGCCGTGATCACCGCGACCTCGGTCGAGGCCTCGAGCAGCCGGAACTCCTCGCTGACGGCGAGGCCGGCGACCCAGGCGACCCGCCCGTTCGCCGTCACGACCGGGATCCGGGAGCGGACCGACCGCGGCACGCCCGAGTCGGTGAACAGGTCCTGGAGGCTCTTGCTGCCGCCGAGGCCGAGCGGCCTGATGCGGTCGCCGGCGCGCCACGCCCTGATCTCGACCTCGTCCCCGATCGAGGCCGCGTCGAGCGTGGCGAAGCCGGGGCCGGCGGGATCGACCGGGCCGGGACGGATCTCGGCCTTCAGCTCCCAGTCGCCGAACCGCGCGGTGCCCGGGACCGGCATCCGGACGATCGTCGGGACCGGGTCCGAGCCGGTTCCGAACCGGACCATCCCCGCCTCGCAGATCGCGCTGAGGCCGCCGCCGAGCTCGATCTCGCCGCCCTCCGAGCGCTCGGCGATCGCGGCGATCTGCGCCGCCCGCGCCCGGTTCACCGAGACCCGCTTGCCGGCGGCTCGCGAGGCGAGCTCGCGCAGGGCCAGCCGGCGCAGGCCGGGCGGCATCAGGTTCAGCTCCTCCGACTCGATCGCCGTCGCGGCGCCGCCGGCGCCGGCCGCCGAGAGCGCCTCGGCGACGAGTCCGTCGAGCAGCTCGGCCTCCTCGTGGAGCTCGGCGTGGGTCGCGGCGATGTTGCGCTCGACCTCGGGCCCGATCTCGGCGAGGATCGGCAGGACCTCGTTGCGGATCCGGTTGCGGGCGTAGCGGGGCGAGTCGTTGCTCGGGTCGTCGACGAACGGCAGCGCCGACTCCTCGGCGACGGCGCGCGTCTCCTCCCTCGAGATCGCGTGGAGCGGCCGGACGACGTTGCCGTTGCGGGGCGGCAGGCCGAGCAGCGGCCGGGTTCCGGGCGAGACCGCGAGCCGGTAGAGGAAGGTCTCGGCGAGGTCGCTGCGGGTGTGGCCGGTCGCGACCCACTCGTAGCCGAGCCGCCGACGCAGGTTCTCGGCGGCGCCGTAGCGGGCCTCGCGGGCGCGGGCCTGGAGGTTGCCCGAGCCGATGTCGGGGCGCTCGACGTGGAGGTCGATCCGGAGCTTGGCGCAGAGCGCCCGGGCGGCCCGCTCGTCGGCGTCGGAGTCCGGCCGCAGGCCGTAGTTGAGGTGGATGGCGGCGATCGCCTCGGGGCCGCAGAGCGCGACGACGGCCGCCGCCGCGCAGGCGGAGTCGGGCCCGCCCGAAACGAGGACGACGCCGGATGGACCGACGCCCGATCAGGCCCCCTGCCTCGACCACGTCGGCGAGTGCCTCGATCGCCGGGGAACTCTCCACGCGGCCAGAATAGGTTGCGGCCCGGCGGTAAACGGCATGTTCATGCCGGTTACCCGCCGCTCGGCCCTCGGGTCATCGCGGCTCATCGGCTCACCGCATCCGCGGGCGTTCGCGCGCGGCCGCCAGGAAGAGCTCGGCCGGCTCGGGGAAGCCCTTCAGCGCGACCTCGCCGATCGCCTCCAGGTCGAGGTACTCGGATTCCCCGACCGCGTCGGCGACCGTCCGGGTGACCAGGACCTCGCCGGCCATCGCCCGGGCGACGACGCGATGCGTCAGGTTCACGGCCGCGCCGAAGTAGTCGCCGTCCCGGTAGACGGCGCCGCCGCAGTGGATCGCGACGCGGGGCCGCGGGCGCTCGTCGAAGAGCGTCAGGAAGCCGACGGCCCACTCGGTGAGCATCGCGGCGTCGGAGGAGACGATCATCACCTCGTCGCCGATCGTCTTCACGATCGTGGCGTCGATCGGCAGCGTCGCCTCGACCGTCTCGACGAAGCGCTCGACGAGGTCCAGCGCCTCCTCGTCCCCCTCCTCCTCGGTGAACCTGCGTGAACCCGGTCAGGTCGACGAAGCAGAAGGCCATCGTCACCCGGTCGGGATGGCTGCGGGTCAGCGGCAGGTCGGCCTCCATGTGGCCGACGACGTCCTGCTCCATGTAGAAGCGCAGGTATCGGGAGTGGATGTACTCGAGCACCGGCGCGACGGTCGGGATCAGCTCCGAGGCCATCCGCTCCATGTTCTCGGCCATCTCGATCGGCGGCACCCCGTCGCGGATCATCGGCTCGTGGACGTAGAGATGGAAGAGCCGAACCTCGGCCTCGGCGATCTTGCGGCCGGCCTGCGCGTAGACGCGGACGAGCTGCAGCAGGGCGATCAGCGGGAAGCCGTTGTGGAGGGCGCCGGCCATCCGCTCGAGCGCCTCGATGTCCTCGTCGCTGATCCGGTCGGCGAGCGCCATCGGGGTTCCGAGCAGGGCCATGATCCGCTCGATCAGCTCCTCCTCGAGGCCGACCGCCGCCGCGGCGTCGGCCCGGGAGTGGCTCCGCGTCCGGGATCGGCAGCAGCTCCTCGACCGAGCCGAACGCGAGCCGGCCGTCGCGCGACGGCGCTGCGGATCTCGCGCGAGGCTGTAGCCGCGGTCGCGCATCCGCGCGATCGACCCGGGCCTGCGCTGCGGCGGCGGGGGTCCAGCGCCCGCGCTCGACGTCGAGCACCTTCTGGGAGGCCCACCGCTTCAGGGTCGTCTCGGACACCCCCGCCCGCCGGGCGGCCTCGCTGAGGGAGATGGTCTCGTCGGCGGCCATCGGCATCACTCAGACGAACGCGGATCCGCGCTTGACGAGGTTCTCGTAGAGCTTCTGCTGGATCGTCTCGCGGACCTGCTCGGAGATCTCGAAGACGAGCTGGCGGTCCTCGGCGGCCTCCGGCCCGAGGGACGAGACGTCGATCGGGTCGCAGAACTCGATCCGCCACTTCGACGGCAGCGGGATCAGCCCGAGCGGGCCGAGCCACGGGAACGTCGGGGTGATCGGCGCGTACGGGCGCGCCGAGAGGCGCGCGCGAGCATCGGGCTGTCGGCGATCTTCGGGTAGATCTCCTCGGAGCCGACGACGGCGATCGGGACGATCGGCGAGCCGGTTCGCAGCGCCACCTCGACGAATCCGCCGCGGCCGAACCGCTGCAGCCGGTAGCGCTCGGCGAACGGCTTGCCCGTGCCCTTCACGCCCTCCGGGAAGACCATCATCAGGCCGTCCGACTCGAGGATCCGCGTCGCGTTGAAGGGGCTGGCCGGAACCCCGCCGACCTTGCGCATGAACGCCGAGAGGAACGGGCAGCGAGAACGCCCAGTCGAGGACCATGAATCGCGGCCATCGGGGCAGCACGTGCTCCTTCATGATCGCCCCGGTGATCATCGAGGCGTCGAAGGGGAAGATCGCCCCGGCGTGGTTGGAGACGAGCATCGCGCGGCCGTGGGCGGGCACGTTCTCGACCCCGGTCGCCTCGACCCGCCACCACTGGTCGTAGAGCAGCTCGAAGAACGGGTAGGCCGCCTCGGCGAACTCCTCGTCGAAGCCCCACTCGTCCTCGTGGTAGTCGCCTCGCATTCGCCTCGCCATCCGGTCGATCGCGTCGCGCAGCGACTTCGGCAGGTCGGCGGACGCGGCCTCGGCCGCCGACAGCGGGTCGAGCCCGCCGTCGACCGCGGTCCTGACGCCGCGCAGGAAGCGCACGCCGATCTCGGGGATCGATGGTCGGATTGGGTCGCGCTCATCGGCCCGTCCCCGCCAGTCGGCCCGAGGGCGGATCCGACCCCCGGGGTCGAGAACGAGACGCAGGCCGCGGTCGGCCGCGGCGAAGTCGCGGATCGCCGAGACGGCGTCGTAGCGGGGCTCGTAGCCGAGCTCGTTGCGCAGGCGGGAGTTGTCGACGCCGCGCCCGTAACGGAGCAGCCGCACCGCGTCGCCGTAGAGGCTGCCGGCGCCGAGCCGCTCGCCGAGCCGGGCCATCGCCGGGGCGAAGAGCGGATGGGGGATCGGCATCTGCGGGCGGTCGATCAGGCGCAGCGCGCGAGCCAGCGAGATCGAGCCGCTGGGGGCGACGTTGACGGCGCCCGCGGACCGGATCCATGCGTCGCCGCGAGCAGCGCGCCGGTCGCGTCGTCGGCGTGGACGAGCTGCAGCCGCGGGTCGAAGCCGAGCTGGGTCGGGACGACCGGAAGCGAGAGGTAGTTCGACATCGGGGCGTCGAGGCCCGGGACCGATCTCGGGCTGGAACCTGAGCATGCAGCAGGTGAGGCGGCTGTGGCGGCGGGCGAAGTTCTCGAAGTAGCTCTCGAGCTCGCCGATGTCGCGCTGGAACCTCGTCCGCAGCGGGAATTCGGCCGCCATGTCCTCGGTGAAGAACGAGGGCCCGGTCGGCTCGCAGCCGTAGATCGCCGCCGAGCCGCGGACGACGACCCGCTCCAGCGTCGGCAGCCGCTCGCAGGCGGCGAGCAGCTGGAGCGTGCCGATCACGTTGATGTCGTGCAGGGCTCGCGACGGCTTGCCCGGCTCCGGGTACCAGAGGATGCCGGCGTGGACGACCGTGTCGACGCCGGTCGTCGGCAGCAGCCTGGCGAGCAGCGGGCTGCGGATGTCGGCCTCGATGAACTCGGTCCGCTCGAGCTCGGCCAGCGGCGGCGTCGTATCGATGCCGATCACCTGCTCGACCCGGTCGTCGAGCTCCAGCCTGAGCGCGAGCTCGGTCCCCCAATGAGTTCCGATGCCGGTGATCAGTATGCGGCGTTTCGACGCCACCTATACCCCGGAATCCCGCTGATCATCAGGATCAGCGGGCGTACTTCTCAACCTCCACTTGAGGGTTAGAGTCAGCCCCTGGACGCCGCTTCCGAGGCGTGCCTGGCCTCGAGCTGGGCCTCGACGGACCGCAACCGCGCCTCGACGGCGCTCGAGCCGGCTCGGAAAGCGTCTCCAGCTTCTCGCCGTCGGCCGCCCGCAGCTCGCCGATCGCCTCGGCGAGCCGGTTCGTGGCCTCCTCACCGCGCTTCGCCACCCGCTCGCGGGCGCTCTGGCCGCGGCGGACGACGTCGTCGAGCAGCCCCTGGGCGCGGTCGCGCGTCTCGGTCGCCGAGCCGGCGGTCGCCGCGAGGGTCCGCTCGACGGCGCTGCGGAGGGCGTCGCCGACGGCCTCCGCCCCGGAGGCCGCCCTCGGCCTCGTCGCCGGAGGTATCTGATTGGGATTCGCTCATCCTCCGCAGCTTAGAGAGCGCGGGCGGGTCGTCCCTCGATGACCGGTCGGGGCGAGCCGAATAACTTGCCGTTCCCCCCCATGCCCTTCTATCTGAGACCGAGCGCCCCGACCGCGGCCGACGCGCTGATCTGCGGCGATCCGGCCAGAGCGCTCGCGATCGCCCAGCACGTGATGGTCCAACCCCGCATGAGCAACCACAACCGCGGGCTCTGGGGCTACTTCGGGGAGACCCCGGACGGGCACGCCGCTGACGGTCCAGGCGACCGGAATCGGCGGGCCGAGCGCGGTGGCCGTCCTCGCCGAGGCCGATCGAGCTCGGCGTCCGCCGCCTGATCCGGGTCGGCACCTGCGCCGCCTGCGGCGGCGGGCCCGAGGCTCGGGCGCCGCCAGGATCGTCGAGCGCGCCGTCGCGGCGGACGGCACGAGTCGCTCCCTGGTCGGTCGGCGCTCCGGCCGGCGGCCGGAGGCGACGCCCGACCCCGACCTGACCGCGGCGCTCGCCGCCGCGACCGGGCTCCCGGCGCGCCACCGTCCACAGCGTCGACGTGATCGCCGACGCCGCGGCGGCGGACCTCGCGGCGGCGGTGGATCCGGCGGGCCCGGAGGTTCGTCGACCTGCAGACGGCCGCGGTGCTGTCGCTCTGCCGGCAGCTCGGCGTCGCGGCGGCCGTCGGGCTCGTCGTCCGGAGCGTCGACGGGCGGCCGCTGCACGACGACCCGCTCGATGCGGCGCTGCTCCGGCTCGCCGACGGCGCCGTCGCCGCGCTCGCCGAACCCTGAACGTCAAGTCGAGGGTTAGGTCGCGGTTTTCGCGGCGCGCGGTCGCGGCGCAGACGGTCGAGCTCGTCCTCGAGGGCCTCGACGCGATCGGAGAGCGCGCGGACCCGGCGGCTGAGCCGCTCCAGATCGCCGGCGCTCGGCACGTCGATGGCGTTGAGCGCGGCGCGCTGAGCGCCGGCCGCCCGCTCGCCCGCCCCGAGCGCCTTGCCGAGCGCCTGGCTGAAGAGCGGATTCTCGAGCAGGCTCTGCGCGAGCTCGCCGATCACTTCCTCGCCGCGGGAGCGGATTCCTCCGTCTTCGTCGCTCATCGTTTGACGCTCGCTTTCCCGGGCACGTACGACGGTAACCGAATTGCAACGGGAGGGCCGCCGCAGCCTGTAGCTTCATGTTCCGGCACCTCCTGCCGATTGCTTTGGGAATGGGAATGCATCGAAACCAGGTACCCCGTCGAGGGGCACACGATTGCGGGCACCCGTTGTCCGTTGCATTCCGCTGCTCAGACGGATAGGTTTCGCCCCACTCTTGGACAAGTCGGCGATCAGCAGGCAGGGCTGAGCGAGTCTGAGGACAAGGGTGCATGGGAATGAGGAACCGACTGGTCATATCACTGGCACTGGGTGTGCTCGTGGCCGTACTCGCGGCCGGGGTCGTCGGCGCGCAGGGCGTGAGCGGCAAGGGCGTCTCGGTCGACCTCCCCGGCGGCGCCTCCGTCAACACCGACCAGGTCCTCCCCGCCTGCTCCAACCTTCGCGACGACGACGGCGACGGTCTCGTCGACCTCGGCGACAGCGGCTGCTCCAACCCTCTAGACGGGGATGAGACTAATGCCGCCCCGCCGACGACGACCACGCCGACGACCCCGACGACGCCGTCCACCCCGACCGACCCCGACGACCCCGACCGACCCGGGCAGCACGGACACGTCGACGCACGACGACCGACGACACCGACACCTCGACCGGCAAGGACGATCCCCGCGACCTCCCCGGCACCAAGGACCCGTTCGGCGACAAGGGCGGCAAGAGCGACGACGAGAAGGACTTCTCCGATCAAGGAGGACGAGGGCAGCACCAAGGACGAGCAGGCGATCCCCACCCCGGACATCCGCCGGCCCGACGGAACGCCGACCAACTCCAACCCGACGGTGACGATCGGCAGCACGGGCGCCGCGCCGATCGGCGTGCCCGAACCCCGTCATCGAGCAGTTCTCGATCCCCCCCTTCCTCCTCCCGATCTACCAGGCCTGCGGAACCCAGTACGGGATCCCGTGGGAGGTGCTCGCCTCGATCAACCGGATCGAGACCGCGTTCGGCACGAACCTCAACGTGTCCACCGCCGGCGCGCTCGGCTGGATGCAGTTCATGCCCGCGACCTGGGACATGTACGGAGTCGACGCCAACAACGACGGCCGCAAGGACCCCTTCAACCCGGTCGACGCGATCTGCGCCGCGGCCCGCTACCTGAAGGCCGCCGGCGGCGAGGACGATCTCTACAAGGCGATCTTCGCCTACAACCACGCCGACTGGTACGTCGACGAGGTCCTCCTCTACGCCAAGCAGTACGGCAACCTGCCGAGCGGCCTGGTCGACTCGCTGACCGGCCTCACCGAGGGCGCCCACTTCCCGGTCGCCGCCAAGTCCCGCTACGCCGACGACATCTCCGAGCGGCAGGCGGCCAAGCGCGCGACCCCGACCAAGGGCGCGTCCGGCAACGCCGCCGACGTGATCAGCGACTCGCCGACGAGGCGCGGCATCGACATCTACTCCAAGGACGGCGCCCCCGTCGTCGCCGCCAACGACGGAATCATCACGAAGGTCGGCCAGAACAAGAAGCTCGGCAAGTTCATCGTCCTCCGCGACGCCTACGGCAACGAGTACACCTACGCGGGCCTCGGCAAGATCGCCGACGCGATCCCGGTGCCGAAGCAGAACGACCTCTCCTCCAAGGACTTCGACCTCGTCACGCCCGGCGAGGGCGACTCGAAGCCGAAGATCTCCGCCAGCAAGACGACCAAGTCGACCACCCTCCACAACGAGGCCGAGACCGACCCGACACGCAAGGGCGCGAAGGGCGACCAAGGCCTCGAAGGGCGGCGAGCACTCGGCGCGGATCGGGCAAGCGAGTCCGGCTCGGCCGACAAGGCATCCGGCCCGACCAACACCGAGGACTCCCGCGAGCGCCTCTTCGCCCTCCCCAAGCGCTCCGGCAACGGCGGCAACCAGGGACTCGGCGGCGAGGTCGACGACATCCTCGGCAAGGGCATGCCCGGCTACGAGACCTTCAAGTCCTACCTCTCCGGCGTCCTCCGCTTCAACTCCAAGACGATGGACACCGCGCCGCTCCGCAAGGGCTCCCACGTCGTCGGCGGCACGATCATCGGCGAGGTCGGCCAGACCGACCCCGAGGTCGCCCCGCACCTCCACTTCGAGATCACCCCGGCCGGCCGCGGCTCCCACACGATCGACCCGAAGCCGATCCTCGACGGCTGGAAGCTGCTCGAGGCGACCGCGATCTACCGCGCCGCCGGCAAGAACCCGTTCGACGACCAGGCGACCGTCGGCCAGGTCCTGCTCGCCTCCAAGTCGCAGCTGCAGCGCCAGGTGCTCGCCGACCCCCGCCTCGAGATCTACTCCTGCGGTCGCCAGGACATCGCCACCGGCCAGATCGACCGCCGCGTGCTCGCGGTGCTCGAGTACCTCGTCGCCCGCGGCTACCGGCTCACGATCACCTCGCTCAAGTGCGGCCACAGCATCATGACCACGTCCGGCAACGTCAGCGCCCACTCGACCGGCGACGCCGTCGACATCGCGATGGTCAACGGCATCCCGATCTACGGCAACCAGGGCAAGGGCACGATCACCGAGGCCGTGATCAACGACCTGCTGAAGCTGCAGGGCCCGATGGAGCCCGCTCAGATCATCTCCCTGATGGAGATGGGCGGCCCGACCTTCGCGATGAGCGACCACGACGACCACATCCACGTCGGCTACACGCCCGACGGCGCCGACAGCAGCGGCCAGCCCATCACCGGCCTGCTGAAGCCCGACCAGTGGGACAAGCTCCTCGACCGGATCGCCGAGCTCGACCAGCCGACGGTGCCCGTCAAGCCTTCCAAGTACTCGCTGCCCGCCAAGAAGGGCGACGCCGCGAGCAACGCTCACGTCGGCGAGTAGCCAGCGGGTTCTCCGCCCTGGCCGCTCAGCCCCTACTCCCGTTCGCCCAACTGGATCTGCCCGGCAGGCTGGGGCCCGGTGACGGCCGCTACCTGCTGCGGCCCGACGGCGAGGCGGACGGCGAAGCCCGACGTCCTGGTCGTCAGCACCCTCGGCGCCCCGCGAGCCGGCCCGAAGCTGCGCCGGGGCAGGGCGCAGCCGCTCGGCGGAGAGGCCGCCCCCACCCCGCTCCCGCTGACCAGGGTCACGCTGGTCCGGCCGCGGCCGTTCGCCGACGAGGCGGCCGCCGACGCCTGGCTCGAGGAGGTCTGCGCCGACGCGACATCTGGAAGCGCCTCGCCCGCGAGGCCGCCGAGCAGCTGAACCGGCTGATCCACGCGCACCGCACCGCGGCCGGCGACCACTTCCTCGCCGACGTCGATCCCGGGCGGGCGGTGGCGGTCCGGTTCGGCTTCGGCACCGGCGACGAGGTCGCAGACGGCCGCTGGCGCCGCGCCAACGAGCTCTCCGACACCGAGGCGCGAAAGCTGATCCAGCGCGACTACGAGGCCCTCAGGCCGCAGGAGCGGATCGCCGCCGTGCTCGGGGGCCGCGAGAGCATCGGCGCCCACGAGGACCTGATCGTCCGGGCTCGCGGGCGACCTCGACGCCGGGCGGGTCTCGTCGGCCGCCCTCGGCCTCAGCGCCGGGCTCGACGCGATGATCGCCGCCGACCCCGCCGGCCGAGGGGCTCGCCGAGGCCGCCGCAGGCCGCCGCACGGCGCGGCGACGGGTGCTCGCCGGCGACGATGCCCGATCGCGGAGACCCTCGAGGTCGCGCTCGAGCCGCCGAGGCGGCCATGCGCCGTCGCGCCCTGGACTGACTCGCGAGTCAGCCGAGCGCGGCGACGACCGGCGGGCAGCTCGATCGGCGACGTCGCCGTCGAGCTTGACGACGGCATCGCCGTCGTAGGGCGTCGGGCCGATCGTCACCAGGGCGACCTCGCCGCCCGCGGCCAGCGTCAGCTCCGGCAAGCCGGCCGCCGGGAAGACCTCGAGCGAGGAGCCGACGCAGATCATCAGGTCGGCGCGCGTGGGCGAGCTCGCGAGCGCGCTCGATCGCGTCGACGGGGAGCATCTCCCCGAACAGGATCACGTCGGGCTTCACGTTGCCCCCGCAGCCGGCGCAGATCGCGATCCCGTCGTCGTCGAAGAGCGCCTCGACCCGCTCGAGCTCGTACGTCTCGCCGCAGGCGGTGCAGCTCGACGTCGCGATCGATCCGTGGACCTCGATCAGGTCGCGGGTGCCGGCGGCCCGATGGAGGCGATCGATGTTCTGGGTGACGACCGCGTCGAGCAGCCCGCGGGCCTCGAGCTCGGCGAGCGCGCATGATGCGCCGGGTTGGGCCGCTTGTCGCCGAGCATGCTGAAGCGGGGGCGGTAGAAGTCCCAGAACCGCTTCGGATCGCGCTCGGAAGGCCTGGATCGAGGCGACCTCGAACGGGTCGACGTCCTCCCAGATCCCCTCGCCCGGGGTCCGGAAGTCGGGGATCCCGGACGGAACCGAGATCCCCGCCCCGGTCAGGGCGACGGTGCTGCTCGATCGCTCGATCAGCGAGGCGAGCTGATCGACGCCGGCGCCGACTCGATCGGGCCGGCGCCGGGATCTGTTGGGGCTCGGAGGGGTCAGCTACTCGCCCTTCCAGTGCGGGGTGCGCTTGCCGAGGAAGGCGCCGATGCCCTCCTTGGCGTCCTCGCTGAAGAAGGCGGCGGCGAAGCCCGCCTTCTCGGCCTCGATGCCCTCGTCGAGGTCGCCCTTGTGGGAGACCTTCTTGATCTGCTCGATGGCGATCGGCGCCTGGCCCGCCAGCTTGCGGGCGAACGCGAGGGCGGTATCGAACAGCTCGTGGTCGGGGACGAGGTAGTTGACCAGGCCGATCTCGTAGGCCTCGCCGGCCGTGACCGGGTCGCCGACCATGTTCATCTCGAGCGCCTTCTGCGGCCCGACCAGCCGCGGCAGTCGCTGGGTGCCGCCGAAGCCGGGAATGATCCCCAGCTTGACCTCGGGCTGACCGAACACGGCCGACTCGGCGGCGATCCGCATGTCGCAGGCCATCGCCAGCTCGCAGCCGCCGCCGAAGGCGAGCGAGTTGACCGCGGCGATCGTGACGACGCCCTCGGTGCCGAACTCGCGCAGCAGCGCGTGACCGTCCTCGATCAGCGCCTTGCCCCCGGCCTCGTCCATCTTCGTGAACGCCTTGATGTCGGCGCCGGCCGAGAAGACCATGCCGAGCGGCGCCGCCGAGGCGACGACCATGCGCGCGGATCGCCGTCGTCGGCCTTGACCTTCTCCCAGACCGTGCGCAGGTCGACGATGACCTGCGGGCTGATCGAGTTCATCGGCAGGTTGGCGAGCCAGGCGATCGCGACGCCGTTCTCGCGCGTCTCGAGCTTGATCGTGTCGGTCTGGTCGCCCTCGTCGGGCTGCGGGTAGGCGTAGAAGCCCTGTCCGCTCTTGGCGCCCAGTCGGCCCTGCGCGACGAGGCGCTTCAGGGTGACGGGGACCGAGAACCGCTCGGGGTACTTCTCGGCGAGGTTCTCGAGCTGCTCGAGGACCACGTCGAGGCCGGCGACGTCGGCCTTCGCGAACGGCGGCAGGAGCCCGCGACGCGGGTCGAGCCCGGCGCCGGTCATCATCCCGAGGTCGATCTCGCGGACGGTGCAGACACCCTCCTCGAGGATCAGGCACGCCTCGACGAGCGCCTTCAGCGAGAACTTCTCGACGAGGTCGTCGATGTTCGGGATCGGCGTCGCCCGCGATGTTCGGCTCGCCGTCCTTGTAGGCGCCCTCACCGCCGGTCTTGACTCCGAGCTTGCCCTCGGAGACGAGCTTCTGCATGCCCTCGTGGACGTAGAAGCGATCGCCGTAGGACTCCTGCAGGTGCTCGGCGACGTGGAGCACGGTGTCGAGGCCGAGGAAGTCGGTGAGGATGAACGGGCCCATCGGAGCGGCGTTGGCGCCGGCGATGCCCTCGTCCATCTTCTTGATCGAGAGGCCGCCCTGCTCCTGCTCGCGCCAGACCTCGGCGACCGAGGCGTTGAGGATCCGGTTGACGACGAACCCGGGGACCTCCTCGCAGACGATCGGCTGCTTCTTGATCGCCTGGGCGAAGTTGAAGGCCGTCGAGATCGTCTCGTCCGAGGTGTCGTCGCCGCGGACGATCTCGAGCAGCGGCATGATCGACGCCGGGTAGAAGAAGTGGAAGCCGACGACCTTGTCGGGGCGCAGCGTCGCCTCGCCCATCTCGGTGATCGAGAGCGACGAGGTGTTGCTGCTGATGATCGCGTGGCCGGGGGTCACGCTGGTCGAGCTCGGCGAACACGGCCTGCTTGATCTCCATGCGCTCGGGCGCGGCCTCGATCACGAAGTCGACGTCGCCGAACGACGAGTAGTCGGTCGTGCCCTCGATCCGGCCCGAGGATCTCGGCGAGGCGGGCGTCGGCCTGCTCCTGGGTCAGCTTCTCCTTCGAGACGAGCTTGTCGAGCTGGCCCTTGGTGACCTCGTCGGCCTTCTCGAGGCCGTGGTCGACGAACTTCTGGTCGATGTCCTTGAGGACGACGTCGATGTCGGCGGCGGCGATCGCCTGCGCGATCTCGCCCCCCATCGTTCCGGCACCGACAACTGCAGCCTTGAAGACGAACATTCCGCTCCTATCGTGGGTTCTGAGGGCTGCGAAGGGTACCCGGACGGCCGCTCAGCCGCCGTCAGCGGCCTCGATCCGGAGGTCGCTCGAGCGAGCGCTCCAGCGAGCGTCGCATCTGCGAGCGGATGAAGAGGAAGTCGGTCACGGCGGCGAGCGGCCCGCCGCCCTGCAGGCCGTAGGCGAGCCGCTGGGTGACCTTCGTCGTCCGGTCGCCGTCGGCGGGCATCATCGAGAAGGTCGTCTCGAGCTCGCCCGGTCGATTCCGGATCCTCGTACCTGATCCGGTGCAGCGAGCGGGGCTCGTGGGCCACCACGGTCTCCTTGACGCGACCGCGGCCCGCCTCGGTCGACCGCCAGACCAGCTCGCCCCCGGTCTCCGGATAGCCGCGTCTCGGAGAGGACGGCGGCGAATCCGTCGACCCAGGAGGCCCACCGGCTCCGGTCGAAGTAGAGGTCCCAGACGTCGGCGAGCGGCGCCGGGATCTCGACCGAGGCCTCAACCCTCGCCATAGATCTCGCGCTTGATCAGCGTCACGGTCCGGATCATCGAGTCGAGGAACGGCGAGAGCTCCTCCTGGAGGCGCTCGTACTCGGCGCGGCCGGCGTCGGTGATCGCGTAGAAGCGGCGGGTGCGGCGGTCGGGGTGCTCCCACTCGCCCTCGATCATCCCCTTCGACTCGAGCTCGCGGAGCAGTGGGTACATCGTGTTGGGGTTGACCGTGATCACGCCCTGGGTGATCTCCTCGATCTCCTCGATCAGCCGGTTCCCGTAGGCGGGCTCGCGGCCGACGAGGTGGAGGACGAGCAGCGGGAAGACGTCGCGGCGGCGCAGCTCGCCGCCGAAGACGTCGGAGGCGCGCCCCGCGTCCGCGGGCGCCTTGCGGCTTCGCTCGGTCGCCCGGGTGGTCTCGGCGACGGCTTCCGCCATCGGCTTCCGTGCGTGCCATCGAAAGGGAGTCTAGGTCCGCCGGCAGCCGTCGCCTCCGGCCGCGCAGGTGATCAGGTAGAGGCCGGCGGATGCGACTGGAAAGCCGACCGACGTCATGCCGCATCGCTTCACCCGGGGCCTTCATGACCCTGGCCGCGAATCGTCCATGAAACGCGCCTTCAGGCGATCCGCCGACCTCTACTGGTGCTCTATCGGGAGCCGCGGGCGCCGCGCGCTTGAGTTATGCAACGGCCGCTGGACGGGCGGGCCCGCGCGAATCCGCCCCGAAACGACGAAGGGCCGGGCGATGCCCGGCCCTTCGGCAGATTCGGTCGTGGGCGCGTCCCTAGGCGGGGACGACCTCCTCGACGCTGGGGCTCATGGCCTCCGGCATCGGCTCGTTCACGTTGCGGCCCATCAGGACCTCCTTCGCGATGACGAGGCGCTGGATCTGCGACGTACCTTCGTACAGCTGCATGATCTTGGCGTCGCGCATGAGCTTCTCGACCGGGTACTCCTTGATGAACCCGTAGCCGCCGTAGACCTGGACGGCGTCCGTCGCGACCTCCATGCAGGAGTCCGCGGCGAACCGCTTCGCGTGCGACGCGGCCAGCGTGTTGCGCAGGCCGGGTCGAGCAGCGACGCCCGACTGCCACGTGAGCAGACGGCCGGCCTCGACCTTGGTCGCCATGTCGGCGATCATGAACGCGACCGCCTGGTGCATGGCGATCGGCACGCCGAACTGGACGCGCTCCTTCGAGTACTCGCAGGCGAACTCGAACGCGGCCCGGGCGATCCCGACCGCCATCGCGGCGACGCCGGGACGGGTGCGATCGAGGGTCATCATCGCGAGCTTGAACCCCTTGTTCTCCTCGCCGAGCAGGTTGCCGGCCGGGATCTCGGTCTCGTTGAAGGTGACCGTCGCGGTGTTGGAGGCACGCTGTCCGAGCTTGTCCTCCTTCTTGTCGATCACGACCGAGTCGTCACGAGGGACGACGAAGGCCGAGATGCCGCGGTGGCCCGCTTCCTTGTCGGTCTTGGCGTAGACCGTGTACCAGTCGGCGTACTGGCCGTTGGTGATGAAGCACTTGGAGCCGTTGATGACCCACTTGTCGCCCTTCTTGGTGGCGGTCGTCTTCATCCCGGAGACGTCCGAGCCGGCGTCCGGCTCGGTCAGGCAGAAGCTCGCGAGCTTCGGCGCCTCGGTCAGCATGCCGAGGAACTCCTTCTTGACCTCTTCGCTGCCGCCGAGGGCGACCGGCGCGGAGGCCAGGCCGTTCGCGGCCAGCGAGGTGCCGATGCCGGAACAGCCCCAACCGAGCTCCTCCTCGATCAGACAACCCGAGAGGTAGTCCAGCCCGGGTCCGCCGTACTGCTCGGGCGTGTGGGTGTTCATCAAGCCGACCTCCCAGGCCTTCTCGATGATCTCCTGGGGCCAGGTGCCTTCCTTGTCGAACTCCCAGGCAACCTTGCGCATTTCCTTCTCGGCGAAGTTGTGCGCCATCTCCCGCAGGTCCTTCTGCTCGTCGGTCAGGGTGAAGTCAACCACCGTGGATCGCTCCTTGTAAGTCGTTTGTCAGGGCTTCTCGGATACTCAGATGCGGGATACGGCGCCAATTCATGCGTTCCGACGCACTTCTGCAGCCCGCGGTAGAAAACCGATTGACTAGTCAGTCAACAGCCGGAAAGGATAGCCGTTGCCGCGGACCGGCGCAACCGAACGACCTTCGTCACTCGCCGTGCGAATTTGCGCAAACCGGCCGTGGGAGCCGATTTCAACAACCCGTGGTCGCTCAGCCGATCGAGGCGGCGGCGTGACGGCCGCTGCGGATCGCGCCCTCCATCAGGGCGCTCATCTCGCCGCCGAGGTGCTCGCCGGCGAAGGCGAGGCGGCCGTGCGGAGCGGACAGGGCCGCGTGTGCGTCGGCGGTGGTCTCGACCGAGTAGGCGGCGCCGACCCAGGGGTCGTCGTCCCAGGTCGAGAGCACGGCGTCGGCGGCGTCGAGGTCGAGATCGGGTCGCAGGGCGACGAGCTTCTCGGCCCAGGCCTCCGGGCCGCCGGCCACGCCGAGGCCGTCGAGGGCAGCGCTCGAGCCGGAGAACGCGCTGATCGCCGGCTGCACATCGGGACCCCCGGCCGTCGCCGTCCACGCCCAGTAGCGGTCCGGCACGGCCAGCGTGGCGCTCGGCGGGACCCCGGCCGGATCCGACCGGAACGGCAGGAAGAGCTTGGCGGCGTGACCGTAGGTGATCGATCCGAGCGCCTCGGCGACGACCTCGGGAAGCGGCGGGTCGAACTCGATCGCGGGCAGCACCGATGCGGGCACGGCGACGACGCAGCGGTCCGCCTCGACCGTCGCCGCGGTCGGTCCCGATCGTGATCCCGCCCTCGCCGTCGTGGATCGACCTGACCGGCATCGCCCATGTGGATTCGCTCGGCGCCGACCGAATCGGCGAACGCCTCGGCGAGCCGCTGGTTGCCGCCGGCGATTCCGGGCGCGGGCAGGTCGCTGACCCGCGCCAGCAGCCCCAGCTCGACCGCGGGGACCAGATCGGCCGAGGCCGCCGCCGAGACCTCGGTGCGGGCGAGGATCGCCTCGCGCGCCCCGTCGTCGATCTCGAGCCGCGCGAGGAGATCGCCGACGCTGACGCCCTCCATCGGCTCGCCGGAGGCGAGGGCCGCCTCGATGGCGGCGACCGCCGCCTCCATGCCGCCGGCGAGCGATCTCGACGCCGCGCGGATCACGCTGCCCGTATCGCATGCCCTTGTCCCAGAGCCCGAGCCCGAATCGCTCGGCGCTCTCCACGACCGCGGTGCAGCCGGGGAGGATGAACTCCGCCCCCATCTCGACGACGGCGCCGTTCGCGAGCTCGCGGGAATGAACGCGTCCGCCGACCCGGTCGCGGGCCTCCAGCACGACGACCTCGTGCCCGCCCTCCGCGAGGGCGTCGGCGGCCGCAAGGCCGGCGAGACCGGCTCCGACGATTGCTGCGCGCACCGTCTACCGGAGGACGAGGCAGTTCTCGGGATGCCAGCCGAGCCGCACCGCCATGCCCGGCTCCCAGCGGTCGTCGGCGCTCGCGCGGTAGGTCGCCTGCTCGAGCGCCACGAGGCGCCCTCCGCCCCCGAGGGCGACCGTGATCTGGGTGCTCACGCCGAGGTAGACGCGACTCTCGACCGTCCCATCCAGGCTGACCATGTCCTCCTCGATGTCGTCGTCGACGGCGATCTTCTCGGGACGCACCGACAGCTGCACCGTGGAGCCGCGACCGCAATCCTCCGGCAGCGGCGCCCGCAGCAATGCCCCCGAGGCGATCCGGACCTGATTCCCGTCCTCGACCGTGCCCTCGATCAGGTTCGAGATCCCGATGAAGCCGGCCACGAACTCGCCGCCGGGATGCTCGTAGACGTCCTCCGGCTCGCCGCACTGCCTGACCTCGCCGGAGTCCATGACCGCGATCCGATCCGACATCGAAAGGGCTTCCTCCTGGTCGTGGGTCACGTACACGAAGGTGATCCCGACCTCGCGCTGGATCTGCTTCAGCTCGACCTGCATCTGCCGGCGAAGCTTCAGGTCGAGCGCGCCGAGCGGCTCGTCCAACAGCAACACCGAGGGGCGGTTGACCAGTGCCCTGGCGAGGGCGACCCGCTGCTTCTGCCCGCCGGAGAGCTCGCGCGGCCTCGCGTCGGAGCGGCTCGGGAGCTGGACGAGGTCGAGCGCCTCGTCGACCCGCGTCTTGATCTCGTCCTTGCTGACCTTGCGGCGCTTCAGGCCGAAGGCGACGTTCTCGAAGACGTCCAGGTTCTCGAACAGCGCGTAGCTCTGAAACACGGTGTTGACGTTGCGGCGGTACGGCGGAACGTCGCCGACCGGCTCGCCTTCGAGATAGATCGAACCCTCGGTCGGCTGTTCGAAGCCGGCCACCATCCGCAGCGTCGTCGTCTTGCCGCAGCCGGACGGGCCGAGCATCGAGAAGAACTCTCCCTTGCGGATCGTCAGTTCCATCTCCTTGACGGCGGTCATCTCGCCGAAGCGCTTGCTCACGCGGTCGAAGCGGATCGCCTCACCGTTCTCGTTCATACAGCGTCCTTTCCAATCAGCACGGTTTGACCACGGCGGCCCAGGATTCGCGGCAGTGCCAGCGCCAGCGCGATCGTGCTGACCGAGACGAGCATCATCAGCGTCCCGATCGCGTTGATCGTCGGCGTCACCCCGAATCGAATCGACGAGTAGATCCGCACGGGCAGGGGCTGGACCTGCTCGCCGGTCGTGAAGAAGGAGAGCACGAAGTCGTCGAAGCTGAGCGCGAACGTCAGCAACCCGGCCGCCAGGATCGCCGGCCACAGCGCCGGCAGCACGACGAGTCGCAGCGTCTGCATCCGCGTCGCGCCGAGGTCCATCGCCGCCTCCTCGACCTCGCGGTTGAGCGCCGCGAGGCGGCCGCGGACGATCACGGTCACGTAGGAGATCGAGAAGGTGATGTGAGCGAGGATCACCGTCGTCAGCGAGAGCCGCATGCCGATCTGGGTGAAGAGCAGCAGCGCGGTGACGCCGGCGACGATCTCCGGAACCACGAGCGGCACGAGCATCATCACGTTGGTGACCGGGCTGAGCCGGTTCCGCGAGCGGACCAGGCCGAACGCGAGCAGGGAGCCGAGGATGGTCGCGATGATCATCGTGACCAGCGCGATCTCGAGGCTCGCGACGAGCGACTCGCGGAGCTGCTGGTCGCCGAAGAAATCGGAATACCACTGGGTGCTGAAGCCCTCGAAGTTCTGCAGCGACTTGCCGGAGTTGAACGAGAAGAGGACGACGATCGCGATCGGGGCGAACGTCCAGACCAGGAACAGCCCCATCAGCACGCGCAGGAACCGCGGCCGGTCGAAGTCCTTGTGGGGCTTGCCGCCCGGGGCTCCTCTCCGCGCCTTCGGGCTCCCGGTCGTAGTCGCGGACGAGCTCATGCCCTCGCCTCCTCGGATGCACGGCCCGCGGAGCGCAGGTAGAAGACCATGAAGATCAGCAGGAACGCCATCAGCACCGTGGTCAGCGCCGCGCCGAACGGGTAGTTGTTGGCCTCGAAGAACTGCTGCTGGATCAGGTTGCCGACCATGTAGGTGTCCGGCCCGCCGAGCAGCTGGGCGCTGACGAAGTCACCGACCGCGGGGAGGAAAACGAGCACCGCCCCGGCCAGCACCCCCTGGAAGGTGGCGGGCCAGGTCACGTGCCGGAACGTCTGCCAGCCGTTTGCGTAGAGGTCCTTGCCGGCCTCGATCAGCGAGGAGTCCATGCGGTCGAGCGCCGCGTAGACGGGCAGGATCATGAACGCCATGTAGCCGTAGACCAGCCCGCCGACGACCGCGAACGGCGTGTTCAGGAACTTGACGCCGTCGGTCGTCAGCCCCATGTCCTTGAGGATGCCGTTGACGAGGCCCTCGTCGGAGAGGATCGCCACCCATGCGTAGACGCGGATCAGGTAGTTGACCAGGAAGGGCAGCACGACCAATGCGACCAGCATGTACTTGTACTTGCCGCCGAACCGGGCGATGAAGTAGGCGATCGGGTACCCGATCAGCAGGCACAGGGTCACCGTCGCCGCCGCGTAACCGACCGAGCGCAGCAGGACGGGGACGAACAGCGGGTCGAAGACCTGGCTGTAGTTCTCGGGATGCCACGCGTAGACGGCGTTGCCGAGGTCGTCGGTCACGCCGAACGAGATCGCCAGCGTGATCCCGAGCGGGATCAGGAACAGCAGCACCAGCCACGCCGCACCGGGGAGCAGCGTCAGGCCCGCGAAACGGCGCTCAGTCAATCGTCGGCTGCTTTCTCGTCGTCACGTCGATTCGCCTGTCAGGACGCCTTGATCTCGATCCAGGTCCGGTCCCATGCCGCTCTGTCGGGACCCGACAGGTTTGCGAACTGCTGGCCCTTCTGGAGGTCCTCGACGGTCACCTGCAGCTCCGGCTCTCCGTCGGTGAGCTTTGCGTAGGGCTTGGTGGCACTGTCGGTCGGCATCGGATATCCGGTCCAGGTGCAGTTCTGCGCCGAGTTCTCGAGCATGAAGTTGATGAACGTCAGCGCGGTGCCGGGGTGCTGGGCGTCGGTCGGGATCGCGAACACGTCGCTGCCGACCGGCCAGCCCTCCTTGCACTTCTGGAACTGGATGGAGCTCGGGTCGTCGACCCGGTAGCGGATGTTGATCACGTCACCGTTCCAGAGGTGCTGAATCCAGGCGTTCCCCGACGACATGTTCGTGATCGTGTCGGTGCTGAACCCGCGCAGACTGGGCTTCACCCCGACGACGTAGTCCTTCGTCTTGCTGAGCTGGTCGGCCTCGGATGCATTCAGGTCGTAGCCGTTGACCAGATTCCCCATGCCGATCACCTCCTGGAAGTCGTCGAGCAGGAACGCGCGGCCGTCCGCCTGCGGGTCGGTGATGTCCCGCCACGAGCCGGTCATCGTGTCGATCTTGTCGGCGCGGTACCCGAGACCGGTCAGATACATCGAGTAGGGCAGCGTGTGCTCCGAGCCCGGGTCGTACCAGGGGTCGTCGAAGAACGGGTAGATGTCGGCGGCGGCCGGGATCTTGTCGCGAGGGATCTTCAGCAGCTGGTTCGCCTTGACGAGCTTGTCGGCGAACTCCGCGCTCGGGAAGATCAGGTCGTAGCGGTTGCCCGAGCCGAGCTTCGCCATCATCGCCGGCATCGAGTCGTAGTAGGACTCGCGAACCTGCACTCCGTACTTCTGCTCGAACTTCTTGACCAGCGCCGGATCGACGTACTGGGCGTAGTTGAAGTAGACGAGATCGCCGTCGATCTTCGGCTCGATCGCGCGTTCGGTCGCGGATTCGCTGACCGTGCCGCTGCCGTTGCCGACTCCGCAGGCGCTCAGGCCCGCCGCCAAAGCCAGGCCGCCACCCACCTTGAACGCGTCGCGCCTGGACATCCGGTCGGCCAACCAAAGTCGGTCGATGTTCCTGCTGGTCATCCTCTTCCTCCTTCGACGAGCATCCCATGCCCGCGGTCTTCTGGTCGATGGTCAATTTCCGGAAGCGGGTGGCCGAGGAGGCGTTCGGCGGACTCGAGCGACAGCTGCCGCATCCGCGCCGAGGGCACGGCCGCGTCGCCGAGCGTGGCCTGCAGGGCCAGTCCGTCCACGAGCGAAGCGAGGACCACCGCGACCTCTTCGGGTTCGTGGGTGGAGCTGAAATCGCCGCGGTCCTGACCCTCGCGGACGTGAAGCGCGATCTCCGCCGCGCCACCGATCGTCGAGGCGCTGGCGAGTCTCTCGCGCCTGGGGGTCGCGCAGGGCTCGCGTCCAGAGCTCCATCCACAACGTCCAGTCGTAGTCGTCGGCGGATGCTTCGAGCAGCAGGCGCAGGCGCTCCCCGGGACCCGGAAGATCCTTGAGCCGTGCGGTCACCGACTCGTAGAAGCCCTCCTCGCCGCTGCGCAGCGCCTCGTTGAGCAACTCCTCGCGCCCGCCGAACCAGTAGAGCACCGCCGCTGGGCTGGTTCCGGCCCGCTCGGCTACGTCGGCGACGCGGGTGCCCGCCAAGCCGCGCTCCCCGATCACCTCCGCGGCCGCGTGCAGGATCTGCGGCTTGCGTATGTGGTCCATCTGTGGCCGAGGGCTCAGTGAACCCACTCTCCTCCGCGGGGCTCCATGAACCGCCGCTTCTCGCCAAAACTGAATCGCCGTTCAATCTATCCGCGAGCGCGGCGAAGCGCAAGGGCAAACCGGAGGGGGCGCACCCCGGACGCTCCCACGTCCCGAAAACGGCGTTCAGCCGAGCAGGTCGGCGGTCTCGATCCCGAGCTCGGTCGCGAGCGCGGTAGCAACCACGACGCGGGCCGCTTCGACGTCCATCGCCGGGTCATCGAACAGGGCGCGGACGCCGGTCCCGTCGAGGAGCGCCACGGCGAGTCTCGGCGACCCTGCCGACGTCGAGATCGGCGGCGAACTCG
Source organism: uncultured Solirubrobacterales bacterium (assembly GCA_963798165.1). Classification (GTDB taxonomy): domain Bacteria; phylum Actinomycetota; class Thermoleophilia; order Solirubrobacterales; family 70-9; genus RHKX01. Next base: position 631,842 of record CAWCSE010000004.1, on the reverse strand, counting down.
CCACTCTCGACACCGGCGGTGATCACATCCGTCATCCAGGCGCGGTAGCGCTCGTACATCCGTGCCGCCACCGGCCGCAGATCGGGCTCGCGGACCGCGCGCAGCCACAGCTCGACCCAGAGGACCCACTCCCGCCGCTGGCCGCCCGGGTACGGAAGGCTGTCGCGGATCGCCGCGGCCAGTCCGTCGACGGCGCTGCCGGGGGTCGCGGCGGCGTCCTCGCCGAAGCGCTCGTCGCCGGCCTGCTCGAACGAGTGGACGAGCGCCTGCTCGAGCAGCTCCTCGCGGGTCGAGAAGTAGTGGTGGACGAGCGCGGTCGATGCCCCCGCCCGCTGGGCGACGCGAGCGATCCGGACCTCGTCGATCCCGTCCTCGGCGATCAGCTCGCAGGCGGCGTCGAGAATACGATCGGCTGTATCGGGCGGCACGAGTCGAATTTAGTCGAGCCGCGGGACGCAAGACGGAGGTGACGGAGAGATGGCCTATCGCAGACTGGATGCCGACGAGGCGTACTGGCGACCCTCCAATCAGATGGGCGTGCTCAACACCGACTTCGCCAAGCAGCTCGGGATGGAGACCATGGGAGCCCGTCTGTGGCGGATCGAGCCGGGCCAGGCGTCGACCAGACACCGGCACATCGCGACTGACCGAGCTCTACCTGCTGCTCGAGGGCACCGGCCGGCTGCGCGTCGACGGCGAGCTGCTCACGCTCGCACCTCTGGACGCGGTGTTCGTCGAGCCCGAGTCGGTCCGCCAGCCCTTCAACGACACCGCGCCGGATCAGCTCTGGCTGGTCGTCGGCGCCCCGAACGAGGCGGCCAACACGCTCGAGATGAGCGCGGAGACGCTCGCGAAGCTCTACCCGGACGGGCCGAAGGCGATGCCGCCCGAGCTGGGCAGCTAGAACTCAGGTGTCCGCGAGCACCGCCGCCGCGGCATTGCGCCCGTTCGTGGCGATCACGCTGCCGCCCGGATGGGTGGCCGCACCGCAGAGGTAGAAGCCGGGGATCGGCGTCCGTGCCGCGAGGCGGTTCTCCCACATCTGCTCGGGAGTGACGGCACCCTGGAAGATCTGCCCGCCGGTCAGCCCGATCCGCGACTCGATGTCGGGCGGGCCGAGCACCTCGTAGTCGATCAGCCGATCCTCGATCCCGGGAGCGAATCGATCGATCAGGTCGATGAACTGCCGTGCGACCTCGTCGCGGCGTGAGTCCCAGTCGCCCGCGCGACATCTCGTAGGGCGCGTACTGGCCGAAGACGGTCATCGAGTGCTTGCCCTCGGGCGCCGGGCTCGGATCGAAGCCCGTCTGCGTGTAGACCTCGGCGAACGCGACCGCCGGCTCGCCCGCCACGCAGCGCTCGAATGCCGCCTGAGCGGAGTCGATCCCGTCGGTCAGCTCGATCATCGCCCGTGCCGGCCACGTCTCGCCGTCCGCGGCCGTCCAGTTCGGCAGTTCGTCGAGGGCGGCGTTGAACTTGACGACGGGGCTGCGAACGTCCCAGGCCTCGAGGCGCTCCCGATACCCGCGATCGAACCCGTCGATCGTCTCCGTGCCGATCAGGCTCATCGCGACCTTCGGGTCGGCGTTCGAGATCACGGTCCGGGCGCGGAGCTTCGTGCCGTCCTCGAGCTCGACTCCCTCACCGGGGGTGATCGCGGCGACCGGGACGTCGCAGGCGAGCATCGCCCCGGCCTCGCGGGCGGCGTCGGCGATCGCGAACGAGACCATCCCCATGCCGCCCTCGACGTAGGCCCAGTTCGAGCCGGCGCCGTCGAGGTCGCCCTGGTGATGCATCAGCTTCACCGACGCGGTCCCCTTGTCGCGCGGGCCCGCCCAGGTGCCGATCACGCCGCCGCCGAAGAAGGCGTCGTGGAGCCGCTGGTCGGTGAAGTATTCGTCCATCACCTCCGCGATCGAGGCCTCGAAGACGAGGTCGATCATCTCCTGGTTACCACCGAGCATCGCCTCGATCTCGGCCCGCGTCGGGGTCTCACCCTCCCAGGCGTCGCGCTCGCCCTTGCGCAGCAGCTTGCGGATGTCGTCGTAGAGCTTCTGGTGCTTCCAGTAGCCGTCGATGTCGGCCGCCGAGACGCCCAGCGACTCGAGGTTCGCCTGCGTACGCGAGTCGTCGACGAACTGGCCGAGCGAGCTGCCGTCGGCGAACGGGATCCACAGGTTCGGGTCGGCGATCCACCAGCGCAACCCGCGCCGATGCAGTTCGAGGTCGTCGATCACCCGCTGATCCAGCAACCCGAGCACGTAGGCGCAGGGGCTGATCACGAACCGCTCGTCCTCGAAGGGCCGCTCCAGCGTGCAGGCGCCGCCGAGCCGCTCGCGGCGCTCCAGCACGAGCACCGACTTGCCGGCCCGGGCCAGGTAGGCGGCGGCGGTCAGGCCGTTGTGGCCGCCGCCGACGACGATCACGTCCCAGTCGTTGGCGGCGAGCTCGGAGATCGGCGCGGGCAGGCCGACCTCGCCGAGCTGGGCTGCGATCTCGTTCATGCCTCCACCGTTCACCTTCATACCGAATCGTTGCCCCCGCTGCAGGCGAGCTCGAAAATCCGTGGCGACTACCTATCCGGAAACGCCGAAGGCACCGATGTGGTTCCCGCGTACCCGATCTACGGTGAGCCTACGTTCATCAGTGTCGAATACCGACCAAAGGAGCCGAAATGGCCACCGTCGAGAAGCCCACGACCTATGAGGCACCAGGCGAGGCCGGCAGCCCGGTCGCATTGCTGGACCGATACGACAACTTCATCGGCGGCAAGTTCGTCCCGCCGAGCAACGGTGAGTACCGCGACAACCTCAGCCCTGTGACCGGGCATGCGTTCTGTGAGGTGGCCCATTCGGCACCTGCCGACATCGAGTTGGCGCTCGACGCCGCCCATGCCGCCAAGGACGACTGGGGCGGCCGCTCACCGTCCGAACGGGCACAGATCCTCAACCTCGTCGCTGATGCGATCGAGGAGAACCTCGAGATGCTGGCCGTCGCCGAGAGTTGGGAGAACGGCAAGCCCGTTCGCGAGACCCTCGCCGCGGACATCCCCCTGGCCGTCGATCACTTCCGTTATTTCGCCGGAGCCGTTCGTGCGGAGGAGGGCCGGATCTCGGAGATCGACGCCCAGACCTATGCCTACCATCTTCAGGAGCCCCTCGGGGTAGTCGGTCAGATAATCCCGTTCAACTTCCCGATACTGATGGCCGCCTGGAAGATCGCCCCCGCCCTTGCGGCCGGCAACTGCACCGTGGTCAAGCCCGCGAGCCCGACGCCGTGGTCGATCCTGAAGCTCTGCGAGGTGATCGGCGAGCATCTGCCCCCTGGCGTCCTCAACGTCGTCAACGGGCCCGGCGCCGAGATCGGCCGGGCGCTCGCATCCAGCAAGCGGATCGCCAAGATCGGTTTCACCGGCGAGACCGTCACCGGGCGGCTGATCATGCAGTACGCGGCCCAGAACATCATCCCGTCGACGACGGAGCTCGGTGGCAAGTCGCCGAACGTCTTCTTCGAGGACGTGATGGCCTCCGACGACGCCTATCTCGACAAGGCGATCGAGGGACTCGTCCTCTATGCCTTCAACAAGGGCGAGGTCTGCACCTGCCCGTCACGAGCCCTTATTCACGAGTCGATCTACGACGAGTTCATGGAGCGCTGCCTCGACCGGATCCGCGCGATCATTCAGGGTGATCCGCTCGACATCGCGACGATGATCGGACCGCAGGTCTCGGCCTCTCAGCTCGAGAAGATCGAGAGCTACATGAAGATCGGCCGCGACGAGGGTGCCGAGATCCTGATCGGCGGTGAGCGCAAGATGTTCGACGGCGACCTGACGGACGGCTACTACTTCGAGCCGACCGTGCTCAAGGGTGACAACTCGATGCGGGTCTTCCAGGAGGAGATCTTCGGGCCGGTGCTCGCGGTGACGACCTTCGCCGACGAGGCGGAGGCGCTCGAGATCGCCAACGACACGCTCTACGGGCTCGGCGCCGGGGTCTGGACCCGGGACGGCAGCCGCGCATTCAGGATGGGCCGCGCGATCAAGGCGGGCCGCGTCTGGACCAACTGCTACCACCACTACCCCGCTCATGCCGCGTTCGGCGGCTATAAGTCCTCCGGCGTCGGCCGGGAGAACCACCGGATGATGCTCGACCACTATTCGCAGACGAAGTGTCTGCTCGTCAGCTACGACGAGAATCCGATGGGCTTCTTCTAGGAGATGGCGAGCAAGGTCACCGCGACCGACGCGGCCGCGAAGGCGATTCGACGGCTCCAGGAGTCAACGGGATCGATTGCGATGTTCCAATCGGGTGGTTGCTGCGATGGCAGCCTCCCGCTCTGCCTGACCGCTGCCGAGATGCCTGCCGGACCCGAGGATGTGATGCTCGGGGAAATCGCGGGGATGCCGTTCTACGTCGACGGCGAGCAGTACCGGCGGTGGGGCGAGCCGTCATTCATCGTCGACGTCTCGCCCGGCGCGTCCGAGGGGTTCTCGCTGGCGCCGAGCGCCGACGAGCACTTCGTCAGCCGCTCGCCTGCAGCCGATTCGTGCCTTCCACCTGAATGTCCCTCGGCAGACGGGGAACGGCCCCACCCCTCCTCAGGCAGGTAACTTGGCGCCCTCGTCGGCCAGGACCGCCTCGGCCGCGTTGCGGCCGTTCAGGGCGATGACGCTGCCGGCCGGGTGGGTGGCGGCGCCGCACATGTAGAGACCCTCGATCGGCGTCCGGGAGGCGAAGCGGCCCTCCCAGAGCTGGTCGGGAGTGACCTCGCCCTGGAAGATGTTGCCCCCGGTCAGGCCGATCCGCGACTCGATGTCGGGTGGGCCGAGGACCTCGTAATCGGCGAGCATGTCCTCGAAGTCGGGAGCGAACCGGCCGATCAGCTCGATGAACTGACGGGCGACGCCCTCGCGCGCGGAATCCCAGTCGCCGTCGGCGATGTCGTAGGGCGCGTACTGGCCGAAGACGCTCATCAGCTGCTTGCCCTCGGGCGCCGGGCTCGGGTCGTAGCCGGTCTGCACGTAGATCTCGCCGAAGCCGACCGCCGGCTCGCCGGCGGCGCAGCGCTCGAAGGCCGCCTGGGCGTCCTCCATCGTCCCGCAGACGTCGACGGTGGCCCGCGCCGGCCAGTCCTCGCCGGGCGCGGCGGTCCAGTTCGGCAGGCGATCGAGGGCGGCGTTGAACTTCACCACCGGGCTGCGGATCTTCCAGTTCTCGAGCTTGTCCAGGTAGGCGGGATCGGCGGCGCGGATCGCGTCCGGCGCCGACGAGCCGCATCGTCACCTTCGGGTCGGCGTTCGAGATCACGGTGCGGGCGCGGAGCTTCGTGCCGTCCTCGAGCTCGACTCCCTCACCGGGCGTGATCGCGGCGACCGGGACGTCGCAGGCGAGCATCGCGCCGGCCTCGCGGGCGGCGTCGGCGATCGCGAACGAGACCATCCCCATGCCGCCCTCGACGTAGCCCCAGACCGGACCCTGACCGTCCATGTCGCCCTGGTAGTGCATGAGCTTGATCGAGGCGGTGCCGTGATCGAACGGCCCTCCCCAGGTGCCGATCACGCCCTGGCCGAAGAGCGCGGTCTTGAGGCGCTCGTCCTCGATGTAGCGGTCGAGGACGTCGGCGATCGAGTCCTCGAAGACGAGGTCGATCTTCTCCTGGTCGCCGCCGAGGATCTCCTCGATCTCGGCCCGGGTCGGCGTGTCGCCGATCCAGGTGTCGCGGGCGCCCTTGCGAAGCAGCTTGCGGACGTCGTCGAAGAGCTCCTCGTAGGCCCAGTAGCCGTCGATGTCCTTCTTCGAGATCCCGAGCGCGTCGAGGCTCTGCTGGGTCCGCTCGTCGTCGAGGAACTGCCCGAAGGAGGTCCCGTCCTCGAACGGGACCCAGAGGTTCGGATCGGCCATCCAGTACTTGAGGCCGCGCCGGCGCAGCTGGAGCTCGTCGATCACGACGTCGTCGAGCAGGCCGACCACGTAGGCGCAGGGGCGAGATCACGAACCGCTCGTCCTCGAAGGGCCGCTCCAGCGTGCAGGCGCCGCCGAGCCGCTCGCGGCGCTCCAGCACCAGCACCGACTTGCCGGCCCGGGCCAGGTAGGCGGCGGCGGTCAGGCCGTTGTGGCCGCCGCCGACGACGATCACGTCCCAGTCCTTGGCGGCGAGCTCGGAGATCGGCGCGGGCAGGCCGACCTCGCCGAGCTGGGCTGCGATCTCGTTCATGCGGTTGTCTCCTCCTGTTGCCGGCGCTCAGGCCGGGATCTCAGCGCCCTCGCGGAGCGCCTCCATGTACCGGCCGGCGACCATCGTGTCGAAGGCGTGCACGTCCGATTCCTCCGCCGAGTAGCGGCCGGCGGTGTAGCCCCTGGTCCGCACACCCTTCTGGGCCAGCTCGCAGACGTACCAGTCCTGCTTGTTGACCATGTCCCAGAAGTCGACGGCGTCGCTGGGATCGAAGTCCTCGCGGGCCATCGTCTCGGGCTCGAAGAACCACTCGCAGGTGACCTCGGTGCGCCCCGTCTCCCGCGGCCACAGCGTGTGCAGCATGAAGTAGTCGGGGTGGAGCGAGATCAGGGCGTTCGGGAACAGCGCGAAGTAGTAGACGGAGTTGATGTCCTTCTCGGAGAGCCCGCGGATCGGCGGCCGCTCGGTGGCGTGACCGTCACCGGTGCCCATCGTCTCGGCGTGCTCGTTCAGGGTCATCGAGCCCCCGCACCACCCACCGTGCCGTAGACCTCGAATCGCCGCTGCGGTAGTCGCTGAGGGCGTTGAGCTCGGGGTGGACGCCGGGACAGTGCAGGCACTCGTTGTAGTTCTCGGCGATGCCCTTCCAGTTCGCCTCGACCTCGTAGACGGTTCCGTGAGCGCGGACGAGCTCGGCGGACCGATAGCGCTCGAGGAAGCCGATCAGCTCGCCGACGTGCTCGTCCGGATCCGGCGCCTCGCCGCTCAGGTCGATCAGCAGCAGCCCGCCGACGACCGCCGAGCGAACCTCGAGCAGGCCCCAGCAGGAGCGATCGAAGTCCTCGACCTCGTTCATGTGCGGGGCCGCCACGAGCTTGCCCTCGAGGTCGTAGGACCAGGCGTGGTACGGACACTGGATCCGGCGCCGCACCTGGCCGTCGGTCTCCTCGACGATCCGCGCCCCGCGGTGCCGGCATACGTTCAGGAAAGCGCGGACGACGCCGTCCTCGCCGCGTCATCGCGAAGACGCTCGTCTCACCGAGCTCGCGCATCAGGAACGCGCCCGGCTCGGCGACGGCCGAGGCATGACCCATGCAGACCCAGCCGTTGAAGAGGTTGTCCATCTCCCATGAGAGGACCGCCTCGTCGGCGAACGCCGCCGGCGGCAGCATCGTCGCCCTCTCGACGGGTTGCAACGTGAGCTCCACGTCGCGGGGGTCGAGTGCGAGCTTTCCGTTCGCCGCTGCGGGTGCGCTCATCAGCGTTCTCCTTGTCCTGAGTTCCGATTCGAAGGTCAGGTTCGATTGACCTTGTAGTCAATCGATCAATCGCATGTTAGAGTGCCGGTCAAGTGGAGAGCGCAGTCAGACAAGGAGTCGCCGCCGTGGACCCTTCCGACATCCCGTTCGACCTCGACGAGGAGACGCGCGACGTCCAGGCCCGCGCCCGCGCCTTCACCGAGGAGATCCTGTTCCCCCTCGAGGACGAGGCGGAGCGCCGCCACGGCCGCTGCCCGACGACGTCGTCGCCGACGTCAAGCGCGAGGCGCTCGCCCGCGGGCTGACCGGCGGCCTCCACGATCCGGGCCCACGGCGGACAGGGCTGGACCCGCCTGCAGTGGGCGCTCGTCGAGGAGCAGTACGGCCGCTCGACGAACGCCATCCACTGGCACATCCCCAACGGCTACAACGTCTGGGAGCACGCCGGCCCGGAGCACATCGAGCGCTGGCTCGAGCCGCTACTGCGCGGCGAGATCCGCGACGCCTACGCCGTCACCGAGCGGGACGCCGGCTCCGACCCGAGCCGGATCGCCGCGACGGCGACTCCCAGCCGACGGCGGCTGGCGCCTGAACGGCGAGAAGTGGTTCGTGACCTCGGGTGACGTCGCCTCCGTCTACATCGTCATGGCCAACGTCGTCGACGGCGGCGAGAAGCTGCCGACGCTGTTCGTCGTCGACGCCGAGCGAGCCGGCATCGAGACGATCGACGACCCGCTCTTCACCCACATGTACCCGGACGGGCATCCGACGATCACCTTCACCGACGTCGAGGTCGATGAGGCCGACGTGATCGGCGGCGTCGGCGGCGGCGACGACCTGCAGCGATCCTGGTTCATGGAGGAACGCCTCGGGATCGCGGCCCGCTGCGTCGGCGCGATGTGGCGGCTGCTCGACATCACCAGCGACTGGGCGATGGAGCGCGAGCAGGGCGGCAACCGGATCTTCGACTACCAGGGCGTCTCCTTCCCGCTCGCCGACTCCACCGCCGACGCCGCGGCCGGGCGCCTGCTGACCCTCACGGTCGCCTCCCTCGCCGACGCCGGCGCCGACCCCAAGGTCGTCCACAACAAGGCGTCGATGGCCAAGCTCTTCACCAGCGAGGCGGCATGGCGCTGCGCCGACCGTTGCGTCCAGGCCTTCGGCGGCCGCGGCTACCTGCGCTCCAATCCCGCCGAGCGCCTGCTGCGCGAGCTCCGGGTCGATCGGATCTGGGAGGGCACCAGCGAGATCCAGCGCCTGATCATCGCCCGCGGCATCGAGCGCCGCGGCGTCGAGCGGATGCTTCACTAGCGAACCCGATGACCGGCCCGAACGGTCTCGCACGGCTGCTCGAGCCACGATCAATCGCCGTCGTCGGCGCGAGCGACCGCGACGACTCCTACGGGGACACGATCCTCCGCAACCTCGAGCGACTCGGCTACGAGGGCGAGATCTGGGGAATCAACCCGAAGCGCGACCGAATCCGCGAGATCGCGTGCGTCCCGACGCTGAGCGACCTGCCGGGACCGGTCGACGCGGTCGCGGTCGCGATCCCCGCCGCGGGCGTCCCGGCGGCGATTGCCGAGGCCGCCGCGATGGGATGCGGCGGCGCGGTCGTCGTCTCGGCCGGGTTCGGCGAGGTCGAGTCCGGCCGTGCGCTGGAGGCGGAGCTGAAGGCGGCGGCGGAGGCGCCTCCTTCCCGGTCTGCGGCCCGAACGGAAACGGGATCGTCAACTTCACGGCGCGGTCGGGGATGTGGGGCGATTCCGTTCACCCGATGACCCCCGGCGGCGTCGCGCTGATCTCGCAGAGCGGCAACGTGGCCGTCAACGCGCTCGGCTCCCGCCGCGGAATCGACTTCCACACCGTGATCTCGACCGGCAACCAGGCGGTCTGCGATGCCAGCGACTGGCTCGGCGCCCTCAGCGCCCAGGACGGCGTCCGCTCGATCGCCCTCTTCCTCGAGTCCGACGGAGACGGTGAGCGTTTCGCCGCGGCACTCGCCGACTGCGCCGAGCGGGGCATCGCCGTCGTCGTGCTCAAGGTCGGCTCCTCCGAGGCGGGGGCCGGCGCCGCCGCGGCCCACACCGGCTCGCTCGCAGGCGATCAGCGGATCTTCCGGGCCCTGATCGAGGAGTCCGGGGCGTGCTGGGCCCGCGACCCCCACGAGCTGCTGGAGCTGGCGCGCGCGCTCGCCGAGCCGCGGGCGAGGCCGAGCCGCCTCGGAGGCCTCGCCGTCCTCACCTGCTCGGGAGGCGACTCGGGGATCTCCGCCGACGAAGCCGAGCGGCTCGGCGTACCCCTACCCCCCCTCGCCGCCGCCACGAAACGCGAGCTCGAAGGCCTGCTTCCCGATGCCGCGACACCGGTCAACCCTCTCGACTACACGTCGATGATCTGGGCGGAGCGCGAGCGCTTCGCGGCGATCGTCGCCGCGGTCGGCGACGACCCCGCGATCGACCAGCTGCTCATCTACCACGACACGCCCGAGGAGCTCGCCGACGAGTTCGAGCCGGGATGGCGGGCGACGAGGAACGGCCTCGCCGACGGAGCCGAGCGCTCCGCCGCCGCCCCGCTCTTCGCCTCGACCCTCCCCGACCTGATCGGAGAGGACGTGATCCGGGAGCTCGCGACCCGCGGGATCCCCTCGATCCAGGGGCTTTCGACCGCGGTCTACTGCGCGCGGGAGCTGCGCCGCCCGCCGGGCGACCCCCAGCGACTGCGCGAGATCGCGGCCGCGGCGGGCGCTGTCGGAGGCGGCAGCCCCGAGGGCGGCCGCTGGCTCAGCGAGGCCGAGGCCAAGGCGCTCGTCGCCGCCGCCGGCGTGCCGGTGCCTGACATGCGGGTCGCGGCCGACGCCGACGCCGCGGTCGAGGCGGGCGCCGAGGTCGGATTCCCGGTCGCCCTCAAGCTCTCCTCGCCGGACCTCCAGCACAAGAGCGACGCCGGAGCGCTGGAGCTCGGGATCGCCGACCCGGCGAGCCTCCGCGCGGCCGCCGAGCGCCTCCTCTCCCTTCCCGCGGCGGCCGGAGCCGAGCTGCTCGTCGAGCGGATGGTCCCGGCGGGCGTCGAGTTGCTGGTGGCGGCCCGGGCCGACGCGGTCGTCCCGGCGCTCGTCGTCGGCCTCGGCGGGATCTGGACCGAGGTGCTCGACGACGTCGCGATCGTCCCCCTCCCCGCCTCCCCAGCCCGGGTCGAGACGAGCGATCGGCGACCTGCGCGGCTCGTCGCTGCTGCTCGGCGGCCGCGGTCGCGAACCGGTCGATCTGAGCGCCGTGGCCGACGCCGCCTCCCGAGCGGGTCAGGTGCTGCTCGACGAGGGACTCGAGCTGCTCGAGCTGAACCCGCTGATCGCCGGCGCCGACGGCTGCGTGGCCGTCGACGCGCTCGCAAGACGCCGCTGATCGAGCGAGTGGTCAGAAACCGCGAATATTTCGCGGGATCGGACCACTCGATGGCCGCTTAGGCCGGGACGCCGCTCTCGAGCTGCTCGGCTGCGTGGGTCAGGCCGATGCGGAGGATGTCGGTGATCTCCTCGAACAGGCCGATGTCGGCGACGAGCGGCGGCGCGATCTGGACGAACGGCTCGGCGCGATCGTCGAGACGGCAGATCATGCCGTTCTCGAAGAGCTTGTCGGAGAGGACGTCCTTGAGCAGGTAGCCCGCCTCCGCCTCGGTCAACGGCTCCTTCGTCGCCTGGTCCTTGACGCATTCGATCGCGAAGAAGTGACCGAGGCCGCGGACGTCGCCGACGATCGGGATGTCCTTCAGGCCCTCGAGCAGCTCGAGGGCGCGGGGCTCGTTCGCCTGCACGTTGCCGATCACGTCCTCGCGCTCCATGATCTCGATCGCCTTCAGCGCGACCGCCGATCCGACGGGATGGCCGCCGAACGTGACCCCGTGGAGATAGTCGGCCTTGCCGCTCAGGAACGGGTCCGAGACCTTCTCGTTCATCAGCACGCCGCCCATCGAGAAGTGCGCGCCGGTCAGGCCCTTCGCGAAGGTGATCATGTCCGGCTGCGAGCCGAGGCGCTGGGCGCCGAACCATTCGCCGATCCGGCCGTAGGCGCAGATCACCTCGTCGGAGACGAGCAGGATCCCGTACTTGTCGCAGATCTCGCGGAGGCCGTCCCAGTAGCCCGCCGGGGGGACGATCGACCCGCCGGCGTTCTGAACGGGCTCCATGATGATCATCGCGATCGTCTCCGGGGTCTCGAACTCGATCACGTCCTCGATCTCGTCCAGCAGCGCCTTCGTGAAGGTCGCGTCGTCGCCGCCGGCCGGGTGACGGTAGGCGTTCGTCGAGGAGACGTGCCTGGTCGGGACGGCCGGGGGCTCGAACGGCGTCCGGCAGACGGGAATGCCGGTGAAGGAGAGCGCCCCGAGGGAGGTCCCGTGGTAGGCGTCGCGCCTGGCGATGACCTTCTTGCGCTCCGGCTCGCCGTTGGCCTGGTGCCACTGGCGGGCCATCTTGTAGGCCGACTCGACCGACTCGGACCCCCCGGAGGTGAAGAAGGTCCGCTCGAAGCCGGGCGGGGCGAGCTCGGCGAGCTTGGTCGCCAGCTCGATCGACTTCGGGTGCGCGGTCGTCCAGTTCGTCGAGAAGGGCAGCGTCGCCATCTGCGCGGCGGCGGCGGCCCCGATCTCCTCGCCGTGGGAGTGACCGAGGTTCGTGCAGTAGAGGCCGGAGAGGCCGTCTATGAAGCGGTTGCCGAGATCGTCGTAGATGTAGCAACCGTCGCCGCGCACGAGGACGGGGATGTCCTCGGCCTCGAGGGTCATGTCGGAGAAGTGCAGCATCAGGTGCTGCTTGGCAAGTGTCTGTAGATCAGTCATTGAACGCGCAGTGTAGGGGCTTGAGCAGGATCTGTTGACCTTGTAGTCAATTGAACGATGTGTTAGTTTGCCCGCCATGGAGCGCTCAGCCACCTCACAGTCGTCCGTGCCCACTTCCGATGCCGTGAACGGCAGCCGCGCACCGGCGAGCGGCGGCGGCATCCTGGGACGCGATCGTCGTCGGCGGCGGTCACAACGGCCTGACCACCGGCGCCTACCTCGCGAAGGCCGGGCTGCGGACGCTGATCCTCGAGCGGCGCCACATCCTCGGCGGCGCCTGCGTGACCGAGGAGCTCTGGCCCGGCGCCCGCGTCTCCCGCGCCTCCTACGTCGTCTCGATGCTCCAGCCGAAGGTCGTCGCCGACCTCGAGCTGAAGCGGCACGGCTACAAGGCCCACCCGCTCGATCCGGCCTACGCGGCGTACACGCCCGACGGCCCGATCATCTTCCACGACGACTCCGGTGAAGACCGCGAAGTCGATCGCCCGCTTCTCGCAGAAGGACGCGGAGAACTTCGTGAAGATGGAGGAGCTGATCTACATGGCCGCCGACTTCGTGCGGCCGATGATGATCCGCCAGCCCCCGGCGCTCGGCTCGAAGGCGCCGATGGACATCGCCGGCATCCTCAAGGAGGCCGGCCGGATCGCCGGCATGTCGCAGCGCGACGTCCAGAAGCTCGTCCGCATCTTCACGATGTCGGTCGGCGACTGGCTCGACAGCCTGTTCGAGAACGACTACCTGAAGGGCTCGATCGCCTCCTCCGGCGTCGTCGGCGTCTGGGCCGGCCCCTACTCGCCCCGGCACCGCCTACAACCTCCTGCACCACGCGCTCGGCGAGCTCGACGGCAACGTCGGCTCCTGGGGCCAGGTCGAGGGCGGCATGGGAGCGATCAGCGAGGCGATCGCCGCCTCCGCCCGCTCCGCACGGCGCCGAGATCCGGACCAACGCCGAGGTCGCGAGCATCGACTCGGCCGGCGGCAGGGTCACCGGCGTCACGCTCACCGACGGCACCGTCCTGCGCGCGCCGATCGTCGCCTCCGGCGCCCACCCGAAGACGACGATCCTCGAGCTCGCCGGCGGCCAGAACTTCCCGGACGACATCCGCGAGGACATGGAGGCCTACCGGACCCGCGGCGCCGCGGTGAAGATCAACATGGTCCTCTCCGAGGCGCCCGTCTACGAGGGCGTCAGCGAGGAGGAGGCCAAGGACCTGCTCACCGCCGGCATCAACTACTGCCCGTCGCTGCAGTACCTCGAGCAGGCGTGGCAGGACGCCCAGCGCGGCGTCCCGGCCGAGAACCCCTACGTCGAGATGGAGGTTCCGAGCTCGGTCGATCCGTCGCTGACCGACGACGACCGCTGGATCGCGACGATGTACACCCAGTTCGGGCCCTCCCAGCACGAGCAGTGGCCGGAGGGCGCCCGCGAGAAGTACGCCGACACCTGCATCTCGCACATGGCCAAGTTCGCCCCCAACCTGCCCGGCGCGATCGAGGAGCGCGAGGTGCTGGCGCCGCCGGACCTCGAGGACATCTTCGGCCTCGTCGACGGCTCGATCTTCCAGGGCGAGCAGGACATCGCGCAGATGGCCTTCATGCGACCCACGCCCGGGCTCGCCCAGTACGCGACGCCGCTCGAGGGCCTCTATCTCTGCGGCGCCGGCACCCACCCCGGCGGCGGTGTGATGGCGGCCAGCGGCCACAACGCCGCGCAGCGGATCCTCAAGGACCGCAAGCGCAAGGGCGGTCTGCGCGGCCGCTTCTCGCGCCGCAGGGCCACCGCCTAGACGCGCTCGCACGAATCGGCTCCGGCGGTACCCTCGTCGGGTGCTGCCAGTTGCAATCAGCAACGGCGAGGTGATCCTGGTCGTCGTCCTCCTCGTGGCTCCGATCGCCGCGATCGCCTTCGCCGGTTCCGGCGCCGTCTACCGCGAGATCGGCAAGGGCGGGCTCTCGATGGACCACGACGAGAGCGGCTCCGGCGAGGACCTCCACTCGACGATGGGGCGGGCCGCGCAGCAGGCCGAGATCCGCCAGATGCTCGAGGCGAAGGCCTTCCGGCAGCGCGAGCGCGGCGAGGCCCCGCTCGACGTCGAGGCCGAGATGGAGCGGCTGAGCGCCCCCGCGGCCGTCGACCTGAAGGCCGATCCGGCGCTCGTCGCCGAGGTTCGCCAGCTCGTCCTGGCTCGAAACGCCAGGCGCGAGCGGCAGGGCAAGGAGCCGCTCGACGTCGAGGCCGAGATCGCCCGCCAGCTCCGCGACCTGGAGACGCTGGGCCAGTAGTCCGCGGCACCGGGGTATAAACCCGGCGTGGCCGACGTCGGAGACATCTACGAGCTCGAGCAGCTCGCCGTCCAGCCGGGCACGTACGTGAACCCGCAGACCGAGGTCGTGATCGTCGTCGACGACTCCGCGACGGTCGACCAGGACGTCTTCGAGGAGGAGGGCCTGGAGGGCAACGAGTGGGTCCGGATCTCCGACGAGGTGCCGGTCGACGAGACGCTCCTCGAGGAGGCGCTCGAGGAGTTCCACTCGCGTCGCCACCCGGGTGCCGCCTCGCAGGTCTCGAGCCTCGTCGTCGACGACGAGCTCGACGCGGACGACGACCCGGAGCTCGAGCCCGACCCCGACGAGGACGAGGAAGTCTGAACGTGGCGATGCCCGAGGTCGGCGCCGCGGCGCCCCAGTTCGAGCTGCCCGACCAGTCGGGCGGCAAGGTCTCGCTCGCCGACCTCTCCGGCCAGTGGGTCGTCCTCTACTTCTATCCCGCGTGCCGACACGCCGGGCTGCACGACGCAGGCCTGCAGCGTCCGCGACCGCTCCTCCGAGTACGCCGACTACGACGCCCGCGTCCTCGGGGTCTCCCCCGACGAGGTCGACGCGATCGCCAAGTTCGACGCGAAGTACGACCTCGGCTTCACGCTCCTGGCCGACGCCGACCACGCCGTCGCCGAGGCGTACGGCGCCTGGGTCGAGAAGAACATGTACGGCAAGAAGTACATGGGCGTTCAGCGCTGCACCTTCCTGATCGACCCCGACGGCAAGATCGCGAAGGTCTTCCCGAAGGTCCAGCCGAAGAAGCACGACGACCTCGTGCTCGGCGCCCTGGCCGAACTCGCGCCTGATCCGCGCGGGCGCCGTCAGCGCCGCGCACCGTGGCGACGACCGCGAGTCGATGCAGTTCCGCTAGCTGCTGGCGAGCACGTAGACGAGGAACGACCCGAACAGGGCCGCCCAGGCGATCACGGGCGCGAGCGTGAACCGCCCGCGCATCCGCAGGGTGAAGTAGGCGAGCGCGCCGCCGGCGAGACCGAGGCAGGCGGAGACGACCGCGTAGCGATCGAGGTCCCAGTCGGTGAAGGCCAGGCCGAACGGCGACCGGGATCGTCGACTGGAAGACCATCGCGCCGGTGATGTTGCCGAGGGCGAGGCTGTCCTTGCCCTCCCTGACCCAGAAGAAGCTGTTGATCTTCTCCGGCAGCTCGGTGGCGAGCGGGGCGAGGATCAGCGAGAGGACGAGCGGCTCGACCCCGATCGACTCGGCCACGTGGATCATCTCCTCGACGAACAGGTGGGCGCCGCCGACGATCGCGCCGAGGCCGACCGCGAGCTGCAGGCCGATCAGCTTGTTCGAGGGCTCGTCGTCGTCGCCGCGATCCATGTAGAGGCGACCGATCGTCTCGGCCTCCTGGACCTGCGCCGCCGCCGGCGAGCGTGCGCCTGACGTAGACGAGATAGGCGCCCGCGAAGACGATCGCCAGCGGGAGGTGCAAGCCCGTCGGGGACCGCGACGCCGGCCAGCAGCGCGCCGGCGAAGAAGACGAGGAAGAAGATCAGGTCGCGATCGAGCGTCGGAATGTCGGCCTTGAGGTCGAGTCCCTGCTCGCGCCGCGCCGCGGAAGAGGTAGGCGGAGAAGCCGACGAGCGCCATCGCCAGCGTCGCCAGCAGGAACGGCGCGCCGATGATCGCCCCGACCGCGACTCCCTCCGAGCCCTCGGAGGCGCCGATGATCGCGACGATCGGGATCAGCGTCTCGGGCATCGCGGTGCCGACCGCGGCGAGGATGCTGCCGGTCGCCCCCTCGCCCAGGTTGAGCCGATGCCCGGCCCACTCGACGGCGTTCGTGAACGTCAGCGCGCCCGCGAGGATCACGGCGAAGCTGGCGAGCAGGAGGATGAGTGCTCAAGTCGGGTCCGGTCGCTCATGCGACGAAGAAGGCGATGGCGAAGACGGCGTAGACGGCGAGCAGCTGGACGCCCTCGAACCATGTCGACTCGCCCTCCTGCGTCACGGCGTTGGCGATCAGAGCGGCCAGGAGGATCGCTCCGAGCTCGAAGCCGTTGAAGACGAGCGGCATCGGGGACGGCCCGATCACGAACGAGGCGAAGACGAGCACGGGCGCCACGAACAGGGCGACCTGGGCGCTCGAGCCGATCGCGATGTTGACGGCGAGGTCCATCTTGCCCTTGTAGGCGACGAGGACGGCGACCCAGTGCTCGGCGGCGTTGCCGACGATCGCGACGACGATCGCGCCGATGAAGAACTCGCTCAGACCCGACCGACTCGGAGGCCTCCGAGATCGATCCGACGAGGATCTCCGACATGACGCCGACCGCGATGCCGGCGATCGCCAGCGCGATGACCGAGGTGCGGACGCTCCAGCCCCAGGTGTCGTCTCCATCCGCGGCCGGCTCGTCGCCCTCGGGATCGCCCGGCGGCGGCGGGCTTCGACTTGCGGGTTGAAGATGTCGCGATGCGTCTTCAGCGAGAAGAACAGGCCGGCGACGTAACAGAGGATCAGCACGACGCTGACGGCCAGCGAGAGGCTGCTCGACGGTCGATCCGTAGTCGACGATCTCGGGGCCGACCGACGGGCAGCCCCTTGCCCTCGACGAGCTCGAAGATCGCCGGCATGAGCAGGGCCGCCGCGGCGAGGAAGAGCATCGTCGACTGCGAGCTGGCGGCGGTCCGGTCGAACTTCTGGACCTCGCCCGGGCCGGCCGATGCCGCCGGAGACCATCGCCGCGCCGAGGACGAGCAGGACGTTGCCGAGGATCGAGCCGATGATCGACGCCTTGACGACCTCCTGCAGCCCGGCGTTGAGCGCGAACAGGGCGATGATCAGCTCCGGCGCGTTGCCGAACGTGACGTTGAGCAGGCCGCCGATCCCGGGACCCGAGCGCTCGGCCAGCTCCTCGGTCGCCCGCCCCATCAGGGCCGCCGTCGGGATGATCCCGATCGCCGAGACGAAGAAGATCAGCGTCGGCGAGGCCCCGACGATCTCGAGGGCGATCGCGAGCGCGATGAACGGCACCAGCAGGTAGGGCCAGCCGTCCGGGCCGAGGAAGAAGGCCCTGTTGAGCGCCGGTCCGTTGCCGTTCATCCGCCGAGTTGCGCGGCGCAGTCGTCGACCGCCTGGGCGTCCTTGGCCTTGGCGACGCAGTCGTAGTACTTCTTCGGCCGCGTCCGCTCACCTGCGGCCGGGAGCCGCCGGAGCCGGTCGCGCCGGTCGGCCCGGTCGAGCCGAGCCCGAGCGCCGCTGCGCCGCCGGGGATCTGCGACAGCAGGTCGGAGAGCGGCTGGGCGTCGGTCGGCGCCGTGATCGACTGATCGCCGCCCGGGTCAGAGATCCCGACCGAGAGGTCGACGGTCACCTCGCCCGACCCGCCACGCGGATCGGCGAGGGTCAGATGCAGCTCGAACTTGCGGAACGAGTCGTCGTCGGTCGCCGCGTAGACGTCGATCGTCGCTTCGCTGACCGTGTCCTGCGAGGCCGCTGAGCGCGCTCGGGTCGAGCTGCTGCGCGCTGGCCGGTCTGCTGGGCGACGTCGTTGAGATCGGCGACGATCTTCGGCACGTCGGCGCGAGCCCGAGACGTGGACGACCTCGGTGCCGTCGAGCTCCTCGGTTCCCTCGTTGGTCAGATCGGAGACCCAGCTCTTCGGGATCGATCCCGAACTGCGACAGCGAGCCCTGATCGCCGGTGGCGTCCTGGTTGCGCCGCCGACTTCTCGTAGGAGGCCTTGACGGCCTGGAAGGTCGCATCGTCGAGCTGGTACTCCTGACCGTCGAGGCCGACCCAGGCGCCGTCCCCGGTCAGCGTCAGCCCGCCCGTTGAAGTCGAAGTTGCCGCCGGCGCCGCCGGAGTCGATCGCGGCGGTGACGTCGAGGTCGGCCTGCGGAAGCGCGTCGGTGCCCCCGGACTGGAACGGGCCCTTCACGGAGGCCTTGATGCTGCCCTGCTGGCCGCCCGTCGACTCGACGTCGAGGCTGAGGTCGAGCACGCCGCTGTCGACGTTCGGTGCCGCCGCCGAGCGCGTTGTCGAGCACCTCCTGAGGGTCGGCGCTGGAGTCGCCGCCGCCGCATCCCGACAGGGCGACGACGACCGTGAGAACGGCCAGGGGAAGCAGCGTGAGTCTCAGGATTCGTCGCATGTTCAGGCTTGCCCGTCCCGCTCGAATGGGCGCCGGTCAGAGTACCCTGGATCGGTGCCGCTCGCCGACGAGAGCGAGCCGATCGTCCCGAGAACGATCCTCTACACGGGGAAGGGAGGAGTCGGCAAGACAAGCGTCGCCGCAGCGACGGCGCGCCGCTGCGCCGGATCGGGGCTGCGCACGATCATCCTCTCGACCGACCCGGCCCACAGCCTCGGCGACTCGCTCGATCACCCTCTCGGCCCCGAGCCGACGCGAGATCTGCGAGTGCCTCTGGGCCCAGCAGATCGAGGCGCAGAAGGAGATGGAGGACAACTGGGCCGCCGTCCGCGACTGGCTCGCGCCGCCTGCTCGCCGACCAGGGGGTGATGGGCGTCGCCGCCGAGGAGCTGACCGTGCCGCCGGGCATGGACGAGCTCTTCAGCCTGCTCCAGATCCGCGAGCACCACGCCTCCGGCCGCTACGACGTGATCATCGTCGACTGCGCGCCGACCGGCGAGACGCTGCGTCTGCTCTCGTTCCCCGACGTCGCGCGCTGGTGGCTCGACAAGGTCCTGCCCTGGGAGCGCCGGCTCGTCTCGGCCGCCCGCCCGTTCGCCAAGACCTTCCTCGACATCCCGCTGCCGGGGGAGGACGTCTTCGCCGACGTCCAGCGGCTCGTCGGCAACCTGATCGCGATGAACGAGATCCTCCGCGATCGCCGCCACACGTCGATCCGCCTCGTCATGAATCCCGACCGGATGGTCATCCGCGAGGCCCAGCGAACGTTCACCTATCTCAACCTCTACGGCTACCTGACCGACGCCGTCGTCGTCAACCGCGTGTTCCCGGAGGAGCTCTCCGAGAGCTACTTCTCGGCCTGGCGCGAGAAGCAGGCGGAGAACCTCGAGACGGGTCCGCGAGGGCTTCTCCCCCGTCCCGCTGCTGATCGCCCGCTACTTCCCCGAGGAGGTGATCGGCGCCGAGATGCTCGACCTGCTCGCCGCCGAGCTGTTCGACGGCGATCGCCCCGAGCGGGTCATGCACGAGGAGCTGACCCAGCGGATCACCTCCGAGAACGGCCGCACCGTGCTCTCGATCCCGGTGCCCGTTCGCCGACCGCTCCGAGCTCGACCTGAGCAAGGTCGGCAAGGAGCTGATCGTCAGGGCAGGCCGCGAGAAGCGGACTATCATCCTTCCCGACGCGCTGGCCAGGCACCGGACGACCGGCGCCAAGCTCGACTCCGGAACGCTCGAGGTGAGCTTCGAAGATGACCGCCCCCGACGAGCAGAGCACCACCGCCGACCGGCAGGGACTGGACGACCCCGCACCCGGAGGACTCCCGCTGTCTCGAGCTGTGCCCGATCTGCAGGACCGCTGAGATCCTCCGGACGGGCAACGCCCCCGAGCTGCGCGGCCAGCTCGACGACGTCGGCAGGGAAGCCCTGCTGACCCTGCGCTCGCTCGTCGACCACTACCTCGAGCGGCTCGATCAGCAGCCGGCGACCGAGGACCGGGTCGAGCGCATCCCGATCGACTGAGCGGCGGGGTGGGCTGCTGGTCCCGATTCCTCCAACGGGTTGGAGGAATCGACACCAGCGATCCACTCCTCAGTCGGCGTCCTCGCAGGCCTCCCGGACCAGCCTGACGTCGTGCTCGAAGTCGAGCTTGGCCATCGCCTTCCGCGGCGACAGCCAGAGCAGCTCGTCGACCTCCTCGTTCGGCTTGAAGCTGCCCTCGCGGACGGTCATCCGCCAGTAGCGGACGATCTTCGGCCGGCCCTTGCGGTCGTGGTAGCGGGTCGCCGACAGCTCCTCGCCGAGCTCGCAGCGCAGCCCGGTCTCCTCCTCGACCTCCCGCAGGGCCCCCTCCTCGAACGATTCTCCCTCCTCGAGCTTTCCCTTCGGCAGCGACCAGTCGTCGTAGCGGGGGCGGTGCACGACCGCCACCTCCGGGCCGTCCTCGCCCTCGCGGACGACGACGCCTCCACCCGCCTCGCACCTGCTTGGCGCCCCGCTTCGCCATCTAGAGCAGACCCAAGCCCTGCGGCGCGCTCCCGCGCCCGCGCCAGCACCTCCGCCTCGCCGTCGACGATCCCGCCCCGCATCAGCACCCGGCCGGCGATCACGGTCGTGTCGACCACCGACCCCGAGGACGCGTAGACGAGCCCGGCCTCGAGCGAGCCGATCGCCGAGCTCATGGCGGTCGGTGCGGACGAGGATCAGGTCGGCGGGCGCGCCCGCCTCGATCGGCGTGCCTCCGAGCAGCGGGGCGCGGCGGCCCGTCGCGATCGCCAGCGCCTCGCCGGCCGGGCTCGGCCGCCGCGTCGACGGCGCTGTGCTTCTGGATCAGCGCGAGGTGCTTGGCGTCGGAGAGCAGGTCGAGCGAGTTGTTCGAGCCGGCGCCGTCGGTGCCGAGCCCGACCGGGATGCCGTGGGCCTGCGCGGCGCGCGAGGTCGAAGGCGGCCCCGACCGCGAGCTTCATGTTGGCGACCGGGTTGGTGACGACGGTCGCCCCCGAGGCGGCGATCAGTTCCCGCTCGCCGTCGTCGAGCCAAACCGAATGGGCGAGCAGCGTCCGCGGGCCGAGCAGCCCGACCCGATCGAGCAGCTCGACCGGCCGGATGCCGTGGGCGGCGACGCAGTCGTCGACCTCGCCCTCGGTCTCGGAGATGTGGATCTGGACCGGGATCGCCGAGCCGCTCGGACTCGGCGCGCGATCCATTCGAGCGACTCCGGAGAGACCGTGTAGATCGCGTGCGGGGCGAGCGACGGCGCGACGAACTCGCTGCTCGCCTCGTCGAGCTCGGCGAGCCCCGATCTCGGCGGCCCGCTTCAGCTCCTCGAGGCCGGCGGCGTCACCGCCGTCGAGCAGCGGCGGGCCGACCGTCGCCCGGACGCCGGCATCGGCTGACCGCGCGCGCCACGGCGCCCGGCTGCCAGTACATGTCCCAGAAGCGGACCGTGCCGGTGCGGATCATCTCGACGCATGCCAGGCGGGTGCCCCAGTAGACGTCCTCGGCGGTCAGCTTCGCCTCGGCCGGCCAGATGTGGCCCTGCAGCCACTCCATCAGCGGCAGGTCGTCGGCGTAGCCGCGGAAGAGCGTCATCGCCGCATGCGTGTGGCCGTTGACGAGCCCGGCCGACGATCGCGGTGCCGCCACCGTCGAGCCGATCTCGTCCCCGGCCGCGGCCGCTCACGTCCGGGCCCGATCTCGGCGATCACCCCCGCGTCGATGCGCAGGCCGACGACCTCGCCGTCGAGGGTCGCTCCCTCGATCGCGATCGCCATCAGCCGGTCCCCACTCCGAGCGCGGCCGCGACGCGGCGATCGCCGCCGTCAGCCGCTCGCGGTTCTCCGCCTTGCCGGCCTCGAACTCCTCGACCGACAGGGGCCGGTCGGCGAGGCCGTTGGCGAGGTTGTCGACCACGCAGACGGCCGCGTACGGAATGCCGAGCTCGCCGGCGATGATGCACTCGGAGGCGATCGTCATGCCGATCACGTCGGCGTGGGCGGCGATCAGGCGGATCTCGGCCGGCGTCTCGAACCGCGGCCCGATCGCCTGCCAGTAGACGCCGCCGTCGATCACCTCGGGCTCGGCGACGTCGGCCCAGGTCGAGAGAACGGTCCGCCTCCAGTCCGGGATCGAACCCGGGAACGCGCTCGCCGCCGTGCTGGTCGGAGAGCGAGAGCCCGAGGTGGAGCGCGATGAAGTCGTCGGGGCAGAGGAACGTGCCGACGCCGAGCTCGGTGCGCAGCCCGCCGACCGAGCCGACGGCGAGGACGCGGTCGCAGCCGAGCTCGGTGAGCGCGGCGAAGTTGCGGGCGTGGTCGACCTTGGCGGCGGTCGTGTAGTCCTCGAAGCCGTGCCGCTGGAGCAGGACCTGATCGCCGCGCTCGTGGACGACGACCGGGCCCGAGAGCGTGCTCGACGCTGTCGCCGCTCGAACCCGGCATCGGGCTCGGACGCCGAGAATCGAGTGTCCGCCGATCAGTGCGAGTCGACCCATCGGCTGATCCTAGCCCTCGCCCGGACCGGCCCCCGCCTCGAAGGACTCGAGCCGCCTCAGCAACTCGCTGGAGCCGATGCTGCTCGCCCCGGCCGCCTTGACCGAGTTGCGCAGCCGGCGGTCGCTGGTGACGACGACGATGCCCGCCGGATCCGGGTCCGCCCGGAGGACCGCGAGGATCTCGCGATCGGCGGCGTCGGGGCCGCCGGGCGCGAACCCGACCTCGATCCCGTCCGCCGCCGCCTCGACCCGCCGATGGGGGCGGCCGTCGAAGACGACCCGGATCTCGACGCCCTCGCCGGCGGCCAGCGCGACAGCCGCCGGGTCAGACCCGGCCATCGCCGCGGGGCGGTCGCGCCACCAGCCGTTCGGCCTCGACCCGAGCACGTTCATGCCGTCGACGATCAGCCGCTCCATCGAGCCGACCGTATCGCCCGGATCGGCCGTGGCGCCGGCTCAGGCCGGAGACGGAGCGCGCCGCCTCGACCGGATCGCCGATCAGGCGCTCGGCGCCGACCCGCGCCGCGAAGTCCTCGTCGGCCTCAGCCCCGGCGAGCAGCAGCCGCGATCCGGAGGCGAGCTCGAGCAGATCGCCCTCGACCGCCTCGAGCAGCTCCCGGCGCATCGCGAAGGCGACGACGACATCCGGCTCCATCTCCTCGGCGCAGTCCAGGATCGATCGATCGGCGTGTCGCTGCCGAGGAACGTGATCCGCCAGCCGCGCTCGCGGAGCACCAGCCCGAACCCGATCAGACCGAGGTCGTGGTACTCGCCGGGCGGGCACGCGAGGAGCGCCGACGGGCCCGTCTCCCCCGCCCCAGCCGCGAGCCATGCCGAGCAGGCGGCCGCGCAGCATGTTGCTCGCGAAGTGCTCCTGGCCGATCGAGACCTCGCCGTCGGCCCAGCGTTCGCCGATCCGACGCGCAGGACCGGCAGGACGAGCTCCCCGACGAACGCCTCGACGCTGAGCATCGCCGACCGCCCGGTCGAGGACCCGCTCCGCCCCGGTGTCGTCGAAGCCGAGCAGCGCCTCCAGCAGCTCGCCCCGCATCGCGGCGACCGGCTGCGCAGTCGGCGCGCCCGTCCCGTGAATGCGGCCGCGAGCCGCCGACGCCGCGGATCCGCTCGGCGGCCTCGGCGGGAGCCACGCCCGCTCTCCACCAGAGCGACCATCGAGCGGAGCCGTCGCTCGTCCTCTGGTGAGTAGAGCCGGTACCCGGACTCGCCGCGGACCGGGCGGATCACGTCGTAGCGACGCTCCCATGCGCGCAGCGTCGCGCTCGGGACGCCCGCACGCCTGGCGAGCTCGCCGATCCTGATCAGCGGTTGATCTGAGTCTGTACGAACCTTTGACATACCTTGAACATAGCTGTTACATTGGACGGAAGTCAATGAGCGCACGCACTGAAAGCCCTCGGACACCTCGCCGGCCGTCGACTGGCTGCTGGATCGGACCGTCCTGCCCGGCTTCAGCTCGATCGGCTGGGACGTCCGCGGGCTCGATTCCCTGCCGCCCGACCCCGACGGGCAGCCTGCGCGGCCGCGACGTCGTCGTCACCGGCGCCAACTCGGGAATCGGCGCAGCTGCGGCGGAGCGGTTCGCGAGCCTCGGCGCGCGCGTGCACATGGTCGTCCGCAATCGCGAGCGAGGCGAGGCGGCCCTGGCCCGGATCAGCGAGACGACCGGCAGCGACGATCTCCATCTCCACGAGTGCGACCTCTCCTCCCTGGACTCGGTCCGTGCCTTCGCGGCCGCGATCTCGGCCGAGCTCGCGGGGCACCGGGATCGCCGCCCTCGTCCACAACGCCGGCGTGATGACGAAGGAGCGGAGCACGAGCGTCGACGGCTACGAGCTGACCCTCGCCACCCACGTGCTCGGACCGCTGCTGCTGACCGAGCTGCTCACCCCCCTGCTCGCCGAGGCCGCTCCGTCGAAGGTCGTCTTCGTCACCTCGGGCGGCATGTACACCGAGAAGCTCGACGTCGACGACCTCGACTCCACGACCGCGAGTTCAACGGGACCGCCTTCTACGCCCACGCCAAGCGGATCCAGGTGATCCTCGCCGAGCTGCTCGACGCCCGGCTCGAGCCGCTCGGGATCACCGTCCACGCGATGCACCCCGGCTGGGTCGACACCCCCGGGGTCGTCGACGCCCTCCCCCGCTTCCACTCGACGCTCGGGCGGATCCTCCGCACCCCCGCCCAGGGCGCCGACACGATCGTCTGGCTCGCCGCCTCCGACGAGGCCGCCGAGCACGGCGGCAAGCTCTGGATGGACCGGCGCATCCGGCCCGCCCACCGGGTCCCCTGGACCCACGAGAGCGCCGTCGACCGCGCCCGCCTCTGGGCCCGGCTCGGCGAGATGGCCGGCCTCGAACGGTCCGGGAGCGAGCCACCCGGCTGACGATCGCCGGGCCGACCGGGGTCGTCTGCGTCCTCCCCTCCCCCTGACGGACGTCGACGGCCCCGGCCGGCCCGGTGGCGCACGCCGCCCAACGCCCATGAACACCGCATGTAACACCTTTCCGTGTCGAATGACCGCTACGCTTGGCCCCGATGGCGGAGCCGAGGCAGCGGGACGAGATGACGATCGACGAGCTCGCGCGCGAGAGCGGCATGACCGCCCGCAACATCCGCGCCCACCAGTCGCGCGGCCTGCTGCCGCCCCCGATCGTCCGCGCCCGGACCGGCTACTACGGCCCCGAGCATCTGACCAGGATCCGCCTGATCCAGGACATGCAGGGCCAGGGCTTCAACCTGAAGTCGATCGAGCGGCTGCTCGAGATGGGCGCCCGCAGCGGCAGCGCTCAGACGCTCGAGTTCCAGCGGACGGTCCTGCAGCCGTTCGGCAGCGAGCAGCCCGAGGTCGTCGACGGCGACGGCCTCAGGGGCCCGTTCGGCGATCCGCTCGACCCGAAGCTGATCGCCAAGGCCGAGCGCGTCGGCCTGCTGCGCCCGATCGGCGACGAGACCTGGGAGGTCCCCTCGCCGACGATGCTCCGCGCCGGCCGCGAGCTGGTCGAGCTCGGCATCCCGCTCGAGCATGCGCTCGCGGTCGCCGAGTCGATCAACAAGCACACCGCGGCGATCTCGAAGGAGTTCGTGAAGCTCTTCGTCAAGGACGTCCTGCAGCCGATCCGCGACGGCAAGAAGCCGGACGACGGCGACCTCGCGGCGGCCGGCGAGGCTGTCGAGCGGCTTCGCCCGCTGGCCTCCGACGCCGTCCAGGCGAGCTTCGGCCTCGTGATGACGCGCGCCGTCGAGCGCCAGCTGCAGAAGGAACTGAGCTAGGCGACCGGTTCGAGCTCCGGCAGCTCGCCGGCCAGCTCGGAGAGGAAGGGCAGCTCGGGGCGGCGCCGCGCGTAGAGCCGCAGCGTGTCCCAGTAGTGGTCGAGCCGCTGCGGGTCGATCTCCTCGCCCGATTCGATGAAGGCGCGCGTCCGGGCGAGCTTGTCGGCGAGGTAGATCGAGGCGGTGACCGATCCGCCGTCGAGCACCCGGTTGCGATGCTCGTCCTTGCGGGCCTCGTAGTCGGCGATCGCGGTGTCCTCGGTCAGCGTCGCGACGTAGCCCGCCGATCTCTTCGCCGAACGCGCTCGGTCGACTTCCGCCGGTCGTCGGTCGGCGAGTCCTCGACCACGTCGTGGAGGAAGGCGGCGGCGACCGCCTCGTCGCTGAAGCCGGCCGCATCGACGAGCTCGGCGACGGCGACCGGATGACCGAGCTCGGCCCCCTCCTCGAGGCCCGGCCCGGCGTAGACGCCGGCCGCGTAGCGGTAGGCGCGCTCGACGAGATCCCTGCCGGCGATGAATCGGGGTCGGGCGACATTCGGCGCCGAGGATAGCCCGCCCGGGTGCCCGGGACTGCAAGCAGTGATCCACCCGGGACCGACTCAACGAAAGAAGGAGCAAGCATGGCCAGGTACACAGCAGCAGTCGATACGGCGTGGGACCGCGAGATCGGGCCTTCGCCTACCTCGCCGACTTCGCGACGATCTCCGACTGGGATCCCGGGCGTCGCCCGCTCGCGGCGCATCACCGACGGCGAGCCCGAGGTCGGCTCCCGCTACGAGGTGATCTCGTCGTTCCTCGGTCGCGAGATCCCGCTCGAGTACGAGATCCTCGAGATCGACGCGCCCCGGCGCGTTCTGCTCCGCGCCGAGACGGCGACGATGACCTCGCTCGACGAGATGACGTTCGACCTCAGGCCCGGCGGCGGCACGATCGTCACCTATGACGCCGAGCTCGCGATGAAGGGCGCCGCGAAGCTCGCCGAGCTGCCGATGCGGCTCGCGTTCAGGCGCCTCGGCGACAACGCCCGCGACGGCCTCCGCAACCGCCTCGCCGAGACGCCACCCGCCGGGGCCTCCGCCGCCGGGCGACCGGCGCAGAGAGCTCGGTCACCTGATGGAGGCGCCGCGCCGCATAGCCGTCGTCGGCGGCGGGATCTCGGGCCTGCTCTCGGCCTCCGAGCTTCACGCGGCCGGGCACCGGGTCACGGTGTTCGAGGCCGGCAGCTACGCCGGCGGGCACACGAACACGATCACCGTCGACGAGCCGGGCGGCCCGCTCAACGTCGACACCGGCTTCATCGTCTTCAACGACCGCAACTACCCGAACTTCGAGCGCATGCTCGGCGAGCTCGGCGTGCCGAGCCAGCCCGCCAACATGAGCTTCGGCGTCTCCGACGGCCGCGGCCGCTTCGAGTGGGCCGCTCGCGGCGCGCGCGGGATCTTCGCCCGCCCCCGGCACCTCGTCGACCCGCAGTTCATCCGCATGCTCTCCGACCTGCTCCGCTTCAACCGCGAGGCGCGCGGAGCTGCTCGGCGTCAACGGGAGCGGGCCCGTCGCTCGGCGACTTCCTCGAGGACGGCAACTACTCCGACTACTTCATCGACCGCCTGATCGTCCCCCAGGTCTCGGCGGTCTGGTCCGCCGACCCCGATCAGATGTGGAGCTTCCCGGCGTCGTTCCTCGCCAACTTCTTCGAGAACCACGGCGTCCTGCAGATCCGCAACCGGCCGACGTGGCGGACGATCCCAGGCGGCTCGCGACGCTACGTCGAGGCGCTGACGGCGCCCTACGCGGACCGGATCCGCCTCGACACGCCGATCGAGCGCGTCGTCCGCGACCCGGGCGGCGACGGCGTGACGCTCCTCCACGCCGGCGGCGCCGAGCGCTTCGACGAGGTCGTCCTCGCCTGCCACGCCGACCAGGCGCTGGAGATGCTCGGCGAGCCGACGCCACTGGAGCGCGAACTGCTCGGCGCCTTCCCCTACCAGCCCAACGAGGCCGTCCTCCACACGGACGCGAGCGTGATGCCGCGCCGGCGCGGCGCCTGGGCGAGCTGGAACTTCCACCTGACCGACGACCGACGACCGGCGCGACGACCGTCACCTACGACATGAACCGCCTGCAGTCGCTCGTCAGCAGCGAGCGCTACCTGGTGACCCTGAACCGCACCGAGGCGATCGACCCCGACAAGGTGATCCGCAGGATCGACTACGCCCACCCCGTCTTCACCCGCGAGGGGATCGCCGCCCAGGATCGCTGGGCGCGAGATCAGCGGCGTCGACCGGGTCCACTACTGCGGCGCCTACTGGCGCTGGGGCTTCCACGAGGACGGCGCCTGGTCGGCGCTGCGCGTGTCCGAGGCGCTCGGCGGCCGCGGCCCGGCATCGACAGCCGACGAGCAGCCCGATCGCCCGGTCGCCGCGACACCGAGCCCGTCGAGCTCCCGGCGCCCGCCCTGGAGGCGGCGTGAGCACCGCGGCCGCAGTCGCTCGCGCCGGCACCCGCGGCGACCGACGGCCCCGCGGCGCGCGACCGCGCCGACCGGCCGCGGCTCGGCGATCTACGAGGGCTGGGTCTCCCACCGGCGCACCGAGCCGATCGAGCACTCCTTCCGCTACCCGATCTTCCTTCCACTGGTCGACCTCGACGAGCTCCCGCATCTGCTCGATCGGGTCCCCCTCTGGTCGAGCCGTCGGCGCGCCCCGGCCCGTTACCGGCGCGCCGACTACCTTCGCGGCCACGGCGATTCGCTCCCGCTCGCCGACGCCGCCCGCGACCTCGTCGCCGAGCGGACCGGCGATCGGCCCGGCGGGCCCGGTGACGATGCTCGCCAACCCGCGCTACTGGGGCGTCGGCTTCAACCCGGTCTCCTTCTACTTCCTCCACGGCAGGCCGGAGCGGGCCGGTCGAGGCGATGATCGCCGAGGTCACGAGCACCCCCTGGAAGGAACGGCGCAGCTACGTCCTGACCGCCGGCGCCGGCGGGCTCGAGCGGCGAGTTCGAGAAGCTCATGCACGTCTCGCCGTTCATGCCGATGGAGCAGCGCTACGAGTGGAGCGCGACCGAGCCGGGCGAGCGGCTCAACGTCTCGATCCGCAACCGCCAGGAGGGCCGGATCGTCTTCGAGGCCGGCCTGGCGCTGGAACGGCGCGAGATGACACCGCGGGCGATGCGGGAGATACTGTTTCGCTATCCGCCCATGACGGTCTCGACCATCGCTCGGATCTACTGGAACGCCGCCCGGCTGAAGACGAAGGGCGCGCCCTACTTCCGGCGGCCCGAGCAGCCCGAGGGTGGATCCTCCGAGGCGGACTGATGCAGCCGGCCTCGGACCCATGGCGCCGCATCGTCCATGCGGTCCTGCGCCGGATCGAGGCTGGGACGATCGAGCTCGAGGAGCGCTTCCCCGGCGGCGAGACCCGCCAGTTCGGCCCGACCTCCTCGCCGCAACCGGGCCCGCATCGTCGTCCACGATCCCGGCGTCTACCGCAAGCTCGCCCGCTCCAAGAGCATCGCCTTCGGCCAGACCTACGCCGAGCGCGGCTGGGACACCGACGACCTGCCCGACCCTGCTGCGGATCGCCGCCCGCGACATCGGCCGCGCCGATCCGCTGCGCCGCCGCATCGCCCCTCTCCTGGTCCCCTTTCAGCGGCTCGGCAGCGCTGCGGATGCTGAACACGCGCGCCGGGGCGCGGTCGAACATCGCCCAGCACTACGACCTCGGCAACGACATGTTCGAGCTCTTCCTCGACCGCGAGGCGATGATGTATTCGAGCGCGTACTACGAGACCGGCGACCGAGTCGCTCGAGCAGGCCCAGCACATCCGCCTCGAGCGGATCTGCGACTCGCTGCGAGCTGAAGCCCTCCGACCACCTGCTCGAGATCGGCACCGGCTGGGGCGGCATGGCGGTCCACGCCGCCTCGACCCGCGGCTGCCGGGTGACGACGACGACGATCTCCCGCGAGCAGCGCGAGTACGCGGAGGCGCGCGTCGACGCGCGGCCGGCCTCGAGGACCTGATCACGATCGTCGGCGCCGACTACCGCGACCTGCAGGGCCGCTACGACAAGCTCGTCTCGCTGGAGATGATCGAGGCGGTCGGCTGGGAGTGGTTCGACACCTACTTCCGGCACTGCTCGGAGCTGCTCACGCCCGACGGGCTCTTCTTCCTGCAGGCGATCGTCGTCGCCGATCGCGCCTACGAGATCGAGAAGCGCACCCGCAGCTTCGCCAACCAGGTGATCTTCCCCGGCGGCTGCCTGCCCTCGGTGCAGTCGATCCAGACCTCGATCGCCCACCAGACCGACCTCCGGACGGTCGCCCTCGAGGACATCTCCTCCAGCTACGTGCTGACCCTGCGCGCCTGGCGCGATCGCTTCGAGGCGGCCACCGAGCGGCTCGAGGAGCTCGGCTACGACGAGCGCTTCCGGCGCACCTGGTGCTTCTACCTGGCGATCAGCGAGGCCGGCTTCGCCGAGACCCGGATCCGCGACGTCCAGATGCTCTTCGCCAAGCCGCGCTGGTCGGGCCCGCCCGACTTCGAGGCCGCCGACCCCGAGCGGCAGCGCGACCGGCTCGACCTGGCCGAGTCCTAGGTATCGCCGACTGCGGCGCTACGCGGCTGACGACTACGCTCGGCCGATGGCGGAACCGGCGACGAGCGGAGGAGCGCAGACGCGAGGCGCTGATCCGGCGCCGGCGCCGGCGCGCCGGCGGCATCGCGCTGCTCGTCGCGGTCGCCGTCGCCGTCGTCCTCCTCGCCGGCGGCGGTGGTGACGAGCCCGGTCCCGCCGCCGCTCGCCGATCCGATCGCCGGCCTGACCGTCCCGACAGCTGGCCGGTCAGCACCTGATCGCCGGCTTCGACGGCGACCGTGGCCCCGCCGGCCTCGAGCGCCTGTCGCCTCCGGCGGCTCGCCGGCGTGATCCTCTTCGCCGACAACTTCGCGAGCCGCGCGGCGACGGCGCGGGCCATCGCCGACCTGCAGGCGATCGAGCGGCCGCCGGGCTCGATCAGCCGCTCGCGGTGATGGTCGACCAGGAGGGCGGAGCCGTGCGACGCATCCCGGGCCGCCGACCGCCTCGGCGCGAGCAGATGGGCCGACGGGGCAGCGGAGTTCGCCGCTCGAGCAGGGCCGCCGGCACCGCCGCGCTCGCTGCTCGGCTACGGCGTCAACGTCGACCTCGCCCCCGTGCTCGACCTCGCCCGCCCGGGCTCGGCGATCGCCGCCGAGGGCCGCAGCTTCGGCGCCGATCCCGGCCACGGTGCATCGACGTCGCGGTCGGCGGGTTCGCCGCCGGCCTCCGCGGCGGCGGCGTCGCCGCGACCGCCAAGCACTTCCCGGGACTCGGCGGCGCATCGCACTGAACACCGACCTGGACTCGCAGCGGGTGACCCTGCCGCGGCGGCGATCCGGATCGCCGACGAGGCTCCGTTCGGCCGCCTTCGCCGACGTCCGGCGGCGAGCTGGTCATGCTCGGCCTCGCCTCCTACCCGCCTTCGGAGATCGCCCCGCCGCGCTCGATCGGCCGATCGCCACCGGCGAGCTCCGCGGCAGGCTCGGCTTCGACGGCGTCTCGATCACCGACTCGCTCGACGCGGTCGGCGGCTCGCGCGTTCGGCGACCGCAACCGGGTGGCGCGTCGCCGCGGCGTCGCGCGGGCAGCGACCTGCTCCTCTACGGCGACTGGCGCACCGCCGGGCGGTCGGCCGGACGCTCACCTCGCGCCTGCGCTCGGGCGCGCTCGACCGACGGCCGTTCGAGGCCGCCGTCCGGCGGGTGCTCGAGCTGCGGGCCGGCCTGGCGGCCGCCAGGCCCAGCCGCAGCCCTAGCGGAAGACCGCCCGCGGGACGTTCTTCTTCGTCTCGCAGGTGCTGTCGGCGGTGTCGTCGTTGCCGCCGCCGCCGTCGCAGACGTCGGTGTCGCCCTCGCCCGACAGCGAGTCGGTGCCGTCGTTGCCGAGCAGCGTGTCGTTGCCGTCGCCGCCGAACAGCGTGTCGTTGCTGCCGCCGCCGTCGATCTTGTCGTTGCCGCCGCCGCCGCGGATCGTGTCGTCGCCGATGTCGCCGAACAGCAGCTTGTCGTTGGCGTCGGTGCCGGTGATCGTGTCGTCGCCGATGTAGCCGTCCATCTTCTTGACGCGGCGAGTTCTTCGTCTTCGACGAGAGCTTGTCGTTGTCGGCGCCGCCGAGCAGCGAGTCGAAGCCGCCGGCGACGAGAACGTCGACGTCGAAGCTCCCGTCGAGGAAGTCGCTGCCGTCGTCGGTGACCTCGCCGTGCTTCTTGCCGTAGCCGATCAGCCGATCGCGGCCGGCCTGGCCGTTGATGTAGTCGTTGTCGGGACCACCGACGAGGTAGTCGTTGTCCTCCTCGCCGTAGACCTTGTCGCGGCCCTGATCGCCGTAGACCTTGTCGTTGCCGACGCCGCCGCAGACGACGTCGTTGCCCTTGCCGCCGTAGACCTTGTCGTTGCCGCGGCCGCCGTTGAGGATGTCGTCCTTGGGCCCGCCGTAGACGACGTCGTTGCCGCCGCCCGCGTTGTACTGAGTGGCGACCGCCGCCGAGGTGCACCGTGGTGCCCTTGTCGCTGCCCGTCTTCGTCCGCTTCTGGCAGATCTTCGCGTCCGCCGGAACGTGCGTGTCGGCCGTCGCCGAGGCGGCCCCGACCGCACCGCAGCATCGCCACCGAGATCAGGATCGTCCCTACCCGCCGCATCATTCTCGCCTCCACCTCTTCCGCGGCCTCCGCCGCATCGCTTGCTTCCAAATCGTTGATCTTCGTCGTCCGCTCGCTGCCCGAGCGCCCCAGGGCTTCGATGTCCCGCTCCATCCGCGGCACGCGTCGTCGCCGCGTCCGCCGCCGAGACCCGCTCGCCGACCGAGCTCGTGATCACCGTGCGGAACAGGTAGGTCAGGACCGCCGCCTTCGGCACGAACACGCGCGCCTTGCGGGCCTCGAAGCCGTCGACGATCGCCCGCGCGCAGGCCTCGACCGAGGTGGTCGCCTTGAGCGGCCACGGCAGCTTCGCCTTCGCCTCCTTGAAGCTCGGCAGGTCCTGCTCGCTCTCGCGGACCAGGTCGGTGTCGATCCAGGAGGGGTGGATGGCGCCGACGTCGACGCCGCGGAACCCGACCTCCTGGCGCACGGCGCGGACCAGCGCCTCGGCGCCGGCCTTGGAGGCGTTGTAGGAGGACATGCCGGCGAGCGGCGCGAACGAGGCGATCGAGCAGACGACGCCGATGTAGCCGCGGCGCTCGATCACGTGCGGGAAGCGTCGCGTGGAGGGTCCGGTAGGCGCCGTTGAGGTTGATGTCGATCGTCCGCAGCCAGGCCTCGGGGTCGCCCTTCTCGGCCGTGCCGTAGGTGCCGATCCCGGCGTTGGCGAGAACGATGTCGATCCCGCCCAGCGCCGTCGACCGTGCCGTCGACGGCCGCCTGGACGGACGCCATCTCGGTCACGTCGCAGTCGAACCAGGGCGTCCCGGGGCCGATCCTCGCCGGCGGTGGCGGCCAGCTCGTCGGGCTCGAGGCCGGCCAGCGCGACCTTCGCGCCCGCGCCGCGCGGACTCGGCGGCGACGGCGGCGCCGATCCCGCGCGCACCCCCGTGATGAAGACGACCTTCCCGTTCAGGCTCATCGGAGGGCAGGATAACGGCGCGCAAACCGACGCCTCCCGACACCACGCCCGGCGCTACGCTCGTCGGCGATGGAGCGGCGCCTCAACAGGAGGGAGCTGATCGGCGGCGCGGCCGTCGCGGCGGGCGGCATCGTCCTCGCCCGCGAGCTCACCCGCCCCGGTGACGGCGAGGCGACGCCGGTCCACGGGCCGCGTCGTGATCCTCGGCGGCGGCCTCGCCGGACTGACCGCCGCCTACGAGCTCGAGCGGGCCGGCTTCGAGACGCAGCTGATCGAGGCCCGCGACCGCCTCGGCGGCCGCGTCCACACGGTCCGCGACTTCACCGACGACCAGCACGGCGAGTCGGGCGCCGAGGCGATCGACACCAAGCAGCTCGAGATCCAGCGCCTCTGCAAGCGCTTCGGCCTGCCGCTCGAACTCGCCTACAGCGGCTACGGCGACCGCCGCGCGACCGTCTACCGCCACGGCCGCAACTACACCGGCAACCAGTTCCGCACCGCCGCGCGAGCAGCGCCAGGTCGACGCCTTCTGGCGCGTCGATCGAACGGCTCGCCCGCCCGCTCGACCCCAACGACCCGACCGCCAACGGCGGCGCCCGCCAGGACCGCTACTCGGTCGCCGACCTGCTCGACCGGATGGGGATCGCCGGCCGCGCCCGCTGGCTGATCGCCGCCCGGATCGAGTCCGACTACGGCTTCCCGATCGAGCGGCTCTCGCTGCTCTACGTGACGATCTCCGAGCGCCTCGCCGCCGACCAGCCCGCCTCCGGCGTCGAGAAGTACCGGATCAAGGGCGGCAACTCGACGCTCGTCGACGAGCTCACCAAGCGCCTCGTCACCCCGCCGATGCTGAGCTCGCCCGCCACGGCCGTCCGCTGGAGCGACTCGGGCGTCGAGGTCGACGTCGAGGTGCACGAGGCGGCGAGACGGTCACCGGCGACAAGCTCGTCGTCGCCGCCCCGACGTTCGCGCTCCGCTCCATCGACTTCTCCCCCTCGCTGCCCAAGCAGGAGGCGAGCTTCATCGCCGACATCGACCTCTGCGCCGTCGCCAAGACGCTGATCCAGTACGACAAGCGGATCTGGCGGCGCCAGGGGCGGACCGGCGGCTCGACCACCGACCTGCCGATCGGCCAGACCTGGGAGACGACCGACCAGCAGGACGGCGCCCCGGGGATCCTGATCGCCTACACGACCGGCAAGCGCGGCGAGCAGACCGCCAAGATCACGCCGGAGCGAGCGCACCGCCCAGGCCCGCAACGACATCGACCTCGTCTTCCCCGGCACGAAGCGGATCAGCGGCGACACCTACAGCGTCGCCTGGAAGGCCGAGCCCTACTCGGGCGGCTGCTGGGCCACCTACGCCCCCGGCCAGATCACCAAGCACTGGCTCGGCCTCCACAAGCCGGTCGGCCCGATCCACTGGGCCGGCGAGCACACCGAGAAGCTCAACGGCTACATGAACAGCGCCGTCGCCTCCGGCGAGCGGGTCGCCAGGGAGATCGGCAAGGCGTGAGCGTCGCGCCGGAGATCTGGACGATCCGGCCGGCCGAACCCGAGGACGCCGACGCGATCAGCGACGTCATGCTCGAAGCCGGCGCCAAGGCCTGGGCCTACCTGGGCGAGGAGAGGATCCGGAAGGCCAACAAGGGCGTCCACCACCCCGCCGACCTCGTCGCCGTCGACGAGCGCGGCGAGGTCTTCGCCTTCGTCGCCTGGGACGCCGACACCGGCGAGGTCGTCCGCCTCTTCACCCACCCGCGCGGCTGGGGCTACGGCGCCGGCCAGGCCCTGCTCGAAGCGGCCTGCACCGCCCTCCGCTCCGCCGGCTGCAAGCAGGCATGGCTGTGGACGGAGGAGCGCAACGACGCCGTCGGCTTCTACGAGCACGCCGGCTTCAGGCGAGAGGGCGAGCCGCGGATCCGCGACTGGCACGGCGCCCGCCTCTGCGAGCCCCGCTTCGCCCGCGACCTCTAGACCACGACTGACTAGGGCTGGTTCTTGTAGATCTGCTTCTGTTGCGCCCGCCGGTAGCGCGGGATGAAGATCAGCATCACGATCGCCAGCAGGACGAGGATCCCGATCGGCCCCTTCAGCGAGTCGATCACGTCGTCGAGCCGGTCCTTCATCGCCGCGAACGGTCCCTCGCCGAACGTCAGCGCCGGCGTGATCCGCTGCTGGGCGTCGTCGCTCTCGGCCTCGACCGTGTAGGCGCCCTCGACCGGCGTGTCCAGTCTCGCCGATCAGCATCGCCAGCCCGCTGTCGGTCTCCTTCGCGTCCTCGCCGCCCGCGGGTGTCGACCTGGACGAAGTTGCCCGACGGATCGGTGACCGTGTACTTGAGGTCGGCCGGGACGACCAAGCGCGATCCCGGAGTTCGGGATCGGCCCCCTCGGCGTAGTAGATGTCGACAGTCGCCCTTCGGCAGCTCGACCGTCGACTTCCCGGGCACCGGAACCGACCCGAACTGATCCGTGGCCCCGCTGAAGCCCGGCGGCGACGATGTAGATGACGAGCGCGATCAGGGCGATCCCGATCGCCGCCCTGGCGCTGATGAAGCCGCCTTCGTCGTTGAGCCTGGCCCGGCCGGTGCTCCTCACGCCACGATCATGGCAGTGAGGGCGGAGGGAGTCAGCGGTGGGCCGTGTATTGGATCGTGCGCCGTTCGCGGTTGCCGAGGACATCGGAGAATCGGCATCGAGGTGAACGTCGACGCGCCTGCTTTGCCGCTCGGCGCGCCGAACTCTCCTGAATTGTCGCTTCGAGGCCCGAACGGAAAGTCCGATCGGCTCGCCACCGAGCTCGCGTTCC
This sequence comes from uncultured Solirubrobacterales bacterium, assembly GCA_963798165.1. Lineage (GTDB taxonomy): Bacteria > Actinomycetota > Thermoleophilia > Solirubrobacterales > 70-9 > RHKX01. The sequence goes on along the minus strand of CAWCSE010000004.1, from coordinate 595,398 downwards.
GCTGACTGCAGCAGGACGGACCGGCGCCCGATCGTCGCCTTGCCGGTGATGGCACCCGGCCGGGCTCGCCCATGAGCAAGCGAAATCTTGCCGAGACTGCTGTTTCGGCGAACTATTCGCCGTCGAGAGCAGTCTCGCTTTCGGGCCGCTGACGCGCGTGTCGACGATGAACTGCGATGACGCAGGCGAGGGATCGATGTTGCCGACTCCATCGATGGCGCGAACGGCGAACGAGTGGGCGCCGTCGCTGAGCGTCGGCCAGGGTCAGGGGATCCTCGCAAGGCTGGAAGCCGAGCCCGTCGACCGCACATTCGAAGGCGCTACCCGGCTCGGAGGAGAATGAGAACGTCGGCGTCGCGTCCTTCGTCGGCCCATCGGGACCCGAGGCGATCGCCGTCGCGGGGGGAGTGCAGTCGGCGGTCGAGGGAGATCTCCTCGGTCCTGGTGAACGGAGTTCCCAGGCCGGAGCCCGCGCCCGACAAGGAGAGCATCTTCGGCCCGTCGGTCGTGGCCTGCACCGTCCAGGAGTGAGGCTCGGATGTGGCGTCGCTCTCGAGGTCGCCGCCGGATACCTCCTGGGTCGCGGGCCCGCCATGAGTTCGACACCCGCGGGCACCTCCAGGGTCGCCTCGGCCTCGTTCGCGACGAGGTCACCGGAGTCGTTGCGGAGGGACGAAGTCACCGTGACCGGTTCGCCGCATCGGACCGGGGTCTCGGGATCGGCCTCGACCTCGACCGGCCGGACGTGCGGGGCCTCGAGCGCCGTCAGTGGCGCCGCCGCCGTGATCGCGAACGGTTCGGCCTCGGCGCCGACGACCGTCGATGCCGCCTCCACCTTGTAGGTGATCTCCTGCGGACCGCCCGCCGGAGCTCGGACCTGCTCGACCGTGTCATTCGGATCGACGGCGTCCGGTCCGCCGCCGTGACCCGGGATCGGCCGGCGGAGGACCTCGGATCCGTCGGACAGGTACTGGCGGAGGTCGAGGTTCGACTGGGTGTACTTGATCGTCTGCGTCCCGGGGTCCGGGAAACCGATGAAGAAGCCGCGCATCTCGAAAGCGAGCGTCGACTTGGCGCCGGTGGGGACGGTCGCTCGGTAGAAGGCCGCCTCCCCCCCCCGGACCTCGCCGAGCTGATAGTTGCCGCGTTCGGCGAGCGCGGCCGCCAGGTCGAGTTCGCCCCAGCCGACCTCGGGCTGCCAGCTCGCCTGGGGCGGCGCCCACCCGTCCAGGCCCGGTCGTCGTCCCATCCCAATCGCGCGCGCTGTTGATCAGGATCGCTCGTTGCGCCATCGGATCGCTCACCCCCGCCCCCTCGAGCAGGGTCATCGCGCCGGCTACGTGGGGCGCCGAGAACGACGTCCCGGTCGCCCCGGTGAAATCGGGATTGGAGGGCGGCGAGTTCCAAGAGCCGACGGCGCGATCACCGCCCCGCCGGGCGCAGTCAGGTCCGGCTTCTTACGGCCACCCGGCGTCGGGCCGCGGGAGCTGACTCCGAGCACCACGTCATCACTCGGAGGCGACCGTGCCGACATCGTTGAAGGCCCCGACGCTGAGCATGTTGCGCCCGATGTTTGTTGACGGTCGGGGCTGCCGTCGATGTTGTCGTTTCCAGCGCCCTGAGCCTGACCAACGCCGAAGACGCTGGTGAGCACATCGTCGCCATCGTCTTCGTCGTCGCTGGCAGCCGTCGATCCGAAGCTTAGGTTGATCACTCTCTGCCGGATCCTGCGGCTCCCGGCGTTCGGCCCAACGGCAAAGCCAAGTGCGTAAGCCTCATTCCGGCGCTCCCGATCAGCCGATCGACGTCCGTACGCCACCCCTCGATACGTCGTATCGCCGGAAGCGATGATCCCCCCGGTGTGGGTGCCGTGATCGGTGACCGCCGCCTCGGGGTCGTTGTCGACGGTCACGCCGGCGAACGCGGGGTGGGTCGGATCCGCCGCTTCGCTCTGGATCGCCGTATCCGCGGCAACCGTGTCGCTGGGTCCGGTGCCGCCGGTGAAGCCGGCGGACCACCAGGCCGGGGCGCCGACCGCCTGGGTGCCGATACCCGAGAGCGGACGCGGGTCGCGGCGCAGGCTCGATCGCCTGGACCGCCTCGAGCTGCGGCCAGCACTCGGGATCCGCCGGCTCCGATCCGGACGACAAGGGAGGCGGGAGCGATCTCGCGATCGACCACCTCCCGCCACGGCTTGGCGATGACTCGAGCAGCGACTCGATCCAGATCGCGCCAGTCTCGGCCGCCTCGTCGTCGAGGCCGCCGATCGCCCTTTCGTACTTCCGCTCGGCCGCTCGCGCCGCCCGCTTCTCGGTCGGGAGATGCGGTCGGGATGCCGCTGAGCGGCGATGTGCTCACGCGATGGCTCGGTGCTCGGCCGAATCGGCGGCCCTGAACCGATTCGACGTTGCCGACGAGCAGGAGCGGCTGGGAGGCGAGCAGGACGCGGACCCGGACCTTGCCGCCGTCTCGAGGTGCCGCGGACACCCGTCGGTGGCCCCAGACGGGGCCGGCGGAGTCTCGTCGGCGGTGCCCGCCGTCGACGCGGAGGCGGTGACACCCGCCGACGACCAGCGAGAGGCGCAACCGCGGCGAGCAGGCCTCGCCCGAGTCCGCTTCGACCCTCCCGCGGGACGGTCAGCTTTCGTCGATGCTCGCTCACTCGATCCCTCCGCCGACCGCGACCTGTCGGGAGCGTAATGCCATCGCCGCCCATGGCACCCCGGTCGATCAGGGCCTGACGAGGACCGTTCGCATCCGCGAGACGGACGGCAGGTACGGCCAGCCGCGCTCCCTCAGCACCACGGTCCGGAATCGGTACCTGACGGGACGGGTGTAGTCGGCGACGAACCGGTACCGGAGCCTGTACCGGCCCTTTCGGTCGGTCCGCAGGGACCGGCCGACGGTCTTCCATCTCTTGCCGACCCTGCACCTGGACCTCGACGGACTTTCCCTGGCGCGTAGAACCGTGCGCCGGGCGCGATGCATCCGGCCGAGAATGTCGCCTTGCGCCCGGCCCGCACGCGACGGGTCGCCCTCAGGCTCGACCTTGCTCTTCGCCCGCATGGAAGACGGCGGACGACTCGCGCACCGAGGCGCTTGAGGTCCCCTGCGTACGCGGCGGTGACGGACCGCGACGGCCCGAAGGGCAGCCTCGCTCTGAAAGCCCCGGAGCCATCGGTCGCGGCAGTGACCGAATCCCGGCCAGCGTCTGGACCCCGGCCGGAAGGTCTCGGTCAGCTCGACCTCCGCACCCGCGATCGGGTGCGCCGGAGCATCGGTCAGCCGGCCCGCGACCTTCGGGCGCTTTCCGAAACCGATCCTCGCTCGCTTCTTACCGTTGATCGTCAGGCCCGAGATCGACTGCCGGGCTGCCGAAACGGGCCGACGACCGCCATCGCGGTCCCGTCCTCGCGCTGCGTCGAGATCGACACGTTGCCGGCGGCGTCCGCGGCGCGTGCCCTGAACTCGTACCTGACCCCGGCTCGAGATCGTTCGAGTCGACCCGAGCGACCAGGCGGTCGCCGATCACAGTCGGTCGGCGAGCGCGGTCCAGACGGATCGTCGTCGCGGCGATACTCGATCGAGCCGCTCGCGACGCCGCTCAGCGCGTCATGAGACGTCGCCTCGAGCCGATCCGGATCCTCCGGGTTCTGTGCGTTCGCGAAGGCGACGGTCGGCGCGGTCGCGTCGATCCTGACCGTCGCCTCGCCGGGGCTCCGCGTTATCGCCCTGGCCGTCGTTCTCGTTTCCGGCCAGGTCCCGTGCCCAGTACTCGAGGTGATGGACGCCCTCGGACGCGATCGTCGCCGCGACGTCCCGTCGAACTCCTCCATCACGTCACCGTCGACGACGAGAACCGTTCGCGGCGGCGCGTCGTCCGGGTATTCGTCGGTGTCGACCATGCCGCTCAGCGGATCGCTCGCCATGACCTCGAGCTCGGCGGCATGGTTGACCCAACCGGACCTCGGCGCCGGTCGAGCTCGGTCACCGGATCGGTCAGGTCGACCTTGAGGGAGGTCCGGCCGACGGACGGTCGCTCGCATCCCCGAGCCGGACACCGGCACGACGTGGACGAAGTTCGCCCCCTCGACGAGGTCATCGGCATCGAGGGTTCCGCCGGTGTTGTTGATCCCGACCTCGGTCACCGGGCCACCGCAGGAGCGAGGATCAGCTGCACCGTGGCATGGATCGGTGTCGGGGCTGCGCATCGACGGTCGCCCGGTATCCGGCGATCCCGGAAGGCGGGACTTGCAGGGCGCTCGGCTTGCTCCACGACCTGCTCGTACCCGTGCGAGTTCCGACCTCGAGATCCAACCGTTTGCATTTTCCGGCTCCGACTTGACCGGCACGGTGTCGTCGAACTTGAGCGGCACCGATGCCTTGTTGGCGGGCAGGCTGTTGCCGGCGGCATCGAGCAGGTGTACGTCGGCGGTGTAGGCGCCGACACCCGGGACCTCGACCCCTTCCACCGATTCGATGTCGTCGCCCGAATAGGTCGTCGTTTCGCTGTAGCCGCCGGGACCGCTGACGGTCACGGATCGCCGCGACGATCGGAGAATCCGACTGGGCCGGATTCGTCCAGCTCAGTTCGAAATCGTTGTCGCGATGCCAGCCCTGTCCACCCCGGCACGTCGATCGCCTGGGGCGCGGCGGGCGCCTCGTTGTCGACCTTGATCATCTTGGTCGTGCAGGCGCTCGCCGCACCGGTGCCGAACTCGTGGGTGCAGACCTTGACGGCGTTGCCCGGCCCGTCCTGGAACGGCGGGGCGTCCGTCTCAACGTCGATCGGCCTGAGCTCGATCTGATCGCAGGGCGTCATCGAGCTGACGTAGCCGTTTCCGTCCTGCCCGGGATTGCAGATCGCATCGTTGGCGACCTGCGTCCCGTTGACCTCGATCGTCGTCCGCGCGACGCCGCCGCCGACGTCCGACGTCACCCGACGATCACCGTGTCGTTCCTCCGACCCATTCGCCGTCCGCCGCGGCCCCAGCAACGACGGGCGGACTCGGCGGCACGAGATCCTCGATCCGAAACGTGACCGCCGAGAGGCGCGAGAACTGACCGGGCGCGTGCCTGCAGGTGCCTGTCCGCCTTGCTGCAGAACACCCCGACGCCGATGGATGCGAATGGACCGAGTGGCTGAACGGTCGAGTCATAGGTGCCGGAAGTCGATCCCAGTCCGACCACGGAGAGGTTCTCCTGGTCGCTCTGCCCGTACCGCTTGACGAAGAGGTAGGAGCGGTTGCCGTCCGGGCTGGCGTCACCGACGAGGCTGTAGTCGGCCCTGAACCGTTCGATCCGGGTGCCGGGCGGAGCTATGTAGGACCACTGCTTGCGGTTCCAGCCGACCGTGCTCGCAACGGACTGGACCTGAAGCCAGTTTCCGCTCGCGCAGCTCGTACTCGCCGCGTAATCGGTCGTCGAGCCTTCAACCGCCGCGTCCGGCGTCCCGGTATGCCCCGGCGAGCACTCGGCAACGTCGTACGTGCCGCCGGCTCGGGCCGCTGCGACAAACACGGCGCAATAAAGCGTGATCATCGCCGATGCACGGTGCGGCCATCCTCAGAATCAGCCGGCATGTGCATGAAGAGTGCGTTAGTCATCGGAGTCGGCCTCCCAGCTCGTTTCACTCGTTTCCAGTGCGCTCCGGCCGTTCACGGCCCGAACTCGTCTTGTGCCGCTGAACTTGCCGAAGATGAGGTCCCTCGTCCGGGCGACGAGGCGGGACTGCTGGAGGACGGAGCCGCCTGAGCGGCGACGGGATCGAACTCCTCGACGGGCGGAGGACCGTCGACCGGGCTCCGGAGCCGGAGCCGGCGGCTCGTCCGGAGCCACGCTGCCCGGGATCTTCATTGCCCGTGCGTCGTGGCCCACGCTTCGCGCCCGTCTCCCGCCGCTACCGCTCGGCTCACGACGCCGACGCTCGCGGCCGGCTGTCTGGAGCTGACCGTAGGGCGGGTCTGCCGCGGCACCGTTCTGCTTGCCTGACTCCGTTCGGATCGAGCCTCCCAGGTCCCGGATCGAGACACCGGGGACCACACCGGCAGCCACGCACGCGGTCGCCGCAGCCCCGACACCGACGCAGGCGAGGATCGCCTTGCCCGCACCGCCCGCGCCGGCTGCCTTCGCCACCAGGCCGGCGCCGACCGCGCCCGTTCCACGACCGGCACCCGTGCCGCAACGGAACCGGCGAATGATTGCGCCCGGTCGACCAGGTCGGTGCGGCCTCACGAGCGCCCACGACAGTTGGCCGACCCGATCCACGAGACTCAGATTCCCGGCGCCGATGGCACCAGCCACCGACCCAAGGGCGATCGATGCCGCCGAGCTCGTGCAGATGCCCGGACAGGCGAGCCGCCAGATCCGCGCAGGATCGACAGTGCTCCAGGTGCTCCAAAGCCTGGAGCCGAGCGTCCTCGTCGGCGGTGCCCGCAACCAGGTCGCGAACCAGCGGCTCGCGAGCCACGCACCAGCTCCCCGCTCTCGACCAAGCCGCAGCCGCTCGATGAGCTGCTCGATTCCCTTCGTGACCTCCTTCCGGTAGGCGCGAGGTGAGAGTCCCGGGACGAGCGCGCAGACCTCCGCCGGGCTCAGCCCCCAGCCATAGCGGAGCAACATCACCGCGCGGCGGCGCTGCGGAAGGCTTGTCAGGAGGTCGCGCGCGACACCTCGCGCCTCGGAGCCCAGCACGATCTCGTCCGGCAGCGGCAGATGACCGTCGGTGAGAACCTGCTCGGCCTCGGTCCCGATCGGTCCGGTCGGCTTACGGGAGCGCCGGCGCATCTCCTTGCTCGCGTGGCTGGCGACCGCCGTGAGGATGTAGGCGCGGAGCTCCTCATCGCTCATCGCCGACCCCGGGTCCGCAGCGCCGACAGGATCGCCGCCCAAGCCGCCGAGTAGACATCCTCGATCTCGTGGTCGCCCAGCGCCCGTCCGTAGGCGCGGGTGATCATCGCTCTCGCCGGCCTCCTCATCTCCTCGAACAGGTAGGAGCAGCGATCAGCCCACTCCCGATCGCCGCGAACCCGTCGGGTGCTCCGAAACTCGTTCCGTTTCTGGGTCCGTCGAGGAGTTCATGCGAGTCGATCAGTTGCTCGCTCTTCTCAACCCCGGAACAGCCCATGGCGCCCCCTCCCGATTCGGGAAGTTGCGCCGAGACTCTCCGGGCGGCTCCTCTGGCGGCTTGACATCCATGTCGCCTTCACCCTCGAACTCGGCACATCCCTGTGCACGAGGTCCGCTCTTGTCAGCCTTACGTCACAAGGCTCGGACGGCGGCCCTCGACTTGAGCGCCTGCGTCTCAGAATTCGCGCAAATTGCATGAAATTCGTGCGCAGTGACGTGCGCAGACCTCGGCCACCCCCTTAACCTCCGCGAGGCATGTTCGAAGAGCGCGACCGCACCTATAAGGACGGGCTGATCGAGCGGATCGAGCCGCATGTCGGCAAGGGCGAGCGGGTGCAGGCGGTGGCGGTGGCGCAGGTCGGGGTGCCGCCGTGGCTGCAGGCGTTGCCGTTGGTGGCGGGGCTGGTGTTGATCGTGGTCAGCGTGATCGCCGGTGCGTTGCCGGGGTGGGTCGGGATCGTCGGGGCGCTGTTGGTGCTGGTCGGGGATCGTGGCGATGTCGGTGGTGCCGCGGCGGGTGGTGGCGCGGACGAACCGGGCGGTGATGGTGTTCGCCCTCCCCCGCTCCCAGAGCGCGGCGATCGAGGCGCCGCGGGCGACGGTCGAGCTCGACGAGCTGCCGGCGGCCGGGCGGCCGGTCGGTGGAGCTGGGCGGCGAGCGGCTGTGGGCGAACTTCGGCAGCGGGATCGAGCGCGACGCGCTGGCCGAGGTCCTGGCGCCGAAGTAACGCCGGGAGGCGGACGGGCGGCTGGGGGCACGACGCCGGGCGACAGCGCGCGCTCGCGACCGCGATCAGGGCACCAGCACGTCGCCGCGGATTCGCTAGGCTGTCGCCGACTTCGATATTAGGTCTCCCTAAATAGGGATGCCTAACAGGCGCAAAGGAACAGCAGAGACAAGTGCTCCCCACATTCGTGATCGGACTCCGCGAGGGCGTCGAGGCGGCGCTGATCGTCGGCATCATCGCCGCCTTCCTCACCCAGGAGGGCCGCCGGGACGCGCTCCGGCAGATGTGGGCCGGCGTGGCGATCGCGGTCGCGATCTGCGTCGGCATCGGCGTCGGGCTCAACGTCCTCAACCAGGAGCTGCCGCAGCGCCAGCAGGAGATGCTGGAGACGGTGATCTCCCTGTTCGCCGTCGGGATCGTCACGTTCATGATCTTCTGGATGCGCCGGCACGCCCGGCACATGAAGACCGAGCTGCACTCCTCCGCCGCCGACGCGCTGACGAAGGGCTCGGCGATCGCGCTCGTCGGCATGGCCTTCTTCGCCGTGCTCCGCGAGGGAATCGAGACGGTCGTCTTCCTGCTCGCCGTCTTCCAGGGCGCGACCGACCCGGCGAGCGCCGGCATCGGCGCCCTGCTCGGGATCTTCGCCGCGATCGCTGATCGGCTACGGGATCTACCGCGGCGGGGTCACGCTCAACTACGCCAAGTTCTTCAAGTTCACCGCCGCCGTGCTGGTGTTCGTCGCGGCCGGCCTGCTCTCGACCGCCGCCCACACCGCCTGGGAGGCCGGTTGGCTGACCAGCTTCCAGGACCAGGCCGTGACCTGAGCTGGCTCGTCGTCCCCGGCACCTGGACCTCGTCGCTGCTGACCGGGATGCTCGGCCTGCAGTCGATCGATGACCCAGGCCGAGGTCTTCCTCTACCTGGCGTACCTGATCCCGATGCTCGCCTACGTGCTCTGGCCGGAGGCTGGCGCGGCCGCGTTCGGCGCGAGCCGCAGCGTCAGCGCCCCGGGCGCCAAGCCCAGCGGCACGCCGAGCGCCTCCGAAGCGTAGCCAACCCCTCGACCCGAAAGCAGCACGACCGATGACCGTCTCCCTGCGCCCGTTCGCCCTGATCGACCCCGCTTCTCGCCGCGACGGCGTTCTCTGGCCGCCTGCGGCTCCGAGCTCGGACTCCACCGACCGAGGCGCGCAGACGCTCGCGGTGACGATCACCGACGACGGCTGCTCCCCGACCGACCTGAAGGCGACCGCCGGCCCCGCGACGTTCGCGGTCAGCAACGACGACAGCGCCATCAACAACGAGTTCGAGGTCCTCGACGGCGCCCTGATCATCGGCGAGCGCGAGAACGTGACCGCCGGCCTGAGCGGCGACGTCTCCGTCAACCTCGATCCCGGCACCTACGACATCGTCTGCGGCAACCCCGGCGACCGCGAGCCGACCGGCAACGCTCGTCGTCACCGGCGAGAAGCAGGCCGCGACGACGAACCCGAAGCTCCAGAAGGCCGCCGACGACTACGCCAAGTACGTCGACGAGCAGGCGGCGATCCTGGTCACCCGAACCGAGGAGTTCGCCGCTGCGGTCGAGGCGGGCGACCCCGAGAAGGCCAAGGAGCTCTACGAGTCGGCGCGCGTCCCCTACGAGCGGATCGAGCCCGTCGCCGAGTCCTTCGGCGGCCTCGACCCGGCGATCGACGCCCGGGTCAACGACGTCGCCAAGGGCGACGAGTGGACCGGCTTCCACCCGCTCGAGAAGGCGCTCTGGGTCAACGGCAGCTCGCCGAGAACCGACGGAACGCTGCGCCGACGAGCTGCGTCGCCAACGTCAAGAAGCTGCAGCGGCTGGCCGCGAACAACACCTACGACCCCGTCCAGCTCGCCAACGGCGCGGTCGAGCTGCTCAACGAGGTCTCGCAGTCGAAGATCACCGGCGAGGAGGAGCGCTACTCCCACACCGACCTGACCGACTTCAAGGCCAACATCGACGGCGCCTACGAGGCCTTCGTGCTGCTCGAGCCGGCGCTGCGAGGAGTCCGACCCCGAGCTGGCGCAGCGAGATCGAGGAGCGCTTCGCCGACGATGTACGCGGAGCTGAAGCCGTACCAGGTCAACGGCGAGATCTACGAGAACTACGAGAACGTGACCGAGCAGCAGCGCCAGGAGCTGAGCCAGGCGGTCGACGCCCTCGCCCAGCCGCTCGCCGAGATGGGCGGCCAGATCGTCGCGCAATGAGCCGACGAGCGAGAGCCGCCAAGCCGCGTGAGGGGATCACGCGCCGCCGCCTGATCGGGGCCGGCGCGGTCGGCGGGATCGCGCTCGCGGCCGGGCGGCGGCTTCGCCCTCGGCCAGGCGGAGGCCGTCAACGGACCCGGCCGAGGAGACCGTCGACTTCTACGGCGAGCACCAGGCCGGGATCACGACCCCCGCCCAGGACCGGCTCCACTTCGCCGCCTTCGACATGACGAGCGACAACGTCGCCGACCTGCGGACGCTGATGCAGGAATGGACCGTCGCCGCCGCGCGGATGACGAAGGGCCTGCCCGCCGGGACCGACAACGACGACCCCCTCGCTCCCGCCCGACGACACCGGCGAGGCGATCGGCCTCGGCCCCGCCGACCTGACGATCACCGTCGGCTTCGGGCCGTCGCTCTTCGACGGCCGCTTCGGGCTGGCCGCCGACAGCGCCCGGCCGGAGCTGAAGCCGATCCCGCGGCTGCCCGCCGACGAGCTCGACCCGACGATCAGCAACGGCGACCTCTGCATCCAGGCGTGCGCGAACGACCCGCAGGTCGCCTTCCACGCGGTCCGCAACATGACGAAGATCGCCCAGGGCGTCGCGGTGATGCGCTGGTGCCAGCTCGGGTTCGGGCGGACGTCGCGGACCGGCGCCGAGCAGGAGACGCCCCGCAACCTGATGGGCTTCAAGGACGGGACCAACAACATCCTCAACGACGACGCCGACGCGCTCGAGCGGTTCGTCTGGGTCGGCGACGAGGGGCCGGAGTGGATGCGCGGCGGCAGCTACCTGGTCAGCCGCCGGATCCGGATGCTGATCGAGCCCTGGGACCGGACGTTCCTGCAGGAGCAGGAGGACGTGATCGGCCGGATGAAGGAGAGCGGCGCGCCGATCGGCGAGAGGAGCGAGAAGGACGCCGTCGACCTCGACGCGATCGGCCCCGACGGCAACCCCGCGATCCGCGACGACGCCCACATCCGCCTCTCCAGCCCCGAGAGCGAACGACGGCGAGAAGATCCTCCGCCGCGGCTACTCGTTCACCGACGGCTTCGACGTCACCCGCGGCCAGCTCGACGCCGGCCTCTTCTTCATCTGCTTCCAGAAGGACCCGGCACAAGCAGTTCGTGCGCGATCCAGACCCAGCTCGGCGCCAACGATCAGCCTCAACGAGTACATCCTCCACACCAGCAGCGCCGTGTTCGCGATCCCCGCCGGGGTCAGGGCCGAGGGCGGCTACTTCGGCGAGGGCCTGATCTAGGCCGGGGGCTATAGGTTCCGCCGGTGAGGTACCGGCGCACACCGATCGAGGTCGAGTCCCCCGAGGAGCTCGGCTACGACGCGATCACCAACAACCTCGCGGAGAGCTCGTTCCGCGACCGTCAGGCTCTCCGACTACGGGATCGACACCGACGTCGGCGACCTGCTGCTCCAGTACGGCGACCACCGCGGCGTCCCGCGCCTGCGGGAGCAGATCGCCGGCGACGCCCCCGGCGCGGTCGGCGTCGACGACGTCCTCGTCACCGCCGGTGCGGCGCCGGCGCTCTTCATCGTCGCCACGCGCGCTGCTGGAGGCGGGCGACCACGCTGCTGATCGAGGAGCCGAACTACGCGACCAACCTGGAGACGCCGCGGACCCTCGGCGCCGACGTCGAGCCGCTGCCGCTGCGCTTCGAGGACGGCTGGAAGCTCGACCTCGAGCTGCTCGAGAGCAGGCTGCGCCCGGAGACGAAGCTCGTCAGCGTCACCTACCCCCACAACCCGACCGGGCGCGATGATCGACGCCGCGAGCTGCGAGCGGCTCGTCGCGATCGTCGAGGCGCACCCGACCGGCTCGCCTGCTCGTCGACGAGACCTACCGCGAGCTCGCCTTCGGGGAGCCGCTGCCGGTCGCCGCCGGCCTCTCGGAGCGGGTGATCAGCATCTCCTCGATGTCGAAGACCTACGGGCTGCCGGGGCTGCGGATGGGCTGGCTGATCAGCCGCGACCCGGAGCTGGCGACGCCGCTGCTGGCGGCCAAGGAGCAGATCCTGATCTGCGGCTCGCCGATCAACGAGGAGATGGCGGCGCGCGTGCTCGAGGCGCGCGATCGGGTGCTGCCGCCGATCAAGGCGACGATCGCCGAGCACCTGGACATCGTCCGCGAGTGGATGGCCGCGCAGACGACCTTCGAGTGGGTCGAGCCGCGAGGCCGGCGTCGTCGGCATGCCGCGGCTCGCCGATCCCGGACTCGGTCGACCTCGACCGCTTCTACGACGACCTGCTCAAGCAGCACGGGACCTACGTCGGTCCCGGTCACTGGTTCGATCAGCCGCGCTCTTGCTTCCGCCTCGGCTTCGGCTGGCCCGAGACCGAAGAGCTTCGTCGTGGGCTCGACGGGCTCGCGGCCGCAGCGGCCGGCGCCTCGCGATAGCCGCAGGCGTCGCGGCGCGTTGACGGCGTCGATCTCGCCGGTGTCGGCGGCGATCACGACCTCCTCGATCTCGACCGGAGCGAAGCGCTCGCTCCAGGCGTAGTAGGCGCCGACCGCGACCAGCAGGCCGGCGAGGCCGGCGGCGACCAGGGGTGCGCGCGGGCTGATCGCCTCGCCGAGCCAGCCGGCGATCGGCCCGCCGACGACGGTCGAGCCGAGGAAGACGATCGAGTAGATGGCCATCACGCGGCCGCGCATCTCCGGGGCGGCGGCGAGCTGCAGGCCGGAGTTGATCCCGGCCGCGAACGTGACCGAGCAGACGCCGAGCAGGCCGAGCGAGAGCATCTCGAGCGCGCAGCGTCGGCGCGGCGGCGGCGAGCAGCGAGGTGAGCCCGAAGCCGAGCGCCGAGACCGTGATCAGCTCGCGGCTGACCCGCTGTCCTCGTGCCGACGGTGAGCGCGCCGGCGATCGAGCCGAGCGCCATCGCGACCATCAGCAGCGAGTAGGCGGAGACCTGGCCGGCGAAGTCGCGGTCGGCGAGCAGCGGGATGACGACCTGGAAGTTGAAGCCGATCGTGCTGAGGACGAGCATCAGCGCGAGCGGGACGCGCAGCTCCGGGCGGCCGGCGACGTGGCGGAGCGCCTGCGCGGACGTTGCCGCGCGGCCGGTCGCGATCGGGCCGGTGGAGCCGGCTCGGGTCCATCTTGTAGAGGGCGAAGAGCATCGCCGCGAAGCTCAGCGAGTTGAGGGCGAAGCAGGGGGCCACTCCCCAGAGGGCGATGATCACTCCCGCGATCGCGGGGCCGGTGATGCGGGCGGAGTGGACGAGGACGCTGTTGAGGCTGACGGCGTTGACGACCCTGTCGGGGCCGACGAGCTCGATCACGAAGGCCTGCCGGGCCGGGTTGTCGACCGCGAGCACGAGGCCGCGGAGCGCGATCACGACGAAGACCATCCAGGCCTGAGCGAAGCCGCCGGCGGCGAGCGACGAAGAGCAGCAGCGCCGGCACGGCCATCCCGGTCTGGGTGACCATCAGCAGCTTGCGCTTGTCGAAGCGGTCGGCCAGCGAGCCGCCGAGGGCGCCGAGGAGGAGGATGCCGGTGAACTGCAGGGCGGTCGCGATCCCGACCGCGAAGCCGGAGTCGGTGAGCGAGAGGATCAGCCACAGCTCGGCGACGATCTGCATCCAGTTGCCGGCCAGCGAGACGACCTGACCGCCGAAGTAGAGGCGGTAGTTACGGATCCGGAGCGATGCGAATGAGCTGCTGAAGGATCGGCGGACGGCGGCGCTCAAGAACGACCCTCCTCGAGCACCTGCTCGAGGATCTCCGCCGCGCGGGCGAGGGTCTCGACGTCCTCGTCGGGAAGCTTGCGCATCTGCTTGGCCAGATAGGCGGTCTTGCGCTTGCGAAGCCGCGTCAGAGCGGCGCGACCGTCGGCGCTGATCGTCGACGATCGAGCGAGCGCCCGTCGGTCGGGATCGGCGGTGCGGCGTGACGTAGCCCTCCTCGGTGAGCCGGGCGAGGATCCGCGTCGCCGTCGGGCGCTGGATGCCCTCGATGCGCGCGAGCTCGCTGGGCGTCAGCGGGCCGGTCCGCTCGATGGTCGCCAGGGCGGCGATCGAGGCGGGGCCGAGGTCGGTGTTGGCCTCCTGGCGGAGCCGCCGGGCCGTCCGGTTGATCGCAAGCCGAAGCCGAGCGGCCTGCTCGGTCAGTTCGACGGGGGATGTTGCTGTGGTGCCTGTCATTGGTTAGTGGTGCTAATTATCTTAGCTAACTACTGCTGGGTCAAGCGGGGGGCATGTGATCGTCGGGATTGCTCAGGCTGTGACGACGTTGATCCGCCACGCGATCGATTGCCATCGAATACGCGATCGTCGAGGCGGACAGACCTCAGAGGTCGATGCTCTCATGAATCTCTCGGACTCGTGCCGAATCTCCTCGGAGGCGATCGAGGACATGCGCGATCTCTCGCGGCCTCCACCGATCCGGAGGTGGGAGCTAGGCGGGCTAACCGCTGACGTGGGGTCCGGGGGAACGTCGCGGCGCCTGCTCCCAGGCAGCGCCCGGTCGCTCGATCGGAAAGCGGCAGGCGACTTCCGGTCGGCGGCTTTCGGGGGGTTGAAGTCCGTCGGCCGCAGGGCGGACGGTAGGTATGAGGCCGGACGGATCGGCGGAGAACGAAAGTAGCGGCCTGGGGCGACTCGGTGGCCTGCCTCGCGCGTAGCCTTCGCGCGTTCAAGACCTCTCGAGTCGGCTTGAGAGCTGCCCCCTCACTTGGCTTTCGTGAGGTTCTTTCTCTCTCCCAGACCGCTACGGCGACCTTAGGGGCAGCCCCCGCGGAGCGCAAGGGGGTGCCGGAGAGCGATTTCGCAAATTACGGAGAAATGGCCTCGCGGCGGCCCGAAAATCAGGTCGCGTCGAGCGATCGGGCGGCGATCGGGTCCTGATCGGGCTCCGCGGAGCCCGCTCCGGCCTCGAGCTTGCGGACGAGATCGTCGAGGTCGAGGCGCTGGAGCTCGCCCGAGACGGCGTCGAGCTCGCCCTTGCAGTACTCGACGAGCCCCTTGCCCTCGCGACAGAGCTCGAGCGTCTCGCGCAGCTCCGCCTGGCCGGAGTCGAGGCGCTTGATGATCGCCTCGAGCCGCTCGACGGCGGCCTCGTAGCTCTGGGGCGCGGCGTCGGCCCCTCCCCCGGTCCCGGGCTCACTCATCGTCGGTCACCTCCACGGGCACATCATCGTCGGCGAAGCGGACGCGCAACCGGGACTCGCTCCCGGGCGGCCGTCGCCTTCGAGATCACGTCGCCCTCGCGGTCGGTGACGATCGCGTAGCCGCGCTCGAGGACGCGCTCGGGCTCGTGGGCGGCGAGGGTCTGCGCGAGCCGCTCGAGCGCCGCGCCGCGGGCGGCCGGCACGGCGCCCTCGTGGCGGGCGAGCGACGGACGGCGGAGCCGCTCAGCGCCCGCTCGGAGGCTGCCGCCGCGTGGACGGCGGCGTCGCGCTTGCGCGACAGGACGAGGGCTCGGCGGGCGCTCTCGCGGAGCGCCGCGGTCCAGCGCTCGCGCCGAGGACGCGCGCATCTCACGGATCTTCTGGTGCAGGTCGCGACGCTGGCCGTCGGTGTGATGGCCGAGCGTCCGGGCGGCGCCGGCCAGGCGGCGCGCCCGGGAGGCCCCGGCCTCCGCGGCGACCCCTGCGAGCAGCCGCCCGGCTCGCGGCCGACCCACGCGCCGGCGGCCCCGACGTCGACCCGCACCGCCTCCTCGGTCGCGTGGGTCGGCGTCGAGCAGCTGACGGCGGCGACGTCGTCGAGCAGGGTCCGGTCGGACTCGTGCCCGACCGCCGAGATCACCGGGACCCGCAGCATCGCCACGGTCCGGCAGAGGGTCTCGTCGCAGAAGGCCCAGAGGTCGGCGAGGCTGCCGCCGCCGCGGGCGACGAGGATCACCTCGACCTCGGGGATCGCGGCGAGATCGGCGAGGGCGCGGCCGATCTTCGGCGCCGCGTGGCGATCCTGGACCGGCGGGTGGGCGAACACGGCCCGGCCCGCCCAGCCGCGCCTGCGCGAGGCCCGGCGATCAGGTCCGCCTCGGCGGCCGAGCCGCGGCCGGTGACGATCCCGATCGTCTTCGGCAGGGTCGTCCGGGGCAGCCGTCGCTGCGGCTCGAAGAGGCCCTCGTCGTGAAGCTTGCGGCGCAGGACGGCGAGCTGGGCGAGCAGGTCCCCCTCCCCGGCCAGCCTCAGGTCGGTGCAGCGGAAGCTGAACGAGGGCGACGCGGTCGCGCTGCCGGGGTAGAAGTCGGGGCCCCCGGAGACGACGACCTCCGAGCCGTCGCGGACGGCGCCCTCGGGAAGCTCGAGCTTGTCCCAGTCGCTGCGCCACATCGCGCACGGGACGGCCCCGTCGGCGTCGCGCAGCTCGAAGTAGGCGGACTTGCCGGCGATCCGCAGGCCGGTGATCTCGCCGATCACCTGGACGCGGGCGCGACCTCGCAGGTAGCGGCGGAGTGCAGCCGCGTAGCTGCCGACGGAGAACGGGCCGGGCAGCCCGCTCTTCTCCTCGTCGGCCGCCGGCATCCCGGTCAGCGACTCCTGTTCGCTCGGCCATGCCACGAGGATGACAGGCCGATCACCCGCCATCCAGTCGCGCCATCGCGTTCCGCGAGCCTGAGGGGCTACCGTGCCCGATCCGCTCGAGGTCAGCGCGATCACGCGCGGGCTGAACGGCGTCTACGAGGGCCTCGTCGAGTGGTGGGACGACCACCCCGACGTGCCTCCCGAGCAGCTCACGGAGTGGGTGATCGCCCTCGTCCTCCCCGGGCTCCGGGCGATGTCGGCGCCCACGTAGAGTCCGCGGCGAAAGCCACCGAGAAGGAGAGCGACATGGCAGCGACGGACACGCGAAGTGGGTCGGGGACGTGCAGAGCGGCGAGGGCACATCGACACGGGCACGGGCGTCGTCGCCGGCAAATACACGGCGGCATCGCGGTTCGGGGACGGCAAGGGCACGAACCCCGAGGAGCTGCTCGGCGCGGCGCACGCCGCCTGCTTCTCGATGGCGCTGACGCTGATCCTCGGCGAGGCGGGCCACGAGCCCGAGAGCGTCGAGACCGAGGCGAAGGTCTACCTGCGGCGCACCGACACCGGCTTCGAGATCCACAAGATCGACCTCGAGACGGTCGGCACGGTGCCCGGCATCAGCGAGGACGAGTTCCGCAAGCACGCCGAGGTCGCCAAGGCGGTCTGCCCGGTCTCCAAGGCGCTCGCCGGCGCCGGAGATCACCCTCGAGGCGAAGCTTGCCGGCTGACGGGGAGCGTCAACGGCGACTGGGCGGAGCAGCTATCCGCACGTGACGACCCTGCAGACCCGGTGGGCCGACAACGACGTCTACGGGCACGTCAACAACGTCGAGTACTACGCGTTCTTCGACACGGTGATCAACCGCTGGCTGATCGCCGAGGGCGGGCTGGACATCCACGACGGGCGACGTGATCGGCGTCTGCGCCGAGTCGCACTGCACCTACACCGGCGGGTTCGCGTTCCCCGAGGACATCGACGCCGGCCTGCGGGTCGGCAAGCTCGGCAACTCGAGCGTCCGCTACGAGATCGGCCTGTTCGCGGCCGGCGCCGAGGAGCCGTCGGCGACCGGCTGGTTCGTGCACGTGTTCGTCGACGCCGCCAGCCGGCGGCCCGCGGCGATGCCCGAGCGCTTCGCGCCAGCCTCGAGCGGCTGCGGGTCGGACCGGAAGGGGCCGCCGAGTGAAGGTCCGCAGCGCCGTCCTGCGGGAGATGGGGCTCCCCCCCCCCTACGCCCAGTCGAGGCCGCTCGAGATCGTCGAGCTCGAGCTCGACCCGCCGGGCCCCGGCGAGCTGCTGGTCAAGGTTCGGGCGGCGGGCCTCTGCCACTCCGACCTCTCGGTCATCAACGGCAGCAGGCCGCGGGTCATGCCGATGGCCCTGGGCCACGAGGCGGCCGGCGAGGTGGTCGAGCTCGGCGAGGGCGTGACCGCCTTCGAGCCCGGCGACCACGTCGTCCTCGCCTTCGTCCCCGCCTGCGGAGAGATGCGAGCCGTGCCTGGCCGGCCGGGCCGCGCTCTGCGAGCCCGGCGCGGCGGCGAACGCCGAGGGCACGCTGCTGAGCGGCGCCATCCGCCTGCACCACGCCCGACGGGCGGCGAGCGAGATCCACCACCACCTCGGCGTCTCCGCCTTCTCCGATCACATCGTCGTCTCGCGAGGCGTCGGCCATCAAGGTCGATCCCGAGTCTGCCCGTTCGAGCTCGCGGCGCTGTTCGGCTGCGCCGTGCTGACCGGGGTCGGCGCCGCGGTCAACGCCGCCCGGATCCAGCCCGGTGCAGAGCGTCGCCGTCTTCGGCCTCGGCGGCGTCGGCCTCTCGGCGCTGCTCGGCGCGGTGCTCCAGGGAGGCGGGCACGATCGTCGCCGTCGACGTCATGGCCGACAAGCTCGAGCTCGCCAAGGAGCTGGGCGCGACCCACGCGGTCGAGGCCGGCCCGGGTGCCGTGGCGGCGATCCGCGAGATCACCGACGGCGGCGCCGAGCATGTGATCGAGACCGTCGGCAGCGCGGCGGTGCTCGCCGAGGCCTACGAGGCGACCCGGCGCGGCGGCACGACGACGACCGTCGGCCTCCCCGACCCGAGCCAGATGCTGAGCATCCCCGCCGTCTCGCTGGTCGCCGAGGAGCGCACCCTGCGCGGCTCCTACCTCGGTTCGAGCGTCCCGGCCCGGGACCTGCCCGCACTTCATCGAGCTGCATCGGCAGGGCAAGCTCGACGTCGCCCGGCTGCTCACCGCACACCCTCGCCCTCGACGAGATCAACGAGGGCTTCGATCGCCTGGCGAGCGGCGAGGCCGTCCGCCAGGCCGTCATCTTCGACTGACCGACCGCTCGGAGCGCGCCGGGCCGTCAGTCCCAGCCGAGCGCCGAGCTGATCTGCGCCCCGAGCGTCATCGGGTCGAACGGCTTCGCGATCGCTCCCTGCGCGCCGAGCTCCGCGAGCCGCGCGCCGTCGAAACCGCGGGCCTTGGCGGTCAGAAACAGCGCCGGAAGCTCCTCCGACGGGCAGTGCTCGGCGGATGAGCGCGAGCGTGGCGGGGCCGTCGAGGTCGGGCATCATCACGTCGAGCAGGACGGCGTCGGGGCGCTCGGTCGCGGGCGATCTCGCTCGCCTCGCGCCCGTCGCCGGCCACCAGAACCTGCCAGCCGGCCACCGCCTCCAGGCTCATCCGCGCCACCTCGCGGATGTCGGGCTCGTCGTCGACGATCAGGATTCGCGGCGTCATGCCGGCAGCCCGGCCGCAACGGGCTCTCGGCTCCCGCTCGCTGACCAGCTCCATCGCCCGGCTGACGAACTCATCCGGCTCGACGAGGCTCTTCGTCGCGTGCAGGCTCGGGCCGAGCTGCAGCTGCTCGCGGTCGAGCTCGGTGAGGTCGCGCACTGTGTAGACGGCGAGCGGCACGCCGACGAGCTCCGGCTGCCCGCGCATCCACCGGACCAGCTCGCTCCCATCGGCGTCGGGAATGCCAGGTCGAGCACGATCAGGTCCGGGCGACGACGGCCAAGCAGTTTCACGGCCTCGGTCGCGCCCGGGGCGGTCCAGACGTTCATCCCCTCGGCGCTGAGCAATGCATCGAGCACGTTGCTGAGATCGGCGTCGTCCTCGATCACGAGCGCAAGGCGGCCGCCGCGGCTCGTCGTCGTCGGCGGAGCGGCTGGAGGCGACGGCGGGGAGCGTGAAGGCCATCTTCGTGCCGGTGCCCGGCCGGCTCTCGGCCCACATCCGTCCCCCGTGCTGATGAACGATGCCGCGCGCGATCGGGAGTCCCAGGCCGGTGCCGCCCTTCTCCCGCGAGTCGGATGCGTCGACCTGTCCGAACCGCTCGAAGACGCTCTCGAGCTGATCGGCAGGGATGCCGCGACCACGGTCGATCACCTCGAAGCGGATCTCGCTGCCGGCCTGGATCGCACGGAAGAGCACCGGGGCGTCTCGGGGCGAGAACTTGACGGCGTTCGAGAGGAGGTTCATGAACGTCTGCATGATCCGGTCGGGGTCGGCCCAGAGTGGGACCGAACACGGCTCGACCTCGATCCAGGTTCCCTCCGCCTCCGCCTGTGCCGCCATCGTCGCCGCCGCGTGCTCCATCAGGTCCTCGGAGTCACACAGCCGCCGTGACATCTCGACCCGCCCGGACTCGATCCGCTCGATGTCGAGGATCTCGTTGATCAGGCGCACGAGGCGATCGGTGTTGGTGACGGCGATCCCGATCATCCGCTCCGCCTCGCTCGGGATCTCGCCCGCCGCCCCGCCGGCGATCAGGCCGAGCGATCCGCGGATCGAGGTCAGCGGGGTGCGGAGCTCGTGGCTGACCACGGAGACGAGCTCGTCCTTCATCTTCTCGATCCGGCGCCGCTCGGTGATGTCGGTGAAGGTGACGACGACGCCCGAGTCCGACTGGGTGTCGATCGCGGAGCTCTTGTAGTGGACCGGGAACGAGCTTCCGTCCTTGCGCCAGAAGAGGTCGTTGTCGATCTCCTGCTCGGTGCCCGTCAGCATCGTCTCGTGGATCGGGCATTCGTGGTGAGGAAAGGGTTCGCCGTCCTCGCGGGTGTGATGGACGAGGGCGTGAAATTCCTCGCCGCGGATCTCCGCCTGCTCGTAGCCGAGCATCGCGCAACCGGCCGGATTCGCGTACTCGACGCGACCGCGGACATCGATGCTGACGATCCCCTCGCCGGCGGAGTTCATGACCGCGAGGACGAACTCCCGGCCACGGGCCGCCTCCTCCCCCCGATCGCGGACCCTCTGCGACGAGCCGCTGGATCGTGATGCCGATGATGATCGCGATACCGATCAAGACGGCGGACCGGCGCCATTCGATCGCGGGATAATCGGGCGCCCCGAAGACGAGGATCGGGACCGTGAGCGCGAGCGTCATCGCTCCGATCGTGATCAGCAGGGCGGCGCGGCCGTCGTAGAGCGCGACCCAGACCACGCCGAGGAGCATCAGCGTCGTCAGCCCGGCCGTCGTCCCGCCGCCGGCCTCGCGGAGCAGAGCGGCGACGAGGATGCCGAGGATCGGCGGCACGACCCGAAGCAGCGGCGGCCACCGCTCCCAGGGGGCCAGCACGATCATCAGGGTCAGCCCGACCGCGACCGCGAGACCCGCGAGATAGGGTCCCAACCGGACGTCGACGATCAGCGGCATCAGGGCGAAGGTCATTACGAAGGCGGACTGGAAGAGCCGGACCTCTCGTTTCGAGACGCCGCGGACGAAGGGATGCAGCGTGTCCCGGCGGCGCAGGCGCCCGGGCCCTCTCCGAGCATCGCCGCTCCCGACATTCGCGTCTTGCCCCGCTTCTGATCCCGCGCTTCGGAGTGCATCCCTCTCCTCATCGACGCCGGACAGGTGTTCTGAAGCGGGGGGTGGACATAAAGGCCAGACTGTCCGGCGGCCGAGGGGAGGGGTGAAGGCGAAAGGGGATCTATGCAGGGAGACATGAACGGAGACAAGCCGGCCCTGGGTAGGGGCCAGGACGACCGGCTCGTGCTGCTCGTCGAGGACGACGAGGTTCTGGCCGAGGTCGTGATCGAGGTCCTGAGCACCGTCGCGAAGGTGACCTGGGCGGAAAGCGCCGAGCGCGCGCTCGAGCTGTTGCCCCAGCGTCGCTGGGATCTGATCGTCGCCGACATCGAGCTCCCGGAGGCGAACGGGATCGAGTTCATCGGCCGCGCCAAAGAAACCGACTCGACCCTCTCGACCCTGATCGTCTCGGGCCGTTCCAGCTTCGACTACGCGATCGGGGCGATCCGGGCCGGCGCCGACGACTACATGACCAAGCCGCTCGAGCCGACGGCGCTGATCGCCAAGGTCGAGGAACTGATGGCGGAGACCGCGCACCGGCGCGAGGCGGGCAGGCAGCGCGTCCTCGCCATCGGCGCTCACCCCGACGATGTCGAGATCGGCGTCGGCGGCATCCTCCTCCGCCACGCGGACTCGGGCGACGACGTGTCGATTCTGACGCTGACCGGTGGCGAGCACGGAGGGTCGGTCGGGCAACGCGCCGCGGAGTCCGAGCGCGCCGCCGAGCTGATCGGAGCGCGCCTCTTTCACACGGGCCTGCCGGACACCAGCGTCACCGACGGCGGCGAGACGATCGCCGAGATCAAGGCCGTCATCGACGAGGTCGAGCCGACCACCATCTACACCCACACCTCTCACGACGTCCATCAGGACCATCGCAACATCCATCACGCCACCCTCGTGGCCGCGCGCCAGATCCCACGGGTGCTCTGCTACCAGGCGCCATCCTCGACCGTCGACTTCCGGCCGACGCGCTTCGTTTCGATCGACGCCTACCTGGACCGCAAGATCGAGGCGATCGCGGCCTACGACTCCCAGGTGGAGATCCGCTCCTACCTCGACGACGAGTTGCTGCGGTCCACCGCCCGGTATTGGGCCCGCTTCGCGAACTGCCGATACGTCGAACCACTCGAGGTCGTCCGTGACGCCGACATCGCCGAGCCGCTCGAGCGCCCGGCGGCGCCCGCGCAGATTGGGGTGCCCGCCGATGCCCGCTGACTCCCGGCTCGCTCGCGTACTGATCACCGGGGCCGGGGGACCCTCCGGATACTGCCTGCTGCGCAACCTGGCCTCCGAGGAGGAGCTCGAGCTGCTCGCCGCCGACATCGATCCCTGCGCCGCCGGCCTCTACTCGGTACCCGTCGAGCGGCGACTGATCCTCCCTCGTGGCGACGACCCCCGCTTCGCGGAGCTGACCTTCGACCTCTGCGCCGAGCACCGCGTCGACGTCGTCGTGCCGACGGTCGACAGCGAGCTGATCCCGCTCGCCGAGCGGCGTGGCCAGTTCGAGGCGGCGGGGGTTCGGCTCGTCAACGCGAGCGAGGAGACCCTGCGGATCTGCCTCGACAAGTGGCGGCTCCACGAGGCCTGCGAGGGCTCGGTTCGCGTCCCCCGGTGCGAGGTCGCCGACGGCGACTGGTTCCCCTCCTCGACGCCGCTTCCGGCATTCGTGAAGCCGCGGACCGGAAGTGGCTCGCGCGGCATCATGCTCATCGAGACCCGAGAGGCGCTCGAACGGCTGCCACGCGACGGCTCGATGCTCGTTCAGGAGAACCTTCCCGGCCCCGAGTACTCGATCGACGTGCTCGCCCGCCACGACGGCGAGGTCGTCGCGGTCGTCCCGCGCGAGCGGCTGCGGGTCGACTCGGGAATCGCGGTCTGCGGGGTGACCAGACACGACGAGGCGCTCGAGGAGTTCGGCCGGATCGTCGCCGAGCGCATCCACCTGACCGGCGTCGCCAACGTCCAGGCCAAGTACACGGAGGCGGGCGAGCCGGCGCTGCTGGAGGTCAACCCGCGCTTCCCCGGGACCATGCCGCTCACGGTGGCGAGCGGCGTGGACATGCCGAAGCTATGCGTCGGCGAGGCACTCGGGCGGCCGATCCCCTCCGGTCGTATCCCGTTCCGGCCGACGGCGATGGTGCGGATGATGGAGGAGGTGTTCATGGACCCCGGGGACCTCGCCTCGGGAACGGCTCCGGTCGCGCCCGGCACAGACCTCGCCGCCGATCCGTTCATCGCCGAGGACATGCACGTCCACTCGACGTTCTCGGATGGCCGCGGCACAATCGCCGAGAACGTCGCGGAGGCGGAGCGGCTGGGGGTCCGCCGGATGACCTGCGTCGACCACGTCCGCGCCTCGACCGACTGGGTCCCCGAGTTCGTCGCCGCCGTGGCCATGGCCAACGCGGCGACCGACGTCGAACTGCTCTGCGGGATCGAGGCGAAGCTGCTCGACACCGCCGGGCGCCTCGACCTGCCACCCGCGGAGTCGATCGAGGGCGTCAACCGCATCTACGCCGCCGACCACCAGGTCCCACTCGAGGACGGCCCGCACCATCCCGACGAGGTTCGTGCTGCGATCGCATCCGGTGAGCTCGATGCCGTCGACGTTCTCGAGGCGATCGTCGACTCGACGGCCGCCGCCGCCGCGGCCCACGACAACATCGTGATCGCACACCTGTTCAGCGTCCTGCCGAAGATCGGCCTCGCCGAATCCGAGGTGCCGGAGGAACTGCTCGAGCGGCTCGCCGATGCCGCTCGGGAAGCCGGCGCCAGGATCGAGGTCGACGAACGCTGGAGCTGCCCCTCGGCCCGGACGGTCGCCCCGTTCGTGGCCCGCGGCGTCGAGTTGCTGTTCAGCACCGACAGCCACCGCCCGGGCACGATCGCCCGCTACTCCCACTGCGCCGCGGTGCGAGCCGCGCTCGCCACGCACGCGACCGCCGACGCGGCGACACCGACCGACTCCCGGGCGCTCGCCGGCCGGAGCTGAGCATGCAGGCACTGGAGTGGTGCCTCGTGGCGCTCGCGCTGGCGGGTGGGATCCCGCCGCTCGTCGGCTGTTACCAGTTCGCCCTGGCCGCGTGCCAGCGACTCCGATTCGGCGGCGGCATCGCCCCCTGCTACCCACGGGTGGCGATCGTCGTGCCCGCCTGGAACGAGGGTGCCGTGATCGGGCGGACGCTCGACCGTCTCGTCGCCCTCCAATACCCACCCGAATGCCTGCGGATCTACGTGGTCGACGACGCCAGCACGGACGAGACGCCGGCGATCGTCGAGGCTCATGCCGACGCAGCACCCCGGCGTCGTCTTTCATCTGCGTCGCGAGCACGGCGGCGAGGGGAAGGCCGCGACGATCAACCACGGCCTCGGCGTGATCCAGGCCGAGGGCTGGTACGAGGCGGTGATGATCATCGACGCCGACGTCATCCTCACCGTCCAGGCGCTGCGGACGATGACGAGGCGCCTCGCCGACCCAAGCGTGGGAGCGGTCACGGCCTACATCAAGGAGGGAAGCGAGCCGCGCGGGTTCCTCAACCGCTTCGTCGCGTTCGAGTACATCACCGCCCAGGCGGCGGCCCGGCGGGCGCAGAACGTGCTCGGCGTCCAGGCCTGCCTCGCCGGTGGATCACAGCTGGTCACGCGAGAGGCGCTGGAGGGCATCGGCGGCCGGATCGACACCACCACCCTCGCGGAGGACACGGTGACCACCTTCACCATCCAATTGATCGGCAAGCGCGTCGTCTTCGAACCGCACGCCATCGTCTGGGCGGAGGAGCCGCGGGAGCTGGAGGGCCTCTGGAAGCAGCGGCTCCGCTGGGGCCGCGGCAACGTCCAGGTGACCCTGCAGTTCCGCGACGTCTGGCTGCGACGTCACAACGGCGGCCGGCTCGGAGGCCTCAGCTTCGCGCTGATCTGGTTCTCGGTGACGCTGATGCCGCTGTTCATGATCGGCGCATCCGTCGGGCTGATCTCGCTCTACCTGATCGACCGCGAGTTCTCCGTCAGCGTCTTTCAGACCCTCTGGGCGGTGAACGTCTTCACGTACCTGTTCATCACGCTGTCGAGCTTCTCGGCCGACCCGCAGACCGCCAAGCGGTGCTGGCTCGAGGGCATCATGTTCCCCGGTCTGATCTCGCTGGCGATCATCGTCTACGCCTCCTACCCGCCGCTGCTGACGACGATCGGCGTCAACCCCGCCAGCGCCGACCTGAGCGTCGTGATCATCGCCATCTACGCCTGGCTGTCGCTCTCGATGCTCGCCGCCTACGGGGTTCGGTGCCTGGCCAAGTCGGGCCATGCTCCCTGGCTGGTCGCGCCGCTCGTCTACATCGTCGGCTACGGGCCGATGCTGACCGCGATGACCGCGGCGGCGTACGTCAAGGAGCTTCAGGGAGCCGAGATGAGCTGGGACAAGACCGAGAAGACCGGCCAGCTGGGGCAGGTCCTGTGAGGACGCCGGGCAAGAGCACCAGGAGCCGAGCGACCGTCCGTGGAGTTCCGGACTTCGAGGACGGCTCTCGCTCCAGAAGCGGGCCGAGTCGATGCTGATGCTGCGGGGTGCGGCCATCCTCGCGACCGTCACGACCCTCGTCGTCATCCGCTCGATGCTGCTCTAGCGCGATTCCGCCTCCGCGCGCAGGGCGGCGGCCCTCGCCACGACCCTCCCTTGCCAGCCCGGCTCGGCCGTCCCCCCCGGCCGCGGCCTCGAGTTCGTCCTCGATCGAGCCCGCGATCTCCGAGCCCTGGGCGAGCCCGATCGTGCCGAGCAACCCGCGCAGCTTGTGCGCCTCGGTGCGGGCGGCGGTCAGGTCGGATCCGTCGGGATCCGCCGCGCACCGCTCGATCGTCGCGATCCGCTCAAGACCTTCGGCTTCGTCCGCTCCCAGATGCCGTCGAGCCGCCGGGCGAGGTCGTCGCCACCGGGTTCGGTCTCAGGATCGGCCACGCACCGAGCCTATCCGGCTCTTTACAAACCAGCATGATTGTGGCACGATAGTTGCATGCACAACCTTTCCGAGAAGACGGCAGCCACGGTCGAGCCGTCCCTCCCCGACGACCTCACCCTCGGCGCGGTCCACCTCGTCGTCACCGACCTCGACCGGTCCGTCCGGTTCTACGAGCGCTCGATCGGCCTTCGGATCCGTGACCGAGACGACGAGACGGCGTGGCTGGGAGCCGGTGCGGCGGATCTGATCGTCCTGCACGCCCGCCCCGGAGCGGGCCGCGCCGGGCGCCATGCGGGCCTGTACCACCTCGCCCTCCTCCACCCCACCCGCCAGGATCTGGCCCGTGCGCTGCACCGGCTCGCCGCGACCGACACGGCAATCCAGGGCGCATCCGATCACGGCATCTCCGAGGCGATCTACCTCCCCGACCCCGACGGCAACGGCATCGAGCTCGCCGCCGATCGCCCACGCGAGCACTGGGGCGATCTCCGGGACCCGACCACCGTCGGCCCCCGGCCGCTCGATCTGGCGGGTCTCGCGGCGCTGGTCCCCGCCGGGGAGGCAGGCCCGCACGCCGACCGCGACGTCCGGGTCGGCCACCTCCATCTGCACGTCGGTGACGTCGAGGATGCGCTCGCCTTCTACCGCGACGTGATCGGGTTCGAGGTCATGACCCGCTTCCAGGGCGCCGCCTTCCTGTCCGCCGGCGGCTACCACCATCACCTCGGCGTCAACACCTGGCGCGGCGAGGGCGCCCCTGCTGCCCCGGCCGGCGCGGTCGGGCTCGAGCGCTGGACGGTCAACGTCGATCCGGAGGCGATCACAGCCGTGACCGGGCGGCTCGCGACCGCCGGGATCCCGTTCGCGGAGCAGGACGGCACGATCGCCGTCGATGACCCATGGGGGATGACCCTCGAGCTGGTCGCCCCCGCGACGCCCTAGCCGGGGATCGAGGGCGGAGCGCCCGTCGGGAAGAGCGTCGAGAGGTAGAGCACGATCGGCTTCTTGCCCTTGTTGACGGCATGGTGATGGTCACTCGGCTGCTCGATGATCCACTGACCCTGTTTGATCCGCGCCGTGTCCCCGGCCTCGAGCTTGCGGACGAGCACCGGGTGATCGTCGGCCGGTCCGCGCTTGATCCGCGCCGTGCCCTGCTCGACCGTGTAGGTGAGGACGCCCCTCTCGACGTAGGCGATCTGGGTGCCGGGATGGTGGTGGAGCGCCAGCTTGGTGCCCGGCTGGATCGTGATTCGCGTCAGCGCCAGGGTGCGACCGGCTGCGCCGCGCGGTTTCGCGGTCTGGGCGAGAGCCTCGCGGACGACGGGCGCCGGATCGGCGCGACCGCCCGTTCCGACCGCCCAGCCGATCGCCGCTCCGGCACCGAGGGCGATGACCGAAACGACCAGGAGAGGCACCCAGCGGACGTGCCTGAAACTCGTACTCACCGCGTCAGACTAACCGGCGAGGATGGATACGGCGCAGGTTGTTCGCGCGAGCCGGCAAGCGCCGTTCTCAGGCCCTTCACCACCCATGGAGCCGTCAAGCGCTAGGGTCGCGGCCTTGGACGAGCTATCGATCGACGAAGCGGGGCAGGGCGACCCGGAGGTCGTTTTCTCCGAGGAGGCGCACCGGCGCAATCCCCTGAACGAGAACATGTCCTCGAACGTGATCGTGCTCTTCGGCGCGACCGGGGACCTCGCCAAGCGAAAGCTGCTGCCGGGGCTGCTCAACCTCTGCGAATCGGGGCTGCTGCCGCCGTTCCGGGTCGTCGGCGCGGCCCGGCAGGAGATGAGCACGGACGACTTCCGGAAGCTGGCCCTCGACTCCTGCCACGAGTTCGGGCGCCGCGACTTCACCGACGGACAGCTCGACGAGTTCGCCGAGCCGGCTCAGCTACGTCGATGTCGCAGACGCCGATTCCGCGAAGCTGGCGGCGGCGATCCGGGCCGCCCGTGAGGAGCTCGGCCCCCACGCGAGGCTGCTGCTCTATCTGAGCGTCCCGCCGAAGGCGGCGCTGGGCCTGATCGGGCTGATCGGCGAGGCCGGCCTGGTCGCGGACTCGCGAATCATCATGGAGAAGCCGTTCGGGACCGACCTGGAGTCGGCGCGAGCGCTCAACGACGCCATCCACGAGGTCTTCCCCGAGCGCCAGGTCTTCCGGATCGATCACTTCCTCGGCAAGGAGGCCGCCCAGAACATCCTCGCGCTGCGCTTCGCCAACGGCCTCTTCGAGCCGATCTGGAACCGCTCCCACATCGCTCACGTGCAGATCGACGTCCCCGAGACGCTCGACGTCGGCGCGCGCGGCAGCTTCTACGACGGCACGGGCGCCTACCGCGACATGGTCGTCACCCACCTGATGCAGATCCTCGCCTTCCTGGCGATGGAGCCGCCGACCGAGCTTGCCCCGCTCGCGATCACCGAGGAGAAGAACAAGGTCTTTCGCTCGATCCGCCCGATCGACCCCGCGAACGTCGTCCGCGGCCGCTACGAGGGCTACCTCTCCGAGCCCGGCGTCGGGCCGGACTCCGATACCGAGACGATGATCGCGCTGCGCTGCGAGATCGACAACTGGCGCTGGTCGGGCGTGCCGTTCTACCTGCGGACCGGGAAGCGGATGGCGGAGGGCGGCGCGGATCATCTCGATCGCGTTCCGGGAGCCGCCGCAGAGCATGTTCCCCGCCCACTCCGGGGTCGGCGACTACGGCCCCGACCACCTGACGTTCGACCTCGACGAGGACGCGCGGCTCTCGCTGTCGTTCTACGGGAAGATGCCCGGCCCGACGATGAAGCTCGAGAAGACGAGCATGCAGTTCTCACGCAAGGAGTCGGAGTCGAAGGCGGACGGGCTCGAGGCCTACGAGCGCCTGTTCCGTGACGCGATGGCCGGCGACCACACGCTCTTCACGACGGCTGAGGGCATCGAGCGGCTCTGGGAGATCTCGTCGGACCTGCTCGAGAATCCGCCGCCGATCGAGATCTACCCCGTCGGGTCCTGGGGCCCGCCGTCGATCCACAAGCTGATCGAGCCCGAGACGTGGCGGCTGCCGTTCGCCCGTCGCTGGCGCAGCTGAGGCCGGCTACGCCTAGGCGACCGGCAACTGCTTGTCGATCATCGCCCTGCTGTCGCTGGTCTTGATCATCGTCAGGGCGATGATCAGGCCGAGGACCGCGAATCCGGCCCCGGTCAGGAAGGCACTCTGGAAGCCGTCGGTCAGGGCGGCCCCCTGCTCGGCCGGGGATTTCGCGATCGCCAGCTTGTCGTCGCTGACCGAGTTGGCGATGGTCGCGAGGATCGCCAGGCCGAGCGCGCCGCCGACCTGCTGAGAGGTGTTGATCAGACCGCTGGCGAGGCCGGACTCCTTGTCCTCGACGCCGGCGACCGCGGCGATCGTCGTCGTCACGAAGGCGAGGCCGAGGCCGACCGCCGCCAGCAGCGACGGTCCGAGGATGTCGGAGACGTAGGAGCCGTCGGGAGAGACCCGCGACCACCAGAGCAGCGCGACGGCGATCAGCAGCAGCCCCGTCACCAGCACCGGCTTGAAGCCGATCCTCGTCGCGACCTGGGAGCTGACGGCCGCCGAGATGATGATCCCGGCCGACAGCGGCAGGTAGGAGAGCCCGGCCTTGATCGGGCCGTAGCCGAGCACCTGCTGCATGTACAGGGACGCGAAGAAGAACATCGAGAAGAGCGAGGCGCCGACGAGCAGGCCGACGACGTTGGCGCCCGTCAAGGTCGGCAGGCGGAAGATGCGGAATGGGACGAGCGGATCCGGCGTGCGGTGCTCGATCGCCACGAAGGCGCTGAACAGGGCGAGCGGCGATAGCATCAGCGATGATCGTCTCGGTCGACCCCCAACCGGCCTGCTCGGCGTTGACGATCGAGTAGACGAGCAGCGACAGCCCGGCTGTGATCGTGACCGCCCCGGGGATGTCGAAGTTCCGCGACGGGCCCTCCGACCGGCTCTCGGCGATCAGCCGCGGCGCGAAGTACGCGGTGATCAGGCCGATCGGGACGTTGACCCAGAGCACCCATTCCCAGCCGAGGCCGTCGGTGAGCACGCCGCCGAGCAGCACGCCGACGGCGCCGCCGGAGCCGGCGACGGCGCCCCAGGCGCCGAGGGCCTTGTTGCGCTCGGCGCCCTCCTTGAAGGTCACGGTGATGATCGACAGAGCCGCCGGTGAGACGATCGCCGCGCCGAGGCCCTGGACGGCCCGGGCGATGATCAGCTGGATTTCGTTCTGGGCGAAGCCGCCGGCCAGCGAAGCGAGCGGCGAAGAGGATCAGGCCGGACATGAACACGCGCCGGCGTCCGAGCAGGTCGGCGAGGCGACCGCCGAGCAGCAGGAAGCCGCCGAAGGTGAGGACGTAGGCGTTGACGACCCAGGACAGGTTGTCCTGGGAGAAGTCGAGGGCGGTGCCGATCGTCGGCAGCGCGATGTTGACGATCGAGGCGTCGAGGACGACCATGAACTGCGCGATGCACAGCAGCGCCAGCGCCTGCCAGCGCTTCTCGGCGTACTCGCCCTCGGTCGTCATGCGCTCTCCTCGGCCGGCTTGCTCGTCGCCAGGGGCTGCTCCTCGGGGCGCGGCCTCGACGTTGAGGTGCGGCAGGATCCGATCCAGCCACCCCGGCAGCCACCAGGCTCGCTTGCCGAGCAGCTCCATGATCGCCGGGACGAGGATGCTGCGGATGATGAAGGCGTCGATGGCGACGGCCGATGCCAGCGCGACGCCGAAGAGCTTGATCGTCAGGCTGCCCCCGAGCGCGAACGAGGCGAAGACGAAGAACATGATCGTTGCGGCGGCGGTGATCACCCGGCCGGTCGAGGCGAGGCCGTGCACGACCGCCTCCGAGGCGTCCTTCCGCTTCTCCCACTCCTCGTGGACCCGCGACATCAGGAAGACCTCGTAGTCCATCGAGAGGCCGAAGACGATCGCGAACACCATCACCGGCAGGAACGAGTCGATCGGCGCGGTTCCGTCGAGCCCGATCAGCGACCCCGAGCCAGCCCCACTGGAAGATCGCGACGACGACGCCGAAGGACGCGCCGATGCTGAGCAGGTTCATGATCACCGCCTTGAGCGGGACCAGCACCGAGCGGAACGCCGCCATCAGCAGCAGCGCCGAGAGCAGGATGACGATCCCGATGAACAGCGGCAGCTTGCCGGCGATGTAGGTGGTGAAGTCGTCGTAGATCGCGGTGCTGCCGCCGACGTAGGCACCGAACGCCGTACTTCTCGTCGACTCGGGCGGGAGCACGTCGTCGCGCAGTCCGCTTGACGAGGTCGCTGGTCGCGTTGTCCTGCGGCGAGGTCTTCGGGAACACCTGAATGACCGCGGTGTCGCCGGCCTCGTTGGGCACCGGCGGGGAGACCGGCGCCACCCCGGGCGTCGCTTCAGGGCAGTCGCCGATGCCCGCGAGCTCGGCCTGCGACATCGCCCGAGGCGGCCGAGCGGAATGTCGACGACGACCTGGAGGGGGCCGTTGAAGCCCGGGCCGAAGCCCTCGGCGAGCAGGTCGTAGGCCTTCCGGGTGCTCGTGTCGGAGGCATCGGTGCCGGCGTCGGCGGAACCGAGATCGATCGAGAAGACGGGAATCGCGAGGACGATCAGGAAGGCCCGCCGAGGCGAGCGCGAACGACCCAAGGGCGCCGCTGGATGGCAGCGGCTCCACCGCGTCCAGTTCCTGCTCTCCTCCCCGGCCTCACGGCGGCGGTTGTGCCCGGGCAGCCGCAGCCTGTCGATCCCCGTGCCGACCTTGCTGAGCAGCGCCGGCAGCAGCGTCAGGGCGGCCGACATCGTCAGCAGCACCGCGAGCGAGGCCGCGAGCGCCGGGCCGTGGAGGAAGCTGACGCCGATCGCGAACAGCCCGAGCATCGCGACGACGACCGTTGCGCCGGCGAAGAGCACCGCGCGGCCGGCCGTGTCCATGGCGACGAGCACCGCCTCGTTGACCTCGAGGCCGTCGCGCAGGCCGCTCCGGAATCTGGTGACGACGAAGAGGGCGTAGTCGATCCCGACGCCGAGCCCGATCATCGCGGCCAGCGCCGGCGGCGAAGTCGGCGGTGTCGATCACGTGGGTTCCGAGCGTGACGAGGCTCAGCGCGGTGCCGAGGGCGACGATCGTCGTGACGACGGGCAGGCTCATCGCGACGACGGACCCGAAGGTGATCAGGAGGATGATGATCGCGGCGAGCAGGCCGATCAGCTCGGTCGCGTTCCCGGGCTGCTGCTCGACCTGGCGGACGGCATCGCCGCCGGCCTCGACCTCGAGCCCGCCGCCGCCGGAGTCGTTGACCGTGTCGGCGATGTCCTTGATCGATGTCGATCGGGAGGTCGAACGCGGCCCCGTCGAGCGTGACGATGGCGAAGCCGATCGTTCCCGTCGCGGCGAGATCGAGCCCTTGCCCTGGAACGGGTCGCTGACCGTCGACGACGTGGTCGAGTCCCTTGACCTCGCGTGAGCAGTGATCCGATCTGCTCCTCGACCGCCGCCGTCTCGACGCCGGACGGGATCGGTGAAGACGACCTGGATCTGGTCGCCCGACTGCGCCGGGAAGCGGTCCTCGAGCAGGTTCAGCGCCTTGGTCGAGTCCGAATCGGGCAGCTGGAAGTTGTTCGAGAAGCTCTCCCCCGCGGCGCCCGCTGCGGCGCCGGCGATGAAGCAGCGCGACGATCCAGGCGAGGACCGTAAGGCGGCGATGGCGTATGCAGAAGTCGGCGAGCTTTCTCAAGGTGAAGTGGTCTCCGTGCAGGGTCGAAGAGGTGGAAGCGGAGGACGTTCTCCGCATAATGCACTATCGGAGGCGAACCTGCGTTCCCGCCGACGAGCCGACCGGAGCCCGCCGGCGCCGATCCGTACCATCCCGCGCCCCCATGACCTCGCCTTCCCCCACCTCGACGACCACGCGCGACGATCTGCGCAACGTCGCGATCGTCGCCCACGTCGACCACGGCAAGACCACCCTGCTCGACGGGATGCTCTGGCAATCCGGCGCCTTCCGGGCCGGATCCGACGTCAACGAGCGGGTCATGGACTCGATGGACCTCGAGCGCGAGAAGGGGATCACGATCCTCGCCAAGAACACGTCCGTCGACCACGAGGGCGTGAAGCTGAACATCATCGACACCCCCGGGCACGCCGACTTCGGTGGCGAGGTCGAGCGCGGGCTGACGATGGTCGACGGCATCCTCCTGCTCGTCGACGCCTCCGAGGGACCGCTGCCCCAGACGCGCTTCGTGCTCCGCAAGGCGCTCGAGCGCCACCTGCCGGTGATCCTCGTGATCAACAAGGTCGATCGCCCCGACGCCCGCATCGCCGAGGTCGTCGACGAGGTCTACGAGCTCTTCCTCGACCTCGACGCCGAGGAGTCGCAGATCGAGTTCCCGATCGTCTACACGAACGCCAAGGACCGCTGGGCATCGATGACCGAGGGCGAGGAGGGAACCGACCTGAAGCCGCTGATGGACCTGATGGTCGAGCACATCCCGGCCCCCGAGTACGACCCCGACCACCCGCTCCAGGCCCTGGTCACCAACCTCGACGCCTCCCCGTACGTCGGGCGCCTGGCGCTCTGCCGCATCCACCACGGGACGATCCGCGCCGGCCAGCCGATCGCCTGGTGCCGCGAGGACGGCACGATCACCCGGGCCAACGTGACGACCCTCTACACGACCCAGAACCTCGAGCGGGTCGAGACCACCGAGGCCGGTCCGGGCGAGATCATCGCCGTCGCCGGCCTCGACGAGGTGACGATCGGCGAGACGCTCGCCGATCCCGAGGACCCGCGACCGCTCCCGGTCACCACCGTCGACGAGCCGTCGCTGTCGATGACCGTCGGCATCAACACCTCGCCGCTCGCCGGCCGCGACGGCAACAAGCTGACCGCCCGCCAGATCTACGACCGCCTCCAGCAGGAGCTGGTCGGCAACGTCTCGATCCGGGTCAACGACACCGAGCGACCCGACGCCTGGGAGGTCCAGGGCCGTGGCGAGCTCCAGCTCGTCGTCCTGCTCGAGATGATGCGCCGCGAGGGCTTCGAGCTCACCGCCGGCCAGCCGCAGGTCGTCACCCGCGAGGTCGACGGCAAGGTCTGCGAGCCGGTCGAGCGCCTCGCGATCGACGTTCCCGAGGACTACGTCGGCGTCGTCACCCAGGCGCTCGCGGTCCGCAAGGGCCGCATGGAGCAGATGGTCAACCACTCGACCGGCTGGGTCCGGCTCGAGTTCCTCGTGCCCGCCCGCGGCCTGATCGGGTTCCGGACCGAGTTCCTGACCGAGACCCGCGGCACCGGCCTCATGCATCACGTCTTCGATCGCTGGGAGCCGTGGGCGGGCGAGCTGCGCACCCGCCCGACCGGCGCGCTCGTGGCCGACCGGACCGGCAAGAGCGCCAGCTTCGCGCTGTTCAGCCTCCAGGAGCGCGGCTCGATGTTCATCGGCCCCGGCGAGGACGTCTACGAGGGCATGATCGTCGGCGAGAACGCCCGCGCCGACGACCTCGACGTCAACGCCACCAAGGAGAAGCACCAGACCAACGTCCGCGCCGCCAGCGCCGACGTCCTGGTCCGGCTGATCCCGCACAAGCAGCTCTCCCTCGAGGAGGCGATCGAGTTCCTCCGCGAGGACGAGAACGTCGAGATCACGCCGAGTCGGTCCGCCTCCGCAAGGTCGACCTCCCGAAGACCGACCGTGTCCGCGCAGCGCGACAGGCGCGGGCCGCGGAAAACAGCTGAGGAGCGGATCGGCAGAGCGCCGATCCGGCGACAGCCGAAGGGCGTTAGATTGTTCGTGGATCCGGGCACGCCCGGGGCCGACAGGAAAAACCCAGCGCATGGTCGCCGGTGAAATGGAAGGGAGGGGCCTCGTCATCGCGGTACGCAGCGAGACCGAAAGGCACAGCCTTGAGCTCATCCCTCCAGGAACCCCCACGCCAGGACGAACGTCGGCTGTTGAGGCAGTTCGCCGAGACCAGGGACCCCCGGATTCGCGAGGAGCTCGTCGAGCGGTTCATGCCGCTCGCCCGCTCCCTCGCCCACCGCTACCGCGGCGGCGTCGAAGCCGTCGAGGACCTCGTCCAGGTCGCCAGCGTCGGCCTGCTGAAGGCGCTCGATCGCTACGACCCCGCCAAGCAGGTCGACTTCGTCGCCTTCGCGGCGCCGACGATCCTCGGTGAGCTCCGCCACCACTTCCGCGACAACTCGTGGACCGTGCGACTGCCGCGGAGCCTGCAGGAGCGCACGGCACGGGTCAACGGCGCGACCGGGCGGATCAGCGCGGAGCTTCAGCGAGAGCCGACCGTCGACGAGATCGCCGCCGTGGCCGGCCTGACCCGCGCCGAGGTTCTGGAGGCGCTGGCCGCAGACGGCAGTCGCCGGACCATGTCCCTCGACGCACCGGCGGCGCGCGGTGATGAGGACCCGACGCCGATGGTCGAATCGATCGGCCGTCCCGAGCCCGCCTTCGAGCGGATCGAGGCCAATCTCGCGGCAGGAGCCGCTCCCCTGCGGCCACGCGAGCGCCAGGCGCTGCGGCTGCGATTCCACGAGGGGCTCACCCAGCGCGAGATCGGAGCCCGGATCGGCATCTCGCAGATGCAGGTTTCGCGCCTGCTTCAGGCCTCGCTGGAAAAGCTCCTCGCCGCCGTCAGGGGCGGCGAGGAAATCGACGAGACAGGTCTACGAGCTGCGTGAGCCCTGCTTGGGGCGGCGCTTGCGCTGCTTGGGGCCGGTCGAGCCGCCCCCACCCTGCTTGGGCTTGCGGGACTGGGGCTGCTGGTTGCGATTGCGACCGCCGCCGTGGTTGCGACCGCCACCTTGGCGGTTGCCGCCACCGCTGCGACCGCTGCCGCCGCCGTTGCCGCCGGAGGGGCTGCCGAGCTCGGCGCCCTTGCGGGTGTCGAACTCCTGGACGAGGCGCAGGTCGGCGGCCATCCGGCGCAGGTCGTGGACCTGATCGCCGAGGATGAACGTGACCGCCTCGCCCGTCGCCCCCGCCCGGCCGGTGCGGCCGGTGCGGTGGGTGTAGGTGTCGGCGTCCTCGGGCGCGTCGAAGTTGATCACGTGGGTGATCTCGGAGACGTCGATCCCGCGGGCCGCGACGTCGGTCGCGATCAGCACGGTGACCTGGCCGCGCTCGAAGCGGGCGAGCGCCTTCTGGCGCTGCGACTGCGACTTGTCGCCGTGCATCGCGACGGAGACGACGTCGCGCTGCGACAGCTTCTTGACGAGGCGGTCGCAGCCGCGCTTGGTCCGCACGAAGACGAGCGTCCGGCCGCGCTCCTGGGAGTCGAGTCCCTCGATCAGCTCGTCGACCTTGGCGGCCTGGCTGGGGGTCTGCACGAAGCGATGGGTGATCGCGGATCGATCGACGACCGGGGCGTTGACGTGACGGCGAGCATCGCGGGTATAGGTCGCGGCGAGATCGCCGGCCTCGCCTTCGAGGGTGGCGGAGAAGAACAGGGTCTGGCGATCCCGCGGCACCTGGGCGACGATCCGGTCGACGGCCGGCTTGAAGCCCATGTCGAGCATCCGGTCGGCCTCGTCGAGGACGAGCGTCTGGATGTTCTTCAGGGTCAGGGCGCGGCGCTGGATCAGGTCCTCGAGACGGCCCGGGGTGGCGACGAGGATGTGGGCCTTGGGCGCCTTGCGGATCTGCGGCTCCATGCCGACGCCGCCGTAGACGACCTCGACCTTGAGGGCGCGGGCACGGGCGATCATCTCGAGCTCGTCGACGATCTGCCGGGCGAGCTCGCGGGTCGGGGCGAGAACGAGTGCGGCGGGACGACGGGCGTCAGCGGCGATCAGGTCGACGAGCGGCACGCCGAAGGCGAGCGTCTTGCCGGATCCGGTCGGGGACTGGACGAGTACGTCGTTGCCGTCGAGCACGTCCTTGATGACGAGCTCCTGAACGGGAAAGGGACTCTTGATGCCGCGCTTGGCGAGAGCCGTCGCGACGATATTTGACACGCCGAGATCGGCGAAGGTGGTACTCATCTTTTGCTGCTCCTATGTGAGCGTTGTAATTCGGGGAGATTCGTCGGCCCCGAAAACACCCAGCCGTTGCTGGAGCAGCGAGAAACTTGAACCTCTCGAGCGCCCGCCAAATCAAAGTATGGGCAACCCGACGGCCGGAACCGTACAGCAATTCCCCTGGAAAGCGAAACGGCCGACGCGGTTGCACCGCGCCGGCCGCCTCCAATCCGTTACAGGCCAGGCCCTACGGGCCGGTGAACGTGAAGTCGTAACACGGAGCGCCCCGCACACGTGTCCGTGATCTCGCTCTGTGCGTTGCGGCTGCAGGAAGTCGGAGACCATCTGCTGCTCCTCCGGAGTCCGTCGCGGCAGCTCGTGGGGGTCGTTGCCCGGGCGGTTCGGGATGTTCTCGATCGGCGGGACGTTCGTGCCGAGCGTGTCCTCGGGTCCCGAACCGGGATCGTCGCGAATCGGCCCGCTGTCCCAGTAGACGAGGGCGGATCCGCTGGTCTGCGGGAACGTCATCGGGTCGAGGCCCCAGCCGACGTTCACTCCCGGCCAGCGTCCGTCGTAGACGATCGGTGTATGGATCTTCGCCGTGCCGATCGTTCGTGCCATCGTCTCGGCCGAGAAGTTCGTCACCTGGTGGTCTCCGACCCCGATGTTCATCAGCACTTCGTGAGCGGGTGTGTCGGGCAGCGGATTGTCGGTGATCCGGTGGGCGTAGCCATTCGACTCGCCACGATCCCAGAGCATCTGGACCATCGACAGCACCATCTGCTGGTTGAGCTCGTCCGGATATGCCGGATCGAGAATGAGCGCATACGTGTCGAAGTCGACGGAACGGTTCAGCAGCACCGAGTAGTTCATCCCCCCCACTCCGAGCGACGCCCGTGTGAAGTCCGGCGATACGGCGGTCAGGCCGCCGCCGAAGATCGCGCCCTGGCTGTTCCCGTTGTAGTAGAGGCGGCTCGTGTCGATCACGGGCGGGTTCCGCAGCGTCAACCGAACCGGTGTCGTCAACGCGGAAGGCCGGGTCACTGACGAAGCCTCCGTGGGCAGCGTCGTTGTCGAGGAGCCTCCCCAGGTAGAGCCCATTGAGCATCCCCTGCTGGAGTCGATCCGCCAGCTGCGGGAACTTGCTCATGTTGCTCAGGATCCCGATGGTGTTGATCAAATCGCTGTCGGACATACCGATCTCATCGGTGGCGCAATCCATCATGTTGTGCCCGTTGCCGAGCGTCTTCTGAGGATCGGAAGTTCCCTCGTTGGCGGTGCCGAGGAGGCCGTGGCCGTAGATCTGCGGCCGCGCCGGCTCGGTCAGGGCGCTGTAGGGGATCATGCAGTTGAAGTTCGCCGTCCACGTTCCGTTCTGCTGCGGGACGCCGTTCGAATCGAGGTTCAGGACCGATCCGGGGCCGCACGCAGGCGTCCCGCCCGGTCCGTCCGGGTCGGTCATGTAGCACGGGACGGTGAACGTGCCCTGCACCCGGCGCGCCATGTTGGCGTCCTGCGGCAGCGGTCCGCCGTCCGGTCGTGCTCGTAGTTCGTCACCGATGTCGACCGTGAAGTTGGGCGCATCGCCCTGGACGACGTTGTCCGACAGGTTCGTGTCGCCGAGGTCGTTTGCGAATGCGTCATTTCGCATCGCGAGGATGTTCTTGGCGATGTTCTCGTCGGAGTTGACCGTGAAGTCCCAGGCCAGGTAGAGATCGGAGCGCTTCACGTCGGCGCCCTTGAGCGTGTCGAAGATGCTGTCGAAGCGGTCGCGCTGATCGTTGATCGCCGACTCGTTCGACGGCAGGTCGTCGCGGTAGTAGCGGAAGCCCTGGGGCGCGTCGAGCGTGTTGCCGTCGGCGTCCTTGAGGTTCCGCAACGCGACGATGTAGCGGTGCCCGGACGCGAAGTTCTTCGCCGGGTGAATGAGGAGCGCGGTCTCATCGGGAGTGCTGGCGTTCGAATCGATCTCCGCCCAGATCGGCCAGCGCTCACCGGTCGTTGCGTCGATCACGACCACGGGTGCGTCGCTCTCGGAATACCGTCCGAGATCAGCCAGGCCGACCGGGTTCGTCGCGGCCAGCGCCTCCGGAGTATCGAGTCCCGGGACCCGGACGACGATTGCCTGGCCCGGGCTGAATCCGTCGTTCCCGCTGTACGCCGATCCATCGATGTGGATGCCGCCCGCGTTGGCCGGCATCGCCGAGGTCTGGAAGTTGATCTGCCGACCCGTGCTCGAGCTCGGGTCGTTGACGGTGTAGAAGTCGTCGGGGAAGGGCAGCATGCAGCGCGAGCTGTCCTGGTTGCCGATGAAGTCGCATTCGTCGGCTCGGCTCAGGTCGATGTCCTGCGGCTTGCAGTCGGTCGTATTGCGAACGAGGTTGAACTTCGCCGTCGCGCCGGAGGTCGAGACCTTGATCTTCCGGCTCTGGCAGGTCTCCACCTGGGACTTGCCCTGACCGGAGAGCTTCAGGTTGACGCTGGCCTTGCCCTTCTTGTTGAGCTTGATCTTCTTCGGCTTGGCGAGCGAATTGAAGGCGGGGTCATCGAAGGTGCTGGAGGTGATCTTCAGCTGTCAGCTTCTTGCCCTTCTTCCCCTTCTTGGGCTTCTTGCCCTTGATCTGGACGGGAATGCCCTTCTTGAGGATGGTCTTCTGGCTCTTGCTCTTGACCTTGAGCGAAACCTTCTTCTTCGCTGCCGCCGAGCTGCCGTCGGCTGCGATGGCCGATGACGCGACGGTGGCGCAGAGCACTACGGCCAGCATGGCTGCGAACAGCCGGGACATCCTCTTCAACGTGGTCTCTCCTCCAGTTGGGTGCGGTCGCAGCGGGCCCCGAACCCGGTGCGCGGCGGCACACTATCACCAGAGACATGAGTGCGTGTCGGTTCTCCCGGCCGATCCGCGCGCATACTGTTGCGGAACCCGTGCCGGCTTCCTGGACCAACTTCGCGGGCGACCAGAGCTGCGACCCCGCCACCCACGAGCACCCTGCCGACCGACGCCAGGTCGCG
Organism: uncultured Solirubrobacterales bacterium; assembly: GCA_963798165.1. GTDB lineage: Bacteria > Actinomycetota > Thermoleophilia > Solirubrobacterales > 70-9 > RHKX01. Next base: position 555,064 of record CAWCSE010000004.1, on the reverse strand, counting down.
GCGGCGATCGAGCGGGCCGCGGCGGCCGGGCGGACGGTCAGGGTCGCGGGATCGGGGCACTCGTTCACCGACGCGGTACTGACCGACGGCGCCCTCCTCTCCCTCGACCGAATGGACAGGATCATCGACATCGACCGGGCGTCGGGACTCGTGCGGGTGGAGGCGGGAATCACGCTCGGGAGCCTCAGCGATGCACTCTGGGACGCGGGGCTCGCGTTCGCGAACCTCGGCGACATCGACGTCCAGTCGCTGGCGGGAGCGGCGGCAACCGGAACCCACGGCACGGGCGTCCGGCTCGGCAACCTGTCGACGGGTCTGCGGTCGATCGAGCTGACCCTCGCCGACGGACGCGCGATCGAGGTGAGCGAGGACGCCGACCCCGAGGCCTGGAGGGCGGCCCGGATCGCGATCGGCTCACTCGGCGTCGTCACCGCCGTGACCCTTCAGGCGGTGCCCGCGTTCACGCTGGAGGCCGTCGAGACGACGGCACCGCTTGATCGCACCCTCGACGATCTCGACGAGCTCGTCGACGCCAACGAACATTTCGGCTTCTTCACGTTTCCCCACAGTGACCTGGCGATCACGAAGACCTGCAATCGCATCGACACCGCCCCTCGTCCCCGGGCCCGGCCCCTCGAGTGGTTCGACGAGATCGTCATGACCAACTACGCGTACTGGGGGATCTGCGCGCTCGGCAGGGCCCGGCCCGGGCTCATCCCCCGCCTCAACAGGCTCTGCTCGAAGCTGTCGGGAACGACGCGGGTCCGCGATCGCTCCTACCGGGTGTTCCGCACGCCGCGTCGCGTCCCGATCACCGAGATGGAGTACGCGATCCCGATCGATCACGCCGCCGAGGCGGTCCGGGCGGTCCGCGACCTCGCCGACTCGGAGCGGTTCGACGTGCCGGTGCCGATCGAGGTCCGGTTCGTCGCCGGCGACGATGCCTTCCTGAGCCCGGCGAACGGGCGGGACAGCTGTTACATCGCAGTCCACCAGTTCCGCGGCATCGAGTGGGGCGAGTACTTCGAGGCCGTCGAGGGCCGGCTCGCCGCAATCGGCGGCCGCCCCCACTGGGGCAAGCGCCACTTCCAGACGGCGGCGACGCTGAAATCCATGTACCCGGACTGGGAGCGGTTCGCCGCCGTGCGGCGCCGCCTCGACCCCGAGGGCGTCTTCACCAACGACTACGTCGAGCGGGTGCTGGGAGCGCCGTCCTGATGGATGCCGCAATCGCGGGAGCGCCCCTCCTGCACCGCGCCGTACCCGAGCTGGCGGAGACCCTCCCCCATCTGCCGCTCTCCCGGCGCCCGACGCCGGTTCGGGAGCTCGCCGAGCTGAACGCTGCCGGCGGCGGCGCACCCATCTGGATCAAGGACGACGGGGCTTACGGCTCCGGCGGGTGGGGCGGCAACAAGGTGCGAAAGCTGGAGTGGATCCTGCCGGAGGCGAAGCGCCGTGGTTCGAAGACCCTGCTCACGGTCGGCGGGCTCGGCACGAACTGGGGCCTGGCGGCGGCGCTGTACGGTCGCGACCAGGGCCTGAGGACGGCACTCGCGCTCATCGACCAACCGGTCGACGACCACGTGCGGGCGCAGCTCGCGCGCATCCATGATTCCGGGGCGGTCGTCCACCGCACCCATACGAAGGCCCGCACGATCGCCCTCGCCCCGTTCCTCTTCCTCCGCCATTTCGACGGGATCAAGCCGCCGTACTTCCTGCCGGCCGGAGGCTCGTCGCCGATCGGAGCGCTCGGGTACGTCGAGGCCGCCCTGGAGATCGCCGATCAGGTCGCCGCCGGCGATCTGCCCGAGCCCTCCCACGTCGTCACCGCGGTCGGCTCGGGCGGTACGGCGGCGGGCCTGGCGGTCGGGCTGCGGATGGCCGGCCTCGACACCGAGGTCGTCGGCATCGTCGTCAACGATTCGCTGCCGCTCGACACGAGGGCGCTGACCCGGCTGGCCCGCCGCACCGAGTCTCTGCTTCGCAAGCGCGGGGCGCAGATCCCGAAACGCGATCTCCGGATCGAATCGTCGGCGGAATGGCTCGGCTCGGGTTACGGGCACCCGACTGCGGCCTCCGAGGCCGCCCGCAGCCGGTGCGCCGAGCTCGAGGCCCTGTCGCTCGATCCGGTCTACACGGCCAAGGCGATGTCCGGCCTACTCGCGATGAACGCGTCGGGCCGGTTCGGCGCCCGGCCGGTCCTCTTCGTCCACACGGACGGGCCCCGGGACTCCGTCGTCAGCTGAGCCCGTTCCGGGCCAGGAAGTCGATCTGGTCGGCTGCGATCCGCTCGCTCGCCTCCGGCCCGAACGGCTCGAAGTGGTCGTAGGGGTAGCGATGCAGCTCGGCCCGCGGAACCCGCTCGGCAAGCCGCTCGACGGCGGCTCCGTCAACGGTGACGTCGCGCTCGCCCAGACCCACCCAGGTGGGGCAGGCGATCCGCTTGGCCCAGCGAACGGGCCGATGCATCCCGACCACGGCGAAGACCCCGGGCGAGATCTCGTTACGCCATGGTGAGCCCTCCGCGATCGTGCGGGCAAAACCGTCGGCCTCGCCGGGGAAGGTCATCGCCGCGCGCTCGCCGGGCTGCCCGGTCACGGGGATCAGGTTGTGAGCGCCGGCCAGATCGCGCAGCGCCCGCGGGGTGACCCAGGCGGAGAGGGCGGGCGAGGTCTTCAGGACGCGCTTGAGCCCGTCCGCGAACGGGCAGAGCAGCAGCAGCGCCGCGACGTCGTCGCGATCGGCCGCGATCCGGGTGGCGTGAGCGCCGGAGAACGAGTAGCCCCAGACGATCAGGCCGTTCTCGGCGCCGGCGCGGGCCTGGGCGAACGCGAAGGCGTTGCGCCAGTCCTCCTCCTGCGCGGCGATCCTGAATCGCTGGCGCGGCTCGCCGCCGGAGTCCCCCAGATAACGATGGTCGAAGAGCAGCACGTGGTAGCCGGCGGCGGCGAACAGCTCCGCGAATCGCGGCAGGCCGTCGTGGCGGGTGAGGCTGAATCCGTTCGCCATGACCAGGGCTCGGCCGTTTCCTTCACCATCGGGCGAGTACCACCAACCCGCGCAGCGGTCCCCGCCCGAGGTGAACCAGAGATCTTCTCGCTGAGCCATGCGGCCCAGCCTATCCCGGCAGTGCGGGTTAGCTGAAGATCATGCAGGTCGAGGTGGCGGTGGCGTCGACGCGCTCGGCGGTCACGGCCGCGGGCTGACTACTTCTTGCCGCCGTTGCCGTTGCCGTTGCCCTGGATGCCCGGGGCGTACTGGTTGTCGGGGTAGCCGTCCCCGTTCGCGTCGGTGCCCGCCGGCGGGGTCGTCGCGGTCCCGCCGGCATCGGGGGTCGTCGCCGTCGACCCATCCGTGTAGTCGGACGACGACGTCGCCGTCTTGCTCGAGTAGCTCGAGAGGTTCGCGGGGTTCTTCGGCTGCGGAAAGTCCCGGCAGCCCTTGGTGGCCGCGACCTCCATGTAGTCCTGCCAGATCGGTGCCGAGAGCGTCGCTCCGTAGCCGGGCAGGGGGATGCGAGCGTTGGGGTTGCCGGTCCAGACCGCCGTCGAGACGTCGGGCGTGTAGCCGACGAACCACGCATCCGACTGCAGCTCGGTCGTGCCGGTCTTGCCCGCGGCGGTGCAGCCGGGCAGGTCATAGCCTGCGGCCGTGCCGAAGTCGAGCGGCCCCTCCATGACGTTGGCGACCGTGTAGGCGACGCCGTCACTGATCACCCGCTTGCCCTCGGGGTTGGCGGGCTCGTCGACGTCTCCGTTGGGAAAGACGACCTTGCGGATCGCGGTCGGATCGTGATGAACGCCGCCGTTGGCGAGCGTGGCGTACGCGTTCGACATCTCGAGGACCGTGCAGCAGGTGTTCGTGCCGCCCAGCGCCTCGGCGTAGTAGCCGTCGAGATGGGAGGTGATGCCGAGCTTGTGGGCCATGTCATCGAAGTTCTGCGGGCCGACGTCGATACCGAGTTGGGCAAACACGGAGTTGATCGAGTGGGCAGTGGCGTCGGCAAGCGTCATCGAGCCCTTGCCGCCCTCGCCACTCACCTGCCAGGGCTCCAGCGAACCGGGAGGGTTCAGGGTGATCGAGGCCGGGGCCGGATAGGTGGTCGTCTCCGGATCCATGCCCTGGCTGACGGCGGTCGTCAGCACGTATGGCTTGAAGGAGGAGCCCGGCTGCCGCTCGCCGTCGGCGGCGAGGTTGAACTGGCTGGAGTCGTAGGACTGCGAGGAGGCCATCGCGAGGATCGCGCCGGTGTTCGTGTCGGTCGAGACCAGGGCGTTGGCGGCCTCGGGAGTCGGGTGATTGGCGATCGCCTGCTCGGCCGCCGCCTGATCGACCGGGTTCAGTGTCGTGTAGACCTTGAGGCCGCCCTGGCGGACGGTCTTGAGCCCGTACTTGTTGATCAGTTCGTTCTGGACGAAGTCGAAGAAGAACTGCTGGGAGCGCTGCTCGTACTTGGTGCCGCGCTGCAGGCCGAGCCCGTCCTTCTTCACCTTGGCGGCCTTGCCGGGCGTGATGTAGCCCTGACTCGCCATCGCGTCGAGCACCTCGTTGCGGCGCTGCGTGGCGTCGTTCGGATTCGTGAACGGGTTGTACTCCGACGGCGCCTGCGGAAGCCCGGCGAGGAGTGCCGACTCGCGCAGGCCGAGGTCCTTGACGTCCTTGTCGAAGAAGACCTCGGCGGCAGCCTGGACGCCGACGGCGGACTTGCCGTCGTTGGTGCCGTAGGTGGCGGTGTTCAGATACGCGTTGAGGATCTGGTCCTTGCTGTGCTCCTGCTCGTACTGGCGCGCCATCTCGGCCTCTTTGATCTTGCGCTCGATCGTGTCCTTGGGGTCTTCGATGTAGAGGTTGCGCACGAGCTGCTGGGTGATCGTCGAGGCGCCCTGCTTGACCTCCCCGGCCTCGGCGTTCGCGACGGCGGCGCGGATGATCGCGCCGTAGTCGACCCCACCGTGCTCGTAGAAGTTCGAGTCCTCGATCGCGATCGTCCCCTCCTGCAGATCCTTGGGGATCTTGTCGAGGTCGACGGGCTCGCGGAGGATGTCCGACTGCACGTAGCCGAGGCTGTTGCCGGCGGCGTCGAAGACGTGAGTGTTGGCGCCGTCGCTGGCGGGCTTGAGCGTGTCGATGTCAGGAGCGTCGGCGGCGACGTTGAGCACCCACACGCCGAGACCGCCGACGGCGATCGCGATCAGGCTGAGCACGCCGACCAGCACGGCGATGAGCTTCTTGCCGGCCGAGCCCTTCTTGGCCTGCCTTCTATGTCGAGAGCGCTGCGACATCCTTGAAACCAGAAAGGGTAACGACAGGCAACCGCGCGCAGATCAACTCGGCACCCTCAATAGGCGCCGAGTTGCATACGGTCGGGAAGACGCGCAGTCGAGCGCAGCGGAGCCGCGCGAGTCGCGCAGTTACCTAGCCGCAGACGGGCCAGTGACCGGCGCCGTCGCGGTGCTTGAGCTTGACGGCGACGACCGCCTGGGTCTTGTAGGTGTACTTGATGGGATCGCCGCCCGGGGACTTCGGCGAGGTCCGCCAGGTCGACTTCATGAACTGGAATGCACCGCGGTAGCGGCCACCGCCGCCGATCGCCTTCGGATCTCCGCCGGACTCGCATTTGGCAGTGTGCTTCGCCCAACGCTTGTCGCGGGCGGAAGTCTTGTTCCAGATGCGCTTGTACTTGGCCTGGCTGGAGTGGTTGGCGGAGGAACCGCCGCCGGAGCCGGTGCCGATCCCGCCGGAGGCCTGCGCCGAGCCGGCGCCGAGTGCGAAGGAGAACGCTGCAACGGCGAGGCCGAGTGCGATCAGAAGCCCGAGTTTCGGGCGCATCGAAATACGTGAGGTGTTCATGCTCATCAGCTCTTTCTGTTGCTTGCGGGGTTAGCTGACGGGCTCGCGCCAAAGAGCAGGCGCTACGTGACAAGTAGCCATGATTCGCCCCAACCTGTGGGTCCCCCGCTTTCCCGGCCGGATATGTGGACCGAGATCTTCAGCGGACGGCCGGTACGTTAGCAAATCGTTAGCGAAGAGTTATGGAGACCCCGACAAAGCCCGTTCCGATCGCCGCGAAGTTGTTACCCTGAACGCAGCCGCCGCGGTCTCCAGGCCGGCGAGCGGTCCTCAAAAAAAGCAAGCAGCTTTAGGTCACGACGGGATCCAGGGGCACTGCCGCCACTCCCCCGACCGACTTGCAGAGATGCGTCAAGCCCACGGAGGCTCGATGCGTCACAACCACCAGTCCTCATACCCGGCGACCCCCGAACGCGGCAGCGAGCTGCGCGACAGACGCGACCGCGAGTTGATCGAGCGGTTCGCCGAGACCCGTGACCCCGCGTTGCGAGAGCAGGTGATCGAACGGTTCCTGCCGCTGGCGAAGTCCCTCGCCGGTCGCTACCGATCGGGCCGTGAGCCCTTCGACGACCTGCTCCAGGTCGCCTACGAGGGGCTGATCAAGGCCGTCGACCGCTTCGACGTCGAGCGCGGCGTCAGCTTCTCCAGCTACGCGACCCCGATGATCCTCGGCACGATCAAACATCACTTTCGGGACAACACCCAGGCGGTCCGGGTGCCGCGGAGCCTGCAGGAGGAGATCGCCAGGGTGAACGCGATCGTCGCCGACTTCCGCGGCGAGCACGGCCGCGAGCCGACCGTCGCCGACGTCGCCAGGCTCTCCGGCCACGAACCCCACCGGGTGCTCGAGGCGATGGAGGCCGATTCCGCCCGGACGCCGGTGTCGCTGGATCGACCGGCGGCGGCGACGGATGAGGAGGAGGGCCAGGCGATCGCGGACACGCTCCCCAGCGTCGAGCTCGGCTTCGACGCCGCCGAGGCGCGGATGGCGGGGGCGGCGGTCGACCTCGACGAGCGCGAGCGCGAGGCACTCCGGCTGCGGTTCGAGGAGGGCCTCACGCAGCGCCAGATCGGTGAGCGGATCGGCGTCTCGCAGATGCAGGTCTCGAGGCTGCTGCGGCGGTCGCTGTCGAAGCTGCTCGATGCCGTTCGCGGCGATGTTCAGGTGGGGCGAACTGATCGGGCCACCTGACCCGTAGGATCCCCGCCCACCATGGCCGAGTCCCAGTCCGAGCAACATCAGCAGCGTCGTGAGATATCCCGCGGCATGGTCGGCCTCTTCAAGGAATACGTCGGACGTGGGCCGACCGACGCCTGGACCCACATCAACGACGGCGTCGTGGTCGTGCTCCTCCGCGACACTCTCACGGTCGCCGAGAAGACCCTCGCCGACGACGACCGCGCGGCGTTGGTCCGTGAGGTCCGCCGTGGCTTCCAGGGGGCGATGCGGGAGGCGGCCTGCACGCTCGTCCAGGAGCAGACCGGCTGCAAGGTATCCGCCTTCCTCAGCGACAACTCGGTCTACCCCGACTACGCGGTCGAGGTCTTCGTACTCGACCGGCCGCTCAACGACGACGAGGACGCCGGCGACGTCTACCCGGTACCGGACGGGCTCGGCTAGCCCAGAGCGCTGCGGCCGTCAGCGCCGCGGGGTATAGGCGGTGAGGCCGAGGAACGTTCCCGTCCAGATCGACCTTCCCGGACCGATCTCGGTCGCCGCGTAGAACGAGTTCTCGCAGCTGTTCGGCAGCTCGTCGACCACCGGGCCGAGGAACGGCAGCGTCCCGGAGTCCCGCAGATATCCAATCGCGGTCTCCGAGCACGGTCGGGCCGGGGCCCGGGCGAAGAAGCTGTTGCGCCCGTCGGCCCAGCGCAGGCCCCGCACGCCCCAGTCCCCATGGCGCTGGCTGACCCCGTAGGCGAGCTTGCTGCCGGAGCTGATCGATGGGATCCCGTTCGGTATCGACACGTGGGAGTTCGACCACACCGATCGGCACCGCTGCCGGGCCGGATCCCAATCGATCCGCTCCGCGCCCTGCGGCGCGGCAGCCGGGTCGCCGCCTCGCAGAGCCGCGAAAGCGTTCAGGAGCACCGCCGGCAGACCGTCCGGGAATTCGTAGTCGAGGAGGTTGTTGACGTTGAGGGTTCCGTAGCCGCGGACCGCGACCGACTGTTCCGACAGCGACGTCGTGGCGGTCGGGTCGCCGAACGTCACCGGGTACTCGCAGGCCATCCGGCGCGGCCGGCCGTCGCCGAGCCCGTCCCATTTCTTCGGTACGCCGTTGCGCCAGAAGAGATCGAGGTGCATCAGGTCCTGACCGTCGGTGATGACCACGAACTTGTCCTGGCCCCGGCCGGTTCCCATCAGGGTCGGGGTCGAGCCGGAGCCCTCGCCGAGGCGAATCTCGGAGACGTCCGAGCCGGCGTTGTACGGCGTCGACCAGCGCACAACGAGGTCGCCCGTGCGCGCATCGTGGTTGACCCGGACCATGTGCTTGGAGGTGACGACGTAGATGCCGCCGTTCTCATCGGCCGCGATGCTGTTGGAGACGGTCTCGAGCTCGGCATCCGGCTCGTCGGCGCTCGCGCAGGCCGCATCGCCGTTGAGGCTCACCGTTCGCAGGTTCGCGTTGCGCATCTGACCCGGATGCCGTGGAATCGTCCCGACCACGCCGTTCTCGGTGGCGAAGGCGATGTACCCGTCGTAGGTCATCGTCGCGCCGACGAGCTTGTCGCCGGTGCCGCAGAAGGCCCGAGCGGGTAGCGCGTAGCGCTTCAGCAACGCGATCGGCGATCCGCTCTTCCCCCGCTTGGCGTCCCCGTAGACGTCGAACCAGCGCTGCCGGGGAACGATGAAGTGGTTCGACCGGTCGAGCATGTTGTAGGCGCCGGTGATTCCGCCCACCCCCGAGGTCGGCGGATCGACCTCACGCTCGCCCGGGACGTAGATGTCGATCAGCTTGCGGCTGTCGACGTCCACCTTGAAGAGCGCCTGGCGATCGGCGCCGTCGATCAGCGACCCCCAGGCGACGCGGCCGCCATCGCCGTACTTGCCGCTGAACTGGATGGAGATCGGGATTCCCGGCAGGTCCAGGTGGGTGGCCCGCACGTCGGCGCTCTCGATCCCGCGGTAGCGGGAAGAGGCCTGCGCGTAGCCGGCCCGGTGGGAGGCACTCCAGGGCGAAGACGCAAGCGCAGGATTGCAGGGCGGCTCGAACTTGCCCTTCGGCTGCTTGCAGCCGGCTGCGCCGGCCCCGGCAGGGGCCGGCAACGCCACCATCGCGATTCCAGCCGCGACCGCCAGCGACCGGGCTGCCCATGAAGACTTCGACGAACTCACTTCCGCTCTCCTCCGAGGTTGCTCGACCGAGAAGCTAGCGGGTTAATTGACAGCCTGTCAAGGCAGAACCCCCGAATCGACCGCCAGGCGCGCTCGGCGTCCCAGCCTAAGTAGGCTGACGGCTTGTCCACAACGCGCGCCAAGCGCCTGCAACCCGACGCCCGACGCGACCAGCTCATCGACGCGACGTCATCGGGGTCGTCGCCGAGCTCGGCTACAGCGGCCTGACGCTCGAGGAGGTGGCCGAGCGCTCCGGCGTGACCCGCACGCTGATCTACCACTACTTCCCGCGCGGGCTGCAGGACCTGTTCATCGCCGCGGTCGAGCGGGTCGGCGCCGAGCTCACCGAGGGCTGGGTCGTCGACTCCGACACCCCGATCGAGGAACGCCTGGCGGCCAACTTCTCGCGGTTCTTCGAGCACGCCATGGCGCCGACCGAGATCTGGCTCGTCCACCGGCAGGCGAGCGCCGCCGCGCGATCCCGAGATCGACGCCCTCGCCGCCCACTACCGGGCGTTCGTCGTCTCCGCGATCTCGCTCAATCACTTCGGGACCGAGGACCCCTCGCCCGCGGTGCGCGCGGGCCTCAACGCCTACATCGACTTCGCCGAGAGCGCCCTCGACGGCTGGCGCGAGAACGAGCTCGACCCCGAGAGCCTCTACCCGATGCTCGCGGGCTCGCTCCTCAGCGTCGTCGACTCGCTCTGGACGATCAGCGGCGACTGAGCGTCGGCGTCAGCCGCTCGCTCGTGATCAGCCCGCGCGACGGCGTCAGCTCGTCGAGGAGCTCGAGCCAGCGGCGCGACTCGGCCGGCCCGTCGACGACCGTGGTGACCGTCGGCACGCGCCGCCGCAGGCTCAGCAGGCTGTCGCCGTGCGGAGCGTGGCTGCCGTCGAATCCCCAGATGCCGCGCATCGCCGTCGCGCCCGCCGCCCCGGCGGCGCGCAGGGCGCGCACGGCCTCGACGTGAACCGGGCGCCCGCCGACGTGGGCCTGCTCGCTCGAGTAGAGCGTCAGCCTGATCAGCTCGTCCCGGCGGGGGATCGCCGCGTCGGGTTCGAGTCGACTCCCGGCGCTCTTGCAGACGTGCGCGTCCTCGACCGTCACGACCCGCTCGCCCGGCAGGGCCCGCACCGACGACAGCCCGCGCGCGATCGTCTCGGACGTTCCCGACCGAGATCACCAGCGCGGGGACGTCGGCGTTGCGGGAGAAGAAGCCGGCCCGGCGCCGCTCGCCGCCGAGGATCCCGTCGACCCCGAGCAGCACGGTCGCGCCCTCGACGCCCGCGGCGCGCAGCCGGGTCACGACCGCCTCGTAGGCCGGCCGTGCCGCCGATCCGGCGCCCGCGGCCGACGTGGATCGTCGACCTGCACCCAAGGGCCGCGACGGCCAGCTCGCGATCGGGCTCGAGCGGATCCGTCGCGTCGAAGAGGACGACGTCGCGCAGGGTCACGGGCCGCTCCCCGACGATCTCGGCGATCCGCGTCGGCCGCCCGCTCCACCGCCTCGGCCTCGCCGACGCCGGAGACGACGATCGGCAGATCCTCCGAGAGGGTCAGCAGCCGATCGGTGCGGCGCAGATGCTTCGACGCCGAAGCCCTCGACGCCGCGCATCAGCACGCCCGCCTCGACGCCGGCGTCCGGCGAGCTCGTCGACGACGCGTTCGGCGAGGAAGCCGCCCGCGGTGCGAGTCGCGCTCCCCGAGGAAGGCGGTCAGGCCGAGGCCGCCGATCGCCGCTCACAGCAGGCCGCCGATCTGCAGGCCGATCCAGGCGAGCGGGATGCCCGACGATCAGGCTGCCGGCGATGTTGGCGATCGTCGGCCCGCCCTCACCGTCCTCGGCGAGGCGCTGGCTCTCGAACATCCAGGTGCTGAAGGTGGTGAACGAGCCGAGGAACCCGGTCGCGAGCAGCCGCAGCGTCTCGGCGTCGGTCGTGATCCCGGCGAGGACCCCGAGGGCGAGGCTGCCGGCCATGTTGATCGCGAACGTGCCGATCGGGAACGTCATCGGCAGCCGAGCGGAAACCGCTCCGTCGCCGAGCAGCCGCGCGACCGCCCCGCAGCCGCCGAGCAGCCCGACCGCGATCACCGTCGCGACGCTCATGCGAGCCTCGCCCTTCTCGCCAGCCCGGTCGCCAGCACGACCGCGGCGAACCCGGCGAGCGACGCTGGCGGCGGTGTAGGCGAACGCGAGCACGACGTCGCCGCCCTCGCAGCATCCGGACGATCTCGAGCTGCATCGTCGAGAAGGTCGTCAGGGCGCCGCAGAAGCCGGTGCCGAGCAGCGGCCTGCGGTAGGCCGAGACGGGCAGCCGCTCCTGCAGCCTCGTCGTGAACCAGCCGAGGGCGAACGCGCCGAGGACGTTCGCGATGAAGGTCGGCCACGGCCATTCGAGCGCCCCGTGCGGCAGCGCCTCGATCGAGCCCGAGGCGTGCGAGGGCACCGACGAAGCCGCCGGCGAACACCGCCGCGACCTCCCTGCCGTCGACGCCCCGCATGCTGCGGTCAGCGTTGCGGGGCCGGGCCGAAGAGGACCCGCTGGAGCAGATCTCATCAACGTGGCGCGCTCCTCGGCGTCGAGCGCCTCGAGCAGGCCGTCCTCGGCCGTCACCAGGGCCGGCTTGGCGCGCGTCAGCCAGTCGTGGCCCTTCGGCGTGACCTGCAGCGCGTAGGCGCGCCGGTCGGCGGGATTGCGCCGGCGCTCGACGAGGCCCTCCTGCTCGAGCTCGTCGACGATCGCGACGATCGTCGTCCGGTCCTTGCCGATGTACTCGCCGAGCTCCTGCTGGGACATCGGGCCGAGCCCGTCGACGATCGAGAGCGCGCCGAAGTGCATGCCCGAGAGCCCGACGCCGGCGTCCCTGAGGACCGCGATCGATTCGGCCGCCCAGCGCTGGTGGAGCTTGGCGAAGAGGAAGCCGACCCGCTCGGCGAGCATCGGCTGCACGGCCGGTATCGGCCTCGGTTTCGGCTCTGGAGTCGGGGGTGAAGCCATGTTCGGAATCTATTCGCTAGCCTGATCGTCAGCGTTACTGATGATCAGACCTACCACTTAAGGGGAAGCCTAGCCCAGATGACTCGCAAGCGTTGGACCCTCCTGGCCGTATGCGTGGCCACCTTCATGCTCCTGATCGACGTGACGATCGTCAACGTCGCCCTCCCCGACATCCAGTCGGACCTCGACGCCAGCCTCTCGAGCCTCCAGTGGGTCGTCGACGCCTACGCGCTGACCCTGGCCTCCTTCCTGCTCGTGTTCGGCTCGATCGGCGACCGCCTCGGCCGCCGCCGCGTGTTCACGATCGGCTTCGCCCTGTTCACGTTCGCGTCGTTCCTCTGCGGCCTGGCCGGCGACCCGACGCTGCTGAACCTCGGCCGCGGCCTGCAGGGAACCGGCGCGGCCGCGATGTTCGCCACCTCGCTGGCGCTGATCGCCCAGGAGTTCGAGGGCCGCGAGCGCGCCAAGGCGATCGGGATCTGGGGTGCGACCGTCGGCGGCGCCGTCGCGATCGGGCCGCTGATCGGCGGCATCCTCACCGAGGGTCTCGGCTGGGAGTGGATCTTCTTCGTCAACGTCCCGATCGGGATCGCGGCGATCTTCATCACCGAGACCAAGCTCGTCAACGTCAAGGCGACCGACCCGCAGCCGATCGACGTCCCGGGCCTGATCACCTTCTCGCTCGGCCTCTTCGCCCTGATCTTCGGCCTGATCCGCGGCAACGCCGAGGGCTGGGGCAGCCCGATCATCCTCACCTGCCTGATCGGCGCGGTCGCGCTGCTCGGCGGCCTTCGTCGCGATCGAGCTGCACCGCAAGAACGCCATGCTCGACCTGGCCCTCTTCCGCAAGCCCTCCTTCACGGGGGTCTCGGTCGTCGCCTTCTCCCTGTCGGCGGGGATGTTCGCCCTGTTCCTCTACCTGACGCTCTACATCCAGGACGTGCTCGGCTACTCGCCGCTCGAGGCCGGTCTGCGGTTCCTGCCGCTGACGCTGCTCTCGTTCATCGTCGCCCCGATCTCGGCCCGCCTCTCGGAGGGCCGGGTCCAGCACCGGGTGCTGATGGGCTCGGGGCTGCTGCTCGTCGGCATCGGCCTCGTCCTCATGCACGGCCTCGAGGTCGGCAACAGCTGGACGGTGCTGCTCCCGGGCTTCCTGATCGCGGGCATCGGGATCGGCATGACCAACCCGGGGATCGCCGCGGTCGCGATCGGCGTCGTCGAGCCGGCCCGCGCCGGCATGGCTTCGGGCATCAACTCGACGTTCCGCCAGGTCGGCATCGCGACCGGCGTCGCGGCGCTCGGCGCGATCTTCCAGAGCCGCGTCGACTCGAAGCTCGGCGACCTGCTGCCGCAGGCCCCGGGAGCCTTCTCCGACGCGGTCTCCTCCGGAGCGACCGAGAGCCGCCGTCGCCTCGGTCCCGCCGCAGTTCCGCGAGCAGGCGCTCGACGCCGCCAACCAGGCGTTCGTCGGCGGGCTCAACGAGATCCTGCTGATCGGCGCCGGGATCGCGTTCGTCGGCAGCATCGCCGGCTACCTGCTCGTCCGCTCCAGCGACATGGTCGGCTTCCCCCAGCCGCCCGGCCGAGGCGCCGGTCGGCGAGCGCTCAGCCGAGGCCGTTCCCACGGCCTGAGGCGACGGACGCGACGATCTCGTCGATCGGGAATGCCGGCTGCATCGTCCCGTCCAGCCGCTCGGACGGGCGGGCGGCGACCAGGCAGTTGTAGACCGACTCCTGCGCGGCCTCGAACGCCGCCGCGAAGAGCCGGTTGATCGTCGTCGTCGGAGACCCCCTCCCCGCCCGTCGATCCCGCCGGTCGGTGCCGAACGCGATCCCGATCTCGCCCGGAGCCCTCGGCGCCGTAGGAGCCGGCGCGGGCGAGGCCGAGCAGCGGCCGCAGCGCGAGGCGTCGCAGCTGCAGGAGCGAGAGCGGCGCATCGGTCGCGCAGACGGCGATGCAGGAGCCGTGCGGAGCGGGGCGATCGGAGGGGACGGCGAGCGGGCCGTCGGCGCCGTCGACGCCCTGGAGGACGTCGAGATACTCGCGGTCGCCGAAGTTGCAGAGCAGCAGGACGCCGACGTGATGGTCGCCGACGCGGCGCGAGGCCGAGCCGATGCCGCCCGGGAAGTCGAAGCAGTTCATCCCGGTTCCGGCGCCGACCGTGCCCTCGCGCACCTCCTCGCCGAGGTCGGCGAGCGCCGCTCTCGACGTCGCCGGCGACGATCGTCCGCGAGTCGGCGAGGTCGCCGTCGTCGCACTCGCCGACGACCGGCAGGACGATGTTGTCCGGGCCCCGCCCGGAGGCCGTGATCGCGGCCTGCAGGACCGTGCCGATCGCGTGCGAGCCGCAGAGATACACCGGCGTCTCCATGCGCCCGCGCTCGTCGATCTCGAGCTTGGCGGTCAGCTCGCCGACGCCGTTGACCGTCGCGGTGCCGGCCGGCGCGGGCAGGGACCCGTCGGGCGGCGCGACGACGGTGACGCCGGTCTTCTGCCCCGAGGCCGCCTGAGCCTGACCGACCCGGACGCCGGGAACGTCGGTGATCGCGTTCGCGCTCACCGGTCGGCAGCCGGCCGACCGGCCCGACGAGATCACGCCAGCGGCGCCGGCGCTCGCTCACGATCGCCGGCTCGCCCGCCGCCGCGGGATCGTGCAGGAGGCACGCGGCCGCCTGATCGGGCCCGCCGACCGGGATCGAGCTTCGGGTCGACCCGGTCGCACGGCTCGAACCGGCGCGGACAGCGGGGATGGAAGCGGCAGCCGGACGGGATCGCGGTCGGGTCGGGCAACTCGCCCTTGAGCAGCTCGCGCCGCCCCCCTCCCCCGGGTGTCGGGACCGGAATCGCGGTGACCAGCGCCTGCGTGTAGGGATGCTTGGGCCGCTCGATCACGTCGACCGAACGCCCCTCCTCGACGATCCGGCCCAGGTACATGACGGCGATCCGGTCGCACAGCGACCAGGCGAGGCTGAGGTCGTGGGTGATGAAGATCAGCGCCAGGCCCCGCTGCTTCTGGAGGTTGACGAGGACGTTGAGGATCTGCGCCCGCACCGAGGCGTCCAGCATCGAGACCGGCTCGTCGCAGATCAGCCCGTCGGGCTCGAGGACCAGCGCGGCGGCGATGGCGACGCGCTGGCGCTGGCCTCCCGAGAGCTGATGGGGGTAGCGATCCAGGAAGCGGTCCGGGTCGAGGCCGACGTCGCCCATCGCGCGGCGCACCCGCTCGTCGTGCTCGGCCTTCGGGACCTTCTGGATCTTCAGCGGCTCGTTCATGATCGCCGAGACCTTCTGGCGCGGATTCAGGGTCTGGTAGGGGTCCTGGAAGATCATCTGGACCCGCTTGCGCAGCGCCCGGTGGTCGCTCTTGCCGGACATCGACGTCGCCGTCGAAGTGGAACTCGCCCTCCGAGGTCGGCTGCAGCCCGAGCATCGCCCGGGCGAGCGTCGATTTTCCGCATCCCGACTCGCCGACGACTCCGAGGATCTCGCCCGGGCGCCATTCGAGCGAGACGCCGGCCAGCGCCAGCGCGGTCTTCCTCCGGGCCTCGAATCGAACCTCGACGTCGCGGACGTTCATCAGCGTCTCGCCCGTCCCGATCTCTCCCGCCTGGATCTCGCTCATGCGCCGACCTCCTCGGCGGTGACGGCCGGGACCTCGATCTCCGGCCACTCCGACCACGGCGCGTAGTGGCAGGCCGAGGCGTGGCCCGGCGCGACCTCTCGCAGCTCCGGGACGACGTCGCAACGCTCGCGCCCGGTACGGACAACGCGGGTGGAAGCTGCAGCCGCTCGGCGGGTTGCCGGGATCCGGCGGCGAGCCGGGGATCGGCGGCGCGAGGCCGCGGTCGCCGCCGATCACCGGCAGCGAGTCGAGCAGGCGCTTCGTGTACGGGTGCTGCGGAGACGCGAAGACCGCGTCGACGGGCCCGGTCTCGACGATCCGCCCCGCGTACATGACGGCGATCCGGTCGCAGGTCTCGGCGAGGACGCCCATGTCGTGGGAGATCAGGATCAGGGCGAGCCCGAGCTCCTCGCGCAGCCGCTCCAGCAGCTGCAGCACCTGCGCCTGCATGACCACGTCGAGAGCGGTCGTCGGCTCGTCGGCGATCACCAGCGACGGGCGGCAGGCCAGGGCGAGAGCGATCATCACGCGCTGTCGCTGCCCGCCCGAGAGCTCGTGCGGATAGCGCGACCCGACCCCGGCCGTCAGCCCGACCGTCTCCAGGAGCTCGCCGATCCGGCGCGCGACGTCGGCCGAGGTCGCCTTGCGCTCGTGCAGCTCGATCGCCTCGGCGATCTGCTTGTCGATCTTCTGGACCGGGTCGAGCGAGTTCATCGCCCCCTGGAAGACGAGCGAGATGTGGCGCCAGCGAACGAGCTGCATGCCGGTCTCGGTCCGCCGGCCGATGTTGATCTGCGACTCGTTCCCCTCGGCGTCCTTGAAGCCCTCGGGCCGCAGCGTGATCGTGCCGGACTGCTTGAGGCCGCCGGGCAGCAGGCGCATCAGGGCGAGCGCCGTGGTCGTCTTTCCGCAGCCGGACTCGCCGGCGAGCGCCAGCGCCTCGCCGCGCTCGAGCCGGAAGTCGACGCCGTCGACGATCGGGTGCTCGCCGTGCATGACGCGCAGATCCTCGACCTCGAGCAGGGCGCTCACGACGCCACCTCCCTGAGTCGCGGGTTGATGTATTCCTCGAACAGGAAACCGAGCAGCGAGACCGCGAGGACGACGATCGTGATGGCGAGGCCGGGCGGGATCACGTACCACCAGGCGCCGGCGCTCGGGGCGCCCGAGTTGAAGGCGTTCTCGAGCATCGAGCCCCAGGAGATCTGGGTCGGATCGCCCAGGCCGAGGAAGGACAGGGCGGCCTCCGAGAGGATCGCGACGGCGACGATCAGCACCGTGTTGGCGAAGATCAGCGGCAGCGTGTTGGGCAGGATGTGCGTCTTGATGATGTAGGTGTCGCCGGCCCCGAGCGCTCGCGCGCGCTCGACGAACGCGCGCTCGCGAAGCGTCAGCACCTGGGCGCGGACGATCCGCCCCGTCCCGGCCCAGGAGGTCAGCCCGATGACGACGATCAGCACCGTCAGCGACGGGTTCAGGACGCGGGCCAGGACGATCATCAGCGGCAGCGTCGGGATCACCAGGAACCAGTTCTCGAGCGCGTCGAGGCTGCGGTCGGTCCAGCCGCCGAAGTAACCGCCGGCGAGGCCGACGAGCGAGCCGAGGATCGGCCGAGATCAGGGCGGCGGAGAAGCCGACCACGACGGAGACCCTGGTGCCGACGAGCAGCTGGGAGAAGACGTCGGAGCCGTTCTCGGTCGTGCCGAGGATGTGGCTCCACGACGGCGACTGCAGGACCGCGGTGCTCGACGCGTTGGGGTCGTAGGGAGCGAGGAGGTTGCCGAAGATCGCGACGAAGACCGTCAGCGAGAGCACGCCGACGCCGAACCGGCCCCGCCAGGTCCCGAAAAGGAGGTGCTTGACGCTCTGTTGCTCGGTCATTTCGTCTGCACCCTCGGGTCGAGGAAGAAGTAGAGGATGTCGGCGAGCAGGTTGGCGAGGATGACGCCGACGCTGAAGACGAGGAACGTGCCGGCGAGGACCGGGAAGTCCTTGTCGTTGATCGCGTTGAAGCTGAGCTCGCCGAGGCCCGGCCAGGAGAAGACCGTCTCGATCGTGATCGCGCCGCCCGCGACCGCGCCGAACTGGATCGCCGAGATCGTCACGAGCGGCAGCAGCGCGTTGGGGACGGCGTGGCGGTTGATCACCCGGTCGCGCGAGAGCCCGGTCGCCCGCTTGACGGTGATGAAGTCCTCCGTCATCACGTCGACCATCGAGGAGCGCATGATCAGGAAGTACTGGCCGAGCAGCATCAGCGTCATCGCCGTCGCCGGCAGGATCAGGTGGTCGAGGACGTCGAGCGCCTGGTCGAACCAGCTCGAGAACTCGACCCCGGGGGTCACCTGCTGGCCGGCCGGGAATATCGGGTATCGCCACGGCGAAGACGAGGATCAGGATGATCCCGATCCAGTACTCGGGCGACGCGTAGGTGAACAGGCTGAAGCCGAGCAGGCCGTCGTCGGTCTTCGTCCCTCGCTTCGTCGCCGCCTTGACCCCCATCCAGGCTGCCGATCAGGGTCGCCAGCAGCGTCCCGGTCCCGACGAGCAGCAGCGTCCAGGGGATCGCCGCCTTGATCTCGTCCCAGACCGGCTCGCGGGTGCGCTGGCTGATGCCGAGGTCGAGCCGGACGGTGTCGCCGGCGTAGTCGACGAACTGGCCGAGCAGCGGCTTGTCGAGCCCGTAGTCGGATCGCAGCTGCGCGAGCTCCTTGTCGGTCGCGCCGGGAAGGCGGGCGAGCTGCTCGGTCGGGTCGCCGACCGCCCGGAACAGGAAGAAGTTGAAGATCAGGACGAAGATCAGCGTCACGATCGCCGCGGCGACCTTCCCCGCGAGCCAGCGGCCGTTCATGCGTGTCGCCCCCTCGCCTCACTCGGGCAGCTCCAGCGGCTCGCCGACGCCGCGGCGGCGGCTGCGGGTGACGAGCACCCCGCCGATGAAGCCGACGACGAGCCCGACGAGCCCGGCCAGGCCGGCGTTGCCGCTGCCGGTGTCGGTCGAGGCGCCGGCGACGGGATTGAGGGCGAGCACGCCCTCGTAGGAGACCTGATCGCAGAAGAGATCCCCGGTCTCCTCCGGGCAGATCGGCTTGATCGTGCTCGATCTTGTCGGTCCGATAGGCCTGCAGCTGCGGGATCCTCGGTCAGCACCAGGTACGGCAGATCGTCCTGGGTGATGTCGACCATCTGCTTGATGACCTCCCGGCGCGTCGTCGGTGTCGAAGATCCCCGGTCTGCTCCTTGTAGAGCTTGTCGTACTCGGGGTTCGAGTAGAACGAGTCGGAGGAGCCGCCGATCTCGCCCGCTGGTCAGGATGCTGAGCAGGAAGCTCGGGTCGTAGGGATCGCCGCCCCAGCCCCAGATGAACGTGTCGAAGTCCGGCGCCGGCTTGCCGTCGACCTTGCGCACGGTGAGGTCGTAGAGCTTGTCGGTGCTGACGACCTGGACCTTGAACTCGACGCCGATCTCCTTCGTCATCTCGGCGATCAGCTTCGCCATCTGCACGGTGAACGGCGACTCGGAGCGGACGTAGACGTCGAAGGAGAGCGTCTCGCCGTCCTTCTCGCGGATGCCGTCGGAGTTCCGGGTCCAGCCGGCGTCGTCGAGCATCTGGTTCGCCAGATCGGGGTCGTAGGGGTAGGTCTGCTCGGGCTCCTCGTAGAAGGCCTTGTAGTAGGACGGCAGGATCCCGTTGGCGACGAACGACGTCCCGCGGGTGGCGATCTCCTGGAGCTTGCTCGCGGTCGACCGCGTAGGCGATCGCCTGCCGCACGGTCTGGTCCTGGACGGCGGGGTTGAACTCGGCGTCCGGGCAGTCCTGCTCCGAGCACATGTTGAAGGCGAGCTGGGTGTAGGCGGGCGTCGCGCTGCGCCGCGTGTCGACGTTCTCCTGGGTGCCGAGGCGGGCGTAGCTGGAGGCCTCGACCTCGCGGACCATGTCGATCTCGCCGAGTTGCAGCGCCCGCTCGACGGCGTCCTGGTTGCCGTACTTGATGAACTGGATCTCGTCGTAGGGCCCTGGATCGCCGCGGAAGTTCGGGTTCCGCTCCATCTTGATGATCCGGCCGCGTCTCGTAGTCGGTGACCATGTAGGGGCCGCTGCCGACGAGCGGCAGCTTCGGCTTGTACTGGCCCTTCAGGTCGTCGAGCGGGACCTTGCCCCAGATGTGCTTGGGCAGCACGTAGATGAAGAGGCCGCCGACGATCCGGGCGTCCGGCCGCTTGGTGTGGATGACGACCGTCTGCGGATCGGGCGTGTCGATCTTCGTGATGCTCGACGTGTAGCTCGTGAAGAGGATGCCGTGGCCGCCGAGCTCGTCGAGCGACCACTTGACGTCCTCGGAGGTGATCGGCTTGCCGTCGGACCACTTCAGGTCGGGGGCCAGCTTCATCGTCACCGTCTTGCGATCCTCGGAGACCTCCCAGCTCTCGGCGATCCCCGGCGCCGGGCTCAGGTCCTTCGCGCTGAAGTTGATCGGCAGGTCCCAGTTGAGCGCCCAGACGGTGTAGTCCTCCTCGTCCTGGCCGACGAACGGGTTCAGGGTGTTCGGCTCCTGCGCCCAGCCGATCCGCAGCACGGTCGTGTCGGAGCCGCCATCGTGCGGTCGTGCCGTCCTGAGCGGCGGCCGGCAGCGCGACCAGCACGAGCGCCCCGCAGAGCACGCCCGCCATCGTCGCGAACATCAGCCTCAACCTCGCGCTCATCGAACGCCTCCCTCTCCGCTTGTCGTTTCGCAGGTCCTCATGCTCGCTGCCTCCACCGCCGCCTCGAGGATCTCGAGGCTCTTGCCGGCGCCGTCGATCCGCGCCATCGCCCCGAGCGGCATCGCCGCCAGGTGCTTGCCGTGGCCGAACGGGACGTTCGAGATCGCCGGAATGCCGAGCGGCGCGATCAGCTCGTCGAGGATCTCCTCGATCGACAGCGTCGACTCCGGGCCCTCGGGAAGCGTCTGGTACTGGAGGTTGACGCTGGTCCCGAACGCGAATCCGGCGATCCCGTCGAGCTTGCCGGCGAGGCGCAGGTGGTTGAGCGCGGTGTCGACCAGGTACGGCTCGGTGTTGAGGTCCTCGACGATCAGGATCTTGCCCTCGGTCTGCACCTCGTACGGGGTGCCGATGCTCGAGCAGAGAAGCGTCAGGCAGCCGCCGACGAGCGGCGCCTCGGCGACGCCCTCGCCGAGCGTCAGCACGTAGGGCTCCTCGGGATCCTCGAAGACGCGGCCGAGCGGCTCGGGCCGCAGCGCCCGGTGGAACCACTCCTCGGTCTCCTTCGTCAGCTGATAGTCGCCCTTGCTGCGGGTGAACCGCAGGAAGCTGGGGCCGTAGAGGCTGACCCAGTCGGCGTGCCGCTGGATGAAGAGGTGCAGGGCGGTGAGGTCGCTGAAGCCGCAGACGATGCGCGGGTCGCCGATCGCCTCCCAGTCGATCAGCGGATAGAGCCGCGCCGTGCCGTAGCCGCCCTCGAGCGCATGGACCATGTCGATTCCCGGCTCGCTGAGCGCCCACTGGAGGTCGGCGGCCCGCTCCTCGTCCGTCCCGGCGAGGTAGCCGTGGACCTTGCGGTGGTTGGGGCCGAGGACGACGCGATGGCCGCGATCCTCGAAGTAGGCGACCGCCTGCTCGGTCTCCGATCGCGTCTGCGGCGGGCTCGCCGGCGCGACGACGGCGATCGTCGCGTTCTCGGGCAGTGCCGGGGGCTTGATCGGCCATCGCTCAGGCCGCCCCCGGTCGCGGCCCGACGGGAGACCCGCTCGATCGCCTCGCCGATCAGCTCCGATGGACGCCTGCAGCGAGCCGAGCACGAGCTCGACGTGCAGTTCGGCCACCTCCTCGAGCCCGAGCGGCCCGTCCGGCTTGAACCAGAGGGCGACGCCGGTGCACTGCAGCAGGATCGCGTAGGTCGCGACGTGGACGTCGGAGCGAGCGCAGCGAACCGTCGCCGATCCCGTCGCGGATCATGCTCGGCGAAGGTCGCCTGGTATTCGTCGCGCTTGTCGATCAGGGCGCGCGGGGACCGTCGGTGAGGGCGCGGATCTCGCTGTCGGTGACGAACGCCTCGTCGGTGTGCAGGCCGTGGTAGACGACGTGCTCGCGGACCGCGGCCGCGAGCTTCATGGCCGGCCGCTCCTGGCAGCGTCCATCGCCGCGTGGACGCGGACCGTGAGCTGCTCCATGAAGTCGTCCTGGAGCTGGATCAGGATCGCTTCCTTGTTCGGGTACCAGTGGTAGATCGCCGCCGGCTGCACGTCGGCCGCGGCGGCGAGCGCCCGCATCGAGGTCGCGTGGTAGCCGAGCCTCGCGAAGAGGTCGATCGCGGCGGCGTGGATCGCCTCGCGCGTCTCGGGACCGCGCCTGCCGGGCGCGGTCCTCGACCGTGATCTCGGCCGGCTCAACCAAGGCCGAGCAGCTCCTTGGTCTCGTCCTGGGTCGCGACCTCGCGGCCGAGCGTCCGCGACAGCTCGACGGCCATCTCGACGAGCGCCGCGTTGGACGGCGCGTGGACGCCGCGGCTGATGTAGGCGACGTCTTCGAGGCCGGTGCGGATCCCCGGTGCCCCGCGGAGCAGGGCGAGGGCCAGCATCCGCTGGTGGTGGCGGCCGATGCAGGTCACGGTCCAGAACGCCTCGGGAGGCAGCGGGCGCAGCATCGCGTCGAGCGCCTCCGGCGAGGCGTCGATGCCGCCCGGAACGCCGAAGACGAGGTTGATCCTCAGCGGGCCCTCGAGGATCGCCCTGCTCGAGCCAGCGCACGGCGCTGACGACGTGGCCGACGTCGAAGACCTCGACCTCGAGCGCGATGCCGGCGTCGGTCGCGCGCTTGACGATCCCGCGCCCCGCCGGCGGCGGCGTGATGAAGGTCTCGTCGCCGAAGTTCATCGAGCCCGACTCGACGCCGGAGATGTCGGGCTTGGCCTCGAGGCCCGTGGTCCGCTCCTCGATCGTCATGTCGTTGGAGCCGCCCGTCGAGACCATCGTGAGGATGTCGCTCTCGGCCCGGATCCGGTCGATGACGTCGATGAACAGCTCCGGGCCGGCCGCTCGGCGTGCCGTCGTCCTCGCGGACGTGAAGGTGGGCGATCGTCGCCCCCGCCCGCCCGGCGCCGATCGCCGAATCGGCGATCTCGGCCGTCGTGTACGGGATGTTCGGATTGTTCTCGCGGAAGACGTCGGCACCGGTGATCGCGCAGGTGACGACGACCGGGTTCTCGTTCCAGGCGCTCATCCGGGCACGACCTCCGTCGGGGCGAGCGACGCGCGCTCGGCGTCGGTGATCAATCTGCTGCTGCGCGCCCGCGGGTCCCAGAGGACGAGCCCGAACTCGGCCTCGACGACGGCTCGCCGCCGTCGATCGACGATCCGTCTCCGTCGTCTTCATGCTCTTGCGGCCGAGCTCGCGGACGCCGCAGCTGACCGTCACCGACTCCTGGCCCGGGTCGATCTCGCCGTTGAAGCTGACCGAGCAGCGGCCGACGACGTACTCGTCGCGCGGGATTCCGTGCTCGCGCAGGAAGGCGTCCCGCCCCTCCTCCAGATAGGTGAGGACGACGGCATGGTTGACGTGCCCGAGGCCGTCGAGGTCCTGCCAGCGGACCTGGACGCGGCGCTCGACGGTCCCGCCGGACTCGCTCATGCCGCTCCCCCGGCCGGGCCGAGCGCTTCGCGGAGCGCCGGGGTGCGGCGGTAGAGATCGAGCGCGTAGGCGCCGACGTCGGGCGCGAACCCGTTGCCGATGATCATCGAGATGTCGGCGCTCTGGCCGTCGGCGGTGAGCGCCGCCGTCTGAGAAGTGGGTCGCCATCGAGTAGAAGAGGACCGTCCTCCCGCTGCGCGGTGAGCAGGATCGCGGTCGGCTCGCAGCCGGTCGCGTTGACGACGACGACGGTCAGGTCGGCCGGGCCCGACGCCGGCGGCGCGGAGATCGGCGTCGAGCGCAGCGAGCGGGTCGCGGAGGTCGGTGACGACCCCGACGTCGCAGAGGCCCAGTTCGACGACGCGCTCGATCGCAGCCGCATCGACGTCGACGGCGACGACGGTGCCGCCGTCCATCGCGTCGCGAGCCGCTGCCATCGCCAGCTTGCCCGCGTGGCCGGCGCCGAGGACGCAGACGGTTCCGGATCCGGCGGGCGCGAGGTCGCGGGTGTGCGAGCCGGCGCCGTAGACGTCGTAGACCTCGAGCGCCATCGCGAGCGGAAGATCGTCGGGCAGCACGCCCCATGGCGCGCTCTGACAGACGTAGGCGGTCCCCTCGACCTCGACCGAGCGCGAATCGGGATCGAGCTCGGTGATCCGCGTCGAGCCGCAGTGGGGTCAGCGTCAGCGACGCGAGGGTGACGATCCGTCGCCGATCGCCGGCGGGTCGTCGAACCGGTCGCCGATCGCGCGTCACGGTCCCGAGCAGGACGCCGCCGGAGTCGGTCTCCGGGTTGTGCATCTTGCCGCGGCTCGGCGACGATCTCGAGGATCCGCTCCGCCCATCGCCGCCGGGTCGCCGGCCGCCCGCTCGCGGATGTTGCGGAACGAAGTCGAGTCGAGGCAGAGGCGCTCGACGTCGAGCTCGAACTCGTGATCGCCGAACGGGGGCGGCTGGGTCGAGGCGCTCCGCCGGCTGGGGCAGCGCGCGCAGGGGGTCGACCACCCTGTCGGCGCCGAGACCCTCCTCGATGTCCAAGCACGAGATCACCCTCCATGAACGATCGTTCAGAACCTATAGATATCTCACGCCCAGTGTCAAGGCGGCTTCGCAGCTTCGATGCGACTGGGGACCACTCCGGCTTAACGGTCGGTCGCTTGGCTGCCGGCGTCGCTGTGATAGGAGTAGCGCGATGGCCCTCGCGATTCCGATCGTCTGGAGCGATCTGCACCGCCAGCACGAGCCCGACGGCGAGATCTGGGTCGGCGTGCGGACGCCGGGAACCGAGCTCCCCGCCCGGGCGGCTGCGATCAGGCGGGCGGTCGAGGCCGCCGGCTCGCCGCTGGTCGCCGCGACGGACCACCCCGACGAGGTCGCCCTGCGCTTCCACGATCCGCGAGCTGACCGAATATCTCGCGCGGCGCCTGGGAGTGACTGGGAGGCGTCGGGGCTGACCGCCGATCCCGGTCAGGATCGCGTCGTCCCGTACCTCTTCGCCCACCCCGGCCTGCTCGGCGAGCTGCCGCTGCCGAACCCCGGCCGCGATCAGCGCCCGTGGCGGGCGCTTCGCCTACGACACGATGACGCTGATCGGACCGGGCACCTGGGAGGCCGCCCGCGCCGCCGTCGACGTCGCGATCACCGCGGCCGAGCTCGCCGCCGACGAGAGGTCGGCGGTCTACGGCTGCTGCCGGCCGCCCGGCCACCACGCGACGCCGCTCCGCCTTCGGCGGATCCTGCTACCTCAACAACGCCGCCGCGGCGGCGGGCCGGCTCGCGCGATTCGCTCGGCGGGCCGGTCGCGGTCCTCGACATCGACGCCCACCACGGCAACGGCGACGCAGTCGATCTTCTATTCGAGACCCACAGGTGCTGACGGGGTCGGTCCACGTCGATCCCGGCGCCGGCTGGTTCCCTCACTTCCTCGGCTTCGCGGGACGAGCGCGGCTGGCGGGGCGGGAGACGGGCTCAACCGCAACCTCCCCCTCTCCCCCGGCTCCGGCGACGGCGCCTGGCTGGAGGCTGTTTCCGAGCTCTGCCGATTGGGCGCGGGCGGGCGGCGCGGCCGGCCTGGTCG
Source organism: uncultured Solirubrobacterales bacterium (assembly GCA_963798165.1). Taxonomy (GTDB): domain Bacteria; phylum Actinomycetota; class Thermoleophilia; order Solirubrobacterales; family 70-9; genus RHKX01. Next base: position 529,548 of record CAWCSE010000004.1, on the reverse strand, counting down.
TCGCGCTCGGGGTCGATGCCGCGGGCGGCGACCCCGAGAGCCCGCTCGAGGTGACGCCGACGGCTACCGCGAGGCGGGCCGGATCCTCGGCGGCCTGGCCTGCCGACCGCGATCGTCCAGGAGGGCGGCTACGACCTCGACCGGATCGGCGAGCTCGTCGTCGCGACCCTGGAGGGCTTCGAGAGCTGACGACAGGGCTCTGGCGGCTTCACCCGCGCCGCTGGAGTCGATATGTCCAACATGCTGGACGAGAGTGGGGTCAGCGCCTACGCGAGCGAGGTGATGGCGCGCAGGTTGAACTCGGCCATCTCGACGAGGTCGGCGACGTCGATCGCCTCGTCCGCCCCGTGCATCCCGTCGAGGTAGACGTCGAGCGGGGTCGAGAAGACGGGGGCGAAACCGTAGGCGTGCGTTCCGAGCGCGCCGCGGACCCAGTGGGAGTCGGTGAAGCCGGGCGTGACGACGGGCAGCAGCTCGGCGCCCGGCAGGCGCTCCGCCACGTATTCCTCGCAGAGCCGGTAGAGCGGCGTGTCGATCGGCGACTCGGTGCCTCCCTCCAGCGGCTCGAGCAGCTCGATCTCGTACTCGACGCCGTCGCCGATCGCCGCGGCGACGTGCCTCTCGATGTCCTCGAGGCCCTGGCCGGGGAGCGCCCGGCAGTCGCAGACCACGTCGGCGTAGGGCGGGATCACGTTCGCCGGCTCGTGGGTCTGCAGGCCGGTCGGGGTGACGGTCAGGCGCGTCATCGCCGGGAACATCCCGGCCAGGATCGGATGCTGCGCGGCGGCCCAGGCGACCGCTTCGTCGTCGCTGCCCTCCGGGGCGCCGAGCCGCTCGAGCGCGTCCGCGATCGCGGGGATCAGGATCGTCGGCGCCTCGTGATCGAGGAGCGCCTCGACCGCCGCCGCCGCCCGGCGCAGGACGTTGTCGGCGCCGGCCGGGACCGAGGCGTGGCCGGCGCGACCGAAGAACCGGATCCGCACGGATGCGACGACCTTCTCGCCGAGCGAGATCGTCACGACGCGACGACCGCCGTCCAGCTCGAGCAGCGTGCCGCCGCCCTCGTTCAGCGCGCAATCGCAGCGCAGGTCCTCGCGCTCGCGGACGAGCCAGGACATGCCGGCGTCGGAGGTGTTCCGCTCCTCGTCCGACTCGGCGATCAGGACGACGTCGCCGGGCGGCACGGTCCCGCTCCTCGCCAGCTCGGCGAACGCGGCGGCCCGGGCGGCGAGCTCACCCTTCATGTCGGCGGCGCCCCGGCCGACCACCCGCCCGTCCCTGAGCTCGGCGGCGAACGGCGGGAACGGTCCAGTCGGCATCGGGCGCCGGGACGACGTCGGTGTGGGCCATCAGCATGATCGACGGGCCGCTGCCCGCACCCTCGATGCGGGCGACGAGGTTGAGGCGCTCGGGATCCGGGCCGACGAGCTCGCTCTCGATCCCGGCGGCCGCCGAGATAGTCGGCGAGCAGCCGCGCCGCCGCGGTCTCTCCGCCGGGCGGATTCGAGGTGTCGACGCGGATCAGCGCGCGGGCGAGGTCGACGACCTCCTCCTGCATGCTCACGCTGCACCGCGTCCGCCTCGACCAGTTCCGGTGTCACCTCCGCCACGCCGGCAACCGTAACGGCGGCGAGCTCGAGGGCGTCCTCCTCCGGCGGGTAGTGCGGGTTCGGGACGGCGATCACATGCAGGCCGGCCGCGGCGGCGGCGCGGATGCCGTTGCCCGAATCCTCGACCGCCGACGCGCCGCCCGGGTGCGGCGCCGAGCAGCCGCACGGCCTCGAGGTAGACGTCCGGCGACGGCTTGCCGCGGTCGACCTGCTCGGAGGAGAGGCTGACCATGAACGAGTCGCCCGAGCCCGAGAGCTCGAGGAACGCGTCGATGATCTCCCGGTTCGCCGAGGACGCCAGGCCGAGCGGCCAGCGTTCGGCGAGAGGCTCCGACGACGTCCGCCGCGCCCGGCAGCAGCGGCAGCTCGCGCTCGTAGCCGGCGTTCATATGGGCGACGACCCGATCGTTGATCTCCTCGGCGGCCAGCGGGACGCCGAGCTCGTCCCGCATGTAGACGGACCATTCCGGCGAGCTCATCCCGAGCATCACGTGCGGTGCGTCGGAGGGCCAGTGTCCCCCGAACTCGCGGACGACCGCCTCCTTCGCCTCGTTCCAGAGCTGCTCGGAATCGAGCAGCACCCCGTCGAGGTCGAAGACGACCGCCTCAGGCATTCGCGAGCGCGGCGCCGTCCGGCGGCCCGCGGGCGGGCTCGATCTCGTCGAACCGCTCGGTCGGGAGCCGGCGGGTCGCGAAGAACGACCCGAGGACGATCAGGGCCGCGAACAGGAAGGCCGTCTTCAGGGCGTTGATCTGCGGCGTCCTCGTAGTCCTCGACCAGCGCGTCCGCCGACGCCTGATCGAGGCCCTCCGCCTCGGCCGTCGATCGGACCTGGTCGGAGGCGACGAAGCAGCCGCCCGACGACAGCCTGCGCGTCTCGACCTCCTGCTTGACGTCGGCCGGCGATCCGCGGGTCGGATGCGACGTTGCTCGAGAAGGCGGCGATCAGGCCGGTGATGACGACGGCGCCGAGCAGGGCGGTACCGATCGACGAGCCGAGCTGCATCGGCGGTGTTCTGCAGACCGCCCGCCTCGCTGCGGTCGGAATCTCCCGACCGAGGACTGGACGACGTTGCCGAGCTGGGAGACGATCAGGCCCATCCCGACGCCGAGCACCCCCATCGCGAACAGGAAGGAGCGGAGTCGAGCGTCGGATCGATCGTGTCGAGCAGCAGCAGCGTCGCGACGAGCAGTGATCCCGAGCCCGACCCGGACGAGCGGGCGCGCCGGGAATCGCGATTCGACAGTGCCGGACCCGACGATCGCGGTCGACGAACAGCCCGACCGATGCCGGCAGCATGCGGATTCCGGTCTCGAGGGCGTCGAGCCCCTGCACGACCTGCAGGAACAGCGGGATCGTGAAGAAGATCCCCATCAGGATCAGGTTCTGGGCGAACAGCATCGAGAGGCCGCCGCGCAGCATCGGTTTTCGGAAGAGCCGGAAGTGGATCAGGGGTTCTCGGCCACCCTCCTCCCGGCGACGCTCCCAGGCCCGGAACGCGAACGAGGACCACGGCGCCGGCCGCGACCACGAACGGCGTCAGCGAGAACCCGAAGGGCTCGATCGGCGAGTTGAGGGGCCGCAGCCAACCCCAGTTGCTCGCCTGCAGCACCCCGAGGACGACCAGCGCGAGGCCGAGCGCCGAGACCACCGATCCGACCCAGTCGAGGCTCGGTCGCGGGCCGGTGCGCTCCGGCTCGGCGATCACCCTGACGGCGAGCAGGATCGCGATCGCGACGACGACCTCGCCGATGAAGACGACCCTCCAGCTCAGCTCGGTCGTGGCCCAGCCGCCGAGGATCGGCCCGACGGCGATTCCCGCGCCGGCGATCCCCCCGAGCACCCCGTAGGCGATGGCGCGCTTCTCGCCCTTGTAGGTGCCGGCCGTCAGGGCGACGAGCGCCGGCAGCACGAGCGCGGCCCCGATCCCCTCGAGGATCGACCAGCCGAGCATCAGCGACGGGACGCTCCAGGACGCGGCCGTCAGGGCCGACCCGCAGCCGTAGATGACCATCCCGATCGTGAATGCCCTGCGGCGGCCGATGATGTCGCCGATCTTGCCGCCGGTCATCATCAGCGCCGCCATGACGAGCGCGTAGAGGGCGATGACCGCCTGGATGGTCGTCACCGTCGTGTCGAAATCTTCGACGAGCTGGGAGATCGCGACGTTCATCACGGCCTGGTCGAGGACCATCAGGAACTGCGCCGCTCCGAGCACCATCAGCACCGCCCACTTCGCCATCCGGTCATCCTATTCGCGGATCGGGAACGCAGGGTGTTGCCCTTTACGCGTATTTTTCGGCTGTGAGCGAGGAGCGGCAAGAGCGCGGAGTGGTGGTCGTCACCGACACGACCACCTACATCCCGGAGGCGATGATCGACGGCCTCGGCATCCGCAAGGTCAGCCTCTACGTCGGCTGGGACGGTGAGATGAAGCGCGAGGACGAGTACGACGACCTCGACGCCTTCTACGCCCGCCTCCGCGACTCCGAGGATCTCCCGACCACCTCGCAACCCTCGATCGGGGACTTCGAGGACTGCTACGGGCCGATCCTCGAGGCCGGTAACGACATCGTCTCGGTGCATATCGCCGGCGGCATCTCGGGGACGTGCGATTCGGCGCGCGAGGCCGCCCGGTCCCTGGCGGGCAGGGGCGTCGCGGGCCGCGTCGAGGTCGTCGACGGCCAGACCGGCGCCGGCGGGCTCGGCTGCCTCGTCCTCGCCGCCGGCAGCGCGGCGCGGCTCGGCTCCGGGGTCGATGCGGTGGTCGAAGAGGTCCGCAGGACTCGCGAGCACCTCGACATGTGGTTCTGCCTCGACACGCTCGAATACCTGCGCCGCGGCGGCCGCATCGGCGCCGCGCAGGCCATGGTCGGGACGCGCGCTGCGGATCAAGCCGATCCTCACCTTCGGCTCCGAGATCACGCCGGTCGACAAGGTGCGCACGAAGAGCCGCGCGCTCCATCGCATGGACTCCTACCTCGCTCAACTCCACGAGCAAGGCGCCACCGACTGGATCGTCCAGCACGCCCAGTCGCCCGAGGACGCCGAGCGCATGGTCGCCAAGGGCCGCGAGATCTTCGGCTCCGAGCCCCTCTTCTGCACCGAGGTCGGCCCGGTCCTCGGCGCCCATCTCGGCGCCGGGCTGCTGGTCGGCGGGGTGACCGCTACGACTGAATGAGCGAGAGCACGTTCCCGGCCGGATCCTCGAACCAGGCGATCAGCGGACCGCCCTTCCGGAAGATCCCCAGCTCGTCGGTCTCCATCTCGGTGTCCCTCGTAGCGGAGGAACGTCACCCCGCGCGAGGTCAATTCGCCGACGGCGCCCTCGATGTCGTCGACCGGGAAGTTGAGGATCGTGAAGCTGGCGGGAACGTGATCCTGCTTCGGATAGACGAGGATCGGCCGGTCGCCGGCGATGTGCAGGGTGAGCAGGCCATGTGGCGGCTCCTCGGTCACCTCGATGCCCAGCGTCTCGCCGTAGAACTGCTTCGCCGCGCCCAGGTCGTCGACTGAGAATCCGCTGAATGCCTTCGTCTTGCCGAACATGGTTCTCCTTCGCTTTCTTGCCGCCCCACCCGGGGCGACCGGATGGCCGTCCCCACGGATCGGCCGAGGGCCGTCAGGCGGGCCCGGTCGATGTCGTCGGTGAGCGTAGAGCCTGATCTTCCGCCCGCCGGCAGATCGCGGACAACGGCCCTGCCAGCTCACCCCCGATTCGTGCCCAGGAGTACCGATCGCTCACCTCGGCGCGCGCCCGGGCGCCGCGGGCCCGACGCTCGACGGGATCGTTGACGGCACCGACCATCGCCTCGACCAGCTGCGTCCGGTCGTCGGGTTCGATCAGCCATCCGGTGCGACCGTCGTCGATGATCGTGGATGGGCCGCCGCGGTCGACGGCGATCACGGGGGCCCCGCACCCCATCGCTTCGATCAGCACCTGTCCGAATTGCTCATGGACGGATGGGTGGACGAGCAGGTCCGCGGCCGAATAGAAATCCGGCAGGTCGGTGGCGTGCCACCCGGCGAGGAAGACGTCGTCGAGGCCGAGCCGGGCGATGGTTGCGGCAGGGTGCTCGCCCTCCCACTCGCCCGGATACCCGCCCAGCAGGACCAGCGCGGACTCGCACCCGAACCTCGGCCGGGCCTCGGCATAGGCCTCGATCAGAAGGGTCAACCGCTTGACCTCGGTGAAGCGGCCGGCCGCCAGCAGGGTCGTGCCCTCGAGCGGTGCGAGCTCGGCCTCCGAGTAGCGGATGCTGCCGGGCAGCTCGCCGGCCGACCATCCGTGGGGGTCGTCGGTGAGATGGTGCTTCCAGTGAGCCCGCCGATCGACCCGCCGCGGCGCGAACTCGGGATCGATTCCGTTGGCGACCAGCAACATCCGGTCGGGATCTAGATCGAGCAGGCGAACCGCCCGCTTCATCCCCTCGGGGCTGTTGACCACGAGCTTCTCGCAGGAGGCCGCCCAGCGGCTGAAGCGCTCGAGCCATACCTCGGAGTGGGGCCATCCCGACGGCGCTCCGGTGGCGATGCGCTCGATCATCAGCAGCTCCGAACCGTGGATGTGGCCGCAGATCGGCAACTCCGGAAAGGCGCGCTCGGCGGCCTCATTGAGAGGGGTCAGGTGATGGAGGTAGAGCATGTCCGCGGTTCCCGCCCCGGCGGCGGCCAGCGCCCGCGACCAGGCATCGACATGCCGGTCGAACGTCTCCCGCCCGAGCGACGCGAAAATCGGATCCTCGCCCCCGCGACGGTCCTCGTAGGAGCCGTGCATCGGCGCTGTTCCCACGGCCCCCTCGTACGCCTGTGGAGCGCCCGAAGCAAGAGCCGGGGTGAAGTCGACGACCTCTGTATCGAGGCCCGCGAAGAAGCTGCGGGCGTCGGCCAGCGGCCCGAGATCCGTCCGCGAGCCCGAGAGGAGGCGGACGTCGAAGCTGCGCGTGCCGAGTTGGCGAGCGAGCGCCCGCGCGACGTGGGCCGACCCTCCGCGGGGGTAGAAGTAGAGCCCCATCAACAGTTTCGTGGGCGCGCTGCTCACGACCGGGCTCCCGGCGCGGCCGCGGAATTCCCTAGCCGGGCGTGAACGTGAGCGCGGTCGACACCGGCCGGCCCCCGGCCAGGGCGACGCCGTGCTCCTCCCGCGGCCGGTTGCGCAACGTTCCCCCGACCACCAGCGACGCGGACCCGCCCCCGTCGAGGTTGATCGCGGACTCGGCGCCGAGATCCCGCATCAGGGCCGCCAGCTCGCCGAGCGACATTCCCTGGTCCTGATCGCTCCGACCGTCGCAGACCACCGCGATCAGTTGCGTGCCGTTCGACCCCGAGCGCGGACCGCGGGTAGCGGCCGATCGTGATGTCGGAGTCGAACTGCGAGCAGGCAACGGAGAACCCCTCCGGGTCGACCCCGTCGGTGACGCTGACCTCCCCCGCGTCGACCAGCATCGGGCCCGCCTGAAGCAGGTCGCCGTCCGGCGTAGGCGGGATCGAGGCACGCGACGCGATCACGACGCTTCCCCCCACCGAATGGACGCAGGCCCTGACGTCGCCGTGCGGGGGGCTGAACGGCTCCGACTCCCGTCGGCTCCCGTCGATCCAGAGGTCCCCGAGCGGCGTGCCGGCCGCCCGGATGAAGAAGCCGCCGACGATCGCGTCGGCGATCCCCTGCGCGCCGCACCAACTCTCGAGGGGCTGCATCGGCAGGGAGACGACCCTGACGACCGTCTCGGGACGCTCGTACGTGGCGACGTGGACCGTCGTCGTCGCCCCGTCGGCCATCTCCCAGCGCAGCGACCGTGAGGCAGCTGCTGTCGCTCGCGGCGATCTCATCTCGCAAGAGGGAATCACTTTCGGGGGACGCGCCGGCTTCCCGGGTGGGGAAGGTCCCAAAGAGATTGTGCGTCCGCCTCCGAGGCGGTAACGAACGCTGCTGAACAAGGCTCGGGGTCCACGCGGGACCCCGAGCGATGAATCAAGGATACCGCCGGCGCGGCATCCGACCTACGGCTTGTCGAACGTTTCGTTCGTGAACGCCTCGTAGTCCCGGCACGGCTCCCCGCGCAGGCCCGGGCACGGCGGCAGTGCCGTCGGCGCGTTGCCGTTCTCTGGCGACCGGCAGGACGAGCCGCGAGGCGCATCTTCTTCGAGTGCGCCACCGCGACCCAGGGCGTGCCCTCGGGATCGGTGCCCGTCTCGCCGAATGCCCAGGTCGGCTGATCGCCGCCCGGCGCCGAGACGATCACCCGGATCCGTGAGCCCTCGCGATAGACGTGACCCTGGTAATAGAGCGGGATCCTCACCTTCACGAACTTGCCCTTCGGGGAGGGTCTTGACGTCCTTCTTGCGGAGGCTCGGGACCGGCTCGGTCAGCGAGCTCTTCGCCCTGTCCATCTTGCGGGCACCCGTCCGCAGCCAGCCGCCCTGGACGAACGTCTCCTTGTCGTCGGGACGGACCTCGGTGACGGTCGCCTGCAGGTCGACGTTCTTCGCCTCCGATCGCACCCAGACCTGCAGCTCTCCGGCTCCGAGGACGGTGGTGTCCTTCGCGAGCGGAGCGCTCAGGTACGACAGCGCGGTGCCGTCGGGGTTCTGCGATCCACTGGTAGTTCGGATGGGCGGTCCAGAGATCGCCTGACCCGGTGTTGCCGGTGAAGTTCGTCGCCGGGCGTGCGGCGGCGTCCCAGGTGAACTGATCGGCGCCCCCGCCCCCTGACTTGTTGCGTGAGCTTGCCGCCCTTGCCGAGGTACCACGACTGCGCCGTGTTGTTGGCCGGCGGGAACGTCTTGTAGGAGCTTCTCGAAGCCGGGTCCGGGAGCTCCGGGGGCGTTGGCGGCGCCGTTGTCATACAGGATCCGGACCGGCTTGAAGGTCCTCGAACGCGGCCTTCGCCGAGGCGAAGTCCGGCTCCGCCTGGATCGGGTCGTCGGGGAGCGTCACGCCGGGGACGCCCAGCACCGACTGGTAGAGGATCGGCGCGAAGTCGCCTTGACACCTGCCGACAGCTCCGGCTTCTGCTTGGCGATGTAGATCTGCATGAAGTCGTACCAGCGGTTGAACGTCTCCGGGTCGAGCGAATCGGTGTGGACCCCGTTGGTGAACGTGAACCACTTCTTGTTCGTTCCCGTCATCTGCTTGACGAGGGTCGGGCAGTGGCCGCCCGTCTGCTCGTCGGTCCACTGGCAGGCCATGAAGACCGGGACGTCGATCTTGTGGACGAACGTCACCGGCGAAAGCGGATCGGCGATCTTCGGCTTGTAGAACTTGTTGTGGTCGATCTTGCTTCAGCAGGTTGGTCGCCTCCGGATGGAGGATCCTGGTTGTCGGCACAGATCGTGTCGCCGTTCTGGATCCGCGTCCAGGCCCAGCCCTGACCGGTCGTCGGGCTCGCGGGCTGCGAGTCGTCGACGCGATCCTGGCCCCAGGCGAGCGCGAAGCCGGTGTTGAGGATGCCGCCCGGATAGAGGGTGGTCTGGGTGTTGTCGATGACCGACAGCGGCGTGATCGCCGCCAGGCTCGGGGGTCGGGTGGCGGCGACGAAGAGCTGGCTGATGCCGCCGTAGGAGATGCCGAGCATGCCGACCTTGTTGTGCAGGACCCAGGGCTGGCGGGCGACGGTCTCGACCGCGTCGTAGCCGTCGAGCGACTGCAGGGTCTCGAAGTAGTCGAAGGCGCCGCCGGAGCAACCGCTGCCGCGCATGTTGATGTCGACGACCGCGTAGCCGAGCAGCGCGGCAACCGGCTGGATGCCGCTCTGCGGGCCGGCCGGATTGGCGTAGCCGTAGCCGGAGTACTCGATCAGGGTCGGGTAGGGGCCGTCCTCGACGGGTCCGGGAAGATGAACGTCGATCGCGAGCTTGGTCCCGTCGCGCGTCGTCAGGTAGCCGTAGCCCTCGGGGAGATCCTGGTCGTAGATGTCGGTGTTCGGCGGCGCCGACTTCGCGGTCAGGACCGTCAGCTTGCCCGATCGTGGATCCGGCGCTGGAAACCCTGTAGCCGCTTGCCCGGGCCGACCTTGCGGAACACGGCCCCACCGAGCTCGCCGGCGGGCTTGGAGGAGACCTGCTTGCCCTTGCGTCGACAGAGCGACCTGTGCGCCCGGCGTCAGCGCCGGTCACCTGGACCTGCTCGACGCTCCCCCGAGCGTTCGAGGTCGGTCGAGAGGCCCGGGCCTGAGGCCCCTGGTCGCAAATGTCAGGGCGGCTGCGGCCGCGGCGACAAGCCCGGCCGAGCAACTTCCCGCGGACGCTGGTTCCCATGCTCTCCTTCATGACACGGGACTCTTCCAGGTTTCGCGTCACGGCGTCGCAGTTGCCGAGGTCGTACCGTGGCCGGTCGAGGCCATGACCGCCATCCGAACCGCAGCCCGCCGCCGAGCACATCGACGTCCTGATCGTCGGGGCGGGGCTCTCGGGGATCGGCTCCGCCTGCCACCTGCGGACGAACTGCCCCGGCAAGTCGGTCGCGCTGCTCGAGTCACGTGACGCGAGCGGCGGCACCTGGGATCTGTTCCGCTACCCGGGCATCCGCTCCGATTCGGACATGTTCACCCTCGGCTACTCGTTCAAGCCGTGGCGCGAGCCGAAGTCCCTCGCCGACGGACCTTCGATCCTCGAGTACGTCCGCGAGACGGCCCGCGAGCACGGGATCGATCGACCGGATCCGCTACGGCCGTCGCGTCGTCAGGGCGGAGTGGTCGTCTGCGGAGGGCAGGTGGAACGTCGAGGCTGAGCTGACCGGACACCGGTGAGATCGAGCGGCTGACCTGCGGGTTCCTCTTCGTCTGCACCGGCTACTACCGCTACGACGAGGGCTACACGCCCGAGTTCGACGGGCCGGGACGACTTCGCCGGGCCGATCGTCCACCCGCAGCACTGGCCCGAGGATCTCGACTACGCCGGCAAGCGAATCGTCGTGATCGGCAGCGGCGCCACCGCCGTGACGCTGATCCCGTCCCTCGCCGAGACCGCCGCCCACGTGACGATGCTGCAGCGATCGCCGAGCTACGTGCTGGCGATCCCGTCGAGCGACCCGATCGCCGACTTCCTCCGCCGCCACCTGCCCGCGAGGCTCGCCTACGGCATCGTGCGCTGGAAGAACGTGCTCGTGACGATGTTCGGCTATCAGCTGAGCCGCCGCCGGCCCGAGTTCATGAAGCGCTTCATCCGGCGTGGCGTCGAGGCTCGGCTACCGGCCGGCTACGACGTCGACCGCACTTCAAGCCCCGCTACGAACCCTGGGATCAGCGGCTCTGCCTGGCGCCCGACGGCGACCTCTTCAAGACGATCGGCAGCGGCGACGCCGACGTCGTCACCGACCGGATCGACCGGTTCACGCCGACCGGGATCCGGCTCGAGTCCGGCGCCGAGCTCGACGCGGACATCATCGTCACCGCGACCGGTCTCAACCTGCTGCCGTTCGGCGGCATCGAACTGGCGCGTGGACGGCCGGCCGGTCGAGCTCCCGAAGCTCGTCGGCTACAAGGGGATCATGTTCGACGGCGTCCCGAACATGGCGATCGCGATCGGCTACACGAACGCCTCCTGGACGCTCAAGTGCGACCTCGCGGCCCACTACGTCTGCCGCCTGCTCAACCACATGGACGAGCACGGGTACGACCGCTGCACGCCCGCGCTGGCCCGGCCCGGACCTACCGGACGAGCCGTTCCTGGACCTGACCTCCGGTTACGTCGCAGCGCTCGATCGACCAGTTCCCGAAACAGGGCCCGAGGACGCCCTGGCGCCTGCATCAGAACTACGCCCGGGACGTGCTCATGCTCAAGCACCGGCCGGTGGCCGACGAGGCGATGATTTTCTCCGCCGGCGACGGTCCCAGGTCCTGAACGCAGACGACGGGAGGAAACCGGCCATGGGAATCTTCAGGTTCAACATCGCGATGTCGCTCGACGGCTTCTGCGCCGGGCCCGAGCAGAGCATCGACGACCCGCATGGGCATCGGCGGCATGCAGCTTCATCAATGGGCCATCGAGACGGAGGCATGGCGCGAGCCGCACGGCCTCGAGGGCGGCGAGGCGAACGACTCGAGCGCCGTGATCGCCGAGACGACCGCAGAACGTCGGCGCCGTCGTCATGGGCCGCAACATGTTCGGCGGCGGCCCGGGGCCGTGGGACGAGGCCGAGCCGTGGAACGGCTGGTGGGGCGACGACCCGCCCTTCCACACCCCCGTCTTCGTGCTCACGCACCACGCCGCGGGAGCCACTCGAGATGGAGGGCGGCACGACGCTTCCACTTCGTGACCGACGGGATCGAGTCGGCGCTCGACCGGGCCAAGGAGTCCGCCGGCGACGCCGACATCTCGCTCGGCGGCGGCGGCTCGGTCGTCCATCAGTACCTCGCGGCCGGGCTGCTCGACGAGATCCAGGTCAATCTCGTCCCGGTCATCCTCGGCGGCGGCACGCGCCTGTTCGACGACCTCGCCGGCTCCGGCGTCGAGATCGAGCAGGTCCGGGTCGTCGAGACGCCCGACGTGACCCACCTCAAGTACCGGGTCGTGAAGTGACCCGGAGGGGCGCTACCGCTTCAGCTCCTTCGGCTTGACGAAGCCGGACAGCCGAGCCGAGCCCGGAGCCGACGTCCGCCCACCCGACCTCGAAGTCGAGCGTCGCGAGCGCCGCCGTCGGGAACTTCGCCGCGAGATCGCCGAGCCGATCGCCCGACCCGGACAGGTCGAGAGCGAGCGGCGCCGATCCCCGGTTGATGGCCGATCAGCATCGCCGAGCCGACGTCGGCCGGGATCGCACGCACGATCGGCGAGGAGCGCGGCGGCGAGGCCTCGTAGATCTCGGCCCGGAACTCGATCCGGGGCCGGGCGCCCGCGAACGCCTCCTCGACTCCGGCGAGCGTCTCGCGCGTCCTGACCGCCGTCGAGCAGAGCACGAGATCCGGCGCGATCCGCTCCTCCCGGATGTACGCGGAGATCAGCGCGCAGGCGCGGATCCCACGCGGCGCCAGCGGCCGGTCGTGGTCGTGCAGTGTCGGCGAGTCCCAGCTCGACTTCGCGTGACGAAGAAGGTGAAGCGTCGGCAAGATTCGGTTAGTGTCGCGGCTATGAGCGAGAGACTCGTCAACGGCGTCGACTTCGCGACCGTCTGCGGCGGACGATCACGAGGCCGCGGCCCGCTTCTACGAGGACGTGCTCGGGCCTCGAGCGCTCGAAGTCCTGGGGGAGCATGCCGGCGACGGAGTTCGAGACCGGCAGCCTGACGATCGCGGTGGTCGACTGGACGGCCTTCGGGCGCGAGAACAACCCGAACCCGAACGCGATCGTCCTCCACGTCGACGACGTGCGGGAGGCGAAGAAGACGCTGGAGGAGCGCGGGGTCGAGTTCCAGACGGACGTCATCGACAGCGGCTTCTGCCTCCAGGCCTACTTCGCCGACCCGAGCGGCAACGCGCTCGGCATTCACAGCTTCTACGGCGAGCGCCCCAGCGGCTGAGACCCGGTCTACTTCGCCGGGAGCGACGCCGCGAACGCCGCGCAGCGATCGACCCAGTGCTGCAGGTCGGCGTCCTCCTCGACAGCGGATTCCTCGACCCGCAGCCAGCCGGCGATCGGCTTGCCACGCATCTCGAAGGGGCTCACCCCCGGGAGCGCCGAGCAGCCCTCGGCGCTCGCCGGGATCCAGCCGGGCCATCAGCCCGCCGCTGCCGCTGACGACGATCGCCATGTTCCCGTTGAGCAGGAACGCGAGGCCACCGAACATCGCCCTCTCGGTGATCGGGTTCTCATCGCCGAGCAATGCCCGGACCCTGAACGCAAGCTCCTCGTCGTAGGCCATCTCGCGATTCTCGCAACGCGACCTCAGGAATGCCGACTCACCGTCCCGGCGCGATGGCGCACGAACAGCATCCGCACGGTCACCAGAACCAGTGTGCAGCCGGCGATCAGAATCAGTGCGGGACGATCGGAGCGTCCCAGGTAGAAGACGAGCCCGCCGGCAGCGAGCGCGCACCCGAGCGCCCCGAGATGGCTGAGCACCCGATCGAGCCCCGGGGCGGCCGTGTGGCGGGCATGCATCTCGTTGATGAGCATGAAGACGAGCAGGAAGGTGAGCGAGCCGAACGAGACGATCTCGGTGATCCCGGGGAGCAGCGCGAAGACACCTCCGAGTACCGCCATCCAGACCAGCGCCTCGATCGGCAGACCGCCGTTGCGTCCAGCGAGCCGCGCGGGGAGCTCGCCGCCTGCGCTGATGTCCCGCACGAGCCTGGCCGTCGAGAACAACGTCGCGTTGATCGCCGAGCTCGTCGACAGGAGCGCCCCGATCGTGGCCGCCCACAACCCCGCGGTACCGAGCGCCCGCTCCCCGGCCGTCGCGAAGGCGACCTCCTTCTGCGCGACGATCGTCTGGTCGGAGATCAGCATCTGCGAGCCGAGCGTGACGATCACGTAAACGGCTGCAACGACGGCGACGGAGACATACATGGCCCGCGGCAGGGTGCGCCTCGGGTTCGCGATGTCGTCGTAGTCGTAGGGGATCAGCTCGAAGCCCTCGTAGGCGACGAAGATCACCGCAGCGCCGAGGAAGACCCCAGACAGACCCTGATCGTCGAGCGGACTCACCCGACCGGGTTCGAAGGAGGCAAGCCCGATGAGGGCGATCAGGCCCAGCACCAGCAGCTTCACGGCGACGACGGCGTCCTCGGTCAGGCCGGACGCGGCGACGCCCTTCAGGTTGATGCCGGCGAAGGCCGCAAGCACGGCGATCGAGGCGATCCGGGCCACCGTCTCCGACGCGCCGACCACGTTCGCGAGGTAGTGACCGAACGTGTACCCGTAGACGGCCAACGCGAACACGTAGCCGGCGACCAGCAGCCAGCCGATCCAGGCCGCGGCGTTCACGTGACCCTCCTCCCGGAGATAGGTGAACGGGCCCCCGGATCGACCCGAATGAATCGCGAGGCGCGCCAGCGAGTGGGCCGTGAGACCCGCCAGCACAGCTCCGATCAGAAACGAGGCGAAAGCAAGATGCCCGCTGAGATCGACGGTCACGCCGAGCACGCTGAAGATCCCGCCGCCGATCATCCCGCCGATCGCCATCGCCGTGGCTTCGCGCAGCCCGAGCAGTCCGCGCCGGCGTCTGCGCCGGCGCTCGGCCCGCGGGTGGTATGGGCCTGGGCCCGGGTCCCCCGAGGGTGGGGACGGATTTGTCATTGCGGCCATGTTTCCAGCGACCCGGCCGGGACGGGATGAAGGTCCATTAGTGTGCGACTCCATGGCCGCGCTCGAGGAGGTTCAGATCAGCCCGCTCGGACCGGAGCGCTTCCGCGAGCTGCTGGGAAGTCGCTTTGCCGAGGTCGAGACGGGCATCGCCAGGGCGCGGGAGTTCTTCGCCGGGCGCGCCATCTGGAACATCAACTCCACCGCTCGAGGCGGTGGCGTGGCGGAGCTCCTGCAGTCGCTGCTGGCCTACTCGCGCGGGTCGGGCGTCGACGTGCGCTGGGGCGTGATCTCCGGCGGACCCGAGTTCTTCGACATCACCAAGCGGATCCACAACAACCTGCACGGAGCGGCGGGCGACGCCGGCGGGCTCGGTGAGGCCGAGCGCCGGATCTACGAGCAGACCCTGGCCCCCGCCGCCGAGGAGCTGGCGGCGATGCTTCGCGAGGACGACATCGTCCTCCTCCACGATCCGCAGACGGCCGGAATGGTCGACCGCCTCCGCGAGACGGGTGCGACCGTGGTCTGGCGCTGTCATGTCGGCATCGACCTCCCCAACGAGACCGCCCGGGATGCCTGGGACTTCCTGCGCGGCTACGTACAGTGCGCCGACGCGCTCGTCTTCTCCCGCAAGGCATTCGTCTGGGAGGACCTCGACGAGGAGCGCATCTGGCTCGTCACCCCCTCGATCGACGCCTTCTCCCCGAAGAACCAGGAGCTCTCCGCCGTGGCCATCGCGGCGATCCTGAAGCGTGTCGGGCTCAGCGACGGAGCGGCCGAGGACGATGCGCGGTTCGTTCGCCAGGACGGCACGCCCGGGCGCGTCGACCGCCCGGCCGAGATCCATCAGGACGGCCTGATCCCGGCCGAGGCGACGCTGATCACCCAGGTATCGCGCTGGGATCGGCTCAAGGACCCGGTCGGCGTACTGACCGGCTTCGCCGCCGCCGCGGCCGACCTCGACGATGCCCATCTGCTCCTCGCCGGCCCGTCGGTGGCCGCCGTCGCCGACGACCCCGAGGGCGCCGGCGTGCTCGGCGAGGTGATCGCGGCGCGCGAGGGGCTGGCGCCGGACGTGCGGGCGCGGACGCACATCGCCTGCCTGGCCATGGACGACCTGCAGGAGAACGCGGCCATGGTCAACGCGATCCAGCGCCGCTCCGAGATCGTCGTGCAGAAGAGCCTCGCCGAGGGATTCGGCCTGACGGTCGCCGAGGCGATGTGGAAGTCCCGCGCGGTCGTCGCCAGCGGACGCGGCGGCATCCAGGACCAGATCACCGACCGGGAGACGGGCATCCTGCTCGCCGATCCTCACGACCTCGCCGCCTTCGGCGACGCTCTGCGCGAGCTCGTCGGGGATCCGCAACTTCGCGACGATCTCGGAACGGCGGCGCGGCTTCGTGTCGAGGAGGAGTTCCTCGGCACCAAACACCTCCTTCGCTATCTCGAACTCTTCACGAGCCTGCTCTCACCGCGGCCCTGAACCGAGGCTATTCGGCCCGCGCCTCGATCGTGGCCCGGGCGGCCGCGACGCGCGCGATCGGAACGCGAAACGGTGAGCAGCTCACGTAGTCGAGCCCGACCTCGTGGAAGAAGGCGATGCTCGCCGGATCGCCCCCGTGCTCTCCGCACACGCCGAGCTTGAGGCCCGGCTTCGAGGCGCGGCCGCGTTCCGCGGCGATCCGGACCAGACCCCCCACTCCGTCCACGTCGATGGTCTCGAACGGATTGCTGTCGACGATTCCCCGCTCGAGGTAGCCGGGCAGAAAACCCCGCTCCGCGTCGTCGCGGGAGAGGCCGAGCGCGGTCTGCGTCAGGTCGTTCGTCCCGAAGCTGAAGAAATCGGCGTGGGCGGCGATCGCGGCGGCGCCGAGGCAGGCGGACGGCAGCTCGATCATCGTCCCGATCGGGACGGTGGCGCCGCCCAATGTTTCGCCGATGGCGCGATCGACCGACGCGCGGAGGGTGACCAGCTCCCCCTCGAAGGCGATCAGGGGGAGCATGACCTCGACCGCGGGCAACTCGCCGCCGTCGGCGACGGCGAGCGCGGCCTCGGCGATCGCCCGCGCCTGCATCTCATAGATGCCGCCGAGATGAAGGCCGAGCCTGGCTCCGCGCGTTCCCAGCATCGGGTTCGTCTCCTCGAGCTCGCGGGAGATCGTGAGTCGCTCGCGGGCGCCCTCGGCAGCGGCCTCGTCGCCGCGCGCCTCCGCCTCCGCCAGCTCCTGCTCGAAGGCGGCGGGCCCGATGAACTCGTGCATCGGTGGGTCGAGAAGCCGGATCGTCACCGGCATCCCCTCCATCACTCGGAGGATCTCCTCGAAGTCGGTCCGCTGAAGGGCCGCAAGCCGCCCGAGCGACTCGCTGAACCGCTGAGCATCGGCCCCGTCCGTCTCACCTGCCGCCCGCCGGCGGCGGGCGAGCTCACCGGCGATGAACATCTCCCTGACGAGCGACTCCCGATCGGCCCCGAAGAACATGTGCTCGGTCCTGCACAGACCGATTCCCTCGGCGCCGAGCTCGCGGGCGCGGGCGGCGTCCTCGGCCGTGTCGGCGTTCGCGCGCACGCCGAGGGTGCGAATCTCGTCCGACCATCCCAGCACCTCGGCGAAGGACTCGTCGAGATGGGGCTCGACGAGCTCGACGTCGTCGGCGGTGACGACACCGGTCGAGCCGTCGATGGCGATCCGATCGCCGTCGCGCAACTCCGTCTCGCCGATCCGCACGATGCCGGCGTCGACGTCGATCAAGACCTCCGAGGCTCCACAGACGCACGGCCTGCCCATTCCCCGGGCCACGATCGCGGCATGCGAGGACTTGCCGCCCTGGGACGTGAGAATGCCCCGCGCCGCATGGAAGCCGCCGACGTCGTCCGCCGAGGTGAAGGAGCGAACCAGGATCAGGTCCTGACCCTCGGCGGCCCGCCGCTCGGCCTCGGGGGCGCTGAGCACGATCGCGCCCTTTGCCGCACCTGGCGAGGCGGCCACGCCGCGGGTGAGCACGTCGATCTCGGCGGCCGGGTCGAAGGTCGGATGCATGAGCGCCCCCAACGAGGCGGGGTCCACGCCGAGCAGCGCCCGTTCGCGATCGAGCATCCCCTCGCGGACGGCGTCCGCGGCGAAGCGCACGGCGGCACGGGCGTGGCGCTTGGCGCTCCGGGTCTGGAGGATGAAGAGACGACCCTCCTCGATCGTGTACTCGACGTCCTGGATGTCGTGGTAGTGGCGCTCGAGGGCGACGAGCGCCGCGAGCAGTCCCGCGTGCATCTCTGGCATGCGCCGCTCGAGACCGGCCAGCGTCTCGGTGTTGCGAACGCCGGCGACGACGTCCTCACCCTGGGCATCGAGCAGGAAGTCGCCGTCCGCCCCAGGCTCGCCGGTGGTCGGATCGCGGGTGAAGGCGACGCCGGAGCCCGAGTTCTCGCCCATGTTGCCGAAGACCATCCGCTGCACGGTCACCGCCGTGCCGAGCTCGGCCGGGATCCGGTTGAGCCGGCGATAGGTGACCGCCCGCTCGTTGTTCCAGGACTCGAAGATCGCCAGGATGGCCTGGCGGAGCTGCTCGCGCGGATCCTCCGGGAACGACTCGCCGGTATGGATCTCGTACAGCTCGAGGAAGCGAGCGACGAGATCGCGGACCGCCCCCTCGTCGAGCTCGTGGTCGAACTCCACCCCGTGCTCGCGGCGGCTCGCTGACAGCGCCTCCTCGAAGGGAGCCGCGGGCAATCCGCGGACGACCTCCGAGAACATCTGCACGAGGCGGCGCCGCGAATCCCAGGCGAAGCGCGGGTTGCCGCTACGTGCCGCCAGGCCGGTCACGGCGTCGGCGCTGAGACCGAGATTGAGAACGGTGTCGAGCATCCCGGGCATCGAGACCGGGGCCCCTGAGCGCACCGAGACCAACAGCGGGTCCGCGGGATCGCCGAACCGCAGGCCGCTGCTGCGCTCGAGTTCCGCCAGGGCCGAGTCGACCTCGTCGTCGAGCTCGGCCGGCGGGCCCCCCGTGCGCATGTACTCGACGCAGGCCTCGGTGCTGACGGTGAACCCGCCCGGAACCACATCGGCGCCGAGCACGTTGATCATCTCCGACAGGTTCGCGCCCTTGTTCCCCAGCAGTTCGCGCATCGCCGCCGAACCGTCGGCCAGGTTGAAGACCCAGCGCCTCGCAGTGCTCATCAAATCTCCTCGGGGACCATCTTGATCGCCCCGCTGGGGCATTCGGCCACGCACAAACCGCAGCCCTTGCAGAAATCTAGATCGATCGCGTAGCTCTCGCCCGGCTCGCCGAGCTTCAGGACCGCGTTGTCGGGGCAGACGCCGAAGCAGTTGTCGCACGAGAAGCAGTTGCCGCACGACATGCAGCGGCGCGCCTCGAACAGCGCGTTCGACTCGTCGAAGCCCGCCACGACCTCGTCGAAGGTGTCCTGCCTGCGGACGGCGTCGAGCCGCGGGCGGTGCGTGCGCGGAGCGTCCGAGTAGTACCAGGTGTTGAGCAGGCTGAATTCGGCCAGCTCCGGATCCGGCGGCGGCGCGTATTCGGCGGCGGCCAGCCAGGCGCTGATGTGGCGCGCGGCCTGCTTGCCGTGCCCGATGGCGACGGTCACCGATCGCTCGGCCGGGACCATGTCGCCGCCCGCGAACACTCCGGGATGGCCCGTCATCAGGTTCGGCCCGACCGTCACGACGCCGTCGCTGACCTCGATGTCGGAGACCCCCTCGATCAGCGACAGGTCGCATTCCTGGCCGAGCGCCAACACGAGGGCGTCCGCCTCCAGCTCGTCGAGCTCGCCGGTCGGTTGTGGAAAGCCGGACTCGTCCAGCTCCATGCGCTCGACCACGAGCTTGCCCTCGTCGGCCTGCTTGATCGTGGTCAGCCAGCGCATCATCACGCCCTCCTGCTCGGCCTCCTCGACCTCGATGTCGTGGGCCGGCATCGCCTCGCGGGTGCGGCGATAGACGATCACGGCCTCATCGGCACCGAGCCGCTTCGCGGTGCGCGCGGCATCCATCGCCGTGTCGCCGCCGCCGTAGACGGCGACGCGGCGGCCGAGGAGCGGCTTCTCCCCGAGCTCGATGCTGTGCAGCATCGAGACGGCGTCGAGGACATGCGAGGCGGAGCCCGCCGGGACGTAGGCCCGCTTGCCGATGTGGGCCCCGACCGCGAGAAAGGCAGCGTCGAAGCCACCCGCGTCGATCGCGGCGACGACGTCGGTCACCTTGCTGTTGAGCTCGAGCTCGACGCCCAGGGCGAGGATCCGGTCGACCTCGGCGTCGAGTACGTCCCTGGGCAGGCGGTACTTGGGGATGCCGAAGCGCATCATCCCCCCCGTCATCGGCCCGGCTTCGCGGATCGTCACCGCGTGGCCGAGCTTCGCCAGGAAGTAGGCGGCCGCGAGGCCGGAGGGCCCGGCGCCGACGACCAGGACGCGCTTCCCCGTGGGTTCCGCGTCCACCGCCACCTCCCAGCCCTGCTGGATTCCCTCGTCACCGAGGAAGCGCTCGACGGAGTTGATCCCGACGGCCTCGTCGAGCTGCGCCCGGTTGCACGAGGTCTCGCAGGGGTGGTAACAGACCCGCCCCATGATCGCCGGAAAGGGGTTGTCCTCCATGATCTTGCGCCAGGCCCGCTCGTAGCCGTCGCCGCCCTCCTCGGCCTCGTACAGCCACGCCTGTATGTCCTCCCCCGCCGGGCAGGCGTGATTGCAGGGCGGCAGCCGATCGACGTAGACCGCGCGCTCGGTGCGCCAGCTGCCGGTCTTGTTGGCAAGGCTCGAACCGACGTCGAGCGTGATCGCGAACGGCTTCTCCATCAGGCCTCCTCGCCGGCGTCGCCGAGCAGGCCGAAGCGCTCGATGTTGCGATCGGCCCCGGCCTGCAACCGCGCAATCACGTCGGTCCGCGGCTCGTCGCCGAACAGATGGGCGTAGCGGCGTTGCAGCTTCAGGTACTCGTCGACCTCGACCCGGCGGCGGATCTTCGAGACCGAGACGACCTCTCCGTCCTCGGCCTCGAAGACCGGGAACAGGCCCGTCTCCTTGACGAGCCTGGCGAGCAGGATCGTGTCCTCGGATGCAGCACCCCAGCCGAGCGGACAGGGGACGAAGACGTGGATGTAGCGGGCCCCTCTCATCTCCATGGCCCGCTCGACCTTCGCCTCGAGGTCGCGCGGCTCGGCGACGGTCGCGGTCGCCACGTAGGGGATCTCGTGCGCCATCGCGATCAGCGGCACGTTCTTGCCCTGACCGAAGACGTTGCCGGGCTCGGGCCCGACCGGCTTCGTGTTGGCCGTGCGGGCGGCCGGCGGCGTGGCCCCGGATCGCTGGACGCCGGTGTTCATGTAGCCCTCGTTGTCGTAACAGACGAAGAGCACATCGTCGTTGCGCTCGAACATCCCCGACAGGCAGGCGAAGCCGATGTCTACGGTGCCCCCGTCGCCGGCCTGGCCGACCACGCGGACATCCTCACGGCCCTTCGCCTTCAGCGCCGCGGCGACCCCGGCGGCCACGGCCGGCGCATTTCCGAACAGGGAATGGATCCAGGGGAGCTGCCACGACGACTCGGGATACGGGGTCGAGAAGACCTCCAGACAGCCGGTCGCATTGGCCGCGATGAGCTTGCCGTCGGTGGCGCGCATCGCGGCGTCGAGCGTGTAGCGGGCGCCGAGGGCCTCACCGCACCCCCGGCAGGCGCGGTGTCCGGACGTGAGCGTGTTGGAACGCTCCGTCCGCGCCTGCACCGAGCGCTGATCGGGCTCGAGCAGGCGATTGCCGACGACGAAGGTTCCCGCCTGGTAGCCCTTGATTCTCTGCTCGGCCATCTCGATTCGCCTCAGTGCGGCTCCGCCCCGACGATTCCGAGGTCGCGGATGATGTTCTCGGCGTGCGGTCCGTGGCGACCGCCGCCCTGCATGCGCTCGAGCTCACGCTCGACGACGTCCCGCTTGAGGTCGAGGAAGTGGAGGCGACCGGATTCGAGCCTGTCATCGAGCGCGTCGGAGAACAGAGCCCGAAGCGACTTCTTGGTGATCGGCCGGCCCCCGAGCCCGGCGACGACGTCGTAGACGCGCGACACGCGCTCCGAGAGCGCGAGGCGGACGTTCTGCCCGACGATTCCCCCGGCGCCGACCGCGAAGGCCTTCTCGATGACCACGATCCGCTCGGCGCCGCCCAGCGCATCCCGTACCTCCTCGAGCGGGTAGGGACGAAAGCACTTGATCGCGACGACCCCGATCTTCACGCCCTGGTCGCGAAGCTCGTCGACGACGTCCTCGATCGTCCCCAGCACCGACCCGAGCGCGACCACGATCGTCTCCGCGTCGTCGGCCCGGTAGCTGCGGATCAGCCCGCCCGATTCCCGGTCGAAGGCCTGCTCGAAGTCGGCGGCGATCGCGGGGATCGCGTCGAGCGCCTCGAGCTGTTTGGCGTGCATCAGGTACTTGACCTCCATGAACGCCTCCGGCCCGACCATCGCGCCGATCGTGAGCGGGTCGGTGGGGTCGAGCAGCTGCCGGGGCTCGAAGGCGGGCAGGTAGTCGTCGACCTGCTCGGGGGCCGGCATGTCCACCTGCTCGTAGGCGTGGGTGAGGATGAAGCCGTCCATGCAGACCATCACCGGCACCGAGAGCTCCTCGGCGAGCCGGAACGCTTGGATGTGAAGGTCGAGCGCCTCCTGGTTGGTCTCCGCGTACAGCTGGATCCACCCCGAGTCGCGTTGTGACATCGAGTCGGAGTGATCGTTCCAGATGTTGATCGGTGCGCCGATCGCGCGATTGGCAAGCGTCATCACGATCGGCAGCCCGAGGCCCGAGGCGTTGTACAGGGCCTCCGCCATGTAGAGGAGTCCCTGGCTCGCGGTCGCCGTGTAGGCGCGTGCCCCGGCCGCTGATGCGCCGATGCAGGCCGACATCGCCGCGAATTCCGATTCGACCATCAGGTACTCGCACGGCTCCAGCTCGCCCGTGCGCACCTTGTCGGAGAGCGCTTCGACGATGTGCGTCTGCGGGGAGATCGGATAGGCGGCGATCACCTCGGGGCGACACATCGCCACCGCGCTGGCGACGGCCTGTGAGCCCTCGAGCTGCTCAAGCATGCGCGAGCCTGCCGATCTCGGTGAGGACGTACTCGTGAGCAGCCTCGACGGCGGCCGCGTTGGCGACCCCGAGCTTGCCGGGGAAGCGCTCCCTGACCGCGCCGGCGACGGACCCGACCGAGACGAGGCCGCTGATCGCCGCGAAGCCCCCGAGCATCACCCCGTTCGGCAGCGGGCGTCCGAGGTGTTCGATCGCCAGAGCCGTGGCGGGCACCGTCAGCAGCCGCTCGGGCCGGAAACCCTTGACGAAGTCCGCGAGGCCCAGCTGCTCGAAGGATCGCTCGCTGTTGATCAGCATGTAGCCGTCCGGCCCGAGGCCCGAGAACAGGTCGACCTGGTGAAGAAGCGTCGGGTCCTGGACGATCAGCGCATCGGGCTCGGAGACCGGCTCGCGGACGCGGATCGGGTGGTCGTCGATCCGGCAGAAGGAGACGACCGGTGCGCCCGTGCGCTCGGATCCGAAGGTCGGAAAGGCCTGAGCGTTGCGGCCCTCGGCGAACGCGGCGACCGAGAGCAACTCGGCGGCGGTGACCACGCCCTGACCACCTCTGCCGTGAATTCGAACCTGGAACACCTCGATTTGAGGCTAGTCCGTTTTCGGTCTGGCACATCGTGGACGAGCCACCTGCCCGTTGGGTGCTAACTACGGATGTCGGAGGCGGGCCGCCGGTTAAGTTGGGCCGATGGCTGAAACCAACCCGATCCCGGTGGCGAGAGGGATCGTCGGCTGAGATGCCAGGGCGCACCGTCACAGAGCTGCAACGGCGCTACGGGCGGGATGGTTCGCGCGTCCTCGCGGCGCTCCGCGGCCTCGCGTCGAAGCGGGGTCGGATCGAACCGGCCGACATCGATCGCGTCGCCGCCGAGTTGCACCTGCCCAGGGCCCACGTCAACGGCGCAGCATCCTTCTACGACGACCTCGCGCCGACGCAGCGGGGGGAAAGGCACGTGCGGGTCTGCACCGGAACCGCCTGTTTCGCCGCAAGCGCGGGTGAGCACCTCGGAGCGATCTCGGAGGCGCTCGACGCTCCGATCGGCGGCGTCTCCGCGGACGGCTCGGTATCGCTTCAGCCGGTCTACTGCCTCGGCTACTGCTACGGCGGGCCGGCCGCACTCGACGGCGAGAGGCCGTGCGCCGGACCCGATCTCGTCGACCAGCTGAGCGGGGCAGCCGCGCCGCGGGATCCGGAGATACCGGTGCACGCTGAGGTCGAGGATCCGGTCGTGCTCGCCGGGATCGCCGGGACCGGGCCGGAAGCTTGGAGCGTCTGGCGGAGCGTGCTCGAGTCGGAGGACCGCGAACGGGTCGGTCGCGAGGTCAAGGAGTCCGGCCTGCGCGGGCGGGGCGGAGCCGGGTTCCCGGCCGCCGTCAAGTGGGGCTCCGCCTCGGAGGCGCCGACGGACGGGCCGCGGTTTCTGATCTGCAACGGCGACGAGGGCGACCCCGGATCGTTCGTCGATCGCCTGCTCATGGAGCGCGACCCGCATCGCGTCCTCGAGGGGATGGCCCTCGCCGCGCTGGCATCGAGGGCCACGCACGGGATCGTCTACGTGCGCTCCGAGTATCCCCGCGCCCGCGATGCACTGAGAGCGGCGGTGGCGACGGCGCGGGCGGCCGGGCACCTCGGCACCGATGTCCACGGTGCGGGGATCGACTTCGACGTCGAGGTGTTCGAGGGCGCCGGCTCGTACGTGGCGGGCGAGGAGACCTCGCTGATCCACTCGATCGAGGGCCTTCGCGGCGAGGTGGCGGCACGGCCCCCCTATCCGACCGAGAGCGGTTACCTGCACCAGCCGACCGTCGTCAACAACGTCGAGACCCTCGCCGCCGTGCCGTGGATCGTCGATCGCGGCGGCGCGGCCTATTCGCAACTGGGCGTCTACGCGAGCCTCGGTACGAAGGTCGTCTGCCTGAACGAGCGATTCCGCGAACCGGGGGCCTACGAGGTCGAGCTCGGGACACCGCTGCGGCACATCGTCGAGGACCTCGGCGGCGGGCTGCTGGACGGCGCCGGATTCGGCTCGATCCAGGTCGGGGGGCCGCTCGGTGGATTCGTCGCGGCCGGCGACCTCGACACACCGCTCACGTTCGAGGCGATGCGGGAGATCGGCGCCGATCTCGGTCACGGCAGCCTGATCGCGATCGACGAGCGCGTCGACGGCGACGCGCTGCGGCGTCATTTCTGGCGCTTCGCCGCGGCGGAGAGCTGCGGAACGTGCGCGCCCTGCCGCCTCGGCACCCGCCGCGGCCGGGAGCTCGCCGAGGGCGGCGGCCCCGAGACGGCCGCCGCCACGGATGAGATGCTCGCCGCGATGGAACGCGGCAGCCTCTGCGCGTTCGGGCGCGCCGTACCGCCGGTCGCGCGCGGCATCGACCGCGTCTACGGGAAGTCGTCGTGAGGGTCGAGGTCGACGGCAGCGAGGTGGACGTTCCGGACGGGTCGCGCCTACTCGACGCAACCCGGGCGGCGGCTGCGGAGGTCCCGGCGCTGTGCGCCGATCCCCGGCTCGCCCCGTATGGGTCGTGCCGGACCTGCATGGTCGTGGTGGAGGGCGCCGATGAACCGGTTGCCGCCTGCACCACGCCGGCCTTCGACGGTGCGGTGGTCAGCACGGCCGATCCCGCGGCGCTCGAGACCGCGCGGATCTCGCTGGAGCTGATCGTCGGTCAGCTCCCAGAAAGCGCTCTCGCCCAGGCGCCGGAGCGCAGTGAGCTCGTCCGCGCCTGCCGTCACCTGGGAGTCACCGACAGCCGCTTCCGGGACGAGCGGGGCGGCGAGCCCGACGACTCCCACCCCTACATCAGGTTCGATCCCAGCCTCTGCATCGCCTGCGCCCGCTGCGTGCGGATCTGCGACGAGGTCCAGGGTACCTTCGCCCTGGCGATGGTCGGTCGCGGATCCGGCACCGTGGTCGCCCCCGGCACCGGCGGGCCCTGGGACGAGTCGGACTGCGTCTCCTGCGGAGCGTGTGCCGACAGCTGCCCGTCCGGGGCGCTATCGGAGGCCGGGCTGCTCGACCCGCGACCGATCGAGCGGACGACGACGACCACGTGCGGGTACTGCGGGGTCGGCTGCACCCTCGACGTCGACACCCGCGACGGCGAGGTGGCGGCGGTGCGGCCCAATCTCGACGCCCCCGTGAATCGTGGGCACGCCTGCGTCAAGGGCCGCTTCGCCCACGGGTTCGTCCGCTCGCCGGACCGCCTGACGACCCCGCTGATCCGCCGCGACGGGGAGCTCGTCGAGACGAGCTGGGAGGAGGCAATCGCCCACGTGGCCTTCGAGCTGGGCCGGATCAGGACCGAGCACGGACCGGACGCGATCGCGGCGATCTCCTCGGCGCGCGCGACGAACGAGGAGAACTACCTGATGCAGAAGCTCGTCAGGGTCGCGATCGGGACAAACAACGTCGACAACTGCGCACGCATCTGCCACGCGCCCTCGGCGGCGGGGCTTGCGGCCTCCTTCGGCCTGGCCGGGGGCACCAACCGCTTCGAGGACTTCGATCGCGCCGGGGTCTTCCTGCTCTGCGGCTCGAATCCGACCGAAGCCCACCCCGTGGTCGGGGCGCGGATCAAGCAGCGGGTGATCGCCGGTGCGAAGCTCGTCGTCGTCGACCCGCGCCGCATCGAGCTCGCCGACTACGCGGACATCCATTTGCGCCCGCTCCCCGGTACCAACGTCGCAGTCTTCAACGGCCTCGCCGCCATCCTGATCGCCGACGGCCTGGTCGACGACGTGTTCATCGCCGAGCGAACGGAGGGGTTCGAGGCACTGCGAAGCCTCGTCGCCGACTACACCCCGGAGCGGGTCGAGGAGATCTCCGGCGTTCCCGCCGCCGACCTGCGAGCGGCGGCGGCGCTGTACGGCGAGGGGCACGCTCGGACGATCGTCTGGGGCCTCGGCGTGACCGAGCACGCTCACGGCACCGACGGCGTCAAGACGCTCTGCAACCTGGCGACCCTGACCGGCAGCGTCGGGACGGCTGACGGCGGCGGCGCCAATCCCCTTCGCGGCCAGAACAACGTCCAGGGCGCCTCCGACATGGGCGCGATGCCCGACGTTCTTCCCGGCTACCAGAAGGTCGCCGACCCGGAGGCGGGAACGCGCTTCGGCGAGGCCTGGGGCGTCGCGATCCGGCCCGAGCGCGGCCTGCGAATCCCGGAGATGTTCGATGCCGCTGTCGAGGGGCGGCTCAAGGCGATGATCGTGTTCGGGGAGGACATCGCCCAGACCGATCCCGATTCCGATCATGTCCGGGCGGCGATCGACACCTGTGAGTTGGTCGTATCCCACGAGATCTTCCTCTCCGAGACCGCCTCGCTCGCCGACGTCGTCCTACCGGCCGCGGCGTTCCTCGAAAAGGACGGCACCTTCACCAACTTCGACCGTCGCGTTCAGCGGGTCCGGCCGGCGCTCGATCCGCCCGGATCTGCGAAGTCGGACTTCGACATCATCCGCGCCGTCGGCGCGGCCATGGGCACCGACCTCGGCTGTTCCACGCCGGCCGAGGCATTCGCCGAGATGGCCTCGCTGACGCCCACATTCCGAGGTATCTCCCACCCGCGGCTCGAGAGCGAGGGCCCGATCGCCTGGCCGTGCCGATCGCCGGACGGACCCGGGGAGCGGACTCTCTACATGGATGGGTTCGAGACGCCCAGCGGCAAGGCGCAGCTCGCCGCCATCCCCTATGCGGAGCCGGGAGAGCAGCCGGACCGGGAGTTCCCGATCCTGCTCGTCACCGGCCGGCGGCTCGAGCACTACAACTCCGGCACGATGACCCGCCGGACCCCGAATCTGGATCTCGTCCCCGAGGAGCTGATCGAGCTCCACCCCGATGACGCGACCGGCCTTCGGGTAGGGGACGGGGAGAGGGTGATGGTCGGCAGCCGCCGGGCCGAGATCGAGGTGACGGCCACGGTCTCCCAGCGCGTCTCCCCCGGGCAGGCGTTCATCGGATTCCATTTCCCCGGCTCGCCGGCCAACCGGCTGACCTCCCAACACGCCGACGAGACGACGGACTGTCCCGAGTACAAGGTGACGGCGGTCCGGATCAGGAGTGCCGGATGAGCGATCCCCAACCCACCCCGCAGGTGGCCGACCCGGCCGCCGCCCCGCCCCCGAGCCTCGACGCGCTGATGCCGCCACAGGTCGCCGCCAAGGCCGCCGACATCGGCGCCGCCAAGGCCGGAATGCCGGCCCTGACGATGTTCGCGCTGGCGGTTCTCGCCGGTGCTTTCATCGCGATGGGCGCGATGTTCTCGACGACGGTCGTCGCCGGCACGGCGGACGTGATCCCCTATGGGCTCGTCCGGCTGCTCGCCGGGCTCGCCTTCTGCCTCGGGCTGATCCTGGTGGTCGTCGCCGGCGCCGAGCTGTTCACGGGCAACAACCTGATCTCGATCGCCTGGGCGGACCGCAAGGTCAGCGGAGCGAGGCTGCTGCGCAACTGGACCATCGTCTACCTCGGGAACCTGGTCGGGGCCCTCGGCACCGTGCTGCTGATGTTCCTCAGCGGCCAGTACGAGTTCGGGGGCGGCTCGGTCGGCTCGAGCGCGCTGGCGATCGCCGAGGCGAAGTCGAGCCTCGGCTTCGAACAGGCTCTGGTTCTCGGCATCCTCTGCAACGCGCTCGTCTGCCTGGCGATCTGGATGACCTACAGCGCCCGCTCGGTCACCGACAAGATCCTCGCGATCATCTTCCCGATCACCGCCTTCGTAGCCGCCGGCTTCGAGCACAGCGTCGCCAACATGTACTTCCTGCCGATCGGGCTGGCGATCAAGGAGTGGGGCTCCGACACGTTCTTCGCGACGAGCAAGCTCAGCCCCGGCGACTTCCCGGATGTGACCGTCTCCAATGCGGTGTTCGAGAATCTGATCCCGGTCACGATCGGCAACATCATCGGCGGCTCGGTGATGGTCGGCCTCGTCTACTGGCTGGTCTACGTTCGCGCCAAGCGGACCTGAACGACTCGCCGGCGGCCGAGGACGTGGCGATCCTCGCCGGCGGGCGGATCCTCCGTTCGTCGCCCGCCACCTCCCCGACGGCTGAGTCCCGGCTCAGCAAGCTCAGGCCTCGTCGTCGACCTTCCAGGTGCTGGGCCAGGGCCGGGGCGGTGCCGCCACCTCGACCCTGATTCTCGCGTCGACCGCCAGCGCCCCGTCCGGGCCGGCCATGACCGGATTGATGTCGAGCTCGACGATCTCGTGATGGGCGTCGGCCATCACGCCGACGCGCATCAGCAGTTCCTGCAGGGCGCCGAGGTCGGACGCGGGTGCACCCCGAAAGCCGGTCAGGAGCGCGAAGATCGCCAGCGAACGGATCATCTCACCCGCCTCGCGAGCCGTGAGCGGACAGATCCGCACGGCGACGTCCTTGAGCACCTCGGCCTGGGTTCCGCCGGCGCCGCAGGCGAGCACCGGCCCGAAGACCGGATCGCTGACGACGCCGACGAGCAGCTCCGCACCCTCCTCGACCATGGACTGGACGATGAAGCTGTGGCGCTCGACACCGGCTTCCCTGAGGGACTCGTCCATCTTCACCGCCGCCCAGGAAACCTCCGCCGCGCCCGCGAGCCCGACCCGTACCGCGTCGAGGTCCGTCTTGTGCACGATCTCCGGCCCGACAGCCTTCAGCGCCACCCGTCCTCCGAGCCGCTCGGCGGCATGGCCTGCGGCGACCGGATCGTCGACCGAATGCCAGTCGGGCATCGCGATCCCGTAGCAGTCGAGCAGCTCGGTGACCTCCTGCGGCCCGAGCCATCCTCCCCCACGTGCGAGAACCCCGGCGATCACGGCCGCGGCGTGGTCGGCATCGGCATCGGCGACCCTCGCCGGCTCCTCCTGCGGCTGGGCTCGCCACTCGACGTGGCGCATCACCCGTCCCAGCGCCCGCGCGGCATCCTCGGGATAGAGGTGCGCCGGAACGCCTCCCGCATCCGCCATCGCCGCGTGGTCGTGCGCCGACATGAAGACACCCTGCACGGGGATCTCGCGATCCAACTCGGCGCAGGCAGCCCGAACGGCATCGGCTACGTCCTCCGCCCTGGTGAGCAGCGGCCGGATGAAGATGACGATCAGCGCGTCGATCCCCTCCCACCCGGCGAGCCGAGTGATCGTCTGGCGGAATTGCTCAGCACTGGCGGTCGCGATCATGTCGACCGGGTTGGTCACCGAGGCCTCAGGCGCAAGCCCTTCGGCAAGCGCAGCCTGGACTTCCTCGGGTAGGCGTGGCACCTCGAGGCCGGCGGCCTCGCAGGCGTCGGCGCACATGATCCCCGGCCCTCCCGCGTTGGTGATGATCCCGACCCTCCGGCCCTTCGGCAGCGGTTGGTTCGCGAGCAACGACGCGACGTCGAGGAGCTCGGCGAGGCTGTCGGTGCGGATCACGCCGACCTGGTCGAAGAGGGCGTCGACCGTAACGTCCGAGGCGGCGAGCAACGCCCCAGTGTGCGACTCGGTCGCGCGGGCGCCCGCGGCCGATCGACCGCTCTTGACGACGACGATCGGCTTCCTCCGCCCGACCCGCCGTGCCACCTTCGAGAATCGACGCGGGTTGCTGAACGACTCGATGTAGAGCAGCGCGACGCGAGTGCTGTCATCGTCCTCCCAGTACTCGAGCATGTCGTTTGCGGTGATGTCGGCGCGGTTGCCGATCGATGCGAATGACGAAACGCCGAGGCTGCGATCCTCGGCGAGGTCGATGAGCGCCAGGCCGAGAGCCCCACTCTGGGTGACGAAGCCGACGTTGCCGGCGGGCGGCATCGACGGCGCGAAGGTCGCGTTGAGGCTCGCCCCCGGCGCCGTGTTGAGGATTCCGAGGCAGTTGGGGCCGATCAAGCGGATCCCCGCATCGCGGCAGATCTCGACGAGGCGGCGCTGGCGATCAGCCCCCTCCTCCCCCACCTCCGAGAATCCCGCCGAGATCACGACCATCGCCGGGATGCCCTTCTCGGCGCAGCCCCTGGCGGCATCCGCCACGGCCTCGGCGGGGACGGCGATCACCGCGAGATCGACCGCGCCGGGTACGTCCTCGATGCTGGGGTAGGCCCGCACGGACTGCACGACCTCCGCCGCCGGGTTGACCGGATAGACGACGCCCTCGAAGCCTGCCGCGAGCATGTTGTGGAAGACCTCTCCGCCGACGCTGCCGCGGCGTCGCGACGCACCGATCACTGCGACCGACCGGGGTTCGAAGAACCGCCGCACGGCGGCGGCGGCGGCGAGCCGATCCCGCCGCTCGAACCGCTCCACCGCCTCCGGGGAGAATGAGGTAGCAAGCTCGATGTGGATCGCCCCAGGGACCGACGACCTGTCCATCGGAAAACCGCTCTCGCGGAACACCTCGACCATGCGCCGGTTCTCCGGCTGCACCTCGGCCTCGAACAGGGTGATGCCGAACTCGGCGCCGACCTCCGCCAGATGGGCCAGCATGATCGTCCCCACGCCCTGCCCCCGAAGCTCGTCGGCGATCGTGAACGCGACCTCGGCCCGGCCGGGCCCCGACTGCACATAGGTGCCCTGGCCGACGAGTCGGTCGTCGCCGCCCCGGGTCGCGACGAGTCCGTAGCGCGACCGGTAGTCGACGTCGACCGTCAGCTTCGCGGCGGCGTCCAGGCTCGCGCCGGCCGAGAAGAAGCGGAACGCGAGCGCCTCGGGGCTGAGCGCACCGAAGAACTCGACGAGGTGAGACTCGTCCGCTGCCCGGACGGGCCGGATGTGCACGGTCGAGCCGTCCCGCAGCGCCACGGTCGCTTCTCGGTGGGAGGGATAGGTGCCGGGCACGAGTCGATCGTAGTCCTCATGCACTGCGCCGCCACCGGGGAAGTGCAGGTGACCCCCCCCCCCCCCGATCGCCTACGCCACGCCGATCAGCGGCGGCGGTCGCGAGATGCCGCGCCCGCTCGCCACGGCTGCCGATCGGCCCCGGCCGAACTCAGCGCCTGTGCTTGAACTCGAGCACCTGCTGGAACGTGGGCCGGTTCGTCGCGGGGAACCGCGTCGCCAGCAGCCCGGGCGCGAACCCGGACGTGCTCGCCTTGCCGCGCCATGTGGTCGGATCGCTGCTTGCAAAGTCGCTCTCGAGGCTGGCGGCGCTGGCGTCGATCGCCTCCCAGAGCGATGCCTGGCAATCGGCCAGGTTCCCCTTCCCGCAGTAGGAGAGGTTGAACCGGCCCCGCACGTTGCTGGTCGAGGAGGGTCCGCAGATCCTTGTCGACGTAGGACTCGCCCGACAGGCCCCCGAGTCCGCGGACGTTGTTGAGATCGCCGAGCAGATCGCCGAAGCGCGGCTTCATGACCGCATCGGCGATCGGCCGCCAGGTCCGGTCCATGATCGTCGGACCCGCCTCGTCGAAGTAGGTGTCGGCGTCGGCGTCGAGGCGCGGCGCGTCGCGGCTCACCCAGTCGTCGAGCAGGTCGACGACCTGCTGGTCGCGGGCGTTCGGCGCCGTGCTGCCCGTCCAGCACCTCGACTGACGATCGGCCAGACCGGCGAGCGGACGTCCTCGGTCGCGGCGCGGTTCATGATCCCGACGTTGTCGGTGATCCGGGCGCGGCTGCGGCCACTGGTCGAACAGCTCGACCCGCTGAACCGAGCCGTACGGCTCGTCGTCGCCGTGCATGAAGCCCGGCGCCGACTGGTTGTTCCAGTTCAGCAGCAGACCGTTCGGGCCGCCGACCGCATGCGGATGCTGGTTGCGGCTCAGGTACCCCTTCCACTCGTACTTGCCGGTGCCGAGCGTCGGCAGGCGCCGATCGAGGCCGCGGGCCCGCTTCGGGAGCAGGCCCGAGGTGAAGTACGCGGTCTTGTTGCGCGACGTATAGGCCCAGTTGAACGTGAAGCCGAACTTGTTGGCCGTCTTCCAGAACTTCTTCGGGGTGCTGGCCTTGCCGCCCGTCATGTCATGGAGGGCGGCGAGGTTGAGACCGTCGCGGCCGAACGTCGACCGCTCCCGCGAGAGCGCATAGGGCTTGCCGTTGACGGTCGCGGTGGCGAACACCGAGCCGTGCACCGAGACGTTGTAGGTCAGCGGGGTCCCGTTGAGCGCGCCGGCGTTGAAGTTCTCGAAGGCCCGGCACTTGCCCTTGTAGAGGTAGTGATCGGAGTCGCGGGTCGGCTGTGATCCGCCGGGCTCGCAGAGCTTCTCGGCGAACACGTCACGGACGTCGTGACCGGCCGAGGTCAGGCTCCACGCGTAGTTCTGGGTGCGCCCGATCAGGATGTACATCGCCAGGCCCGGAACGGCCGCGCCCTGCGCCTTGATCCCGGGGCCGTGGAGGTCGATCTGCTCGACGATCTCGGGGTAGTAGTAGCCGAGCTGCGGGCCCATCACGGCCAGCGCATTGTCGTTCGCCGACCGCTTCGCGGAGGCGACGAGGAAGTTGGACGCCTGGCGGCGGGCCGGCGCGGCCGCGGCCTGAGCCGAGGTCACCTTGGGGTCATCGCTCTGGACCGAGTCCGCGTCGAGGACGACCGACCCCTTGACCTTGCCGCCGGTCATGACCGGGTAGTCGAAGCGCCGCTTGATCGTGGTCGGCGCCTCGGGATCGTTCGCGAGCATCACGTCGTCCCAGGCGTTGTAGCCCTTCTTGACGCCGAGCTCGTCCTGCAGCTTCGCGAGCAGGTCGGAGTTGGCGGCCTCGCCGCCGCCGCCGGCGCCGAAGATCGAGCCGATGAAGGCGGTCACGGCGATCACGTCGTTGACGTTGGCCGGGGGCTGGTCGATGTCGTTCGCCGCCCAGTAGGCGTTGATGCCGTCGGCGTAGGCGCGGGCGTCGTCGATGATCTCCCGCCCCTTGGCGCCGTAGGTCTTGACCAGCAGCCGGCGCTGCTGGGTGACCAGATCCTCGGCCTCGGCGCTCGGGACGAACGACTGACCGCTCGTGACCAGCGAGAAGGCGTCGATGTTCGGGACGTCGGCGACGGCGACGCGGGCGGGGCCGCGGCCGAGCGTCAGCAACAGGCCACGGTCGCGCGCGGTCGTCCAGCCGGCGCCGAACGCGACGTCCTCGCGGGTCTTGCCGTAGATGTGGGGGATGCCCCAGGCGTCGTAGACCAGACGCAGGCCGGGGCGCCCCGTGTCCTCCTCGTGGGCGTCACCGATCGGGTGGAAGTCCTCGGGCAGGAAGTGCGATTCGATGTCGCCGGTGGTGATGTTGTCCCGCAGCGGCGTCAGGCCGCTGTAGAGCGACAGCTGGTCGGTCGAGTTGGCCGTGAACGGCAGGCCGCCGTAATTGCCCGGAGGCAGGATTGTAGCGGGCGATGTCCCCGTTCGCGTTCTCCACCCCGGCTGACGCGGACGCGCTGCCGGCGGCCGCGACGACCGCGACGACACCAATGACGAACAGGAACGACCTGACACGGCTCAACTGATGACTCCCTCTCTCCATGCGGCTCCCCAGCCGCTTGCTCTCCAGAGCGGCTGAGTATGTCAAAGGCGGGCCGGCCCGGAGCGGGTTCGGCGGCTAGTCGCGGACGGCCACTTCGAGCCCCGCGGCCTGAAGCAACGTCTTCGCAAGGCTGACAGCCCCGTCGATGTCCGGCTCCTGACCGGTGGCGATGTTCGCCCAGACGAGCGTGCGGGCGACCATGCCGATGCCGTTGCTGATCTGATCGCCGATCTCGATGTCGGGGTCGATCTCGGCAAGCAGCCGTCGCAGGGCGTCGTTGGCGTGTTCGGCCACCGGCCCCGAGGAGTCCATGAGGATCCGCATCGCGAGGCTCGGCTCGCGCTGCGTGAACGTCGTCAACGGCTCCGACCGCGACGCGAATTCGAGGAAGCCGCGGAGGACGGCGAGGAAGTGCTCGACCCCGGCCTCCATCTCGATCTGTGGCTCGACGAGGGCCAGCCAATCGTCGACGAGCCGGCCGAACACCTCTCCGATCAGCTGCTCGCGCTCCCCGACCCAGCGGTAGAGGGTGGTCCTGCTCACGTTCAGCTCCTCGGCGAGGAGCCCCATCTCCAGGCGATCGCCGGCGAGGAACTTCGCCTGGGCGAGATCGATCGCGTCGCCCCTCGTCGCCCGCCTGAAGATCACCTCCCGATCGTCTCCAGCGACGCCACCGGCCTGCCCGGGGGCGACAACGGCAGTGGCGGAGGCGAGGTCGTGGGCTGTCATCGGCAACATCATAACTCGTCGTCCCAGTCGGAAAAACTATCCCTCATGGTTCGTTTGTTACATCTTGACGACATGTATCTCGGGGGCTATGGTCATCTCCGACGAGAGCATTCCCGACCGGAGGATCATTCGAATGACAACCATCGCGCCGCCCGAGCAGGAACTGGCCGACATCGACGTCAGCGACCTCGAGCTCTGGAAGGACGGCCCTCCCCACGAGATCTTCACGCGGCTGCGCAACGAGGAGCCCCTGCACTGGAGCGAACTCGGCGACTTCCCGACCGAGGCGGGCTTCTGGTCGGTCGTCCGCTACGACGACATCAGGACCGTCGGCCGGGACACCGAGACGTTCTCGTCGGATCGCAGCATCATCCTGGTCGACAAGCTGGCACCCGAGGGCGAGCCGGACCCGATCGACCTGAGCGCCAACATGCTGATCGCGCAGGATCCACCCCGCCACGACCGTCTCAAGGCGCTGGTTCAGAAGGCCTTCACGCCGAAGCGGGCGACCGACCACACCGAGAGGATGCGCGAGATCATCAATCTCGTCTTCGATCGGGCTCTCGAGGCCCATCCCGACGGGCGGCTGGATCTGGTCCAGGACATCGGGATCTATGTGCCGTCGATGGTGATCGGCGACATGCTGGGCGTTCCCCGGGAGGACGCCGAGCGACTGGTGGACTGGACCAACCGCACCACCGCTTTCGAGGACCCTCGCCTGGTCCCCGACCTCGGTGAGGTCTGGCGGGCCCTCGAGGAATTCATCCCCTACGTGAACTCGATGATCGACGAGCGCGAGGCGAACCCGACCGAGGACCTGACGACGGCCTTCATCGAGGCGGAGGTCGACGGCGAGCACCTCTCCCACGAAGAGGTGCTGATGTTCTTCTTCCTGCTCATGGTGGCCGGCAACGATTCGACCCGGGCCGTCTTCACCTCCGGGATCAAGAGCATGCTCGACGATCCCGAGCAGATGGAGCTAGTCCGATCGGGTGCGGTCCCGCTCGAGCAGGTCGTCGAGGAGTTCGTCCGCTTCCACCCGGCCTTCGCCTACATGCGCCGCACCGCCACCAGGGACACCGAGCTCGCCGGCAAGGACGTGAAGGCCGGCGACAAGCTCGCGCTCTGGTACGTCTCGGGCAACCGCGACGAGTCGGCGTTCGAGGACGGTCAGCGCTTCGACGTCCGCCGCGATCCCAACCC
Source organism: uncultured Solirubrobacterales bacterium (assembly GCA_963798165.1). Taxonomy (GTDB): domain Bacteria; phylum Actinomycetota; class Thermoleophilia; order Solirubrobacterales; family 70-9; genus RHKX01. The sequence goes on along the minus strand of CAWCSE010000004.1, from coordinate 493,346 downwards.
CCACCAGGGCTTCGGCGGTGGCGGGAAGCACTTCTGCCTCGGCGCCGGGCTCGCGCGGCTCGAGCTGAAGCTGTGGATCGAGGAGACGCTGCGGCGATTCGACGAGATCAGCCTCGACGGGAGCTCCGAGCGGGTCAGCTCGACTTTCCTCAACCAGTACCGGAGCATCCCGGTCACGCTGAGCGCCCGCTGAGCGCAGCCGCCGCTCGCCCGCCTACGATCGCCCGGTAGGCGGGACGGGAGCTGGGTTACTCGTCGCCGGTGAGCTTCGCCAGCATCCCGGCGAGATCGATCTCGTCCCAGGCCTCGGTGATCAGCCCGTCGTGGATCCGCAGGATCGTGGTCGAGGTGAACTCCACCCGGCGGCCGGTCGGCCCGACCCCGGCGACCGTCCCGCGATGGGTCCCGGTCCATCGCTGGTGGACAGAGACGAGGTCTCCCTCGGCGAGGATCAGATCGATCTCGGTACGGAGGTCGGGGAAGGCGTCGAGGAACGCAGCGAGTGTCTCGCGGTGGCGCCGGCGGCCGCGAACCTCCCCGTTGTGGATGAACTCCTCGCTCAGGAGGCGCTCGATGGAGTCGAGGTCGTGGGCGCTCATCGCCTCCGCGTAGAAGCTCGTCGCCAGGGTCTTGTTGGCAGCCAGCCGGCCGGGACCGGGCGCCCGTGAACCTAGCTCCGAAGCCGATGGCCCATAGCTGGTGGCGTGGTAGCCGGGAGTGCCGGCCGGCGGATCGCCCTCGTGGCGGCGGCGAGCCCGTTCCACCTCATCCTGCACGGCAGGGCGGTTGTGGAACTTGCGCTCGTAGGCGCGGATGTTCTTGATCGTCGCGAGATCCGCATCCGCAAGCGCGGCCGAGATCTCCTCGACGCTGAGCGCGTCGTAGCCGGGCAACGGCTCGCTCTGACGCAGGTAGTGGAGCTTGTTCAGGACCCTGATCCGGCTCTCGTGAGATCGCTCGTAGGCCTCGACCGCCTCGAGCTCCGCCTGCGAGTGCTTGTGGAGCTGGTCGATCAGCTCCCGTTCGTCCACCCCGTCGTAGCCGGGGAAGGGCTCACCTTCGCCCTCGGGGTGCCGACCCTCGGTTGCGGTGTCCCCACGCAACCTGCCGATGGCGTCGCCAAGGGACTCGCGGATGCGCGTCACGATCCCGCTCATCGTGGCTCGATCAACCCGTAGTGGCCGTCGAACCGCAGATAGATGACCCGGGCTCGCCCTGAGTCCTCGTCGACGAAGTAGACGAAGCGGTGGTTGAGCTCGTTCATCTCGGCGACGACGTCCTCGAGACGGCGCGGCTCCGGGCCGCGGCTGTCCTCGCGCACGATCCCGTCCTCGTCCGGTCCCGACCAGCCCGTTCCGAGCGGCCCGATCACGCCGATCCGCTCGTCGTCGCGCCTGTAGACGACGGCGTCGACCTCCGGGTCGACGTCCCGGTAGAGGTAGAAGTCGTGATCGAGCATCTCCATCTCCGCTGCAGCCTGAACGGCGTCCATCGCGCCGACGGCGATGCTCTTCTGGCGGACGACCTCGCGGTCCTCGGGCGGCCGTGGATAGAAGCCGGGGCGCTCAGCACGTGAGTCACCGTGGCGCCACTCGCCGGGGGAACTCGACGAGCCCCGGTCACGCTCGGTGACCCGGCGCTCGACGAACGCGCGCAGCTGCCGCTCAAGGCGCTGCGTGAGCTGATCGATCGCGGTGCGCAGGTCGTAGCTGGCGACATGAGCGCGCACCATCTTCCCGTCGAGCAGGACCTCGCCCTCGGCGAGGGCGGACCGCTCGATGCGCGGGTTCGACTCCTGCTTGAGCACCACGTGCGCCCGCAGGAAGCGGGCGTTGACGTAGCGATCAAGGGCCCCGACCTTTTCCGCTGCGAGCTCGCGAGCGTCCTCGGACACCTCACCCCGCGCGGTGACTTCGACCTCCATCCCGCGGCTAGGCCTTCGCCTTCGCCTTCGGCTTGGCCTTTGCTTTCGGCGCGGCCTTCGGCTTGGCCTTGGGCTTCGCCTTCGGCTTGGCGCGGGAGGCCGGCTTCGGCTTGGCACCGCCGCCGGTCAGGTTGGTGCGGACATCCTTGACCGTCTTGTCGAGATCCTTGACGAGCGACCCGCGAACTCGGCGCAGGTTGCCACGGGCGTCCTTGAGGGTCTTGTCGAGATCCTGCACCAGGGTTCGCCTGCCCCGGCTGAGATCGCCACGGAGATCCTTGAGTGCGTCCTGGGCTGCGGCGATCGCGTCATCGAGGCGATCGACGGGCTTGGCGCTCTTCTTGTTCTTGCTCGCCGGCTTCGCTGCGCTGGGCCGTGCGGGTTTCTTTGCCGCCATCTGATTGCTCCTTCTGCTGGGTTCCCTTCCACCCTAGGCGGGAACCGGCCCCGGCTTCATCCGTGATCCCTACGGGCAGCCGTGGTCACTTATCCCGCATCGGCGGAAGCATGGAACCGGGCGCTCCACTCCTCTTGATCGAACCGAGCCGGCTCGGTCTCCTCGAGGAACCGTTCGAGAACGGCGACGAACCGAGCAGGCTCCTCGAGTTGAGGCAGGTGGCCGGTGCTCTCGAACACCTCGAGCCGGCTGCCCGGGATCGCCTCATGAGCTGCCTCGGCGTGGTGAACGGGGATGATCGGATCCCGAGCACCCCAGATGATCAGGACGGGCATTCCCTCGGCGAGGTAGAGCCGGTCGCCGGCGTGGACCCGCTGGCCGCCGGTGCCGATCACCGACCGGAGCGTGGCCAGAAACGCGGCGCGGCGATCGCGATCCGCGAGTGAGGTGTATCCCCTCGCGACCTCCGACACATCCGGGCTGGGCCGGAGCCCGACCGCCCCGAGCCCCCGGGCGACGGCGCCGCCGGCCGTCCGGGAAGCCCCTGCGGTGACGGCGATGAACAGATCGGCGCCGGGCAGCGCGGCGGCGCGCAGGATGGCGCTCACCTCGGGGCCGAGCCCACCGCTCGAGACCAGGACCAGTCGTTCGGTCACCGCCGGGAACTGGTAGGAGAACTGCATCGCGATCCCGCCGCCGAGCGAATGCCCGACGAGCGTCGCACGCTCGTGTCCGAGCGTGACCAACAGATCGCGCAGGCCGGCCGCGAGCGCGCCGAGCGAGTAGTCGCCGCCACCGGGCGCGGAGCCCCCGTGGCCGGGCAGGTCCGGCGCGATCACCGTGTGGTGCCGGGCCAGGGACCCGATGACGGCCCCCCAGTTCTCCAGCGTCCCGGCCATGCCGTGGATGAGCAGAAGCACGGGGCCGGAGCCCGCTTCGACGTAGCTCACGGGGCGCCCGTGGAGCATCACTGACTTGGTTTCCATATCGATCATGCGGTCGCCCCCGATCGTGCAATCGATCAAAGGATGGCTCCGGAGACCACTGCTTCCATCGGTAGGAACTACTGCTGCCGGCCCCGGGGATGGCCGGTCACGCTCAGGTCGCGCCGCTTGAGTCGTCCGGGTCGATCGCGAGCCGGGCAGCGGCGGACCTGGCGGCCTCGGTCGCATCACCGAGACCCTCGAGCGCCTGCTGGATCTCGTCGCCGGCGCTGGCGACATTCGCCTGTCGCTCGTGGAGCCTGCGCTCGGCCGTCTCGCGAGCCTCGCGATCGCGATCGCGCTTCGCCCCCAGCTCCTCGATCCGGGAGCCCAGCCTCTCGATCTCGGCGCCGGCGTCGTCGAGTGCCTTCGCGGTCTGGGCATGTTGCACGCGCTCGAGGTCCTGCTGACGTTCCAGCTCGGTACGCCGCGCACGCTCCTCCTCGAGTTCGACCCGCAGCTCCTCCTTCTCGCTCGCCGCCCGCTCGAGGGCTCTCGTCGCCTCGGCGTGCTGGGTGCGTTCGATGTCGCGCAGCCGCTCACGCTCGGCCCGCTCCTCCTCGTCGTCGAGGGCCCGCCGATCGCCCACCTCGTCGCGCGAACGCTCGAGCTCGGTCCTCTCGGTCCGCTCACGCTCGAGCTCGCCCTTGAGCCTCCCGATCTCGCCAAGCAGCTCGTCCTTTTCGCCGGCGCCCTGGGCGGAGTCGGCGGCAAGCTTCGCCGCGGCCTCGTCGCGCTCACGCTCGAGTTCGGCCCGCAGCGTCTCCAGCTCACCGTCGGCGCCTTCGGAAAGGGATTGAATGGTCTCGGCGGCCCGCTCGCGCTCGGCGACATGCTCGCGCTCCGCCGCCGCCCGTGCCACGCGCTCGCGATCGAGTTCAGCTCGCAACGACTCGACTTCCCCAGCGAGCTCATCGGGCACTGCGGGTGACGCGACCGGGTCCGGCGCAACCGCCGGCGGTGGCGCGAAGGAGGGCGCCGGGGCGGATGTGGGCATGGGGGCAGCGGGTGAGCCCGGTGACTGGCTCTGCGGCGGGTCCGGAGGCTCGGCCGCAACTGGAGGCGCGACCCGGCGTGGCCGATCCGGCAGGCGCTCGATCCGGGCCATGAGCTCGTCGGCTGCGGCGACCACGGGCAACAGGTCGGTCTTCGTGATCACCGCGATGTCGCTCACCGCGAGCGCGTCGAGTGGATCGGCCAGCGCGACGACCAGAGTGCCATCGGGCGTGAACGCGATCGGCAGCGCGCAGTAACGCATCGCCGCGTTGCGGTCGATCAGCTGTGCCGCGTCGTCGTCGACCTCGAATTCATCGAGATCGACGTGCGGGAAGCCGTTGCGCTCCGCGATTGCCCGCGCGAGGTCATTGGCGGTCAAGTCGCCACTCTCGACCAGCAGCGCACCCGGCTGTCGGGCGGCGAAACGCGACTCTTCGAGGGCATTCGCGACGGCGGCCTCACTCGCCAGGCCCAGCTCCACGATCACGTCGGTTATGAATCCGCCTCGGCCGCCGGGAGTCGACGGGGCTGTAACGCCACCGCGGGCGCTCAGCCACTCCCACGGGTGTCCACGGTGCCGACGGCCATGGTCATCCGCTCCGGAGCGCCGCCGCCGGGGCCGCGACGTTCCCGATCGACCCCTCCGCCTGCTGAAGCGCAGCCTCGGCGGACTCGGCTTCCTCGATCGCGATCGTCCCGAAGGTCAGCTTGAGTTCATAGGGCCGAGCGGCGGTGACGCGGAGCAGCGAATCGGTCAGCCGGGCCAGCATCCTCTCGACGCCGACGACGTCCTCGCATCCGACGAGCACCGTGGCAAGGCGCGCTTCGGAGATTCGCCCGACGTGATCGGTGACCCTTGCCGCGCCGGAGAGGACCTCGGCCGTGTCCTTGAGCGCCAGCCGTGAGAGCGCCGATCCATCGGTCTCGGCGTGCAGCCCGATGTCACAGACGACGAGCATCGAGCGCACCGTTCCCCGCCTCGCAAGGCGGCATTCGCGGTCGAGCCGTTCGGCGAAACCGGCGCGATCCGCGAGCCCCGTCTCGGGGTCGACTCCGCCACCCTCGGCGAGCCGCTGCCGCACCTCGCGCAACTCGGTGCGGATCCGCACCCGCTCCCATTCGTGGGCCAGCATCCTGGCGGCGAGGCTGACGACCACCAGGTCATCGGCTCCGTAGGAGTCCTCGTCGGCCAGCGCAGCGACGATGCCGACGATCTGTCCGTCGCTGAGCTCCAGCGGGAGCGAGATCGAGCCGCCGACGCCGCGCGATCTGCAGAAAATCGGGGCTGAGCCGGTCAACAGGGCCCCTCGGGATGTGCATGCCGCGCTCGATCCCGTCGCGCGGGGTGCCGCGAACGTCGAGCAACCGCCACGTCTCCCCGTCGTCCTCGGCCTGGCCGAGAACGACGGTGCCCTCGACGGTGCCGGCCACGGCCCGAGGGCGGCATCGGCCGCCTCGGCGAAGCTTTGAAAGCGCCTACTGATCAGCGGCGTCAGGGCAAGAAGGGACGATCGAGACTCCATCGCTGCTTCATCGGCGGCTAGCCGCCCCAGGTTGAGCCCTGGTTCTTCGCGCCCGCACGGGCCTCTCGCGATCAGTGGGCAGCCATCATCCGGCGGCGACCGCGGAGGCGTCCCAGACGTGCGCGCGCGACATGTCGATGATCACGTTCGGCGGGTCGCTCGGCGTAGTCGAAGGCGTCGATCAGCTCCTGGTCGGAGGCGAAGAAGAGCTCGCCCGATGACCGAGTAGATGCAGGTGGTGCCGTCGGGGTCGAGCACGCTGCTCGACCTCGACGAGGTGCGCGACGCGGCGGGCGAACAGCGCCATCGCCGTCAGGACGCCGAGCGCCGACGCCGATCGCGAGGTTGCTCGTCGCGACCGTGCCGACGACGGTCACGAGCCATGACGACGGTCTCGCCGCGCGGCATCCGGCGCAGCGTCGACGGGGGCGACGCTGTGCCAGTCGAAGGTCGAGACCGAGACGAGGATCATCACCGCGACGAGCGCCGCCATCGGGATCACCGCGACGACGCTGCCGAGGCCGACGACGAGGAGCAGCAGGAACGCGCCGGCGGCGAAGGTCGACAGGCGCGTGCGCGCGCCGCTGACGCCTTCACGTTGATCATCGTCTGGCCGATCATCGCGCAGCCCGCCATGCCGCCGAAGAAGCCGGTGACGACGTTGGCGATGCCCTGCCCGCGCGTCTCGCGGTCCTTGTCGGACTGCGTCTCGGTGATGTCGTCGACGAGCTTCGCCGTCATCAGCGACTCCAGCAGGCCGACGGCGGCGAGCGTGAGCGAGTACGGGGCGATGATCGCGAGCGTCTCGAAGCGAGAACGGCACGCTCGGGATGCCGAGGATGGCAGCGCGTCCGGCAGCGCGCCCTCGTCGCCGACGTTCGGCACGTCGATCGCGCCGGCCACGACCGCGACGCGTCAGCACGACGATCGCGACGAGCGGCGCGGGGATCGCCTTCGTCAGGCGCGGGACGACGTAGATCATGCGCCAGGCCGACGCGACCACGAGCACGACGCCGAGCGCCCGCCCTCGATCAGATGGGGCACCTGGGCCAGGAAGATCAGGATCGCCAGCGCGTTGACGAAGCCGGTCATCACCGAGCGCGGCACGAACCGCATCAGCTTGGCGACGCCGAGGAAGCCGAGGGTGACCTGGATGAGGCCGGCGAGGATCGTCGCGGCGAGCAGGTACTCGACGCCGTGCTCCTTGACGAGCCCGACGACGACGAGCGCCATCGCGCCCGTCGCGGCCGAGATCATCGCCGGGCGCCCGCCGACGAAGGCGATCGTCACGGCCATCGTGAACGAGGCGAAGAGGCCGACCCTCGGGTCGACGCCGGCGATGATCGAGAACGAGATCGCCTCGGGAATCAGCGCCAGGGCGACGACGAGCCCGGCGAGCAGTTCGACGCGGAAGACCGAGAGACTCGGCAGCTGTAGATGAAGAGATTTGGTCACGGGCTATCGCCCTGTCGTTCGGCCGCAAGCAGCGGTGCATAAAGCGGCGCATAAGTCTGTTTGCGGCCGATTGGCGCGCATGGCAACCGGGCGACGCGAGGAGTCCCTGCCGGCCCGGCCCGATCGTCTACGTTCGTGCGTATGAGGCTCGGCTCAGACGGACGGGAGCCGCTGAAACGTTCCCCGGCGGTGCTCCTCTGGCGCCTGCTCCACACGCTGATCACCGTCGGCTTTCTGTTCTCGATCGCCTACGTATGGTGGTGCGCGATCACGGGCCGGCGGGATCGGCTGCTCTGGTACCTGGTCGGGGCACTCGTGGCGGAGGGGGTAACGGTCGCCGCCAATCACGGCGATTGTCCACTCGGACCGCTCGGCGATCGCGTCGGCGACCCGATACCCCTGTTCGAACTCGTACTGCCCGCCCGAGCCGCGAAGCGTGCCGTGCCCGTCCTCGGCGGCGTCGCTGCCGCCGGTATCGGGGTCCTGTTGGGTCGCCATTCCCATTCGTGAGGGACCGGCCGGGGGTACTGTGGGCCGGGTGGAGGCCCCGGAGACGCACTACGCCCGCAACGGCGATCTGCAGATCGCCTATCAGGTCGCGGGCGAGGGACCGCTGGACATCGTGCTGGTTCCGGCCTACCTCTCGAACATCGAGCTGTTCTGGGAGCTGCCGAGCTTCGCGAACCTGTTCGGGCAGCTCTCGTCCTTCGCCCGGCTGATCCTGTTCGATCGGCGCGGGAGTGGGATGTCGGACGGGATCGCCGGCGCGACCCCGCTCGAGGAGACGATGGACGACGTCCAGGCGGTGATCGACGCGGTCGGCTCCGAGCGGCCGGTGCTGCTCTCCTTCCTCGAGGGGTGTGGGCTGACGCGTCTGTACGCGGCATCCCACCCTGACCGCGTCCGCGCCCTGGTCCTGATCTCGCCGCAACCGCGCCTTGTCGCCGGGCCCGGATACGAATGGGCACCCAGCGTCGAGGAGCGCGCCGAGTTCGTCGAGGCCATCGTCGACACCTGGGGAACCGCCTCGCCCGCCAATCCGCTCGCGGCGGTTCTATCCGGCGGCCAGGAGCGGTTCCGAGGCCCGGCAGCGCGCCTGCAAAGGCTGGCGATGAGCCCGGCCGGCGCGGCAGCCGCGCTGGCGACGATCGGCGAGACCGATGTCCGCGATGTGCTCCCGAGCGTGCAGTGCCCGACCCTCGTGTTACGCGTCGAGGGCGACACCTATCTCGACGAGCGCCACTCTCGTTACGTCGCCGATCACATTCCGAACGCCGACTACGTGCAGGTCCCCGGCGACGGGCCGGTCTGGATCGGCGCCGAGGACGTGATCGCCGACGAGGTTCAGCACTTCCTGACCGGCGTGCGGCGACCGGTCGTCAGCGACCGGGTGCTGGCAACGGTGCTGTTCACCGACATCGTCGCCTCGACCGACCGGGCCGCCGAGCTGGGCGATGCCGCCTGGCGCTCGCTGCTGACGCGCCACGACCGCCTGGTCAGCGAAGAGGTCGACGCCACCGCGGCCGGTTCGTCAAGTCGCTCGGAGACGGCGCGCTCGCCGTCTTCGACGGGCCGAGCCGTGCGATCAGCAGCGCAACATCGATCCGCGACCGGATCGGCGAGCTCGGCCTGGAGATTCGCGCCGGGCTCCACACGGGCGAATGCGAGCTCCTTCCGGACGACGACGTCGGCGGCCTCGCGGTGCACATCGGCGCCCGCGTCAGCGGTATCGCCGGACCGGGCGAGGTGCTGGTCAGCAGCACCGTCCGCGATCTCGTCGTCGGCTCCGGCTGGACGCTCGCCGACCGAGGAGAGCACGAGCTCAAGGGCGTGCCCGGCCGATGGCGGATCTACGCGGTCGCCGACCGGCCACGGCCCCAGCCTCGCCGGTCGGCGACCGGTTCGAGGACTGCCTAACGCCCCGCGATACTTGTGCGATGCCCCGCCTCCGCCAGGTCGTGATCGCCGTAGCCGACCTCGATCGCTCGGTGGACGGTCTGCGTTCGGCGCTTTCCCTCGGTGAGCCCTTCGCCGATCCCGCCGTCGCTCACTTCGGTCTGCGCAACGCGGTCTTCGCGATCGGGGACACGTTCCTTGAGCTCGTCTCCCCGATGCAGGAGGGAACCGCCGCCGGACGGCAGATCGAGCGACGGGAGGGCGACTGCGGATACATGGCGATGCTCCAGGTCGAGGACGTGGCCGCGGCGCGCGAGCGCGCCCGGCGGCTCGGGATCAGCGAGGTGCTGGAGCTCGAGCTCGACGACATCGCCGAAGTGCATCTGCATCCGACCGAGATCGGCGGAGCGATCGTCTCCCTCAGCCAGCCCCGACCGCCGAGCGCCTGGCGCTGGGGCGGTCCGGACTGGGATCGTCGCAGTGCTTCCGGGAGCGTGCGCGGGCTGACGGTCGCCGTCGCTGATCCAGCGGCCGCCGGCAGCCGCTGGCGGGAGGTTGCGGGCGGGCCGATCCCGGCGGACTTCGTGGCCGACCCCGCTGAACCCGGCATTGTTGCGATCGATCTCGAGCTCGGCGGCAATCACGTGACCGTCGACCCCTCCGACCTCCCTACTCGCCGCTGACCCAGGCCTTTGCGGCTTCCAGGTCGGTTGCGGGGAAGACTCGTACATGCGCCGGGATCAGAAAGCCGAACCCCTGGACCATGCGCTTGTAGGCCTCGTGATCGGTGACGAGCGCGATCCGCTCCCACGCGAACAGGTGCTTCATCCCGACCTTGGCGTCGTCCCACATCGCCGCCAGCTCGTAGCCGGCGAAGTCGTCGCCGAGGACGTAGAGCAGGCTGACCTTCTCGTGGTCCTCCAGCGCCGCTTCTATCGCGGGCACGAGCACGGCCTCGTAGTCGTCGCCGCTGACCTCGCCCTTGGCGACGAAGCCGATGACCCCGTCACCAAGCCCTTCGATCCGTTCAATCATCGAACTCCTCCTTCGGATTGGCTGGCGCTCCAACCCTATCCACGGCGCTGCGCGATGGCCGCTGTGACCTCGTCAGCCAGCTCCCCTGCGAACGCCGGCGTGAGGGGCGTCTGCCCGACGAGCCGCCGGTACCAGATCGGTCCGTAGAGGAGATCGGTGGCGACTTCGAGGTCGACGTCGTCACGCACCTCCCCGCGTTCCTGCCACCGGCGAGAGGACCGCCAGGACCGTCGACCGGCGCCCGGACACGAACGTCTCGCGAAAGCTGGCGGCGAAATCCGGGTCCGCCTCGACGCTGCCGATGAGCTCGGCGCAGATCCTGTCCCGCGGGCGAATCGCGCAACGTCGCGACGAGATCCTCGGCGAGCTTGCGAAGGTCGCCGCGCAGGCTGCCCGCATCCGGTTCCGCGACCGGCCTTGCCCGCTCCTTCGCGTAGTCGAGAACGAGGGCGGCCTTGTTCGGCCACCAGCGATAGATCGTCTGCTTGCCGACTCCGGCGCGCTGGGCGATCTGGTCGATCGAGGTGGCGGCGAGGCCCTGATTCGACACGAGTTCGCCCGTCGCATCGAGGATCGCCTGGTAGGCGCGCTCACTTCGGCGAGCCGGATTCGGCGGCTTGGTCTCGGAAGTCATACGCACATTTGACAAGACGAGACGTCTTGTGTCAAGATAACGAGACGTTACGTCTCGTCGCTACCGAAAGGATCCGCTGATGTCTCATCTCGAATTGCTGCGGCCGAAGCAACCGCCGGCGCCCCGGGCCCGGCGGCCGTAGCTCCGCCCTGCGCCCCTCCCCCGCGGCACCGGATGGCCGTCATCGTCTGGCTCGCCATCTACCCCACGATCACCCTGCTGCTGGCGCTCGGCGGCTCCGCGATCGCCGCCTGGCCGCTGCCGTTCCGGACCCTCGCACTGACGCTCGTCGCGGTGCCGCTGATGGTCTTCGTCCTGCTGCCGCGCCTGCAGCGGCTGCTCGCCCCCTGGCTCGCCCGATGAGCGGCGCCACGAGCACTACGACTCCGTCGTGGTCGGCGGCGGCGTCGCCGGACTCAGCGCGGCCCTCGTGCTCGGCCGCGCCCGGCGGCGCACACTCGTCGTCGACGGCGGCGGGCAGAGCAACCGGGCCGCGCATCCACGTCGGCGGATTGCTCGGCCACGACGGCACGCCGCCGGATGAGCTCTACGAGCTCGGGCGCAAGCAGGTGGCCGCCTATGAGGCGGTCGAGTTCCGCGAGGCCGAGGTCACCGACGCACGAGCCGACGGCGAGGGCTTCGTGGCCGTCCTGGACGGCGGCGAGGAGATCCAGTCGCGATCACTCGTGCTCGCGACCGGCATGGACTACCAGGTCCCCGACGTTCCGGGGTTCGCGGAACTCTGGGGAGATGCCGTCTTTCACTGCCCCTTCTGCCACGGCTGGGACGTGCGCGATCGACCCGTCGCCGTCTACGCGCCGCCGGAGGTTGCTGAGAAGTTCGCCGCGCTGCTGACCGGCTGGACCGATGACGTCACGGTGGTGGATCCGGACGAGGTCAGGGCCGCCCGGATCGAGGAGGGGGCGCTGCACGGCCTGGTTCGACATGACGGCACGGAGGTGCCGTGCGAGGCGGTGCTGGTTCACGCGCCGATGCGCCGGCGCGGCCAGCTGGCCGAGCGGCTCGGGCTGGCCCTGACCGATGACGGCTTCGTGCAGGTCGACGGTGAGGCGCGGACGAGCCGGCCCGGCGTCTACGCGGCCGGGGATCTCGCGTTCGCACCTCAGCAGGTGGCAGTTGCACTGGGCAGTGGGCACACGGCCGGCCTGGTCGCCACCAGAGAGCTCCTGGTAGGAAGCAGCACACAAACGCGAAACGAAGGATGAGATGACCGAACAGACAGCGCGAGCTGACCAGGTGGGCGCCGATTACAGGCGAACCGCGCGGATCGCCGGATGGCTCATGGCCTCAACCTTCGTCACCTCGATCGGCGCGCTGATCCTCTACGACCCGGTCCTGAACGACGCCGGCTACATCCTCGGTGCCGGCCACGACACGCGCGTCACCTTCGGCGCCCTGCTCGAGATCCTCCTCATGATCGGCAACGTCGGAACGGCGGTCGTGATGTTTCCGATTCTGCGGCGGCAGAACGAGAGCCTGGCACTGGGCTACGTCGGGTCCCGCATCGTTGAATCGACGATCATCGGCGTGGGAGTATTGAGCGTGTTGTCGGTCCTCACGCTGCGCGACGATCTGGCCACGTCGATCGGGGCGGATGGAGCGTCGCTCACCATCGCGGGGCATTCACTGATCGCAATCCACGACTGGACGTTCCTGCTCGGACCGGGATTCTGCGTCGGCGTCAACGGCCTGCTGCTGGGGTACCTGATGTACCGCACCGGCTTGATGCCTCCTCGCCTCGCGCTACTCGGAGTGATCGGCGGCCCGCTGATCTTCCTGTCTTCGATCGCCGTGCTCTTCGGCGTCTACGAGCAGGACGGGGCGCACGTCCTGTTCACGGTTCCGGAGGCTGCGTTCGAGGCGTCCTTCGCGATCTATCTGATCGTCAGGGGCTTTCGACCGTCGCCGGTGCTGGAGGCGGGAGCCGCCTAGCCGCGGTCGAGCGGCCCGCGCACGCGGAAGGAGCCCCGCATGAAGGGATGGAGGCGGCAGAAGTACGTGTACGTCGTGCCGCGCTTGATGCTCTTCGCCGTTCCGCCCCTGAGCAGAGTCCGCCGAGCGGCGGCGTCGTGTAGCTCGTTGGAGCCGATCGTGACGTTGGCGTTGAGGCCGCTGCCGTAGCCGAGCTCCCCGGAGTCGAAGTCCACCGGGCCGTTGGCGAGCGGATAGCCGATCCCCGAGCCCTTGTTGCAGGGAGCGCGGCAGGCGGTGATCGTGTGCCAGGCCTGCTGGTCCTGGGGCTGGCCGAAGAGCGCGTCCTGATTGGTGAAGGTCAGGGTGCCGTCGGGCCGGATGACCGGCGGCTTCATCAGATCCTCCGGGAAGCCGCTCAGCGCCGAGAAGCCGCCGTTCTGGTAGAGGAAGTTGGCGATGTCGACCCCCCTGCTGGGCGCCCGGCCGCCGGCGCGCAGCTTCCGCGGGTCGGGGAGCTTGAGGTTGTCGCGGGCCTCGGTGTCGGCGTTCTCCGGCAGCCGGCGGTGGGTGAGCGCGCCGCCCTGCTTGTACATGGCCCGCACCGCGGCGGCGTCCGACGAACGGGTCCCTGGCGTTCGGGTCGGCGTTCGGCGTCCAGCCGAGCGAGAGGATCCCCATCGACTCGTACCAGGAGGCCCTGCTCACGTCGTAGGTGGCGTCGATCGAGACGGTGTCGCCGGGCTCGAGGTGAACTCTCCAGTCTCGCCGGGCGACGGTCATCGCGACGTCCCAGCTCACCGCCCCGGCCGGCTCGTAGTAGTGGGCGTCGGAGCGGAACAGCGGCTTGACCTCGGACGGGTCGTCGCCGTCGGTCGTTCCGGCGTCGGGCCCGTCGCGCGCGACCTTGAGGTCGACGTACAGGCCGCCCGGGTGGAGGTGGCCGCCGGCCGAGAGCAGGGTGATCCCGTCCGTGTAGCTCGAGGGGACCGTCCACGAACGCGCTGGGCTGACCTTGCCGAGCTCCTCATAGCTCGGGTCCGCCGGATCGGTGGAGACGTCCTTGGGGAAGGTGAACTTGCCGTTTCCGTCCGTGTCGAAGGCGCGCTGCGCGTCGAAGACCGGGTAGGCGCCGCCGTTGGCGACGTCCATGAAGGTTCCGTGCATCGGGGAGATGTCGGTGCGGGCGGGATCGGTCTGGGGGACCCAGTCGATCTGCCAGGTCAGGTAGACCTGCCGGTCCGGTATCGGGGTGAGGTTGTGGAGCATCGCCACCAGGCCCCAGTTGGCCGTCGCGTCGAGCGGGATGCCGTAGCCCTGCGGGAGCGTCGCGATCGTCTTCTCCTCGCCCGCCGCCAGGACCCCTCCCCTCGGGCGGCAGCCAGACGACGTGGTGCAGGTGCAGATCCCAGACCGGCGGGAGAGTCGTCGAGCCGTCGTCGTGGAGTTCGACCATGCTCGGCTTGAAGCGCGTCATATAGCCCGTGGCGCCGGAGCCCGCCTCGAAGACGCTCGCGTCCAGCGGGCCGCTCACGACCTCGGCATGCGGGCAGGCCTTCGTCAGCGAATACTTGTTCAGGTTCTGCCCGGGCTTCAGCGTGATCGGGTCGGTGCGGCAGTTGAAGGTCGTCATCCCCGGATAGCTCGCCGGCTTCAACACGGGCAGCTTTGCGCCGGCCGGAGCCGCCAGCACGAGGACGGCGACGATCGCAGGATCAGCGCGTGGACGAGACGGCGCATCGCTCCATTGTGCATGAAAAGCCGGTCGGGTGTGCCCGCCTCCCCCAACGACTGGAAAGCCGGCGCACGATTCGCTGCGATGAGCGACGCCAACCACTCCGGAATCTGTTCGCCCAGCGAGAGTCAATCAGCAGAGAACGTGATCCAGCTGCCATCGGGGTGCTCGAAACGCCCCGTCGCCAGGCGCAGCTCGAACTCGCGAACGGCTCCGCTCTCATCGCGGACCCGACAGCGCTTCTGATCAGCCTCGACGTGGGTGATCACGCCCTCGACCGGTGGACGGAGGGCGCGAACCACGACCTTGCCGCCCTCGACCGGCACAACTCGCAGTCGCATCTCGGCGAGGGTAGCGAGAACCGATAGCCGACCCGATTCGGCGCGGCTGACTATTTCGCCTCGGCTGCCTCTTCCTCCGGCCCGGCGCCGGCCCCCTCGATGTCGATGTGGGGAAGCCTCCGCTCAGCCCAATTCGGGAGCCACCGGATCCCTTGGCCGACGAGCACGAGAAAGGCGGGGGCGAGCAGTAGCACCGACATCGCCGCCAGGGCAACTCCGACCGAGAGTCCGACGCCGAACTGCTTCACGGTCGGATCGCCGTTGAGGATGAAGCTCGCGAACACCGCGATCATGATCAGGGCGGCCGCAGAGATGACGCGGGCGCCGGTGGCCAATCCGGCGGCGATCGCCTCCCGCTCGCTGGACGCTGTGGCACGATGCTGCTCGATCTGGCTCAACAGGAAGACCTGATAGTCCATCGATAGGCCGAAGAGGACGGCGAACATGATCAGGGGCACGAAGCTCGCGATCGGATCGGTCCCCGATGTGGTGTCGACGCCGACGAGACTGAGCCCCCAGCCCCACTGGAAGCAGGCGACGACGACACCGAACGCCGCGCAGACGGCAAGCGCGTTGATCAGCGCGGCCTGGGCGGGGATGAGGATCGAGCGGAACGCCATCATCAGCACGAGGAAGCCCAGTGCGATCACGGCCAGGATCACCAGCGGCAGCCGCGCGCTGATCCCATCGGCAAGGTCGACGTAGCTGGCGGTCTGCCCGCCGACGTGGGCCTCGACGTCCTCGCCCTGCGTGCGCGACGGGATCACGAAGACCCTGATCGCGCGAACGAGGTCGGCCGTCTCCGGCGCTGCCGGATCGGTCGTCGCGATCACGTTGAACAGCGCAGCGTTGCCGCTCTTGTTGATCTGGGGAGGCGAGACGACGTCAACGCCCAAGGCCTTCTCGAGCCCGTTCTGGAGCTTGACGAGGCGCTCGTCGGTCCCGCGATCGTCGCCGCCCGCGGCTGTGAGCTCCTTGGTCAACTCCTTCTGCAGCTGTTTCGCCTGCTTCTGCTGCTCCTTGGCCACCGTCTGCTGGGCCTCCAGCTGCGCCTGGTCGGCGCGCAGGTTCGCCGCCTCGATCTGCGCCTGGGTCGATGCCTGCTGGAGTTGCTCCCCCTGTGCGGCCAGTCCGGCCACCTGCTCTGCCAAGCCGACGGCCTGCTCTGCCACCGTCTTCGCCGCCCCGCCGAGCGCTGCCGCCTGCGCGCGCAGATCCGCGGCGCTTCGCGCTAGCGCGTCCGCCTTCTGCTTGTTGGCGGCCCGCTCGGCGCTGACCGCGGCGATCTCATCGTCGACCGCGGCCTCGCGTGACTGCAACCGTTGCAGCCGAGCCTCGAGCTCGGCCCGGCGGGCGGGCGAGAGCTGGCCCGCGAGCTTCGCCTCGACCCGCTGTTGCTCGGAGATGATCGCGGCCCGGCGGGCGCGGAGCCCAGCCTCCTCGACCGCCAGCCGGGCGCCCTCGGCGGACACCTCTCGCACCTGCACCGCCAGCGCGTCCAGCTGCTCCCTCAGATTCCGCTGCGATTTGAGATTGTCGCGTTCGGTCTGCAGGCGCGAGCCCTCCGTTTGCAGGCCCGATTTCTGCGCCTCGAGCGCTGCCCCCTGGCCCTCGAGCTGCGCCTGCTCGGCGCTCAATGCAGCCGCCTGCTGGGAGAGGGACGCGGCCTCGGCCTGCCCCGAGGCCTGCTCCTGCTCGAGCTCGGACTGCAACTCCTCGGCCTGGCTCTTCTGGGAGCGAAACTTCTTGCTCGGCTTCGCCGGGCTGCCGAGCTCCACCGCGACCTGCAGTGGGCCGTTGTAGCCGGGGCCGAAGCCGGAGGCGATCATGTCGTAGGCTTGGCGCTCGGTCGTCGATTTCGGCGTCGCTCCGATGTCTTCCTGACCCAGGTTCAGGGCGGCGAACGGGATCAGCGGCGGCAGCAGGAAAACGAGGGAGAGCAGCACGGCGCGCCCGGGATGGGTGGTGACGAACGTCGCCCACCGGCCCCACATGCCCGCCGTTGCCGGACCGGCCGGGTCCTCGGAGTCGGAGGCGTCGGCCTTCCCGCGTCTTACCCAGGGAAGGCGCAAGCGATTGATGCGCAGCCCCAGCACGGCCAGGACCGCGGGAAGCAGGGTGAGAGAGGCGGCGACCGCGGTGACGACGGCGATCGCGGACGCGTAGCCGAGCGACGTGACGAGCGGGATCCCGGCTACGAGCAGGGTGATCAGGGCGAGCACGACGGTCGAGCCGGCAAACACGATCGCGCTGCCCGAGGTTGCGACGGCGGTGGCGATCGCCTCCGACGTGGGTTTTCCCGTGTCGAGCTCGGAGCGGTAACGAGTCACCAGGAACAGCGCGTAGTCGATCCCCACCCCGAGGCCGATCATCGTCGCAAGGGTGGGCGCGATGTCGGGTATGGGCGCGAGGTGGCCCAGCAATCCGATCAGCGAGAGACCGATCAGGAGGCCGAATACGGCCGAGACGATCGGCAGCCCCATGGCGACGAGCGTTCCGAAGGTGAAGGCGAGGATCACCATCGCCGTCGCCAGGCCGATCACCTCACTCGACTCCGTCGCCGGCTTCGAGAGCTCGCCCCCGACCTGGCCGCCGACCGCGACCTTCATCCCAGCGGCGCGCGCCGGCTCACCCGCGTCGAGCACCGCCTGCGCCTTCTCTTCGGTGATCTCCGTGTTGGGGATCGAGAGCAACACCGGGATGAAAGCCGTCGCCTTGTTGTCGCTGACCTGTGACGCCCCCTTCTGGCCGTAGGGGCTTGGCGCGGTGTCGACGTAAGGAAGCTCGAGAAGCTTCGACCTCGACTCCTTGATCGCCTGCTCATAGCGACCATCGGTCACCTTGCTGTCCTTGATCTTGAAGACGAGCGGGTTGGCGCCGTTCTGCTGAGGGGGGAAGCGCTCAGCCAGCAGATCTGACGCCTCCTGGCTGTCGGTGCCGGGGAGGTCGAGGTTGTTGGAGGTCTCGGCGCCCACCGAGAGGACCACAACGCCAATCACGGCCAGCGCCAACACCCAGGCGCCGAGGACGACCCACCGATACCGGGCCGTGAGTAGGCCGAGTCGATATAGGAACGCGGCCATCAGATACCCGCGCCGTACTTCGCTATGAGACAGCACGGAAGAATCCAGAGAAACGGAATCACGATGATCATCAGCATCTCTAGGTGGTTCGGCATCGCCGCAGGACACCCTAAATCACGGTTGCTGGATGGGCGGGCCCTGAGGATGCGCACCAGGCTCGCTGGCGGTATGGCTCAGCCGAGCAGCGCGTCGGGGCTTGCCAATTCACGGCGGGACCGCTGGTAGCGCATGGAGACGACCCGCGAGCCGAAGGACTGGGTCTCGACCAGCTCCAGGTCGAGCGTCTCCTCCAGACCGGGGAGGAACGGTATACCGCCGCCGACGACCACCGGGTAGACGAACGGCTGGAATTCGTCGACGAGGCCGGCCTCGATCAAGGTCGCAGCCAGCCTGGCGCCGCCGACCCCCAGGTCCCCTCCCACCTCCGCCTTCAGGCGCACGACCTCCTCGACGACGCCGTCCCGCACCAGCCGCGTGTTGCCCTCGACCTCCTCGAGCGTCGTCGAGAAAACAACCTTTGGAAGCTCCTGCCAGATGCCCGCGAACTCGCGCTCGACCTCACCGAGTTCCGGATCTTGGTCGGCCGTCTCCCAGTAGACCATCGTTTCGTAGAGGTTCCGGCCCAGCAGATGGCAGCCAAGGTCGCGGGCCCGCTCGTTATGGAAGCGATGGAGTTCCTGGCTGGGCACCGACCAGTCGAACGCCCCGTCCGGCCCGGCGATGTAGCCGTCGAGCGAGACACTCATCGAGTAGATCAGCTTGCCCATAAGTTACGTCCCCTCTCCGGTGTTGGTGCTCCTATGACCGGCAGACGCGTCGAGACTAATCCCATCGTGCTCTCCCCCTCGCCCGAGGGGCGCTCCTTGCGCCGGTCGACGGCGGGACGGACGGTGAGCCCAGCCCTGTGACGTCGTCGTAGCCCCTGCGCACGGTGAGCGTCCCGTGTCGGCCGCCGGTGAGCAGCTCGAACCCGTATCCGCCACTCGCGTGGAGGAAGTTGATGCTATTGGCCCGCGCCGGTCCTCAGGTTCGACGGTGGCGGGCTCAGATGACTCCGTAGTCGAACCAGACGTGCCTGCGCGGGGAGGCCGCGACCAGCCCCAGCCAGGAAGGGTCTTACCCGAAGCCCTGGGCCACCCGCACCACGACGAAAAGGAGCCCGACGATTCCGACGGCCCTGCGGAAGCCGTTGACGCCGTTGACCGCCTCTTCGTAGGCCCAGACCGTCAGCGCGACGTAGAAGGCCGAACGCGCGACGTCCGATGCGGTTGTCCCGCCATCGATGAACGCCGACGCCAGTGCCGCGACCAACGCGACCAGCAATGGAGCATTGGGAACCTGGGCAAGGACGTATCCGTTCAACCTGAGTTCGGGTCGCGAGATCAACGGATCGTACTCGGCGGGGTACCGCTTCATGCGCATGACCTACTGATCCGAATCGAGGGGAGGAGGTACTCGATCAGGCGTTTGCGCAACCGCCTCCGAGGCCGTCGCCGATGCCTTCCAGAACGCGAAAACCCTCCTGACGGAGGGTTCGAGCGTGGTCGTGACGGATATAGCGGGGACCCGATTGGTTTCTCGCTACGACGCACGAATCGTCGAGCGAACGTCCTTCTAATATGGGTTCGGAGTGCGGAGTCGTGGAGACGGCCTGATCGCGAGCTCTCACGACGGAAGCAACGAGGATCCGCGCGCCATGCCCTCGGGTTATCTCGCCTGACAGCACCAGCCGCTGAACTGTGGGAAGGCGCCGCGGGAACCATTCCCGAACTGCTTGCGGATGTTTGCGATTGCTTCGATCCGACTGGTGGGTCCCGTCGGGATGAAAAGCCACTGGTCGGCGCGCGGCCAGGCGACGAGGAGCTGGCGTCCGTTGGGCGCGACCGTCAGACCGCGAAGTCGGCCGCTGCTGGTGAAGATCGTCCGCTTCGAGACGCCGCCGTGGAGCGGTGCCCCGAAGGCGATCCTGCTCACCGGTCTCGGGGCATTCGACCGCAGCAGCGCCACCACGGCCTCGGTGCCGGGAACGAAGAAGGCGGAGACGACCGAAAGCCCCGAACCAGCTCGCCCGAAGTCGTATGCGCGGACGAGCCGCCCCTCGGCATCGAGCACCTGCGCGCCGGCCCGATAAACGACGAGAAGCTGAGAACCGTCTCTGGTCCAGTCGAGGCCGATTGGCCTGCCTGCTGACCCTCCCCTGGCGATAACGCGACCGCTGTCCACGTCGAGGAGCCGAATGCGCCCGATGCCGTCAGCGTAGGCGAGAATGTTCTGTCGGCCCGTACGCGGCTGCCAAGCAGGAACGGCATCGGACGAAGCGCCGATCGTCACATCATTGGTTCCATCGCCCCAGACGACATGGAGCTGATCACCGCTCCGATATGCGACTCGAAACCCCTCATTCGGCGACCAAGCGGGATCGGTGATCCGGCGCTTGCCGGTCAGCTCCCAGCGCAATTCGCCGGACTCGCTGATCGCCTGCAGTCTCCTCCCCTTCGCCGCCGCCACGTAGAGCCCTTGCGGCGACCAGCGCGACGTCGTCGAAGACGCCGAGTCTTCGACTGGATCCGTTCTCGTGAACGACCGAGACCGCCGACCCGGAGCTGACCAAGAGCGATCCCGGGGCAGGCAGGCGTGTCAAGGCGCGTTTGGCATTGGGCTCGCCGACGTTTCCGATTGTGTCGCTGATCCACTCACGGACCTCGGCACCAGCCGGGGTGAGAGCTATCACCATCGCGCCGACGACTGACAAGAGCGCCGCGACGATCCAGCCAGGGTGCCTCTGGTCTCGCCCAGGGCGCTCGATCCTCTCGTCGAAAGCGGCGTCAAGAAGTCGCCAGGCGCGAGCCTCACTCTCTAGTGCTTCCGGGATCTCGAGGCCACTGAGCTCGGTGCGGAGATCAGGCATCGCTCTCCTCCAGATAAGCGGCACCGAGCTGGTCGAGTGCACGTCGTAGACGCGAGTTGACAGTGCCGGTCGGCAGGTCGAGAGCGTCGGCGATCTCCGACGGGGTGTAGTCGAGGAGATAGCGCATCACGACCACGGCTCGGCGCTCGACCGACAAGGCCGAGAGGGCGTCGATCAGCTGATCGGAGACCTCGGTTCGGTCAGCGGCTTCAGCCTCCGTGGGCAAACCGGAGGATTCGTCATCCCATGCATCCGCATGGACTTCGGCGCGCAACCGGTGCGTTCTCGTCCAGTCGATCGAGCGGTTGACGACGATCCGGTTCAGCCACGGGCCAAGTGGTCGCCGGGAATCGAAGCGCTCGAGATGGCGAAGGGCAGCCATGAATGCCTCCTGGGCTATGTCCTCGGCTGCTGCTGCGTCACGAACGATCAGATAGGAGGTGCGATGAACCCGTGCCCAGTGCATCCGGAAAAGCTGGCCGAATGCCTCCTTCGATCCCCGCTTGGCAGCTCGAATCAGCTTACGCTCGGATCGCTGGATGTCCCTAGACGGCATCGGCGAAATGCCCGGCAAGGCGAGTGCGAGATCGCCGGCGCCTCCGGCTGATTCGGTCGATCGTCGAAACCTGAGGCCGAGCTTGTCCATGATCGGGGCGAGACACCTCCCCTTCTCATACGAACGGGTCCGTCAGATAAGTCCCGGGACCGCTCCCGTCGATTCGACCGTAGTCAAGTCATGGCGCCAGCGTCAAGGAAGTGGCTTGCGGTCCTGGTACTGGTCTCGCTCGCGATCGCGGGCTGTCAAGACAAGAGGGCAGGTGATCAACCAACCGAGATCAGAAGCGACCGCGTGGTCGCGACACTGCCCGACGGTTGGTCACAGGTCGACCTTCCGACTCGGATTGTTTCGCCGGCGCAAGTCTTCGACGTCGCCTCAGCGCCGATCAAGGGCAAGCTGCGGCGGCAAGCTTGCCACCCTCCCGATCAGGTCCTCGGCCAGCTGCCCTCCGCCGGAGCTCTCATCGAGGTGCGCGAAGGAGCGCCGCGGCACCTGCCATCGAAGCGAAAGCCGATCAAGCTCAACCGCGACAGCTACGCGACCTATGAGTGCAGTGGTCCAAGCCATTCGGTGGCGTTCCATGACAATGGGCGCGGGATCCTCGTCCATGTCTGGTTTGACCCCGACCAAGTCGACCGAGAGACTCGGCGTCAAGCTGTCGCCTTCGTCAACAGCATCGAGGTCGGCGCGTTCCCCACCCGCAGCTGCAGACACGTCCGCGGGATCGACCTCGATACCTACGCGCCGGGGTTCGAAGGCGCGGACGGACTCTCCTGCCAGGAGGCCGTCCATGTCTGGGGAAACTGGCTGGTCCCGAACCAGCGATTGACGCCGTGCTCGAAGACCGGGAGCATCCATGACGTCCGGGTCACCGAAGGCAAAATCACCTGCGGGGTAGCCGAGAGATTCATCGTTGGAGGAACCGAGGGCTTCGCCCCGCACCCTGGCGGCTGGGTCGAGAGGGCTGATCGCTTCACCTGCCGGATTCACGACTCCCGTTCCCCGACCGATCAACGGATTCGGGTCGACTGCCTCGATACCGACCGTGGCGCCGAGGGTCCGCAGTTCACCTTCCGGTTCGCCTAGTGGGACCTCTCAGCCCAACTCGGCCGTATGTCCTGTCTGGGCAGACGCACGATCCAGGCCTTGATCGGGCTCGTGACGTGGGGTTGGCGGTCGCCTTGATCGATGCCGGCGATCACGCCGACGATGCCAACGGACTCGCATCGGCAGACAAAGCAACCGGGCTCCGTTGGAACCGGCATCCGCTGCCTCCGCAGGTACGAGACGGGAGCAGTTTCCTGGCCGCCGGAGATCGGCTGCTGCTTTTCGGCGGCTGCGGTGTACGACCGAAGTACGACTGCCGGCGGACCCGCAACGGCTACGCCTATTCGCCAGTTATGGAGCGATGGACGCGGATGCCCAAGGCGCCATTCGGCCCGATGGGCGCGTCTGTGTGGACCGGTCAGGAGGCGATCTTTCTCAACACCGGCGTCGGCTACAAGCGCCCTAATCGAGCTCGCCCAGTCCGGGCAGTCGCATTCGACCCAAGTGAGGGCGTCTGGAGACGGATCCCGCCGGCCCCGCTGAGGGTCAAGAGCAGCGAAGCAATCTGGACCGGAAGCGAGATCATCATCTGGGGAGGCGGTGGCCGCAGAAATCCCGCTGCTGCCGACGGCGCCGCCTACGACCCGTCAACCGATCAGTGGCGAAGAGATTGCTCGGGCCCCGATCAGCCTCAACAACGTGAACCTGGTCTGGACGGGGACGGAGGTGATCGCGCTCGGCTCGCGACTCGACATCGGAAACCATGCCTCCACCCGCGTTGCCGTCGGAGCCTCCTACGACCCCGCATCGGACACTTGGAACCGGATCGCGGACTCCAGGCTTTCCCCACAGGCCGAGTCAGCCGCCTGGCCGGATTGAGAATGGTCGCCTACGACTACGAACCCGACAATCAGCTCTACGATCCGATTACGGACTCGTGGTCGAAGAAGCGGCCGATGCCGATGCACTTCAGCGAGTGCTACCCCGACAGTGCGGCAATGCCGGACGGGGTAATCGCGAACTTCTGCGGCCAGGTCGCAACGTACGACCCCGCCACCCGGAGATGGAGCAAGGTCTCCGGCGGCCTGACGCGGAGAATTCTGAGCGGCACAACTGTGCCCTTCTGGGGGCAGGCGCAACTCGGGGTCCTCGGTGGCGCTGCCTACCTGCTCGCGACTGGATACTCGCGGGGGCCGGTCAAAGGCCCCATCGAGTTCCCGAGGTCCTTCTGGTCACACGCCCCCGCCCCACGAGAGCTCGACCCTGGCCCGCAGCGATCGGCCCCTGGACGCGAGACACCTCTACGTCGGAGTCTCCTGTGGAAGGGGAAATGTGATCGATTGCGACGGCATCGCGCTCTCTGTCGAGGTACCGAGCGAGCCAACCCTCGTCTATGCGACCGTCGATGGAAATCGGACGAAGCTCAAGCGGATCGCGAACGGGAACGGCGCCATCGCTGTCTATCAAGGCCGCATCCAAGAGCCCGGGCTTCTTCACGAGGGACCGCTAGAGGTCACCCCCGACGACGACGGGAAGTGGATCGGGAAGGATCCGGTGGATTTTCGGATGTCACTCCGCGCGGTCTACCGGGACGAGGGCACATACGCCGAAGAATCGTTCGACGAGGTGCCGCTGCACCCCGGCTTCGGGTGAGGTCATCTAGGCACCGGCAAATCCGCATGAACAAGCGGTCGTAGCGAGAACCGATACCGACCCGATTCGTCTCTCTCGCTGCGCGCACGAATCGTGGCGCGGATGCGCTATCCCCCGCTTGAAGAAAGGCTCGAGCCGCTACCGCCGGCGCCCATGCTGGAACTGCTCCGCCTTGCGCAGCGCGGATTCCCAGGTCGGACGGAGCGAGAGGCCGTCGCTCAGGCGACGGCCCCCGGACCGTCTACTCCTTCTCGTACTTGAACGAGACCCCAAGGCGAATGCGGAATCCCGAGATCTTGCCGTCTTCGATCGTCACGTCCTGACGAACAACCTCGGCAACCCGGAGATCACGCACCGATTGACCGACCATTTCGACAGCGTTCTTGGCTGCCTGCTCCCATGAATCCGAGCTGACACCGACCACCTCGGTGACGCGATAGACGCTCTCTGCCATTTCTCCTCCTCCGTCGGGACTTGATCCTCCACCTTTGCACGACACGAGCGGTAGAGCAATCTGCTTGGGTCAGACAGGACGCGAGTACTGGACGGTTGGGCTTCAGCCCGACCCAGAGGTGGTCACGCCGGTATCCGGCGAGGGCCTCGTTGCGTTTGAGCATCTCCGCGGCCCCCGGCTTGCTTGCCCCGAGACCGCCTCGGAGTGCTCAGGCACCGCCGGGGATGGTCACGTCCGGGCTGTAGGCAACCTCGACCCGCATCCCGTCGGGGTCGAAGACGAACATCTCGTAATAGCCGGGCATGTCCCTGTCCTCCTCGGGCGGGAAATGGATCCGCGCGCCGAGGTCCAGACAACGCTGATAGGCCTCGTCGACATCCTCTATTCGATCGACGTAGAAGGCGATGTGCTCGATGCCAACCTCGTAGTAGCGGTGCTCACCTCCGTCGGCCTGCCGAAATGCGATGAACTGATCACCCCAGCGCAAGTAGGTGACGTCCTCGCTTCCCCGATAGGTCGGGTAGACGTTCTCGTCCCCCTCTCCGTCGGTGACCGGCCGGACGTGGGATCCGAGCCCGAGCGGTCCGAGCACCGCCTTGTAGAAGTCGATCGTCCGGTCGACATCGCTGACGGCGAGGTCGACGTGGTGGATCATCAGTGCCGGCATGGCTGCCCTCCTCGTGCGGAGCCTAGCCAATGGGTCGTAGCAGGAATCGATACCCACCCGATTCGTCTCTCGCTGCGACGCACGGAACGTCGAGCACCGGCGCCTGCCGGCGTGATCCCGAGCTATCGCCGTTCGCCCAGAGCGGTCGCGGGTAACCGAGCACGGGGTCTGCCGCAGCTCCCGGGATAGGATCGGGCGATGGGCGATCAGGAGCCATACCCGTTGCCCGAAGACCCGGCGCTCGCCGATGCGGCGCGGGCAATCCGGGACGCGGGGCACTGGGGATGGATCGTCGACGACCGCTGGCGGTCAGTCTGGGCCAGTGACGGCCTGCGCCTGTCCTTCGGAGCTCTCGTTGAGCTCGCATCGTTCCCGATGGGCGCCTACGTCTTTGGACCCGAATGGCTCCAGGCGAGCAAGGGATGGCGGATGGGGGCGAACAGCATCGAGATCAATCGCTTCTTCTTCCGCGCCGCCGGCGGGCTGATGCTCGCCGATACCCCCGGCGGGCGGGACGAGCTGCGGGAGCTCGTCGACCCGACGATGCGCGACATCGTCGACGAACTGACCCCGGCTGCGGGCACGATGCTGTCCTTCACCACGAAGGGTTTCGGGATCGCCGCCACGGGCGACATCCCGGCGATCGCCTTCCGTATCCGCGACGCTGACGGCAGGCTCGCCGGCACGGCGCTGATCACAAAGCCCGCCGCCGACATGGCGATGCTCGCCGCGATGACCTTCACCGCCGACCTTGGCCACGTCGAGCGAATGGGCCGGGTCGCGAAGGCCGGCCGACGGCCCGCGGCGATCCTCTTCGCCGACCTCGAAGCATCCTCGCCGCTCGCCCGGCGCCTGTCGACCGCGAGCTACTTCGCGCTCGGGCGCCGCCTGGTCCGTGCCGCCGACCAGTGCGTCGTCGACGCCGGCGGCCTCGTCGGGCGTCATGTCGGCGACGGCGTTGGCGCGTTCTTCCTCGCCGAGACCGCCGGGTCGGAGTCCGCTGCCGCACAGAGCTGCATCGCAGCCGCCCGCGCTTTGCGCGAAGCGGTCGACGAGGTCGCCGCGCGCAGCGACCTCGAGCCCGAGGACGTTGTCCTGCGTTTCGGGCTGCACTGGGGAGCGAACCTCTACGTCGGCAACATCAGCACCGTCGGCCGTTCCGAGATCAACGCGCTCGGCGACCAGGTCAACGAGGCCGCCCGCATCGAGGCCTGCGCAAGCGGCGGCCTCGCGCTCGCCTCCAAGGACCTCGTCGAGCGCTTGGAACCCGACGCCGCGGCCGCTCTCGGTCTGGAGCCGAATCGCATCACCTACACCCCCCTTGGCGATCTGGCGACCGCGACTGAGAAGGCCCGCCGGGATGCCCCGGCAATCGCCGTGTGCGAGATCTGAGAAAGATGGTTCCCCCCCCCCCCCCCGCTTCTACACCTTCCTCCGTGCCTGGGCCCGTGCGTCGCAGGTAATTCCGATCCCCGACGGGATTTGAACCTGTGACGTCCGGGTCATGAGTCCGCTGCTCTAACCAGCTGAGCTACCGGCCCGGAGGATCCTGTCCCCTCCCCCCTCGGGCACCGCTGCGAGTTGCGAGTTTCGGTTTTCGGTTCGTGCCGCCGCTGATTACCATCGATGACAGAGAAGAGAGGTCGTCGTAGCGGCAGGGGGATTCGGTCCAAGCCCCGCCCATCCGCCCTTACAGGCTTGAGATGCCGGTGAAGGGGCGGCCAGTTGCCTTCGCCTATTGCGGTTGGTAGGCCGCTACCCGGCCGCTGTGTGAGCTGCCGTTAGAGCAGCAACGCTGATCTCCAGCGCAGCCTTCGCCTGTGCCCGGGAGGCGATTCGAGCCTTTGCCTTCGAGGTCGACTTGATGCAAGCGACCTGCGCCGTAATCTGAGCCACCCCGGGGCTGTCGTGGTTGTCAATTAGCACGAAGTAGGAGTCGTTGGAGGGCCCGAAACCGCTCGCGGCGATAGCGGCGAGACCATCGCCGTAGTACGTACCTCCCCCGGTTGCCTTCCACTTGGACGGGCAGAACGCCGAGGCGCTACCTAAGCTGCCCGCAGGGACGGTGACGGTCTTCTCCGAGTACTTCACTGGAATGGCGTGGGAGTGCTTCTTAGATCGCCGCCCACTCCCGCACGCCGCTCCTCGACTCCGCCGATCCCGCTCTCGTCCCGCTCGAGACCCTGCTGGGCCGCGACGACGCCCGGTTCAGAGCGGGCGAGGAGCCACCATGGCGAAACAGGATCGAGAGCCGCTGGGGAAAGTGAACCCAGCGGCGCATGGCCCTCCCCGCCTAGTCGAGATTGGTTACTACGACCAGAACTCGTCCCAAGCCTGGACGTCGGAGAAGTACTCTCGGCCGTCGGTAACCCGGCCGTCCTTGAGCTCAAAGACGAGGCAGCAGTCAACATCCAGGCGTTTGCCGTTTCGCTCTGCGGTGTTGTGATGGATGCCGACAACGCGGCCCCCGTCGTCAGTGAGCACGTGCCGCAAGACCGCCTGGAAGGTTCCTCCCGTCTCTGCTCCGTACCGGCCGAATTGGGCAAAGACCGCCTCCCGTCCCTCGTGGTCGCCTGCGACCGAACTTCGCCCGGGCGTGTGCCACGCCGCGCTGTCGTCGAAGAGTTCCATGAGCGTGTCCATATCGGCCGTGTTGAAGGCTTCGTAACCACGCCGAACAATCGCTGCGTTTTCGTCTGCTAACCGCCGCGTATTCATCGCGTTCCTCCCGATCGCTGGTCTGACACCCGCTAGCCAAGCTAACGGTTCAGTGCAACCACGTCTACCCGATCTCATCGTCTGACCGCTCAACCGAGGTTGGGGTGAAAGGACCCCATCACGCCGCGGCCGCAGGCGCCGCCAAGAGTAATCAGTTACCAACGGGTCCTATCTTCCATCGATTGGGTGGGAGAGAGTCACCCGCGAGGTCGGGAGCGCGGAGATCGAGAGCTACGCCTCCACCGCGTTGCTGGAGTCGGCAAATCCGAAGCTCGTCCCGCTCGAGACGCTCCTCGGCCGCGACGACGCCCGGTTCAGGCCCGGCGAGGAGCCGCCGTGGCGGGGGCTGATCGAGAGCCGCTGGGCGCGTTGAACGATCTCTCGCCGCCCATAGGTTGCGGAGCATCGCCCACAGGGCGACGGATGGAAGGACCGAGCCTAGCGGGGCTCGAAGATCTTCAGCGTCTCCGGGTTCACGCCATCGTGCTTCATCGCATCCGCGGCCTCGTCTGCCTGCATTGCCCTGTCGAAGGTCTCGCGATCGGGTGTCTCGATCAGCACCGCGACCGTGTTCGAACCGTCCTGGGGCCGGAACGGGGTTGCCGTGATTCCGTATTCGCCAAAGAACTCCTGCCGTTTCTCCGAGCTGAACCAATGATCGACGTCCTCGACCTCGTGAGTGGCCAGAATCCTCTCCATGTCATCTCCTCGTTGGGGGCGTGTCTTCCGCGCGACTGCGGCTCAAGCCGAGCCTATACAGGCCCAGATCAACAGGCTGATGCTGCGGCCACTCAAAGTCCTAGCTGTCCTTCCTAACAACGTTGCTCGTTCAACGTTGTTCATCCGGCCCCAACTCGCCGGAACAGCCGCCATAGGGCACCGGCACCGATCTGGTGCCTAGATAGGGAGCAATCCACGGTAATCCCCGTCTATCTTGCGCTGCCTCGTTGAAGGGTTCCACAGCTAACGACACCGACTCGGAGGCCGAATCGACACCCCAGGCATCAGCTCGACGCCCAGCCTCACGCAACCGGCGGCAGGGAAGAAGCCGTTGCCGTCGAAGTTGGACCTGTGGCACATGGCGGCATTCAGCGAGAACGACTCGAGCAGCCTCTGCAGGAGCGGGTCAGGACTGCGATTCCCGCGCAGAAACGTCCTTGGACCTCGGACCGGCGGATGCTTCTTGCAACGGCCATCGCGGCAGCGGCCGCTTGCATCTTCATCCTGATGGCTATAAGCCTGCTCTGATCCGCGCCTGATCGAATCCATCCTGCCGCTCGGCTTCCGCTCGTCGAGAAGGGGGTCGCGCATACCGGCGCGTGTCGGGCTCGATCGGGCTGCGGGCGCAGCGGCCAAGCCGATGCCGCTCCGGGATGCACTGACCGGGGCCTGCAACATGGAAGCGCACCCGACTGGATTCGAACCAGTGACCTTCGGTTTCGTAGATTTTCGGTCAGGGGTTACCCCAGGGACCCCGCCGTGGCAAGGCGACACCGCCGACGGCGACCTACCTAATGACCCCCATCTAGGTCGCGACCACCAGCTTGCCCGCGGCGTGGCCGGCCTCCATGTAGGCGTGGGCCTCCTGGATCTGGTCGAGGTCGAAGCGACGGTGCACGGGGACGACGTCCCGGGGCAGTTGGGTGGACCGCGTGGTCGGGCTCGAGGGCGTCCGACGGCGAGCGTTCACGCCGATTCGGGGCAAAGCTACGGCTCTTGAGCCGAAGGGTGCGCCCCCTCACCTAACTTGAGCGGTCCAGTGGACCACGCCCGTGTCGCAGTGGGTGAAGACGAAGGTGCTGTTCGAGGACTTGAGGTTTCCCTGCTCCCGGAAGGTACCGCTGGCTTTGGTTCCGTCCTTGTTGAACCTACCTGTGACCTTGAACCCGGCGGCGCGTTGTCCGATCTCGGAGTCGGTGTGGAAGCTGAATGTGTTGTGCTTGACGTTGCGAGCGATATCGATGCTCACGCTGTGGACCGTGTCCTGGTTCGAGCAGGCGACCGGGATATCGTCGAGCCTGAGGCCGCGCAACACCTTAACCGTCTTGCCATCTTCGAACTTGGACTTGAGGGTCACGGTGCCACCACCGGCGGGTCCCGAGAGGTTCCGGGTCTTCGAGATGAGACAGATCGCGAAGGCCTGAACTGTCTCGGTCTGCCCGGTGTTGTCGTTGTTCGCTCGTCCGACCCAATCCTGGTCGGGGAGCGGGAACGAGCTCTCGATCTCGGCTCCGATATCGATTCCGGAGTTCTCGACCCCGCCTCCGCTGACGGTTGTGCCGTCGGGGCAGCTCGCGACGGCGGAGGCCTCCGCGTTGTCGGGCAGCGGCTTGGTCGCCGACTCAACGTACTTGTAGTCGCCCGACTTCGCACAAATCGCGTTGACGTTCAGCGTCAGCCCCGAGCTGGTGCCGTTGTTGGCGCTCCCCAGCCAGCCGTCGTCGGGGACCTTGTTCCCATCCGGTCCGTCGAAGGGCTTGGACGCCGCCACCTCGACCCTGGGAGAGGCCCCCTCGGTCGATACGCCGCCGCCCGTGAGTTTCGTGCCGGAGGGACATGCGACCCGCTTCGTCGCCTGCCCGCCGGGGGGGATGTTCCTGCTGCGCCCTGGGTACTTGAGCCGTCCCTTGGCACAGATCGCCGTAGTCGTCATCTGGGCTTCGGAGCCGGAGCTGTTGTTCGCTTCGCCCAGCCACTCGTTGGGACGGGCGTCCTCCTGGGGCAGCGTAGTCCCGACTTCGAGGTCGAAGTTGCTGTTGTCGCCGATGATCTTGACGCCGCCGCCTGTGACCTTCGGGTGGTCTTTCGGGCATTTGGCGACCGCAACACCGCGCCCGTCCAGGGTCGGTAGGACGCTGGGAACCACCTTGGATTTCGACACGTACTTGAGATCACTTGCTTGGGCATGTGTCGCCACCGCAAGGACGAAGATGGCCGCGATGGAGAGCACCGACGACCCCCAGGCGGGACACCTCGTCACCCCGCAGGAAGGCCGAACGCCATGGTTGCTGGGTTCCATATGGCCCCCTTCGTTCGTGTTCAGGCAACCTGCATCGGCGCCTAGTGCCGTTCGACACTAACACCGCGCCGGCCGGCTGACAAGCGCCCCTCGACGCCGGAGCCAAGCACCGCCGTTCATGTGGGGCCTCTGACCCGCGGCCAGGACTTCGGGATCGCATTGACGCGCCGGATCGCGGCGGCGCCTCGTTCGGGGTCTGGAGTTTGAATCCGAGTAGCTTGCCGGCGCGGGCGAGGACGGAAAAGACCACGTTCGGGGGCTTGACGACCCTGATCTCGTCGTGTTCAAGGCGAACATTTCCCCTGGCGGAAAACTCGTGCGAATCGACCAAGTTGACCCTGAACAGGCCGGTCGGATATGCGTCGGTTCCCGAGATGCGTGCGAGCAGGACGACTCCGTGAGGGCTACGGAATCCCGCGAGTCACCTCACACCCGCGTGCACGATCGCGATCCTGGCCGCCGATGCAACGATCGAATCCCGGTCCTCCGACCAGAAGGTCCCGCCTGCGCCCGCCCTTGAGAAGGTCGTTTCCCGGACCGCCCAACAGCTCGTCGTTGCCGGTATCGCCGTCTAGCTTGTCGTTACCGGGTCCGCCAGCGATGAAGTCAGGCTCGCTGTCCCCGCACAATGAGTCGTTGCCGCCCCTTCCCTTCAGCGTGTCACGTCCACTCTTGCCCAGGAAGCTGTCGCTTCCCGACGTACCGATCATCTTGTCGACGCGACCGAAGACGAATTCGCTTCCCAGTAGTTCTCCGCCGGCGGAGGCGCCTGCCTCCGTGATTGAGCGGCCATGGCACTTGGCTAGTTCGTAGGCGCCGATGTCGCAGGCGCGACCGCCGTACTGGTAACCCGGAACGCTGCGTTGATCATCCTCGCATTTGGAACCCGTGAACCCGGCGTCGCGGGCGGGGCTGCGCTTCCGAATGGCCTGCGTACGTGTCGACCCTCCGTTGTCGGCGATCGGCCCCAGAAGGGGATCAAGACCCGTCAAATCAGAACTGCCCAGGTTGAGAACAGTGCATCCCGATGTCGTCTCCAGCAGGTTGTTACCGGGACCACCAACGTTCTGGCTGCCGGAGTGGATCGTTCCGGAGCAGTCGGGAGCCGTAGGCGCGTCGTTGTCGGCCACGATCGTCTCGACCAGACTCCGATTCACTCCTGAGGTCCCGATGACTCGGATTCCTCCACCGACGCCGGCAGCGCGGTTGTCGGCAATTGTGCTCCTCCTGACTCCCAAGAAGCCACGTAGCGCACCGCCGGAGCCGCCGGGATCGGTGGTCGTGGCGACGATTCCGCCCCCGTTTGCCCCCGCGACGTTGCCGGTGACTGTCGATGAATCGACGCTTATGGACGAGCCGTCGGCAAGGCCGGTGCCGGCCTGGATCACAGCGATGCCCCCACCGGCCCCGGAGGAGGCGTTCCCGGAGACCGTGCTCCGATTCAGTGATCCGAGCGAACCGGAAAGCGAGTAGCCGCCGCCGGTCGCGGCATGGTTGCCGGAGATCGTCGTCCGGTTGACGTCGACACCCGTGCCCGTGGTCGCTGTACGGCTGCCCGAAATCCCGCCGCCCTCACCGGTTGCGGTGTTGCCCGCCACCTTGGAGCGATGGATTAGCAGCGAAGGGGCCCGGCCGACTACAAATCTGACGCGGATTCCACCACCGTCGCCGATCACGTCTCCACCCGTGATAGTCATCGAATCGAGCACCACCTCCGCGGTGATATCGAATGCTCTGTCTATGCCGGCGGCATCGATGGTGGGCTGCGGTTGTTCAGGGACGAAACCGAACGGGGGATCGACGGTGTTGGAACTGCGGATCTCCATGTCAGTGTTCAGATCGAGATCGCCACTTGCGGCCAGGTCCTCGCCCCGGCCCGTCCGGGACAACACGTAGCGGCCCGGGTTTAAGACGATCCGGTCCACGCCGGCGCCGGCGGCACAGGCATCGACGGCTGCATCCGCGTTCGCGGCTCTGACCGCCTCGCGCAGCGTGCAATTGCCGTTGTTCGTCAGGTCATCCGTGAAAGTCGTCGGCGTGATCGTCGCCGCTTGGACGCGATCAGTCGCGGCAGCGGCGAACGCAATCGCCAAGCCGAGCAGCAAGAACCCACGCCATCGACCACCCACATTGTTCACGGCGCCGATTGGGTCAGATCCCTTTGACCGTTCGATCATGCTGGGCACCTCCCGCCCATCGCTTGACAGATAAGCATCGAGGCGGGTGCTTTGTCAAAGCGGTGGACGTCATCGGCAGCGAGCTGACCTTCACCGATCGCGGCGAGCATGAGCTCAAGGGCGTCCCCGATCGTTGGAGCATCTACGCCGCGGCCTAGTGGGCCGATCCACAGATTCGGACCATTGACCTTGACCGGGGCGACTGGATTGAATCACCGACCTTTCGACCCCAAAGCTGAATAGACACCCGCATCGCAATGCCCATGCGGCTTTTCGGCATATCCCTGGAGCGCGCCCGACTGGATTCGGAGACCAACTGGCGTTCAGGATCGGCTCCTTCGGCCAGTTGACGTGCAGGACGGCGAGGAATACGCCGTCAGGGGCCGGGAGCCAATTCTGTTGCTCCGTGGCACTCTTGGGCTTCTTGTTCTGGGCGTAGACGGTGAACGACCCGTCCGAGTCGCGGCTCACCGGTGCCAGGAGCGACTTGTGCCGATGGGATAGGTTGGCCCCCCTTGATCGCGCCGATGCACACTCGACGGGAGCGCAGCTTTGTCTGATCAGACCGTGCTGATCAACGGGTTCGGGGTGCTCTTCGTGATATTGAACTCGTTCGGGTTGGGCCTCAGGCTTTCGGTCGGCAAGCTACTGGCAGAGTCCTTTGCCCATTGGAGGATCGCCGTCTGGGTGCTGGTGATCAATTTCGTCATCATCCCGCTTCTGTTCATCGGCTATTTGCTGACGGTAGCCTCGTCCATTCCTGACGAGATCAAGGTCGGGTTCTGTGTCGCGGCCTTGTGTGCAGGTATGCCTTTCGCTCCCATACTCGCGCGTTTAGCCAAGGCGGATGTCAGCGTTGCCACCACGCTCTTGGTGGTCTTGACTGTCGGAACGATTGTCGCCCTCCCGCTAGGTTTGCCCCTCGCCATCGATGCGGTTGACGCGCACCTCAAGACCTCGGCCTGGGATGTTGCTTGGCCGCTTCTGCTCTTTTTGCTCCTGCCGCTGGTTCTCGGGTGCGGCTTCAGGCTGTGGTGGGCCGACCTGGCGCCGCCATTGACACAGTGGGTTACCCGGGTTGCAATTCTGTGTCTGCTCTTCAATCTCAACTTCACGCTGGTTGCATATTGGGATCTATTCGAGAAGACCTGGGGAACCGAGAGCTACATCGCGGCCGTTGCCGGCCCATTCATCGGCCTCGGGTGTGGCTACCTCCTCGTTGCCAGTCTTCGAGTCAAAGACGTGGGAATCAGGCATGCGACCGAGGCGACCACGGCGGTACGCAACATCGCTCCGATGCTCCTGATGATGATTTATCCCTTTGCAGCCGACCCGCTGGTCACGGTGTCCATCACGATCATCAACACCATCGGCATCACGACCGTCCTCCTATTCGTCCTGATGTGGAGGCGCGCTGCTCCACCATCGGACACCGGCGAACCTATCGACCAGTCAGCGAGCGGAGGTTCGTCGATGTTGTCGGCGTGAGCGTCGAGCGTTTGGAACCCGGCGCCGCTGCTGCTCTCGGCCTGGAGCCGGATCGCATCACCTACACACCACTTGGCGATCTGGCGACCGCGACCGAGAAGGCGCCCGCCGGCTCCATCGAGCTTGTCGGCGATCTCTTCGGGCGTCGATCTGCCGATTGCCTAAACGCCAGTCAGCTGCTGGTTCTCGGCTTCGCTAATGCGATAGGACCGCGGCTAGCCGCTAGCGAACTTGTAGCTCACGACACACGTGTGGTCGCTTGCAAGATTCGTGAAGGTCATCGTGTTGGTCTGATTCAACCCGCTACCCGACGACGAGGTTGTCCCGTCGCACGTCACGCCAGACCAGCTGTCAAAAGTGAAACTGGCGCTCGAGGGATGTGCGGATATCGCCGTGGTCGAACCCTTGGCCGCAATGCATGATCCAGATGCGGCGGTGGAGGCGGCATTGCCGCACCCGGAAACGGCACCCCAACTGAGCGGATTGGTCCAGCTGATCGTGACGAACTCGTTGAAGGTCGCCGTGCATGCCTTTGTTGCGGTCGGGTTCGTGAACGTGATCGCATTGCCGGGACCGGTCGTATAGCCGGTGCACGACGGTCCAGTCCAGGCTTTGAAGGTGTTGATGCCGCCCGGCGTCGGGGTGAAGGTCACGGAGCTGGCCCCGGAGTTCAGCGTGCAGGCGGCGGCCACACACGAACCGCCGCTGACCCCGCTGGCGGCAACGGAGCCGCCCGAGCCTGCAGCGGCAGACACGGAGATGGTTTCCGGCGGCGGCGGATCATGGGTGACGACGATGGACCCGCTCGCAACCTTGCACTGATTTGTCTCGACCCTCTCCCCGACTGCGTCTTTGTCGTCGGCGCAGCCGATGACTTTGTAGTTGCCGTCGGGGACCTCTTGGGGAATCGCAAAGCTTCCGTGCCTGGTTGCCGACTTCTTTGGTTTCAGCCTGGGAATGCCAAGATCGCCCAGCTTCGTATCGGCGGCATCACGCTTCCCATCGGTTGATAGATAGACGCCGGTTCTGCTGGCCTTCGCGGCCTTCTTGCCCTTGTTGGCGGTCGCCGACTCCACATCCAGCTGGGTGTCGCCGAATCCTGCCGAGGCACTGATGCTCTTGACGATCAGATCAGGTGCCTTGTTCCCCGCGAATGCCGGACTAGCCAGGAGCGCCAAGGCGGCAAGGAAGCAGAAGAGGAAACGCACGATACGTCACCCTAGCGCCGCGATCCGATTGCGCAAGGGTCGGCACCGAAGCCCTCCGAACCGCATCCCCGCAGATCAAGCGCCAGGTCTTCGAATCCTTTGATCTCCAGATCGTCTACGACAAGCGGGAATCCCGGGTGGAGATCACGGCAACTGTCTCGGAGGCCGTCGCGGAAGCCTTCCAGAACGCAAAAACCCTCCTGGCGGAGGGTTCGAGCGTGGTAGTGACAAACATAGCGGGGACAGGATTTGAACCTGTGACCTCCGGGTTATGAGCCCGGAGGTCAGCCCCCGACCGCCGCGCTCGCCAACGCAAACGGCACCACGGCCACAACCCCGCTCCTGCCGCAGCTGCCGGCCGACCTCGGTCATCGTCCACTTCGAGTCGACGGTGTCGTCGATCAGCAGGACCGGCCCGGTCAGGCACTTCCCGCGGTCAACCGCGAACGCGCCCTGGACGTTCAGGTACTGCTGGCGGGAGTTCTCGAGCTTGCTCTGCTCCTGGACCTCCTTGGCGACGCCGACCGCCTGGCTGAACGGCAGGTCGATCGCCTTGGCCAGGCGCTCGGCGAAGTCGGGGACGAGCTCGGGGTGCCGTAGCGACGGGACGGCCGTGACCCACTCGGGGGCCGGGGTCGGTCCCCAGTTCTTGATCAGGGCGGCGGCGGCATCGACCAGTTCGTCGGCGAAGTGCTCGTCCTTGAACTTGCCCTGGACGACGAGGCGGCCCCAGGCGGCGTCGTTGAGGAGGGAGAGGGCGCGGCCGGGCTCGATGAGCTCCTGGCGCATCACCTTCTTGAAGCCGCCGACGGCGGTCGGGGTGGACTTGCGGGGCTCGATCTCGATCGGTCGCTCTCGGAGCATGTCGATGGCCTGGAGGGAGAGGTTGCGGTCGAGCTCGCCGTCGAACTTCGGCTCGGTGCAGATGGAGCATCGGCCGCAGGGTTCGGCGCCGGGGTCGTCGAGCTCGATCCTCAGGGCCTCCATGAGGCAGCGGCCGTCGGTGCCGTAGACCTCCATGGCCTTCTGCTCGGCTCGTCGGGCGGCGGTGACGGCGGTGATCCGCTCCTCGTCGTAGATCCACTCGCGGCGGCTGCGCTCCCAGCCGCCCCTGACCTTGTTGAGCGCGCCCTCGACCTCGAGCTGCTTGAGCATCAGCTCCATGCGGCCCTTGCCGAGGTTGATCTCGTTCATCAGGGCGCCGACGGAGAGCGGGCCGTCGGCCTCGTCGAAGAGGCCCATGACCTTGGCGACCTGCTCGGCCGGCGGGAAGGCGCTCTTGATGAAGAAGTCCTGGACGTCGCGGTCCTCGGTGCCGCGGAGGAGGACGGCGTCGGCCTCCTTCAGCCCGCGGCCGGCGCGGCCGACCTGCTGGTAATAGGCGATCGGAGAGCCGGGGCCCTGGAAGTGGACGACGAAGCCGAGGTCGGGCTTGTCGTAGCCCATGCCGAGGGCGCTGGTCGCGACGACGCACTTGATCTCGTTGCGGAGCAGCATGCCCTCGATCCGGATCCGGTCGTCGGATTCGACCTTGCCGGAGTAGGCCTCGGCCTTGATCCCGTTCTGGTCGAGCCAGTTGGTGACGTTGTTGGTGTCGCGGACGGTCAGGCAGTAGACGATGCCGCTGCCCTGGAGCTGCGGGATGTAGGTGGCGAGCCAGGCCATGCGCTCGGCCTGGCTGGGCATGTCGCAGACCTCGAGCCGGAGCGAGGGCCGGTCGAGGGTGCCGCGGATCGTGATCAGGTCCCGATCGTCACCGGTCTCGCTGTGGTCGCCGGCGCCGAGCTGCTCGGTGACGTCGGCGATGACGCGGTCGTTGGCCGTCGCGGTCGTGCAGAGGACGGCGGCGGTCTCGGGCAGGCGCTTGACGAGGCCGGCGATCCGGCGGTAGTCGGGGCGGAAGTCGTGGCCCCAGTCGGAGATGCAGTGGGCCTCGTCGATGACGAGCAGGCCGGAGGTCCTGATCAGCTCGGGGAGGACGTTGCGGCGGAAGTGGGGATTGGCGAGCCGCTCGGGGCTGAGCAGCAGCAGGTCGACCTCGCCGTCCTCGATCTTGTCGAACGTCTCCTGCCAGTCCTCGCGGTTGGAGGAGTTGACGGAGGCGGCGTGGATGCCCGAGCGACTCGGCGGCCTCGAGCTGGTTGCGCATCAGCGCGATCAGCGGCGAGACGAGGATCGTCGGCCCGGCGCCGCGCTCGCGCAGCATCGCGGTGGCGACGAAGTAGACGGCGCTCTTCCCCCACCCGGTCCGCTGCACGCAGAGGACGCGGCCGCGGCGCTCGACGATCTGCTCGATCGCTTCGAGCTGCCCGTCGCGGAACTTGGCGCGGCGGTTCTTGGTCAGGCGGCGGAGGAAGTCGATGGCCGGAGTCGGCACGGCCGGCGGCTTCGGCTTGGCCTTCTTGCGAGGCTCTTACGGGGCTTGGTGGCGGGAGGCATGAACCATTAACTCTAGGCGGGCGGTCTAAACGCCCTGAGCCCGCGGGAGTTTGAGGCGCCCCCGGCCAGGGCGCAGCGAGGACGATCGGGGTTGTCGGGGCGTGCCCAAGAAGTACCGCGAGGTCCGCAAAGCCCTGATCGGCAGCGGGTGGCAACTGCTCCGCCAGCGAGGGTCGCATGAGATCTGGGGACATCCGGATTCGGGCGAGCGCGTCGTCGTTGCGGGCAAGGCAAGCGACACGGTGCCCACAGGGACCCTGGCTAGTATTCGAAAGCGAAGCGGACTGGAGGACCTTCGATGAGCGAGTACGTCGTCATCTACGAGCAGGCCGAGGACGGGGCCTGGGGTGCCTACCTTCCTGACCTTCCGGGGGTGGTGGCGCTCGGCGAGAGCCGCGAGCAGGTCGAAGCGCGAATTGCCGAGGCGGTGACCGCTTACCTGGAGGAGACGAGGCCATCCTCAGGACCCGGTGTCCGCGGCGGGCACCATCTCCATCTGAGACCGGCCATTGTTAAAGGGTCCGCGCCGTCGGACCGACATTGACTTCATGACCGGGGGAGTCAACGGGAGTCGCGAAGCCGTCGTTTCGCCTGAGGTGACGCGCCTGTGGGCGGAATGGGGCCGGCTGACGCGGTTCCTGGAGAGCGCGCGCCTCACGTTCGCTCGCGAACGGAATATGTGGACGACTCTCGGGCTGGCCAACGTCGAGAGCGCCAAGCTCTCTCTCCGACCGCGGGCGGTGGCAACTACGAGGTGGACATCGACGATCATCTCGCCGCGGTCGCCGACGAGGAGATCCTCCTTGCCTCGGTTCTGATCCACAGCTACGCGCTCGCGGAGTGGGCGGCGGCCGATCGCCTGGAGACCGATGCCCGGACGTTCGACGGCATCGAGGACTGGGGCGAGCAATTGGTTCTGCAGCAACGGTCGAACATGGCGAGACGTCCACGGAGGCAAAGCCGCTGCTGTCGAGATTGCGGTTACGCGCAACGCGTTCGCGCACGGCACGCGGGCGATCGACGCAAGGACCGCTGCACGCCTGAACTCTTCCGGCAGGCAAAGCCGGCCGGCCGGCTACCCGGTGACGCTCGACTACCCCCAACTGAGAGAGCATCGGAAAACGCTTCGAAGCCTCCTCCATGCCGGCGGCCTCGGGGGAGACAGCTAAACATGCACGAGGAAGAGCTGGATGACCCCGGAAGTAGTCCGGGCTAGGATCTCTCCGGTGGGAACCGGAGACGGCAAGCAAGATTCCGACGGGCCCGAGGGCGGCGTCAATCCCGAGGGGATCGTCGACCCGCTCGCTCCGAAGGCGCCCGGCACTCCCGGCGCGATGCCGGCCTACGACCCCAATGACCCGATGGCGGCGATGCGGATGGCCCAGGAGGCGTTCGCGAACTCGCCGTTCGGCAGCGGGCCGCTCAGCCACATGCCGATGGCGGAGGAGATGCAGCAGCGCCTCGACGAGGCGAGCGCGCAGATCCAGGGCAACCTGCAGTCGATGGAGCAGTTCGGTGGGGTGCCCGGAGCGATGGCGGCCGGTGCGGCGATGGGGGCCGGCGAAGGCCCCGCCGCGCCCGGTGACGACGCGATCTCCCGGCTCGAGCGCCTGGCAGCGCTGCGCAATTCCGGCGCCCTCACCGACGCGGAGTTCGCCGAGCAGAAGCGCCGCGTTCTCGACGAGGACTGAACCGGCCGAGCGGTTCGCTCCCGGCGCTAGTAGATTCCGCCCATGGACCAGATCTTCTGGATACCGATCGGCGCGATCGTCATCGGGCTTCTGCTCGGGTCGTGGCTCGGCGCGAGGTCGCGGACCAGCAGCGCTCGGAGCGGGGCGCTCGTCGGGCTCTACCTCGGCGTGATGCTCACCTTCCCGTTGATCGCGATCGGGCTCGCCAACACCTGAGTCATCCGGGGCGTTGGAGGTGGGCGGCAGCGGCGGCGCCTCCCGGAGTCAGCCTCGGCAAATCGCGAATGCCTTCAGTTGCAGATCGCCGGCGGTTTGGTTGTAGCCCTGGACCTTCCAGCCGTCGTCGGGGACCCTGTCTGCGTCCTTGCCGTCGATCGGGTAGGAGGAGATCAGCTTGCCGTCGCCGGAATGGCCGCTGAACTTCAGGCCGCCACCGGTCACGTGAGCGCCTCCCTTGCAGGTCGCCTTGGTCGCCCTGACCTTGCCGGCCGCGACCGTGATCTTCTTCGTGGCCTTGCTGGTGTGCTTTGCCTTGAGGCAGACGAAGTTGTTGGTCATGCCGCCGTTTCCGCCGTTCACATCGAGCAGGCTGACGCCCCATGAGCTCTTGCCGCTCGGGTAGATCGAGCTGATGTAGCTGCCCGTCGTAGCGATGAAGCCGCCGCCGCCCGTCGGCCTGGTCTTGCCGGGACAGCTGTCGACGGCACTGCGCAGAGCGGTCGGGCCGCTGGGCGTGGTGACCGTTTCGTATTTGAGCTTCGGCTCCTTCATGCAGATCGCGTAGGTAGTCAGCTTCTTGCCGATCGCCGGCGTGCCGATCGACTCCCAGTAGTCGTCGGGAACGAGGTCGTCATCGCCGAACGACAGATAGATGTCGAGCGGTCGCGACGAGAACACGATGGCGTTCTTGTCAGTCGTTCGGACGCCGCCGCCGGCGATCCGCCAGCCCTGGTTGAGCTTCGGGCACGTGGCGTATGAGGTGGTCTGGCTCGCGCTGGACACCTCGGGGTCGGCGACGTAGGCGATGCCGCCCTTCGTGCCGAGCAGCTTGTCGCCGGGGCGCGGGTCGGGCTCAGAGCCGGCGAGAGCGTTGGCGGCTGCCAGCAGCGGCAGGGCGGTGACGATCGCGATCGTTATTCCCCGCCTGAACATTGGCGCGATGCTATTCCGGTTCCGGCGCGATGTCCAACGTGAACCGATTGGGGCGGACATCCGTCCAGCGGGCTTGACCGGGCATGGCGATCCTCGTCGAACCGATGGACGGGCCGGAGCTCGACCGGCTCGTCACCTCCCTGCTCAACGCGACCGGCGCGGTGCATCAGGTCGTCGAGGCGGAGCTGTGCGACCCGGCGATCGGCGGCCTCGCGGTGATCGGCCGGGCCGCCGAGCGGTTGCGGGCGATCCTGGCGGTGGTCGCCGAACACCACGGCGACGAGGAGCTGGCCGTGATCACCGAGTTCCTGGCGATCACGACGATGCTGATCGCCGAGGAGGAGGGCTTCGCTGATGCGTTCCGGCTCGAGGGAGGGGCCCGACCCACCATTTCCAGGCATGGACATGCAGAGTGGGAGTAACTAATGCAGACTGCTAGTGTGGTGCCCGTGAAGTCGGTACAGATCAGAAACGTGCCTGAGGCGACACATACGGAGCTTCGGGTCCGGGCAGCCAGAGCAGGGATGTCCCTCTCCGACTACCTTCTGGCCGAACTGGAACGGATCGCTTCGAAGCCTCCACTGGCCGACGTGCTGGCGCGTGCTGGGAGACGATCGGGAGGCATGAGCAGCCAGGAGGTCGTGGACGCGATCCGCGCAAACCGTGAAGAGCGCGACAAGCGTTGGTCGTAGTCGACGCATCCGTCGTCGTTGACGTCCTCGCGGATCCGGATCGATCCCAGGAGCTTCGCGCAACTCTCTTGCGTCACGGCGACTTGGCCGCGCCCCATCTGATCGACGTCGAGGTTCTGAGCGCGCTACGACGACTGGTTCGTCTCGGGCAGATCGGCCTCGACCGGGCGGACGACGCGAAGCACGACCTTGCCGAGCTACCCATGGAGCGCTGCTCCCATGAGCTCCTGATCGACAGGATCTGGGAACTCCGCGACGCCTTGAATACGTACGACGCGGCCTATCTGGCGTTGGCCGAGGCGATGGCGATCCCACTGATCACTCGCGACGCGGGGCTGGCTGCGGTCGCCGAGCGGACGGTCGAGGTCGAGCTCTTCCCGCCTAGCGGGTGATGATCAGCTTCGGCGGCTGGACTCGGGCCTGACTGGAACTAATACGACTGTCTTATTCCGCCTACCCTAGTTAGTACGCTCGTCTTAGTCAATGCCAACCGCGACCCGACATCGCATGGTCGAGACGGCCTCGCGCCTGTTCCAGCGCGACGGCTACAACGGCACGTCGTGGCGTGGATTGGTCGAGGAGGCCGGTACGCCCTGGGGCTCGGTCCACCATCACTTCCCCGGCGGCAAGGAAGAGCTCGGCGTCGCCGCGATCGGGTTCGGCGCCGAGGCGGTCGCCGAGCTGATCGCCCACTGCTTCGACTCCCAGCCCGATCCGGCCTCCGCCGTGCGCGAGGCGTTCCGGCTCTCAGCGCTGGGAATGGAGGCGAGCGGTTACCGCGCCGCCTGCCCGGTGGCCAGCGTCGCGCTCGAGGTGGTGCCGGACTCCGAGTCGATGACCGCAGCCGCCGGGACGGCGTTCCTGACCTGGGAGAAGCTGATCGCGCGGCGCCTCCGTGACACCGGGATCAAGAAGAAGCCCGCCCGCGAGCTGGCGCGCCTCGTCCTGACGATGTTCGAAGGGGCCCTGGTCCTGTCTCGCATCCAGCGGACGACCGTGCCGCTGGAGGAGGCGGGCAACCACCTCCACGAAGTCCTGATCGCCTGGAGCTAGGTCACCACTGCGTCTGCGGGAACGCTGTCTAGTATCCGTCGTCAGAGCGGATTGGAGCAGTTGCGATGAGCGAGTACCTAGTCGTCTACGAGCAGGCCGAGGACGGAGCCTGGGGGGCCTACCTTCCGGATCTTCCGGGCGTCGTTGCCGGTGGAGAAAGCCGCGAGGAGGTCGAGCGATTGATCAAAGAGGGCGTAGCGATCTACCTCGAGGAGTCCGGAGCCCCCGGGGATCTTCCCCGCCCGGTGGCCAGCGCCGGAACAGTTTCGATCTGAGATCAGCTCCAGCTCGACTCGGTCACCTCGTAGCCGGCGGCGGCCAGCTCGGCGGTGAGCTGGGCGATGTGGTCGGGGCCGCGGGTCTCGAGGACGAGGTCGACGGAGGTCTGGCTGAGGTCGAGCTCGGCCTGGTCGCGGACGTGGGTGACCTCGAGGATGTTGACGCCGCCATCGGCGATCGTCGTCAGCAGGCCGGCGAGGCCGCCGGGCGCGTCGGCGACCTTCGTGGAGATGCGGACGCGGCGGTGCTCGCGGATCTCATGGCGATTGATCGCCGCGGCGAGGAGGCGCGGATCGACGTTGCCGCCCGAGAGGATCGCGGCGGTGGCGCCCTCGGGAGCCGGGTCGACGGCGCCGGTCATCAGCGCGGCGACCGTGATCGCGGCCGCCCCCTCGGTGACGAGCTTGGTCCGCTCGGCGAGCCGGACCATCGCCTCGACGATCGCCTCGTCGTCGACGGTGACCATGCCGTCGAGGTACCTCTCGAGCAGCGGCAGCGTCACCTCGCCAGGGCGTTTGACGGCGATGCCGTCGGCGATCGTCCGGGCGGCGTCGACCGCGACGGGCTCGCCGGCGGCCAGGGATGCGGCGATCGGCGCGCAGCCGGCGGCCTGGACTCCGATCACCTCGATGCCGCTGTCGATCTGCTTGATCGCCAGCGCCAGGCCACTTGCCAGACCACCGCCGCCGACGGGTACGACGATGCAGCGCAGCTCGCCGACCTGGTCGGCGAGCTCGAGCCCGACGCCGGCCTGACCGCTGATCACGTCGGGGTCGTCGAAGGGATGGACGAAGAGCAGGCCCTCCGCCTCGGCCGCCTCACGGGCCATCGCGATGCACTCGGTGACCGACTCGCCGCCGCGCACGACCTCGCCGGCGAAGGCCTCAACCGCGTCAACCTTCCCGATCGCGGCCGTCGCCGGCATGTAGACGCGACAGGGCAGCTCGGCGCTGCGGGCGGCGTAGGCGAGCGA
Source organism: uncultured Solirubrobacterales bacterium (assembly GCA_963798165.1). Lineage (GTDB taxonomy): Bacteria > Actinomycetota > Thermoleophilia > Solirubrobacterales > 70-9 > RHKX01. The sequence continues at coordinate 449,235 of CAWCSE010000004.1, read as the reverse complement.
CTGGGCGTGGTTGCCGGCGCTGCCGGTGACGACGCCCCTGCGCGGCCCGTCCTCGACGGAGCGCAACTTCGCCAGCGCGCCGCGCAGCTTGAAGGAGCCGGTGCGCTGCAGGTTCTCGGCCTTGAGGACGATCTCGCCGCCGACCTCGCGACTGAGGCTGCGCGACGTCATCGTCGGCGTGACGCGAACGAGCGGCCGCGAGGCGGCGTGGACCGCGCGCAGCTCCTCCAGGCGCGGCTCGTAGGTCAAGGGGTCAGTCGGCCGCGACGACGGCAGCGATCTCGACCGTCGCGCCGAGCGGCAACGCCGAGACGCCGACCATCGCGCGGGCGGGCGGGCTGGAGGTGAAAACCGCTCCGTAGGCCTCGTTGATCTCCGCGCCCTTCGTCAGGTCCGTCGTGAAGACGCTGACCATCAGCGCCCTGGCGAGGGTCGTGCCGGCGGCCGCGCAGACGACCTCGAGGTTCTCCAGGCAGCGGGTCGTCTGAGCGCCCGGCCCGTCCTCGACCAGCTTCCCTGTCACAGGGTCGATCGGCACCTGCCCGGCGCAGTAGAGGACGCCGTTGTGGACGGTCGCGTGGGAGTAGGGGCCGGCGGCCTCGGGGGCGCCGCTTGCTTCGATCGTCTCGCGTTCAGCCATGGCCCGACAGTAGCGCCACGGGGCGCCAGGTGTGGACCTATGCCGGTGGGCCGTCCGGCACCGCACCGAGCTGCTGCATCATCGCCATCGTGTCGACGATTCCCCAGTGCTCGTGCGCGAGACCGTCGTCGCCGAAGCGCATGATGTCGATGAGCTGCACGTCGATGCTCTTCCCCGTCGCCGGCATGCCCATGAACTCGCCCTGATGAGTCCCGGTTGCGCGGACCCGGGCGACGACCTTGTCACCGCTCGCCACGACGTCCTCGGGCTCCATCCGCAGGTCCGGGAACGCCGCGCGGTACATGCGGAAGAACTGCAGGACGCCGTCCTTGTCCGGCGCCAGGCCGGGCGTCTCCTCGTGCTCGTGGAAATCGTCGGCCAGCAGCGCGCCGAACCCGTCGATATCCCCGGCACTGATCAAACCGTAGAAGCTTCGCACCGTGTCCGCGTGATCCATTTGGTCTCCTTCCGGAATGTGAGGTGGGGACAGATTCGCATACCGCGGGAGTGGGCCCGCGCCCGGACCCCGGCTCAGCGGCCGGTGACCTGGCGGACCACGGCGCGGCCGATCGTGACCGGGTGGTTGAGGACCGTGGCGACGCGGCCGGTCAGCTTCAGCGGGTCGTGGGCGATGCCGAGCTGGCGGAGGATCGTGGCGCTGTCGAAGTAGACGCGCTCGCAGACGATCCGGTCGGTGCCGGGCTCGAAGACGAAGATCGAGAGCGTCCGGCAGGTGAAGGCGCGCCCGGTCGGCGGCAGGCCGCGGAAGTTGCCGAGATGGGTGCCCTCGAGGTCGAACTCGACGATGATCGAGTCGTCGGCGTGGTGCAGCTCGACGAGCGTGTTGCGCTGATCGGGGAAGGCGGTCCGCGATTCGTCGAAGTAGTGGCGGACCTCGTCGGCACCGTCGAAGACGTCGCCGGTCGGGACGATCTCGTAGCGGGGATGACCGAAGGTGTCGATCGTCGCCTCGAACTCGTGGCGGTTCTCCGACTCCATGTGCTCGCGGACGTTCGCCTCGCGGGCCATGCGCAGTTGCGAGTCCGCTACATCCGGGGTCATCGGCACCGACCCTACCCGGCCGTCGCGCTGCCGGCGATCGCCTTCTGGGGCAGCTTCGTGTTGAGCAGCCCGGCGACGGCGACGATCGCGGCCATCGCCAGGAATGCGGCGTCGCCGTTGCCGTCCGAGAGCGCGGCGCCGAAGAGCGGGATGATGAGGATCGGAATGCCGCTGGCGAGCGCGGTCAGGAGGGCGACCGGATCCGCGGGCTCTTCCGGCCAGAGCCGCTGGGAGGCGACGATCATCACCGTGTACGGCAGCGCGAAGCCGGCGGCGATCAACACCACCGCGAGGAACGAGATCGCCACCGACTGGTCGAACGCGATGGCCGCGATGCCGATCGAGGCGAGCAGCGGCATGAAGCCCGCGAGCAACCACTCGGGAACGCCGCGCCGGTCGAGCCCGGCGCCGGCGTAGCGGAGCAGGCCCGAGGCGGCGAAGAGGATGAAGCCGAGGACTCCCGCGACGGTCAGGCTCATCCCGCTCTGGGCGGAGAGGAAGTGCACCAGCCAGGCGCCGAGGACCAGCGGCGCCGAGAACATCGCGATGAAGAGGAGGCCGAGGCGATAGACGGCGGGGCTGCGGACGGCCGCGTGGATGAAGCCGCCGCCCTTCAGCTCCATCTGGACCGAGTCGTCGCGCTTCATCACCGCCAGCGCGGAGAAGCCGGCGATCGCGGAGACGACGAAACCGATCCGCCAGCTGACGCCCGCGTCGGCGATCACGCTCCCGGCGCCGACGCCGAAGGCGATGCCCATCTGGAAGGCGCCGCCGAACAGGCCCGCGCCGAGAACGCCGCCGACCGTGCGGCCGTAGACGGGGCCGATCGCCGCGATCCCGCCGAGCCCGAGGCCGGCGATCAGGCGCCCGACTCCGAGGAATGCGAAGGCCGGCGAGACGGCCATCAGCAGACAGCCGACGCCGACGAGGGCGGCGCTGATCCGCAGGCTGCCGACGACCCCCGAGCGCTCGGCGACCTTCGGCGCGAAGGCGAGACCCGCGACGACGCCGAGGTAGAAGACGGTGCCGGAGACGAGCCCGACCGTCGTCAGCGACAGCTCGAACTGCCGGACGAGATCGGGCACGATCGGCCCGACGTTGCCGGCCCCCCAGGCACTGCCGATCGCGAGCAGGGCGATCGCCAGGGCGTCACGGCGCTGGAGGGTTCCGGGCATCGTCAGCCCGGACCCTATGCGCTCGCGGCGTCAGGGGAAGACGACCGCCCCCGTGCTCGCGTCGGTCAGCGTGATCGCGAGGGCCGGGCATGCCTCGGCCGCGGCGATGAGCTCCTCGTCGATGCCCTCGCCGATCACGGCGGCCGTCTCGCCGAGGGCGAAGACCCCCGGCGCGATGTCGACGCAGTCGCCGTGGCCGCTGCAGGCACCTTCATCAATGGTTGGGATCAGGGTCATGTCATCGTCTCCTTCGTCGGTGGTTCGCTCGTATCGGTGGGTTGAAGGTCGGTCTCGGCGGCGGCGTCGATCAGTCGCCTCATCGCGGCGAGCTCCCGGGGGCGCCCCACGGCCAGCCCGCCCACGGGGCGGTCCTCGCGGTGGTAGAGGACGGAGAAGTCGCGGTCTCCCGGCTCCCCGTCGATGCGAATCTCGTCGGCGCCGGGCGCATGCCCCACGTACTGGATCCGCAGGCCGTACTGGTCGCTCCAGAAGCTGGGGAGCGGTGCCGGCCTTCCGGCGCCGCCGAGGATGGCCGTCGCCACGGCGACGCCCTGGCGGGCCGCCGCATCCCAGTGCTCGGTCCGGGCGTGATCGCCGAGCCGGTGGTCCCACGGGCGCGAGACGTCCCCGGCGGCGTACACGTGCGGGAGGCAGGTCCGGCCCGAGGCGTCGGTGCGAATCCCGTCCGTTTCGAGCCCGCTGCCCGCCAGCCACTGCGCCGCCGGCGCGACGCCGACGCCGACTACGACCGCGTCGCAGTCGATCCTCGACCCATCGGCGAGCTCGAGTTGCTCGACCCGGCCGTTGCCGTGCGCGGCCACGAGCCGCGCCGACAACAGGACTCGGCATCCCTCCTCACGGTGCATGTCGACGAGCCAGCGGCCGACGTCGTCGCCGAGGACGTTGGCGAGGGGCAGATCGAGCGCCTCGACGATCGTCACCTCGGCGCCCTGGGCGCGGGCGGTCGACGCCACCTCCTGGCCGATGAATCCCGCCCCGACGATCGCGAGGTGGGCTCCCGCCTTGGTCTCGGCACTGAGCCGCCGGGCATCGCCAAGCGTGCGCAGCGCAAAGGCGTTCTCGAAGCCGTCGAAGAGCGGCAGCGACCGGGCGGCGGCGCCGGTGGCGATCAGCAGATCGTCGTAGCGGAGCGAACCGGAGCCCTCGAGCTCGAGGGTGCGCGCATCGGGATCGATGCCGGTGGCGCGGCGGCCGAGGATCAGCTCGACGTCGTTGTCGGCGTACCACCCCGCCTCGCGGAACCGGAGCTGCTCGGCGTCGAGCTCCCCGGCGAGGATGCCCTTCGAGAGCGGCGGGCGATCGTACGGCGCCTCGTCCTCGGCGCAGACGATCGCGACCGGCTCCTCGAAGCCGCGGGAGCGGAGGGTCTCGGCACATCGCTGTGCCGCGAGCCCTCCACCCGCGATGACGACCCCGGCGCTCATGCCTGCGCCTCCAGCGGCTGACGCGAGCGCCGATCGACGGGCCGGGCAGGCAGTCCGGCCTTCGCCACGCGGCGCCGGCGACGCATCGGCTCGGTCATCCGCACGACCAGCAGGATCGTGATCGCGGGAGCGGTGAGCACGAGCCAGGCGCGCAACCAGGGGGTCGACGCGTCGGTGCCGGCGCCGAGCACGTGCAGGACCGACATCGCGTAGACGACGATCGTCAGCCGGTGGGCCTTGCGCCACAGGCGCGGGCCGATGCTCTTGCGGGCGTAGAAGCTCAGTCCCAGGACGGCGGCCAGGTAGCCGGCGCCGATGCCGAGGCCGACCCAGACCGGCCGGTAGTCGATCGCGCCGGGGATCGTGATCCCGGTGATCCCGGGGTTGAGGAAGGCGTCGCCGAGCAGGGTGATGCCGTGGACCGCGATCGCGAAGAGGCCGGCGAGCGCGAGCTGCTCGTGCAGGGCGACCATCGTCCGGGCCCGGCCGGGCTTGCGCATGATCTTCCCGGACATGACCAGCCCGAGTGCGACCGAGGCGGTGATCAGCGCGAGCGCGACCAGTCCCGAGGCGCGACTGGCGATCCACCAGAGGTGATCGGTGAGGGCGGGGTTGGCCGGGTTCATGCGGATACCTCGATTCGCGATTGGGGAACGGCACGGGTTGCAAGCAGGTCGGCGGAGACGGTCACCGTCATCCGCGGGGTGGCATCGATCGGGCCGATGCGCTCGACCTCGCCGTCCTCGTGGACGATCAGGCCGCCGTGCGGCTTGAGCAGCCGGCGGGCGCCCTCGGGCCCGGAGAGCAGGGCCGCCTTCGAGAGCGTCTCTGCCTCGACGCCGGTCGGCGCCAGGGCGGTGGCCCCGACGAGGCCCGTCCAGGCCGGCTCGCCGGTCGACGGATCGAGCAAGTGGTGTGCGTAGCGGCCATCGTCGCGGCGCCAGACCCGGACGTTGAGGCCGGAGGTCGCGACGGCGCCGCCCTCGATCCAGAGCCGCAGATCGTGCTCGCCGGTCAGCGGATGCTGCGCGAGGATCTCGAACGGGCCGGGACGGCGGCCGCCGACGCGCAGGTCGCCGCCGCAGTTGACGACGAAGCGCTCGAAGTCGGCGAGCCGTTCGCCGACGAGGTCGGCGGCGAGGCCCTTGCCGATGCCGCCGCTGTCGATCCGGACTCCGGGCGGGCGGCGGACGACCCCCATCTCCTCGTCGACCTCGATCCGCGCCCAGCGACTCTCGGGATTGGGAGCCGCGGGCGCACGCGCCGGGGCGAGCAGGAGGGCGCTGCTCAGCCGCGCCGGCCGGCTGCCCTCACGGGAGTAGACATAGCCGGCCCGCTCGATCTCACGAACCAGGGTCGGATCGACGAGTCCGTCGGTGGCCCGAGCCGCGGCGATCGCGGCGGTGACGGCGTCGCGCATCAGCGGCGAGGCGGGCACCGCCTCTCGCGGGTCGGCGTTGAGCGCGCTCAGCTCGCTGTCGGGCCGGAACCTGGAGAGGCACTGCTCGTAGCTCTCGATGAACTCGCGTGAGCGGCGCACCGCCTCGACAGCATCCGCGTCGTCGGAGGCCAGCTCCGGCTCACCGACGATCAGCCGGATCTCGGACCCCATCGCCCGGAATGTGACGTCGGCGCTCATGATGTCGCCGTCACAGGGGCGGGAGCCGGGGCCGGCGCAGGAGCCGGTGCGGGCGTCGCCGCCGGAGCGGGCGAGCTGGTCGCGGGGGCCGCGGGGGCCGAACTCGACGTGCCGGCAGACGAGACCGGGACGGCGGTGCTCGCTGCCGACGACTTCGGCGGCAGCGTCACGATCTTCGTCTTGACGATCTTGCGGTTGATGACCGGTCGCGAGGCTCTGGCGAGCTTCTTGGCCGCGGCCGGCTTCGTCGCGGAGGCTCCGAGTGCCGGGTCGTTCCCGGTACTGAGTTGGAACGAGAGGAACTCGAAGAGGACCGCGAACGTGGCGAGCGATACGGCGACCGTCGGCAGGAACCTGGGCTTGCGCCGGGGCTTCGGGACGGCGGCGGTCGCCGCCGTCCCCGAGGCCTGTGCCTCGCGCGTCGTCGCGTTGTTATCGGGGCGGACGTCAGTCATCGCCGCCGCTCTCGCTCTCATGGTCCTGCTCGGAGCCGCCGTCGTCGGAGTACGAGCCGCCGCCGTTGGAGCCGCCGCCACCGCTGGTGTGAGTCGAGGGGGGCGGTGAGGACGGGTTGCTGACCGGAGTCGCCGCCGGAGCGGGGGCCGGAGCCGGGGCGGGGGCGGGAGCCGAGTACGTCGTGCTCGGAGCCGCGGACGACCCGGAGCCCGTCGATGTGCCCGACGATCCCGCGGCCGCCATGCCGCTGCTGCTGCCGCCGCCCTTGGCCCGCACGTGCTTGGTGCGATGGACGACCTGCGTATGGACGATCGGCTTGGCGCGCGTGGCCGCCGGTGACGCGGTCGCGGTGGCCGGCGGCCCATCGTTGGAGCCCAGCGCGTAACCCGCCAGGCCACCCAGTCCCAGGACTGTCGCCCCGGCTGCGATCTTCATTCTTACGTTGGCCACGATGGCTCTCCTCTGTTGGTCGAAGTGATCGCCAACGAGTCTGCGGAGGGGCCGGGAAGGGGCCGACAATGTCCGGGTAAAGACTTGGACAAGCTTCCCGGGGGCTCTGGTCGCGGCCCAAACGCACGACTACAGTTGCCTTCATGGCCGCCGCGGGAACCAACGGAGTGATCCTCTTCGTCGAGGACGAGGAGTCGATCTCGGCGCCCTTTTCGCGGGCGCTGGAGCGGGAGGGATTCGAGCCCGTCGTCGCGGCGACGGCCGCCGATGCCCTGGAGATGGCCGAGCGCCTCGAGCCGGATCTGATCCTGCTCGACCTGACCCTTCCCGACGGCGACGGCCGCGACGTCTGCCGAGCGCTGCGGCGCGACTCCGACGTGCCGATCGTGATGCTGACCGCGCGCGGCAGCGAGCTCGACCGCGTCGTCGGGCTGGAGATGGGGGCCGACGACTACGTGGTCAAGCCCTTCAGCGGCGCCGAGGTGATCTCGCGGATCCGCGCCGTCCTGCGCCGCAGCCAGATGGGCGGGGCGCGATTCGAGCAGTCCTTCTCGGTCGGTGAGCTCGAGGTGGACGTGGCCGCGCGCACCGCGCGCCTCGGTGGAGCGGAGCTGGATCTGACCCGGAAGGAGTTCGACCTGCTCGCCGAGCTGACCCGCAACGCGGGCCGCGTCGTCACCCGCGAGGACCTGATGTCGAGGGTCTGGGACGTCAACTGGTTCGGCTCCACGAAGACGCTCGACGTCCACGTCGGCGCCCTGCGCCGCAAGCTCGGCGACGACCCGGCCGATCCCCGCCACATCGAGACCGTGCGGGGCGTCGGGTTCCGCTTCGCCGCCGCCGAGTGAGGCGCCGGGTGAACCGATGACGCTGCGCCGAACGCTGATCCTGGCCGTCGCCTACGTGCTCCTGCTGGCCGTCGTGGCCTTCGGCGTGCCGTTGGCGATCAGCCTCCGGGATCGCGTCGATTCCGAGGTCCGCAGCCAGGCGCAGAGCCAGGCGGACCTGCTCGCCGCGAGCGCCCCGGAGCTGCTCGGCAAGTCGAACCGGAACACGCTCGACCGGCTGGTCGAGACGTCCGCGAAGTCGGTCCGGGGGCGCGTCGTCGTGGTCGACCGGGCCGGCCTGTTGATCGCCGACAGCGCCGGCAGTCGCGAGACGGGCGCCGACTTCTCGACCCGGCCGGAGATCGCCGCCGCGCTCTCGGGGACCACCTACCAGGAGACCCGCCACAGCGACACGCTGTCGGCCGACATCCTCGCCACTTCCGTGCCGATCCTCCATCGCGGCAGCCCGGTCGGCGCGGTCCGGATCACCCAGAGCGTGGCCGCCGTCGACGGCGCCGTTCGTCGCTCCGTCGTCGGCATCGTCCTGCTCGGTATCGCCGTCCTGTTCCTGGGCGTGATCGCCGGCGCTCTGATCGCACAGCGGATCGCGCGGCCGATCCGGCGACTCGCGGACGCCGCCGACGAGGTCGCGTCGGGCGACCTCGAGTCCCGAGCACCGGTCGAGGGGACCTCCGAGCAGCGGTCCCTGGCCCACAGCTTCAACGAGATGACCGGTCGAGTCGGGCGGATGCTCGAAAGCCAGCGGGAGTTCGTCGCCGACTCCTCCCACCAGCTCCGCACGCCGCTGACCGGGCTGAGGCTGCAGCTCGAGGAGATCCAGCACCTTGCCCGCGACGCGGAGGAGCAAGCGGCGGCCGGCGCGGCGCTGCACGAGGTCGACCGCCTCGCCGAGATCGTCGAGGAGCTGCTCGTGCTCAGCCGCGCCGGCGAGCACGAGCTGCCGGCGGAGGAGATCCGGCTCGCCGACGCCGCCGATCGGGCGGAGGCGCGGTGGCGCCGCTCCGCCGAGGCGAAGGAAATCAGCCTGAGCCGGCGCGGGCCGGACGCGTCGAGCGTCGTCCGCTGCGCGAGTGCCGATCTCGACCGCGCTCTCGACGTCCTGATCGAGAACGCGATCCTCTACTCCCCCGCCGGGGGCGAGGTCGAGATCGTGGACGGACCGGGATCGGTCCGGATCCTCGACCGCGGCCCCGGCCTCGAGGCGGGCGAGGAGGAAGCGGTCCTCGATCGTTTCTTCCGCGGCAGCGCCGGCAAGCGTGGACCCTCCGGGACGGGCCTGGGCCTGCCGATCGCCAGCGAGCTGGCCGGGCAGTGGGGCGGTTCGGTGCGGATCGGCAACCGGGACGGCGGCGGCGCCGAGGCGGAGTTGCGCCTGCCGGCCGCACAGCGCTCGGTCCGGGTCGGAGCCGGCCTGTGAGCCCCCGCACCGCATCGATCCTGCGCTGGTCGGCCCTCGCCCTGGCCGGCCTCGTGATCGCGGTCGGCGTCGGCGTCGTCGCCGGCAAGCTGACGAGCCAGCAGATCGGCCTCTCCTCGGAGCCGCCGCGGGCCGGCGAGGCGCTGGCGCCGAAGCCGGGCGGGGGTCGCGGCAACGAGCACCGGGGGCGGGGTCACGGCGGCAAGCACCGTGGCGACGACGGCGGCGGCCCGGCGAAGACCACCACTTCCACGACAACGACAACGACGACTCCCACGGCCACGACCCAGGCGACCACGACCACCATCGCGCTCACCGCCGACGACCGGCGGGGATGACGACGAGCGGCGGCGCGGACTCCGACGACTAGGCCATGGGTACCCCCCACCACCCGCACCAGGTACGGATGCGGCAAACCACAGCGAAGGGAATATGCAGCATGGATTTCTACGGAGGCAATTCACGGAGGCAACGTTGAGCCGGATCAGGAACTGGGCCTCGGGCTCGCGGATCAGGACGGGACTGCTCGTCGCGATCGGGTTGTTCGTGGTGATCCAGTTGGTGCCCTACGGCCATTCCCACTCCAATCCCCCCGTCACCCGGGCGGCGCAGTTCGACAGCCCCAGGACCGAGCAGCTGTTCACCGACGCGTGCGCGGCCTGCCATTCGAACCTCACCAACTGGCCCGCCGACAGCTACGTCGCGCCCTTCTCATGGCTGGTCCAGAAGGACGTCGACGAGGGCCGCAACAACCTCAACCTCTCCGAGTGGAGCCGGGCGCAGCAGTCCGACATCGGCCGGGTGACCAACGCGATCAGCGGAGGCGAGATGCCACCGCTGCAATACAAGCTCCTCCACCCCAGCGCCCGCCTGTCCGACGCCGAGAAGCAGCAGCTGATCGACGGGCTGACGAGGACCTACCAGCAGGACCCGCCGGGCTGAGGACTCGCGGGGGCGCCCGCGCCGCCCAACCGCTTACCTTCGGTGAGTGACCCGCATCCCTGATCAAGAGGCGCTGATCGACGCCGGCCCGGCGAGCGGCGATCCGTTCGAGGGCGAGGGAACCGTCGAGTTCTTCCGGTTCGTGTCCGAGGACGGGCAGTTCGCCGTCGCCGAGGTGACGCTGGCCGACGGGACGGCGATGCCGGTCGTCGGCGCCCTCGGGCATCTCACCGAGGGCGACCGGGCGCTGATCCGCGGCGAGGTCGAGCACCACTCCCGGCACGGGCTGCAGATCACCGTCACCGAGGCGCAGCCGCTCGATCCGACCGGCGCCGAGGGGGCGCGGCGCTACCTGCGGTCGCTGCCCGGAATCGGCCGCAAGCGGGCCGAGCGACTCGTCGACGAACACGGCGAGAGCGTCTTCGACGTGATCGACGGCGATCCGATCGCCGTCTTCTCGGCGCTCAAGGGCGTCGGCCCCGAGGCGGCCGAGCGAGCCGCGGAGGAGTGGGAGGAGCGGCGGATCGAGCGGCGGCTCTACACGCTGCTGGCCCCGCACGGCCTCGGCCGGTTCGTGACCGAGGTCGTCGTCCTGCACGGCTCGGCGGCGACGGAGGCGGTGTTCGAGGACCCCTACTCGCTGACGCGGATCCCGGGGATCGGCTTCCACAAGGCCGACGAGCTCGCCGTCGCCAACGGGGTCGATCGCGACTCCCCGTCGCGGACCGAGGCGGCCGCCCTGCACGTTCTCCGCGAGGCGGAGTCGCGCGGGCACACCCACCTGCCTCGCCGTGAGTTCAACCCGGCGGTGGGGCAGCTGCTCGGCGGCGAGCCGAATCCCGTCCACATCCAGGGCTCGACGGAGATCGAGATCGACGATGGCCTCGTCTACCGCGACTGGACCTGGCGGGCGGAGCGCTGGCTGGCGGCGACGCTGGCGGGAATGGCGCGATCGGAGCCGGCGTGGAGCAGGCCGCCGCTCGAGGGCGAGACGCGCGACCTGACCGACCAGCAGATCGAGGCGATCACGAACGCGCTGACCAGTCGCCTGTCGGTGATCACCGGCGGACCCGGCACCGGCAAGACCCACCTGACCCACGCGCTGACCCTGATGGCCGCGGCGCGGGACCTGAAGATCCGCCTGCTGGCCCCCACCGGTCGCGCCGCCCGGCGGCTGACGGAGGCCACCGAGGGCGCGCCCGCGTCGACGATCCACAAGGCGCTGGAGTGGATCCCGGGGGAGATCCCGGGCAAGGACGAGGACTCGCCGATCGATGCCGACCTGGTCATCGTCGACGAGGCCTCGATGCTGTCGCTCGAGATCTGCCGGCACCTGATCGCGGGGATCGGCCCCGAGACCCACCTCGTGCTGATCGGCGACGCCGACCAGCTTCCCCCGGTCGGTCCCGGCAAGCCGTTCTGCGAGCTGATCGAGGCCGGGATCGCCCCGACCGTCCGGCTCGAGCACGTCTTCCGGCAGGCACGGCGGTCGATGATCGTCGGCGCCGCCCACTCGATCCGTCGCGGCGAGCCGCCGCACCGGGAGCCCGACGCGGAGCTGGAGGAGATCCGCGACTTCTTCCGCCACAGCCGCTCGACCGCCGATGCGCTGGCCGAGGACGTGATCACGATGGCCACCGAGCGGATCCCGGCCGAGTTCGGATTCGATCCGGCCCGGCAGGTCCAGATCCTCTCGCCGATGTACCGGGGGCCGCTCGGCATCGACGCCCTGCACACGCTGATGCGCGACGTGATCTGCGGGTCCGCCGAGCGGGTGCTGGACGGACGCTTCCGGGTCGGGGAGAAGGTGATCACCACCCGTGGCATCCCCGAGCTCGAGATCACGAACGGCACCATCTTCGTGATCGACTCCGAGGACGAGGTGCGGGGTGAGCTGCGGCTCGAGACCGACCTCGGGGACTACGTGACCCTCCCCCACCGCGAGGCCCGGTCGCTGCGAGGCGCATTCTGCACCTCGGTTCACAAGGCGCAGGGCATCGAGGTTCCGGCGGTGATCGTCTGCCTGCACAGCTCGCACGCCCCGCAGCTGCTCTCGCGCAACCTCCTCTACACGGCGATCACGCGCGCCCAGAAGCTCTGCATCCTGGCCGGCGACGACCGTGCCATCGCGCGGGCGCTGCGCAACACCGATGCGACCGATCGCCACTCGCGGCTCGGCGAGCGGATGACCGCGTAAGGCTCCACCTCAGTTCAAGTTTGCGATTACCTGGCAACTGTGCGAGATTTCGTCGCGATGTTGCGAAGGCACGTAGCCGAGGGGAGGCTCCTGGTTGCCGCGCTGGCCGTCGCCGCCGTCGCAATCGTGCCGGGCAATGCCATCGCCGCAAGCCCGGCCGCGGCCAAGGCGCCCGTTACTTCGAACCTCAACCTGGTCACGGTGACTGGGATCAGTGCCACGACGGCGGTCGGATTCGGCACCGTCGATTCGGCGAAGAACAAATGCGTCGCCAACCGAAGGGTCAAGCTGATCATCAAGTCGGCATCCGGCTCGAACCTGTTCGACACCGCCCGCAGCTCCGCTAACGGGGCGTGGATGGTTAAGGGCCCGGTCTCCGCGTTCTCGGGCGGCACCTCTTACGTCGTGAAGCTGCTCCCCAGGAAGGTCGGCAAGCTGACCTGCGGCGGCGACAAGGTCGTGAGCTCGTCGTGAGGAGGCGACTGCTCCCGATTCTGCTCGTCGTCGTTGCCCTGACGGGGCTCGCGTCCGCGTCCGCGTCAGCGCGGAAGGGCGGTCAAGTGACGACGAAGTTGGAGCTCTACGGGTTCCCAGCAGAAAGTGGCCAGATCTTCGGGCTCGGCGGGTTGAGCGCCGCCAAGAAGGTCTGCGTTGCCGATCGCCGGGTGTCCGTCGCGTTCATATCTACGGCTGACGGCCCGTTGCGGTTGGACCGGACCCGCACCTCGACCAACGGCGCCTGGGCGACAGTCGGGAACGAAGCGGAACTGGGTACTCACGCCCCATTCAGCAAGGCCGTGATCAAGGCCGAAAAGAGCAAGGTGAAGGTCTCGAAGCGAAAGACGCTCTCTGCAAGGCCGCCAAGCTCAGCGTCCCACTCGGCGGGATGTAGTGATGCGTCGAGGGGCGGCCCGGTTTGCGCGCGGCAACCGCCGCCCTGCTGGCCGTCACGACCGTGCTCGCCTTCGGGGCCGCCAACGCGACGGCGAAGCCGGTGCAGTCCGGCGTCGGCGTGTACGCGATCGGGACGCTCGGCTCGACTGCCGTGGCACTCGGGATCGTGGAATCCAGCAACCGCAAATGTCTCCCGAACCGCAAGGTCAAGTTCATCGTCAAGACCTCCGGTAGCGCGAAGCTGCTCGATGTCGCACGCAGCGGCGCCAACGGCGGCTGGGACGCGCGCGCCGACGTCGACGAGGTCATCGGCGCCACCGCGATCGTCTTCAAGATGGCCCCTCGCAAGGTGAAGACCAAGCACGGGAACGTCAAATGCTCGGGCGATACTGGATCGCCGCTTTGAGCCTCCGGTCGCTCGCAATCGCAGGCGCAGCGATAGCTGTGCTGCTCGCGAGTCCCGGGCTGGCCCAGGCAGGAAAGACCGAGCGGATCAAGACGACGGTCGCCGTCGACACCGTCACCAGCTTCAGCGACCAAGCCGCGGTTCTGGGCAACGTCGGATCCAAGGACAAACGGTGCCTCGACAACCGCCGGGTCAAGGTCGTGCTCGTGTCGCTTGCCGACGGCAAGATCCCGTTCGACACGGCCCGCACGGGGAAGCGTGGCGGCTGGCTCGGAGTGCACGCCTCGATCGACCTTCTCGGCAGCTCGCCCTTCTCGGCATTCCTGATCGCCGTCGCCCCGCGGAAGCTGAAGCGCCCGGGCGGCAGGACGCTGCTCTGCAAGGGCGCGAAGTCCACCTATCCGCTGACCGACTAGCAACCGAAAGCGCGCTTACGCGTCGGCGTCGCGGGCGACCATCGCCAGCAGCATCGCCCCGAGGAACCAGGGGATGTAGAGGTAGAACCAGTGCTCGAGGGTGATCTCGACGCCGATGATCAGAGCGGCGCTGAGCGCCCCGATCTGAACCAGGCTCCGCCGCCAGGGAAAGAACGCGACGAGGACCCCGAGGCCGACCACGGCGGCCTTGACGATCGTGTGCAGCCACTCGAGATCGGCCTGGCCCCAGATGCTGAACGGGCTCTGGCGATCGAGCTGGCTCTTGACGGTGCGGTCCCAGAACTCACGAAGGCCGGGATCGACCGCCGGGTAGGCGAGAAACAGCGCCGCGAAGAGCGCGAACCCGGTGAGGAAGATGAGCAGCGGCTTGAGCAGGGCGCGGCGGTCCTGACGGGTGCGGATCCGGATGCCGCGCTCCCCAGCCGCGTAGAGCGGGAAGAGGGGCAGCGGCGCGAACTTCGCCATCGAGGCGGTGGCGAGCAGCGCGCCGCGGGCGAACGGACTGGCGAAGGCGACGAGGCTCCAGACGAGCAGGGCGCTGATCAGCTCGTCGTTGGAGTTGCCCTGCATCGCGAACGTCGAGTACGGGTAGGCGACCCAGGCGAAGACCAGCGTCAGGCCGACGACGTTGCCGCGGCGGTCGGGGAACCAGGACGCCAGCCGGCGGCTGATCCTCCCGCGGTCTCGGGGCCCTTCGCCATCCGGGTACTCAGGAGTACTCGCCGGTACTCCCGGGTACCCAGGAGTACCCGGCTCGACATCAGCCCCGGACGCCCCGTCCTCGTCGTCATCCGGCGAGCCCCGGCGGCGGCGGACCAGGGCGAGGCCGAGGGCGAACAGCCCGGCGACCGTGGCGAGATCGAAGAAGACCGAGGCGGCGTGGGCGGCGGGGAGATCGTCCCACGATCCGCCCCAGGGGAAGATCTGCTCGAACGGCACGTAGGCGAAGTAGTTGGCGGGGCCGTAGGTGTCGCCGGTCGGGTTGTCGTCGGGGAAGGAGTCGTCGTAGATCGGCCGCGCGTCGCCGATCTTGTCGGCGCCGATCACGCCCGCGTACCCGACGTCGATCACCCCGGAGTCGGCGACGTTGGCGGCGATGCGGAGGACCAGCAGCGCGACGACGGCGGTCGTCATCAGCCAGACGGGCATGCTCGGGCGCAGCCCCTCCCCCGCGCCGCCGTCGCGACCGTGTCCGCGGAATCCGATCCACAGCATGCGGACCAGCAGGTAGACGAGCGGCGGGTAGTAGAGCGGGACCGAGATGCCGATCTCGGCGGAGTTGAAGAACGCCTGGCTGATCCCGAAGCTGAGCAGGACGGCCAGGTCGAGATGGACCCATTTGCGCCAGCGGCCGAAGTCCCAGAGGCCGAGCAGGAAGATCAGCGCCAGCGGGATCCAGACGTAGGGGGCGTTGAGGATGTGGCCGAACTGGCCGGGCTTGCCGCGAGCCATCGGCCAGTTGACGGCGGATCCCGTCCACGACTCGGTCGCCACCCCGGTCCCCCCGTCGACGATGACCAGGTTGACCTTCACGTCGTTGAGGAAGTACCCGACCTCCCAGACGTGGACGGCCTCGGCGCTGACCGAGGCGGTGAGCCGGTCGGAGGAGGTCAGCTCGGCCTTGCGCTCGAGGATCTTCGGGTTCTGGTCGGCGACCTTGAGGGCCGTCATCGGGCTGATCGCATAGTCGGCCGGCTGGTCGGGGAAGCCGCTCGGGACCTCGGTGTGCCCGCCGGAGAGCGCCGTCGCCGGATCGACCTCCGACTCCGATACCGGGGAAGAGCTGTTGCCGGTGTCCGAGGCCGCAGCGGCAACGCCGGCCGTCGCAAGCAGCCCGAGCGATGCCGCGGTCAACACGGCGGCGGCGATCGTGGCCCAGCGCCTCACGCTCAGCGGTCGAACGTCCAGAGCTTGTTGCCGATGAAGTTGACCGGCGTCGCGACGGCGACTGCGATCGCCTGACTCGGCAGCTCGGGCAGGCCGGCGGCCGAGATCAGCAGCTCGAGGACGACGAGGTTGACGCCGAGGCCGACCAGGCTGACCGTGAAGAAGCGCGCCGCCTGGAAGCCGGCATGGGACTGGGCGGAGCCCTGGTGGCGGAAGGTCCAGTGGCGGTTGAGCAGGAAGTTGTTGGTGACCGCGACGACGAAGGCGCCGACGGCGGCGAGCAGGTGGTTGACGTCCGTGAACCCGCTCAGCAGCGAGAAGACGAGCAGGTTGACGACGTAACCCGTCCCGCCGACGACCGCGAAGTGGAAGAGCTGCACCCAGTTGGCCGGCTCGCGGGTGCCGAGGTGGACGCGGCGGAGGATCCCCCACGTCCAGTTCGCCGCCGCTTCCCAGCGACGCTGCGACTCGAGATCGACGCCCTCAGGCGTTGTCTGGTCCCCGGGCATCCGCTGATCCTAGATGGGAGCGCCCGCGGCGCGGGCCGCTCGCTCCCGCATGGTGATGCCGAGGATGGCCAGCGCCGCCAGGGCGGCGACGAAAATCGCGAACGCCGTTCCCGCCGTCACGAGGTCGGTCCGCTGGGCGCCGACGCCGACGCCGATCACCGGGATCGAGATCGCGACGTAACAGACGACGAAGAAGCTCGAGGCCGTTGCCGCCCGCTTGTCGGCGGGTGCGGCCGCGTTCACGGCGGCGAGGCCGGCGGCGAACGAGAGCCCCTGGCCGACGCCGGCGAGGACGCCGCCGGCCACCAGGCCGATCAGCGATTCCTCCTGGAGGCCGAGTACGAGCAGGGCCATCCCGGCGATCAGCAACGCACAGCCGCCGGGGAGCGCTCGCGCCGTGGCCAGGCCGCGACCGGCGATCTGCCCCAGCGCGGAGGAGCCGAAGGCGGCGAGGACGACGGCGCCGGCGGCGGCGTGGTTGGTCACGTCGAGGACCTCACCGAGGAAGGCCGGGACCACCGCCGTGAACAGCCCGAGGACGGCGAATCCCGCAAATCCGGCGAGGACCGCGGTGATGAAGATCGGCCGGACGCCGGCCGGGACGCCGAGGCGCGTCGGCCGGATCCGCAGCGGCCGCGATCCCCGCGCCCTCGATCGGCTCGGGCATCAGCCAGATCCCCACGGCGGCGGGCAGCAGCAGGACCAGGTCGACGACGAAGACGAGCGAGAGCGGGTCGGTCGCGTATTCGGCGAGCAGCCCGGCCAGGAGCGGCCCGAGGCCGAGGCCGCCGATGTTGACGACCGTTGCGACGAGCGTCGCCCGTTGCGTCTCTCCCTCCCGGCGCCGAGATCGACGAGCGTCGCCGTCGCCGTGCCCGTGAAGATCCCGGCCGAGAGCCCCGAGAGCACGCGGCCGACGAGCAGGAGCGGCAGGCCGTCGGCGAGCAGGAAGATCACCGCGCTCGCCGCCGACAGCGCGAGGCCGGGCAGGAGGGCGCGGCGGCGGCCGATCGAGTCGGAGAGGTTCCCGAACAGCAGCAGCGCGGCGATCACCCCGCCCGCGTAGACGGCGAAGATGACCGTCACGGTCAGCTTCCGAGAACCCGAACTCGCCCCGGTAGATCGGATACAGCGGCGTCGGCAGCGTCGTCCCCAGCATCGTCACCGCGAAGGCGAAGGCGACGCAGGCGAAGGCTCTGCTGCGATTCACCGCGCGGTGGTGCCGGCGCCGGCCGAGGCCGGCTCGGCGGGCGTCGCGGAGAGGCCGAAATGCCCCTCGATCAGGCCGAAGACATCACTGATCGCCCACTGTTCCCGCTCCGGGCGCTCGCCGTCGAGGCCGACCGTGAGCAGCGTGCCGAGCGAGTCGGTGGCGAGCAGGGAGCCGTGACTGCCGCCGGGGATGTGGTTCCCCCCCCCCCAGTCGACGCACTCCCAATCGGAGGCGAGGCTGACGAGGATGTCGGCGGCGTTGGGGTTGCGGAGCGCGGCCCAGAGGCGCGACAGGGCATCCGGGTAGTCGTCGGCGACGAACAGGCCATCCGCGATCCGGCCGCCGAGCGCGTCGGGGTCGCCCTCGAGCGACCAGCTGAGCCCGCGGCGATCGCTCACCTCCCCGTCGGGGTCGGGGCGGAAGCGCAGCTCCGATTCGGCGCCGCGGACATGAGCGGTCCCGCGGTCGGGGGCCAGCCAGGCGACGAGGTCGACGGCCGCGACCTCGAGCTCGAGATGGGCGCGGACCTCGGCGGCGAGGGCGTCGCGGCCGGCCTCGTCCTCGTCGCCGGCGAGCACCCAGACGCCGGCCGCCCTGCCGCTGGGGCCGACCGCGAGCTGGTCGGTGGCGGTCAGCTCCGCGTTCGGCTGCAGCACCTGCCAGTGACGAGCGAGCTCCCCCTGCAGGTCGAGCGGCTGATCGACGGCGCTCTGGGCATGGTCGGAGACGATGACGATCGCGTTCGCCTCGAGGAACTCGTCGATCCCGCCGTGCGCGGCGGCGAGCTCGGCCAGCGCGTCGTCGGCGAGCGCGATCGACTCCTGGGTCCCGTACGGCCCATCGCGGTGGGAGTAATAGTCGTTGTCGGGCAGCGAGAAGAGCAGGAAGTCGTAGAGGTCCTCGGCGACGAGGATGTGCCCGGCTGCGGCCGAGTAGGCATCGCGGGTCGCGGGCCGGGCCAGCGTCGGCTTGGCGTCAACCTTGCGCGAGGAGTACAGCTCTCCGTAGAACAGCTCCTCCGGTCCCCAGACCGCGTGGTGGAACTTCGCCGCGTTGGCGAACGCCTTGAGCAGCCCCTCGAGCCCGACCTCGTGGCGGGTCCTGCCGCGGTAGATCAGAAACGGCGTACAGGCGGTCCGGTAGCCGGCGTCGGCGAGCCGCTCGAACAGGGTCGGCGTCTCGAAGTTGAGGTGCCCCATGTTGAGGTTGTAGACGGTGTCGTACAGGGAGCGGAACAGGCCGAAGGCCCGCGTCGCTTCGAACGACGACCCGTACTCCACGTAGCGTTGCTCGGCCCGGTGATACCAGTTCATCCCCGGGATCAGATGCCGGTCCGGGCGGGTTCCGGTCGTGATCTCCGAGGTGCAGACCGGGGTCACCGAGGGGAACGAGGAGACGCAATCGCCGACCAGCTCGCCGCGCTCGACGAGCTGCGCGAACGTCGGCGCGTCGCCGGCGTCGATCGCGCGCAGGAGCATGTCGCAGCGCATCGAATCGACGACGACGAGAACTAGCTTTCGCTGGGAGGCGGTCAAGGGAGCGTCTGTCATTATCGCGTCGTGCCCGCTCTGAGCCGAGCTGAACTCGAGGCCGGCCTCGACCACGTCGGCGCCGCGCCCGCCGACGGGGGTCGTCTCGAGCTGCTCGTTCGGCGGCCGGCCATCGAGGAGCGCGAGCTGCTCGGCGACGGCAGGCTCGACCTCGAGCTCGGGCTCGCCGGCGACGTCTGGCCGAACAAGGACGGCGAGCCGGGGGACCCGGAGGCACAGGTGACCGTGATGAACGCCCGCGCGGCGGCCCTCTTCGCCGACAGCTCCGAGCACGCCGACTGGGCCTGGGCGGGCGATCAGCTCTACGTCGACCTCGACCTCGGCAAGGGAAACCTGCCGCCGGGCAGCCGCATCGCCGTCGGGGACGCGGTCCTCGAGGTCACCGCCGAGCCCCATCTCGGCTGCGGCAAGTTCTCCCGGCGCTTCGGCGTCGACGCGCTCAAGGTCGTCAACTCGGCGACCGGTCGCGAGATGCGCCTCCGCGGCCTGAACGCGAAGGTGATCCGGCCCGGCGCGGTCGTCGTCGGCGACGAGGTCCGCAAGCTCAGCTAGCGGACCGGTCGCCCGGCTACGGGAACGGCGTCAGCGCCCCCTCGGCGGTGCTGCGGTCGATCCACAGGTATTGGCCCGGTTCGTGCCAGGCAGCTGTGCAGCGGCCTGACCTTCGGTGTGGCTCCCCGTTCGACCATTCGGTTGCACAGGATAATGCGCCATCATACGATGTCAAGGTGACACTTATCTCAGGATTCTGAGGCCCTCGTACTTCTCGTCGGCCTTGCGGCGGCGCGAGAAGGCCAGGTAGGCGAGCGCGGCGAGCGCCAGCAGCGACACCGGGGGGATGAACAGGCAGACGGCGGCCAGGACGATGCCGGCGGCGGCGAAGCCGATGATCAGCGCGTTGGCCGCATCGGCCTCGCTGCTGCCCGGCTCGTTTCCCTTGGCGCGGCTGAGCGCGCCCTCGAGCACGTCGAAGGAGACGGTCGCGGCGAACGCGGCGGCGAGGGCGCCGAGCACCAGGCCCGGCCAGGCGGTGTCGCCGTTCTCGGCGAAGGAGGCGGCCGAGACGATCGCTCCGATCGCGGCGAGGACCGCGATGGTCGGGATCCGCAGCGACGGCTTGTTGCGAGCGAGCATGGCGATGACGACGAGGGCGAGCAGCGTGACCAGAAACCAGGTCGCCGAGAGGAAGCCGTAGTCGCTGCCGTCGGGGTGGATGCCCGCGTCGAGCGAGCCCATCATCGAGATGAACAGCGCCGCGATCGGCCCGCCGATGCCGACGGCGAGCGCCAGTCCCAGCCCCTGGCAGATCTCCATGAAGACGTCCACGCGGAGCAGGCTAATTCATACTGCCCACATGGAACCCGCCCGCCCCGATCGCGGCAGAGGCGACCCGGCCGGATCCCGTCCGCACCGGCGCTCCCACACCACCTCGGCCGACGTCGCCCGCTACGCCGGCCTCTTCGCGCAGCGCACGAGCGTGATGCGCTCGTCGGCGATGCGCGATCTGATGGAGATCACCTCCCGGCCCGAGGTGATCTCGCTGGCCGGAGGCTTCCCGACACGTCGACCTTCCCGCCCGAATCGTTCGCCGCGCAGATGACGAGGATCGCGCAGGAGAACAGCGCCAGGGCGCTCCAGTACGGGCCGACCGAGGGCTTCGCCGAGACCCGGGCGGTGATCTGCGAGGTGATGGCCGCCGAGCAGATGACGCCCGACCCCGACGACATCGTCGTCACCTCCGGCGGCCAGCAGGCGCTCGACCTGATCTGCAAGGCGCTGATCGACCCCGGCGACGTGTCATCGCCGAGGGCCCGACCTACCCGGGCGCGGTCCCGGTCTTCTGCTCCTACGAGGCCGATACGCGACAGGTCGAGATGGACGATGACGGGATGCGGATCGACCAGCTCGAGCAGCTGCTCGCCGACCTCGACGGCGAGGGCCGGCGGCCGAAGTTCATCTACTCGGTGCCCACGTTCCAGAACCCCGGCGGGGTGACGCTCTCGGTGGAGCGGCGCCGGCGCTGATCGAGATCGCCCGCGAGCGCGAGATCCTCGTGATCGAGGACAACCCCTACGGCCTGCTCCGCTACGAGGGCGAGCCGCTGCCGACCCTCTACTCGCTCGACGGCGGCGACTACGTCCTCTACATGGGCACGTTCTCGAAGATCCTCTCCCCCGGGATCAGGGTCGGCTGGGTCTGCGCGCCGCCGCCGGTCCACGCCAAGCTCGTGCTCGGCAAGCAGGCCGCCGACCTCTGCACATCGACGCTGAGCCAGTTCTTCGTTCGCGAATACTTCGGGGAAGGCCGCTGGCTGGAGTACATCGACGAGCTGACCCGCGTCTACCGCGGGCGTCGCCAGGTCATGCTCGAGGCGCTGGCCGAGTACTTCCCGCGGCAGGCGACCTGGTCAGCGCCGGAGGGAGGCCTCTTCGTCTGGGCGACGATGCCCGACTACATCAACACGACCGACCTTCTCGCGAAGGCCCTGCGCGAGAACGTCGCCTTCGTCCCCGGCGAGGCGGCGTTCGTCGACGGGCGGGGCAGCGGCTCGATGCGCCTCAACTTCTCCGCCCAGACCGGTGACGAGATCCGCGAGGGCATCCGCAGGATCGGTGCGGTGGTGGCCGAGCAGGTCAACCTCTACGAGACGATGACGGGAACGCACGAGATCGTCAGGCCGGACGACCCGCCGGCGACGGCCGGCGATGTGCTCCCGTTCCACCGGCGCCCCGAGCACCGGGACGGATCATGAAGGTCGCCGTACTGAAGGGCGGGCGCTCGCTCGAGCGGGCCGTCTCGCTGAGCTCCGGCGCGCGGGTCGAGGACGCGGCGCTGGCCCTCGGTCACGAGGTCGTCGCGATCGATGCCGACGAGCGGCTCGTCAGCAGGCTCCGCTCCGAGGCTCCCGATGTCGCATTCATCGCCCTGCACGGGCCCGGAGGCGAGGACGGCACCGTCCAGTCGCTGCTCGAGCTGCTCGGCATCCCCTACACAGGACCCGGCACGGCGGCGAGCGTTCTCTGCATGGACAAGGTCCAGGCCAAGCACCGGATGCGGGGCGCCGGGATCCCGACGCCCGACTGGTTCGCCTTCGGCGCGGCGGCCTTCCGCGAGCTCGGCGCCGGCGACGCGTTCTCCGAGATCGAATCGAGCCTCGGGCTGCCGCTCGTCGTCAAGCCGGCCGGCCAGGGCTCGGCGCTGGGCGTCCGCTTCGCCGCGACGGCCGAGGAAGTCCCGGCTGCGCTCGTCGCGGCGCTCAGCTACGACGACCGCGTCCTGATCGAACGGCATGTCAGCGGCAAGGAGCTGGCCGTCTCGATCGTCGCCGGCGAGGCGCTGCCGATCGTCGAGGCCATCCCCGAGCAGGTCGATGCATTCAACTACGAGGCGCGCTACGAGATCGGTCGCACCCGCTACGTCTGCCCGGCCGAGCTGCCGGAGGAAACCGCCGCCGCGGTCCGAGACGTCGCCCTGCGGACCTGGTCGGCGCTCGGTTGCGAGGGCTTCGCGCGGGTTGACGTGATGCTCGGGGACGGCGAGGTCGGTCCGCAGGTGCTCGAGGTCAACTCGATCCCCGGGATGACCGACACCTCCCTTCTGCCCATGGCCGCCGAGGCCGCGGGGATCAGCTTTGAGGCCTTCGTCGAACGGGCGCTGGACCTGGCATTGGCCTGAGCTACTTCGCGACCTTGACCATCACGGTCTTCCTGGCCCGCTTGCCGCCGTTGCAGTAAGCGGTCTGGCCGGCGCTGATGTACTTGGTCGAGCAGCTGGTCGTCGTCGGTCAGCGTCAGCTTGACCCTGTACTTGCCCGGCTTCTTGTACTTGTGCGCGACCTTCGGGCCCATCGTGAAGGCCTTGCTTGCCGTCGCCGAACTTCCAGCGTACTCGCCGATGTGACCGTCGTCGCTTCGATTTCCGGGCATCGAGCTTCAGCTTCCTCCCCCTTCACTCTTGGCCTTGAGCTTCGCCTGCGGCGGCTGCGCCGGGGTCAAGCGCGATCGACTGGAAATCGCCGGACCGTGCCGAACAGGTCGAGGACCGGACTGCGCCGGGACGCCGTCACCGTCGCGACTCGCACGTTGCAGGCCGTGTCCCCGCTGTTCACGAAGATGAAGCTCGCCGTCCGCGCTCAGCGTCAGCGCCGCCGGGTCCGTGGTCGACGGGTACGGGTTGCCGGCTTGCGGGGTCAGTGCCGCCGGAGCCTGGACGTCGAAACCGGCGATCGTGTCGGTAGTCGTAGTTGCCCGCGTAGACATTGCTTGCCATCGGGCGAGACGGTGACGCTGAAGGCATTGTCGCCGGCCGTCGGCCAGGGTGAGCCGAGCAGCTGGGTGAGGCTGCCGTCCGGGTCGATCGCGATGGCGTACACAGCGGAGACCGGGCTGTCGCGGTCGGCTAGCGTAGAGCGTCTTCCCGTTCGGCGCGAGGGCGAGCGCGTAGGGCGGCGGAGATCATCCCGAACGGTGAGCCGGCGACCTCGGTCAGCGCGCCGTTCGCGGCGATCGTGAACGACCGAAACGGTCCCGGTCAGCGTTGGCTGAGAAGAGATGCCTGCCCTTGCCGTCGATGACGATGCCACGCGGGCCGGCGCTGCCGCGGAGCGTTCCCTGCGCGGTCGGGACATTGCACCATTGCCGGCGACCTTGAAGCCGGCGATCAGGCCGTCGGTAGTCCGAGGATCCATAGACGTACTTCCGTCAGGCGTCGTCGCGACGCCGTAGGGCGACGAGCCGATCGGCTGAGGGGACCCGGTCGCCTCGGTCGAGGCGCCCGTTCTTCGCGACCTTGAGGGCGCGCAGGGCGCCCTCCGAATGTCGGCGACGAAGACGCGCTTGCCGTCGGCCGACCGACGATCGCCTCGGTCGAGGTCGAATCCGTCGCGTAGCGGCGAGCCCGGCAGATCGCTGATCCCGCTCCGCCGGCTTCACCTTGCCCCCGACGATGTCTCCGTCGTCGTATCCGCTCAGATAGGCGTTCTGGCGGGCCTGCGCGGCGGTGGCGGACACGAGCAGGGCGGCCAGGGCCGCGAGCAGGGCTGCTGTGAGAGCTTCCTCCCCGCGAAGACACGGGCAGATCAGATCACAGCCACGTGCGAGAATGCAATGGCTTCCTCAGGAAGCTCGTCGGATCGTCCTCGCCGCCGGCGAAGTCCTCCGGCGTCACCTCGTCGAGGAAGTCCTTGAACTTCTCGACGACCTCCTCCTGATCCTCGACCTCGTGCTCGAACTCGATCGAGGACTCCTCGATGACCTCCTCGGCGGCGAAGATCGGAGCGTCGCAGCGAACGGCGAGGGCGAGGGCGTCGGAGGGCCGCGAGTCGATCTCGACCTCGCTGCCGTCGATCGCGAGCGTGATCGTCGCGTAGAAGGTGTTGTCGCGGAGTTCGGTGACCGAGACCCGCTCGCACTTGGCGTCGATGTTGTCGAGAACGTCGGCGAGCAGGTCGTGCGTCATCGGCCGCGGCGTGCTCGCGCCCTGGAGCTTCATCAGGATCGCCGCCGCTTCCGGATGTCCGATCCAGATCGGGAGGAAACGATTGCCGTCGGTCGTCTTCAACAACACGATCGGTTGTTTGCCGACCATGTCGAAGCTGACGCCGTAGATCTGCATGCGTTGCAAGTGGGCGATCCTGGATTCGAACCAGGGACCTCGTCCTTATCAGAGACGCGCTCTAACCAACTGAGCTAATCGCCCGGGATCGCGGATTCTAGATGACTGTCTGGCCTCCGCGTGGGCGTTACTTCCGGCGCAGCGACTTTGCGAGGCTGAGGGCTTCGTCGAGGTCCTCGAAGCGGATCTGCGCGGTCAGACCGCGCGCTCCCGAGCTGACCCTGACCTCGTGTCCGAGCGCCCGCTCGAGCGCATCCTCGGCCTTGCCGATCGCCGCCTCCTCGTCCGGGTGGAGCTCGCGGCGCCCCGGCGCCGGCTTGGCCGTCTCCCCCTTCGCGCGGCGTTCCGTCTCCCGGACCGACCAGCCCTCCGCGGCTGCCTGGCGGGCGAGCGCGCGGCGTTTGTCCTGGCCCTTGGCGGCGAGGAGCGCGCGGCCGTGACCCTCGCTGAGCTCGCCGGCCTCGAGCATCGTGACCACCTGGTCGGGCAGGTCGAGCAGGCGGATCAGGTTCGAGACGGTCGAGCGGCTGCGGCCGACGCGGCGGGCCACCTCCTCCTTGCTGAGGTCCAGCCCGTCGACGAGCTCGGCGCACGCGCGGGCCTCCTCGATCGGGTTGAGGTCCTCCCGCGCCATGTTCTCAACCAGCGCCATTTGCAGGCGTTTTGTCTCATCCTCCGTGCGCAGGATGGCGGGGACGGTGGCCAGTCCGGCCTTCTGCGCCGCCCGCCAGCGGCGCTCTCCGGCGATCAGCTCGTAGCGGCCGTCGCTGAGCGGCTGGACGACGAGAGGCTGCACGACTCCGCTCTCGCTGATCGACTCGGCGAGGCGATCGAGGGCGTCGTCGTCGAAGGACTTGCGCGGCTGGCCGGCGTTCGGCTTGATCAACTCGACCGGGACGTCGCGGTAGGACGGCTCGCTCATCTCGTGCGACTCCGGCAGGATCGCCGCCAGGCCGCGGCCCATTCCCGGCTTCCTAGCCACGGGCGAGGACCTCCTCGGCCAGCGCCCGGTAGGCGACCGCGCCCCGTGATTCGGGGGCGTGGGCGATGACCGGCAGGCTGAAGCTCGGTGCCTCCGCGAGACGGACGCTCCGGGGGATCACGGTCTCGAGGACGAGTTCGGTGAAGTGGTCTTTCAGTTCGTGCTCCACGTCTTGGGACAGGCGGGTCCGGTCGTCGGCCATGGTGATCGCGATCCCGGTCAGAACGAGCGCCGGGTTGAGCTGCCGCCGGACCGACTGCAGGGTGTCGAGGAACTGCACGAGCCCCTCGAGAGCGAGGTACTCGGCCTGCACGGGCACGATCACGCGGTCGGCGGCGGCCAGGGCGTTGACGGTGATCGGGCCGAGCGAGGGCGGGCAGTCGAGGAAGGTCGCGGCGAAGCGCTCGCGAATCGGCCCGAGTCCGTCGCGGAGCCGGTACTCGGAGCTCTCGAGGCCCGGCAGCTCCACCGAGGCGCCGGCGAGATCGCGGTTGGCCGGCACGACCCAGAGGTTGTCGGTGTCGGTCGGTCGGGCCGCCTCGGCGATCGAGACCTCACCGCAGAGCGTGTCGTAGCTGGACGGCCTGGCCTCGCGGTCGAGGCCGAGGGTCACGGTCGCGTTGCACTGCGGGTCGAGGTCGACGACGAGCGTCTGCCTGCCCGAGTCGGCGATGCAGGCGGCCAGGTTGACGGTGGTGGTGGTCTTCCCCACCCCACCCTTCTGGTTTGCGATCGCGTAGACGTAGCCCATGAGCCCGGCGACTCTAGATCACGCCGCGGGGACGCTTCTTGGCCATGCCCGCACGCCGAGGCAGATCGTCGGGAGTCGGCCCCGACTTGCGCAGCAGGTAGAGGTGCCGGTTGCGGCTGCCGGCGTAGGGATCGGCGCTCCGCACGTCCGCCAGCTCCATCGCGAGCCGGGGGGCCCCGCGTTCCAGTTCGGCCTCCTCGTCCGGATCCCTCCTGCCCTTCCAGGCGACGAGGACCCCGTCCTCCCGAAGCAGTGGGGAGGCGAGCTCCGCGAGGGTGCTGAGCCGGGCGACGGCGCGGGCCGTGACGGCGCCGTAGGCCTCGCGCCCCTCCCCCGCAGCCCAGTCCTCGGATCGGGCGTGGACCGCATGAGCATTGGCGATCCCGCCTGCGGCCGCGGCGCGCTCGATGAACTCGCACTTGCGGCCGGCCGCCTCGATCAGGTCGACGCGAGCGTCGGGCAGCATCGCCGCCAGGACCAGACCGGGGAAACCCGCGCCGGCGCCGACGTCGGCGATCCGCCGGGCCGCGGCGAGCTGCTCGAACCCGAGGCCGCTGAGGCTGTCGTCGACGTGGACCTGCCAGGCGCGGCGCGGCTCGACGACCGAGCTCGGGGCGGTCGCGTCGTCGGCGAGCAGGGCGATGACGGGCTCGAGGGCCCTGCGGGCCGCGTCGGTCAGCCCCGGCTGCGGGAGCGACTGGGGCTCGCCCATGGGGATCCGCCGGCCGATCGTCAGTCGGAGATCAGCGGCGCGACGACGATCCGGCGCTCGGGCTCGTCGCCCTCGCTGTAGGTCTCGACGTCGCTGCGCTCCTTGAGAACCTCGTGCACCATGCGCCGCTCGCTGGCCGACATCGGCTCGAGCTTGACCGGCTCATCGTTGCGTGCCGCGCGGTCGGCGGCGACGACGGCCTCCTCCTCGAGCAGCGCCCGGCGGCGCTCGCGGTAGCCGGCGGCGTCGAGGGTGACCCGCTTGCGATCGGTCACCCCGAGCGAGGCGGCCCGATAGCAGAGCAGCTGCAGGGCATCGAGGGTCTGGCCGCGGCGCCCGATCAGGATCCCGAGCTCGTCGGGGCCGTCGATCGAGGCGAGGATCTCCTCGTCGGACTCGGTCACCGAGACCTCGGCGTCGAGGTCGATCTCGTCGAGCACGCGGTCGACGATCGCGCGCACGCGCTCGGCCGGCTGCTCGGGAATCTCGTCGGTCTCGCTCATCGCTATCGCTGCCTTCCGCTCTTCTTCTTCTTTTTCCGGGGCGGGGGAGGAGGCGGCTTGGCGGCCTCGATCTCCTCCGGGGTCGGCTTCTTGATCGGTCCCATCATCGAATGCACGACCTGCTGCTGGCCGAGGGTCCAGAGGTTCGTCGAGATCCAGTAGACGGAGAGGGCGGCCTCGAACTGCAGCACGAACGGCGCAAACAGGAAGGGGAGGCCGTAGATGATGTATTTCTGCGGTCCCTCCATGCCCTGGCCGCGAACCGACATCGCGAGTCCGGAGCCGAGCTGGGTGACGATGAAGAGGACGACCAGCACCGCGGCGACGGCACCGGTCGGCGGCTCGATCAGGCTCGGGATGAAGAGGAAGCCCTCCGGTGGCGAGGCGGCGACGTCGGCCTGGAAGCTGGCGCTCTTGAGCATGTAATAGAGCGAGATGAAGACCGGGATCTGGAAGACCAGCGGCAGGCACGAGGCCAGCGGATTGATCTCGTTCTCCTGGTAGAACTTCATCATCTCCTGCTGCTGACGCTGCTTGTCGTCCTTGTACTTCGTCTGGATCGCCTTGATGTGCGGCTGCAGCTCCTGCATCGCCCGCATCGAGCGGATCTGCTTCAGCGAGATCGGCAGGATCGCGAGCCGGACGACGAACACGAGCGCGATGATCGACGGACCCCAGCCGATCCCGAGCGTGTCGTGGAAGAAGAGGATGATCGCTTCCGGGATCGCCGTAAGCGCATTTGCGACTGGAATGGTCATTCAGAAGTTCTCTCGGTGCCTGTGTTGTGGTTACGGAAGAGCGTGCGCTCGGAGACCGGGTCCAGCCCTCCGGGGCTGAAGGGATTGCAGCGCAGGACCCGCCAAGCGGCCAAGATCATGCCGCGAAACGCCCCCAGTTCGCTTACTGCCTCCTCGGCGTAGGCCGAACAGGTCGGGTAATAGCGGCATCGCTGGCCCAGCGCTGGCGACAGAAACCGCCTGTAGAAGCGGATCGGGAGCAGCGCGATCGACGCCAGGAGGCCCGGCCGGACCGTTTCACGTGCAACGCCATGATCGTCGTGAGCTCCGGGCCCGGCGGCCGTTTCACGTGCAACGCCGCTCACTCCACTCACTTGTTCACTCACTTCTCGCCGGCGTCGTCGAGGAGTGAGGTCAGGCACGCGGTCAGGCCCGGGGTGCCCTCGCGATCGATCAGCTCGGCGACGCCGCTGCGGCCGACGAGGACGAAGTCGTAACCGGGCGGCAGGTGGTCTGAGAGCGTCCAGAACGCCTCGCGCATCGCGCGCTTGACCTTGTTCCGCTCGGTCGCGCCGCCGACCTTGCGGCCGACGGAGACGCCGAGGCGCACCTCGTCGCCCGCCTCGCCGGCCTCACGCGGGAACGCGTAGAGAACGACATGGCGGTTGGCGTGGGAGCGTCCGTCCCGGTAGGCACGGTCGAAATCACCGCTGCGAGAGAGGCGACCCCGTTTGCGACCCTCGCCTCCCGGCTCGGACACCATCTAGACCGTGAGGCGCTTGCGGCCCTTGCGGCGGCGGCGGCGGATGATCTCGCGACCATGCCGTGTCCGCATCCGAGCACGGAAGCCGTGCGCGCGGGCGCGCTTTCTCTTCTTTGGCTGCCAGGTTCGCTTCATTCTCGAGTCTCTCTCGGGCCCACCGGACGGATGGCGGGCGGTGCAGGGTGGCGCAGTATAGGGGGATGGGCCGAGGGTTATGACGCGATTTGCGGAGTTGGGTTCACGACCTTCCCGCGCCTCGTCCCGGCGGACCTATGATCGGCCCCGAGCACCGCCCCGGCCCCAGGCCGCCCGGGAGGCGCGACCGGTCACCCCCGGAAGAGCAACCAGCGATCACTTTGAGCGAAAACGACACGCAAGCGGAGGACCTGACGACGATCTGGAACGGCGTCCGCGACGAGCTGCGCGGAACCCTCCCGCAATCGGCGTTCGAGAACTGGCTCGAGCCACTGCGCGCGGTCGGCGTCCAGGGCAGCCGCCTCTACGTGTCGGGTCCCGATCGGGTCCGCGAATGGTTCCAGCGCCGCTACGGGGCAGCCGCCACCGACGCGCTTCGGCGCCGCGCCCCCGGATTCACCGAGATCGCCTTCGCCGACCCGCCCGCCGGAACCACCGGCACCTCCACCGCCGAGGATCGCCGCGACCAGCCGATCCCGGCCGGCCTCTCCGCGGGTCTCGACTTCGACCACTTCGTGATCGGCTCCGGCAACCGGTTCGCCCACTCCGCGGCGCTCGCCGTCGCCGAGTCGCCGGGCGAGTCCTACAACCCACTCTTCCTCTACGGCCAGCCCGGCCTCGGCAAGACGCACCTGCTCGTCTCGATCGCCAACTACCTGCGCAAGCAGCGACCCGATCTGCCCGTCGTCTACACGACGGCCGAGCGCTTCACATCCGAGTTCGTCACCTCCCTGCGCGGTGACGGCAGGCCGACCGAGCGCTTCAAGAAGCGCTACCGAGGGGTCGGGGCCCTGCTGATCGACGATGTCCAGTTCCTCGAGGGGAAGGCGAAGACGGAGGACGAGTTCTTCCACACGTTCAACGAGCTCTACGCGCAGGGGAGCCAGATCGTCCTCTCCAGCGACCGGCCCCCCGAGGCGATGAGCCGGCTGACCGATCGGATGCGGGACCGCTTCGCCTGGGGCCTGACCGTCGAGATCCAGGGCCCCGACCCGGCCACGCGGATCGCGCTCCTGAAGCGGCTCGCAGCCGAGAACGGCATCCCCGTCCCCGATATCGACGTCCTCCAGCAGATCTCTCATGCGGCGCCCGAGAACCTGCGCCGCCTCGAGGGTGCGCTGACCAGGGTGACCGCCTTCGCGTCGATGCTCGGCGAGGTCCCGAGCGTCGAGCTCGTTCGCAAGGCGCTCGGCTCCCGCGCCGACTCGGAGGCCGACGTCGCCCAGCAGCCACCAGCCGACCAGCAGCTCGAGCGGATCCAGATCGCCGTCTGCGACGTCCTCCACCTCTCCCGGGCCGATCTGCGCTCCCCCCGTCGCGCCCCCAACCTCGTCCGTGGCCGCCAGCTCGCCATGTACGTCGCCCGCAACCAGACCGACCTCTCGCTCGCCGAGATCGCCCGCGGCTTCGAGCGCGACCACTCGACCGTCCTCCACTCGATCCGCCGCGTCGAGCGCGACCTCGAGCCCGGATCGGATATCCACAAGGCACTCGAGCGAATCCACGAGCGCCTCAATCTCGACGGCGGAACTCCGTGAGCTCCATGCCCGATTCCACGAAGGCGGACTTCTCAACAGGGGAACCCACAGGCCGCGATCACGCTCGACATCGGCGGTCGCGACGTTCTGAAAGGGTTTCCACACCCCTAACATCAACTGAGATGATCAGAAGAGGATGCAGATGCAACTGAAAGCCGAACGCGACCCGCTCCTCGACGGGCTCCAGACCGCCGCCAGAGCGCTCTCGACGCGGACGACGCTGCCGTCGCTCGGCGGGATCATGCTCGTCTCCGAGGGTGGCAAGGCCGTGGCCCGCGCAACCGACGGAGAGCTCGCCGTCACCGTCGAGCTCGATGCCGAGGTCGAGGGCGACGGTCAGATCCTGCTTCCCGGCCGGCTCCTCGCCGATGTCTCACGCGCCCTTCCACAGGGAACCGTCACGCTCGCCGAGCGCAAGGACAAGGGCGACGTCGAGCTGACCGCAGGTACTGCGAACTTCCATCTCCGCCTGCTCGATCCCGAGGATTTCCCCCGTCTGCCGGAGCTCGGCGACGAGGTCCTGAAGATGCCCGCCGACGCGTTGGCCGAGACCGTCGATCGGGTCGCCCGCGCCGCCTCTCGCGACGAGGTTCGGCCGATCCTGACCGGGATCATGGTCAGCGTCGAGGAGTCGACCCTGACGATGGTCGCGACCGACTCCTACCGGCTCAGCGTCAAGCGGACCGAGCTCGAGGGGTCCGCGCCGTCCCCCTTCGAGGCGAACGTGCCGGCACGGGCGATGCGTGAACTCGCGCGCGTCGTCTCGCAGAACGACCTCAAGGAGGTCGAGATCGCGCTGCCCGGCAACCAGATCGTCTTCCGGGCCGGCCGGGTGATCCTCTCCTCGCGGCTGATCGAGGGGCAGTTCCCGAGCTACCGGCAGCTGCTCCCCGACGCCTTCGACCACGACGTCAGGCTGCCCCGCTCGGAGCTGCTCGACGTGACGCGGCGGATCCGCTACCTGGCGCAGCGCAACGCACCGCTCAAGCTCGCCTTCGAGGAGGGACAGCTCACGGTCGCCGCCGAGACGCCGGAGATCGGCGACGCGTCGGAATCGATGCCGTGCGCGTTCACCGGCGAGGCGATGGAGATCGCCTTCAACCCGCAGTTCTTCATCGAGGGAATCGAGAGCGTCGAGACCGAGGAACTGGTGCTACGTCTCACTTCGCCGTTGCGGCCGGGACTCCTGCAGCCGGCCGGCTCGGAGGATTTCAGCTACCTGGTGATGCCGATCCGCCTGACCGTCTGAGCGGTGGGTGCGGCGCCAATGGCGGAGTAGACCCGGAGATGAGGCCGGAATGAGGGTCGCGAGCGTCGATCCGCTCTCGTTCCGCAACCTCGCCGACGCCGAGATCGACCTCGACCCGGGCCTGACGATCCTGCACGGGCCGAACGGCGCCGGCAAGACCAACCTGCTGGAGGCGGTCTTCTTCGCGCTGACCGGCCGGTCCTGCCGGACGCGCCGGGAGCGCGAAACGATCGCCTTCGGGGCCGACCTGGCCCGGGTGGAGGCCCTCCTGGAGCCGGATCCGGGTGAGGCGGCGGAGCCGATCCGGATGCTCGCCTCGATCTCGAGCGGGGAGGCGCGCCGACGCCTCGTCGACGGGGAGCCGGCGCAGTCGGCCGACGACCGCCGCCGGCCCGCGATCAGCGTCTTCATGCCCGATCGGCTGGCCCTGGTCAAGGGGCCGCCGAGCCCGAGACGCGCCCACCTCGACCGCCTTGCCGGCGCCATCTGGCCCGGTCGGGCAGAGCTGCCGCGCGAGTACTCGCAGGCCCTCGCGCAGCGCAACAACCTGCTGGCGCGGATTCGCCGTGGCGGCAACCCGGACGCCCTCGACGCCTGGGATCGGGCGCTGGCCGAACGCGCCCTGCCGTTGACGGCGGCGCGGGCGGAGGCCGCCGGGCGCCTGGAGCAGCCGTTCGCCGAGGCCGGCGAAGCGCTCGGTCTGGCCGGCGGCGCCACGATCGCCTACCGACCGAAGCTGATCGAGCTCGACGCCGAGATCGTGCTGAGCGAGCTCCGCGAGCGCCGGGAGGGCGACGTCGCCCGCGGCTTCACCGGATTCGGGCCCCATCGCGACGAGGTGGAGCTCTCGTTCGGGGGACGGTCGCTGCGCCGTTACGGTTCGCAGGGCCAGCAACGGCTCGGCCTGCTGGCCCTGCTGTTTGCCGAGCGCGAGGCGCTTCGCGATGCGCGCCGGCAACTGCCGTTGCTGCTCCTCGACGACGTGATGAGCGAGCTCGATCCCGACCGGCGCGGCCGGCTCGTCGCGATGCTGGAGGGCGGCGGTCAGGCGCTGATCACGGCGACCGATCTCGAGCACGTTCCGGCCGCCGAGGCCACCGCGTTGGCGATCGAGGACGGCGTCGCCAGGATCGCCGAGGGCACGGCGTGACCGGCGGAGGGCCGAGCGGGGGAGGCGGGCCGCGCAAGCTCGGCGGAGCCTTCGAGCGGTTCGTCTCCGAGCGGGCCCCGGAGACCCTGCTCGCCGAGGTCCAGGCGGCCTGGCCGGCCGTCTGCGGAGCGGGGATAGCGGCCCGGGCCGAACCCGTTGCCGAGCGCGACGGGCGGGTCACGATCGCCTGCGAGAGCGGCGCCTGGGCCCAGGAATTGGAGCTCATGGGGGACCAGTTGCGGGCCCGGCTCGACGCAGCGATCGGAGCCGAGAAGGTGACCGGATTGCGGTTTACGGCCGATCTCGCCCGCCATCGCTGACTTCAGTCTGGAAATAGTTCCCAAAACATTGCGATTTGCAGGTATTTCGTAACGCTTGGGCGGCGCGGCGGGGGCTTGTGCCTGATATCCTTATGTCAACCGACCGGTGCGCCCGGCGACGGACTCTCACACCACCGGTGAGTCCCTTGCCTCAGGCACCTCATCGAGGCTCTTTGCGGCGAATTCGCCGCCGCCGGGGACGGCATGATGGACATAACACCCGAACGGGAAGGAACGAGTGGCAGACAACGCGAAGGCGACGGGAGAAGACGGCGCCAAGGGCAACTACGGCGCCGACGACATCACCGTCCTCGAGGGCCTCGAGGCGGTGCGCAAGCGTCCCGGTATGTACATCGGCTCGACCGGTGTGCGCGGTCTCCATCACCTCGTCTACGAGGTCGTCGACAACTCCGTCGACGAGGCTCTCGCCGGCCACTGCGATTCCGTCGAGGTGACGATCCACCCCGACAACTCCGTCACCGTCGTCGACAACGGCCGCGGGATCCCCGTCGGCATCATGGAGAAGGAGGGGAGGCCGGCCGCCGAGGTCGTCCTCACGGTCCTCCATGCCGGTGGCAAGTTCGGCGATGGCGGTGGCTACAAGGTGTCGGGCGGCCTGCACGGCGTCGGCGTCTCGGTCGTCAACGCGCTCTCCGAGCGGCTCCACCTCGAGATCAACACCGAGGGCCACGTCCACACGCAGGACTACGTCCGCGGCAAGCCGCAGAACGATCTGACGAAGGGCGAGAAGAGCTCGATCACCGGCACGACGATCAGCTTCCTGCCCGACACCGAGATCTTCCTCGACATCGAGTACGACTTCGCGACGCTCGCCGAGCGGATGCGCGAGACGGCGTTCCTGACCCGCGGGCTGCGGATCAAGCTCACCGACGAGCGCGGCGAGGGCCAGAGCGAGGAGTTCTACGCCGAGGGCGGCCTCGTCGACTTCGTCGCGCACCTGAACGCGGCCAAGGACACGCTTCACAAGAAGACGATCTTCTTCGAGGGGCAGACCGACGACGGCGCCCTCGAGATCGCGATGCAATGGAACACCGGCTACCAGGAGTCACTGTTCTCGTTCGCCAACAACATCAACACCCACGAGGGCGGCTCGCATCTGTCGGGTTTCCGCTCCGCACTGACGAGGACGCTGAACGCCTACGCCCGTGAGAAGGGGATGCTGAAGGAGAAGGATCCGAACCTCTCCGGCGACGACGTCCGCGAGGGCCTGACCGCGGTCGTGTCGGTGAAGCTCCAGGATCCGCAGTTCGAGGGCCAGACGAAGACGAAGCTCGGCAACCCGCCGATCGAGGGGTTCGTGCAGTCGATCGTCAACCGCAAGCTCTCGGAGTTCCTCGAGGAGAATCCGGCCGACGCGCGGCGGATCGTCCTCAAGTCGATCGACTCCGCCCGCGCCCGCGCCGCGGCCCGCAAGGCCCGCGACCTGACCCGCCGCAAGTCGGCGCTCGAGAACTCGACCCTGCCGGGCAAGCTCGCCGACTGCAGCGTGCGCGACCCGAGCCTGACGGAGCTGTTCATCGTCGAGGGCGACTCGGCCGGCGGCTCGGCCAAGCAGGCCCGCGACCGCTCGACTCAGGCGGTGCTGCCCCTGTTCGGCAAGATCATCAACGTCGAGAAGAACCGGATCGACAAGGTCCTCGCCAACGATGCCGTTCAGAACCTGATCACGGCGATCGGCACCGGCGTCCACGAGGAGTTCGACATCGAGGAGGCCCGGTACCACAAGCTCGTGATCACGACCGACGCCGACGTCGACGGCGCTCACATCCGGACGCTGATCCTCACCTTCTTCTTCCGGCAGATGCCGGAGCTGATCGAGAAGGGCTACGTGTACATCGCCAAGCCGCCGCTCTACAGGGCGAAGTCTGGAAAGCGCGAGCTGTACCTGGAGAAGGAGTCGGAGCTGGAGGCCTTCCTGCTCCGCGACAAGATCGACAAGTTCGAGGTCGTCTCCTACGACGGCACGAGCGGACGGCTGTCGGAGACGAAGTGGCAGCGGTTCAACCGCTCGTTCAAGGAGTACGAGGGCTGGGTCAGCTCGATGCAGGCCAACTACGGCCACGACCGCGTCCGCTTCCTGAGCGAGTCGCAGATCCTCAACAAGGGCGCCGCGAGCATCGCCGGAGTCCGCGAGCTGATCGAGGGCGACGATCCCGAGGGCGAGGCCTACGAGACGGAGCTGGTCTCGGCCGACGGCGAGGAGCTCGTCGTCAGGGCCGTGCACCGGAAGTCCGGCCTGGCCCGCACGCACCACCTGCCGTCCGAGCTGTTCGTCTCGACCGAGTACCGCAAGCTCGTCGAGGTCCACTCGTCGCTGCTCAAGCAGGTCGGGCAGACCCCGATCAAGGTCAGCCTCGGCGACAAGTCGCGGGAGGTCGACTCATACGGCGAGCTGCGACGCGCGGTTCTCGACCTGGCCCGCCAGGGCGTGACGCTGCAGCGATTCAAGGGGCTGGGGGAGATGAACGCCGAGCAGTTGCGCGTCACGACCATGGCACCCGAGTCGCGGACCCTGATGCAGGTGACGATCGACGATGCCGCAATGGCGGAGCGGGTCTTCAGCGACCTGATGGGGGACAAGGTCGAGCCGCGCAAGGAATTCATCACCAACAACGCGAGGGATGTGGATGTACTTGATGTCTGAGCAGATCGACGACGCGCCCGAAGGCGAGGTCCTAGATGGAAGCCTCCGACGTCCTCAGCGGCGGCAACGTGGAGATCCGCGAGATCTCCACCGAGATGCGCTCGGCCTACCTCGACTACGCGATGAGCGTGATCGTCGGCCGGGCGCTGCCCGACGTCCGCGACGGGCTCAAGCCCGTGCATCGCCGCGTCCTCTACGCGATGCACGACCTCGGCCTGCAGCCGAACCGGCCGTACCGCAAGTCGGCGACGATCGCCGGCGAGGTGATGGGCAAGTACCACCCTCACGGCGACCAGGCGATCTACGACACGCTCGTGCGAATGGCGCAGGACTTCTCCCTGCGCACCCCGCTCGTCGACGGTCAGGGCAACTTCGGCTCGATCGACGACGACCCACCGGCGGCGATGAGGTATTGCGTCACCGCGGACACCCGCGTGCGTCTTGCGGGCGGCTCAGTTCGGATCGGCGACATGGCCGCCGGATTGGCGCCCGACTCCGAGGCCGACGTCCGGCTCACCGCGCTAGACCGTCTCGGTCGCCCGGTCAACGCGTCGAAGCTGTTCCACTCCGGAGCGCATCCGACCCTGCATCTGCGGACCAAGGAGGGCTTCGAGCTCACCGGCACCGAGAATCATCCGCTGCTTTGCCTCGTGGCGGTTGCAGGCGTGCCGATGCCGCTGTGGAAAACCCTCGAGGAGATCACTCCGGGCGACAGGGTGCTGATCAACCGCACCGCCAGGCCGGAGGACGCAGAGCCGCTGGAGGATCGCGAGTTCGATACTGCGCTCCTGCTCGGCGCGTTCGTCTCCGAGGGGTGGATCGGCGAAGAGCGAGCCGGCTTCAACAACCTCGATCGCGAGTTCTTCGAAGATGTCGTCGAGTCCTATGACCTCGTTGTCGGAGGCAAGCGGTACCTCAGCGAACGGACCATCCGATCCGGCAGCCGCCTCCACGAACTCGACATTCACGATCTCGCCGACCTCCGCCGCAGCCCGCTCGCCGAGCTGGTCGGTTCTCGCAGCGCCGAGAAGTTCATCCCCGAGGTGATCTGGAGCGGCCACGTCGAGGCGAAGCGCGTCTTCCTGCGGGCTCTGTTCGAGGGAGACGGCTGCGCGTCGATGCTGCCACGGAACTCAATCCAGATCTCCTATTCCACCCGGAGCGGGCGACTCGCTCGTGATGTGCAGGAGTTGCTGCTCGAGTTCGGGATCGTTGCTCGGATCTCGCACTCGGCACGCGGCGAATTCAAGGTCGTCATATCGAACCGGCGCGACGCGACGCGCTTCGCCGTCGAGGTCGGTTTCCACGGCCGCAAGCAGACGAAGCTCGACGCGCTGATGGCCTCGCTGCCGACGGACGGTCGAGGCATGAGCAGGGACTTCGTGCCCTTCCTCGCCGACTATGTCCGCTCGTCGTCGGAGTCGAGTTGGACCGACCGCGACTGGTTGAACCGCCACAACATCGATCGGCTCGACAGGTGGGAGCGCGACGGCGGCGCGATCGCGACGAGGATCGAGTCCCGCGAGGTCGTGGACGTGATTAGCCCTCTCGTCACCGGCGACTATTTCTACGCGGAGGTGGCATCTGTCGACCCGGCAGGCGTCCAGGACGTCTTCTCCATCAAGGTCGATACGGAGGACCACTCGTTCCTGACCAACGGGTTCGTCTCTCACAACACCGAGGCCCGGCTCGCCCGGATCGCCACCGAGATGCTCCGCGACATCGAGGCCGAGACCGTCGACTTCGGTCCCAACTACGACGAGTCCTCGAGCGAGCCGCTGGTCCTGCCGGCGCGCTTCCCGAACCTGCTCGTCAACGGTTCGTCGGGCATCGCCGTCGGCATGGCGACGAACATCCCGCCGCACAACCTCGGCGAGGTGATCAGCGCCGTCCGCGCCTACATCGCGGATCCGGAGATCGACACCGACGGGCTGATGAAGTACGTCAAGGGCCCGGACTTCCCCGGCGGGGGCATGATCATGGGGACCGCCGGCGTCAAGGACGCCTACCGCTCCGGCCGGGGCTCGGTCCGCGTCCGCGCCAAGGCCCACATCGAGCCGATCCAGAGCGGCAAGGAGGCGATCATCGTCTCCGAGCTCCCGTTCACGGTCAAGAAGGGCGGCGACGGCGGCCTGATCACGAAGATCGCCGACCTCGTCCGCGACAAGAAGCTCACCGAGATCTCCGATCTCCGGGACGAGTCGGATCGCTCCGGCATGCGCCTGGTCATCGAGCTGAAGCGGGACGCGATCCCGAAGGTGGCGCTGAGCAAGCTCTACAAGCACACGCAGATGCAGTCGTCGTTCGGCGTCAACATGGTCGCCCTCGTCGACGGTGTTCCGCGGACCCTCTCGCTGAAGGAGGTGATCCACCACTACGTCGGCCATCAGCGCGAGGTCGTGATCCGCCGGACGCAGTTCCAGCTCCGTCAGGCCGAGGCCCGGGCCCACGTCATCGAGGGGCTGCTGATCGCCCTCGACAACCTCGACGCGGTGATCGCCCTGATCCGCGGCTCGGCCAACCCCGACGACGCCCGGTCGGGACTGATCGAGCAGTTCGCGCTCAGCGATATCCAGGCGCAGGCGATCCTCGACATGCGACTGCAGCGCCTCACCGCGCTGGAGTCCGACAAGGTCCGCCAGGAGCACGCGGAGCTGATGGAGCGGATCGGAGAGCTGCGGGCGATCCTCGGCGACGAGTCGCGGATCGACGGGGTCGTCGACTCCGAGCTCGCCGAGATCTCGGAGAAGTTCGCCGACCCGCGCCGCACCGAGATCGGCTTCGCCGAGGGCGAGGTCGACATCGAGGACATGATCGCCGACCAGCAGATGGTGATCTCGCTGACCGCGTCCGGCTACTGCAAGCGACTGCCGCTGGCGACCTACCGCCAGCAGCATCGGGGCGGCAAGGGCGTGACCGGGATGGACCTCAAGGAAGGTGACTACATCGAGCACCTTCACATCTGCTCGACGCACGACTTCCTGCTGTTCTTCACGAACCGCGGCAAGGTCTACCGGCTCAAGGTCTACGAGCTGCCGGAGGGCTCGCGGACAGCCCGCGGCAAGGCGCTCGTCAACGTCCTGCCGCTGCGCGACGGCGAGCGGGTGATGGCCGTGATCCCGACCCGCGACTTCACCGAGGGCAAGTACCTCGCGTTCGCGACGGCCGGCGGCCTGATCAAGAAGACGGAGTTCCCGATGTACAACACGCCGATCCGGGCGGACGGGATCATCGCGATCAAGGTCCGCGACGGCGACGAGCTGGTTCAGGTCCGCCTGACCAGCGGCGACGACGACATCCTCATGGTTTCGCGTTCGGGCAAGGCCTCCCGATTCAACGAGGAGAAGGTCCGAGCGATGGGGCGCGACACCTCCGGCGTGCAGGGGATGAACGTCTCCGACACGATCGACGGAACGCCGAACCGGGTCCTGGCGATGGACATCGCCCGGCCCGAGACGGATGTCTTCGTCGTCACCGAGAACGGCTACGGAAAGCGCACGCCCGTCGAGGACTACCCGGTCAAGGGCCGCGGCACGAAGGGCAACCTGACCGCGAAGCTGACCGAGAAGAAGGGCGGTCTCGCCGGGGCGATGATCGTCCGCGAGCACCAGGACCTGCTGTTCATCTCCGTCAACGGGATGGTGCAGCGGACCTCGGTCAAGGGCATCTCGCAGATGGGCCGCGCGACGCAGGGCGTCAAGGTGATGAACATCGCCGACGACGATCGGGTCAGTGCGGTGGCGATCGTCGTCGAGGACCAGGAGGTTGCCGCCGACGTCGAGGAGCTACCGCTCGACGACGGAGCCGAGCCACCCGGCGAGGACGCCGAACCGGCCGCCGAATCGGCTGACGCGACTGCCGACGAAGCGCCGGAAGATGCCGGCGAGGGCGAGGCCGAAGCCGACGAGTGACCCGGTACCACCTGCCCGACCTGTGCGTTTGCTTCAATCAGCGGACCAGAGAAAGGAGGTGGTCCTAAATTGAGTGACATGTTTATCGGGACTCTGGAGG
This sequence comes from uncultured Solirubrobacterales bacterium, assembly GCA_963798165.1. Classification (GTDB taxonomy): domain Bacteria; phylum Actinomycetota; class Thermoleophilia; order Solirubrobacterales; family 70-9; genus RHKX01. Next base: position 408,879 of record CAWCSE010000004.1, on the reverse strand, counting down.
TGACGGGCCGCTAGGCGGCACGCGGGCCGCCCGGCGAATACCACCCGGGCACCGGCGGGTCGAGGCGAGACCGGGAGAAGTCCCGCCCGGTCGAGGATCGCTTTCCCGCTTGCTCCGCACCTAGGTGAGAGGTCGTCCCCGCTTCGGCGGGGGCGGCCTCTCGCTCGTTCGGGCACTGCTACTTTCGCCGTCCCGTCGGGTTCTTGTCAGAGATGAAGTCAAAGAGAAAGCTCACAGCCGCCCTGCTCGCCGCCGCTGCTGCTCGGGACGTCGCTCGTCCCCGCCGCCGCGCTCGCGGGGCCGAAGCGGACGATCAAGGACGCCAAGTTCGACAATCGCGCCGTCTCCCGAAACGGCCGCCTCGACATCACGAAGGTGATCGCGAGCCGGAAGGCCGGAGAGACGCGATTCGCGGTCTCGATGCGGGACAAGATCAAGCCGGGCCGAAGCAAGGAGCGACCCGGCATCTTTCTGAACACGAAGGGCGGAAAGCGGAGCTCACCCGAGTACGTCGTCTTCGGTTCGACCATCTTCAGGGTGAAGCCGAACGGCAGCGCGACCGCGGTCGGCGACGCGACGCTGACGGCAGCAAGCGGACCTGGCGGTTCGGCTTCGATGCCACCCAGGTCAAGGACCTCAGCGGCGGCTACGGCTGGGCGGCCGTCACCCAGAAGGGCAACAGGGTCGCCGACATCGCCCCCGACAAGGGCTACGTCAAGGCCAAGTAGCGAGGTTGGGGTCCGGGGGACGGCCACCCGGGACCAACGGCACCCCTTTAGCTGCCTGACGCGCAGTCGAGCAGGACGGAGTCCTGCGAGTCGCGCAGTTACCTCTAGGCGGCCTGGGGGATGGGGGCGGTTGCCTGGGCGGGGTTCAGGTATCGCTCCCAGATCTTCGGCGGGATCGGCGCGGCCACGCGGATGAACACGTTCGGGCCCGGCGGGCGCGGGGTCGTCTTCGGGTGCATCTGGATCTCGCGCGGCAGCCGGTTTCCCTTGCGGCGATTGCAGGGCGCGCACGAGGCGACGATGTTCTCCCAGACCGACTCCCCGCCCCGGCTGCGCGGGATCACGTGGTCGACGGTCAGGCCGCTCCGTTCGCTGCCGCAGTACTGGCACGTCCACGCATCCCGGGCGAGGACCGCCTTGCGGGTGATCTTGCGTCGGTGGACGTCGCGAGGGATCCGCACGTAGGTGATCAGCCTGATCACGACGGGCCGATCGAGCTGGAGCCGCTCGGAGCGGACGGCGAGCTCGCCGGCCTCGAGCATCTCGGCCTTCGACTTCAGCAGCAGGACGGTCGCGCGCCTGACGCTGCACACGTGAATCGGCTCGAAGGTGGCGTTGAGGACCAGCACCCGTCCGCCGATGCCCCTCCCAGCCTCCGGGCCGTCAAGGACCCGGGCCTGCGGGCCCGGTGCGTCCGCCACGCTCATTGGCGCGGGATTCTACCCACGACCGGCACCGGCAAAGCGGTGTCGAGCAGGCCCTCGCCGGCTCAGGTGGGTCGCGGCAGCGGTGGTCCGGCGCCGACCTGGTAGCTGCCGAGGACCCGAACCGTCTCGGCCCTGGACCCGAGCGCCTCGATCCCCTCCGCGACGACGCCCCGGTCGGCGCGACCGTCGAGGTCCAGGAAGAACAGGTAGCTGCCGAGCCCGGCGTTGCGCCGCGGCCGCGATTCGATGCGGGTCATGTTGATCCCGCGGTCGGAGAGCACCGCAAGCGCCTCGACGAGCGCTCCCGGGTGATCGTCGCCGAGCTCGAAGAAGACGAGGGTCGTCCGCCAGGGAGCGTCGGCATCCTCGGCCGGGCGGCGGGCTGTCGGTGGGGGCGAGCCAGACGAACCTGGTGACGTTCCCCTGCGCGTCCTCGGCGTCCTCCCTGAGGATCGACCCGCCCCAGGCCGCCGCCGCCGCCCGGGAGCCGAGCGCCGCCGCGGTCCCGGATTCGTCGGCGACGACACGGCGGACCGCCTCCGAGGTGCTGCTGACCGTCTCGATCGCGGCCTGCGGAAGCTCCTCGCGCAGGAATGCAGCGCATTGCGCGATCGGCTGCGGGTGCGAGAGGACGGTCGTGATCCGGTCGAGCGGCAGGTCGTGGCCGGCGATCAGCATCTGATGGACGTCGTGATCGAACTCGCCGACGATCCGGACCCGGTCGGTGTCGAACGCGAGCGCGTCGAGGGTGGGGCGGACGGTCCCCTCGATGGAGTTCTCGAAGGGCACGAGGGCCCGCGCGGCGCCCCCGTCCTCGACCGCCTTGACGGCGGCGTGGATCGTCGGCAGCGGGAGTGGGTCGAAGGGGCGATCGCTCAGCGGCGATCCGCAGCGCCTCCTCCGAGAAGGTCCCGGTGGGACCGAGGTAGGCGACCGTCAGACCCCGCCGCTGGGCGGTCACTGCGCCTGGCCGGTCGGGTTCGGGCCCGCGGCGCGCCTGCTGCATCGCGGCGAGCTCCTCGGGTGAGAGGTCGAGGCTGGAGTGGCCGTCGACGATCGGCTTCGCGTAGACGCGCGCCTGCTCGCGCTGCAGGATCGCCGAGATGACGACGCCGTTGTCGAGGTCGTCGAGCAGGGCGACGGTGCTCGACTGCCGTCCGCTCGTCTCGTTGAAGGCGTCGTAGCGCAGCACCGCGGTCTTGCTGACCGAAGCATCGAGCCGGTCCTCGGCGGCCGTCAGCCGCGCCGCGGTCCGCCCGGTCTCCTCCGCCAGCGTCGCATGCATCGTCGTCGACGACCCGAGCCAGCCCCGCGGCATGGGCGACGAGGTCGGCCCTGCCGTCCCCGAGCACGAGCTTCTGATCGGCCCGCAGGCGCCTGACGCGGACCATCAGGACGACGCAGAGCAGCAGCGCGAGAACCGCAACGGCAGCGGCGCCCACCGCAACCCAGCCAGCCGTCGAATCAAGGTCCCGTTCACCGGCCGAGGGAGGTTAGGGAGCTTGCCAGGACCTAGAAGCCGATCGTGTAGGTGGCCTTGTTGTTGTCGGCCACCTGCTCGCAGCCGACCGTGGCCACGTCGACGTCGAGCGTGACGCTGTCGCCGGCCTTCGGGACCGGATCGAGCTTGATGTCGACGGTCTGCGTCTCGCCGGCGGCGATCGAGTCGATCGTCCCGCTGGCGTCGATTCCGTTGTCGCCGGTGACGGTGACGTTGATGTTGCTCTCGTCGGCGTCGCCCTGGTTCTGAACCGCCACCTCGATGCTGTCGTCGCCGTCGACGGCGGTGAAGGTGCCGCCGTTGGTCAGCGCCGTGCCGGAGGGGAGCAGCGTCGAGCTGCCGTCGACGAGGCCGAGGCCGTGGCTGAGGCCGTCGTTCTTGCAGGCCGCATCGCTGGCCGTAGCCGCCGGTCGAGACGCCGCCGAGGGCGCTGGCGGTGACGGCGGGGTCGAGGTAGTTGGGGGTGTCGGGCAGGAACTGGCTGTCGGGGACGCCGTTGTCGACGACCACGTCCTGGTCGACGAGCACCTGCTCGATCTGATCCTGGGCTCGGGAGTAGAGGATGTCGCTGGCCGAGAAGACCTTCATCTGCGTGTAGATCGCGTCGCCCGGCCTTCTTCGCCTGCTTGCCGCCGGCGCTCAGGTTCTTGAGCTGGGCGGCGATCCCCTCGAGTGCGTCATGGCGCAGCTCGTAGGAGAGGACGATCTGCTCCTGCGCGCCCTGAATGTCGCCCGGGGCGTCCAGGCCCTCGGCACGATCGAGCAGGCCCTGGGAGGTTCCCTTGTCGCCCTCGACCTCGGTGTCGAAGCCGATGTCGCCGCTGGAGTTCGGAGGCGCCGCCCTTGAACCGCTCGAAGAAGTTGTTGCTGAGCTGCTCCGTCTCGGCCGTGATCGAGCTGAGATCGCTCACGTAGTTCTGGTAGCTGCGGTCCTTGCGGGCGTCGAGGCAGCCGCGGAAGGCGATCACGATCAGGATCAGGAAGACGATCGCGCCGAGCAGGAGCGCCTGCCTGGCGGACGCGGGCCTGCTGGCGGTTCGCCGGCGGCGGCCTGATGCCGCCGCCCGCGGGCACGGGTCCGCCGCCGCCCCTGATCGGGCTCTTGCGGTTCCCCTCGAGGGGGTTCGTCGGGTGCGTCGTCCTCGTCGAAAAAGTCCACAGCTTCCGGGCCTTTCGCCATAGCCAGTATGACCCCTGCCCCGGGCGGGATGGGCGTCGAGGTCGGCAACCGGCGGCCGACTTGGTACCGAATCTCAAGCGCAGGAGGGCGGCGCGATGCGGCGAAAGCCTCGCCGTGGTCGAAGGCGAGCAGGTATTGGGCCGATTCACGATCGGCGAGAAGATCGGCGGTGGCGGTCACGGCACCGTCCATCGCGCCTGGGACGAGCGGCTCTGCCGCTGGGTCGCCGTCAAGTCCGTCGAGGGCGAGGCGGCCGAGCGGGTCATGCGCGAGGCCCACGCCGCCGCCCGGCTCAACCATCCCGGCATCGTCACCCTCTACGAGCTCGGCAGCCAGAACGGCTGCGCCTACCTCGTCAGCGAGCTCGTCGAGGGCCCGAACCTGCGCGAGATGGCCGCCCGCGGCGAGCTCTCCGACCGTGAGGTTGCTGAGCTGGGTGCCGAGCTCTGCGCCGCGCTCGCCCACGCCCATGAGGCCGGCGTCGTCCACCGCGACATGAAGCCCGACAACGTCCTCGTCCGCACCGCCCGCAGTCGCAGCGTCAAGGGCCGCGCCTCCCAGCGCGCCCTGCTCGCCGACTTCGGGATCGCGACGCTCGAGGACGGTCCGACCCTGACCGCGACCGGCCAGGTCGTCGGCACGCTCGCCTACATGTCGCCCGAGCAGGCGACCGGCGAGCGGCGCCGGCGCGCCGTCCGACGTCTACTCGCTCGGGCTCACGCTCTACGAGCTCTGGGCCGGCTTCAACCCCGTCGCCAAGATCAGCCCGGCCGCCACCGCCCGCGCGATCGGTGAGCCGGTCGAGAGCCTCGGTGAGGCGCGGCCGGAGCTGCCGCCGGCGCTCTGCGTCGCGATCGACGCCTGCCTCGAGCCCGATCCCGACGATCGCCCCGAGCTCTCCGACCTGCGCGAGGCCCTGCTCGAGGTGCGCGGCGCCCTGCACCCCGACCGCGCCGTGCCGCCGCCCGCCGAGGCCCTCGGCGTCGCGACGCTCCCCCCGGGCATCCCCGCCCGCCCGTTCGCGATCCTGCTCGCCGCCGGCGCGTCGCGCTGCTCGGCGCGCTCGCCGGCCTTCCCGGCCTCGCGATCGCCGCCGCGGCCGTGCTCGCACCCGCCGCGCTCCTGCTCGACCGGCCCCGCGACTGGCTGCTGCCCGCCGCTGGCGCCGTTGCTCGGGCTGATCGGCGCGGCTCCCGCCTTCCTGGCGCTCGCCGCCCGCCACGACCGCGCCGAGACGCGCGCCGCTCTCGCCGGACTCGCCTGGCTCTGGACCGGGATCGTCGGCGGCCTGCTCGGCCGTGGGATCGGCGTCCCGGTCGACCTGACCGGCACGGCGACCGGCTGGGCGTCATCAGGTCCGACGACCATCGACCAGCTGCTCGCGCCGATGCTGACCCCGACCGCGCTCGCGGTGGCCCTGACCTGGATCGGCGGAGCCGTCCTGCTCGGCCTTCTCCTCGACGTCGCCTCCCCGGCGGGCGCGGCCGTCGGCGGCCTCGTCTGGGCCGGCGCGATCGCGGCGCTGCTCGGAGCCGCCGGCGCGGGCGCCGCCCCGACGGCGCTGCTCGCCCCGGCGCTCGATCGCTCGGCGTCCTCTGGGCCATCTGGGACCGCGCGGATCGCCCCGACCTGCGGCCCTATCTGCCCTCCGCGCTCATCCGGGCCGCCGAGCCGCCGGCGCGCCCCGATCGCGCTCGCAGGCGCCGCCGCGCCGCGCCGCGATTCGCCGATCCACGCGTCCAGCCGAGCCGCGGATCGTCCGCGCGCCCGCGCAATCCGGCCGCCGCACCGCTTGCCGACGAGCGCATCCGCGCGACCCGGACGGCGACGAAGCACGTGCGAGCGGCACTCCATGGAGCCGGATCGCATGCCGGGTTGCCCTAGGATTCACGGCGATATCGGGGTCCCGGCGGGGCGTCGCCGGCGGCCGGAGATCATTCTTGCCATGAGCGTATTGCGCAATCTCGAAGCGAGGATCGAAGGCCTCGTAGAAGGCGTCTTCAGCCGTGCCTTCAGCTCCCAGGTCCAGCCTGTGGAGATCGCCCGCAAGCTCGCGAAGGAGATGGACTCCCACAAGACCGCCTCCGTCTCCCAGACCTACGCGCCGAACAGCTACACCGTCTGGCTCTCCCCGGAGGACCACGAGCGGCTCGAGGGCTATACGCGCTCGCTCTCCCAGGAGCTCTCCGCCTACCTGCTCGAACACGCCCGCCGCCAGGACTACGCCTTGCTGACCCGCCCCGAGGTGAAGATCGAGACCGACGAGCGCCTCCGCTTCGGCGAGTTCGGGATCCAGCCGCGGCTCGTCAAGCCGCCCGTCCGCAAGGGCGAGACCGGCGAGCAGGGCCAGCACGGCCACACGATGGTCTACGCGGCCCCGGCCAAGGAGAAGGAGCCTCGGGGGAGCCACCGCGCCGCCGCGCCGCTCACCCAGACGAAGGCCATCGTCACCTTCCAGGATCGCCGCTACGTCCTCGACGGCCCGACCGCAGCGCTCGGCCGCTCGCGCGAATGCGACTGCGTCATCGACGACCAGAACGTCTCCCGCCGCCACGCCGAGCTGCGCCGCAACACCTCCGGCGACTGGCAGGTCGTCGACCTGGGGTCGACGAACGGGGTCAAGGTCAACGGCCGCCGCGTCGACACCTCGCGGCTGGCGCCCGGCGACGAAGTATCCCTCGGCACGATTTCATTCATCTTCGACATCGAGCAGTGAGCGATGAACGCTGATCCCGCAGCGGTCGCGCTCAAGTTCGCCTTTCTCGGCGTCCTCTATCTGTTCCTGCTCGTGATCGCCCGCAGCGCGCTCAAGGACCTGCGGGGCTCGCGAGCGATCGCCGGTGCCGAGGAGGGGACCGGGATGCACGCCGTCCAGGGCGGGCGGGTCGCCGCGACCGACGCGACGCTCGTCGCCGTCCAGGGCGGTGGCCTCACCCCGGGAGAGCGCATCGACCTCTTCGGCGGCGTCACGATCGGCCGCTCCGACCAGGCCGACGTCCGCATCGAGGACCGGTTCTCTTCGGGGATCCACTGCCGGGTCCACACGCGCGGCAACGTCTATCTGGTCGAGGACATGGACTCGACCAACGGCACGTACCTGAACGGAGCCGAGCTGCGCGGTGAGGCCCCGTTGAACGATATGGACGAGATCCAGATCGGCGATTCCGTCCTGCGCTTCGAGCTGACCCTCGACGATGAGGGCGGTTACTGAGTTGACGCTGCGAATTGGCGAGGTCGTGCAGCTCTCCGATACGGGCCGCCAGCGCGAGGCGAACGAGGATTCGTACTTCTCGCGGGCGCCGCTGTTCGCCGTCGCCGACGGGATGGGCGGCGCGCAGGCGGGCGAGGTCGCCTCGCGGATGGCCGTCGAGGCCTTCGACCGGCTCGAGGACGATGGTGGCGCTCCGCCCGAGGAGGTCCTCCGGCGCACGGCCCAGGAGGCCAACCGGGAGATCTTCGACCTCGCCCAGGGCGACGCGTCGCGGTCCGGCATGGGAACGACGCTCACAGCCGCGCTCGTCCACGGCAGCGAGATCAGCTTCGGCCATGTCGGCGACAGTCGCGCCTACGTCTTCCGCGAGGGCAAGCTCAAGCAGATCACCAACGATCACTCGCTCGTCGAGGAGCTGCGCCGACAGGGCAAGCTGACCCGCGATCAGGCGGCCGAGCACCCGCAGCGCTCCGTGATCACCCGGGCCCTGGGACCAGAGCCGCAGGTGCAGGTCGACACGATGACCTTCAGCGCCCGCGCCGGGGACGTCTTCCTGCTCTGCTCCGACGGGCTGACCACGATGCTCACCGACGAGGACGTCGCGACGATCCTCGCCGGCGACGACAACCTGGCGATGGTCGGGCGGCGCCTGATCCGGGCCGCCAACGACCGTGGCGGCCGCGACAACATCACCGTCGTCCTGTTCCGGCTGGAGACGGCCGATGCGGGCGCCGTGGGTGAGGGCGAGACGCTCGTCGGGCCCAGTGCCGAGGCCGCGGGCCTGAGCGCTGCGGCTGTCCGGGCCGGCGTGGCATCGACCGGTGGAGCCGCCGCAGCTCCGCCCCCGCCGCCCCCGCGGCGACGCCGGCAGCCCCCGGCCACACCTCCCCCCGCCCGCAGGTGGCCGAAGCGCGTCCTCAAGACGGTCGCCGCCCTTGTGGTCATCGCCGCGGTCGCGTTCGGAGCGGTCTACGGCGCCCGTCAGATCTGGTTCGTCGGCACCAACGACGCCGCGCAACTCGCCCTCTTCCGGGGCCTTCCGTACGACCTCCCGTTCGGGATCGAGCTCTACTCCGAGCAGGAGGGCACGACGACCGAGCTCAGCGCCCTGCCGGAGCAGCGCCGGGTGGTCGCGACCGACCACCAGATGCGCTCCCAGAGTGATGCCCGCTCGCTGCTCGCGGATCTCGTCAACGCCGCGGCGACCACGAGTCCGACCCAGCCCGGCAAGGGCGGGAAGCAGCAGAACAAGAACGGCGGCAAGAACAAGAAGAACGGCAAGAAGAACGGCGGCGGATCCGCGGCCAAGAAGAAGAGCTCCGGAGGTAACGGTTGAGCGCTCGCAACCGCGAGCTGCTCGGGCTGATTCCCGTCGCCGGCCTGTTGATCGCCGGGTTCGCCGCGGTCTTCAGCGTCCGCAGCGCGCAACTCGACAACACGAGCCTGATCTTCGGGGCCTACTTCTTCGCGATCTGTCTGGCGGCTCACATCTTCCTGCGCATCCGCCTCCCCAACGCCGACCCCTACCTGTTCCCGCTCGTCGCGTTGCTCGCCGCGATCGGGCTGGTGATGCTCTACCGGATCGACGCGACCCTCGCCCGCGACCAGGCCAACTGGTTCGTTGTCGGGCTCGTCCTCTTCGTGCTCACGATCACGTTCCTCAAGGACTACCACGTGCTCGAGCGCTACCGATACCTGATCGTGGTCGGGGGTCTCATCCTGCTGCTGCTGCCCCGGGTGCCCGGGATCGGCGCCCAGGTCAACGGCGCCTACCTCGGGGTCAAGCTCGGGCCCCTAGCCTTCCAGCCGGCCGAGTTCGGCAAGCTCGCGATCGTCATCTTCCTGGCGAGCTACCTGCGCGAGCATCGCGAGGTGCTCGTCGTCGGGGCGAAGCGGTTCGCCGGGATCACCTTCCCGCCGCTCAAGCATCTCGGCCCGATGCTGGTCGTCTGGGGGGCGGCGATGCTGATGCTCGTCTTCATCCGCGACCTCGGCAGCTCGCTGATGTTCTTCGGCGCCTTCCTCGCCCTCATCTACACGGCGACCAATCGGATCTCGTTCGTGATCATCGGGATGGCGATGTTCCTCCTCGGCGCCTGGTTCTTCGCCTCGACCGTCGGTCACGTCGGCGACCGGGTGGACATCTGGCTCGATCCGTACCAGGACGCCAACGGCAACGGCTACCAGGTGCTGCAGTCCATGTTCGCTCAGGCGGATGGGGGGTTGTTCGGCAAGGGCCTCGGCGAGTCGCTGCTCTGGGCGCCCGGCGTCACCCATCAGACCGTCGAGAACACGCTGATCCCGCAGGTCCAGACCGACTTCATCTACGCGCTGATCGTCAACGAGCTCGGCCTCTTCGGTGGCTGCGGGGTGATCACGATCTACGCGCTGATCGCGGCCCGCGGTTTCAAGATCGCCTCGATCGCCCGCGACGGCTTCTCGAAGCTGCTCGCGGCCGGGCTCACCGCCGTCTTCGCCCTGCAGGCGTTCGTGATCATCGGGGGTGTGATCAGGGTGATCCCGCTGACCGGCGTCACCCTGCCGCTGATCAGCTACGGCGGTAGCTCGGTGATCGCCAACATGGTCCTGATCGCGCTGCTGCTGCTGGTCTCCGACCGGGCCCGCCGTCCCGAGCCGGGGGGGTTCGCGTGAACGTCCCGATTCGCCGCCTGCTCGCCGCCGTTCTCATCCTCTTCGCCTTGCTCGTCTGGTTCACGAGCAAGTGGTCGGTCTTCGACGCCACCGAGCTGCAGGCCAAGACCGAGAACAAGCGGCCGCTGTTCGAGGCCCAGCAGGTCAAGCGCGGCAAGATCACCACCGCCGACGGGCAGGTGATCGCCAACAGCGTCAAGGAGGGCAAGAACGAGTCGATCCAGTACGTGCGCCGCTACCCGCTCGGCAGCCTCTTCGGCAACCCGATCGGCTACAGCTTCATCACCCAGGGCAACTCGGGTTTCGAGCAGTCCCAGAACTCGATCCTGACCGGTGAGGACAACGAGTTCACGACCCTCCTCGACCAGATCCAGGGTCACTCGCAGGAAGGGAGCAACATCGTCACGACGCTGGATGCCGGCGCCCAACAGGTGGCGGTGGATCAGCTGGCGGGACGGCCGGGCGCCGTCGTCGCGATCGAACCCAAGACCGGTGCCGTGCGCGTCATGGAGAGCACGCCGGGCTTCGACCCCAACCAGATCCCGGAGAAGAACGACTTCAACAGCGACGCCTCGGGTGCGCCGCTCGTCAACCGCACGATCCAGTCGACCTATCCGCCCGGTTCGACGATGAAGGTCGTTACCGCCGCCGCCGCGCTCGACTCGGGCGAGGTCTCCGCGGACGAGCCGATCGACTCGCCGTCGCCGATGACGTTCAGTGGAGTCCCGCTCTCGAACGATTTCGATCAGAGCTTCCCCGGGCTGACGATGGAGCAGGCGCTCACCGACTCCGTCAACACATACTTCGCGCAGATCGGCGAGCGGGTCGGGGCGGAGCGCCTCGTCGAGTACATGAAGCGGTTCGGCTTCTACAAGGACCCGCAGGTCCAGCTTCCCGACACCCAGAAGCGCCCGAGCGGGATCTACAACTCCAACGGCGATCTCGTCGAGTCGGGATTCGACATCGCGCGGGTCGCGATCGGCCAGGGAGGGGAGGAGGGGCAGACCCTCGCCTCGGTGACCCAGATGGCCGAGGTGGCGGCAACGGTCGCCAACGGCGGCAAGCTGATGAGGCCGACGCTGATCCAGCAGGTCATCGACCCTGACGGGCGGGTCACCGACGAGCTCAACCCCCAGGTCCAAAGCGACGTCATCAGCTCCGACACCGCCGCGCAACTGGCGCAGATGATGACCAGCGTGGTCGACGAGGGAACGGCGGCCGGGCTCCAGGGAGACCTCGGTGGAACGACCTTCGCGGGCAAGACCGGCACCGCGGAGATCAACATCGCCAACGACATCGCTCAGCCGTGGTTCATAGCCTTCGCGCCCGTCGAGGACCCCCAGATCGCCGTCGCGGTCACCGTCGAGCGCTGTCAGGGGTGCTTCGGCGGCGATACTGCCGGACCAATCGCAACCGCCGTCATGCAGGAGCTCCTCAACCAATGAAACTCGAGTCCGGACTGACCATCGACGGTCGCTACAAGCTGATCGACAGGATCGGCTCCGGCGGCATGGCCGACGTGTGGCGCGCCCGCGACACCGAGCTCGACCGCGACGTCGCGCTGAAGCTGCTGCACGAGAACTTCGCCCGGGACACGGAGTTCGTCGAGCGGTTCCGGCGCGAGGCATCGTCGGCGGCCGGGCTGCAGCACCCGAACCTGGTCAGCGTCTATGACCGCGGAACCTACGAGGACAGCTATTACATATCGATGGAGCTGGTCGAGGGCTCCTCGCTCCGCGACCTGATCAACCAGGGTCTGACGATCGAGGAGGCCGTCGAGGTCACCCGGCAGGTGCTCGCCGCCGCCAGCTTCGCCAACGAGCGCGGGATCGTGCATCGCGACCTGAAGCCGTTGAACGTGCTGATCGACCGCGCCGGGCGGGTCCGGGTGACGGATTTCGGCATCGCCCGCGCCGGCGGCTCGGAGATCACGCGGACCGGCTCGGTCATGGGCACCGCCCAGTACCTGAGTCCCGAGCAGGCGCAGGGAATGGAGGTGACCGCGGCCTCCGACATCTACTCGATCGGCGTGATGCTGTTCGAGATGCTCTGCGGCCGGGTCCCCTTCGACGGGGAGAACGCGGTCGCGATCGCGATGAAGCAGGTCGGCGAGGAGCCGGCCCTGCCGAGCTCGATCAACCCGCAGGTGACGCCGGCGCTGGACGCGGTCGTGATGCGAGCCCTCGCCAAGGACCCGGCCCAGCGGTTCCAGACCGCCGCGGAGATGTCGGCGGCCCTCGACGCCGCCGAGGCGCAGCCGCAGGTCGCGCCGCCCGTCTTCGTACCCGACGACGCCGAGAGCTCCAACCGCAGGTGGCTGATCGCTGCATTGATCGTCCTCGTCCTCGCGGGCGCCGCGCTCGCCTGGTTTCTGACCCGCCCCGACATGGTCACGGTCCCCGACGTGACGGGCCAGCAGGAGGAGGCGGCGACGATCGCCCTGCACGGCGCCGGCTTCGAGGTGACCACCAACTCGGTCGAGAACGACATTCCCGAGGGCGAGGTCATCGAGCAGGACCCGAGCGGCGACAGCGAGGCCGAGAAGGGCTCGACCGTTTCGATCACGGTCAGCCTCGGCCCCGGCACCCTCAAGGTGCCACGCGTGAACGGGCTCACCGTCCCCGAGGCGAAGAAGCTCCTCTCCGCTCGCGGCTTCGAGCCGGTGGTCGAGAAACGAACCTCCGATTCGGTGCCCGCCGGCAAGGTGATCGGCTCCAATCCCTCGCAGGGGTCGAGCATCGCGCCCGGATCGACCGTGAGGCTGATCGTCTCGACCGGGGTGAAGACCGCCGTCGTGCCGAACGTGCTCGGCCTCGATCGCGTGACCGCGACCCAGCAGCTCCGCAAGGCCGGCTTCGTCGTCAACGCGAACTCCAAGGATTCCGACGAGCCCGAGAACCAGGTGCTCGAACAGGACCCCGCGCGGTGACACCGAGGCCAAGGTCGGCAGCGAGGTCACGATCACCTACTCCAGCGGCGTCGGCACGGTGACCCTCGATGACTACGTGGGCCAGAAGCTCAACTACGCGCAGCGCCGGCTCTCGGCCGCCGGGCTCTCGGTCTCCGTCGTCAAGCAGGACGTCAGCAACTCGTCCCAGAACGGCATCGTGCTCTCGCAGGCACCGACGGCCGGGACGCATCTGAGCCCCGGCGACCGGGTGACGCTGACCGTCGGCGACTACAAGAAGCCGGACAACACGACCTCGAGCACGACGAGCTCGACGACGACACCGAGGCCGCAGCCGTGAGGATCGCGGTGATCCGCGGCGGTCGCTCCAGCGAGCACCCGGTCTCCCTGCGCTCGGGAGCCGCCGTCGCTGAGGGCCTGCGCGTGGCCGGCTACGAGACGGTCGACGTCGTGATCGAGCGGGACGGCCGCTGGCTTGCCGACGGCTCCGAGGTGGAGCTCCGCGCCGCCGCGGGCCTGCTCGGCTGCGACGTCGCGTTCCCGGTCCTGCACGGCCCGTTCGGCGAGGACGGCACGGTTCAGGGCCTCCTGGAGTGTCTCGACGTGCCGTACGTCGGCCCCGGGGTTCTCGCCGCTGCGGTCACGATCGACAAGCTGATCTTCAAGCGCCTGCTGCGCGAGCGCGGCATCGCCCAGGTCGACTTCTGCCAGGCCGGGGAGGAGGGCTGGCGCGAGCAGGCCGAGTCACTCGGGCTGCCGGTCTGGGTCAAGCCCTCGCGTCTCGGCTCCAGCGTCGGCATCCTCAAGGTCGCCGAGCCGGGCGGACTGCAGCCCGCGGTCGACTCCGCTCTGGAGCACGACCCGCGGGTCATCATCGAGGCCCACTGCGCGGGCCTCGAGGTCGAGTGCTCGGTGATCGGCAACGACGTGCCGGAGACGTCGCTGCCCGGCCACGTCTCGATCGAGGCCGACTGGTACGACTATGCCGCCAAGTACGAGCCCGGCGGCATGGAGCTGGTCGTCCCGGCGCCGATCGGCGACGAGGCCATCGCCCGCGTCCGGGAACTGGCGGCGGAGGTCTACTCCTCCTGCGGCTGCACGGGGCTCGCTCGCTGCGACTTCTTCGTGATGGACGACGGCGAGGTGCTCGTCAACGAGCTCAACACGATCCCCGGTTTCACCGAGACGAGCGTCTTCGCGAAGCTCTTCGAGGCCTCGGGCGTCGAGTACCCGGCGCTCTGCACGAAGCTCGTCGAACTGGCCGTGGCCCGCCACGACGCCGAGCGCAGCTACCGCTTTTAGGTCGCGGGGACCGGGAAGCACCCCGGGGCGAGATAACTCCGACGGGATCCTCCGCTTCGCGTCCGGTCCCGTCGGCCTGCGCGGTGTTGCCGCTTGGCAGGGGCGAGATAACTCCGACGGGATCCTCCGCTTCGCGTCCGGTCCCGTCGGCCTGCGCGGTGTTGCCGCTCGGCAGGGGCGTCAGGTGATTGGTTCGGTGGCTCAGTCGGCCAGGAGGCGGACGTCGGCGATCTCGGCGGTCCCGCTGTCGATGCTCGTGATCCAGATCAGGAAGTACCGGTTGGGCTCGCTCGTGTTCAGGTCGATCACCTGCTTGCCGTCCTTTGCGGTCAGATCCCCGGTCAGCGGGTCGCCCCAGCCGGCGATCTCGGTCGGCGCGGTCTTCAGGTTGGAGCCGTAGATCGAGTAGGTCCAGCCGCCGCCGGGGGTCTCGAGGACCATCTGGCTCGGGGTGACGGCGGTTCCGGCGTCGACGTAGAGGCCGACCCCACTCTTGCCCACTCCCTCCAGGCCGGCTGAGTAGTCCTCCGTCGACCAGGACGTCAGAGGATCGCCGTCGATCGCGAGGCTCGTCTCCTCGGGATGCTCCTCGGTGTCGCCCTCGGGGTCGAAGTCGGTGGCGGAGTCGATCGGGATCACCGAGGTGGCGGTGCTCTCGGGCGGCGGCTCCTGGGAGCGCCCGGAATCCCCGCTCAATGCGGCGATCGCGATGGCCGTCCCCGCGGCGGCGATCAGCAGCAACACCCCCACCCAGGAGATCCGCCTGCGGGTGACGAGCCGCCGCCGCCGTTCCGGGACGGAGTCGAGGACCGACGTCGCCTCACCGGTCGCGCCGCCCGCCCGGGCGACCTCCACCTCCAGTGCGCCCTCGAGGTCACGGAGGAAGGCGTTCATGTCGGGGTAGCGGTCCTTCGGCTCCTTTGCCGTCGACCTCTCGATCGCGGCGGCGAGCGCCGCCGACGCGTCGGGGCGGCGGCGCTGAACGCTGGGCACCATCTCGTTGACGTGCTTCATCGCGACGCCGACCTGCGTCTCGGCCTTGAACGGGACCTCGCCGGTGAGCATCTCGTAGAGGAGGATCCCGAGCGAGTAGACGTCGGTCCGGGCATCGATCTCCTTGCCCATCGCCTGCTCGGGTGAGACGTAGTCGGTCGTGCCGAGAACGCGGCCCGTCGCGGTCAGGCCGTGCGACTCCAGCGAGAGCGCGATCCCGAAGTCGGTGATCTTCGCCCGGCCCTCGGCGTCGATCAGCACGTTCTGCGGCTTCACGTCGCGGTGGATCAGCCGTGCCTGATGCGCCGCCTGGAGCCCGCGGCCGATCTCGATCGCGTAGGCGGTCGCCTCGTCGAGGGGCAGTCCGCCCTCGGCGGAGATCTTCTGCTTGAGCGTCTGCCCGGGGACGTACTCGAAGACGATGTAGGGCCGCCCGCCGTCCTCGCCGGCGTCGATCACCCCGACGAGGTTGGGGTGGGAGAGCTGCGCGACGGCACGCGACTCGCGGCGGAACCGCTCGAGCTGGTCCTGCTGGTCGGAGATCTCCTGGTGGAGGACCTTGACCGCGACCTTGCGGCCGAGGGTCTCGTCGACCGCCAGATAGACGGTCGACATCCCGCCGCTGCCGAGCTTCGATTCGAGCCGGTAGCGGTTCGAAAGCATCTTTCCGATCATCTGGGGCTCATCTATGACCGTCGCGGGGTGAAGTCATTACCCCCGAGTATTTGCGATCGGGCCTCTCGGCGTAGCCGCAAGGGGGACGACGAAAGCCAGCATGCGGGCCGGGTTGCTATGAACGCTCGACCAGGCCCGCCCGGTCGGTGACCCGCCCGACGCGGCGTGATCCGGGGAAATGGGGGGTCAGCAGAGCGAGGGCGACGTCGAGATCGCGCTCCGGGACGGTCACGCAGAAGCCGCACCCCATGTTGAAGACCTCGTGCATCTCGTCGTCGCCGATGCCGCCGGCGTCGGCGATCAGGGCGAAGATGGGCTGCGCCGGGAGCGGGTCGTCGATCTCGTAGCCGACGCCATCGCCGAGCCGCAGCAGGTTGTTGAGGCCGTCGCCGGTGATGTGGGCGAGGCCGTGGACGTCGACGGGGGACGCGAGCAGCTCGAGGATCGCGCGCACGTAGATCGCGGTCGGCTCGAGCAGGATCTCGCCGAGCGGACGCCCGAGCCGTTCGTCGCCGAGCGGGATCTCGGCGAGTGCCTTGCGGGCAAGGGTGTAGCCGTTGGAATGCAGGCCCGTGGAGGGCAGGCCGATGACGACGTCCCCGGCCGCGATCGCGGCGCCGGTGACGATCTCGTCGAGCGGGACCAGACCGATCGCGCTGCCGGCCAGCTCGACGCCGTTGACGACATCGCCGACCTGGGCGATCTCGCCGCCCGGGATCTCGATCCCGGCCAGCTCGGCTCCTCGCCGCAGGCCCGCGCCGATCGTCCCGCACATCTCCGGGTCGGCGGTGGGGCAGAGGATGAAGTCGACGAGCGCGATCGGCTCGGCCCCGACGCAGACGAGATCGTTGACGTTCATGGCGATGCAGTCGATGCCGATCGTCTCGAAGCGCCCGAGCTGCTCGGCGACGACCATCTTGGTGCCGACCCCGTCGGTTCCGAATGCGATCCCGGTCCGCTCGTCCAGTCGCAGCACGCTCGCGTAGTGGCCCGGCAGCGGTACGACCCGCGAGGGCTTGCCGGTCTCGATCCGGGAGAGATGGGCGACGAGGGCGGCGACGGCGGCGTCGGCCCCGCTCTGGCTGACCCCGGCCTCGGTGTATGCGTCCTGGCTCATCTAGCTGCGCACGGCTCCACGCTGCTGATTCAACCGCACGCCGCGCTCACCTGCGCTTGAGGAGGATCAGCGCCGCCAGGCCGGTCCGGTAGGCGGCGTAGGGCCAGAGGCCGCGATCGCGCTCGATCAGCCTGATCAGACCCTGTGAGGCGAGGGTCGAGGCGAAGGCGACCGCAACCCCGACGGTCGCCGAGCGGGCGAGCTCGGGGTCGACATCGCGGCGCCGTAGCTTCATGGCCTTGCGGGCTGCGGCGGCCGTGATCACGGGGAGGGCGACCGTGCGCGAGAGCAGGTTGGCCTGGGCGCGCCGGAACCCGCGGGCGCGGGCGGCGGCGAGGGTCGAGCCGTTGCGGGAGACGCCGGGGGCGAGCGCGGCCGCCTGGGCGAGGCCGATCGCGAGGCCGTCGGCCGGAGTCGCCTCGACGGCGTTGCGCTCCTGGGGAGCGCGATCGGCGATGACCATCGCGACCGAGCCGGCGATCAGCCCGAACGCGGTGGCGCGGGGACCGCCGAGGCGGCGATTGATCCAGTCCTCGAGGGTCAGGCCGATCGCAACGGCGGGCAGGAACGAGAGCGCGATCACCGCCACCCGGCGTCCGTCGAGCCTTCGCAGCTCGTCGGCGATCAGGCGGCGCTGCCCGATCAACAGGGCCAGCGCGGCACCGCCGTGGACGGCCACCTCGAAGGCCTTGCGGTCCTCGGGGCTGATGTCGTCGAGGTCCCAGCCGAGGATCCAGGGGACGATCCGCAGGTGGGCGGAGCTGGAGACCGGAAGCAGCTCGGTGGGTCCCTGAACCGCGCCGAGGACAGCGGCCCGTCCGACGCCCAGGCCCCTCCGGCTCACTCTGCCGAGTCGGGCGTGGGTGTCGCGCCCGGGCCACCCTGACGACCGCGCCAGTATCTGAACAGGAGGTAGGCGGCGGCCACGACGATCAACGCCGCCACGCCGTAGTCGATGTAGTGGAGCTTGTCCTTCCAGTCGACCCAGTTGTCGCCGACCGACCGGCCGATCAGCGTCAGCGCCAGCACCCAGGGGACGCAGCCGAGCAGCGTGAACGTCGTGAACCGCCAGAACGGCATCTCCGCGACGCCGGCCGGCAGCGAGATGAAGGTCCGGACGATCGGGATCATCCGGGTCCAGAAGACGGTCGCCTCCCCGTGGTCGCGAAACCAGCGGTCGGCGGTGGCGAGATGCTTGGGGTTGATGTGGATGAACCGGTTCTTCTCGAGCAGCTCCTCGCGCCCGTAGTAGCCCACGGCCCAGGCGATCCACGAGCCGACCACGTTGCCGAGCACGCCGGCGGCGACGGCTCCGAACAGGGTCATCTGCCCGTCGCTGACCGCGAAGCCCGCGAACAGCATCGTCGCCTCGCTCGGGATCGGCACGCAGGCGCTCTCGAGCGTCATCAGGATGAAGATCCCGACGACGCCGATCGCGTCGACGACGTCGACCGCGAAATTGACGATCGGGTCGGTTATGGAGGCGATGATCAACTGATGCTGCAAGAGCGTTCGGTGGGACCTATTCGGGGCGCCGGGGGGTGCGGTGGGGGCCTTGCGCAGCCCGCATCCGACGCGCCGCGAGCTTGACCGAAACTCTACCCTCTAACCAATGAACCGCCTGCGTGCGCCGGTGCTCCGGCACCGCATCTTCCAGCTGGTGGCGGACGCGGCACTCGCAGCCTTCGCCTACTACCTGGCCTTCGCGATCCGCTTCATCGACGAGCCGGGTGGGATTCCCGACCGCTACACCGAGATGCTCAGGGGGTCGATCGTCTTCGTCGCGATCGGCATGACGATCGTCTTCAGCCTGATGGGCCTGCACCAGAAGTGGTGGCGCTACTTCAACCTCGGTGACATCTGGGCCGTCCTGCGGGCCTGCGCCGTCGGCACGGCCCTGCTGATCGCCGTGTTCGTGCTTTCGAAGCCGTTCTCCAGCCCGATGCCGCGCTCGGTTCTGATCTACGACTTCGTCTTCACGGTCGGCCTGCTGGTCACCGCCCGCAGCGTCGCCCGCTTCTACTTCGTCGAGCGCCGGATGCGGCGCCACACCCGCAGCAAGGACGGTGACGTCCTCGTCGTCGGCGCCGGCTCGGGCGGGCAGATGGTCGTCCGTGAGCTGCGCCTCAACCCGGAGCTCGGCAACCCGGTCGGGTTCGTCGACGACGATCAGCGCAAGCGCGGCATGCGGCTGCTGGGGCTCAAGGTGCTCGGCGATACCGACGATCTCGGTGCGATCCTCGAGAAGGAGAAGCCGGCCGAGGTCGTGATCGCGATCCCATCGGCGCCCGGGGCCGTGCGCGGCAAGGTCGTGTCGGAGTGTCGCGAGCGCGGGATCCGGGTTCGCACCCTCCCGACGGTCTTCGAGCTGCTCCGCGGGGGCGTGCAGCTCACCCGCCAGCTTCGCGAGGTCCAGGTCGAGGATGTGCTCGGCCGCGATCCCGTGGTCATGGAGCTCGATCGGGTCGGCGGCTACCTGAAGGACAAGATCGTGCTCGTCACCGGCGCCGGCGGCTCGATCGGCGCGGAGCTCTCCCGCCAGATCGCCCGCGTCGACCCACGGCTGCTCGTCCTCGTCGACCAGGCCGAGGACAACCTCTTCCAGATCGACCGCGAGCTGACATCCGAATGGCATTTCTCCCGCGTCGAGTCGGTCCTCGCCGACTGCAAGGACGGGGAGCGAATGCTCGAGGTGATGGAGCGCTTCCGTCCCGATGCGGTCTTCCACGCCGCCGCCTACAAGCACGTGCCGCTGATGGAGGCCAACCCGCTGGAGGCCGTCCGCAACAACGCGATCGCGACCAAGGTCGTCGCCGAGACGGCGGCGGTGGCGAAGGCCGAGCGGTTCGTGCTGATCTCGACGGACAAGGCCGTCAACCCGCGCACCGTCATGGGAGCGTCGAAGGCGATGGCCGAATCGATCGTGCAGAGCGCCGCCGCCCGGCATCCGCAGACCCGATTCGTCTGCGTCCGCTTCGGCAACGTCCTCGGGTCGTCGGGAAGCGTGGTGCCGATCTTCCGGGGGCAGATCGAGCGCGGTGGGCCGGTCACCGTCACCCACCCCGAGATGACCCGCTACTTCATGACCATCCCGGAGGCGGTCCAGCTCGTGATCCGCGCCGCCGACCTCGGTGGCGACGGCGACGTGTTCGTGCTCGAGATGGGGGAGCCGGTCAAGATCGTCGACCTCGCTCGCAACATGATCACGCTCGCCGGCTACGAGCCCGACACGGATATCGCGATCGAGTTCACGGGACCGCGCCCCGGGGAGCAGCTTCACGAGGTACTCCTCGCCGACGCAGAGCACTCGGAGCCCACCGTGGCGCCGCGGATCGTGCGGGCCGTACGAGAGCAACCGCTCGAGCCGGAGCAGATCGAGCGGACGCTCGATGAGCTGAAGCTCCTGATCGGCAGCGGCGACGAGACGGACCTGGCCGATCAGGTCCTCGGGGTGATCAACTCCGGCCTCGCCCTGGGCGGAGGGCCCAGGGCTCTATCCCAATAAGACTCTAGGATCACCCCCGAGAATGGACCTCTTGAAGGAGATCGGCGCGATTCTCGGCTTCGTGGCATTCGCGGGCCTCGTCGTGCTGGTCTTCATGACCTTTCAGCAGGCGCGGCATCTGCGCCGCCTGCGCGACTGGGCTGGTCGCGCACCCGAGCGGGCCCAGGCCGACGCCGACCGCGCCGCCCTGGCGGCCGAGGAGGCCGCCGTGATCGCCCAGGCGGCCGGGGACGGCAACGGGGCAGATGGCGGCCCGGGACGCATTCACCGCCTGCGCGGCGAGATGGCCTTCCGCTACGAGGAGCTGGATCGGCGGCTCCCGGTCAGTCCGCTGGTCCTGTTCGGCGGCCTGCTGGCGCTGGTCGTCGCGGCCGTCATCCTCACCGGCGGGTTCGGCCTGTTCGGGTCCGACACCGGCACCTCCGGCTCATCGGCCGCCAAGAAGGAGGCTCCGAAGCCCGCCAAGGTCGAGGTCGCCGTGCTCAACGGCACCGCGCCGGCCGAGGGTGAGGTCGGAGTTCCGGGTACCGCGAAGGCGGCCGCCGTGAGCGTCAAGGACGCGGGCTTCAAGGTCGGCGAGGTCGGTGACGCCCCACCGTTCGCGGCGAGCACGATCATGTTCGAGAACGGCTCCAAGTCCGACGCCGCCGATCTCGCGGCCGACCTGCAGAGCACGCTCGGCGATACGCCGACGACGCCGATCACGCCTGAGATCCAGGCGATCGCCAAGGGCGCCGATCTCGTCCTGATCGTCGGGCTCGACGATCAGGGGCTGGCCGGGTGAGGGTGTCCCGGTTCCCCCGATGCTCCCCGACCTGACCCTCCCGCTCGCAGCCCTCGCCGGCAAGAGCCTGCTGCTCGCGCTCGGCGGGGTCGCGGCGATCTTCGCGGCGCTCGGGCTGCTCCTGCTGGTGCCGATCTTCGTCAGCCAGCGGCGTGAGATCGGGAGGCTGGTCGGCTGGATGGATCGTGAGCCGGACGCCGGCACGCAGTCCTTCCAGGCGATCCCGGCCCCCGGCGCGACCGCCCCGGGTCGGCTCGGCCGCTCGAGCGCCGCCGATCGCGTCACGTCCGACCGCCCGGCGCTGGAGCGGGTCGGCACCGCCGAGCAGCGGGCGATCGCAATGCAGCGTGCGCCGTGGTGGCGTCGTGTGATCGAGCGAGGGCCCCGCCATCCGCTGGTCATCTCCCTCGCTGCGGTGGCCTTCGCCGTCGCGGTGTTCTTCGCGACCGCTCACTTCCTGCGGGCCGGGGACGAGAGCGGCAAGGGCTCCCCGGTCGACCCGGCCTCGGTCAGCGTCGTCGTCCTCAACGCTTCCACCTCGTCGGGACTCGCCGGGAGCCTCTCCGACCAGCTGGCCGCCGCGAAGTTCGACGTCACCAACACGAGCGTCGCCAAGGACGGGACCCCGAAGAGCGTCGTCATGTACGCCGATACGCCCGACGGACGCCGCCAGGCGCGAGCCGTCGCCAAGGCGCTCGGCATATCCACGGCCAAGCCCTTCGACAAGGAGGCAGAGGCGGAGGCCAACGGCGCCGCCGTCGTGGTCTTCGCCGGAGACGACCTCGCCAAGGGCGGCAAGGGCTGAGCCCGGTGAGC
Source organism: uncultured Solirubrobacterales bacterium (assembly GCA_963798165.1). GTDB lineage: Bacteria > Actinomycetota > Thermoleophilia > Solirubrobacterales > 70-9 > RHKX01. The sequence continues at coordinate 386,800 of CAWCSE010000004.1, read as the reverse complement.
ATCGCCGGCCGGGAGTGGCGCGGCGCGCATCTGGGCGCGATCGTATTCGCGGTCCTGATGGTCCTCGCCGTCGGCGCCTTCGCCGTCGAGCGGGCGGCCCGGTCCTCCGACGATCTCGTCAACACGGTCGTGCTCTCCCCGCAGCTCGGCCTCGCCGGCGCCCGGATCGAGTTCACCCTCGCCAAGCCCGACGATGACGTCGACGTCCTGATCATCGACGGCAACGAGGGCAGCTCCGGCGCCACGGTTCGCGTCCTCGCCTCCGGCAAGGAGCTCGCGGCGGGTCGGCACGTCTACGAGTGGAACGGCCTCAACGATGACGGGATTCGCGCTCCGTCGGGGCTCTACGCGCTCGAGGTGGTGCTCGGCCAGCAGGATCGCGACATCAAGCCGCCGGGGCGGATCGAGGTCCCCGCCAACGCCGAGCACCCGTCGATCGGCGGCTGATGGACTCGCCGCTGCTGTGGATCGGGACCCTGGTGTGCGCGTCGTTCGCCGCGATCACCCTGCTGCCGATCGCGCGACCGGCCCGGGTCGTCGCGATGACGACCGCGCTGCTCATCGCCCCGGTCCTGGTGCTCGGCGACAACTGGGACTCGAGCCGGATCTCCGATCTCCGCGATCGGCCGTCGCTCGTCCTCGCCGCCCTCGTGGTCGGTGCGGTCGGGCTGGTCCTGCTCGCGGTCCTCTTCCGCAAGCGTCCCGTCCTGCTCGCCCCGGCGCTGATCGCCACCATGCCGTTCCGGATCCCGATCAACCTCGGCAACGGCGAGGATCTGAAGATCCTGCTGCCGCTCTACGCGGTGATCGCCGCCGCCACGATCGCGGCCCTCGTCGATGTCTGGAAGGAGGGTGGCGTCGAGGAGGGTGCCGGGGCAACGGGTTCCCCGGCCGACCGCGGCCTGCTCCGCTGGATCGCCCCGGCGCTGGCGGCGATCATCGTCCTCTACGCGCTGCAGGCGGGCTACGTGGACGACATCACGCCGGCGCTGCAGAACGTCGCCTTCTTCCTCGCTCCCTTCGCGGCCCTCTACTTCATGGTCGAGCACACCGAATGGAGCACCGATGCGCTGCGGACGATCGTCTGGGTGCTGGTGGCCGAGGGGTTGATCTTCGTCCTCGTCGGCGCCTACCAGTACGTGAGCGGTGACCTGTTCTGGAACGACAAGGTGATCTCGGGCAACGAGGCCCATACCTATTTCCGGGTCAACTCGCTCTTCTTCGACCCGAACATCCTCGGGCGTTATGTGGTCGTCGCGATGACCGTGTTGGCGGCGATCGTCGCCTACGGGCGCCGTCCCCGCGACATCTATGCCTCCGGCGTCCTGTTCGCCATCCTGCTCGTCCTGCTCGTCTTCAGCTTCTCGCAGACGAGCACGATCGCCCTGTTCGCAGCACTCCTGATCCTGATCGCGACGCGCTGGGGCCTGCTCGTCGGGATCGGCGCCGCGGCGGCAACCCTGTTCGCGCTCGCCGCGGCGATCGTCCTCGTCTCCGGTGGCGGGCTGAGCAGCGAGACGACAAGCGGCCGGGCGGGACTGATCGACGGTGGGCTCCACATCGCCGAGGACCATCCCCTGGTCGGCGTCGGGTCGGGCGGCTTCGCGCCGGAGTTCACGGCCCGCTACTACGAGGGGGAGGGCTTTGCGGCCGAGAGCCACACCGAGCCCGTCACGATCGCCGCCGAGCAGGGAGTCGTCGGCCTGGCGGCCTACCTGGCCTTCGTCGCCATCACCGTCACGGCGCTGCTGGAGGCGACCGGGGTCGCCCTGCGCGAGCGGGCGCGCGGCACGCCCCTGGCGGCGACGCTGCTCGCGATCTACGTGCTGATGCTGGTCCACAGCGTCGGGTACGCGGCCTTCTTCGTCGACCCGATCACGTGGGTGGTTCTCGCTCTGGCGGCGGTCGCCCTCGTCCCGGCGCGCCGGGCCCCGGCCGAACCCCAGGCGACCTGAGCAGGAGGCCGGAGGATGTTCGACTACCTCCGCCGACTCGCCACCACCGGCGCGGCCTATACCGCTGCGAGCGTCGCCTCGAAGGTGCTGGCGGTCCTCCTGCTGCCGCTCTACACGAGCCACCTCAGCACCGCCGACTACGGGCAGGCGGAGCTGCTCTTCTCGACCGTCGTCGCCGCCAGCATCATCATCCGGCTCGGTCTGATCGAGGCGCTGCTGCGGTTCTTCTACCTGCCGGACGAGCGCGGGGAGGAGGTCGTCGCCACCGGCTTCGCGGCGCTGTTTTGGACGACGACGGCCGGGGCGCTGATCGCGCTCCCGTTCGCCGCCCAGATCGGAGACGTGCTGAGCGGCGAGGCGCTCGACCCGAACCTGGTCCGGATCGCGATCGGCGGCCTCTGGGTGCTGACGCTCTACGAGTACATGGTCACCCTGTTCCGGCTCGACGAGCGGGCGAAGGCGTACTTCGCGTTCACGATCGGCAACGTCCTGCTGGCGATCCCGCTGACCGTCCTGCTCGTCGTCGGCTTCGACGAGGGCGCCGAGGGGCTGCTGCTCGGCAGCTATCTGGCCGGGCTGCCCTTCCTGCTGCAGCGGATCTGGGCGGAGCGCTCACGGCTGTCGCTGCGCCCCGACCGCGATCTCCTGCGGCGGATGATCCGCTTCGGTCTGCCGACGATGCCGGCGGAGATGTCGATCTACTCGCTGGCGTTCATCGACCGGATCATCATCGCCCGCTCGATCGGCCTCGCCGAGCTCGGCCTCTACGGCCTCGCCTTCAAGTTCAGCCAGGCGATCCAGGTGGTCGTCCGCGGTTTTCAGCTCGCCTGGCCCCCGCTCGCCTATTCGATCCGTGACGACGAGGAGGCCCGCCGCACCTACGCGGTGGTCGTCACCGCGTTCACCGCCCTCTGCGGCTTCATCGTCGTCGGCATGTGGCTGGAGGCGCGCTGGATCGTCCGGCTGCTCGCCGACGCCCGCTTCTTCGACTCCTACGAGGCGATCGGCCCGCTCGCCCTCGGCGCCGCGCTCTATGGGGTCTATCTGGCGTTGGTGGTGATCCTCGGCCGGACCGGCAAGACGGGCTACAACTTCCCGGTCACGATCGTGGCGACGATCGCCAACGTGATCCTCAACCTGATCCTCGTCCCGGCCTGGGGGATCGTCGGTGCCGGCGTCGCCCTGATCGCCTCGTACCTGATCGTGATCGTGCTGATCTACCTGGTCAGCCGCCGGATCTTCCCGATCCCGTGGCAGTGGGGACGGCTCGCGGTCGTGGTCGGTACGGCGGCCGTCCTGGTCGGCGGCGGCGACGTGCTCCTGCCCACCGACGGTGCGGTCGGCTTCCTCTCCCGGGCGCTGCTCTTCGCCCTTTACCCGGTGGTCCTCTGGTTCGGCGGCGCGATCAGCCGCGACGAGCGCCGCCAGGTCAACGCGATCCTCCGCGAGGGCAACCTCCGCGAGCGCCTCGCCGCGATGCGCGCGGAGGCGGCGAGCGAGAGCGACGACGACGCCCGCGCGTCGGAGCTGTACGAGCAGGAGATCCGCGACCGCGACCGCGGAGGCTTCTGAGTTCCACGAAGGGCCCGGGGAGGGGGAGGCACCGTCGGGGCAACTCGTTTCGCTCGTGCGGAGTACCGCCGGACACCTCCCCCTCCCCGCGCCTGAGAAGCGCCTACTTGCCCGCGGCCGCCTCGCGGATCCCCTCGCCCGTCGGGCTCCAGGCCTTCTGGGCGTGGAGGAGGTACCAGCCCGGGTCGTGATCGGCGAGGACCAGGGCCGCGACGGCTCGCGGCAGGTAGCTGAAGGCGGTCAGGGCGCGGACGGCGGCGGCGGCGAGGGGGCCGTGGTGCTTGCGCATGTAGAGGTCGCGGTTGCGGTGGAACTCGACGATCCGGCGGCTGCCGGCGCTCCTGTCGTTGCTGAGCTGTTCGTGGTGGATCGCGCGGGCGGCGGGGACGTAGAGCGTGTGCATGCCCGCGTCGCCGAGCCGCTTGCAGAAGTCGGTCTCGTCGGAGTAGACGAAGAAGTCCTCGTCGAGCCAGTCGACGGCAGCCGCGGCGCTGCGGCGCACCAGCATCGCCGCCGACTGGGCCCAGCCGACCCGCCTGGTGTCGCTCCCGCCGCTCTCGGTGACGAGCCAGCGGTGCAGGAAGAGCGCCTGGGCGAGCGCGGTGCCGACGCCGGGCAGCCGCCAGGCGCAGGGTTGCGGGTCGCCCTGCGGATCGAGCAGCTGCGCACCGGCGGCTCCGGCCTCCGGATCGGAGCGCATCGCTTCCAGCAGCGCGGCGGCAGCCCCCGGCAGCAGTTCGGAGTCCTCGTTGAGGAGCAGGCAGAACTCGCCCTTGGCCGTCTCCATCAGCAGCGTGTCGTTGGCCGCCTTGCCCTGGCGGCGTTCGGTGACGATCAGCCGCAGGTGGTCGCCGATGTCGCGTTCGCGCTGCGCGATCTGCGCCACGAGGTCGACCGAACCGTCGTCGGAGTGGTTGTCGAGGACGAGGATCTCGTGCTCCACACCGGCCGGGTGGTTGGCCGCGATCGCGCGCAGGCAGGTGCCAAGGTGCTCGCGCCCGTTGGTGTTGACGACGCAGTAGGAGAGCTCCATCGGGACAATCGTCGCCCATGACGGCTCTCCGGGTCTCCCTCGTCGATCCATCGGCATTCACGCCGCCCTACGACCGATCCCTAGCGGCGGCGCTCGCGCGGGCCGGCGCCGACGTCGAGCTACTGACCAGCGAGTTCCTCTATGGCCCCGTTCCGGCGCCGGTCGACTACCGGGTCAGCAAGTGCTTCTATCGCCACAGCACCAACGCCGGAGTCGACCATCGCGGGCGCCTCCCGGTCAAGGCGCTCGAGCACATCCCGGACATGCTGGCCGTCCGCGATCGGCTCGAGACCGCTGACGTCGAGCATTGGCAGTGGACGACGATCCCGCGCCTCGACCGCCGGCTGCTGGGCAGGCGCGATCCGAACCGGCCCCGGGTGATCACGTTGCACTACCCGTTGCCGAAGCCCGGTGAGGGCCGCAAGCTCGCCGCCCAGCGCCGCTACCTCGACAGCTTCGACGCCGTCGTCGCCCACACGGAGACCGCCGCGGCCCGGCTCCGAGACGAGGTCGGCCTCGACCCGGCGAAGGTCGAGGTGATCCCGCACGGCCCGTTCGATTACCTGACCAACCTCGCCTCCCCCGGCTCGCTTCCGGTCGAGCTGACGGGAGCGACCGAGCCGGTCATCCTCTTCTTCGGCCTGCTCCGCCCCTACAAGGGCATCGACACGCTGCTCGAGGCCTTCGCCTCCGTCGAGGGCGCCGAGCTCTGGATCGCCGGGATGCCGCGGATGTCCCTCGAGCCGTTGCACAGGCTGGCCGACAAGGCACCGGGCCGGGTCCGCTTCCTACCTCGCTTCATCCCCGACCCCGAGATCCCGGCGCTGATGCGCAAGGCCGACATCCTCGCCCTTCCCTACCGGGAGATCGAGCAGTCCGGCGTGCTCTACACGGGCCTCGCCTTCGGCAAGCCGATGGTGCTCGGGGACGTCGGCGGCTTCGCCGAATTCGCTCGCGAATCCGACGCGGCCCGGCTCGTCCCGCCCGGCGATGCCGAGGCGCTCGCGGCGACGCTGAACGACCTCGTCGCCCATCCGCAGAAGCGGGCCGCCCTGTCCGCCGCCGCGGGGACCGCCGTCGAAAGGGCCCTCGGCTGGGATGCGATCGCCGCACGCACGCTCGCGCTCTACGAGCGGCTCGGAGCCCGGCCCGGCGCCGGCGCCGGATAATCAGACCCCGAACTCTTATGGGAATTGCGAAGAAGATCTTCTGGGGCTCCGTCGCGGGCCTGGTCCACACGCACGTGACCTATCCGCTGACGCTCGCCGCGATCGAGCGAATCCGCGGACCGCGCTCGCAGCCGGTCGCGCCGGCCGGCGGCGAGCCGCCCACCGTCTCGCTGGTCATCGCCGCCTTCGACGAGGAGGACGTGATCGGCGCCAAGGTCGCCGACGCGCTCGCGCTCGACTACCCGCGCGAGCGTCTCGAGCTGATCGTCGCCTCCGACGGATCCTCCGACCGGACCGTCGAGCTCGCGCGGGCCGCAGGCGCGGACATGGTCCTCGACCTGCCCCGGGGCGGCAAGATGGCGACCCAGAACGCGGCCGTCGAGCGGGCCGGGGGAGAGGTCGTCGCGTTCAGCGACGCCAACTCGAACTGGGAGCCGCAGGCCCTGTCCGCTCTCGCCGCCGCCTTCGACGACCCCGAGATCGGCTACGCCGCCGGGCATGTCCACTTCACCGATCCCGAGGGGAACAACGAGGAGGGCGCCTACTGGCGCTACGAGATGCACGTCCGCGGGCTCGAGTCCGAGCTCGGCGGCATCACCGCCGGCAACGGCGGCATCTACGCCGTGCGCAGGAGCGCCTACCGCTTCCTCGAGCCGTCCCGCAGCCACGACCTCTCGTTCCCGTTCGAGCTCCGCAAGGCGGGCTGGCGCTCGGTCGACGTCCCCGGCGCCCGCGCCCACGAGAAGATGGTGCCGACGATCGAGGGGGAGTTCGCCCGCAAGCGGCGGATGATGGTCGGCCTTCCCGACATCGTGCTCAGCGACCGGATGTGGGATCCGCGCGGCTACGGGCTCCTCTACGCGTATGAGATCTTCTCCCACCGCCTGCTTCGTTACGCGAGCCCCTTGCTCCACGTCGCCCTGTTCGCCTCCAACCTGCTGCTGCTGCGCAAGGGCCGTATCTACCGGCTCGCTCTCGCCAAGCAGCTCGCGATCCTCGCCGCCGCGGCGATCGGCGACGCCGCGCCGGGCCCGCTCGGGAAGCTGACCCGGATCGCCCGCTACTACGTTCTCGTCACGGCATCGATCGCTCTCGGGTTCTGGGACCGCCGCCGTAACGGGCCGCCCGCCGCCTGGGAGAAGTCCGAGGGCACGAGGTGAGCACTCCGGAGGTCGACCCCGAGGCGGTGCGCGCCTTCGCGCCGCCGCCGGGTGACGAGGAACTGCGGGCGCGCGAGGCGCGCGAGCCGTTCGCCCCCGGCCCGGCCGGTCTCCCCCGGGCGGTCGACGCGATCGCCGCCGCCCTGGCACTCGCCCTGCTCTCGCCGTTGCTGATCGCCGCGATGCTCGCGATCCGCCTCGACAGCCGCGGATCGTCGATCTACCGCCAGCGCCGGGTCGGGCGGGGTGAGCGGGAGTTCGAGATGCTGAAGCTGCGGACGATGGCCGCCGGCAGCGACCCGGTCGGCGCCGGGACCGCGGTCGGGGACGCCGATCCGCGCGTCACGCGCGTCGGTCGAGCCCTGCGGCGGACCTCCCTCGACGAGGTCCCGAACCTGGTCAACGTCCTCCGCGGCGAGATGTCGCTGGTCGGCCCGCGGCCGACGATCCCCTCCCATCTCGCCTACCTGCATCCCCATCAGCACCGGCGTCACGCGGTTCGCCCCGGGATCACCGGGTGGGCCCAGGTCAACGGACGCGTCGGCATCACCTGGGGGGAGCGGATCGAGCTCGACAACTGGTACGTCGAGAACCGCTCGCCCGTCCTCGACCTGAAGATCCTCGGGCGGACGGTGTCCGAGGTGATCGGCGGGCAGGGCCTCGACCCGGGATGAGCCCCCGGCCCGGGTATCGTCCGGCGCCATGACGACCGAGCGCGGCTCAGAGGTGGAGGTCCGGATCAGGCCGTTCCGGGCCGACGACTGGCCGGCGGTTCATCGCTGGTTCAACAACCGTGAGGCCATCTCGTCCCTGATGGAGGTGCGTCCGACCTTCGAGCCGGAGAACGCCAAGGGATGGACGAACGCTGCGGTCGCGGCGACCGGCGACGAGGGTGCCGAGGACCGCAAGTGGGCGATCGAGGTCGAGGGCATCGTCGAGCCGGTTGGCTTCACCGCTCTCTACGGCCTGTTCCGCCAGACGGCGCCGGAGCTCGGCGCCCTGATCGGCGACGACCCGGGCGCCCGCGGCGTCGGTCGCGAGGCCGAGCGCCTCACCGTCGCCAAGGCCTTCGAGGAGTTCGGCGCCCACCGCGTCTACGGGCGGATCCCCTCCTTCAACGGCCCGGCCAAGAAGGCGGTCACCTGGCAGGGATGGAAGCACGAGGGCACGATGCCCGAGCACATCCGCAGGCCCGACGGGACCCTGATCGACTGCGAGATCTGGGGGATATCGGCCGCCGGCTGGCGCGAGCGATGGTCGGCCGAGCCCGGCGCGGGGGAGTAGGCATCTCCACGGTCGAGCTGATCGCCGACGAGGGCGCCGCGGCCGTGGAAGCCGACGCCTTCTTCCGCAGCCGCGAGTTCCTCACCGCCGAGGGTGTCACCCATACGCTCGCCGCCGACGACGGCACGAACCGCGTCTACGTCCCGCTCGTCGTCAGGCCGATTCCGGGCAGCGACCGCCTCGACGCGATCTCGCCCTACTCCTATCCCGGCGCCCGGGTCGAGGGAGGCCCGATCGACCCCTCCACCATCGACCTCGCCGGCTCCGGCTTGGTCAGCGCGTTCGTACGCGATCGCCTCGGCGAGCCGCTCGCGTTCACGGGTGCCACCGATCGCTCGGTCGTTCTCGTCTCCGACCCCGCCGAGCCGCGTAAGTCGCGGATGAGCGATCGGCAGCAGATCCGCAAGAACGAGGCGGCCGGCTACGAGATCTCAAGAGTTACGGGCCCGGAAGCGGGCGACGAGGCCCTGGCGGGCTTCCTCGCCGCCTACACGGAGACGATGCGAGTCGTCGATGCCGCCGACCACTACTTCTTCGGCGCCGACTACTTCCGCACCCTGCTCGCCTCACCCCTGACATGGCTGATCACGGTGACCGGCCCCGACGGCGACTGCGCCGCATCGGCACTCGCGGTGCGCAGCGACGGCTTCCTCCACTATTACCTCTCGGGCACCGCCGACGCTCACCGCCGCGGCGCTCCCTCGAAGAACCTGATCGTCGCGGCGACTGACTTCGCCGAGGAGCTCGGCCTGCCGCTCAACCTCGGGGGCGGCGTCAAGCCCGGCGACGGACTCGAGGAGTTCAAGCGCGGCTTCGCGAACACCGAGCTCCCCTACCGGACTCACGAGCTGATCTGCGACCCGGACGCCTACGCCGAGCTCTCAGCGGGCCGCGAGGGCGACTTCTTCCCGGCCTACCGCGGTTAGATGACTCCGACGAGATCCTCCGCTTCGCGTCCGGTCTCGTCGGCCGGCGCGGTGTTGCCGCTCGGCAAGGGCGTCAGTTAACTCCGACGAGATCCTCCGCTTCGCGTCCGGTCTCGTCGGCCGGCGCGGTGTTGCCGCTCGGCAAGGGCGTCAGTTCGTTGGTGGGGCGGTGGGCGGGTGAGACTGCTCTCGGGGCGAATAGTCCACCCTCAGAGCAGTCTCGATCCGAAAGCGCTCCTCGGCAGGCGGGTGAACGGTGGCCCAACACCCAACTCCTCCCCTCCCAGCCCAAACAGACTCTCACCTGGCCGGTGAGTCCCTCGGCAGGCCGCGCCCACCGATAACCCCCCACAACCTCAGCCGACTGGCGAGCCGCCGCTCTGGTTGAGGTGGCGCTGGACGGCGCGGCGGATCTTCGGGACCAGCTTGTTCATCTGCTTGCCGGCGCAGTCGGTGTAGTTCGTCGTCCCGTGGTTGAAGATCGGCTTCACCTTGACGCGCTGGCCCTTGGGAGTCTTCTGCGTCTCGCCGCCACTCGACTTCAGGCGGGTCGAGCCCTTGGCGGAGATGCCGGCGATCTCGAACTTCCAGGTCAGGTACTTGATGATTCCCTTGCGCTCGGCCTTCGAGGGCTTCTTGCGCGTGTAGTCGCCGATCGCGGCGACGCCGGTGGTCTGGGCGTTGACGCCTTCGGCGTGAGCCCCGATCACGGGCCGTGACATTCCGCCCGCGCGGCCCTGGTAGACGTTGCCGAAGCGATCGACGAGCGCGTTGTAGCCGATGTCGTTCCAGCCGTTGCCGTTGCGGTGATAGCGGCAGATCCCGAGGACGATCCCGGGCGCCTCCGCCTCCGAGTAGTTGTTGGTGCTGACCGTGTGGTGGATGACGCCGGCCTTGATCTTGCCCATCTGTGCCTTCGCCCGCGGCTCGCAGCCGCCCTTCTTCTGCTTGGCACCCCATTCGCGCCGGGTGATGAAGTCCGGCTTCGCCGAGTCCGCCGCTGCCGCCGCCGTGGGGACGGGGTCGAGGCTGACGACCGCCGAGTTGACCGCGCTGCGCAGACCGTTCAGCAGGCCCCCCGTGAAGGTCGTGTCGCCCTTCACGTTCACGTAGTGGAGGTGCCCCTCGATCGGTGCGTTGCGACTGCGGATCTGGACCTGGTCGCTACCGCCGGTGTAGACGGGATCGCCGTTGTCGGTCTCGACCCAGTCGGTCCATTCGCCGCCGTCGTCGCGAACGCGGAATTCGAAGGCGTGCATCTGCCCGGCGATCCCGACGAGGTCGAAGCGGTGCGGGGCCTCGATCGGCTCGCTGCGATACAGGACCGGACCGTCGATGCCGTAGCCGGCGTGGTCGTCAGCCGCCGCCGCGGCCCGGGCGTTCGGCTGTCGGAGGCGCACGGAATCAGGCACCGGCTGGTTGAAATCCTCCGCGGCCGGAACGTACGGCTCGGTCGAGAGGGCCGGTGCGACCGCCCAGACGAGCGCGCCGAGTGCGGCGAGTGCGAGGGCGGTGATGAGGCGGCGGAGGAACAAGAAGTGTTAATGCATGCTTACAAAGGCTGGAACACGAGGCTCCACCCGAAGTTCCGCCCATGGTGTCAACCCCACCCTGCAAGAACGCTTGCACGCCCCACAAACGGGCGTCTTAGATAACCCCGAGCAGATCCTCCGCTCCGCGTCCGGTCCGGTCGGCCTGCGCGGTGTTACCGCTTGGCAAGGGCGTCAGGGGGTTGGTGGGGCGTGGCCTAGAAGGGGATGGCTTCGGGGCCGCGGCCGCGGTAGGCGTCGCGGAAGTCCTGGATCGCGTCCAGCGTCGCGTCGCCTTCGAAGCTGTCACATGTCATCAGCTGCGTCCACGCGGTGACGGCGATCAGCGCCGACATGTCGTCGTTCGGGAAGAGGTCAACGCCGGCGGCGTCGGCATCGAGGACACCCTTGAGCGCGAGCTGGTCCTGCTCGGGCAGGTCGGAGCTGTACTGGATCTCCACTCGCCCGTGCTCGAGCGAGTGGACGAAGTTGCCCGGGCTCGGCGCGGTCAGGTAGGCGCCGTCAGCCAGCGGGACCGGGTAGTGATCGCCCGATGTCGGCGGGTTGGTGCCGTACTTGGGCAGGTCGTCGGTCTTCGGGTTGAGGTGGGTGGCTCCTTCGTCCTTCAGGTTCAGCTGCAGGTCGCACCCGGCCGCCTTGGCCGCCGCGGTCAGGTCACCGAGCTTGATCTCCGGTGGCGGCGTGCCCTTGCGGTTGTCGCACTCGATGCCGTCGGGAATGATCCCCCCGAAACTCGTGTTGGCCTCCGAGCAGTCGCCGCTGGCGACGGTGCTGCCACCGGCGGCCTTCCCGCTGTCGCTGCCGCCGCCGGCCAGGGCGATGACGAGGCCCGCCACGATGACCAGTGCCAGCGCGCCGGCCACCACGTAGCCGATGAGCAGCCTGCTGCGGCCCGAGGCATGCGCCTTCTGCTCGGCCTCGAGGCGCTCCTTGCGAAGTCGCTCCTTCTCTTCCTTGCGGCTCGCCACGGCGCGCAATCTAGCGGACGGTCCTTCCACGGCCCCGCACCGAGGGCCGGTGGCAGGTTGCCCGGCCCGGGGATAGAGTGGCGACATGGCGACGATTGAGACGGTCTCCGGGGCACTCGAGGCCGATGAGCTCGGCCCCACGCTGATCCACGAGCATCTGCTCGCTCGGGACGAGGCCGTGCACGCCCAGTGGCCCGACGCGATGACGCTCGGCGGCGACCCGCCGGTCGAGATCGAGCCCGGGGGCGAGTACGGGGCGGCGGTCGAGGCGGCGAGGGCGGCGGTCGAGCTCGGGATCAGGACGATCTGCGATCCGACCGCCATGTTCCTCGGTCGGGACGTCTCCTTCATGGCCCGGGTCGCCGCGGAGACGGGGCTGCAGGTCGTGCCCTGTACCGGCATTTACACCTACGACCACCTGCCGACCTTCTTCGTCTCCCGCAGCCCCGACCAGATCGCCGACATGTTCGTCGCCGACATCGAACGGGGCATCCAGGGGACCGAGATCAAGGCGGCGTTCATCAAGTGCGCCGCCGACGAGCCCGGGATCACCGAGAACGTCGAGAAGGTCCATCGCGCCGCCGCCCGCGCTCACCTGCGGACCGGAGCCCCGATCATGGCCCACTCCCGGCCCGCCAGCGATACGGCCCCCCGCCAGATCGAGATCTTCGAGGAGGAGGGAGTCGACCTCACCCGCGTCCAGATCGCCCACTGTGGCGACAGTCCCGACGCCGACTATGTCGAGCGCCTCCTGCAGAAGGGGATCTACGCCGGCCTCGACCGGTACGGAATCGAGATGTACCTCCCCTACGACCAGCGGCAGTCGGTCGCCGTCGAGCTGCTCGAGCGCGGCTACGCGTCCCAGCTCTTCATCTCCGCGGACTCGTGCGCGACCATCGACTGGTTCCCGGCCGAGGCCGCTGCGCAGTTGGCCGAGGCGGGCATGGTCAAGGAGTGGACGATCCGGATGGTCCCCGAGCGGGTCATCCCGGATCTGAGGGAGCGCGGCGTCACCGAGGAGCAGTTCGAGACGATGTTGGTCTCGAACCCGGTTGCCTGGCTCACGGGCTAGTCAACTCCGACGGGATCCCTCCGCTTCGCGTCCGGTCCCGCCGGCCTGCGCGGTGTTACTGCTCGGCAGGGGCGTCAGGTGATTGGTGGGGTTAGTTGGTGCCCTGATGGGCAGCGGCGATCTCGCCCCCGGTCCGCTCCCAGGGCCGTCCCGCCTTGATCGCACCGAGGATCGCCTTGACCGAGGTCGCCCGGTTGAGGACGAAGAAGTGGATGCCCGGGGCGCCGGCGGCGAGCAGCTGCTCGCACTGGCGCGAGGCATAGGCGATGCCGAAGGCGCGCTCGGCTTCCTCGTCCCCATCGAGAGCCGCGAGCTGTTCGTCTAGGCGATCGGGGATGTTGGCCTTGCAGACGTCGCAGAACCGGTGCAGGCCCTCCCGGGAGATGATCGGCAGGACGCCGGGGATGATCGGCACGTCGATGCCGGCCTCACGCACGCGTTCGACCCAGTCGAAGTAGACGGCGTTGTCGAAGAAGAGCTGGCTGATCAGGAACTCGGCGCCGGCGTCGACCTTGCGCTGCAGGAAGGCGATGTCGGCGTCGAGGTCGGCGGCCTCGGGGTGCACCTCGGGGTGGCAGGAGGCGCCGATCCCGAACCTGGCGGTCGACTCGCGGCCGCGGATGAACGCGGCGAGGTCGGCGGAGCTCTCGAGCCCGTCAGGGGCGGGAGTAAAGGACGTCTCGCCGCGCGGCGGGTCGCCGCGCAGGGCGAGGACGTTCTCGATCCCGGCCTCGGCGAGCCGGTCGAGGATCGCGTCGAGGCCGTCCGGCGTCTCGCTGACGACGCTCAGGTGGGCCATGGTCTCGATCCCGTAATCGCGCTTGATCCGGGTCGTGATCTCGACGGTGCCCTCACGGGTCGAGCCGCCGGCGCCGTAGGTGACGGAGACGAAGCTCGGCTCCAGGCGGTTCAGGTCCTCGATGCTCTCGAACAGCGTCGCGACGCCCGCTTCGGTCTTCGGAGGGAAGAACTCGAACGAGAAGCACGGCTCGCCACCGTCGGCGGCCGCCTCGATCAGCTCGGGGATTCGCATGCACGAATCGTAGAACGTGAGCAAATCCATCATCTAGGCTGCGTGCATGTCCGCAGCCGATCAACCGCAAGAGGCGTCGGCGGGGAGCGGGGACGCCCAGACGGTCGCCTTCTTCCCCGAGAGCGCCTACGGGCCGACCAACAACTGCATCGGCATCGCCGACGTGCTGCGGCGTCACGGCTGGCGGGTCGTCTTCATCGCCGAGGAGTCGTTCGCCGGGACGTTCACCGACAAGGGATTCGAGGAGCGGCTGATGCGCCTCGGCCCCAAGCCCGAGCAGGAGGAGGACCCGGGCCAGTTCTGGAAGGACTTCATCCGCGAGACCGCGCCCGTCTTCCGGCAGCCGACCATCGAGCAGCTCGAGGGCTTCATCGCCCCGACCTTCGAGGCCCTGATCGAGGGGGCCCGCTACGTCGACGACCGGCTCGTCGAGATCATCGACGAGGTTCGCCCGGACGTGATCGTCGAGGACAACGTCGTCTCGTTCCCGGCCCTGCCGGCGAGCGGCCTGCCGTGGGTGCGGATCGTCTCCTGCAACCCCGCCGAGGTCAAGGACCCCGAGGTGCCACCGGTCTTCTCCGGCTACCCGGCCGGCGACCGCTCCGGCTGGGAGCAGTTCCGCGAGGAGTACGCCCGCGTCATCCGGCCCCTGCACGCGTCGTTCAGCGAGTTCTGCGTCGAGCGCGGCGCCCCGCCCCTACCGCCCCTCGAGCTGGTCCACGAATCCCCCGACCTGAACCTGTGGCTGTACCCGCGGGAGGTCGACTACCGGCGGGCCGACCCGCTCTCGGGCACGTGGCACAACCTCGACTCCAGCGTCCGCTCCACCGACGCGGCCTGGTCGCTCCCCGACGAGCTCGCCCGCGGCGCCCACGCCTCCGACCCCCTCGTGTACCTGAGCCTCGGCTCGCTCGGCTCCGGTGACGTGGAGCTGATGCGAAAGCTGATCGACGAGCTCGCCGATGCTCCCTACAGGGTGATCGTCTCGATGGGCCCCCAGCACGAGGAACTCGAGCTCGCGCCGAACATGACCGGCGCCGAGTTCCTGCCGCAGGCCTCGATCCTGCCCGACGTCGATCTGATCGTCACCCACGGCGGCAACAACACGATCACCGAGGGCCTGCATTTCGGCAAGCCGATGGTCGTGCTGCCGCTCTTCTGGGACCAGTACGACAACGCCCAGCGCATCGACGAGACCGGATTCGGCAAGCGGCTCGACACCTACGCCCATACCGCCGAGCAACTGCGGGCCGCCATCGACGGCCTGCTCGCCGACGACGTGCTGCGGGAGCGCCTGGCGACCGTGTCGGAGCGGCTCCGGGCCGTGCGCGGCACCGAGCGCGCGGCGGAACTGATCGCGACGCTCGGCTGACCGCCGGCCGGGCGACGAGAGCGAGGGGCGGCAGGGGTGACGACGCTCGACGAGCGACACGAAGAGGCGGTGAAGGCGCAGCGGGAGGAGAGCTTCCTGCTCGCCGTTCCCGAGAAGCGGCTGCTCCGCTGGGTCGCGGCGAGGCTACCGCGGTGGATCCTGCCCGACGACATGACCGCTCTCGGCGTCCTCGCCGCGATCGGGATCGCCGCCGCCTATCAGCTCTCAAACGACGGCTCCGGGTGGCTATGGGCCGCCAGCGCGCTCCTCGTCGTGCAGTGGATCGGCGATTCGCTGGACGGGACCCTGGCCCGGGTCCGCGGCATCGAGCGTCCGACCTACGGCTACTACCTCGACCACCTGGTCGACGCGTTTGCAACCGCCTGCATCGGGATCGGACTCGGCCTCAGCCCGTACATGCTGCTCTCGGTCGGGACCCTCGTCGTCGTCGCCTATCTGATCCTCTCGATCAACGTCTATCTGGAGAGCTTCGCGTTCAACCGGTTCAGCATCGGCTACGGCAAGATCGGCCCGACCGAAATCAGGCTGATCCTGATCCTGCTCAACACCTTCCTGGCCCTCGACATCGTCGGCCTCGACTTCGACATCGCCGGGCTCGACATCACCGTGTTCGACCTCGTCGGCCTGGCGATCGCGGCGACGATGATCGCGCTGCTCATCGGCCGCTCGTTCCGGAACCTGCGGGAGCTGGCGCGGCGCGAGCCGGGGGCGAAGCGAAGGGAGTGACGGCGGGCAGGTGCCGGGCGCGCGTCCGCTCTAGGGTTCGGGCATGAAGTTCGGGCTAACGATCTTCCCCACGGCCGAGACGATCCAGCCGGCCGACCTCGCCCGCCTGGCGGAGGACAGTGGGTTCGAATCGATCTGGTTTCCCGAGCACACGCACATCCCGGTCAGCCGGGAGACGCCGTATCCGGCCGGTGGCGACCTTCCCGATGAGTACCGGCGCATCTACGACCCGTTCGTGGCGCTGGCGGCGGCCGCCACGGCGACCGAGAGCCTGATGGTCGGGACGGGGATCTGCCTCGTCGTCGAGCGCGACCCGATCACGACCGCCAAGGAGGTGGCAACGCTCGATCGGATCTCCGGCGGGCGCTTCCTGTTCGGGGTCGGGGCCGGCTGGAACCGTGAGGAGATGGCCAACCACGGCACCGACCCGGGGACTCGCTTCGGGCTGATGCGTGAACGCCTCGAGGCGAT
Source organism: uncultured Solirubrobacterales bacterium (assembly GCA_963798165.1). Classification (GTDB taxonomy): domain Bacteria; phylum Actinomycetota; class Thermoleophilia; order Solirubrobacterales; family 70-9; genus RHKX01. The sequence goes on along the minus strand of CAWCSE010000004.1, from coordinate 370,488 downwards.
GACGCGGATCTGGTCTGAGGAGGAGGCCGAATACCACGGCCGCCACGTCGACTTCGACCCGATCTGGTCGTGGCCGAAGCCGGTGCAGCGGCCGCACCCGCCGATCCTCGTCGGCGGCAACTCCGACGGTGCGCTCGACCGGGTCGTCGACCTCGCCGACGGGTGGATCCCCAATCCCGAGACGAGGCTGAGCGAGCTGCCGGGGCGGATCAAGGAGTTGCAGGATCGCGCCGCGACGGCCGGTCGCGACCGGATCCCCGTGACCTTCTACGCGGTCAAGCCCGAGGCCGAGGCGCTGCTGCGCTACGCCGAGGCGGGCGTCGATCGCGCCGTCTTCTACCTGCCGACGGCCCCGCCGGATCAGGTGGCCGCGTACGTCGGTCACCTCGCGGGGCTTGCGGACGAGCACCGTGACGACTGATCCGGCGCTGGAGCCGGTCGCGTACGCAGCGGAGCGCAACGAGCGCGGGCGTCGCCTCGACGAGGCCACCATCGAGACGCTGAGTGCGACCGGGATCTTCACGGCACTCGTGCCGGCGGAGCTGGGCGGCGGTGAGGTCGAGCCCGCCGAGCTGATCGCCTCCGTCGAAACGATCTCCGCCGCCGACGGTTCGGCCGGATGGTGCGCGGGCGTCGGCGCGACGGCCGGCCTGGCCGCCGCCTACCTGCCCGTCGACGAGGCCCGCCGGCTCTTCGGATCGCCCCCCGGGATCGCGGCGGGAGTCTTCGCGCCGCGGGGCAAGCTGACCGCGGTCGGCGAGGACGGCCGCATGGTGCTCTCCGGGCACTGGCCCCTGGCCAGCGGCATCGCCCACGCCGATCTCGCCGGGCTCGGCTGCATCCACCCTGAGCGTGGCGCGCTCTATGCGGTGGTGCCGATCGATCAGGTCAAGGTGATCGAGACGTGGGACTCGCTCGGCCTGCGGGCCACCGGCAGCCACGACGTCGAGGTCGCCGGAGTCGAGATCTCGGCCGCCGACGCCGTCGACCTCGCGAGTGGGCCGCCCGTCGCGGACGGTCCCCTGTACGCGTTTCCGCTCTTCGGACTGCTCGCATTGTCCGTCTCGGCGGTCTGCACCGGCCTGGCGCTCGGCGCGCTCGAGGACCTCAAGGACGGGGCGGGGGAGAGGAGGCCGCTGGGCAGCTCCCGCTCGCTCGCCGACCGGGGCACGACGCAGACGTCGGTCGCCGAGGCCGAGGGGGCCCTGCGGGCCGCCCGCGCCGGCGTCGACGCGGCCGTGGCCCATGCGTGGGACGCCGCCGTCGACGGCGGCCTGCTCGAGCTCGATCACCGGGTGTCGCTCCGCCTCGCGGCGACGCACGCCGCCCGAACCGCGGTCGATGTGGTGGATCTGGCCCACCGCATGAGCGGATCCGGCGGCCTCTACGCGGGTCTCGCCGAGCGCCGCCTGCGCGACGTCCACACGGCCGCGCAGCACATGATCGTCGCGCCGGCGACCCTCGAGCTGACCGGCAGGGCGCTGCTCGGCGTCGACGGCGACCTCACCCAGCTGTAGGGGACGGGTGGGAGCAGATCGGCCGCGTCCCGGCGGTCCTCGCCCTACTTCGCGCGTAGTTCCTTGCGGAGGATCTTGCCGGCCGCGGACTTCGGGATCTCGTCGATGCGCTCGACCAGCCTGACCCGCTTCTGCGGCGATACCTGGCCGGCCACGAACTCCATGATCTCGTCGTCGGTGATCTCGCCGGAGGCGACGACGAACGCCTTCGGCAACTCGCCGGCGCCTTCGTCGGGGACGCCGATGACGGCGCAGTCCGCGATCGCGGGGTGGGTGATCAGGATCGCCTCGAGCTCGGCGGGCGGCACCTGGAAGCCGTTGTACTTGATCAGCTCCTTGAGCCGATCGACGATCGCGTAGTAGCCGTCCTCGTCGATCTCGGCGACATCGCCCGTGTGCAGCCAGCCCTCGGCGTCGATCGTGTGAGCGGTCGCCTCCTCGTTGTTCAGGTAGCCGGCCATGACCTGGGGCCCGCGGATCCAGAGCTCACCGCGGGTTCCGTCCTCGCCAGTGTCCGGGTCGACGAGACGCGACTCGGTCCCGGGGACGGGAAGGCCGATCGAGCCGCCCTTGATCCGCTCGGGCTCGATCGGCGAGACGTGGGTGACGGGGCTGGTCTCCGTCATCCCGTAGCCCTGGATCGTCGGCACATCGAGCCGATCCGCGACCGCAGCCGACAGCTCGGCGCCGAGCGGCGCGGCGCCGGACATGACGAGTCGCAGGCTGGAGAGGTCGGCGTCCTCGACGGCCGGATGCTTGGCGAGCGCGAGCGCGATCGGGGGGACGACCCAGCCAAGCGTCACCTGGTGTTCGGGGATCAGGCCGAGGAACTGGTCGAGGTCGAAGCGCGGCATCGTGACGATGGTGGTGCCGTTCCGAAGCCCGAGATTCATGATCACCGTCTGACCGTAGATGTGGAAGAACGGGAGGACGCCGATCATCACGTCGTCTGCGTCGATCGCGAAGGTGTCCTCGAGCTGGAGCACGTTCGCGATCAGGTTTCGGTGGGTGAGCATCACCCCCTTCGGGAGGCCGGTCGTGCCGCTGGAGTAGGGCAGCGCCGCGAGGTCGCTCGCCGGATCGATGTCGATCTCCGGTGGGGCGGCGCCCTCGGCGAGCAGGTCGGCGAGGGTCGGCTCGTCGCCCTCGGCTTCACCGACGACGACGATGTCGCTGATCCCGGCATGCTCGGCCGCCGCTCGCGCGGTCTCGAGGAACGGCGCGATCGTGAACACCATCTTCGCGCCGGAGTCGGTGAGCTGGTGGCTGAGCTCGCGTTCGGTGTAGAGGGGGTTCGCGGTGGTGTTGGTCGCGTTGGCCCGGAGTACGCCCTGGAAGACGACGGCGTACTCGGGGAGGTTGGGCATGTAGATCGCGACGACGTCTCCCTTGCCGATGCCGCGTGCGGCCAGCGCCCCGGCGAGCAGGTCGACGTAGCGGCCGAACTCGGCGAACGTGATCGTGCGCCCGGTCGGCCCGTCGATCAGCGCCGGCTTGTCGCCGAGTGCCTCGGCCTGCGCGAGCGTGAAGGTCGCCAGATCGATATCCGGGATCTCGGGCGCGGGGGGTACTGGTGGGACGGTCAAAGGTCTCTCCTCAAAGTCCGAAGAACGGGACGTCGAGCCTATCGGGGGTGGATCGACCGGGTTGACATCCGCAGCTGGGACCGTTAGATTCACAACTACACAACCGTAGAGGGGTAAATATGTCGCACACAAGTTCCAAACGGGTGGTCGTCCTCGGCTCGAGCTTCGCGGGCCTGACCGCGGCCCTGGAGACGAGGAAGCACCTCGATGACGCCCATGAGGTCGTCGTCCTCGATCCGCGCGATCACTTCACCTTCATCCCCTCCCTGATCTGGTTGCCGTTCGGTAAGCGGAGCGCCAAGGACGTCACCTTCCCGCTCGGTTCGCTGTACGCCGACAAGGGAATCCGCTTCCGCAACGAGGCCGCCGCGGCCATCGACGTCGAGGCACACTCGGTCGTGACCTCGTCGGGCGAGGTGCTCGAATACGACAAGCTGCTCGTCGCCACGGGCCCGCGGCTCGCCTTCGACAAGATTCCGGGGCTCGGCCCCGACGGGGGCTACACCCAGTCGGTCTGCAACCTCGAGCATGCGCAGCTGGCCGGCAAGGCGTGGGACCGGTTCCTCGAGAACCCGGGGCCCGTCGTCGTCGGCACGGCGCAGGGTGGGTCCTGCTTCGGCGCCTCCTACGAGTTCGCCTTCAACATCCACCACCGCATCCGCAAGGCGGGCCTCGAGGACGTCGCGCCGGTGACGTTCATCAGCGCCGAGCCGCAGCTCGGGCACTTCGGGCTCGGTGGGGTCGGGGACTCCTCGAAGCGCGTCGCGGGATTCTTCGACCACCTCGGCATCGAGGGGATCGCGAACAACGCGATCACCCGAGTCGAGGAGGGCAGGATGCAGCTCGAGAGTGGCCGCGAGCTCGAGTTCGCCTACGCGATGATCGTCCCGCCCTTCACCGGTGTCGATGCGGTCCGCGAGAGCGAGGGTCTCTCGAACCCCGCCGGGTTCGTGCCGATCGACGATCGCTTCCGCCACCCCGACCACCCGGACGTCTACTCGGCCGGCGTGGCGACCTTGATCGCTCCCCCCGAGTCGACCCAGGTTCCAGCCGGGGTCCCGAAGACCGGCCAGATGAGCGAGACGATGGCGAAGGTCGCGGCGCAGAACATCGTCGCCGATATCACCGGCAAGGACGAGCACAAGGAGATGCCGATCGCCGACCTGTCGGCCATCTGCGTGCTCGACGCGGGAGACAGCGGCATCATCTTCAAGGCCGACCACGTCCTCGCCCACGGCCTCTACGCCGACGACGAGCACGAGCCGAGCGCCCGGGTCCTGAGTGGACCGCAGGCCCATTGGGCCAAGCTCGCCTTCGAGCGCTACTTCATCGCCAGCCGCAAGCGCGGCGTCGTTGCCTTCTGAGGAGAGAAAACGTGAAACTGCCCAGCCCGATTCCCGTGGACCTCGCAGAGATGATCGCCACGCGCATGCGCGTGATCGGCGATCCCAGCCGAATCCGGATTCTCGACCAGCTTCGCGGAGGCGAACTGTCGGTCACCGAGATCACCGAGCGGCTGGGGATGAGCCAGCAGAACGCCTCCAAGCACCTCGGCGTGATGCTCGGGGCCGGGGTCGTCAGCCGCCGCAAGGAGGGAACGAGCTCCCTCTACACGGTCTCCGACGACGGCGTCTTCGAGCTGTGCGAACAGGTTTGCGGAGGCCTTCAGAACCAACTTGCCGAGCTAACCCAACTAGTGGAGGGACCCAGATGAACACCCAAGCCGAATGTCAGACGTCCTCATCGAGCAGTGGCCGGGACGGCCGCTGGCCGCTGGAGCGTGTTCTCTTCGCGATCGCCGGCACGGTCGTCCTGGTCAGCGTCCTGCTGGCCGTACTCGTCAGCCAGTGGTTTCTGCTCCTGACCGCCTTCGTCGGGCTCAATCAGTGGCTGTTCGTCGTTGCCGGCGACTGCCCGATGTCGCTGATCCTCACCCGCATCTTCGACCTGAAACGAGCCGTCACCCAATGACCACTCTCACAGATCAACCCACACCCCGGACCGATCCCCCCGTCCCGGCCGACCCGAAATCCCGGCGCAGCGGACCGATCGGCCGCCTCGGCCGCTGGGCCGCCACGCATCGCCGCCCGGTCTTTCTCGCCTGGGCGGTACTCGCCGTGGGCCTGGGCATCCTCGCCCCCCGGGTCGAGACCGCACTGTCGGGGGCGGGCTGGCAGGCCAACGGCTCCGAGTCCGTCCAGGTCCGCGACCTCGTCCAGAGTGAGTTCGGAGGTCTGAACAGCACCGGCCTGATGGTCGTGGTCCACAGCCCCGACCAGACAGTCAACTCGCCCGCGTTCGCTGCGACGATCAAGCAGGTCAGCAGCAGACTGCAGGCCGACGATCGCATCGCCGCTGTCGCGCCGCCGCAGCCCGGCACCACGATCAGCGCCGACGGCCACACCGCGATCGTCATGGGTGGCGCCGCAGCCGACAGCAACGAGATGGTCCGAGCCGCCGACGATCTGAAGGGCCCGATCACCGGGCTCGGCACGGACCAGGTCCAGGTCGCCGTGACCGGAGCCTCGGGCATGTGGTCCGACTTCAATACGGCGAACCGGGATGCGATGGTGAAGTCGGAGATGATCTCGTGGCCAGTCACGCTGGCCATCCTGCTCCTCGCCTTCGGGTCGATGGTCGCCGCCGGCCTACCGCTGCTGCTGACGATCCTCGGCCTCGTCGCCGCGGCCGGCTCGCTGTTCCTGCTCACCCTGTTGACCCCGATCTCGATCTGGGCGATGAACTTCGCGCTGATGTTCGCGCTCGCGCTCGGCATCGACTACGCCCTGTTCATCGTCTACCGGTTCCGCGGCGCCCTCTTCGGGCAGCACGAGGACCCGGTCGAGGCCGTCGAGGAGACGATGGACACCGCCGGCAAGGCCGTCCTGTTCAGCGGGATCACCGTTCTGATCTCGCTGACGGCGGTGATGCTCGTCGACAGCCCGGCCTTCCGGTCGATGGCGGTCGGGATCATGCTGGCGGTCATCTTCGTCCTGGCCGCGACGCTCACGTTGCTGCCGGCCCTGCTCGCGAAGCTGGGTCCGCGGATCGACAAGTTCTCGCTGCCATGGGTCCACTCGGGCGAGCATCGCTCGCCGCGCTTCGCCGCCTGGGGGGAGTGGCTGTGGAACCACCCGTGGATCCCCGGCATCGCCACGGTCGCCGTCCTCGGGGCCCTCGCATTCCCGGTGCTCTCACTGGACACCGGCATGCCCTCGATCAAGGTCGTCCCCGAAGGGGACACCAGCCGGGTCGGCTACGAGCTGGTCCAGTCGGAGTTCGGGCCGGGCGCCCCGGGCGCGCTGCAGGTGCTCGCTCCGACCACAGAGGCCAGGTCGGTCGCGGCCGCGGTCGCAGCGGATCCGGGTATCGCCCAGGTGACGCCGCCGCAGCCAGGTGCCTCGGGGGATGTCTCCCTGATCCAGGCCGTGCCGGGGGTCGATCCGTCCTCCTCCGAGCTCGGAGCGACCATCGACCGGCTCCGCACCGAGCTTCCGGCCGGCGTTGCAGTCGGTGGGGCGGTCGCCGAGAACCACGACCTCGAAGCCGAGCTCGCGGCGAAGACTCCGCTCGTGATCGGAGTCGTCCTCGGCCTCGGGTTCCTGCTCCTGCTCGTCGCCCTCCAGGCGCCGCTCATCGCCGCGCTCGGGGTCGTGACCAACCTGCTGGCGACGGGGGCCGCATTCGGCATCGCCCAGCTCGTCTTCCAGGAGGGCCACGGCTCCGGCCTGCTCGGCTTCGAGCCGCAGGGCTTCCTGGACGCCTGGGGCCCGGTCTTCTTCTTCGCGATGATCTTCGCGATCAGCATGGACTACACGGTGTTCCTGCTCTCCAGCGCCAAGGAGCACTGGGACCGCAGCCATGATCCGCGCGAAGCGATGGTCGGGGGCCTCGCCCATTCCGGGCGTGTGATCTTCGCGGCGGGCGCCGTCATGGTCGCCGTGTTCTTCACGTTCGCGCTGTCGGGGCCGCTGCCGCCCAAGGAGATGGGGGTCATCCTCGGCGTCGCGGTACTGCTCGACGCATTGCTCGTCCGGCTCCTGCTCGTGCCCGTCCTGCTGCGCCTGACCGGCAGGGCCGCATGGTGGCTGCCGAAGTGGCTCGACCGGATCCTGCCGGACGTCCGCTTCGGGCACTAGGAGAGACAGCCGAATGCCGGCGATGGGAGTGGCCCCTGCCACCTGTCTGGATCCATCGCCGGCATCGGTTGTCTCGTCGAAACGTGAGCGGCAGCTCCCCGTTGAGGAGAGCGTTGGGTCGCCACCGCCCGCGCCTTGCTGGTTCCGCCTTGCCTCGTCAGTTGGTCAAGGCAGCGGCACCCTCCCCAGCAACTTTGCCTGAGCGGCGGCGCCGTCGTCGGCCCAGGACTTCTTCAAAGCAAGAAACATAGATCGGTGTAATCCTCGCGCACCGATCGAGCCCCGTCTACGGATGAATCGCTGAAATCAGGGGAAAATCGTTGTAGAAACCGACAACAAGCGCGTTGTAGACTCAGAACATGGGGTTGGAGTCGCTACTCGATGCTCTTCTCGAGGGCAAGGAAGAGATCGCCGACCGTCACGTCACGCGGTCGCGCAAGGAGATGCCGAGCTTCGCCGGCGTGCCCATTGACGAGCACCGGCGCGACTCGACGGGAGCGGTGATCCTGCTCGTGGCGATGCGGCGGGCTGGTCTCGACTCGCTCCCGGTGGAGGCTCGCGACGCCCTGCTCGATCTCGGCGACCGCCGCGCCAAGCAGGGAGTTCCGCTCGAGGACATGCTGCGCTCCTGGCGGATGGGGATCGAGGAGACGATGGGATACGCGACCGAGATCGGTCCCCGCGTCGGGCTCGACGAGGGGCAGGTCTTCGGCTTCTTCCAGCAGGCGTTCGACGTCGTCGATGACGCGATGGTCGAGATCGCGAAGGGCCATCGGATCGACGAGGAACACGTCGAGACCGAGGCGGACCGCAGGACCGCGTTCGTCCGCGGCCTGATGGAGGGAACCCTGACCGCGGACGAGGTCAGATCCGGTTGCGTCGGCTTCGGCCTCGACCCGGTTGCGTCGTATGCGGCGTTCAGGGCACGCGAGGGCGTGGAGCGAGGGACCGCCGAACTCGACCGCCGCTTCGATCTGACCCAGACGACCGAGGGGCGGATCGGCCTCGCGGCCGCGCTCGACGGCGAGCTCGCCGGCATGACGAGCGGTGAGCTGCCGCGCGGCGAGGTGGAGCTGATCGCCGTCGGTCCGCGCACCGCGGCGACCGACCTCGCGCACTCCTACCGGATCGCAGGCGGGATCCTCGCGGCCGCCGAGACCTTCGGGCTCGCAGGCATGCAGGACCTCTCGACGGCGGGCATCCACGCGAGCGTCCTCGAGCTCGGTGAGCTCGGCGAGGCGCTCGCCGTCGACCTGATCGATCCCGTCCGCGGCCAGCAGGCGGGCGACGAGATCCTGCACACCGTCGATGCTTGGATGGGCGCCGGGATGCGGGTCGAGCCGGCCGCCGAGCGCCTGTTCGTGCACCCCAACACGGTCCGTTACCGGCTGCGCCGGTACGAGGAGCTGACCGGCACCGACCTCGGGATCACCGAGGAGGCCTTCCGGGTCTGGTGGGCCCTGCAGCGCGATCGCGGGTTGCGCCGGTGACCGATCGCATCGATCCCGACGACCTCGAGGTCTGCCTGCGCGTGATCGCGGAGCTGGACGGGTTGCCGATCGAGCACCCCGACGCGATCGCGATTCAGAGGGCGACCTCCCGCCTCTACAAGACCGTGAAGCTGCGGCGCCGCTCCGAGCGACGCGACGCGATCGCGAGCGCCGATCGGAAGGTGACCGAGGCAACGGCGACGGCCGCACCGGATCGGATCGACGACGAGACCCGGGGTCTGCCGCTCGCCTCCCGCACCGCGGGCAACACCGCGGGCACCCTGATCCAGGCCCGCGCGTGCTACATCTGCAAGCGGCGCTACACGCAGGTCGACTCCTTCTACCATCAGCTCTGTCCCGACTGCGCGAAGCTGAATCACTCCAAGCGCGAAGCCCGGACCGACCTCACGGGCCGGCGGGCGCTGCTGACCGGAGGCCGGGCGAAGATCGGCATGTACATCGCGCTGCGCCTGCTGCGAGACGGCGCCCACACGACGATCACGACGCGGTTCCCGCGCGACGCGACGCGGCGGTTCACGCAGATGAACGACAGCGCCGACTGGCTGCATCGGCTGCGCATCGTCGGGATCGATCTCCGCAACCCGGGCCAGGTGGCGGCGCTCGCGGACTCAGTCGCCGCCGCGGGGCCGCTCGACATCCTCATCAACAACGCCGCTCAGACCGTCCGCAGATCGCCTCAGGCCTACGCCCTGCTGGCGGAGGCCGAGGCGGTCGCGTTGCCCGACGGCCCGACGCCCGAGGTCCTGACGATCGGGCCCCCGAGCGCAGCCGGACGACCGGAGCTGCACGCGGGGCCCGGCGACGGGCGGCATTGGTCGCCGACTCCCGACGCCCTCGCGGCCCTCGCCCTCGACGCCGGGTCGGCGTCGCCCGAGCGGCTTCGGGCCGGGACGGCGATCGACGCCGGCGGCCTGGTCCCCGATCGCGAGGCGGCCAACAGCTGGAGCAAGCGGGTCGAGGACGTGGATCCAGTCGAGATGCTCGAGGTCCAACTCTGCAACTCGACCGCGCCGTTCATCCTGATCAGCCGCCTGCGCGCGTCGATGGCGGCTGCCGGGGCGCGCCGCAAGTACGTCGTCAACGTCTCGGCCATGGAGGGACAGTTCAGCCGCGGCTACAAGGGCCCTGGTCATCCGCACACGAACATGGCGAAGGCGGCGCTGAACATGCTGACCCGGACGAGCGCAGGGGAGATGCTCGAGAGCGATGGCATCCTGATGAGCAGCGTCGATACCGGCTGGATCACGGACGAGCGCCCGCATCCGACGAAGATGCGGCTCGCCGAGGAGGGCTTTCACGCTCCCCTCGACCTCGTCGACGGCGCGGCTCGCGTCTATGACCCGATCGTCCGCGGCGAGGTCGGCGAGGACGTGTGCGGAAGCTTCCTCAAGGACTACGAGCCGTCACCTTGGTGAAGGCGCACGGCCCTCGTTAGGGTGACGGCGATGGCCGATCGCTTCGAGTTGAGAGGGAAGGTCGCGATCGTGACCGGCGCCGCACGCGGCATCGGCCTCGCCACCGCGCAGGAGCTCTCTCGCCGCGGGGCGACGGTGATGATCGTCGACCTCGATCCCGAGTCGGCCCGGGCCGCCGCCGAGACGCTGCCCGGATCCGCTGTCGGCGTCGCCGCGGACGTGACCGACCGGGGCGCGATGCAGCGCGCCGTGGCCGATGCGGTCGAGCGATTCGGCGGCGTCGACGTAGTCGTCGCGAACGCTGGGATCGCGTCCCGGGGGGCGACCTCCCGGGCGATGTCGGGCGAGGCGTTCGACCGGGTCCTCGACGTCAACCTCAACGGTGTGCACCGGACCGTCCTCGCGGCGCTGCCGGAGATCGTCCGCCGCCGCGGTCACGTCGTCGTCGTCGCCTCCGTCTACGCCTTCATCAACGGGGTCGGCGCGGCCCCCTACGCGATGTCGAAGGCCGGGGTCGAGCAGTTCGGTCGGGCCCTGCGTGTCGAGCTCGCCCAGCACGGAGCCGGAGCCAGCGTCGCCTACTTCGGCTTCATCGACACCGCGATGGTCCAGCAGGCGATCGACGGCGACTCCCTGGTCGCCCGCTTCCAGGCCACCCTGCCGAAGATCCTCAGCCAGCGGCTACAACCGGAGGAAGCCGCGCTCGGCATCGTCGACGGGATCGAGAAGCGGGCGCCACGCATCATCCGGCCACGGAGCTGGGTCGCTTTCTCGGCGCTGCGGGGGTTGGTCAACCCGCTCCTCGACAGTCGCATGGTCCGCGACGCCGAGACCCAGGCCATCGCCCGTGAGCTCGACGCTCGCGGCGACGAGGAGCAGCCGACTACGGCGTGATCGACGCCCTAGAGGAGCCGGTCGCGGACCTTGGCGACGGCCGGCGCGGAGGTGTGGCAGGCCCGGGCGATGGCGCGGTCGGGCCGGTCGGGATCGCGGCGAAGCTCGAACTCGAGGGTGCCGGTCTTGCGGAGCCGGAGCAGCTCCTCGCGGGTCGCCCCCTCGCCACCCTCTTCCTGAGCCGCTTCGCCCGCCAGCACCCGGCGGCAGCCGAGGCAGTAGAGCTCGCCGTCGAGCTCGGCCCAGTCGGTCGGGAGACCGCGATGATCGCTTCCCGCCATGAAGCTCGTGGTGACTTCGCACCGGATGCAGGTCCAGGCGACGGTCGCTGTCGTGGGGCTCAAGCGAGATCCTCGGACTCGGCGGCGGCGCTCTCGACGGCGTGGGGCGCCACCCACGCCGACCGCAGCCGGGCGTCGGCGAGATTGCATGCCTGCTGCAACTCCCGCAACTTCGCCGGGCTGGTCAGCTTCGGCCCGTAGGTCTTCGCCTTGTAGAGGTCGTAGCGGTCCTGGGCATGGCGGGCCTCGTTCGCGAGTGCGGCGGTCCGCTGCTCGCGCTCGCGGGCGGCTTCGATCGTCGCCCTCATCGCTCGCCTCTCATCGGCGGGCCGTCAGCGGTACTCAATGCCATGTCGCGTCCTTCGGGTAGGTGTTCCCCGTTGGTGCCACCGAGACTCGGTCGGAGAGGCAATGGCGATTCAGAGGGCTGGACACCAAGCTAGCAGCCGGGGATAAAGGCAAACGGGTTGCGGGCGGCGCCGTCGGCTCGCCTCGGGCACGTGTTTCTCAAGGATGGCGTGGATCCGTCGATGGGGGTTGGGATGAACAGCCTCAGTGGAATCGTCAAGTCCCTCGCCCTCTTGATCGCCACAGTCGCGTGCCTTGCGGTTCCCGCTTCGGCAGCCGCCGGGGGAGGGCCGGCGATCAAGGTCACGACTGTGCGGGTGACCCACCCCGGCAACCCGTCGGCGGCGATCGTCCCGTTCACCGACGCCGTCTACCAGTCCTGCGACGACGCACCCTCCGGCTCGACGGACTGTCAGGACGTCGGTGGCGTCGACTATCGCTACGGGATCGGTGAGCTCGAGGTGACCGTCAAGCAGTGGGTCGATTTCCTCAACACGGCCGATCCCACCGGCAACGACCCGCACAACCTCTACGACCCGACCGAGAGCTCGACGGCGTGGCCCAAGTACGGCCAGGTGAACGAGTCGGACAAGGCCCGCGACGGCCGCCACTACTCCGTCGCCTTCCCGGAGTGGGCCGACAAGCCCTACGGGTTCGCGACCTTCCTCCGCGCAGCCCGGTTCACGAACTCGCTCTACAACGGTCGCCTGCTCTCCAAGCGGGTCACCAGCTCCGGCAGGCTTCGACTACGTCACCTATCGCGTGCGGCCTCTCCTCGCGAACCGGGCCGTGGCATGTACGACCTGAGGCGGAACAAGCGGACCGGCGCGACCCGCGCCCACGCGAAGGGGTTCGTCGTCCCCAGCCAGGACGAGTGGATCAAGGCTGCCTACTACGACCCGACCGGCGGCGGCACCTACTCCTACTGGAAGTACCCGACCAACGCCGGCGTCTTCGGCGACGGCACGGCGACCGCACCATCCCCGACGACCCTCGACCCTTCGACCGGAGACGTCACGAACCCCGGCACCCAGCCGCTCGCCACCTACCACGCCTCCGGCCTGCCGGCTCCGACCTGGTGTCCCGCGGGCGTCCAGCCGCAGAGCGACTGCTCGACCGTCAACCCGCTTCGGCATCGATCCGACCGCCTACGCCGAGCTCTACCAGGGCAGCCTCGGCACGGTCGGGCAGGCGACTGACCACCTCGCCGTGGGGCACGCTCGACCAGGGCGGCAACGCCGTCGAGTGGACCGACACGATCACGGCTCCGCCGAAGGGCAAGAGCGAGGGTCGCGTCTGGCGGCGGCTGCACGGTGGCGTCCCCAACGCTCCCGGCTACCAGCTCTGGCTCTCGGCGGTCGGGCTGCAGCCGCAGGACAACGTCTTCTACAACCGCACCTATCCGTGGCTCGGGTTCCGGGTCGGCGTGGTCGGCAATCTCGTTCCGGGTCACGGAGCGTCTTAGCTAGGTTGGGGGCATGGCAGATGCGCCGCCTCCCGCCGCCGGCGACTCCGGCTCGAAGCTGGGCCGGGAGTTCGCTGCGGCGCTCGCCGCAAAGGACTTCGCCCGGATTGCGGAGCTGCTGGACCCGGACGTCGATTTCCGGGGCCTGACCCCGAGCCGCTCCTGGGAGGCGACCGGTCCCGCGCAGACCGATCGACGACGTGCTCACCAGCTGGCTGGAGGAGTCCGATCACGTCGACGAGCTCATGGCCGTCGAGACCGGCACCTTCGCCGACCGGTCGACGCTCTCCTACGCACTGCGCGGTCACAACGGGGATGGGCCGTTCACCTTCGAGCAGCGGGCGTACTTCACCGAGCGGGACGGCCGCATCGACTGGATGCGCGTGGTCTGCTCCGGTTTCCGGCCGCCGGCCTAGACCGAGCCGGGCGACGATCCCCCGGGCGTCGCCCTCGGCGTCGCGCAGCACCTCGACGGCGTGCGAAGCCGTTCGCCCGCAGTGCCGGCGAGATCGGCTCGTCGCTGGTCGCCGCCGAGCTCGAGCAGCAGGTGCCCGCCCGGCCTGAGCAGCCGTGGGCGCGCTGCGATCAGCGAGCTCCGACAACACGCGCGTTCCCTCCGGGACCACCGTCGAGCGCCAGGCGCGGCTCGTGGTCGCGGACGTCCCGCGGCAGGAGCTGCATCTCCTCGGTCGGTACGTAGGGAACCACCGCCGTGATCGACGTCGACCGCACCGGCGACGTCGCCGGGCAGCGGGTCGTCGAGGTGGCCGAGCAGAACCTCGACGCCGTTGCGCCGCGCGCACTGTCGGCCGCGAGCTCGTCGATCTCGGTGGCGAGGACGCGGGCCGCGGCGTCGGCTGCGGCGATCACCGCCGCGATCGCCCCGATACCGGTGCAGAGATCCACCGCGGTGCCACCCGCGGGCAGTCAGCTCGGCGGCGCGGCTGGCGAGCGGCTCGGTCTGCCAGCGCGGGACGTAGGTGCCCGGAACGACCACGAGCCGATCCCACAGAACTCGATCGTCGCCGGTCAGCCACGGCAGCGGCTCGCCGGCCGACCGCCGGGCCGACGAGTTCGCCAGCCTCCTCCGGGTCGCCGCCGGCGGCCGCGATCAGCTCCGCCGCCTCCTCAGCGGGGGCGATGCAGCCGGCCGCGGCGAGCGCTGCGGCGATCGATTCAGGGTCCGCGTCCACTCGCTGATGTTGGCGCAAGCGCCGCTGTAGGTTGAGCCGATGCCAGCGCCACCGGCCAAGACACGCGATCCGCGCCACCGTCGAGGGACGGGTGCAGGCCGTCGGGTTCCGCGACGCGACGGTCCGCCGGGCGCGCGAGCTCGGCGTCATGGGATGGGTGCGCAACACCGACGACGGAGCCGTCGACGTGCACGCAGAGGGTGACGAGTCGCGCGGTCGACGAGCCTGGTCGCGTTCCTCGCGCGAGGGCCCGCCGGGCGCGCGGGTCTCCGGCGTCGAGGTCGAGCGGGTCAAGGCAGAGGGGCACGAGCAGTTCGCGATCCGCGGCGTCAGCGCCGGCCGGTTCGTCGTCCGCGAGCACGCCGCCACCGCGCATCACTTCGACTTCCGGCTCGAGGTCGGCGGCGTCATGCGCTCGTGGGCGGTGCCGAAGGGGCCGTCGATGGATCCCGCCGTCAAGCGGATGGCGATCGAGGTCCCCGATCACGACCCCGCCGGCAACGAGCAGGAGGGAGCGCTCGGCGGCGGGCAAGGCGATCGTCTGGGATCGCGGCACCTACGAGCAGGGCGGGCGGGTTCCCTGGCCGGAGGCGATCGACCGCGGCCATGCCGTCTTCGTCCTCCACGGCGAGAAGCTGAGCGGAGGATTCGCGCTGCAGCGGACCGGGGGAGGGCCGAAGCCCCGCTGGCTGTTGATCAAGCGCAGGGACGACGAGGCCCGACCCGGCTCCGACGTCGCCGCCGACGCACCCGGCTCGGTCGATCAGCGGCCGCACGCTCGACGAGATCGACGGACTAGGTCGCCGCGGGTCAGAACCAGCGGGCGCGCCGGCTGGAGCCGAACTCGCTCTTCTCGGCGACGAGCGCCTCCGACGGCGCCCGGTAGGTGCCCGTCGGCTTCGGGCCGCCGAGGAAGTCGACATCGACCCGGCCGACCCGGCCGGCGCCGAACTCGATGTAGCAGGAGCCGCTGCCCGGCGTAGCCGTCGGGATCGCCCTCGCCCCGCATGCGCCGCGATGATCTCGGCGGCCACGACCTTGGCGGCGCCCTCGGCGAACACGCCGGCCTTCGGCACGCCCGACGGTCGCGACGTCGCCGACCGCATAGACGTCGTCGAACCGGGTCCGCAGCGTGCTCGAGTCGACCGGGATGTAGCCGTCCTCGGCGAGCCCGCTGGCGAGGACGACGTCGGGCGCCCGATGCTTGGGCACGCCGAGGAAGAGGTCGATACGGCATCTCGGTGCCGTCGTCGAGGATCGCGACGTCACGGGCCGTCGTCGACCGAGCGCGACCCGGCGGTCGGGGACGAACCTCGATGTCGCGCTCGGCGAACGCCTCGATCAGCGCGGCCGAGGTGTCCGGCGAGGGCGGGACCGGGGTCGGGAAGGGAATGACGAAGGTGATCTCGCAGGCGTCCCGGACCCCGCGCTCGACGAGCTGGTCGTGGAGGAGCAGGCACGTCTCGCTCGGCGCCGGCGGGCACTTGAACGGCGCGCCGCAGACGCCGATCACGGCGTGGCCCGATCGAGAAGCTCGGCGATCGACGCGGCGATCCGCTCGGCGCCGGCGACCGAATAGAACTCGTTGCAGTCGGCGAGCCCCGGCGTGGCGTCCATGTCGTAGTCGGCGCCGAGGGCGACGACGAGGATGTCGGCCTGGTGGGCGCCGCCGTCGGTGGTCACGACCTTCGACTCGGGATCGATCGCGGTGATCGTCTCCTGCACGAACCGGACCCCGGGCTTGTCGATGTCGCGAGTAGTGCATGCGGACCGCCTCCAGCGCTGGTCCGGCCGAACATCACGTCGAGCTTCGAGAAGCCGAAGACGAACGAGTCGTTCTTGTCGATCAGGGTCACGTCGACCTCATCGCCGAGCTGCTCCGACAGCAGCGTGCAGAGCTCCAGGCCTCCGAAGCCCGCACCGAGTACGACGATCGCTTCTTGCTCATGCGCAGAATCTACTCTCCGGCTCCGCGCGGATGCGGCCCACGTCGAGCGGTTGAAGGCGCTTCCGGCTGACGCGAGCCAGCTTCCTCTTCAGCCGCTTGAACTCCTTTTGCTGCCGTCCCGATCGCTTGAAGCCCGGGAGCCGCGAGGTTCGTGCGTTCCAGCGGATCCTTCAGCAGGTCGTACATCTCCCACTGCGGCCGACCTGTGGTCGACGTCGTAGTACTTGGCGAGCTTCCAGCGCCGCTCGCGGATGCTGACGATGTGGTTCGGCGGCTTCGGGTAGGGCGGGCTCTTCTGGCCCGACTGGTAGTCGTCGTAGGTGAAGACGATGTAGTCCTGCGGCGGCTTCGCCACGGATGGGCCGCAGCACGACCGGCGAGTAGTCGACGCCCTCCCAGGGTCGCCCGGGCGCTCGTCGGCGCCTTCGCCAGGCTGGCGAGGGTGGGCAGGAAGTCGACGTGGGAGACGAGCGCCCGGGTGCTCTGCGGCCGCGGATAGAGCTTCGGGTTCGAGTAGATGAGCGGGACCCGCATGGACTCCTCGTAGAAGTTGAAGTTCTTCTGCCGCAGCCCGCCGTGGGCGAGTCCCATCTCGCCGTGGTCGGCGGTCCGGATGATCAGCGTGTCGTCGAAGAGGCCGCGTCTCCTCGAGCTTGTCGAGGACCGTGAGTCGAGGTAGGCGTCGGAGGACCGCATCAGGTTGCCGTAGAAGTTCAGGTAGCTGAGCTTCTGCTGCCGGGTCTTCAGCTTGCCGGTCAGGTTGAAGATCCGCCGGAACTGCGCCTGGACCGACGGCTTGGTCGAGAGGTCCTCGTCGACCGTCGCGGGCAGGCCGATGTCGCCCTCGAGCCAGGAGTCGTCGTAGTCGGCGTCCTCGAAGGAGGAGCTCGGGATAGAAGAGGACGTCGTGGGGGTTGACCAGCGAGATGACCATGAAGAACGGCTGCTGCTGGGCGGCCGTCGAGCCCAGGTACTGGAGGACGCCCTCGGTGCCGTCGGCCGCGTTGCCGACCGAGTTCATGTAGCGGCCGTCGTTGTCGACGCTGCCGCCGCCGGCCTCGGAGACGTCCTGGTTGGCGCCGGCGTCCGGCGGGTTCCAGCGGGAGAAGCCGTACGCCGCGAGGTCGGCCGGCGACGGCGTCCTGGTTCGGGGGCGGCTTCGAGCAGTGCCACTTGCCCTTGTAGACGACGTTGTAGCCGGCGGCCGACATGACCGTGCGCGAGGTTCGCGAGAGTCGAGCGGCAGCTCGACCTGATCGGGTACTGGCGGGTACGGCATGTCCGCCTCGAGCGTGTACTTGACGCCGTGCTGGGCGGGGAAGTAGCCGGTCATCAGGGTCGAGCGGGCCGGCGAGCACATGCAGGCGTTGGTGTAGGCGCGCTCGAAGCTGAGGCCGTGGCGCTTCAGCCGCCGCATGCCCGGCAGGTTCTCGCGCAGCCAGTTCGCGCGGGAAGTGCTGGATC
Source organism: uncultured Solirubrobacterales bacterium (assembly GCA_963798165.1). Lineage (GTDB taxonomy): Bacteria > Actinomycetota > Thermoleophilia > Solirubrobacterales > 70-9 > RHKX01. The sequence goes on along the minus strand of CAWCSE010000004.1, from coordinate 352,727 downwards.
GCCCGCTCCTGGTCGGTGACGAAGAGGATGATGTTCATCCCGGCGACGCTCCGGCCGGGCTTGCGCGTGGCCGCCGCACGGCCCGCTCGACGCCGGGCCGCCCTGGGCGAGCAGCGCCGGCCGCCGCCGCCGCGGCCCCGGACTCGAGCAGCTCCTTGCGGGTCAGGCCGTTCCTGCGATCAGCCGGCTCGATCCATTGGTCTCTCCAGCTTAGGTCTTCGGTGGAGTTCTGCGGTGGAAGATCGAGATCGCGTCGCTGCCGAACGCGACCGCGTAGAGGAACCGGCCCTCGGGGCTGATCGCCGATCGAGCTGACGCCCTCAGCGCGCGCCCGCGCCGGCAGCCCGGCACCGAGCTTGCGCGGCGAGGCAGCCCGCGTTGCCGCGCCTTCTGCACGACGGAGCCGCTGCGGTCGCGATCGAGGACGGCGATCGCCCCCGTGTCGAACGCGGCGGCGTAGACGTTGGCGCCGTCGGGGGAGACGGCGATCCCCTCGGGCGCGCTGAGCGCCTCACCGAGCGAGCAGCCGACCGCGACCAGGTAGACGAGGCACCCGCTCGTGCCCGGCTTCTGGGCGAGCGTCGAGGAGCTCGACCGGGTCGAAGGACGTGACGCTGTTGCTGAGCAGCGAGGTCACGTAGACGTCGTCGTCGTCGGGGCTGACGGCGACCGCGTTGGCGCCGCTCAGCTGCACGCCGGTCGTGCATCCGGCAAGCGCCGCGTCGACGATGCAGCCGCGACCCGTCCGCGGCCTCGGTGAGCGCGCCGGTGGAAGGATCGCGCCCGAGGTTCGACGATCGCGTTCGACGACCGCGGCCGCGACGTAGACGTCCTCGCCGTCGCCGCTGATCGCCATCCCCTCCGGGCGCCGAGCGCCAGGCCGGTCGCGCAGCCGCTGACGGGGCATCGGTGATGCAGCCGGTCGTGTCGGCGGGCTGGCGTCAGCGCGCCGTTCGACGCGTCGCGATCGAAGACGGCGACGGCGTTGCCGAAGAAAGCGCCGACGTAGACGTTCCGCGCCGTCGGGGCTGACGATGACGACGTCGGGCCCCTGAGCGCCCGGCCGGCGTGCACGCCGGAAGCGGCAGCGCCGAGATGCAGCCGCCCGGCAGTTGCCTGCAGGGCGCCGGTCGAGCGGTTGCGGCGGAAGGCGGTGACGTGAGCTGCTCGCCCGCGAGGTCGCGTAGACGTTCTTGCCGTCCGGGCTGACCGCGACCGAGTTCGGGCCGTCGAGGCCGACGCCGCCGCGCATCCGCTCGCGCCCCTGCGCGGCGATGCACCCGCCGCTGCCCGCTGCGCTGCTTGAGCTTGCCCGTTCGGGCGTTGCGGTTGAAGATCGCGATCGCGTCGCTCTTCGACGAGGCGACGTAGAGGTTCTTGCCGTCGGGGCTGAGCGCGACCGCCCGCGAGCCCAGGAAGGGCCCGGGTCCGTTCAGCGCGCGAGCCGTCCCGCAGGAATGCGGCGGCGAGTCGAGCGATCGACGAGGCAGCCGCCGGCTCCCGAAGCTGCTCGAGGCCGCCCGGTGCGGCCTCCCGCGCTCCCGGCGCTGCCGCAGCCCGATCAACGTGGCGATCAGGCGAGAACGGACGTTTGCAGTCGCGGATCGGATGCCGATGGATGATGATGATGCGTCACGGATGGCCCGGTTCACAATAGGGTGTCGCCATGGCAATGACGAGGAGGAACCTGCTTCGCAGCGGGATCGGCGCCGGTGCGGCGCTCGCCGTCGGCGGCCCTGCTGATCCCGGCTCTGGCCGACGAGCTCGCCCGAGCGGGCCGCGCCGACTACGCAGGGGCTTCCGCTCGCTGACCGAGGAGATCCGCCTCCCGAACGTCCCGGTCGAGGGCAGGATCCCGGCGTGGCTGCAGGGTATCCTGCTCCGCAACGGCCCGGCGCTGTTCGAGATCGGCGAGCAGAAGCTGAACCACTGGTTCGACGGCCTCGCGATGCTGCACGGCTTCTCGTTCTCCGACGGCCGGGTCTCCTACGCGAACCGCTTCCTGCGCTCGAGCGCGTACCGGGCATGGCGCCGCGACGGGGTGATGGAGTTCTCGGAGTTCGGCACCGACCCCGAGCCGGATCCCTGCCGGGCGATGTTCAGCGGCGTATCGACGCTGCCGGTGCTCGGCCCGATCCCGAACGCGAACGTCTCGATCGAGCAGCTCGCGAAGCGCTTCCAGGCCCATACCGAGATCCCGATCCCCGTCCGCTTCGACCCCCGACAGCCTGAGGACGCTCGGCGTCGTGGGCGAGGTGCCGAACGGGCGGCTCGGCACGGCCCATCCCCATCACGACCCGCGGACGGGGGAGCGGTTCAGCTACGAGATCGAGCTGATCCCGCCGAGCGGGCTGCGGATCATCGGCGAGCGCCACGGCGTTCGCCGCGAGTTGGCGTTCATCCCCCAGGACCGGCCCGGCTACCTGCATTCGTTCGCGCTGACGCGCCGCTACGTCGCCGTCCACACCCAGCCCTGGGAGTTCGACCTGGCCCGCTTCCTCTCGCCCGACCGCGGGCCGATCGCGACCAACTACGTCTGGGACGGGACGCAGCCCTCGCATCGTCATCCTGATCGACCGCAAGCGTGGCGGCGTCGCCGCGACGGTCGAGTTCGATCCGTCGTTCGTCTTCCACAACATCAACGCCTTCGATGACGGCGACCGGGTCGTTCTCGACGTCTGCGCCCACCGCGACAGCTCGATCGTCGACGCCATGTACCTGAAGAATATGCGCAAGGACGGTTCCCGGGTCCCGCAGGCGAGCATCCGGCGGCTGATCGTCAAGCCGGGCAGCTCGCGAGTCCGGGTGCGCGAGCTCGCCGAGGGCAATTTCGAACTGCCCCGCATCGACTACGAGAACGTCAACGCGCGCAACTACCGATTCGCGTACGGCGTCGGCGTCCGCCATCCCGCGCCGGAGCGGCTTCATCGACCGGGTCTCGAAGCTCGACATCAAGCGCGAGGAGCTGGTGCATTGGCACGAGCGGGGCACCTATCCGGGTGAGCCGATCTTCGTGCGGCGCCCGCACGGCCGCCGCGAGGACGACGGTGTCCTGCTCTCGGTCGTCCTCGATGCGAGGCGCCGGACCTCCTTCCTGCTCGTCCTCGACGCGCGTGACATGAACGAGATCGGCCGCGCCGCCGTCCCCCATCACATCCCGTTCGGTTTCCACGGCCTGCACGCCGATCGTGCCTAGCGACGAGACGACACCCGACGGCGACGAGCAGCGACCGCGCCCCGGCCGCCTCGACTTTCTGCACGGGCACCTCGAGCTGTTCGCAACCATCCTGCTCGCCATCGCCGCCGTCGCAACCGCCTGGAGCTCCTACCAGTCGGCACGCTGGAGCGGTATCCAGGCGATCGACTTCAGCAAGGCCAACGCCGCCCGGGTCGAGTCCACCAGGGCGTCCACCGAGGCGGGTCAGCAGACGCAGGTCGACGTGCTCACGTTCACCCAATGGGTCAACGCCTATTCATCCGGTGACAAGAAGCTCCAGAGCTTCTACTACGACCGGTTCCGGCTCGAGTTCAAGCCCGCCGTCAGGGCCTGGGTCGCGACCGATCCGCTGAAATCGGACAAGGCCCCGCCGACGCCGTTCGTGATGCCGCAATACAAGCTCGCCAAGACCCGCGAGGCGAAGCAGCTGACGGATGACGCGGTGGCGGCGAACGCCGACGCCCTGCAGTCGAACCAGCGCTCCGACAACTACGTGCTGGCCGTGGTGTTGTTCGCAGCGTCGCTGTTCTTCGCCGGGATCAGCACCAAGCTCGTGGAGCCGCGGCAGCGCGTCGCCCTGCTGGTCCTCGGCTACGTCTTCTTCACCGGCACGGTCGCCTGGGTTGTGACCTTCCCGGTCTCGATCTCGATCTGACGGGCGGCACCGATCCGCCTACTCGCGGTCAGCCGGTCCGCGGCTGCAGCTCGCGGCGGTCGCCCCTGATCCGGGTGACCTCGAGGAAGCCGCGATCGAGGACGTGGACCGGTGGATAGCCGCCGCGCGCCTGGATCAGCTTCGGGAAGCCGCGCGAGACGAGATTCACGTAGAGCGGCTTCGCCTTGCCGGTCTTGCCCCGCGGGACGTGCTGGATCCGGGCGATCCCCGCCTTGGTGCCCGTGCACGGCGAGCTGAACGCGCTCGGGCCGAGGGTGCAGTTGAAGCCGTTCGTCTCCGTCGCCGTGCCGGTGCGCGAGACGGCCCGGCGGGCGAGGGCGCTCGGCCGGGTCGAGCCCGGCCGGGTGCTGACGATGATCTGGTTGGAGATGAAGTACGGCGTCCGCTGGATGCTGCTCACCTGCCGCGATCCGACCAGCAGCACGTCGCGCTTGCGGAGGTTGCCGAGCCGCAGCGAGTAGACGACCTTCTTGCCGTTCTCGAACGCCGCCGGCAACGATTTGGTCCGCCTGTGAGTGGTGCGGCGCCTGCTGACCTTGACGTCGCCGACCGAGACGGCGGCGCTCAATCTCGCCTTGCCGCCCTCGACGCTGCCGTCGGGCTGGTCGGAGCCGACGACGACGTACTGATTCGACCTGGCCTTCCGGTTGGAGGCGTCGACCAGCATGTTCAGCCGGCAGCTGCTCGGCCCGCACGGCAGCTTGCCCAGGTCGCGGACGCGAAACGAGCCCGCGACCACCAACGGGCAATGGTGATTGCGGTTGGGGCGCGTCTGCTCGCAGGTCAGGCTGACGCTCCGGGAGACGGGAATCGTCTTCGAGCGCTTCGTGTCCTCGGGCTTGTCGGCGAGGACGATCCGGGCACGAAGGTGCGGATCGAACCTGTAGCTGCGGCCGATGCACCGCGCGATCTGCTGGACGCATGTCGTCGTCAACCCGACCTCGCCGGCCAGCGAGACGCGCGCACCCGGCCGCAGCCGCGGCAGGTGAACGGAGAGGACCGATCTCGTCCTGCCGCCGACGTGGGAGGCGATCGGAACCGTCTCCCGCAGCTCGGCCCGCTTACCGGTGATGACGGTCCGCACCGAGGGTGGAGGTCCCTGGGGCTTGGCCGTCGCCGAGGCAGCCAGTCCCGGCGCTATCCAGATGCTGAACGCCAACGTCGCGGCGATCGCACGCCGGCGGTACGCCGATCCTCTTCGCCCACGGGTTCGGCGCTCGAACGTCTCCATGCCGTCCTCTCTGTCTGCGTCCTCGACAACAAGCTACCGGTGCGGGTGGAGCCACTGACCCAGCATCTAGGCTCACCCCATGGAGAAGGCAGCATTTCCAACTGCCCGCCCTCCGGCCCGGCCTGCAGGTCGATTCCAGGGTCTTCGGGGTCGGCGCGTCGATCAACCACGTCCCCGCGGACCACGATCGAGTTGGTCCAGACACCCCCCGAGCGGGGGAGATCACGTCGACTGTCTCGACACCGATCGCGGCCCCGAGGCCCACACTTTCGGCTTCAGGTGCTCCTCCAGGTCGGCGAATGGGCTACGCGAGTGGGCCTTCTTCGGGTTGACTGGCAGGTTCGCGGGCGCACTAGCGGCATCGACACGGAGATCTTCATCGACGAATCACCTCGATGTTCTCACCAGACATCGCCCATTCAGTATCGCCTCTTGGTCCTGGCTTCGGGGGAGCAGTGCTGGGGAAATCCCAGAACGTCTATCCGCCTACTACCAAGCCCACCGGGGTGAGCAAGACGCCCGGTGAGCTGGGGCGTTCCGTCTGCTCAGGTCTGGGACGCGGGCCGAGACCGTCCTTCTGCATCGCCGCCTCGTGCGGCGACTGCGAGGTGGGGAACGCCGAGCCGCTCCGACTCCCTCGCGGCTTCCTCTGCTACCTGACGCCCCGCAGCCGCATCGGCTCTCATCAGTGACCGCGAGAGCAACAGGCGGACCCTGATCGCATCCAGGGGGCGCCCGGCTCGCTCCCAGAGGACTATCGCTTCGCGCAACTCCCGCTCCGCCTCGGCTGTCTCGAAGGCCGCGGCTCCTCGTGCCTCCGCGGCCGCGGCGGTGGACACGGGATTGGCCGCGCGCCGCAACAGTTCCGCGACGTTCTCGGACGCGGACTCGGCCTCCTCCGGCCTGCCCCAAAGCGCGAGTACGGCCGCGCGCGCTCCGGTCGCCTCGGCGGCTTGGGCGGTCAGTCCCGCCCGGTCGCAGGCCGCTGCGGCCTCCACGAGGGCGGAGGACGTCGCCTGGAGATCGCCGCGGCCGAACTTGCAGGCACCGATCCAGAGGAGCGCTGAGAAGGCTGCCTCCGAGCGACCACCGGAGGCGGCGATGTCGCGCGCACGTTTGAGGCGGGATTCGGAGCTCTCCCAATCTCCACGGCGCCACGCCGAAACACCCTGCAGCAGCAGGGGGAGGCAGACTTGACCCGATAGACCCTCTCGCTCCGCAAGTCGGGCTGCCTCCTCGGCATGCCGATCGACCTCCGACCAGGAGGCGGAATGGATGGCGAGCTGTCCGAGTGCCGCATGCAGCTCGATCTGCGCCGGCACGTCGCCGAGCTGGTCGGCGAGCTCGAGCGCCTCGTTGCAGGCCGAGGCGGCGGCCGGGTAGTCGGCCTCCGCGACCTCGAGATGCCGGCCGAGGGCGAGCAGCGCCCGAACCGTTTCGCCGGGGCTGGCCTGCCGCGCCAGCTCCACCGCTCGCGTGAAGCTGGCGCGCGCCTGATCGAGATCACCGATGCGCCCGAAGACGCGTCCGAAAGTGAGGTGGGCACGGCTTGCGGTGGAGGATTGTCCCAGGGCTTCGGCGAGGCGCTGGGCCTTCTCGGCCGCATAGATCGCGAGCATGTTGTCGCCGGTCTCGACGTAGAGCGAGGCCGCCTCTTCGTAGAGCTCGATCAGCTCGCGGCACGGTTCGGCGTCCTTGAGCAGGTCGATCCCCCGCTGCAGGTGGGCGATCGACGAATCCCGGTCGCCCTTGTGCCAGAGCCCGGCGCCGATCTTCCTGTGCAAGCCGCCCGCCAACTCGGGAGAACCGGAGTCCTCCTGGAACTCGAGGGCCAGCTTCCAGCCGTCGATGGCCGCGTCGACGTGGCCGGCGCGGAACGCCGTATCGCCGCGGCTCTCCTCGACCCGCGCCCGCTCGTCGGGATCCAACCCGCCGGGAAGTCCCAACGCGTTCTCGTAGTGCGCCAGCGCCTCGGCGTTCGAGTACAGGGACGCCGCGGCGTCACCGGCCGTCTCGGACGCGTGTGCAGAAGCCCGGCGCATGCTCCGCAACTCGTCGGCCGGGAAGTCCGCCTGCTCGGCCAGCTTCGCCGCCTTCAGGCGATGCTCCGCAAGCAGGGCGGCAACGCCGCCTCGGTTCTCCCCGAGGCGCCCCTCGATGATGTCCGCAAGCTCGGAGTGCCGGCCGGCGCGCACGGCGCGCGGCAGCGTTCCGTAGGCCACATCGCGAACCAGCGCGTGCTTGAACGCGAACTCGCGCTCGCCGGCGACGCGGCTCGCCGTTGTGGGGACGATCATGTCCTTTTCGACGAGCGCGGCCAGCGAGTCCTCGACCGACCCGCCGATCAGGCCCTCGACGACCCTGTCCCAGAAGGTCTGCCCGGCGACCGAGGCTGCCTGCAGCAGTCGCCGCTCGTCGGATCCGAGCGCGTCGAGACGCGCCGCGAGAACCGCATGAACGCTGTCCGGTAGGCCCGCAACGTCGGCGCTCCGCTCCTCACGGAGACGGTTGACCATCTCCTCGGCGAACAGCGGATTGCCGCCGGAGCGATCGGCCACCTTGACGGCCAGCTCACCGCCACCCGGCTGACCCACAAGCAACGACTGAACGAGGCTTTCGGCCTCCTCCGTGGCCAGCGGATCGAGCGAGAGCGTCGTCGCATTCCGCCTGCCGCCGCCCCAGGTCGGCCTCCGCTCAAGCAGCTCGTCCCGGGCCAGACAGACGATCAGCACCGATCCATGTCCCCATCCCGCCAGGTGCTCGATCAGGTCGAGCAGGCCCTCGTCCGCCCAGTGGACGTCTTCGAATGCCACGACGATCGGCCTTCTCGCGCTGAGGAGATGCAGCACGAGGCGCGTGGCGGCGAAGATCTGATCACGGACCTGCTCCGGATCCTCTTCCTCGGCTTCGCCCGGCTCGTCGATTCCGGCGACGCGCGCGATCAGGGTCGCCGCCCGGGTCGCATCCACCAGCTCGCCCGTCCCCTCCGCGAGCTCCTCGATTCCGGCGGCCAGCTTGTGCGCCCCAACTGACGATGCCTCGGCACGGGACACTCCGAACCGCTCACGCAGGATCTCCCCCAGCGCCGCGTATGTGGTGGAAGTGCCGTAGGCCGGAGAGCGGCCGACCAGCGTCTCCACCTGGTCGACGCGCTCCTCGAGAAACTCCGTCAGCTCCGACAACAATCTCGACTTGCCGACCCCGGCCTCCCCGAAGACGGTGACCAGATAGGGACGGGACTCCCGGACGGAGCGCTCGAAAAGCGATGCGAGCAGCGCCAGCTCCTCATCCCGCCCGATGAACGGGCCTGTGCCCAGCTTTGCAGCGCCAGTCGCCTCGGAGTTGACCGGGCGCACCGCCTCCCAAGCGGGGATCGGCTGCGACTTGCCCTTCAGCCTCAGCGGCTCGAGCTCGCGATATTCGATTGCCGCCGTGGTCGAACGACGGGTCGAATCACCGACCGTGACCGCTCCCACCCCGCTCTCCGTCTGCAGGCGGGCCGCCACATTCACCGTGTCGCCGATGACGGTGTACTGCTCGCCGACGGCACCGGCGAGCACCTCTCCGGAGTTGATGCCCACCCGAAGCGTCAGCTCGATGCCCTTGGACGCTGCGCGAGAGTCGAGCTCGGCGTTGATCTCGCTCATCGCCGACTGCATCGCGAGCCCCGCGCGAACCGCCCGCTCGGGATCATCCTCGTGGGCGACGGGCGCGCCGAAAATCGCCATCACGTTGTCACCGATGAGCTTGTCGATGTGGCCCCCGCGATCGGTCACCTCCCGGCTCAACCTCTTCAGCGCCCGGTCGACCAGTGACTTGGTGACTTCTGGGTCGAGTTGCTCGGCGATCGCCGTGTAACCGGAGATATCAGCGAACAGAACCGTCGCCCGTCGTCGTTCCTCCGGCAGTTCCCCCAGTGCCACCGACGATGGATCAGCCGCGCCGGGCCGGCCGAGTGCCGCCCCGCACTCGCCGCAGAAGCTCGCGCCGGGCAATCCGGCGGCACCGCAGCCGGGGCAGGTGAGCGCCTGGTCAGCGCCGCAGCTGACGCAGAATCGCGTCGCCGCCGGGTTGTCGGCTCCGCATTCGATGCATTGCAGCGTGCTCATCCCGTCTCCGTTGCCCGACGGCCTCTATTCAGGGTACGCCCGAAGGGCGATTCGGGCATGGTCGGTGGGAGCACCGTCCAGACGCCGTCAGGGCTTACCGGCGGTCATCGAGCCCTATTGCGACAGCCCGGCGGCTTCCAACGCATCCTCGATGCGCCAGTGGACCACGAGTTCGGCGAGGAGCCCTGCCTCGATCCGGTACGCGGCGGCAAAGTCGAAGTCGGCGCCCAGGCCGCTGGTTGCGCCGCGAGTGGGAATGCGAAAGGTCATCACGACCCATTCTCCGAATTCGGCGACGACCTCGATGTCCTCGAAGCGGAGCTCCGCCCAGACCCCGAACGCGCTTCTGAATTCCTCGGTGACCGCGTCCAGGCCGATGAAGGGGCCAGGCTCGGGCCAGTCGTCGGGGACGTACAGGCGAGTGTCGGGGTGCCACAGCTCAGCCCACTCGTCCAGGTCCTCTGGTGTGAAACGACGAATCGATTCCAGGACCAGCTCCACGTTCTCCTGTGACATCGCCTACTCGCGACATCCCGGTAGCTTCGAGGGCCTCGGCTCGATGCCGAACATTCGGCCGCGGACGACCTTCCCGCGCGCATCTCGAGCCGCGCCAGTAGCTTCGATGTCGAGGGCACGCCGCTGTCCGGCCCCTTACCGGCCGCGAGCGTGGCGATCACCTTGTTCAGGACAGGCCTCGATGACCTCGCCCACCTCGAGGCCTCGACGCTGAAGCTCGGCGAAGATCGGCGAGGCATGTCCCAGCCACCGATCACCGGTCCATCGAGGCCGTGGTAGGAGCGCCCCTCCATCGTTGCCAGGCGCGGTTGATCTCCGCCTCCGGATCGATGAACTCGAGACAAGCTTCCCGGTCCCGCCCGTTCGACGCGCATCAGTTGGCGGCCCCGCTCGACGTTGTCCTTCGACATCGCCTTCGCAGTATCGCGCTCCTGCAGCCCGGCGCCAAGGGCCCCCAGCCTTCGGCTCACAAGGGGTCAATGCGGACTTGCGGGCCCTTCGCCTATTCCCTCGAGTCCTGCGGCTTCTCGGGCCTTGGTCTTCCTCGTCATCGCGGAAGGCGACGATCCGGGTCACGAGGTCCGCCTCGTTGAACGTCCAAACTGTCCAGAGGCGCATCTCGACGCTGATCCCGCTCTCCATTCCCCTGCCTCGGCTGAGTTGGCGCACGAGCACGTTGTTGCCCACCACCTCGAACTGCTCAGGCTCCATCGCGACGTTCTCGATCGTCACCGGCTCCATCCAGGCCCGGAGCTTGTCGGCGCCGCGCAGGCTCGTAAAGCCGCCGGTTGTCATCAGCTCGACGTCAGGGCCGGCGATCTCAATGGCAGAATCGAAGTCGCCCCGACTGACCGCATCGTAGGTCCGTCGCAGACTCTCGATGAGCTCCTGCTCCCTTCCTTCCACAAGGTCAGTATGCCGCGCGGCTCATCGGATCAACGAGCGTCAGGCCAGGCCCTGGTCTAATCCGACAGCCCGGCGGCTTCGAGGGCCTCGGCATGGTTGAGGTACCACCGCTGGTGAACGATCATGCGATGTTCGACCTTGCTGACGCTGGTGAAGGAGAATGCAGCGTCGATTCCGCTGGCGAGGCCGCGACCTTGCAACTCGATCCGGGCCACAACGGTTTCTCCCGCCGCCCGAAGATCAGCGATGACGGCCTGATTCCCGGTCCAGGCCTCCCTGAAGCCCTCGGCGAACTCTCTGATAGCGCGCCGCCCGTTGAAAGGTCCCGACTCCGGCCACGACGGGTCGGTGATGAACTCCGCATTGCTATCGAAGAAGCGCATGAAGGTGTCGAGGTCTGCGCGGTTCCATGCTTCCACCCAGCGGCGAATCACTTCTTCCTCCTCCGACATCGTCCTTTCAGTATCTCGCTACGGCTCTGCAGCGGCCGTAGGAGCCCGCGGCCACGCGTCGCGGCTAGGACCTACTCCGACAGCCCGGCGGCCTTGAGGGCCGCCTGCGGCTCGTAATAGGCGCGAAGGTATGCAATCCGCCCTTCCCTCAGCTCGACAACGTAACCCCACAAGTGATCGAACGGAACTCCGCTGGCAGAAGCTTGGCCCCGGAACCGGACGAATGGCACCTGGCGGTCTCCCGCATCGAAGACCTGCTCGACCGTTACGACAGTCTCATCCTCGTCTCCCAGAACCTCCAGATAGGACTGCCAGGCCTCAAGCACCTCGTCGCGACCCTCATATGAAGAAGCCCCGGGAAGCTGCGGATCCTCGACGTAGACGATTTCCGGGTGCCAATAGGCCGCTGCATTCCCAGCCAGGGTTCCTGAGAAAGCCTTGCGGACCAGTTCCACGTTGTCCCGCGACATCGCCTCTGCAGTATCCCGCGCTGGCCCTGAACCGGCTGAGTAGGTGTTACGTCAAGGGCAGAACGCCAGTCGGCCTTGGGCCTACTCCGACAACCCGGCGGCTTCGAGGGCTGCGGCCTCGTTCGTGTAGTTGCACATCCGAATCACCCGGCCCGCATCCAGTTCGTAGACGATGGCGAGGTTCAGTTCGACTGGTACGCCGCTTCTTTTTCCCGTGGCCCACTGATGCAACAGGCCCACCACCCGGTCATCGCCGGCGTCGATCAGCCGCTCGAGCTGAATTCCATAGCCCTGGAAGTCCTCAGTCCATCTGCGCATGAACTCGATGAACCCCTCACGGCCCCGAAACGTTTCCGCCCCCATGCTCTCGGACGTCTGCCACTCGGCGTCTGCCGCGAGCGTCCCGGTATCGAACGCGGCACCGGGGTTGCCGCGCTCCAAGCCCTGCACGAAGGCTTCGAACATCCGCCGCACGATCTCCACGTTCTCCTGCGACATCGCCCTGCAGTATCCCGCTACGGGCCTTGGCGTTGCCGGTAGGAGCCGGCGGCCAGAACAGCCCGGCGCCCAATCAACGACTCACCGCCCGTGCCGTAAGCAGCCTCCTCGAGCCGGAAGCGCACCCACTCGGCGGATCAGGTGCCGGTATGGCCGTCCAGGTCGATCTGGGCGAGTTGGGTGCGAGTAGTCAACCCGAGCTTGCGAAAGAGGTTTCGGAGATGGAAGTCGATCGTCCGGGGGCTCAGGAAGAGTCGCTCGGCCACTTCCCGGCTGGTTAGGCCCTTCGCAACCAGCTGGCCGACCTGGAGCTCCCTGGGCGTGAGGTCGTCGAGCGTGCTTGGATCTCGGCGACGGGCGCTCTGCCCGGTCGCGCGCAGTTCATCGCGGGCCTGCTGGGCCCACGCCTCGGCGCCGATCGTCTCGAATCGGCCGAGCGCCTTCCTCAGATGCGCGCGTGAATCATCGCGTCGACGTTGCCGGCGCAGCAGCTCGCCGAGCGCGAGCTCGGTGCGGGCGCGCTCGAAGGGGTACTCGATGTCCGCGTGGCGATCCAAGGCCGCTTCGTAGATCGCCGCCGCCTCGGTGGGTTGCGCTGCTGCGGCGCGGCAGTGAAGCGCGACGGCTTCGGCTATCGGGACGCCGCTCGCGGACCCCCACTCATGTGCGGTCTCCGCCGCGAAACTGGCTGCTTCCCGACGCCCGGTCTTTGCGGCCGCATCGGCGCGATCGACGATCGAGAGCAGGATCGCCGCAGGGTGAGTCGTTCTCTCCAGTAGGTCAATCGACTCTTCCGCTCTGCCGATTGCCAGCTCGATGTCGGCCTGTGCGGCGCGGGCGATGTCTCCGAAAACGGTCAGCCCTCGCTGCTGGGCCATTTCGATCGCCTGCTCGGCGGAAGCCCTGCACTCGCCCTGCCGGCCCCGCAGCCCCATGGTGTAGGCGAAGGCAGCGTGTCCGGCGGCGACCAGGTCCTGCTGGCCCGTCGCATCGGCGAGATCGATCGCCTCGCTGGCCGTCGCCTCGGCGTTGAGCAGGCGGGCGAGCCGCAGCTCGTTGAGGGCGGTTCGGATCAGCAGCGAAGGGATGGTGGAGACGGCCCCCGCCTCGTGAGCGAGCTCGCCGGCTCGCCGGTCGATCTCGAGCGAGACCATCGCGTCCCCGATGTAGGTCGCGGCCCGCCCCGCGAGGTTGAGCGAGGCGGGATCGTCGAGGTTGCGGCCGAGTGCAACGGCCTCCGCCAGCAGGGGCTCGGCCTCCGCGATTCGTCCGCATGCGAGGTGGCTGGTCGCGAGGACGATGCGATGCCGGAGCAGGTCATGCGGCTCCTCAATCGGCACGTCGATTTCCGCGGCGATCGCGCCCACCCGGCCGATGACCGCCGGATCCCCCGTGAAGGATGCGGCTTCGGCGGCTTCGGCTAGGAGCTCGAGGGCGAGTGAGGGAGCCACGGCGGCGAGCTCGGTCGCTTCACGGCAGAGGACCTCGCATCCCTGGGCGGGCTGCCCTCCCCAGGCCTCGATCGTTCCGCGCAGCCGGGTCATCTTCCTTCGGGGCCCCTCGTCCACCTGGCCGATGTCGGCGGCGCGGTCGATCAGTCCCAACGCCCGCTGACCCTGACCAGCCATCCAGGCATCGTCGGCGGCCTGCGCCAGGAGCTGAGTCCGCTCGACTCCGTCCGCGGTGAGCTCGGCTGCCCGCGCGGCTGCGGCCGATGCCGCAGCGGGTGCCCCGCGAAACCGGGCGCGTGTCGCGGCCGCGATCAGGCTAGCGGCGACCTCGGGATCGGGACCGACCGCCGCAGCAGCGAGCTGCAAGGCGCGGCGCTCGGGATCGTCCGCTAGCCGCTCGGCAACCGCCCGATGCGCCGCCCGGCGGGAGCCGGCGGGGGCGGCCGAGTAGGCGCCGGAGCGCAGCAGCGGGTGGCGAAATCGGAATCGACTGCCGTCAATCACGAGGAACCCGTGCTGCTCGAGTTCGTCGAAGGCAGCGGTGTCGGCTCCGAGGTCGCGGGCAGCCTTGATCGCCACCTCCATCTCGCCCTCGCCCTGGACCGCCGCGATCTGCAAGGCCACCTGGGCGCGTTCCGGCAGCCGCCGCGCCCGGGCCGCGTAGGCCCGTTCCAGACCCTCACCGAGCGGTAGGACAGCAGGGAGCTCGGCTCGTCCCGAGAGCTGCTCGGAGCTGAGCTCCCGAACGGCCTCCCTCAGCGCGAGGGGATTTCCACCCGTCTCCTCGATCAGGCGCTGACCGACCGCGACGGCGATCCTACCTTCGCTGAGCTCATCCAGCAGGGCGTGGGCCGACTCGGCTCCGAGATCGATCAGATCCAAGGTCGCGGACAAGATTGGAGAGTCAGATGAGGTCGGGCGGGCCGCGAACAGCAGCGCTATCGGCTCGGCGTCGATCCGGTGGGCGATGAAGGTCAATGCATCGAGCGATTCGGAGTCAGCCCAATGCACGTCATCGACGGTGCAGAGCAGTGGGCCGTCAGCAGCGACCTCGCTCAGCAGTCCGAGAATCGCCGCCGAGACCATGAAGCGGTCCGTGGAGTGAGAGGGACTCTCGAGGCCGAAGGCCGCGGCCAGCGCGCGTCGCTGCGGTTCGGGCAGCCGGGCCATCAGCTCAAGGTCCCGGTGGACGAGCTGGTGGACGACTCCGAAGGGGAGTTGCCGTTCGGGCTCGAGCCCGGCCGCGTGCCGGTGCTGTAGCCCACCCGCTTCGGCCCAGAGCGTCGTCTGATCGAGCAGCTCCGACTTGCCGACGCCCGCTTCGCCGCGGAGGAGGAGCGAGGTCCCGCGCGCCTCGCGCGCCTCTCCGACCAGCCCCCTGGTCTGGGCGATCTCGGCTTCGCGACCATGCAGAGCCATTCTCGAATCGTATTCACCGGGTTCGATCACCGGGTTCCCGAAACCCGGTGATTTCGCTGATTCGACCAGCCTCGATCGGACCTACGTTGCCTCAATCAACACTGTCCGACCGAAGGAGACGCAATGCAAGCAGTACAGACCAGCGAGCTCGAGCTGATGCACTTCAGCCACGTCGGCGACGAATCCGGAGCGGCCGACGCCGCTTGGCCGATCTACCGGGACACGGGCGCGGCCAACACCGCAGTCGTCTACTTCGAGCTCGCACCTGGAACCCATCTCGGCACCCATACCGACAGCTCTGAGGAGGTTCTCGTGATCCTCGGCGGAGAGGTCGAGATCGTCGTCGGCGACGAGCGCGCCCGGGTCGGTGCGGGTGGCATCGCGGTCGCGCCGGCATTCGTGCCACACGATCTGATCAGCGTCGGTGTCGAGCCGGCCCGGGTCGCGGGCGTGTTCTCATCGAACACGATCGTCTCGGTGTTCGACGATCCGTTCGAGCAGACCGGGGGCCGCGTAGTCGGCTCGCCGCCCGCCGAGCTCGATGCGGCCGCGGCCGCGTGAGGGGGCGATCGGGATGGAACTGCTCTATCGCTACGAGGCCACCCTCGAGCCACCGATTCCCGTCGGCCCCGTTGCCGGCGGCATCCGGATCGACATCGAGTTCCGTGGTGAGTTGACGGGCGGGATCCTCGCCGGCGGGCGCGGCTGGGGGTCGGAGTACCTCTTGCAGCGCTCCGACGGGGTGGGGGCGATCGACGCCCGGGACACCTTCGAGATCCCGGGCGGCTATCTCCATGCCCAGGCGAAGGGGTTCGTGCTCCCGCCCGACGGGGTCGGGCTGCCGCCGATCGAGGAGATGCTGAAGCCGGCCTTCGAGCCGGCCGACCTGCGCCTCCTGATCCACGGCTATGCGCTCTGCCAGACCGGCGTGCCCGAGTACGAGTACCTCAACCGCGAGCTCGTCAAGATCGATGGCTGGGTCAATAACGCCACCCGCGAGCTCGTCTTCGAGGGGCGGGCGGTCCCGCCGGAGATGGCGGCAAAGGTCGCCGAGGGAGGGGCTGCCGCACTCCCCACCGCGTGAGTTCAGCTCACCACGGACGATTGCCCGGCGTGCCTCCTCTGGAGAATGCGCCGGGCAGTTCGTGTTCACAGAACTCACCATCGTAAGCACGACCATTTCGAGGAGGGACCCTGCAGATGGCCCCCACGGTCGGTGGGAGCCCAGTTCGTCTGATTCGGGTGATGCGTTTGGCGCGCAACTTGAAATGCTGGACCGGAACCGCCACCCAAACAAGAGAGGAGGATGTTTCCATGGCCAAAGAGTTCAACGGAAAGATCGCTCTTGACATCAGGGACTCAGAGGGCGACTGGGCCCCATTCCTGCCACCGAAGGCCGCTGAAGGCGCCCCCAATGTCCTGCTGCTCTCGTGGGATGACATTGGTTACGGAACCATGGACGTTTTCGGCGGTCCTGTCGAGACCCCGAACATGCGGCGTATCGCGGACATGGGGGTCCGCTATTCGAACTTCCACACGACCGCGTTGTGCTCTCCGACGCGAGCCTCTCTCCTGACCGGCCGCAACGCCACCTCAAACGGGATGGCGACGATCGCGGAATTCGGCTCGGGCTTCCCTGGGATCTCCGCTCGCATTCCCTTCGAGAACGGAATGATCTCCGAGGTGCTGGCCGAGCAGGGCTACAGCACCTACTGCGTCGGCAAGTGGCACCTGACCCCCGGCGACGAGACGACCCTCGCCTCGTTCAAGGGCCGCTGGCCACTAGGGCGTGGCTTCGAGCGCTTCTACGGGTTCCTCGGCGGTGAGTCCAACAGCTGGTACCCGGACCTCGTCCACGACAACCATCAAGTCGATGCCCCCGCCACGCCCGACGAGGGCTACCACCTCTCCAAGGACCTATCCGACAGGGCGATCGAGTTCATCCGCGACACGAAGGCCATCGATCCCGACAAGCCATTCTTCATGTACCTCGCTTCCCAGGCTGGCCACGCGCCGCACCATGTGCCGAAGGAGTGGGCCGACAAGTACAAGGGCAAGTTCGACCAGGGATACGAGGCGATCCGGTCCGAGATCCTCGAGCGGCAGAAAGAGCTCGGTCTCCTTCCCGACGACACCGAGCTGTCGAAGATCAACCCGCACGGCGAACCTGCCGCGACAGGCCCGGACGGACAACCCTGGCCGCTCCTCGACACCGTTCGGCCCTGGGATTCGCTGAGCGCGGATGAGCAACGCCTCTTCGCCCGCATGGCAGAGGTGTTCGCCGGCTACATCTCCTACACCGACCATGAGCTCGGGCGGGTGCTCGACTACCTCGAGGAGTCCGAGCAGCTCGACAACACGCTGATCGTCGTCGTCTCCGACAACGGCGGCAGCGGCGAGGGCGGCCCCAACGGCTCGTTCAACGAATGGCGCTTCTTCAACGGGATCGCCGACTCGACCGACGTGACGATGCCGCACATCGATGAGCTCGGCACCCCCTCGTCCTACAACCACTACACCACCGGCTGGGCATGGGCGTTCGACACGCCGTTTCCATACTGGAAGCGCTGGGCCGGCTATGAGGGCGGAGTCGCCGACATGTGCTTCATGGCCTGGCCGGCGAAGATCCAAGCCCAGGCCGAACCGCGAGGGCAGTACGTCCACGCCGTCGATATCGCACCGACGATCTATGAGTTGCTCGGTATCGAGCCGCCCGAGGTGATCAAGGGCTACCAGCAGAGCCCGATCGAGGGAGAGAGCTTCGCAGCCTCGATCACCGATTCCGAGGCCCCGGCCAAGGAGACGCAGTTCTACGCGATGCTGGGCCAGCGCTCGATCTACCACAAGGGTTGGCTGGCCTGCACCCTGCATCCGCCACTCAGCGGATGGGGGAAATTCGATCAGGACGTGTGGGAGCTCTACAACCTCGAGGAGGACCGAGCGCAGTCGAACAATCTGGCTGAGCAGGAACCGGTACGTCTCAACGAGCTCAAGAGCCTCTGGTACTACAACGCGGGGATCTACAACGGATTGCCGCTCGACGACCGAACCGCCCTCGAGCAGGTCCTCGCGGATCGACCCCACGCAGCCAAGGACCGGGACCAGTACGTCTACTTCCCGGACTGCGCCGATGTCCCTGAGGAGGGCGGCGTTCGGATCACCGGCCGCTCCTACAAGATCGCAGCCGGCGTCGAGATTGATTCAAGCGACGCGCAGGGCGTCATCTACGCCCACGGGGGCGTGGCAGGTGGCCACAGCCTCTACGTCAAGGATGGCCGTCTCCGCTACGCCTTCAACTGGGTCGGGACCCACATCCAGGACGTGGTGGCAGACCGCGACATCACTCCGGGCGAGCACATCTACGCGGCTGATTTCACGATGACCGGCAAGAACGAGGACCCAGCCATGCCCGGCTTCGCCGGCACGCTCAGCCTCTACATCGACGACGAGGAGGTCGGAAGCGCCGAGATCGTCACCCAGCCGGGCGTCTTCTGCCTCGTCGGCGATGGGATATGCGTCGGCCGCGACAGTGCATCTCCCGTCACCCCGGATTACAAGGCACCGTTCCGCTTCACCGGCGGCACGATCGACAAGGTGATCGTCGATGTCTCCGGGGAGCCGTACATCGACCACGAGGCCCAGGTCCGGGCATGGTTCATGCGTGACTAGCCGGTGGGATAATCCGCCGCGATCTCCTCGGGTCCCTCGGGCCCGCAACTGAAGGGACCGGCCCTTGTCCTGGCGCACACGCTGGCGAATCTACGAATACGTCCGCAACAGCCTCTGGATCGTGCCGGCGATTCTCGGCGCGCTGGCCATCGCGATGGGCATCCTCCTCCCTGATCTCGACGAGAGCATCTCGACGACGGTCGGGATCTCATTCGGATCGGGCGCCGCTCAGGGGATGCTCGGCGCGATAGCCGGGGGAATGATCACCTTCACCGGCTTCGTGTTCTCGATTCTGCTCCTCGCGGTGCAGTTCGGGTCCAGCCAGTTCTCGCCGCGCATGCTGCGCCGCTTCCTCCGGGATCCGACCACGAAGTTCTCGCTGGGGATCTTCATGGCGACCTTCATCTACGCGCTTCTCGTTCTGCGCACGATCGGGTCGGGCGGCAACCAGGACTTCGTGCCCGACAACTCGATCAGCATCGCCCTGCTGCTGCTCCTGCTGAGCATGATCATGTTCTTGCGCCTGATCAATCGCACGACCCAGGGTCTGCGCGTGGCTGCCGTCGTCGCCGACCTCGGCCGGGCGGGCAGAGCCGTGATCGATCGGATCTATGCCGAACCGTCGACAGGCCCCGATCCCGGCCCGGAGCCCGTCTCCGACCGCGTCGCGGTCCGGGAGGTCACCTTCGTCGACGAGCCAGGCGTCCTGCAGAGCTTCGATATTCGCGGCTTGGTGAAGCTGGCGAGCGACGCCGGCGTGGTGATCGAGCTGGTCCCTCACGTGGGCGATCTGCTGCCACCCGATGTGCCGCTCTTCCGAATACACGGTGAGGGCAACGTGATCGGCGACGGGCAGCTCCGCCGCTCGGTCGCCGTAGGCGATGAGCGCACGATGCGTCAGGACGCAGCCTTCACCTTTCGGCTGCTTGCCGACATCAGCTCAAAGGCCCTCTCGCCAGGTGTCAACGACCCAACGACCTCGGTTCAGGCACTCGATCAGATCGAGCTACTTCTGCGCCAGCTCGCGGGTAAGAGGCTCGGGGACGGGGTTCTCCGAGACGAGTCCGGAGCCATCCGGCTCCGCTTCCCAACCGCGAGCTGGGAGGACTTCCTCAGCATCGCCCTTGACGAGACACGCTTCTTCGGGACGAGCTCGGTGCAGGTGACGCGCCGGCTGCGGGCGCTGCTCGAAGATCTGCGCGCAGTCGCCCCTGAGTACCGCCGCCCGGCGGTCGATGCGCAGCTGGCCCTGCTCGACCGAAGCGTCGGTGACAGCTACGAGGACGCGACCGTGCTCGCCATTGCCAGAGGCCGCGATCGCCAGGGAATCGGCACGCCGAGGTAGACGGGCGCTCGGGCCCCTCCCGGATCGCCGTCGTTGATCGGCACGTCCCTTAAGGCACGATGCAGGTGGCGGTCCTGATCGGCCGGATATCTATAGTCCGCTATCGAGTCGCTGAGAAGCGTGAACGAATCGGATGGGACGGTGCAGGTCAATGGGAAAGACCTTGGTTGGTCTACTTATCGTGGCGCTCACAGCGGTGGCGGTGACAGCTCCCGCGAACGCGGGCAAGCCGAAGACGGGCTTCTGGTTCTCGGCAGCAGTCGACCCCAACGATGAGAACAATCTCTCCTCGATCCAGTTCAAGGTGACCAACGGCGGCAAGAAGCTGAAGAAGGTCACGATCTACTGGCGTTGTCGGAAGCGGAGCGGCTATCACAACTTCACGAATCTGCCGATCCCGATCGGGATCAAGAAGAAGAAGTTCAAGCTGGTCGGGGCGACCACACCCCCGGCCGGACAGTCCACAAAGGACTTCACACTCAAGGGCAAGTTCATCTCGGGCAGCAAGGCCAGATACTCGATGAAGCTCGAGGGTTGCGGCCCGAAGACGACGGGCAAGCTCATCTACGCAGCGAGCTGAATCTCGCCTATAGCCCTGCGCAAGGGACGGAGGGCGGACGGAGACCGAGAACAGATCTCATTCGGCATCGAGCACGTCGCCGGCACCTGCCTGCCGACTAGCGACTCCGCCCCCGCAGACGGTTACCCAGAGCGGCTGTCGTGTTGGCGGAGAGGTTGGCGAGGGCCATCGCTCGAGCGATGGCCTCCACGGCGGCAAGCTCTTCGGGGGTCAGTCTGCTTTCCGCCTCCGCGGCCACGTCGGGTGGAGCGGGACCGCGAAATCGGGATTCGGCGCGGGCAGTCGCATAGACGACGGCGGCGCGACTGCGTTCGTCGAGTGCCGCAAGGTCGCCGAGGCCAATCGCGGCCAGCTCGTCCGAGCTGACGCCGGAGCGGAGAGCCCAGCGCTCGTGTACGGACGTGCAGCCGCCGCAGGCATTGACCCGGCTCACGGCGACCATCACTCGCTCCCGCAATTCTGGCTCGAGGCCACCGTGTAAATAGGCGGCAGCGATCGGCCTGGCGCGGCCCAGAACCCCAGCGGTGTCGCTCAGCGCTTCGCCGGCGGAGGCGAAGGTACGGGGACGGGGGCTGGGAATGTTGGCAGGGCACATAGGCGTCGCACTGAGTCTGACGCAGTGCTTACCCGGCAGCCGACCCGACCGCGATCCTCAACCGAGATATCTCGACCGGCTCACTCACCCCACGTAGCCGATGTAGTCCGCCGGGCTGCCAGTCGAACCCTCCTTGGGTGGCCGAGACCACGGCCTCGCCGGCGACGAGCTCGTCTTTCTCGGCAAGACCCAGCAGCCGTGCGGTGAGGTTGACCGTCCTGCCGAAGTAGTCGCCGTCGCGATACAGCGCGACCCCGTGGTGGACGCTTGCGTGCACTCCGAGGGCGCTCTCACGATGCATCCGCTCGATGATTCGCAGGCATGCCCCGACGGCTTCTCCCGGCGCCGGAAAAGAGAGCATGTATCCGTCGCCGAGAGCCTTGACCACGTTGCCGTGCTCACCCAGCTCGCTGACGACGGCCGAGGCGAATTGCTCGATTGCGGCGACGGCCGCAGCATCACCGCGAGCCTCGGCGTAGGCGGTGAAGTCCTTGATGTCGCAGAACGCCAACGTCACGTCGACGGCGCCCGGCAACACGCCGGACTCGCTGTGGCGCTCGGCCTCACGGACGGCCGCCTGTGCGGTCTCGAGTTCGATCCGCCGCCGATGGACACCGAGTATCAGCGGATCCGCCAGCGGCAGCAGCTGACCGAATGCCTCATGGATTGCCGGTAGTGCGGGAAGCGACCCACCGCTGGCAGCTCGGAGCTTCGGCTCGACGTCGTGGCGAAAGGCGTCCATCTCAACTTCGGCGACCCGGGCGAGCGCTTGCCCGTAGACACGGGCTACCCGCAGGTAGACGTCAGGAGGCCAGATCTCGCGAAGCTCCCCGATGCGCTTCAGTGCTCTGCCCTCCTCAGGGGTGAAGTACGGCTCGTCGGCCGCCGGCGCTCGCAGGCCGAAGTTGAGCGCCATCAGCCGCGTCTCGGCCGTCGAGAGGCCGCCCTGCGCTTCGATCTCGATGGCGGACACGGTTCGCCTCTCGCGAGCGGGATCGAGGACCGGATCGAAGATCGCGTCCTCGATGCTGCCGCGGGCGTACGACTCGCTGATCGCCTGCGCCGAGACGCCCAACTCCAGCAACATCCCGATCGCCTCCTCGAGTTCGGATGGGGCACCGAGCTTCAGGCTGAGCTCCCGACCCTCCGCAGATCCCGACTCCTGATCCCGCTTCTCGGATTCCATCCTTTCGATCATGGCGCTTCGGGGAGCGGCTCGCCACTGCGATGCTCAAAGTGGAGCTAGCCGGACTCGAACCGGCTACCTCACCGACACCGGGATTGAGATCGACCGGCTCTACGCGGGGTCCGAGAAGCCATCGCGGGCTAGGTGAGAGCATCACGGGTGAGCGCCGGATCGGTGCAAATCGGCGAAGCCTTAGCCGAGGAATGTCTGTCAATCCACGAAACCGAGGGTCACTGGTTCGAATTCAGTCAGGCGCGCCATCTCTACCTCCTGTGTACGCCGATCAGATCCCTGGCCCCTCGGAGCGGGATTACCCTACGTTTGGCCAGGACGGCGACCCTGCGGCGTAGGTCGTCTCCCGGTGGGTGCGCTCGGCCAACTCCTCATGAGCGCTCCTACTCGGAGATCCGCCGCACGATCCCGGGCGGCGTAGCCTCAGATGGGCGTCTGCTGGTGGACCGCGAGCAGCCAGGCGCCGTCCTCGTAAACGTAGGTGCTGTTGAAGAGCGCCGTGTAGGGCTCGCCTTCCTCCCGGTGAGCACTCGCCCTGTAGGCGACGACCGCGCACGTGTCGCTGAGTTCGAGGACCCGCTCGTCGGAGAGCTTGAACGAGGCCCAGGCCGCGCCGCCCATCGATTCGATGACCGCCTCTCGATCGTCAAGCACCATGCCACCTGGAAGAAGCATCAGAACGTCACGGGCCAAGTTCTGGGAGTAGAAGCGACCAGCCGCCTCGCCGCTGGTCGACAGCGCCTCCCAGGCTTCGCGCTCAAGTCGCAGAAGTTCTTCAGCGGCATTCACGAATTCGCTGCTACCCCTCCAGCCAGCAGCCCAAACGCATCTCGGCGATCCGCACTAACGCGCACGGTTCTCCACCTCATCTGGGTGAACCGGTTTTGCCCTGCCCCGGACGTGGGTAGAGTCAAAGAGAGCTACTAGGAGGCCACCGATGGCGAGGGAATCCCAAGTCCCCGCGTACCGTGCCCCGAGCTGGTTCGACCGCAAGGTCTTCAATCCGCTGATCGAGGGCCTGACGAGACTGGGGCTGAGCTTCGCGGGCTCGCGCATCCTCGAGGTGCGAGGGCGCAAGAGCGGAGAGCCTCGGCGCAATCCGGTCAACCCGCTCACGATCGACGGACGGCGATACCTGGTCGCGCCGCGAGGCCATACCCAGTGGGTGCGAAACCTTCGCGCCGCCGGCGAGGGCTATCTCATGCTTGGGCGGCGGCGAGAGCATTTCTCCGCGTCCGAGGTCGACGACGCGACGAAGGGGGAGATTCTTCGCGCTTATCTCCGCCGCTGGAAGTGGGAGGTCGGCCAGTTCTTCGACGGGGTCGGACCCGACGCTCCGGAGGCCGAGTTGGCGAGGATCGCACCGGACCACCCGGTTTTCGTGATCGACTCTCTGGGGTAGAGCTTGTGCGGCCGATAAGCGCACTGCGCGGCACGGTTCTGGCGATCCGTTTCCTGTGTGAGCTCGCGATGCTCGCGGCTCTCGGTTACTGCGGTTTCGGGATCGGCGAGGGGGCAGGCGCATTCCTTCTCGGAATCGGCGCCCCCGCTCTCGCGATCGGCATCTGGGGAGCCTTCGTCGCACCCAAGGCCCGCTGGCCGGTAGCCGTGCCGGCCCGCCTCGCGATCGAGTTCGTGTTGTTCGGTGTGGCCGTGGTCGGCCTCTTCGTAATCGATCGCCCGCTACTGGCCGTGCTTTTTGGGCTTGCGGCAGGCACCACATCGTTGCTCAACGTGGCGGGGGTTCGGGATCAACCCCTGGCGTCGGTCTGAGCACCGGTAGTCGCATTACGCACACACCCGCACCAACGTCGTATCGGCTGTCGAATCGGCCCTCCCGACCGGCGACCTCCTGGGTGCGATGCGGGGAGGTGTTGAGGCGTCCAACGCTAGGGAATTGGCTCTAGGAAGAGGTTCGTGCTCCGGAACCTAGTTGCGGCGTTGCCACGCGGATACCGATCGATTACCGGGGATTGGGTTGGATTTGGGCACCGGAACGTCAGTGGTGCCATTGAGTTTCAGGTGAGAACTACGGCTCGCGATGATCGCCAGGTACCGCGCGGTGGCGCTTGCGCAAGAGGTGGGTCGATCCCCTCCTGGAAGTGGGAAATCGAAGCCTCACGATCCGCCTTGTGCCAAGCCGACCTTTCTGTGCAGCTCGGCAATTCGTCTTGGCGTTCCCTGCCGGTTTTGAAAGGCAAGAGCCGATTCCCAGCTGTCGATCGCGTCGTCCACGTGGCCGGCGCGAAAGGCGGTGTCGCCGTCTTCGGGTCCACGTTCTCAAACATCGTGACGAGGTCGCCGCGGGCATAGGCCTCGTGGGCGCGCCGCACGATCTCCACGGTCTCCTCCGAATGGACTACTCCGACAGCCCGGCTGCCGTTCGAGCTTTGGCTTCCTGATCGTGGTTATAGGCGACGATCCGAGTCGCAAGACCCTCGTCGTCGATCGTGTAAACGACCCAGAAGTGCGTATCGACGTCGACTCCGCTCTTGACTCCACGGCCGCGGCTGCGCACATGTATGAGGACGAAGTTACCCATAAGCTCAAACTGATCCGGTTCCATGACGACGTTCTCCAGCGTCACGGGCTCCATCCACGCTCTGAGCCTGTCGGCACCCCGCAGACTCGTGAGGCCACCGTCAAAGACAAGCTCGATGTCGGGGTTTGCCATCTCGGCAGCGGAGTCGAAGTCGCCGCGGTTGTATGCCTCGAATGCGCGACGCAGGCGGGCGATGATTTCTTCGTCTCGGTGCGCGATCACGATCACCTTATCTCGCGCAAAGAGGCCGGAACACTGTCTGCCGGCCTACTCCGTCAGCCCGGCGGCACTTCGAGCGTCGGCTTCCTGATCGTGGTTAAAAGCGACCATCCGATTCACCAGACCCTCGTCGTCGAAGGTGAACACCACCCAGAAGTCCATCTCGACTTCAATTCCGCTCTCGGCTCCGCGACCTTGGCTTCGCTGGCGTACGAGAACGGAGTCGCCCGCAACCTCGAACTGATACGGCTCGATTACGACGTTCTCCAGCGTTTCGGGCTCCAACCACTCACGGAACTTGGCGATCCCACGGAGATTCGTCATGCCACCGGTTGTGACCAGTTCGATGTCGGGGTGGAGAATCTCGACAACGAAGTCGAAGTCGCCTCGGCTATATGCCTCGTAAGCACGGCGAAGGCGGGCGATTATCTCATCGTCTCGTCGCTCGATCTTGCGCACCTTATCTCGCGCGCAAAGGCATAACGCCGCCTACTCGCCTACTCCGAGAGCCCGGCGGCTTCGAGGGCATCGGAGCGCTCCCGGTAGCCGCCGGTCATCCGCACAACCTTGCCGTCACGAAGCTGCCAGACGTTGAAGAGGCGCATCTCCACGGGGACTCCGCTCTGCCTACCCCGTCCAGTCATCCGAGCGACACAGACGACGTATTCGCCGCGGTCGAAAAACTCCTCGGGATCAATGCGGAAGCCCTCCCACATCGCATCGACCTGTTCGACCAAGGACCTCAGGCCGTCGTGACCGACATGGACGCCGGGGTTGAAGACATTCCCCGAGAGGTCGTAGACGACGTCGGGATAAAGCAGTTCAACGATCAACGACTCGTCACGTTTCTCCCAGAACTCGTAGCAGCGACGAACAATCTCCACGTTCTCCTGTGACATTGTCTACTCCGCTAGCCCGGCGGCTTCGCGAGCCTTGTCTTCCTCGTCATCGCGGAAGCCTTGTATCCGGGTTGCCAGGCCCGCCTCGCTGATCGTCCAGACGGCCCAGGAGTCCATCTCGACATTGATGCCGCTCGCCACTCCACGTCCTCGAATGATTTGGCGCACCAGCACGCTGTTGCCAGCGACCTCGAAATGCTCGGGCTCAAACGCGACGTTCTCCATCGTCTCGGGCTCCATCCAGGCCCGAACCTGATCGGCTCCGCGAAAGATCACAGCGCTGCCGATTGTCACCAACTCGATGTCAGGGTCGGCAATCTCGATGGCAGCGTCGAAGTCGCCTCGACTGAGGGCTTCGTAAGTGCTTCGCAGGCTGGCGATGATCTCCTGGTCCCGCTCCGACATCGCCTACTCCGAAAGCCCTGCAGCTTCGAGGGCTTGCTCCCTATCGGTGGACGTCCACGTCTCCTGTGCCCTGCCGTCGACCAGTTCCCAGAGCATGTAGATGAGTTCGGTGAGCAGCTGGTCACTTCCCCGGAGCCGGGCTGTCTGTCGCAGCGTGACCAAAACGTGGTTGGGACCAATCGGCTCGTAGCTTTCGGGAATCAGGCTGTAGTTGGTAAAGGTCGCGTCGAGATCGGCCCAGAACTTGACCATTTCGTCAAGGCCGTAGGTGGAACGACCCGGAAAGTCGGCTCGCGGATGGAAGCGATAGTCGGAGGCAATCCGATCCTCGGCGCCAGGCGTTTCGACGGTCCGCCTGGCGTAGCCCTTCTCGTGGAGCCAGCGCACGTTCTCCACGTTCTCCTCCGACATCGCCTACAAGTATTTCGCGTTGGCCTGAACCGGCTCAGTAGGAGCTACGCGGCGGCCAGAACGCTGTTCACTCGCCTACTCCGACAGTCCGGCGCTTTCGAGGGCCGCAGCGGGATTCATTAGTATCTCGCTTTGGCCCTGAACCGGCTGAGTAGCCTGACTGGACAGAACCCGAGCGCCCCGTAGCCAGCCAGCCGGCTCGAATCGGCGACCTCCCGCAACTCGAGCACTCCTGCGTCAGTCG
This sequence comes from uncultured Solirubrobacterales bacterium, assembly GCA_963798165.1. GTDB lineage: Bacteria > Actinomycetota > Thermoleophilia > Solirubrobacterales > 70-9 > RHKX01. The sequence goes on along the minus strand of CAWCSE010000004.1, from coordinate 325,675 downwards.
GCATCGTCTTGTCCTTCTTCTCCGGCGAGAGCTCCCTTGAACCGGCCGTCCTCGCGGCGCTTGACCTCCGCCATCCAGACCTTCAGGTTGATCCGCGGGTCGTCGGTGTCGAAGCGCACCTTCCCCGACTTCTCGTCGACGAGCAGCGGCGCTGTATCGCCCGTCGTCAGCGACCGCATCACCTTGCTGCCGAGCTTCTCGGCCTCCTTCAGCTCCACTCGCTCGATGCCTGCGCCCGGTCGCTCGAACTCGACGACGTACTTCATTCGTGTGTACTGCTGACCAGTGTCGGTTGTGTGGCTCTTGTGCACAGCCTCGGCGACCACCGTGCCGTCGACGCGCACCTGCCTCCCTCGACCGAACATGTGAACGATCCTACCCCGCGACCGTTCCGGGAGTGGAGCTAGCCGGGCTCGAACCGGCGACCTCCTGGGTGCGATCCAGGCGCTCTTCCAGCTGAGCTATAGCCCCAAGTGCGGTGTCGCTGCCGCGTTGCGGAGGATACTGCGCCGCGCCGGATCGATCGACTCCGTGATCGCCGCGGGGTTGGGATCGGGCTCTGGCGGCGGCGCGCAGGGGACGCCTTGCAAACGGCGAAGCAAGGCCACGTCCGGTACGCCCCCAGACGGTGCGCCATCTGCAACCCTTCAGGTTCATGGGAATCCTCGACGACGCGATCCGCCAGCACCTCGAACTGAAGCGCCAGCACGGAGCGGAGGCAACCGACCTCGATCGCCTCGAGCAGGAGGCCTTCGGGCCGGTCGCCCGGCCCGGGGATCCCGAGTTCGAAACCGGTGAGGAACCGGCCTCCCCCGGCGGTCCCGAGCTGGTCGCCGAGGAGCCGGACTCGGAGACCGAGTGGCTCACAGGCGAGGACCCGACTTCGGTCTCGCCGCAGGACTCGACGGCCTCGGTCGAGGCCGCCCCTGCGCCGACGGACGAGCCGGAGTCGGTGGAGCAGCCGATCCCGGAGGCGCCGGAGGGAGCGATCTTCGACGTCGACGAGGTGGATCTCGGTGAGATCGATCTCGGCGACGGCACGTCGCCGGCGGAGAAGGCCCGGGTCGAGCATGCCGACCTCGAGGACACGGTCGACCACCCTGCGCCGCAGGTCGAATCTCTTTCCGAGGAGCTCGAGGCGGCCGCTCCGACACCCGCCGAACTCGACTCCGGAGAGCTCGAGACCTTCATCGCACCGCCCTCGGAGGAGCCGGGCCCCGGCGACCCCGAGGTCCCGGGCAGCACCGAGGAGCCGGAGTCGATCGAGTTCGAGCAGCTGCCGGGCGAGACCGTCGAGGCGGGAACGGGGGAGCACGCCGCCGACGACGATGACGAGAGCGACGAGGACCTGCTCGAGGAGACGCCCGATTTCCTCAAGGATGCTCCCGACGGCGAGGACCTCTGGTTCGAGGCCGGCAAGCCCAAGGACTTCGACTTCGACGATTGAGCGGCTAGGAGCCGGCCGCCACGGCCCGCTCGTATTCGGCGACGCACGGTGCGCCGTCGCTGATCTCCATCCGTCCTTCCCCGAGGTCCATGAGGACCGAGGCCAGCGTCTCGAGCCGCTCGTCGTGTGCCGGATTGTCGGCGTCGTGGCAGCAGATCGCGATGCGCCCCGCCTCATGGGAGCGCAGCGCCGCCTTGATCCGCTCGCCGTCGATCGGCGAGCGATCGGCCCGCAGCCCGGACTCGAGTTCGGCGAGGCGCTGCTCGCTGTCGGGGTAGTCGCGGCGGAAGGCGTCCTCGCCTCCTCGCAGCGGCGCGACGAAGTGATTGGTGTGAAGGAGCAACCCCTCCTCCGCGTCGACGCGCCCCAGCCCCGAAGGGGAGAGCTCGAATGACGCGAGGGCCGGACCGCCGCCCCCGGCAGCGGCGACGGTGAAACAGCTCGAGGCGGTCGCCTTGGCGTCCGCCAGGATCGCCGCGGCGTCATCGACGCTCGCCGCTTCGGCGAGGACTCGCCGGCAGAGGACGTGAACGGGATCACCCTCGACCCCACCATCGAGGGAGGAGCGCAGGATGTTCAGGCAGAGCCCTAACCCTCCGTCGTTGAGGCCGATCTTCGTGAGGATGCCCGCCTCCGTGAGCGTCGTGAAGCTGCGACCGGTGGTGTCGGTGATCGTCCACACCACCAATGAGTCGGCCAGATCCGGGTGCCAGTCCCAGTTCTGCGCCAGCAGGCAGCGGCCACCGGCGCGGGCGCCCGCGACGCCGATCGCCGAGCATTCGGGTCGCCCCCCGTCGGCGAGGATCTCGGTCCTCGCGTTCAGGGCCAGGATCGAATCGGTGGCGATCCCGGCGCCGGCGGCGATGCCGCGCATCTCGGCGAGCAGATCGGGGTGGCGCTCTCCGAGCACCCTGCCGGCCCGCTCGCCGAGGGATACGACCTGATCAGGCCGCAGGCCGCAGGCCGATTCGAAGAGCCGGTCGTAGGCGGCGACCGTCCGGCCGATCTCGGCGGTCAGAGCGCGGCCGAACGAAAAGCCGCGGTCGTAGGGATCCGGCTCGGTCGAGACGTGCCTGCGAATCACCGGAGGCGCTCAGCTGAAGTAGCCGCGGGTGCGGCTCGCCTCGACGACCCGCTCGATGCCGATCTCGAACGCCGCGTCGCGGAACGAGTGGCCGTTCTTCTCGGCCTTCGCGGAGACCTCGCCGTAGGCACGGCGCAGGATGCCGCGGAGCATGTCGTTGACGGCCGCCTCCTCCCAGCGGAAGTGCTGCAGGTTCTGGACCCACTCGAAGTAGGAGGCGACGACGCCGCCCGCGTTCGCCATCAGGTCGGGCACGACCATGACGTCGTTGTCGGCGAGGATCTCGTCGGCCGCGAAGGTCGTCGGGCTGTTGGCTCCCTCGACCATCAGTTTGCACTGCAGCAGGCCGGCGTTGTCCTCGTGAACCATCCCGCCGAGCGCCGCCGGGAAGAAGACGTCGCAGGGGATTTCGAAGAAATCGCCGGCTGAGATCGCCTCGACCCCGGGGAACTCGGCGAGCTTGCCGCCCTCCGAGTGGACGTGGGTCGTCAGCGCCTCGGCGTCGATGCCCTCGTCGCTGCGGACGGCTCCGAAGGCGTCGGCGACGCCGACCAGCTTCGAGCCGTTCGACTGCATGATCCGGGCGATCCACGAGCCGACGTTGCCGAAGCCCTGGACGATGAAGTTGGTCTCCTCGGGGTCGAGGCCGAGCTTGGGGGCGGCCTCCTCGAACATCACCACGCAGCCGCGGCCGGTCGCCGCCTCACGGCCGTAGGAGCCCTCGAGCGAGATCGGCTTGCCCGTCACGCACGCCGGAGTGTGGCCGTGGAGCTTGCCGTACTCGTCCATCATCCAGGCCATCGTCTGGGCGTTGGTGCCGACGTCGGGGGCGGGGATGTCGCGGTTGGGGCCGAGCAGCTTGCTGATCTTGTCCATCAGCGAGCGGGTGACCTGCTGCAGCTCACCCTCGGTCAGCTGCGCCGGATCGACGTTGACGCCGCCCTTGGCGCCGCCGAAGGGAACGCCGACCACCGCCGTCTTCCAGCTCATCATCGAGGCGAGCGAACGGACCTCGTCGTTGTCGACCTCGGGGTGGAAGCGCATCCCTCCCTTGTAGGGGCCGCGGGCGCCGTTGTGCTGGATCCGGTAACCGTGGAAGACGTGCATCTTCCCGTCGGAGAGCTTGATCGGGATCTGCACCGAGACCTCTCGGTACGGCTCCCAGAAGATCTTCCGCGCGTCCTCCTGAAGGCCAAGACTGTCCCATGCACGGTCGAAGTGATGACGGACGACTTCGAGTTCCGACACGTTCGCCCGCCGCGAGCGCGGATCCGGTTCGGCTTGCTTGAGCGTCTCGGTGGCCATCGGTCTCCTCCCGGTTGGCTGCTCCCCGCGCATCCTCGCACAGGGTGCGGCCCTGCGGCGACCGACCTACAATCGACCGAGGGGGCCATAGCTCAGCTGGCTAGAGCGCGGGTTTGCAACCCGAGGTCGTGGGTTCGAATCCCACTGGCTCCACTCGAAATCCTTGGTGAGAAACGTCCAGCCGGTGGACGTTTCTCAGTTGCGAAGATCGCGCGGCGGCCCATTCGACTAGGGGATGCTCTTCAGCTTGTCGCAGCTGCCGTTCTGCTTGTCCTTGCCGGGGCCGCCGTCGCACTTGTCGAAACCGCTGCCGCCGTTGAACAGGTCGTTGCCGCCGTCGCCGAACATGTCGTCGTCTCCCGAGCTGCCGTTGATCGCGTCCCTGCCGAGGCCGCCGTGGAGCTCGTCGTCGCCGGGGCCGCCGACGACACGGGGTGGGTTTGCGAGGCCGCCGGCCGCGATGCCGCGGCTGAAGTCTTTGCCCTGATCGCCGTATTCGACGTCGTCCCCCGGGCCGCCGAGGAGCAGGTCCCTGCCGGACCCGCCACAGATCAGGTCGTCGCCCCGGTCCCCGTAGATCTTGTCGTTGCCGCCGAGCAGGTTGACGACGTCTCGCTTGCGTGTGCCGATCACGACGTCGTCCCTGTTGCTGAGCGGATCGCCCTTCTTGTTCTCGGTGATGGTCACCGGCACGCCGTGGCACCGGGCGCCCGACCTCGGCACGCTGGAGCCGGCGGCCGCAAGGGCCTGGGTGGCCAGCAGAGCGGCCAGGGTGGCGACGGACACGATCCTCGTCAGCGACTTCATCGTTCCTCCTGATCGACGTCTTTCATTCCTCTGGAGGTTTGCGCATTGCGCCGGCCAGCGCCAGTCCCACCGCGACGAAGATGAACAGCGAGACGGCGGCGATCAGGACGGTCGCGAAGTTCAGTTCGGCGCTCCAGAGTGCCGCGATGGTCAGGCCACCGAAGACGAGCAGGAAGAGGATGCCGCCGGCGATGATCGAGGTCGGGCGCTTCGCCTGCATCGTTCAGGCCGTCGGCAGCGCGCCGGGGGCCGACGGCGGTCCGACCGGGCGCTTGCGGGCGGTCCGGTCGCGGACGAACAGCCGCACGGCCACGAATCCGTAGACGAACCCGCCGAGGTGAGCGAGATAGGCGGTGCCGCCGCTGGCCAGGTCGGTCGATGCGAGATTGCCCACGCCGGGGATCATCTGCAGCCCGAACCAGGCGAGGATCAGCGCCAGTGCCGGCACCTCGAACAATCCGGCGAAGAACGGAATCAGGCTGAGGCTGACGACCCGGCCCCGGGGCCGCAGCAGCGCATATGCCCCGAGCGCACCAGCGATCGCGCCCGCCGCGCCGATGATCGGGCCGGTCGCCGCGGTGTCGAGCAGGGCCTGCGAGTAGGCGGCCACATATCCGGCCGTCAGATACAGGGCCAGGAACCGGCCGCGGCCCAGCAGCGCCTCGACGGCGCCGCCGAAGATCCACAGGAACAGCATGTTGATCGCGACGTGGAGGACATCGGCGTGCATGAACATCGACGTCAGCGGTGTCACCCACCAGGGCGCCTGTTCGATGTCGTCGGGGATCTTCGTACCGACCGTGCCGCCCGCCTCGACGAGGCCGTCCTCGCCGCAGACGATCCCCTCCGACCCGATTCCGCATTCGCTGCCGGGATGGGTCAGCCGGTAGGGGACCGCGCCGAGCTCGATCGTCGCCTGATCGCGCTTCGAGACGTGCGCGGCGGCCAGCTCGGGACTCGACGATGCCGTCCCCGAAAGCGTCAGCTGCCAGCCGAGGACCAGCAGGTTGAGCACGATCAGCACGATCGTGACCCGCGGCATCGGGCCGACGACCATGTTGTCCTTGAGGGGAATCACCCCTCACAGGTTCGCCGATCCGCTCGCCTGCCGCTCTGCAAGCGGTGCGGCGCGGGCCGGCGCTCAGGAGGCGCGGGCCGCGAGCGCTTCGCGGGCGCTCTCGTCCGCGTGATAGCTGGAGCGGACGAGCGGCCCCGCGGCGACCGACTCGAAGCCGATCTTTCTGGCCTCGACGGCGAGCGCGTCGAACTCCTCCGGCTCCCAGTAGCGGACCACCGGCAGATGCCGTTCGGTCGGTCGCAGGTACTGGCCGACCGTGAGCACCTGGACCCTGTGCTCGCGGAGGACCCCGAACGTCTCGACCAGCTCGTCGAAGCTCTCGCCGAGGCCGACCATCAGCCCCGACTTCGTGATCACGTCCGGCCCGCCCATCTCCTTGGCCATCTTCAGGACCCTCGTGGAGCGCTCGAACTTCGAGCCGCGGCGAGCCATCGGATACAGCCGCGGCACCACCTCGCAGTTGTGGTTGAAGACGTCGGGGCGCTCGGCGATCACCTTCGCGAGCGGCATCTCCTGGCCGCGGAAGTCGGGCGTCAGCACCTCGACCTTGCATCCCGGCGCCTGCATCCTGATCGAGCGGATCACACCGACGAAGGCACTCGCTCCGTAGTCGGGCAGGTCGTCGCGGTCGACGGACGTGATCACCGCGTGGTTGAGTCCCATCTGGGCCACCGACCGGGCGACGCGGGCCGGCTCGAGCGGATCGTTCCACGTCGGCTTGCCGGTGTTGACGTTGCAGAAGCCGCAGCGCCGGGTGCAAGTGTCGCCGAGGATCATGAACGTCGCGGTGCCGCGCTCCCAGCACTCGCCGATGTTCGGGCAGTTGGCCTCGGCGCAGACCGTGTGCAGGCCCTGGCTCTTGATCTGAGCCTTCAGCTCCCTGTACTTGGGTCCCCCTGGGGCCGGGACCTTCAGCCAGCGCGGCTTGCGCTCGCGGAACGGCCGTCCCTCCATCTTCTCGACGGCGATCCCGCCCGGTCGCGCGCGCGACCTCGTCTTGTGCTCGCGCGCCTCGGGCTCACGCTCGGGTGCCTCGACCGGGGGTGGAGTGCTCATGGCAACCAAGTTAGCGGGCGCGGCAGGCCGGTCACCGCTTCGGCGGCTCGGCCGGGCTCAAGCGGGCGTCATCGCCGCCAGCAGGTACTCCGCCTCGACGTGCATCGTTCCGTCAGTGGCCTCGTTGGCGTCGGTGTAGAGGGCGGTGAGCTGCTCGCGCAGCGGCTCCCACTTCCCGTCCGCCTCGAGAACCTCCTTGGCCACGATCGTCGGGCCGAGGATCCGCTCGTTCCGCTCCATCCACTCGTCGATCGAGGAGTCCACGAAGGGAACGCTGAGCGTCTTGCAGGCGATCTCGGAGCCGGCGAACAGCTCGCCGATCCGCTCCTCGACTCCCCACAGAACCGGCGGGACGAAGCCCTCGGGCGGGGGTGGCATCTGCGAGCCGATCATCGCGAACATGCGACCGTTGAGCCCACCGGGCGTCCAGGCGCAGGTGACGATCCGTCCGCCCGGGCGGCAGACCCGCCGCAGCTCGGCGGCGGCCTTCTCCTGGTGGGGCGCGAACATCACCCCGAAGACGGACGTCACCCGGTCGAAGGAGTCGTCGGCGAACGGCAGATCCTCGGCGTCACCCTCGATCAGTTCCAGTTCGACCGCCTCCTCCCGGGCGCGTTGGGCGGCGATCTCGAGCAGCTTCGGCGTCAGATCGAGCCCGGTGACGGTGGCGCCCCGCTTCGCGGCGATCATTGCTGCGTTGCCGGTCCCGGTCGCCACGTCGAGCACCTCCTCGCCGCGCTGTACGCCCACATGTTCGACCGCCTGCGCGGACGGCTCCTCGATCATCTCCGCAATCGAGGCGAAGTCGCCGATCGTCCACATGTGACGCTGTACCGCCTTCAGGTCATCCAGTCCGCTCAACGCTCGCTCCTCGCTCGATCCAGCTTCCGCGATCAGGCTACTCCTACCTCGCGGTCAGACGAATGGGGAGTCCCCCTTCCGGCGAGAGCGTCGGGGCCTGATGGATCCGCATCTCATCACCCTCCACCAGCTCGAAGCGGAAGCGTCTGATCAGCGCCGCGGCGATCGCGTGCACCTCGGTGTAGCCGAACCGCTTGCCGATGCAGACCCGCGGCCCCATGCCGAACGGCACGTAGGCACCCCGCGGCCAGCTCGCCCGCCGGTCCGGCAGGAACCGGTCGGGGTCGAAGCGATCCGGGTCCGCGAACACCTCGGGAAGCCGATGGCTGACCCAGGAGCTGTAGAAGCACGGCAGGCCGGCCGGGGCCGTTACGCCGCCGAACTCGAAATCCCGCACCGACCGGCGCGGGCCGATCCAGGCCGGCGGATAGAGGCGCAGCGTCTCGTCGACCGCGCGCGTCAGCAGCGGCAGCCCGCCGAACAGCTCCTCGGCATCCGGCTCCCGAGCCCCGCAGACGGCACTGAGCTCGGCCGCCAGCCGGTCCGCCCACTCCGGGCTGCGCGCGAGCTCGTAGATCAGGAAGCTGACCGTCGAGGTGGTCGTGTCGTGGCCGGCGAACAGCAGGGTCAGGACGTGATCGAGCACCTGCCGGTCGGAGAGCGCGCGACCCTCCTCGTCGGTGGAAGCGATCAGCGAGCCGAGCATGTCCTCGCCGTCCTCGACGCGGCGTCGGCGCCGGGCGATCTCGTCGCCGACGAGCACCTCCAGGGCGGCGCGGTCCCGGCGCAGCTTCGCGAGTGGAGTCCCCGGGCCGAACAGCAGCTGCATCGGGAACTCGCGGGCGTGGAAGCTGAGGCCGCTCTCGAAGTGGTCGGCGATCTCGCCCGCCCGGCCCGAATCGGGGTCGAACCCGAACAGCGCCCGCATCGCGATCCGCATCGCGAGATCGCGCGTCCACGCGTACACGTCGGGTGTCTCGCCGACCGGCAGGGTGTCACATGCGACGCTCGCTTCGTCACGCATCACGGCGGCCGCGGCGACGACGCGGTCGCGATGGAACGCCGGCATCAGGATGGCCCGCGACTCGTCGTGGTAGGCACCGTCGGTGGTGAGCAGCCCGTCGCCCACCAGGGTCAGCAGGTCGCCCATCCGGCCGTGCCGCCACTCGAAGTTCTCACGGCCGGAGACGAGCATGAAGTGATTGGCCTCCGGGCCGATCATCACGACGTTGTAGCCGAAGACGATCCGCAGCCCGAAGATCGGGCCGTGGCGCTCGTAGGACTCCAGGAGCAGGTTGAGTACGTCGTGGCGGAAGCGCCAGGTGTTGCGCAGGCTGAAGCGGTCCTCCCCCGGGGGAAAGGCGCCGCGGCGCTTCGCGACCCGTTCGTCGCGAAGATCGGACCAGAGCGCCGTCGGGCCCGGGAAGGCGGGGCGGGGCCCGGGCCCCGCGATCCGCGGCGCGTCCTCCCTCATGCTCAGGCCGGGTAGCGGAGGATCGCCGCGGCGGGGCCGGAGCCCGGGATCGATTCGGCGCGGACCGCAACGATCCGCCCGTCGGCGTTGACCACCCGGCGGGCGATCTCGTCAGTGATTCCGTAGCCGCCGTTGTCGAGGTCGACCGCGCCGCTCTCCTCGTCGAGGGTGCCGGTCAGGTCGGCGTCGATGTCGAGCAGGACCGTGTCGATGGCGCCGTAGGTCGCCGCCCGGGCGACGTCGGTCAGCTCGATCGCCGTCCGTCCTTGCGAGGAGAGCTGCTCGAACCGCCCCTGCAGAGCTGACAGCTCGGCCGCGTAGATTCCGTCGAGCACGCCCCTCGCCTCGGTTGCGAGCTCGGCGTCGGAGACGGTCTCCGGGTTGCCCGCGAGGCCCTCGCCGGCGAGGTGGGGATAGCTGTTGACCGATCGGTAGATCGCGTCGAGGGGCTGGGTGGCGGCGAGGATCAGCGGCAGCTCGTGCCCGGCCAGAACCGGCCGAATCGCGGCATCGACCTTGCGGGCGTATTGGCGCATCCTCACCTTCTGTGCCTCCGCGCCCTGAACCGCACCGACGGCCACCCGTCGGCCAGGACGTCCCGCCGCCGGCCGGCGCCCCGCGATCGACCGCTTTCCCTCCGTTTCGGCGCTCTCGGGCAGCGCCGCGACCCGCACCTCGTCGACGGGGAGGTCGGGCGAGACCTCGAGCAGGCGCACCGCCCCCTGGGCGAGCGCGAGCACGAAGGCGGCCTGCGGGAACGTGACCGTCCGCAGCAGCGGCGCCAGGTGAAAGCGGTCGGCGACGTTGACCGAGCCGACCAGCCGGTTCGGAAGCCGGTAGGTGCGGACGCCGCGAGCGGTTGCGAACAGGGCGAGGCTGTGCGCCTGATAGGCCCAGAAGGTGTCGTCGTCGTGGAGCTCGTCGAGCGACTCGCGCAGCTCGGCGATGTCCTCACGGGCGGCGCCGCGCTGCTCGAGCTGCTCGACCGCCGCGGAGGCGGCGTTCTTGAACTCGAGCCGGCCGATCTCGGCGTCCTGGGTCACGTTGCTGGTCGGCACGTAGATCGAAACGCACCACGGCGCGGCGGCGGCGAGCAACTGGTCGATCTCGGCGCGGGTCGGAATGTCGGTGTGCAGCATGCAGTCTCCTCGGCTCGGGGACGGTGCCCCGATCCTACGCGCCGTCGCTCTCGCGGCGGGCGATCGCGGTCAGAAACCGGCCGATCCCCTCGGCGATCCGCGCCGTGCGCTCGGAGGGCCAGAGGTCGAACGCGTGCTCGGCGGCCGGGAGCTCCACGTAGCGCACGGGATGGCGGGAGACGGTGCGCAGCCGGGCGACGAAGTCGCGGGCGTCCGCGACCGGCACGAGCGTGTCACGCTCGCCGTGGATGACCAGGAACGGCGGCGCGTCGGCGTGGACCCGGAAGCTCGGGGAAGCGTCCCGGAAGGCGTCGGGGTCGTCCGCGAAGCGGCGCTTGAAGACGACCTTCTCGAGGACCCATTCGCGCATGCCGTCGTAGTAGAAGCCGTTGGAGTTGGTCAGGTCGTAGACCCCGTAGAAGGGCACCACTGCCGCCAGTGACGTGTCGGATTCCTCGAACCCGGGTTGGTAGGCGGGGTCGTTCTCGGTAAGGCCGGCGAGCGCGGTCAGGTGGCCCCCGGCCGAGCCGCCGGTGATGCAGATCAGCTCCGGGTCGATGCCGAGCTCGGAGGCGTTTTCCCGGACCCAGGCGATGGCCCGCTTCACGTCGACGATCTGATCGGGGAAGGTCGCCTCGGGGCTGAGCCGGTAATCGACGTTGAACCCGACCCAGCCGATCTGGGCCAGGTGGTTGAGGAGTGGGATCCCCTGCTCGTACCGCGATCCCGCGAACCAGCCGCCGCCGTGGACCTGGATGACCGCGGGTCGGGGGCCGCTCCCGGACGGGTCGGGGGTCGTGGTGGCGGGGCGGTAGATGTCGAGGCGCAGCCGCTGGCCGTCGACCTCCGAGTAGACGAGCCCGCGCTCGCGCCGGACCCCCCTGGTCACGAACATCAGGGGCGGCACGGCGAGGTGGCTGCGCGGCACTCGCGGGGCATCGTCCCGGGACGGCTCCAGGTCCTCGAGCGCTTCGTCGATCCGCGCGACGCTGCGATGAGCGAGCCAGGCGTTGCGTATCTCCCAGCCGATCATCGCGGCGATGAAGGCCTGCAGGACGCGCAGCGCCCAGGCGAGCCGTTGCGGGATCCGCAGCAGGCGCAGCGAGACGTAGGCGAGCAGGCCACCGAGCGCGAGTTGCGGAGCCGACTCGCGGAGGACGGTCGCCGTCCACCAGCGCGCTACCCGGAACAGGAGCTTCGGAGGAGCGGACGGCCGGATCCTGGCGATCCGGGCCTGCTCCCTGATGCTCGCCCGCAGGAAGCTGGGAGGACGGCTCTGTGGGGAATCGGACACTCCGCAACAATCTCAGAGATGAGCACCAGCCCGCGCACCGCCGATCCCTATCGCGACACCGACGTGATCGACGAGCGCGCTCCCCGCACCAACCAGTCGATCGTCTTCCTGTTCGCCCTCGCCGGAGCGCTCTTCGGCCTGCCCATCCTCTGGGCCGTGATGGGCCTGCAACTCCTGATCGGCCTGACCCTGGGCCGCAAGTACTGCCTGACCTGCGCCCTCTACTTCGAGCTGATCCAGCCCCGTCTCGGCGAGGGCCGGCTCGAGGACTCTCGCCCGCCCCGCCTCGCCAACCAGATGGGGTTCGTCTTCCTCACCGCCGCGGCGGTCTCCTGGTGGCTCGGTGCCGAGACCCTCGGCGTCGTCCTCGGGCTGCTCGTGGCCGCGCTGGCCCTGCTCGCCGCGACGACGGGATTCTGCACGGGCTGTGAGATCTACAAGCTCAACGCGCGCCTGCGCGGGATCTCACCGCGCCATCACGATCGCATCGATCCTGCCGACCTCGCCGGTTTCGCCGGCGCCGATCGCTCCGTCGTCCAGTTCACCCACCCGATCTGCTCGGAGTGCCGCGAATGGGACGCGCGGCTGGCCGCCGACCCGGCGACCCCGCTCGTCCGGATCGACGTCCGCGAGGAACCGAGCCTGGCCCACAAGTACGGCATCGCCGTCGTGCCGACGATCTTCGTCGTCGGCAGCGACGGCGCCGTCCTGCAGCGCCTCGTCTGAGGCCCGCCGGGCCTAGAGCCCGTAGGTCTTCGAGACGATCTCGCGCTGGATCTCGTTCGTGCCGCCGTAGATCGACATGACGAGCGTGGCGCGGACGTGGCGCTCCATGTCGTACTCGGAGGCGTAGCCGTAGCCGCCCATCATCTGCATGCCGTCGAGCGCGACCTGCTTGGCCAGCTCGGTCGCCTTCAGCTTCGCCATCGAGGCCTCGCGGGGCAGCATCCGAGCCGGATCCTCGTCGACCTTGGCCGCTACGTCGTAGACCAGCAGGCGCGTGGCCTCCAGCTCGGTGGCGAGATCGGCGATCCGGTGCTTGAGCACCTGGAACGAGCCGATCGGCCGGCCGAACTGCTGGCGCTCCTTGATGTAGTCGAGGACGTCGTCGAACGCCCGCTGGGCGATCCCGAGCGCCGTCGCGGCGAGGATCAGCCGCTCGACGTTGAGGCCGGCCATGAGCTGCATCCAGCCGCCGCCCGCCTCGCCGAGAACCTGATCGTCGGGGATGTAGCAGTCGGTCAGGAACACGTCGTTGACCTCCTTACCGCCGAGGGTCTGGATGCCGCGGATCTCGACCCCGTCGGCATCGGTCGGCACCGACAGCATCGTCAGCCCGTCGTGCTTGGAGCCCGAGTTGTCGGAGCGTGCGATGACGAGGATGTGGTCGGCGAGGTGGGCGGCGCTGATCCAGGTCTTCTGCCCGTTCAGCACGTAGCCGCCGTTGTTCTTCTCCGCCTTGCAGGAGAGCGAGCCGACGTCGGAGCCGGCGCCCGGCTCGGACATCGCGATCGCCTCGACCCGGCCCTTGCAGATCCCGCCGAGCATCGCCTGCTTCTGCGCCTCGGTGCCGAAGCGCTCGTAGGCGCCGGCGACGATCAGGCTGACCCCGTAGCCGGCGATCGGCACGAGCCCCCGCATCGTCTCCTCGAGGAAGATGCACGCGTCGACCATGCCGGCTCCCGCGCCCCCGTACTGCTCGTCGATGGAGACGCCGAGCCAGCCCAGCTCCCCGAGCTTCTCGTAGATCTCCTGGTTGTGTAGCTCCTCGTAGTTGCTGGAGAGCTTCTCCCGCTGCTCGGCGGTTCCGCACTCGCGTTCCGCGAAGTCGCGGATCGCGGTCTGGAAGTCGCGCTGCTCGTCGGTGAGCCCGCGGATCGGGCCTGCTGTGATCGTGCTCATCTCGCTCGTCCTCTCCTGTGTGCCTGTGGCCCTACGCCTTGACGGCGGGCTTGTAGACCGACACGACGGCGGCGCCGCCGAGCCCGATGTTGTGCTGGAGGGCCACCTTGGCGCCGTCGACCTGGCGCTTGTCGGCCGTGCCCCGCAGCTGCCACGTGAGCTCGCTGCACTGGGCGAGGCCGGTCGCGCCGAGCGGGTGGCCCTTGCTGATCAGCCCGCCCGAGGGATTGACCACCGGGCCGTCGCCGCCGTAGGTCGTCGCTTCGGCCTCGACGAGCAGATGGCCCTCGCCCTCCTCGGCGAAGCCGAGCGCCTCGTAGGTGATCAGCTCGTTCGCGCTGAAGCAGTCGTGGAGCTCGCAGACGTCGACCTCGTCGGCGCGTGATGCCGGCCTCCTCGTAGGCCTGCCTCGCGGCTTCCTTCGACATGTCGGAGCCGACGATCGTCATGCAGTCGGCGTCCTCGTCGAACGTCGAGCTCATGTCGGTGACCATCGCCTGGCCGGCGATCTCGACCGCCTGATCCCAGAGATCGTGCTCATCGACGTACTTCTCGGAGGCGACGATGACCGCGGCGGCCCCGTCGGAGGTCGGCGAGCACTGCAGCTTCGTCAGTGGCTCGTGGATCATCCGCGCGTCCTTGATCTCCTCGAGCGTGTACTCGTCCTGGAACTGGGCGTAGGGGTTGTTGACCGAGTGCTTGTGGTTCTTCCAGCCGATCCACGCGAAGTGCTCGGGCTTGGAGCCGTACTTGTCCATGTGGTCGCGGCCGGCGTTACCGAACATCTGCGGCGCGAAGGGCGACTCCTCGGGCTCGCGGACCTCGAACATGCGACCCATGTGCTTGTCGAGTGCCGGGGTCCGGTCGGTGTACTTCATCCCGAGCGAGCCCTTCTCCATCTTCTCGAAGCCGACCGCGAGCGCGCAGTCGATCAGACCACCCTGCACTGACCGGCGGGCGAGATAGAGGGCCGACGAGCCCGTCGAGCAGTTGTTGTTGACGTTGACGATCGGAATACCGGTCAGGCCGAGCTGGTAGATCGCCCGCTGGCCGTAGGTCGAGTCCCCGTAGCAGTAACCGGCGAACGCCTCCTCGACGTCGGAGTAGGGGATGCCGGCGTCGGCGAACGCCTTCTCACCGGCCTCCTTGGCCCAATCCGGATAGTCGCCCTCCTTGCTGCCGGGCTTGTCGAACTTGGTCATGCCGACCCCGATCACGAACGTCCTGTTGCTCATCTGGTCTCCTTGGGTTGCGTGGGTGTCTTCTCCGGGATCGCCTCGTAGGCGCTCCCGATCAGTTGCGGAAGTGCTGCCTTCAGGAACGCGGCCACCTGCTCGCGACTCCAGCGGTCCCGCTCGAGCCACTCGCGGGTCGCCGCCTCGGCCATGCCGCCGTAGGCACGGAGCACGGCGTGCAGCTCGGGTGGAGCGTCGCCGGCCGGGCCGAGCCCGAGGACCGCGATCAGGCGGATCGTCGCCTCCTCGCGGGCGTCGTCGAGGACCGCCTCGAGCTCCGGGTCGCGCCCGAGGCCCTCGGCGCCGACGGCGGCGAGCCAGGCCTCGCGGTTGCGCTCGACCATCTCC
This sequence comes from uncultured Solirubrobacterales bacterium, assembly GCA_963798165.1. GTDB lineage: Bacteria > Actinomycetota > Thermoleophilia > Solirubrobacterales > 70-9 > RHKX01. Next base: position 310,645 of record CAWCSE010000004.1, on the reverse strand, counting down.
AGCCAGCGCTCGATCGACTCGTCGAGCCGGTCCTGGGGCGTGGCACCGTCGACGTATTCGGGGACGGGCTGGGAGCGGAAACGGACCATCTCGCGGACGACCTCGACGTAGAGCTCGTGCTTGGTCCCGAAGTAGTGGTTGATCAGGCCCCGCGCCACGCCGGCTTCGGCCGCGATCTCGGTTGTCGACACGGCGCTGTAGCCCCGTTCGGAGAAGAGCCGGCGCGCGGCGCCGAGGATGCGCTGGCGACGCTCGTCGCGATTGGCGGGTGAGGTCCCCGGGGTGGTGGCCGTCAGAGCCATGGCGGGATGGTAGCGAAGGTTGGCACTCTGCCAATAACCGTTGGCAGGCAGCTACGAACCAACCGGAACCAACCGGAACCTCCTCCCGCTGGTGTTGATTCATCCAACCGGCTGGATGAAAGCGGCACCAGTGGGCTCACTCGAGCCGCTCTTCGAGGATCTCCCGGATCTCCCTTCCCACGGCCCGCTCATCGGCGAGCGCTTCTCCCGAGTAGCGCCGGACGAGGAATCCCGCGCGTGCCAATGCCACGTCCCGCTGGTTGTCCCTGTCGCGCCGGGCGCCGACGTGTCGGCCGCCGTCGGCTTCGACAACGAAGCGTGCCCGCGGCCAGCAGAAGTCCACCTCGTAATCGAGCAGCGGAACGTTGACGCCGGGTATCGGCAGCCGATGGGTTCGGCAGACCGCCAGAACCAGGCGTTCGAGAACTGAACGCGTTCTGCTCAGCGGGATCGGTTCGAAGCCCAGCAGAGCCCTGAGGTCGCCGAGCCCGCGCCGTCCTGTCGCCCCATGCAGAAGCTCGTTGAGTCTCGGTCGATCCAGGACCTCCATGTACTCGGCCCGCTCGAACAGGTCGCGGAGCTCCCTTGCGGTGACCGAGGAGGCGAGATCGAAGAGGGTCCTCGTCGGGGTGGTGACGGGGATGCCGTCTCGTCTCGTCAGGTCCGCGGGCTCCAGCGACCGCGGACAGTGGACACGGATTCCCCGCGGCCGCCGCTTCCCGCGGCCGGCGACGGCGACATGGGGCGGACCGCCGAAACGCCTCCACACCAGGCGCTGAAGCTGGGCGGCGCTGATTCCCGCCAACGCGGCCGACGCTCCGCAGGCAAGCACCGCCGCCAGCCAGCGACCCTCATCGGGGACGCTCGGATGACCGACGGCGTAGACACCGCGATGGAGTGGATGGAGGCGACCGGTGGCCGCCCAGTGCCCGATCGTCGTTGGGGGGATCCCGACATCGATCAGCTGCGCTCTGCAGACGACCCCGTGCTGTCTGGCGGCAATCCCCGCGACTCGCTGCGCTGGTGTCGATTCATCCAGCCGGCTGGATGAGATCGGGACCGGCGACGCCATGAAACGAGGATCGCGCCGCGGCTGTCACGGGTGGCGCCGTCGATGTGGCGATTGCCGCGCAATTGTGTGCAGAGGGCCCGGACTTCAGGTTCTTGGGAGAACTGAAGTAGGGTCGGGTGCCGTGACCCGACCGCCTGAAGGAGACTGCCTGTGAGCACCGTCCGTGAGGCCACCTTCGAGCTCCTGAGGGCTCGCGGGATGACGACGATCTTCGGCAATCCCGGCTCCACCGAGTTGCCGATGCTCGCCGATTACCCCGATGACTTCCGCTACGTGCTGGGCCTCCAGGAGGCTGTGGTCGTCGGGATGGCGGACGGTTACGCCCAGGCCAGCGGCCCGAACACCGTTGGGCACGTCAACCTGCACACGGCGCCGGGGGTCGGCAACGCGATGGGCGCGATCTTCAACGCGCAGGCCAACCATTCGCCCCTGCTGATCACCGCCGGCCAGCAGGTCCGGGCGGCTGTGACGATGCAGGCGAACCTGACCAACCGCGAGGCGACACGCATGCCTCATCCCCTGGTCAAGTGGTCGTACGAGCCGCCGACCGCCGCGGACGTCCCGGCGGCCATCGGCCGCGCGATCCACACCGCCTCGCTGCCTCCCAAGGGCCCGGCATTCGTCTCGATCCCGATGGACGACTGGACCGAGGAGGCGAACGCCGACGGCTCCGCACAGGCCATCGCTCGCAGCGTCGACGGCCGCGCCACGGCGGCACCCGACCTCGTCGCCGACCTGGCGAGCCGGATCGCAGGCGCCTCGAACCCCGTCCTCATCGCCGGCCCCGACATCGACGCGTCGGGCGGCTGGGACCTCGGGGTGCGCCTCGCCGAGCTCCAGCACCTCCCGGTCTGGTCGATCCCGGCAACCGGCGGCGGACGACTCGGCTTCCCCGAGAACCACCCCAATTTCAAGGGCACCCTGCCCCCGGCGATCGGGCCGGTCTCGGAGACCCTCGCGGGCCACGATCTGATCCTCGTCGCCGGCGCCTCGGTCTTCGCCTACTACCCCTACATCCCGGGAGACCTCCTTCCGGAGGGTGCCGACCTGGTCGTGATCACCTCCGATCCCGACGAGGCGGCCCGCGCCCCGATGGGAGAGGCGATCGTCGCCGACGTGAAGCTGACGCTCGCCGCGCTGCTCGACCGAGCTCGGCGACGAGGAGTCGTCCCGGCCCGCTCCCGAGGAGCGCGAGGGCCCGATGGATCCCGCCGACCTCGGCCTCGAGCCCGGCGGCCCGATCAGCGGCACCGAGGCGATGGCGGCGCTCGGCTCCGTCTTCCCCGACGACGGGATCATCGTCCTCGAGGCGCCGTCCTCGACCTTGGCCCTGCGCAACCAGCTCCGCATCTCCCGGCCCGGCAGCTACTACTTCGGGGCGGGCGGCGGCCTCGGCTTCGGCCTCGCGTCCGCCGTCGGCGTGCAGATGGCCCAGCCCGACCGGCCGGTCGTCTGCGTCGTCGGCGAGGGCTCCGCGCAATACGCGATCACCGCCTTCTGGAGCGCGGCCGCGTATGACGTGCCCGTGACCTTCCTCGTCCTCCGCAACTCCGAGTACGCGATCCTCAAGTGGTTCTCGCTCGCCGAGGGAGTCGAGGGGGCACCCGGCCTCGACCTGCCCGCGCTCGATGTCGCCGCGGTCGCCTCCGGCTACGGCGTGCCGTCGCAGAAGGTCGAGAGCGGGGACGAGCTGAGTGCCGCCCTGCAGTCCCAGATCGGCTCCGGGAAGCCTGGCCTCGTCGAGGTCGGCGTCGCCCCGGGCATGTGGTTGGCCTGATCGGAGCGGGCTGAAGGCCATGCCCCTGCTCGCGCCGAAGACCTCGCGGATCGCCCCGGTCCCCCCGGCTCAGGCGCCGCCCGACCGGGCGGCGGACGAGGTCGCGGCGGGGACGGCAGAGCCGCTGGCCGCCGGCCTGCGGCAGGTGCTCGGCGAGGCCGGCGTCCTCGGGCGCGCCACCGATCTGATCCGCTACGCCTCCGACGCGAGCCCGTACCGGCGCATCCCCGCCGCGGTGGTGCAACCCCGCTCGGTCGAGGAGGTCGCCGAGTTGATGGCCTTCGCCGCCGGATCCGCGACCCCGCTGGTCTTCCGCGCCGGCGGCACGAGCCTGAACGGCCAATCGCAGACCGACGGCATCCTCGCCGACGTCCGCCGCCATTGGGGCGGGATCGAGGTTCTCGACGACGGCGCGCGCGTCCGGGTCGGCCCCGGCACCGTGCTCGGCCACGTCAACAGGGTGCTCGCGCCGTACGGTCGCAAGCTCGGGCCCGATCCGGCGTCCACCGACATCGCGACGGTCGGCGGCGTGATCGCCAACAACTCCGGCGGGATGCGCTGCGGGACCGTCCGCGACTCGTACTCGACGGTGTCGTCGCTGACCTTCGCACTGCCGTCGGGGACGATCATCGACACGGCGGCGCCCGGTGCCGCCGAGCGCTTCGCAGCCGCCGAGCCCGAGCTGGCCGCGGGCCTGATCGAGATCCGCGACCGGATCCGCACCGACGGCGACCTGCGGGAGCGCATCAAGCACAAGTTCGAGATCAAGAACACGACCGGCTACCGCCTCTGCGCGTTCCTCGACGCCGACGACCCGCTCGAGATCTTCCGGCGGCTGATCGTCGGCTCCGAAGGGACGCTCGCGTTCATCGCCGAGGCCGTCTACGAGACCGTCCCGCTGCCGGCGGTGACGACGCTGACCTGGATCCACTTCGACTCGATCGCCGCTGCGACCGCGCCGGTCGGGGAGCTGGTCGCCGCCGGCGCCTCGGCGGTCGAGCTGATGGTCGCTCCCGCTTTGATGGTCGCCGCCAACTCGATCCCGGGCACGCCGGAGTACTGGAAGGAGCTGCCCCTCGAGTCGGCGGCTCTCCTCGTCGAGTTCGGCGCCGACGACGCTGCCGGCCTCGAGCGGGGCGAATCCGCCACCGCCGAGGTGCTCGCCGGCCTGGACGGGAAGGCGTTCCGCGGGCCGGAGTTCGCCCGCGACCACGAGACCGTCGAGCTCTACTGGCGCGTTCGCGAGGGCCTCCACGGACTCGTCGGACGGCTACGCCCACCCGGAACGTCCCTGATCGTCGAGGACGTCTGCGTCCCGCCCGCGCGGATCGCCGAGGCCGCCGAGGAGATCCGGGCGCTGCTCGCCGAGCACGGATTCCTGAGCGGTGTCGCCGGCCATACGTCGGCGGGGAACCTGCATTTCATGCTGACCCCGGACTTCTCCAAGCCGGAGGACCTGCAGCGCTACGAGGCGTTCATGGAGAAGCTGGTGACACTGGTGCTCGACAACTACGACGGCTCCCTGAAGGCCGAGCACGGGACGGGCCTGAACATGGCTCCGTTCGTCGAGCGGGAGTGGGGGAGGACGGCCACCGAGATGATGTGGCAGGTCAAGCGGCTCGCCGATCCCGCCTCGGTGCTCGGACCGGGCGTCGTGCTCAACCGCGACCCCGGCTGCCACCTCGAGAATCTGAAGACGACGCCGGTGATCGAGGAATCGGCAACCGCGTGTGTCGAGTGCGGGTTCTGCGAGCCGGTCTGCCCGAGTCGCAACCTGACCCTGACCCCGCGCCAGCGGATCGTCCTGCGCCGCGAGATGGCCAGACAGCCCGCCGGCTCGCCCTTGCTGACGACGCTGATCGAGGAGTACGAGTACGACGGGCTGCAGACATGCGCCGCCGACGGCACCTGTGCGACGACCTGCCCGCTCGGGATCGACACCGGGGCGCTGGTCAAGGAGCTGCGGGCGGACGAGCACGGCAGGCGCGAGGAACGGGCCGGGCTCAGGGTCGCCCAGCGCTGGGCGCGCTTCGAGGCCGCGTCGCGCAGCGGGCTCGCGGCGGGGGCCGCGATCGCCGCGGCGATCGGCGACGGCGCCCTCGCCGGCGTGACCGCCGCCGCCCGGTCCGTGGTCGGGGCCGAGCTCGTGCCGGAGTGGGAGCCGCCGATGCCGCCTCCGGCGACGACGGGGATGCCGCCGACCGTCGAGCCCGGCGCCGCCGCCGTCTATCTGCCCGCCTGCGTCAATCGGATCTTCGGCCGCGACCCCGACGGCCTCGCCGCCGACAACGGCCCGGCGCCGCCCCGATCCCTGCCCGAAGCTCTCGTCGCGGTCTCGTTACGCGCCGGCCGGCCGCTGTGGATCCCGACCGACGTCGCCGGGACCTGCTGTGGCACCCCATGGGTCTCGAAGGGCTATCGCGATGGCGCGTCCTGGATGGTCAACTCGACCGTGGAGGATCTCTGGCGATGGTCGGGCGGCGGTCGGCTCCCCGTCGTGATCGACGCCTCGTCCTGCACCCACGGATTACTCGAATCCACACATCTGCTCAATGCGCCCAACGCGGAGCGCGTCGCCGCGATCACCATCCTCGACTCCGTGGCCTGGGCCGCCGACCACCTGCTTCCCGAGCTCGACGTGGGCGCCCGGATCGGATCCGCCGTCGTCCATCCGACCTGTTCCGGCACGCACCTGGGCCTCAACGAGGATCTCGCGCGCCTCGCCGGCGCGCTGGCCGACGAGGTCGTCGTGCCCGACGAGGCGACCTGTTGCGGGTTCGCCGGCGACCGCGGCTTTCTGCACCCCGAGCTGAGCGCATCGGCGACGGCCGGCGAGGCCCGCCAGGTGGCGGCGGTGTCCGGCGACGCTCACGTCTGCTCGAACAGGACCTGCGAGATCGGTCTGACCCGGGCGACGGGCGAGACCTACGAGTCGTTCGTCTACCTGCTCGAGCGGCTCACCCGATGACCCTCGACCGGATCCCGGATCCCGGGGAGCCGGTTCCGAAGGTCGCCTGGCCGACCGTGATCCTGCCAACGACACCGACGGCGCCGACCCCGACCACTACACGATGGAGGGATGCGCCGCCTGCACTGACGTGTCGTCGGCCCGTTGAGCACCGGCTAGCCTTTCCGCTTCGTGACGACGAACTCCGAACTGACGAGGAATGCGGGTCAGGCCGCCCGGACCCGGGAGGGAGTGCTGCGCGAGGTGATCGGCACCCTCGCTCCGATCGAGCGCGCCGCCGGCTCGGAGGGAGAGCGTCACGCCGCTCACTGGATCGCCGACCGGCTGACGGCGGCGGGCGCTCCGGCGCGCGTCGAGGAGGCGAAGTTCCGAGGCGACTTCGCCGGGGTGGTCGGCGCCCTGGCCGCCGCCGGGGCCGCCGCCGGCGTGGCGGCGACGACGCGGCGCGGACGCCGGATCGGCGCCGTCGCGGGTGCCGTCGTAGCCGGGTTGATAGCCGACGACATCTCGAACGGGACGCGGCCGTTCCGTCGCCTGGTCCGCCCCGAGCGGACGACCTGGAACGTGATCGCCGAGGCGGGCGATCCGGGCGCCGCGAGGACCCTGGTCGTGCTCGCCCATCACGATGCCGCGCAGACCGGCTTCATCTTCGACCCGACCTTCCAGGAGAAGCTGATCGACCGCTTCCCGGGGATCGTCGAGCGCCGCGACACGTCGCTGCCGATGTGGTGGCCGGTCCTCGCCGGGCCGCTGCTCGCCACCGCCGGAGCCGTGAGCGGCCGCAAGGGGCTGGCCAGGACCGGCGCCGTGATCAGCGCCGGCGCCGCCGCGACGATGGCCGACATCCAGCGGGGCGCGACCGTCCCCGGAGCCAACGACAACCTGACCGCGGTCGCGGTGATCGTCGCGCTCGCCGAGGCGCTGGCCGCGAACCCGATCGAGGGCCTGCGGGTGCAGCTGGTGTCGGTCGGCGCGGAGGAGGTGCTGCAGGGCGGCATCTACGGGTATTGCGAGCGGCACCTTGCCGCCATGGATCGCGAGCGCACCTTCTTCCTCAACGTCGAGACGGTCGGAGGCCCGTCCCTGGCGCTGCTCGAGGGTGAGGGTTGCGTCGTCATGGAGGACTACTTCGACCGGCCCTGGAGGGACCTGATCGAGCGGGTCGCAGGGCGGGGCGGCATCCCGCTGCGCAGAGGCATGCGGGCCCGGACCAGCACCGACAGCGTCGTGCCCAGCCGGATGGGCGTTCCGACCGCGACCCTGGTTGCGATCGATCGCTACAAGGCGCTCTCCAACTATCACCGGATGACCGATACCCCCGAGAACATCTGCTGGCCGACCGTGGCCTGCGCCGCCGATCTCGCCGAGGACGTCGCGCGCGAGCTTGCGGCTCCGGTCGGCGGGCCGGTCGCCTAGACCGCGCCGGGTTAGGCTCGAGTAGCGATGTGGGGCGACAAGCGCGTTTCCGTGGTGCTGATGACCTATGCCGAGCGGTACTCGATCCGCTCGGTGATCGAGGGCTTCCTCGAGACCGGCGTCGTCGACGAGGTGCTCGTCGTCAACAACAACGCGGAGCCCGGTACGAGCGAGGAGGTTGCCGCCACGCCGGCCCGGGAGGTCTTCGAGACCAAGCAGGGCTACGGTCACGCCAGCCGCCGCGGGCTCCTCGAGGCGACCGGCGACCTGATCGTCCTCGCCGAGCCCGACGGGACGTTCCTGCCCGCCGACATCAACAAGCTGCTCGTCTTCAGCGACCATTGCGACGTCGTCTTCGGCACGCGGACAACGCGCGAACTGATCTGGGAGGGGGCCAACATGGAGTGGTTTCTGAAGTGGGGCAACTGGGGGGTCGCGAAGGGGGTCGAGGTCCTCTTCAACACCAGCCACCTGAGCGACGTCGGCTGCACCTACCGGCTGATGACCCGGGAGACCGCCCGGCTGGTCGCCGAGCAGATGAAGACCGGCGGCAATCACGCCGGCCCCGAGATGATGCTGATCGCGATCACCTCGGGTGCGCGATTCGTCGAGATACCCGTCAACTACCTGCCGCGGATCGGAACGTCCTCGGCCACCGGCAGCCGGCTGGCGGCGATCGCGATCGGCCTGCGGATGATCGAGATGATCGTCCGCTTCCGGATCCGCACGCCACGAAGGATCCTCCGCCCGGACCGGTTCTCGATCGAGGAGCGAGCGGAGGACGTGCCTCGGTGACCGAGCAGCGGCCCGAAGGCGGGGCGTCCGCCGACGGCGTCTCCTCCTACGGGCGGTCGGCGGCCGGGCTGACGGCGGCGCTCGGGCTGGGGGGGCTGCTCACCTACGTCTTCTTCATCCTCACCTCGCACAGCCTCAGCGAGGATCAGTACGGGGAGGTCGTGGTCCTCTGGTCGATCGTCTTCATCGTCGCCTCGACCCTGTACCGGCCGATCGAGCAGCTGCTCGCGCGAACGCTCGCGGAGCGCGATCAGGTCGGCGCGCCGGCCGCCGACGCGCTGCGCACGGCCGGGGTCATCCAGCTTGCCGTATGCCTGCTGACCGTCGTCGCCCTGCTGATCGTCCGCGGCCCGATCCAGGACAACCTGTTCAGCAACGACCCCGACTTCTTCTGGGCGATGCTCGTCTCGCTCGTCGGCTTCTCGCTCGCCTATTTCGCCCGCGGCTACCTGGCCGGCCGCGGCCACTTCGGCGTCTATGCGGCGTTGCTGATGGCCGAGTCGCTGCTCCGGCTCGGCTTCGCGGTGCTCGTCACCATCGGCCTGCTCGACGGGCCCGCCCCGATCGCGCTGGCGATCGCGCTGGCGCCGTTCTGCGGCCTGCTGATGGTCCCCTTCGCCCGCCGTTCCGGCAGCCGGCCGGCGGCCGCGGGGACGGTCCCGGGCGGCGGTGACCTGACGCTCGGCCGCGGTAGCGCCTTCGCCGGGGCGGTCCTCGTGATGATGCTCAGCGAGCAGATCCTCGTCAGCTCGGGGGCGCTGTTCGTGCGCGCCGCCGAGGGCGCAGCCGCGGCCGGCTTCATGTTCAACATCCTCCTCGTCGCCCGGGCTCCGCTCGTCCTCTTCCAGGCGGTGGCCGCGAGTCTGCTCCCGCATCTGACGCGCCTGCGTGCGCGCGCCGACGGGGCCGGGGAGGACGCGTTCCGGGAGTCGCTCGACAACACGATGCTGCTGATCGCGGGCTTCGCCGCCGCGACGACGGTCGGCGTGCTCGCGATCGGCCCGCAGGTCATGCAGGCCGCGTTCGGCGACGGCTTCCCCTACGACCGGACCGGCCTGGCGATCGTCGCCGTCGGGATGGGCTTCTACCTGATCGCCGCCTCGCTCAACCAGGCGGCGCTGGCCCAGGGCCAGGCCCATCGAGCCGCCTACCGGTGGATCGTCTGCGCGGTCCTCTTCGTGGTCTACAACCTGATCGGCCCGGGCGACCCGTTCCGGGCCGTCGAGGTGGGCTACGCGGCCTGCTCCGCGCTCCTCGCCGGGCTCCTCTACCTCGTCTACAGGCACCCCGTGGCACGTCCCGGGGATCTCTTCGAGCCGGGGTCGCCCGAGGAGTTGCAGGCGCGGCTGGCGACCTCCGACGAGATCGGCTGATGGCCGATCGCGTGCCGACCGGCCGGATCGGGAGGCTGGCGCGGGTCGGCGCCGCCGCGGCCGGTCACGCGGTCCGTCAGGCGGGAACCCGCACGGCGAACGTGACCCGCTCCGACGAGCGGGCCCAGCTGGCGCTGGAGCGTCGCCAGCTCGAGGCGGCCGAGCAGATCGTCACGGTCCTCGGCGGCATGAAGGGGGCGGCGATGAAGCTGGGCCAGGTCCTCTCCTTCGTCGATCTCAGCGTCGTCCCGCCCGAGCACCGGGAGCGCTTCCAGGCGAAGCTGGCGACGCTCAGAGACGCCGCCCCGACCGTCGGCTTCGCGGAGATGAGGAAGGTGATCGAGGGCGACCTCGAGGCGCCGGTCGACGAGATCTTCGCCGAGTTCGACCGCGAGCCGATCGCCGCCGCGTCGATCGGGCAGGTCTACAGAGCCGTGCTCGCGGACGGCCGTGCCGTGGCCGTCAAGGTCCAGTACCCGGGTATCGCCGATGCGGTCCGCGCCGATATGAAGAACCTCGGGGTGCTCCTGCGCCTGGCCCGGTCGATCACGCCCGAGCTCGACACGAAGGCGGTCGGCGACGAGATCCGCGAACGGATCGTCGAGGAGCTCGACTACGAGCTCGAGGCCTCCAACCAGCGCACGATGGCGCGCATCTACGAGGGTCATCCGTTCATCGCGGTGCCGGCGGTCGTCGGCTCGCTGTGCAGGGAGCGGGTGATCGTCTCGGAGTTCGTGACGGGACGCTCCTTCGAGGATCTGAGGACCGCGCCGGCCGAGGAACGCGACCGGATCGGCGAGATCCTCTTCCGTTTCTACTTCGGCTCCATGTACCGCTACCGCCGTTTCTCCGGCGACCCCCATCCCGGCAACATGATCGTCCTCGACGACGGCCGGATCGCGTTTCTCGACTTCGGGCTTTTCAAGACGATCGGCCGCGATGTGGCGGAGCTCGAGCTGGACTGCCAGCGCGCGACGATCGAAGGCGACGAGGCCGAGCTGCACCGGCTGATGAGCGAGGCCGGCTTCCTGCCACGCCCGGACCGGATCGACGCCACCGAACTGATGGAGTTCGTCCGCGACGGGATCTGGTGGTACACGACCGATGAGCCGATCCGGATCGACCGGTCGATCGTCAACCGGGCCTTCATCCAGACGACCGACCCGCGCTCGAGCCACTACAGCACCGTTCGCCACCAGGACATCGTTCCCGAGCACCTCTTCGGGCGGCGCCTGGAGCTGCTCACGCTCGCCGTGCTCGGCCAGTTGGAGGCGGAGGCCAACTGGTATCGGATCGCGACCGAATGGATCTACGGCGACGAACCGGCTACGGAGCTGGGACGGGCGGAAGCCGACTGGTCAGCTCGGCAGGGCTGATCGCCTCCGGCTCCCGGCTCAGCTCCCGGGCGAGCTCCAGCTCGACGGAAGCGGTGAAGGCGGTGAGATCCTGCTCGGCGCCGAGCTCTCTCGCCACCGACGTCATCCGGGCCGACTCCATCCCGCAGGGGATGACCCACTCGAAGGGCTGCAGGTCGTTGTTGACGTTGACCGCGAGGCCGTGCGTCGAGACTCCGCGACTCAGGTGGATGCCGATCGAGCCGATCTTGCGAGCCTCCCGATCGGCGCCGGCCAGTTCGTCGTCCCGCGCCGCGACCGTTGTCCCCTCGGGGCCGGGCGCGCCGATCGGAACGGGAGGCCGGCCGGCGGTCCACACCCCGGTCAGGCCATCGAAGATCTGGGTTGGCACGGCATGGCTCGCGAGCGCGTCGATCATGACCCGCTCGAGGGCGCGAACGTAGCCGTGCACGTCGGGTGCCCCGCCGTCGGCGAGCCCCGCCAGGTCGACGATCGGATAGGCGACCAGCTGACCGGGACCGTGATAGGTGACGCGACCGCCACGGTCGGCCTCGGCGACCTCGATGCCCTGCATCCGGTACCAGTCCTCGCCCATGGCGAGCTCGCGTGGGTCGGTCCGGCGACCCTTCGTGAGCACGGGTGGGTGCTCGAGCAGGAGCAGTACATCGGGAATCGAGCCCCTGCGCCGCGCCTCGGCGATCGCGTTCTGCAGCTCCGTGGCCTCGTCGTAGGGGACGATGCCGAGACGGGTCGTCCAGAGCGTCGGCCGATCGTCCATCGCCGCAGTCTGGCAGGCGGGGATTCCGTTCAGCCGGTCGGCGACGCCGAGCGCCTGCCGACCCACTTGATCTTCGAGGTACACCCTCTGTAGGCGATCTTCAGGGTCCCGGCGACCTTCTTGGGCTTCAGCCAGGTGCCCTTCCAGACGGCGAGGATCGAGTCGCCCTTGACGGGGTAGCGATCCCGGATCGAGAAGCGTCCCTTCCGCGAGATCGGGATGCTCTCGGCGGTGAGCGGAACGTTGAAGCTGTCGCACTTGCCGGTGTCGGGGTAGAAGATCCCCTGAACGGCCTCGGAGCTGACGATCCGGCGCTTCCCGCCCTCGTTGACGACCGAGAAGGCGCCGAGCTGGTAGACGCCGGAGATCTTCAGCGGCGTGGCCTCGTAGTCGCCGGTCTTCGCCTTCACCCGGGAGAGGGTGTCGGCGGGTGAGCCGATCGGCGCGGCCAGCGCACAGATGAGCACGAAGGGAAGCGCCAGGGAGCGGATGGACTGCTTGAGCTTCATCGGTCCGGTCGGACGTCAGCGGCCGCTGACGCTGCGCTCGGCGCGGCGTTTGATGGCGCGCAGGAGGCGGTTCACGACGATGACGTGCCCCCGGGTGCCGATCACCTCGGCCTTGTAGAGCCTGCCGCGCAGGCCCATGAACTGAGCTCGCGTCTCGAGCTTGACGCAGGAGCGCTGGCCGGGGAGGAGGTCGATGCGGAAGACGAGGGCGTACTTGGCGTACTTGTGCCCGCCCGCGAGCGCCAGCATGACCGGGGCGATCGAGCGGGTGACGCAGAAGCCGGGCAGGGTGCCGCCCGGGTGGTGGAGATCGCCCCGGGAGACCGTCTCGCCGGCGCCGATCCGCTTCGCGTAACGGCGGGCGAACCGGCCGTTGAAGGCCTTCTCGAGCGTCGGGAAGAGCGCCGCCCACGTCGCGTCCGCCGGCGCGTCGACCTCGATGTAGTGCTCGTCGATGGGCGGCAGCTTCTCCAGCGGGACATCGATCGTCCGCGGCTTCGGGAGGGAGTCCTCCTCGGCCGTCTGCGCTTCGGTAACCGCCATGGGGTTCACAATGCCAGGAACACCGGTTCCTCAAGTAAGTCGCGCACCTTCGCCAGGAACTGGGCACCGTCGGCTCCGTAGAGGATGCGGTGATCGCATGCCAGCGTCACCGACATTCGATGTCCCGGGACGACCTCCCCGTCGCGGACGACGGGCACCTCGTCGATGGATCCGACGGCGAGGATCGCCGCCTGCGGTGGGTTGATCACGGCCGAGAAGCTGGTCACTCCGAACATCCCCAGGTTTGACACGGTGAAGGTTCCACCGGACAGCTCCGGTGGCGTGATCGTTCCCTCGCGGACGCGGCCCGCCAGGCGGCGGCCCTCGGCGGCGATCTCACGCAGTCCCTTGGCGTCGGCGTCGAACACGGTCGGGACGACCAGCGCATCCTGGGCGGCGACCGCGATGCCGATGTTGACCCGCGAGAACTCCTCGACCTTTCCATCCCGGTAGGCGCCGTTCGCCCGCGGGAACACGCGCAGGGCCATCGCGCAGGCCTTGACGACCATGTCGTTGAACGAGGGCACGATGTCGCCCTCGGCGGAGGCGGCCTTGATCCGCGCCCGCGCCTCGACCGCACGCGACATGTCGATCTCCGAGGTCAGGTAGAAGTGCGGCGCCGTCGCCTTCGACTCCGCCATCCGCCTGGCCACGGTCTGCTGCAGTCGCGTCAGCTCGAACTCCGCGGCGCTGCCGCGCGCCGTCTCGACGCTCCCAGCCGGGGCGCCGGTCGCCGGCGCCGACCGTGGTGGCGGTGTTGCGGGTGGTGGTGGCGCAGCCTCGGCGCGCTCGACGTCCGCCTTGACGATGCGCCCGCCCGGCCCGGAGCCGGTCAGCGTGGTGAGGTCGACCCCCTGCTCGCGGGCCATGCGGCGGGCGAGGGGGGAGGCCTTGATCCTGCCTCCGTCGGCGTCGGCGTCGCCGAGATCGGCGGGTTCCGCGGCCGGCGCGGGGGTCGCCGGGGTCGCCGGCGCCGGGGTCGCCTCCGGCTCGGGGCCCGCCGGCGCCTCGTTGCCCGACGGCGGCTCGGCGGTCACGTCGGCGGGGTCGCCGATCCGGGCGATCGTCTCGCCGATCGGTAGGGTCGCCCCCTCGTCGGCGAGGATCTCGATCAGCGTGCCGGCGACATCGGACTCGTAGACCATGTTGGCCTTGTCCGTCTCGATCTCGACGAGCTCGTCGCCGAGCGCAACCTCGTCGCCCACCGACTTCATCCAGCCGAGGACGGTCCCCTCCTCCATCGAGTCGGAGAGCCTGGGCATGACGATTTCAGTCATGGCGCCTCCTCCGCTTCGCGCTTCATGCCGCTCCCACAGTGGTCTCGAGAACGGCGCTGACGATGTGCTCGGAGTGGGGGATGGCGCTCTGCTCGAGGCGCTTCGAGTAGGGCATCGGAACATCGGCGCCGGTCACCCTCTGGATCGGCGCGTCGAGCCAGTCGAACGCCTGCTCCTGGATCAGGGCGGCGAGGTTCGCGCCGACGCCCCCGTGTGGCCAGCCCTCCTCGACGATGACGACGCGATTCGTCTTGCGGACCGACGCGAGGATGGTGTCGAGGTCGAGCGGCCGCAGGGTGCGGGGGTCGATCACCTCGGCATCGATCCCGTGCTCGTCCGCGAGGGCTTCGGCGGCCCGCTCGGCCTCGTGAGCCATCTTGAGCAGGCCGATGATCGTCACGTCGGTGCCCTGACGGCGAACGGCGGCCTCGCCGAAGCGAACGAGGTGGTCGGGGTCGTCGGGCACCTCGCCGCGCATGCCGTAAAGGGTCTCGTGCTCGATGAAGATCACCGGGTTGTCGTCGCGGATCGCCGTCTTCAGCAGACCCTTGCCGTCCGCCGCGGTGGACGGGCAGGCGACGAGCAGCCCCGGGATCTGCAGGAACATCGCCTCGAAGCTGTGCGAATGGGTCGGGCCGAGCTGATGGCCACCGCCGCCCGGCATCCTGACGACCATCGGCACCCGGATCTGCCCGTTGAACATGTAGGGGATTGCGGCGGCGTGGTTGATGATCTGGTCGAAGGCGAGCAGCGAGAAGTTGACGGTCATCAGCTCGACGACCGGGCGCAGGCCCGCCATCGCCGCGCCGACCCCGGTGCCGACGATGGTGTTCTCCGAGATCGGCGTGTCGCGGACGCGCCGCTCCCCGAACTGCTTCATCAGGCCCTCGGTCACCTTGAAGGCGCCCTCGAAGACGCCGATGTCCTCGCCCATCAGGACGACCGCCTCGTCGCGCTCCATCTCCTCCCGGAGCGCTTCGTTCAGAGCCTCGCGCATCCGCATCGTGGCCATCAGGACCCGTCCTCCGCCGCGCCGGGCGAGTGGTCGCCGACGTGATCCTGAGCTTCCTCGGCGGGACCGTCGGGCTCCTCGGCCGGCCCCTGCCCCGAGCCGCCCTCCGAGCGCTGGTGCTGACCGCCGTAGGCGGCGCCCGCCTCGTGCAGCTCCCGCACGCGCTCGCCCTTGGCCGCCTCGCGCTCGCGCTCGCCGCGGAACGGGTCGGGGGTGCGCTCGTCGACCGCGTACCAGCCCTCCTCGCTCTCACCGACGACGTAGAGGTTGTCGTAGAGGGAGTCGAGCGGCGGCTCGGGCGACGCGTCCGCGAACTCGACGGCCTCGAGCACCTGGGCATCGACCAGCCCGCGGACGTCGGCCAGGTCCGCCTCGGTGATCACGCCGGCCTCGATCAGGCGGTTCGCGAAGCTCTCGATCGGGTCGCGCTGCTGCCATTCCTCGACCTCCTCCTTTTCCCGGTAAACCTCCGGGTCGGCGGCGGAATGGCCTCGGTAGCGGTACGTGAAGGCCTCGACGAGTGTCGGCTTGCGCTCGGTCCGGGCGATCTCGAGGTGATCGGCGACGCACTCGCGGATCGCGACCACGTCCATGCCGTCGACCCGCTCGCCGGGGACCCCGAGACCCTCCGCCTTGTGCGAGAGGTCGGTGATCGCCGAGTGGCGCTCGATGGCGGTGCCCATCCCGTACAGGTTGTTCTCGACGAGGAAGACGATCGGCAGGCTCCAGAGAGCGGCGAGGTTCATCGTCTCGCCGAAGTTGCCGGTGTTCGAGGCGCCGTCGCCGAACATGCAGACGGTCACGTCGTCGGTGCCCTTGTAGTCGGAGGCGAGGGCGAGCCCGGCGGCGATCGGGAGGTTGCCGCCGACGATTCCGTAACCGCCCATGAACCGGCGTTCGCCGTCGAAGATGTGCATCGAGCCACCGCGGCCCCGGGCAGTTCCGTCCTCGCGGCCGAACAACTCGGCCATCACGTTCTTCGGGTCGGTGCCGCGGGCGATCGCGTGTCCGTGGGTTCGGTAGGTGCCGATCAGGTAGTCGTCGGCGCGCATCACCGACGTCGTTCCGACGATCGTCGCTTCCTCGCCGATCGCGAGGTGGAGGAAGCCACCCGCCTTGGCGCGTTGGTACTGGCGGCCCGCCTCCTCCTCGAAGCGGCGGATCAGTGCCATCTGCCGCAGCAGCTCGCGGCTCGTGTCGGGGTCGGGAAGCTCGCGACCTCGTGAGCTGTTGAGGACGCCTGCCGGCGTCCGAACCTCGCTCGTGTCGCCTGACTCACCCAACCGCTCTCACATTACCCAAGCGCTTCGACTGGGAACCGCGCCCGCGGATCGCTCCGTCGACGCTCACGCTGACACACATGTAACAAGTTCCCTTCGGCCTGCGCGTTGCCGGGCGGGGCCCGCTCAGTCCGCGTAGCGGTGGTGGAGCATCAGGTCGTTGCCGTCCGGGTCCTGGAACAGGGCCATGTGGCAGACACCCGTATCCATGACCTCGCCGAAGAACTCGACGCCCCTCTCCTCGAGCGCCTTGCGGGCGGCGGCGACGTCGTCGACGTGAAGCGCCGGGTGGGCGTTGCGCGAGGCGATGAACTCCATGCCCATCTTCTCCGGCTCCCAAATCGCGAAGCAGGTGTCCCCGACCCAGAACTCGTAGTCGGACCCGGGGTCGGGCCGGAGGCCGAGGGTGTCGACGTAGAAAGCCCGGCTCCGGTCCGCGTCGCGGGACGGCACGCCGATGAAATCCAGCTTCTCGATCATGCCCGCCATGTAATCACCGCCCGCCGCGCTCGGCAACCCGGGCCGCTGCGACCGCTTCCTCGAGCCGGTCGTCTCCCAGAAGACCTCATCGCCGACGACGACCGACGGCACCCCGAACACGCCCCGGTCGCCGGCACCGTCGGTCGCCTCGCGCAGCCGCCGCTTCACCGACTCGCTCGCCGCCGCCTTGGCGATCGCGTTCGGGTGCAGTTCGCACGCCGCCGCCGCGATCGCGACGTTGTCGGGCTCGCTCAGGTCGCGTCCGCCGGCGAACGCCTGCCGGAACGCGGCGAGTGTGAACGAGACGGTTCGCCCGATCGACTTCGCATACGTCGCCACCCGCATCGCATGCAGCGTGTTGCCGGGCCAGGGATCGGGCCATCGAACCGGCTGCAGCTGCTCCTCCTCCGCGCGCCGCTCCACCTCGCGCATGCCCGCCTCCCGGGCTTCGGTCTCCGCCCAGGAGCCCCGATCGAAGCGCGCGAACAGTCCGCCCAGGAGGATCGGCTGCCACTCCGGCTGCGGCAGCTCGGCGTCCGTGAAGAGCCGCGAGATCCGCTCCGCCGTGATGTATGCGAAGGGGGATCCGAGGTCGTAGTAGAAGGTCACCCTGGCGGGATCCTCCGCTTCGCGTCCGGTCCCGCCGGGCCGGTCCGAAGCTCCCGCTTCGGGCGCCCCTCCGGCCTGATGCACCTCGAGGTCTGCCATCGGTGCGGACGGTACCCGCTCAGTTCGGCGGCCGGTAGTCCTCGGGAGCGATCGGCTCGGTGATCCGGATGTGGTTGCCGAAGGGGTCGCGGATTCCGCAGTCGATCCCGTAGAAACGCTCCTTCGGCTCCTCGATGACGTCGACGCCCTTCTCGACGAGCTCCGCGAACGTCTTGCGGCAGTCGTCGGTGTTGAGGATGAACCCGAGGCCGAGCGCCCCCTTGCTGAGCAGCCCCTCGACCTGCTCGGCCGATTCCGGCCCGATGAACGAGACGATCGGCGTCTCGATCAGGATCTGGAAGTCGTCCTGCCCGGGCACGCCGAGCGTCAGCCAGCGCATCACCTCCATGGAGACATCGGATCGGACCTCGAGACCGAGCTTGCCGACGTAGAAGTCGAGCGCCTTGTCCTGGTCGGTTACGTAGATGCTTGCGTGTGAAATCGAATCGAACATGCGCCCAACCTAGTCGCCGTTCGCCGGCTCCGCTTCTCGAAAAGTGCTCGATGGCCGCCCCCAAGCCATCGCGATGCACGAGGGCACCCGCGAGCGGGCCGGCGGGTGCCCGCGGCGCCGGTAGGCCGACGGGCTGCAGCCGACGATCTCACCGAACGTCTTCGAGAAAGAGCCGAGGCTGACGAAGCCGACGTCGAGGCAGACCTCGGTGATCGGGCGGTCCGTATCGCGGAGCAGGGCCATGGCCCGCTCGATCCGGCGGCGCTGCAGGTAGCGGTGCGGCGGCTCTCCGAAGGCGGTCCGGAAGCTGCGGATGAAGTGGGCCCGTGAGAGATGGGCGGAGCTCGCCAGCGCCTCGACGTCGAGCGCGTCGGCGTAGCAGCGGTCGATCAGGTCCCGCGTCCGCAGCAGGCGCCGGTTGGCGTCTACGCGTGAATCGCCCACTTGTCGATGGCCCTCGCCGCTTCGGGGATCGCCTCGGAGATCGTCGGGTGCGGATGAATGATCCGCGCCAGCTCCTGGTATCCGCCCTCGAGTTCCTTGACGGCGACCAGCTCCGCGATCATGTCGCAGGCCCGGTTGCCGACGATGTGCGCGCCGAGGATCTCCCCGTATTGCTTGTCGACGACGAGCTTGACCATCCCGTCCCGGTCGTCGTAGACGGCGCCGGCGCCGACGCCGCCGAGCTTGAACTTCGAGGTCTTGATGTCGTGGCCGGCCTCCTTGGCGGCAGCCTCCGTCATTCCGACGCTCGCAACCTGCGGGTGCGTGAAGGTCGCCCCCGGGATTGCGTCGGGATCGACCGGGGTGGTGTCGATGCCGGCGATCGTCTCGGCGGCGACGATGCCCTCCTCCTGGGCCTTGTGCGCGAGGGCGGGGCCGGGGGTGATGTCGCCGATCGCGTAGATGCCCTCCTTGGAGGTCTTCTGACCCGCGTCGACCTCGATCTTGCCGTCGTCGTTGAGGGAGAGCCCGACGTTGTCGAGACCGAGGGTCCCCACGTCGGCGCCGCGACCGCCGGCGATGACCAGGTAATCGACCTCGGCGCTCTCGTCGCCGTAGGTGAACTTGACGGAGTCGGAGCCGGCCTCGACGTTCTCGACGCGCGCGCCGGTGACGACGTTGATGCCCTCCTTCTTGAAGATCCGCTCGACCGTGCGGGCCATGTCCTTGTCCTCGGCGGGGAGGATCTGGGGCAGCATCTCGAGCAGGGTCACCTCGGTGCCGAAGCGTGCGTACGCGGAGGCGATCTCCGAGCCGGACGCACCGGCGCCGACGACGGCCATGCTCTTCGGCAACTCGGGCAGCGACCAGGCTCCCCACGTGTCGAGCACCCGCCCGCCGAACTCGACGCCGGGAATCGGCAGCGCCACCGAGCCGGTCGCGAGGATCACGTTCTTGGCCTCGTAGACGTCGTCGCCGACCGCGACGTTGCCGTCGGCCGTGACCGAGCCCTCGCCCGTGATCTGTTCGATCTTGTGGTTCTTGAAGAGGCCGCCGACGCCGCCGGTGAGGGTCTTGCGGACCGCCTCGCGGCGCTCGTGCACCTTGTCCCAGTCGATTGAGACGTTCTCGGCGATCACCCCGATCTCGGCGCCGTTCTTGGCCTGCTCGTAGGCCTCGGCGGTCCGCAGCAGGGTCTTCGCGGGGATGCAGGCGTAGTTCAGGCAGCGGCCGCCCGTCTCGTCCTTCTCCACCACGGCGGTCTTGAGTCCCAACTGGGCCGCGCGGACCGCGGCGTGGTAGCCGCCCGGTCCGGAGCCGACGACGATCACGTCAAATGAAGATTCAGCCATAGAGGCGACTTTACGTCATTGGCTGCGGTCGCCCGGCTCGGGCATCTGGATCCGGGCCAGGGCTTTGACGGTGAACCAGAAGAGAGTTCCGGCCACGACCAGAACCACCAGCGTCGATACCGCCTGGAAGATCGACGTGGCTGCGATCAGCGTCAGGAAGGCGCCGATCATGATGATCGCCATCACGGCCTGGAAGCCGAGCACGGCCCAGTAACGAGCGCGGAGCATTCCGTAGCCCATGACCGCGAAGAGGATCGCCGGCGGGAAGACCTGAAACGCGCTCGGCCGCTCGCTGATGTCGGTGTTGCCGACCTGGACCTTGACGCCGGCGATCCAGGCGATGACGATGCTGAGGGCGATCAGGATCGACAGCACCGCGCCGATCGTGACGACGCCCGGTCGCTCGCCGGCGGCGAGCGGCTCGAGCTCCTCGCGGACCCGCTCGTTGCGGACCTCCGAGCGGGTGACGCCGCGCGCCTCGGCCTCGGCGGCGAGGTCGGTGACCGAGGGCTCGGCTTCGACGCCGTCCCGATCGGCCGCATCGGCGGACCCGTCGGCCGCGGGCTCGCCGAGCGGTGCGCGGGCCGCATTGCGGTCCTTTCGCTTGCGCCGGTCGGCCCGCTTGCGATCGCGGCTGCTCATGCGCGCGATCCGAGCGGATCGGCATCGATCGCGGCGCGGAGCCCGGCGGCGGCCGCCGCCGGTTCGTCGGCGTCGCGGACCGCGCGGACGACGACGATGCGGCTCGCACCCGCGGCGAGCACCTCGGCGACGTTGGCGGCGTCGATCCCGCCGATCGCGAACCACGGCAGGGCCGCTTCGGCGGCGGCGTGGCGAACGTAGTCGAGCCCGGCCGCCGGGCGCCCCGGCTTCGTCGGCGTCCTCCAGACGGGCCCGACGCTGATGTAGTCGGGGCGGTCGTCGCCGGTCGCCCGATGGGCGGCGCGAAGCTGCGCGGGGGAATGGGTGGAGAGCCCGACGACGGCATCCGGTCCGGCGACGCGGCGGGCCTCGGCGACGCCGGCGTCGTCCTGGCCGACGTGGACGCCGTCGGCCGCGCAGGCAGCGACGAGATCGGGGCGATCGTTGATCAGGAAGAGAGCGCCGTGGCGATCGGCGGCCTCCCGGAAGGTGGGGGCCGCCGCGAGCAGCGACTCGTCGGAGGCATCCTTGTCCCGCAGCTGGATCAGGTCGACGCCGCCCCGCAGCGCCTCCTCGAGCAGTTGCGCGGTCGCTCCGGCATCGCCGACGCTCTCGCAGACGAGATAGAGGCGGGAGCGATTGATTTCGTCGACTGGGCGCGGCACGGCCCGGCAAGCCTAGATAACGGACGCTCTCACGGCCGTGGGAGGGGCACGCCTGGCGCTACGATCAGCCCGTGTCGAGTGAGATCAGCGGATCCAGCCGGAAGGGGGGAAGCGCGGACCTGATCGTCGTCGGCGGCGGTCTGATCGGCCTCTCCTGTGCCTGGCGGGCGGCGGAGGCGGGCCTCGACGTGCTCGTCCTCGACGCCGGCGCCGCCGAGCGCGCCTCCGAGGTCGCGGCGGGAATGATCGCCCCGATCGGTGAGGCCAGCTGGGGCGAGGAGGCTCTGCTCGCCGCGTCGCTGATGTCGGCCGATCGCTGGCCCGACTTCGCCCGGGAGCTGACGGCGGCCTCCGGCATCGAGGTGCCCTACCGGCGCTGCGGAGCGATCCACGTCGGCCTCGACCGCGATGAGCTGGCGGAGCTGCGCCGGGTCCACGGGTTGCACGGAGAACTGGACCTGTCCTCGGAGTGGCTGACGGCTGGGGCCTGCCGGCGGCTCGAGCCCGGGCTTGTTCCCGATGTGGCCGGCGGGTTCGCCGTTCCCGGCGAGGCAGAGGTGGATCCGCGGATCGTCATGGAAGCGCTCGCCCGGGCCCTCGAGCGGGCCGGCGGTCGCCTCGTCGCGGGGCGGGTCGAGCGGGTCGCCAAGAGCGCCGGCGGGCGGGCGGCGTCGGTCGAGGGAGTGACGCTCGCGGGCGGCGATCAGGTTCGCGGCCATACGGTTCTGCTCGCAGCGGGCGTGCGGATCGGCGAGCTGGCGCCCGACGGCCTCAGTCTGCCCGTCCGGCCGATGAAGGGCGAGGTGGTGCGGCTGCGCGCACGGGCGGGCGAGCGTCCGTGCGAGCGGATCGTCGTCGGCGAGCGCTTCTACGTGGTGCCCCGAGCCGGCGACGAGGTCGTCGTCGGAGCGACCGTCGAGGATCGCGGCTTCGATCGGCGGGTCACCGCCGGTGGGGTCCACGAGCTGCTTCGCGAGGCGTACCGGGCGCTACCCGAGATCGCCGAGCTGGAGTTCGTCGAGTGCGCCGCCGGGTTGCGTCCGACCACACCCGACAACGCGCCGATCGTCGGCGCGACGGGAATCGAGGGGCTGCTGGTCGCCGGGGGCCATCACCGCAACGGCGTTCTGCTGGCCCCGGTCACGGCGGATGCGATCACGTCCCTGCTGGGTGGAGGCGAGATGCCCTCCTCCGTCGCCGGCCTCGCGCCGGGCCGCTTCGCTGCGACCGCGAGGATG
Organism: uncultured Solirubrobacterales bacterium; assembly: GCA_963798165.1. GTDB lineage: Bacteria > Actinomycetota > Thermoleophilia > Solirubrobacterales > 70-9 > RHKX01. The sequence continues at coordinate 288,205 of CAWCSE010000004.1, read as the reverse complement.
CACGCGTGATCATCGAGCTGAACGGTCGCGAGGTCGAGGTGCCCGACGGCGCGACCGTTGCCGATGCGGCTCGGGCCGCCGGCATCGATCCGGGCCGCCGGGGGGTCGCGATCGCCCTCGACGGTGAGGTCGTGCCCGGCGGAAGGCTGACCGAGACGCCGCTGGGCGCCGGGCAGCGGGTCGAGGTGGTCGAGGCGATCGGGGGTGGCTGGAGATGAGCGGCCCGGAGAGCAACGGCCGGGTTCCGGGCTTCGAGCTCGGTGGGCGCAGCTGGTCCTCGCGGCTGATCGTCGGCACGGGTGGCTTCCGCTCCCACGCCGATCTCGAGCGCGCTCTCGTGGCGTCGGGAACCGAGATCGTGACCGTCGCCCTGCGCCGGGTCGATCCCGGTTCGGAGGGGACCCTGCTCGACGTCATCGAGCGGCTCGGTCTGTTCGTGCTGCCGAACACCGCGGGTTGTTACACGGCCCGGGACGCGGTGCGGACGGCGAAGCTGGCGCGTGAGGCGTTCGGCACCGACTGGGTCAAGCTCGAGGTGATCGGCGACGACCGGACCCTGCTCCCCGATCCGATCGAGCTGGTCGATGCCGCCGAGCAGCTCGTCGACGACGGCTTCACGGTCCTCCCCTACACCTCCGACGACCCCGTGCTCGCCCGGCGGCTCGAGTCGGTCGGCTGTGCCGCGGTCATGCCGCTCGGCTCCCCGATCGGCTCCGGCGCCGGGATCCGCAACCCGTACAACATCCGGATCATCGTCGAGAGCGCGGGCGTGCCGGTCATCCTCGACGCCGGCATCGGCACCGCCTCCGACGCCGCGCGGGCGATGGAGCTCGGCTGCGCCGGGGTCCTGCTCGCCAGCGCCGTCTCGCGGGCCGCCGACCCGGAGCTGATGGCCGCGGCGATGCGCGACGCGGTCGCCGCCGGCTATGCGGCGCGCCATGCCGGTCGCATCCCCGAGCGACTTCACGCCAGGGCTTCCTCCCCGACCGAGGGCGTCCCGGAGCTGGAATGACGAGCGCGAGGCGATGAGCGGCCCGTACTCGGGAACACCGGCCGGTCCGGTCGCCTGGCTTGCCCGCCACGGCGAGACGGAGTGGAGCAAGACCCTGCGGCACACGGGCCGCACCGATATTCCGCTGACCGGGGAGGGCGAGCGGGAGGCCCGCGAGCTGCGCGCGCCGCTCGGTGCCGTCGACTTCGACCGGGTCCTCGTCAGCCCGCTCGGCCGCGCTCGCGAGACCTGCGAGCTGGCCGGCCTCGGCGACCGCGCCGAGTTCCGCGACGATCTCCTCGAGTGGGACTACGGCGACTACGAAGGCCGGACCAGCGCCGAGATCCACGTCGACCGGCCCGGCTGGTCGCTGTGGACCGACGGCTGCCCCGGCGGGGAGACGCCCGACGAGGTCGGCGCCAGGGCCGACCGGGTCGTCGCCGAGATCCTGACGATGACGGCCGCCGACGATCCCGACTCGGGCGCCGTCGTCGCCGTCTTCGCCCACGGCCACGTCCTCCGCGTCCTGGCTGCCCGCTGGCTCGGCCTGCCCCCGGCCGACGGCAAGCTCTTCGGCCTCGGCACCGCGACCCTGAGCCGCCTCGGCTGGGAGCACGACTACCGCGTGATCCAGCGCTGGAACGCCCCTGTCTGAGCGCCTTCCGCCGTTCACGATGCGAACATAAGTTCGCAATGAGAAAGAAGGTCGAGGAGCAGGGGAGAGCGCGCGAGTTGCGCGCCGATGGGTGGTCACTTCGCTCGATCGCGAGAGAATTGGGCGTCGCGACGTCGTCCGTGAGCGTCTGGGTCCGTGGCATCGGATTCGACCGCACGAAACGCCGGCAATCCCTCCTACGAACGCCTCGGTTGGCAGGTGATTCAGCTCCGGTTGGTTGCGGTCGTTGAAGGCCGGAAGCAGCTACGAGCCTGTGGCAAATGTGGGCGGTTCAAGCCTGAGCAGCAGTTCGGCAGGCACTCAGCAAACGGTCGCCAGTGGTGGTGCAAGAAGTGCTTCCGGGAGTATTTCCGAGACCGAGGTCAGTTGCACCGTGACCAGGTGAAGGAAGGCATCACGAGGCGGCGGCGAGAGGGCTACCAACTCGTTGATCGGTACCGATTGGGCGGATGCTGCGACTGTGGTGAAGATGAGCTCCTGGTCCTCGAGTTCGACCATCTTCGGACCAAGACCGCGAATATCAGCGACATGGTTCGAGGGGCGGCTGCGCCCGAGAGAGTGAGGGCAGAGATCGAAGGGTGTGAGGTTGTCTGTGTCAATTGTCACCGGATAAGGACACTGACCCGTCTCCCCAAGTGCTGGCGGACGGATCGTGAACTCATTGAGACGAGCGGGGCCTATACGCCGGGACAGCGAAGAAACATGGCCTACATCCGGGCGTTCCTCGAAGCGTCGAGGTGCGTCGATTGCGCACTCGATGATCTTCGCGTGCTCGAGTTCGATCACGTCTTCGGCAAGACTGCATGCGTGACGGTCATGGCGCGGGAGGGATGTTCCCTGAACCGGTTGCAGGACGAGGTGAGTCGCTGCGAAGTTCGGTGCGCCAACTGTCACCGCCGCCGAACGATCCTCGCTCGTCGCGAGCAGTGCGCGCAGCCGCGCCAGTCGGCTTAATCTTTCCGGGCCCCCGTAGCTCAGATGGTTAGTAGCAGCGGATTTTTAATCCGAAGGTCGTCGGTTCAACTCCGACCGGGGGCATTCACCTCACCTTCGGCGACCAGCGTTACCGGATGGATCCGGCTGGTCAGCGAAGCTTCGACCGCCCCGGGCCGGCGGCGGTCGCCGCCGCATGAATCGTCCTCGCCCCGTGGGTCGCCTCCCTCGCGATCCGGGTTCTCGGCATCGACTCGAACCAGTGGCTCGTGGCGATCATCGGGTTGACGCCGATCGTGGCGGCCCTGTCACTCGTCCCGCTGTTGTTGGCCTCGTCCTGCGCGTCTGGCCGGCGGCCGCCGTCGCGGCGGTGGTCACCGTGATCTTCGCCGTGCTCGTCCTCCCGCGAGCATTCGCGAGATCCTGCTCGGCGACTTCAAAGCGACGAGCGACCACGTACTCGCCGGCGACGTGATCGGGGTCCGCGACTTCTCCGCCCGTCACGTCGGCGGCACCGACCACCGGTCCGTCTACGCCGAGTTGCAGCTGCCGGCGCGCTGAGCGCAGCCCGCCGGGGCCGCAGCGACTCAGGTTTCGGTCGACACCCTTCCGCCGATCTCGACCATGCCCCCCTCGATCGGCCGCGCGTAGATGACGGAGCCCTCGCCCTGATGGACCTCGATCGGCCTGCCGAGCGCGTGGCTGAGGGGGAGCGCGGCCGAGCCGGTCGCCTCGTCCTCCTCGACTCCGGCCTCGGGGACGAAGCAGCGCGACCGGATCAGCCCGGCATCCTCGTCGAGCCAGGCCCACACGTACTTGAATCCATCGGTGGCGATCGGGAGTGCGTCGATCTCGGCCGGCGATCCGTACCGGATCAACTCCCAATCCGGGCACCACTCCGGGCGCGCCGCGACCCAGGTCAGATCTCCCTCGAAGCGGACCGGGACCTTCCCGGCCGGAGGCCGCAGGGCGTCGATCGGGTGTCCCTCCCCGTGGAGCATCCAGGCGGTCCCGACGGTCGGGTGACCGGCGAACGGCAGCTCGACCTCGGGTGTGAAGATGGCGATCCGCCCGTCGCGGGCGTCGTCGACGAAGACGGTCTCCGAGTAACCAAGGTGTCGTGCGAGGGCCTGCCGGTCGTCGGGGACGACCGAGGGTCCGTCCAGGACCACGCCGAGCGGGTTGCCGAACTCCCCGCTCTCGTCGCAGAACACCCGGGGGACCCGGACCTCGACGCGCGGTGGCTTCGTCATCGGGTCCTCGCCTAGTGCCGGAAGTGCCGGCGGCCCGTGAAGACCATCGTCACGCCCGCCTTCTCGACGGCCTCGATGACCTCGAAGTCCCGCTTCGAGCCACCCGGTTGCACGACGGTCCGCGCACCTGCCTCGATCGCGGCCTGCGGGCCGTCGGCGAAGGGGAAGAAGGCGTCCGATGCGACCACGGACCCGTTCAGGCGAACCGGCGCCTCCTCACCGAAGGCGTCGTGGCACTTCTCGACCGCGAGGCGGACCGAGTCGACACGGCTCATCTGGCCGGCACCGATGCCGATCGTCTGCCGGCCCCGCGCGAAGACGATCGCGTTCGATCGCACGTGCTTGCAGACCTTCCACGCGAAGACGATGTCGAGCCACTCCTCCTCGCTCGGCGCCCCACCGGTCTCGACGCTCATGCCCTCCCGGTCGCTGGCGACCCCGTCGAGCTCCTGGACGAGCATGCCGCCGCGAACCCGCTTCATGTCGAGCTCGCCGCGGGCGGTGCGCTGCTCGGTGTCCTCGAGGATCCGGATCGCCTCCTTCTGCTGGAGGATCGACATCGCGTCGCCCTCGTATCCCGGCGCGATCAGCACCTCCACGAAGTTCTCGTGCAGGCGGGCGGCGAGCTTCTCGTCGATCGGCCTGTTCAGCGCGATGACGCCCCCGAACGCCGAGACCGGATCGCACGAGAGCGCCTTCTCGTAGGCGTCGAGGGCGCTCTCCCCCTCGGCGGCCCCGCAGGGGTTGTTGTGCTTGACGATCACGCAGGCCGGGCCGTCGAGGTCGGCGAGCAGGTTGCGGGCCGAGTCGAGGTCGAGGACGTTGTTGAAGGAGAGGTCCTTGCCGTGGCGCTTGGAGACGCGGCTGAGGACGTGAGCCCGGCCTCCGGCCTCCGCGTAGAACGCCGCCCGCTGGTGCGGGTTCTCGCCGTAGGAGAGGTCCATGAACTTCTCCATCGAGACCGTCTGGTGGGTCGGGAAGTCCTCGTAGCGCTCGCCGAACCAGCCGCTGATCGCGGCGTCGTAGCGAGCGGTGGCGGCGAACGCCTCGTTGGCCAGCCAATGCCGCGTGCCCGCCGAGATCTCGCCGTCGCCCTCCTGGAGCTCGGCCAGCACCGCGTCGTAGCTCTCCGGCTTGACCACTACGGCGACGTAGCGGTGGTTCTTGGCCGCGGCCCTGATCATCGCCGGGCCGCCGATGTCGATGTTCTCGATCACCTCGGCGTCAGTCGCGTCCCGGCGGCCCGCGGCGCGCTCGAACGGATAGAGGTTCGTGCAGACCAGGTCGATCGACTCGATTCCCTCGCGCTCCAGCGTCGCCGCGTGCTCGGGATCGTCGCGAACCGCGAGCAGCGAGCCGTGCAGCCGCGGATGAAGCGTCTTGACCCGGCCGCCGAGGATCTCGGGAGCGCCGGTCAGCTCCTCGACCGTGCGGACTGCGATCCCGCCGTCGCTGAGGGTGGCCGCCGTGCCTCCCGTCGAGACGATCTCCACGCCCATCGCCTGCAGGCCCTGGGCGAATTCCACGACCCCGCTCTTGTCGAAGACGGAGATCAACGCCCGCTTGACCTTGATCGGCCGCGGCTCCGTTTCGTCGGCCGGATTGGCGGCGATCGTTCCGTCGGTGTTCACAGCTCAGCCTCCTCGTCGATCCTCACGAGTCGCGGATTGTCGGGGTCGAAGTGGACGGCCCCGGCCGCGATCAGCGCGATCGCCCGGGGGAGGAGCTCGTGCTCGATCGCATGGATCTGCTCCGTCACCTCGTGCATCGGCCGAGTGTATGTGAGCTCGAAGGAGCGCTGCAGGAGGATCGGGCCGGTGTCGACGCCCTCGTCGACGAAGTGCACGGTGACGCCGGTTACGCGCACGCCGTGAGCCATTGCCTGCCCGATCGCGTCGAGCCCGGGGAAGGCGGGAAGCAGGGCCGGGTGGACGTTGATCACGCGGTTGCGGAAGCGGACGATGAACGAGTCGCTGAGCAACTGCATGTAGCCGGCGAGGACGACGAGCTCGCAGCCGATCGACTCCAGCCAGTCACCGAGCGCACGGTCGCGCGCCTCCCGATCGGGAAAGCGGTCGCGATCGAAGACGGCTGCCTCCACCCCGGCAGCCGCTGCCCGCTCGAGCGCCTTGGCGTCACGTTTGTCGGAGCCGACTCCGACCACCTCGACCGCCCCGCTGCCGTGCAGCCGGTCGAGGATCGCCTGCAGGTTCGTGCCGCTGCCCGACGCGAGCACCGCGACCCGCAGCGGCCCGTCTTCCCGTCCGGTCAAATCAGGGGGTGCCGGCCGGGACCGTCGTCAGCTGCTCCAGCGCGAACTTCCCGTTCACGTTCTCGCCGAGCGGATAGCGGCCGGTGAAGCACGCGTCGCAGTGGTCCTCGGCGGGTGTGCCGATCGCCTCGTAGACGCCGTCCAGCGAGAGGTAGGCGAGCGAGTCGGCTCCGAGGTGATCGGCGATCTCGTCGATCGTCCGCTCGTGGGCGACCATCTCCTCACGGCTGGACATGTCGACTCCGTAGTGGCAGGGGAAGCGAATCGGCGGGGCCGAGATCCGCAGATGGACCTCCGCCGCGCCGGCGTCGCGGAGCATGCCGACGATCTGCCGGGTCGTGTTGCCCCGCACGATCGAGTCGTCGACGACGACGAGGCGCTGGTCCTCGACGATCTCCGGCAACGGGTTGAACTTCATCCGCAGCCCATGCTTGCGGAGCTCCTGCCCGGGCTGGATGAACGTCCGGGCGACGTAGCGGTTCTTGATCAGGCCGTCGTCCTTCGGCAGCCCCGACGCCCGCGAGAGCCCTGCGGCGGCCGGATTGCCGGAGTCGGGTACGGAGATGACGAGATCGGCGTCGACGGGTGCCTCGCGCCAGAGGATCTCGCCCATCCGCCCGCGAACCTGCTGCAGGACCCGCCCCTCGAGCCGCGAGTCGGGCCGTGAGAAGTAGATGTGCTCGAACACGCAGTGGGACTTCTTCTTCGGCTTGACCGCCTGGCGGACCTCGAGGCCCCGCTCGCTCAGCGAGACCATCTCGCCCGGATTGACCTCACGCATCAGCTCGGCGCCGACGATGTCGAACGCACAGCTCTCCGAGGCGACCAGGAAGTCACCGTCGATCCTGCCGAGCGACAGGGGCCGGACTCCGCTCGGGTCGCGGAAGGCGCAGATGCCGCTCTTCGTCATCACGACCGTGGAGTAGGCGCCCTCGAGCCTCGGCATCGTCTCGACGACCGCGTCCTCGATCCTCTTCTCGGGTGAGGACGAGAGCAGCGCGGCGATGATCTCCGAGTCGGAGGTCCCGCGAAACGAGATGCCGCGATCGCGCAACTCCGCGTAGAGCTCGACGGCGTTGGTGAGGTTGCCGTTATGGGCGAGGGCGACCTCGCGACCATCGTCCCGCCAGACCGGCTGCGTGTTCTCCCAGGCGCCGCCCCCCGTCGTCGAGTAGCGGACGTGTCCGATCGCCATCGTCCCGGCCAGCCCCTGGAGCTTCTCCTCGTCGAATACCTGCGAGACGAGGCCGAGATCCCGCAGCGTCATGATCATGCCGCCCTCGCAGGTGGCGATCCCAGCCGATTCCTGGCCGCGATGCTGCAGCGCGTAGAGGCCGAAATAGCTCAGCCGAGCGACATCGCGTTCGGGCGCGTAGACGCCGAAGACGCCGCACTCATCGCGGGGTCCGTCGCGGTCGTCGAGGGGCCGCTCGGTCAAAGGGGGAAGGCCTTCCGGGTTCGTCGTCTGATCAGGACAACGCAGGACACAACCTGCAGCCGCAGACTAGCAACGTCGTCGCCCGGCTCCGCGATGCCGGCCTAGTCGAACAGGCTCCTCCTCAGGGTGTGGACGGTCAGGGACACCGGTCCCTCCGGTTTCGTCCAGCATCCTGGAGATAGTCGCCCCAGCGCGCGGGGAACGGGACCGACCTTCGACGCGGCTCTCAGGCGGTCGCTTCGACGCGCTCGCCGAGCGAGCGCCAGGCCGCCGCGGCGTCGGCCACGGGCAGGTCGACCACGGCATCGCCCGCGACGATCCGGATCTTCGCTCCGGTTGCCACCCCGACCAGGACCGCGGTGCCCGCCTCGACGAGCTTTTCGATCTCATTCACCTCGCCGGCGAGCACGAACCCGCCGGGTCCCTCACCGAACAGCCACGCCTCCGGGTCGGACCCGCCGTCGCCCATCAGGGCGGCCAGGTCGACCTCGAGGCCGCAGTCTCCGGCGATCGCCACCTCGGCCAGAGCGCACGCGAGCCCGCCGTCGCTGATGTCGTGCGTGGTGTGGAGCCGCCCGCTCCGCACGGCCTCGCGGACCTCGACGATCGCGGCCCTGACCTCTCCGACGTGGAAGGCGCCGATCCCCGGGCCGAGCCGCCCGCGGATCTTCGCGAGCTCCGAACCGGCGAGATCGGGGGCGAAGGGCCCGGCGATCGCGATCGCGTCGCCGCTCCGCAGCGCCGTCCCCGGCAGGCCCTCCGGGGAGGGGAGCTCGCCGACCATGCCGACGACCGGCGTCGGATAGATCGGACCCCGGTCCGTCTCGTTGTAGAGGGAGACGTTGCCGCCGACGACCGGGACGCCGAGTTCGTTGCAGACGTCGGCGAGGGCCTGCGTCGAGCGATCGAGCTGCCAGGCCACCGTCGGCTTCTCCGGGTTGCCGAAGTTGAGGCAGTTGGTCAGCCCGAGGGGCTCGGCGCCGACGCAGGCGAGATTCTGAGCGCACTCGAGCACGGCCTCGACGGTCCCCGCGTAGGGGTCGCACGCCACCCGGCGCCCGCTGCCGTCGATCGAGATTGCGATGGCCGTGCCGGTCTCGGCGAGTTGCAGGACGGCGGCGTCGGCCTGCTCGGGCCTCCTCACGGTCCGCGACTGCACGAGCGAGTCGTACTGCTCGAACGCCCAGCGCTTCGACGCGATGGTCGGGGCGGCGAGGAGGGCGGCGAGGGTCGCTGCCGGATCTCCCGTCTCGACCGGGTCGGCGTTCCCGTAGATCCAGCTCTCCGGCTCCGCCGGCTCGAGGTCGTACAGCGGGCAGTCGTCGACGAGGAGTTGCACCGGCATGTCGCCGACGATCTCGTCGCCGGAGAAGATCCTGATCCGGTCCCCCTCGGCCACCGCGCCGATCACGGTGCCGCCCGTCTCCCATTTCCGGCAGATAGCCAGCACCTCGTCAACCCGGGCGGGTTCGACGACGGCGAGCATCCGCTCCTGCGACTCGGAGACCATCACCTCGAACGGCTCGAGGTCGGGGTTGCGCAGCGGCACCTTGGTGACGTCGATGTCAATCCCGACCCCGCCCGCCGAGGCCATCTCGCTCGCCGAGGAGGTCAGGCCCGCGGCCCCGAGATCCTGGAGCGAGACGAGCAGGTCCTGCTCGAGCAGCTCCAGGCAGCACTCCATGACCTTCTTCTCCTCGAAGGGGTCCCCGATCTGCACGGTCGGGCGTTTGTCGTCGCCCTCCTCCAGCTCGGCGGAGGCCAGCACCGAGGCGCCCCCGATGCCGTCACGACCGGTCGTCGCACCCATCAGCACGATCAGGTTGCCGACGCCCGCCGCAGCGGCCCGGACCATCCGGTCGGTGCGGGCGAGGCCGACGCACATCGCGTTGACGAGGCAGTTCTGCTCGTATGGCGGCTCGAACTGGACCTCGCCTCCGATCGTCGCCACCCCGATCGAGTTGCCGTAATGACCGATCCCGGCGACGACCTGCTCGAACAGGTAGCGCGAGCGGGGGGAGTCGAGCTCGCCGAAGCGCAGCGAGTTGAGGTTGGCGATCGGCCGGGCCCCGAGCGCGAAGATGTCCCGCATGATCCCGCCGACGCCGGTGGCCGCGCCCTGGAACGGCTCGACCGCGCTCGGGTGGTTGTGGGACTCGACCTTGAATGCGACCGACCAGCCCGAGCCGAGATCGACGGCGCCGGCGTTCTCGCCCGGCCCCATCACGACCCTCGGCCCCTCGGTCGGGAGCCGGCGCAGCAGCTTCTTGGAGTGCTTGTAGGCGCAGTGCTCGGACCAGAGCAGCGAGAACATCGCCAGCTCGACGTCGTTCGGCTCCTTGCCGAGCCCCTCGCAGATCAGCTCGTACTCACGGTCGGTGAGGCCGAGGTCGCGGTGCTTGGCGGACTGCTGCGATGGCGTGGACTCGGTCACAGCCGCCATTCAACTACGCCCAGCCGGAAACGGCCGGGACGCCCCGTTTGCAGTCCTCGGCGCCGCCGCTAGGCTCGGGCAATGGCTGGTCGTCAATCGGATGGGCAGAGGCAGCCGACGCTCTGGCAGCGGTTCGTCTTCCGGAGCCTTCGCAGACGGGCCGGGAAGGCCGATGCCGAGCCCCTCAGCGAGGAGGACTGGGCGACGTTCTGGGCCATGCAGGACACCCGTCCGGCACGGATGATCCGGCGGTTCTGGACGGCGCTTCCGGGCACCCCCCGCTGCGGGATCTGCGCGGCGCCGTTCGCGGGCGCCGGCGCCTACGTCGTGCGGCCGCTCGGCTACCGCCCCTCCCGCAAGAACCCGACCCTCTGCGCAACCTGCGTCGAGGGCTCGCCTCCGGGCGGCATGAAGATGCAGGCCGGAGTCCTGTTCGCCGACATCCGCGGATTCACCTCGCGAAGCGAGTCGATGGACCCCAGCGAGGTCTCGGCGCTGCTGCGGCGGTTCTACGGTTCCGCCGAACGGGCGCTGTTCCCGGAGGCGGTCATCGACAAGCTGATCGGGGACGAGGTGATGGCTCTCTTCCTGCCCGTGTTCACGGCCAAGTTCAGCGATGCGGTCCCGGCCCAGCTCATGCTCGACGCGGCCGTGCGCCTGCTCGAGGACGTCGGCTACGGGACCGACGAGGGGCCGTTCGCCGAGCTGGGAATCGGCCTCGACTACGGCGAGGCGTTCGTCGGGAACATCGGCGATCGCTCGGTCTACGACTTCACCGCCGTCGGCGACGTGGTCAACACCGCGTCGCGCCTGCAGGGCAACGCCGGCGGTGGCGAGGTCATCTACTCGGAACGCCTCGCGGAGTTCCTGTCCGAGCCGCCGGGCGAACGGATCGAACTCGAGCTGAAGGGCAAGGCCGGCAGCCAACCGGCCCGTCGCCTGTCGGTTGGTTAGCCCCGGATCTAGTGGACCGCGCTGGCGGCGCCGCTGCGGTAGCCGAGCTCGTCGAGCATCTCCCCGGCGACCTCCTCGAAGGCGCCCAGCTGCTCGGGCTCGAGCCGCTCCCGCCAACAGCCGACCGGGCCCAGGCCGGCCTCGATCGCCGATCGCTCAGGCGGCTCGACCATCGCTGCTTCGAACGGCAGCTCGACGAACTCGCACACCCTGCGCAGGGTCGCCTCCGGATCAGCGATCAGATCCTCGTAGCGGATCTCGAGGAACCAGTCCATCAGGTGCTCCTGTTGCTGCGCCGAACGGACCTTCTTGCTCCAGCGTTGCCCGGTGGCGATGGCGGCGCCCGTGCTGATCGCCGCCGGCTTCGCCGCCAGGGTGTCGCGACCGTCACGGACGACGTGAATGAATCGTGCCTCCGTCAGCGCCCGCTGGATCCGCCGCATCCGCTTCAGATAGGAGGGGGTGTTGTCACCCCAGCGTGTCCGTCCCGCGTTCTCGGTCGACGCGTCGTAGAAGGTTCGCAGGACCGCCGCCGCCTTCAGGTCGCCGAGCTCGGTGAGCCGGCGGCGGATCTCCGTCTCGGTGACTCCGTGCGCCTCCAGCGGCCCGGCGGCGGCCATCACCTTGATGACGCGCTCGACGGTCATCGGCTCGGAGCGGATCATCTCCGCGAGGCCCGGGACGAAGCCGGTCTCGCTCAGCATCCGCATCTCGGAGTGGGCGCCGAGCATCGCGGCGAGCAGGTCGTTTCCCGACCGCGCGGCGCCGATCAGGAAGGGCGCCGGCGTCCGCGGCTCCGCCGGATCGGTCACCCCGATCGCCTGCTTGGCGACCGACAGGGACCGCCGGATCGGCCGCGGCAATCGCGGACCGCGGCGGGGCGTGTGGACCTCGCCGTTGTCGGGCGATTCCAGCTCGTAGCCGAGATCGGCGAGCAGGTCGCCGGCGAGCGCCTCGTAGGCGGCGCGGTCGGAATTCGGCATCCGCTTGCGCCAGGTGCCGATCATCTCGGGGTTGGGCGGCTCGAACGTCTTGGCGTGGCTCATCAACCGCTTCTCGGCCGACTGTGCCTCGCCGTGAGCGCGGGGGAGGGCACGGGCCTTTTCCTGAAGTCGCTGTTCGGCCGTCTCGTGGTAGCCGAGCATCTGCGGGTCGAATTCGAGCTCGACGAACTCGCAGATCCTGCGCAGCTCGCGCTCGGTGTGGAGGACGAGATCCTCGAACTTGACCTCCATGTAGAAGCCCAGGTACGGCTGCTGCGCCCTCCCGCGGAGGACGCGGCTCCGCCACTTCTCGGCCGCCGCCTCGACCGTCTGCGGGCCCCAGTCCTGCTTGAGGACCGAGAGCGCCACGTCGCGGCCGTCACGGATCAGGTGGATGAACCGCGCCTCGGGCAAATAGGTCTGGATCTCCCGCATGTTCTTGATGTAGCCGGGGGTCTTGTCGCCCCAGCGGGCTCCGGGGTTGCCCTGCTTGTCGGCGTAGAGGGCGAAGAACGCCCGGACCGCATCCGGCCCGGTCAGCTCGTCGAGGGCCGCCCATCGCGCCGCGAGCTCGGCGGGCTCGATCGTGAAGTCGCCCCAGCGCCGGTGCGACGTGAGCAGCTCGAGCATCTGCTCGGGGCTGGCGCCGTGCTTCTCGCGGGCTGAGATCAGCTCGGGGATGAAGTGGGTCTCGGAGGGAATCGCGACACCGGGATGGGCGTCGAGCATCAACCTCAGCAGCGTCGTGCCGGATCGGGTCGCACCGACCACGAACGGGGCCGGGGGTGGCGCCGTGGCGGCGCGGCGGATGGCCGAACGGCGGCTCTGCCAGCCGGCGATCGAGCGGACGATCTCGCGGCGCGCCTTCACGATTCCAGCCCCGCGAACAGGCCGGCGTAGTCCGCGACCGTGTTCTCCCAGGCGAACTTCTCGCGGCTCGATCGCGCGCCCTGCGCGAGCAGCTTGCGCTCGCCGGCCTCGGCGAGCCGCTCGATCGCGCCCGTCAGCGCGGCAACGTCCGGCTTCACCGAGGGGATGCCGGACGGCGCCGCGTCGTCCTGGAGGTCGGCGACGAGCAGCCCGTTGACGCCGTCGGCGACGACCTCGTTCATCGGCGGGCTGTCGTTGGTGATCTGCGGCATCCCGAAGGCGATCGCCTCGTAGAGGAACAGGCCGAGGCCCTCCCAGCGGCTCGGGCCGAGACAGACGTCGCAGGAGGCGAACAGGCGCAGGTGCTCGTCGGTCGGCATGTCATCGATGACCAGCTCGATCCGCGGGTCCGCGGCGGCGGCCTTCTCGAGGTAGTTCATGCGGCGCTCGAGCTGCGCCTTGAAGATCAGCCGCAGGTTGTCGCCGCGGGCGGCCGAGAATGCCTCGACGACCTCGCGGTGCGGCTTGCGGGGGCCCAGCAACGCCCCCGGAAAGTAGAAGCGGACGAGGCCGTCGTCGCGATCGCCGGCGGCCGCCTTCGCGTTGGCGGCGGCGTCCAGCAGCTCCGGGTGCAGGCCCCAGCGCAAATAGGGGCTCTCGATGCCGAGCTCCGCGTAGCGCTCCTGCTCGCAGCGGGTGAGCGAGTAGAGGACGTCGTAGGCACGTTTGGACGGTTCGGCGTCCTCGGGCTTGAACATCTCCCAGACGAAGCGACCAACCGTCTTCACGCCGGTCGCACGGATCCGGGCGATCTCCTCGTGCTGGTAGCAGTTGTCCCAGTGGACGGCCTCGATCCCGTTGTCGGCGATCCAGCTCTCGTACTCGCCGAACGGCACCTCCCAGTCGGAGGCCTCGGTGACGCCGGGCTGGTCCCAGACGCCGGTGCGGTCGACGTGTGCCGCCATCGGACCCTTGTCTCGGGTCGGCCGGGCGAGGACGAAGGTCTCGTGGCCGCGGGCGTCGAGCGCATCGCGGATGTAACGGGAGACGAAGGCCTGGCCGCGGTTGAACCACTTGGTGACGATGCCGATCCTCACGCCCGCACCTCATAGCCGAGCTCCCTCAAGAGATCCCCTGCGACCGATTCGTAGGCGGCCACGTCCTCGGCCGGCATCTCCGTCTTCCACTTGTCCAGCTTCGACGGGTCCGGCGGTCGCGTCGTCGGGGCGTGGTTGTCGATCCGGTAGCCCGCCTCCTGGGTGGCGTGGGAGCCGTCGGCCCGCAGCTCCCCCGCCATCTCGGCGAGGCGCTCGGCGGCGCGCTCGTGGTAGCTGAGCATGGCCGCGTCCCAGGGCAGATCGATGAAGTCGCAGATCCGCCGCAGCGTCCCCTCCGGATCGCGGACCAGGTCCTCGTAGCGGGCCTCGACGTAGCGGGCGCCCTTCAGCGTCGAGGCCTGGTCCCGCGACTTGCGAATCCGCTTCGCCCAGCGCGTCGCCTGCTGGGCGGGCGGGGGCTGCTCGTTGATCGCCCGTGCCGACTGCGAGAGGGCGACGTCCCGGCCGTCGCGGATCAGATGGATGAAGCGCGACTCCGGCAGGGTCCTGCCGATCCTCTGCACCGACAGCATGTAGGCGGGCGTCTTGTCTCCCCAGCGCGGCTTGCCCTGCCGCTTCGCGTAGGCCTCGAAGAAGGCCCGGACGGCCTCGGCACCATCGCCGGAGTGAACGCGGGAGAGTCGCTCGCGCATCTCTTCGGTGTCGATGCCGAAGTCGCCCCAGGTGCGGTTACCCGTCACGGCGAGGAGCATCCCGTCGGCGCCCTCCTCGGCGCGGGCGGCCTTGATCAGATCGGGAACGAAGTGGGTCTCGGGCGGGATCGCCAGTTGCGGATGAGCGTCGAGCATCATCCTCAGCAGGGTCGTGCCCGACCGGGTCAGGCCGACGACGAAGGGCGCCGGCGGGCGATCCTCGTCCACCCTGGCTCCGTTGTCGCCGCGGGTGCGGCCGAGCGGCAGCGCGCTCATGATCCGCCCGCCTCGGGAGCGCCCGGCGCCGTGGCCGCGGAGTCGCCGATCACGTCGTAGCCCAGCTCGACCAGCAGCGGCGAGGCGACGCTCTCGAAGGCCGCGACGTCGGCCGGGTCCATGTCCTGCTTCCACCGCGCGAGGCGACTGGGGTCCGGCGGCTTCGAGGTCAGGACGTGAGCCTCCTTGCGGTGGTCGGCAGGTCGCAGCGGCTGGCCTTCGGCGCCGGGCAGGTCACGGTGCATCTCCGCGAGCCGCTCCTCGGCGCGTTCGTAATAGCGCAGCATCGAGTCGTGCCAGGGAAGCTCGAGAAACTCGGCGATTCGGCGCAGCTGCGTGTCAGTGTCGCGGACGAGCTCCTCGTACTGGACCTCCATGTAGTGCAGTCCCTCGCCGTCGGCGCGAGCGCCCTCGATCTTCCGCACCCAGCGCTCGGCGACGGTCTCCATCGGCGGCGGGTCCTTGAGGATCCGCTTGAAGCGGGAGAGGGCGGCGTCGCGACCGTCGCGGATCATGTGGATGAAGCGCGCCTCGGGGATCCAGCGCTCGATCTGCTTCATCCGCTTCACGTAGTTGGGCGTCTTGTCCCCCCAGCGCGGCTTGCCCTGGCCCTCGGCGTAGAGCTCGAAGAAGGCTCGCACCGTCGTCTCCGGGTCGATCCGGTCGAGCTCGCAGTAGCGCTCGAGCAGAGCCGCCGAGTCGAGGTTGAAGTCGCCCCACTGACGATGTCCGGTGACGATCGCATGGGCTTCCTCGCAGGTGACGCCGCGCTTGCGGGTCGCCTTGATCAGGGACGGCACGAAGTGGGTCTCGGGCGGGATGGCAAGGTCGGGATGCGCATCCAGCATCAGCCGCAGGAGCGTCGTCCCGGAGCGGGTGACACCGACGATGAACGGCACCGGCGGCCCGTCGGACGTGCGCGTGCGTCGCATCGGCAACCTCATTCGGCCCGCTCCCCCGCGGTCGTCAGGTCGGCGCCGAGTTCATATCCGAGCTCGGCGAGCATCGTCCCGGCAACCGCCTCGAATTCGGCGAGCTCCTCGGCGGTCATCTCCGATCTCCAGCGACCGCTGCGGTTGGTCGTCGGCGGCTCCGAGGTCAGCGCGTGCGCGGCCATCCGGTTCGTCCCGGTGCGGACGATGCCGTCGTCGGAGTTGTCGAGGTCACGGTCCATTTCCGCGAGCCTGTCGACGGCGCGCTCGTGGTAGTCGAGCATCGCCGGGTGGAAGTCGAGCTCGATCCGGGAGCAGATGCGGCGCAACGTGCCCTCGGCATCGGCGACCAGGTCCTCGTACCTGATCTCCAGGTATGCGTCGTCGGCGATCTCGGAGGCGCCCTCGCGAGCCGCGGTGATGCGCCGCTGCCAGCGCTCGGCCATCGCGGCCATCGGCACGGTCGAGCCGTCGATGATGCGCTCGCGTTGCGAGAGCGCGACGTCGCGGCCGTCGCGGATCAGATGGATGAACCGGGCCTCCGGAAGCGCCCGAGCGATGCGCGGCATCGCTCGCATGTAACGGGGGGTCTTGTCACCCCAGCGCGGCTTGCCCTGGCCCTCTGCGTAGAGCTCGTAGAAGCAGCGGATAGCGTTGGCGGCGGTCAGCGGCCGCACCTGCTTGGCGCGCGCCCGGAACTCCTCCTCGTCGATCCCGAAGTCGCCCCAGCGCGGATGCTTGGTGATCGAGCGGATCAGCCGCCGCCGCGTGTTCTCGTGGTTGGCCCGCCGGATCACCTCGGGGATGAAGTGCGTCTCGGGCGGGATCGTCAGCTCGGGATGGGCGTCGAGCATCATCCGCAGCAACGTCGTCCCGGAGCGGTTGACGCCGACGACGAACGGCGCCGGCGGCCGCTTCGGCTCGGTCAGCTTCTGCTTGACCCGCGAGGCGAGCCCGATCGGGTGTCGCCAGCCGGCCTGCTTGCGGGCGATCAACTCGCCTCGCCGTCTTCGGGCGCGTCCTCGCGGGGCTCGGTCCCGGGCCCGTCACCCGTCTGGTAGCCGAGCTCGGTGAGCAGCGGCCCGGCGATCGACTCGAACTCGGCGCGATCGGCTCTGTCCATGCTCTCGCGCCAGCGGCTCACCCGTCGCGGGTCGGGTTTCTCGGTCGTCCTCGCGTGGGTCGCCATCCGCCGCTCCACGCTGAGCGTCGTCCGCTTGCCGTCGTCGGGCAGCTCGCGCTTCATCTCCTCGAGGCGATCGGCGGAGCGCTCGTGGTATTCGAGCAGCGCGTCGTCCCAGGGGAGCGCGAAGAACTCGCAGACGACCTCGAGGGTAGGGCGCGTGTCGAGGATCAGGTTCTCGTAGCGGATCTCCTCGTAGTGAGCGAGCCGCTTGGCCTGCTCCCGCGCCCGGGTGATCCGCCGGACCCAGCGCTCGGCGATCCTGTCGATCGGATGCTCCTTGACCGCCCGGTCGCGGATCGAGAGGGCGACGTCGCGGCCGTCCCGGATCACGTGGACGAACCGAGCCTCGGGGAGTGCGCGCTCGATCTTGCGCATGCTCTTCACGTAGATCGGCGTCTTCTCGCCCCAGCGCGGCTTGCCGACGCGTTCGGCGTACGCCTCGTAGAAGGCGCGCAGGGCGTCGCCGGCGTTGAGGGGATCGATCGCGCGGAAGCGCTCGAGCAGCTCCTCCTCGGTCAGGCCGAAGTCCCCCCATTCACGTTGCTTGGTGATCGTCGCCAGCAGCGACTCCGGTGTCGGGGAACGCGATTCCGCCGCCTCGATCAGCTCCGGGACGAAGTGGGTTTCCGGGGGGACGGTGAGCTGGGGGTGGGCGTCGAGCATCATCCGCAGCAGGGTCGTCCCGGAGCGATTGACACCGACGACGAAGGGGGCGGGCACGCGCTCGGGACCGCGCGCTGCGGCGCGACGGGTTCTGGACTGCCGCCAGGCTTTCTGTGGGCTGGGAACTGCCATGGGTGACAAGCGCTTTTCTCCCTTGACCGCGGGCTTGCGAACGCGATCTGGGCGGGACCACGGCGCGTGACTCCTGGACGCCGGGCGATGGCGGATTGTAGGCCCCCGCAGCAGCGATCGCGTCGACGGCGCCGATCAGGCCAGCAACTCGCGCAGTGCCTCGACGGTTCGGTCCCACGAGAGCTCCGCTTGCGAGCGTTCGGCGCCGGCGCGCAGCTCCGCCAGGTTCCCGGGGTCCGCGATCCGCTCGATCGCTGCCGACATCGCGTCGATGTCGGGTCGCCTGGCCGGGATCCCCGATCGGGCCGTGCCGTCGGCGTGGGAGGGGACGAGGAGCCCGTTGACCTCGTCGCGGACGACCTCGTTCATCGGCGGGTCGTCGTTGGCGATCGTAGGCATCCCGAACGCGACCGCTTCGTACAGGGGCAGGCCGAGGCCCTCCCAGCGCGAGGGCGAGATCGAGACGTCGTTGGCGGCGATGGCCTCCAGGTGCTCGTGCCAGGGCTCGTCGGCGAGGCGCAGCTCGATCCGATCGTCGCCCTCGACCATCGGCAGGATTTGCTCGAGGCGCGTCCGCTCGACCTGGGCCTTGACGAGCAGCCGCAGGTTCTCGCCGCGAGTCCTCGAGAAGGCCTCGATGACCGGCTCGGCCGGCTTGCGATGGCCGAGAAAGCCGCCGGGGAAGACGAACCGGACAAGGCCGTCGGCGCTGCGGCGGACCGGAACCGCGAGCAGCTCCGGGTGAATTCCCCACGGGACCCGCGGGGTCTCGAGGCCCCAGCCGCGATAGCGCTCGCGCTCGCACTCGGTCACCGAGTAGATGACGTCGTAGGCGGCGCGGGCGGGCACCAGGTGCTCGGCGGTGAAGTGTTCCCAGACGAAGCGGCCGATGACCCGGACGCCCCCTGCCCGCAGCTGCGCCAGCTCGTCGAACTGGTAGTTCTGGTCGCAGAGGATCACGTCGAGCCGGTTCTCCTCGATCCAGGCGACGTACTCGCTCAGGGGGGTGTCGAAGCTCGTCGCGGCGGTGACGTCGGGCTGATCCCAGACGCCGGTCCGCTCCAGGGCGCCGCCCATCGGCCCCTTCTCGCGGCGGGGCTTGGCCAGCACGAAGCTCCGGTGACCGAGCTGGTCGACGGCGGAGCGCAGGTAGCGGCCGACCACGGGTTGGCCGCGGTTGAACCACTTGCTGACTAGGCCAACGCGCATGCGTGCCGTCAGGCGTTCTTGTCGCGCTTGGCCTTGCCGCCGCGGCCGCCGCGATTGCCGCCGTTGACGCTCATCAGCCGCGGCTTGCGCGGCAACATCCGGTCCCGATCGATGGTGCCGGTGGGGACGGCGTGGACGCAGAGGCGCCCCCAGTGCTCATCGCGCTCCTCCTCCCAGACGGTCGAGATCCCGGCGAAGCCGGCCGTCGCGAGCATCTGCTCGATGCAGGCCCGATTGGGAATCCACCAGTTCGAAGCATTGCCCGCGTCGTCGCCCTGGAACATCAACATCGGCTCCTCGCCTCCGAGCGACGTCGAGGCCGTCTCGATGACGAGCAGCTCAGCGGTGACGTCGCGCAACCGCATCAGCAGAGCCATGGGATTGGGCACGTGGTAGATCAGGCCCGAGCAGAGGACGACGTCGAAGCTGTCGAGCCCCAGCCAGTGGTCGCCGAAGACGTCCATCTGCAGGAAATCGAATCCGTAGCGGCCGACGTTTCCGGCAAGGTCGGGGCACGTGCAGATGTCGACGCCGACGACCGACTCGGCGCCGCGGCGAACCGCGTCGGCGCAGTGCACGCCCTCCCAGCAGCCGACGTCGAGAAAGGTCTTGCCGCTCAGCTCGACCGGCAGGCGGAACTGCTCCCAGCGGGTCGCCTTGCCGGCGGCGCGCAGCTCCTCGCTGAGGCCCTCGATCGGATCGTCCTGTTCCTCGCTCGCCATCGGCTCGGGAGCGTAGTCCTTCCTCGCCGCGTCAGCTCGCGATCAGCGTCTCCAGGTCGGCCATCGTGCGCGACCAGTCGCGACGCGCCCGCAGCTCGGCGACGCCGGCGTTCATCCGCTCGAGCCCGTCGCGGTCGCCGAGACGCTCGATTGCGGTCGAGAGTGAGCCGATCTCCGGATCCCAGGCGGGAATCCCCGACCGGGCCGTGCCGTTCTGCACGGAGGCGACGAGGATGCCGCTGCGGCCGTCGATCACCATCTCCGACATCGGGGGCCGGTCGTTTGTGATGATCGGCAGACCGAAGGCCGTCGCCTCGTACAGGGGCAGGCCGAGGCCCTCCCAGCGCGAGGGGGCGAGGCAGACGTCGCAGGCGGCGAAGCGGGCGCGATGGATCGCCTCCGGCTCGTCGTCGAGCATCAGCGCGATCCGCGGGTCCGCTGCTGCGGCGTCGCGCAGCGACTCGTCGTTGCGCGGCACCTGCGCGTTGATCAGCAGCCTCAGATGGTCCCCCCGCGCCTTGCCGAAGGCGCGGATCACCTTGCGAATCGGCTTGCGCCGGCCGAGAAAGGATCCGGGAAAGTAGAACGTAACCCCACCCGAGGGTTCACTGACGCCCTTGCCGGGCTGCGACACCGCGCCGCCCGACCGGACCGGACGCGAAGCGGAGGATCCGGTCGGAGGTATCTCGGCTGCCGGCTCCAGTAACTCGGGATGGATGCCCCACTGGACGTAGGGGCTCTCGATGCCAAGCTCCGCATAGCGGTCGCGCTCGGCGAGCGTCAGCGAGTAGATGGTGTCGTAGGCGCGCTTGGCGGGCTCGACGTGCTCGGCGGCGAAGTACTCCCAGACGAATCGCCCGACCGTGCGGATGCCCTGGGCCCGCAGCGCGCCGACGGCATCCCATTGGTAGTTCTCGTCGAAGAGGATCAGCTCGATCTCGTTGACCTCGACCCACCGTTCGTACTCGGCGGTCGGGATCTCGTGAGCCGAGCCCTCGGTGACGCCGGGCTGATCCCAGACGGGGTCGGCCTCTCCCTCGGTGGCCTGTTTGGCGCGCGGCCCCGAGCCGGGCCGGGCGAGGACGAAGGTCTCGTGTCCGAGGTCGTCGAGCGCGGAGCGGATCTGACGCGCGACGACGGCCTGGCCGCTGGCGGTCCACTTGCTGACTAGACCGATGCGCATACGTCCGTCGCGCTCACCGCTTGCGAGCCAGCGTGATCCCGTCGGCGATCCCGAGCATCGCGACGTCGACGCGCTCGTCGGCGGCGATCTGCTCGTTGAGCTTTGCGATCACCTGGGAGCTCTCGTCCTCGGGGGCGGGATCGAGAACGTCGCCGTCGCGGAGCATGTTGTCGAGGACGATCAGCCCCCCGGGACGGAGCAGCACGAGGCAGGCCTCGTAGTACTCGGGGTAGCCGACCTTGTCGGCGTCGATGAACGCGAGATCGAACGGCTCGGCGCCCTCGCCGATCAGGCGATCGAGGGTCTGCTCGGCGGGCCCGAGCAGGATCTCGACCCGGTCGGCGACACCCGCCTCGGTGAAGTTGGCCTCGGCCGTCGCCGCCCGCTCGGGATCGAGCTCGCAGGCGAAGAGCATGCCTCCGTCGGCGAGCCCGCGGGCGATGCAGATCGCCGAGTATCCGGTGAAGGTGCCCAGTTCGATCGCACGGCCGGCGCCCATCAGGCGGGTCAGCATCGTCAGCAGCGCCCCCTGGTCGGGCGAGATCTGCATGACTGCGATCTCTCCGAGGGCCGCGGTGCGCTCCCGCACTCCGGCCAGCGCAGCGTCCTCGCGCGAGCCGTTGCGGACGACGTAGTCGTGGAGCTCCGGCGTGAGCGCGATGAACTTCGGTTCGCTCATGCGCCCGTTGCCGGGGTGCCGGCACCCACCTCGTAGCCGAGATCGGCGAGCAACTCGCCCGCGGCAACGTCGAAGGCGGCCACGTCCTCCGGTGCCATCTTCTCCTTCCAGCGGTACATCGCGCTCGGGTCGGGCGGCTTCTGCGTCATCGCGTGGGCCTGCATCCGCTCCTCGCCCGGACGGGTCGGCTTGCCGTCGATCGCGGGCAGGTCGCGGGCCATCTCCGACATCCGCTCGGCGGCGTGCTCGTAGTAGGTCAGCATCACCGGATCCCAGGGGAGCTCGAGGAACTCCGCGATCCGGCGCAGGTTCGGCTCGGTGTCGGTGACCAGGTCCTCGTAGCGCAGCTCCAGGTAGTGGGAGACCTTGCGGCCGTGCCGCTGGGCGCGGCGGATCCGCCGCTGCCAGGTCTCGGCGACCTGGGCGGCGGGGGCGGGATCCTTGTCGCCGAGCGTGCGCTTCCAGCGCGAGAGCGCGACGTCGCGCCCGTCGCGGATGACGTGGATGAATCGCGCCTCCGGCATCGCCCCCTCGATCTTGATCATGTTCTTGACGTAGGCGGGGGTCTTCTCGCCGTAGCGCGGCTTGCCCTGCCGCTGCGGCGTACATCTCGTAGAAGGACCGGAGCGCCGGACCGGGCTCGAACGCACCGAGCCGCTGCCAGCGGGCGACGACGTCGGCGGGGTCGGTGTGGAGGTCCCCCCACTGGCGGACGGCGGTCATCGTCTCCGCCGCCTGCTCGGGCGAGGCGCCGGCTTCGATCGCGTCGATCAGATCGGGCACGAAGTGCGTCTCCGGCGGGATCGCAAGGTCGGGGTGCGCGTCCAGCATCAGCCGCAGCATCGTCGTGCCGGAGCGCCCGACGCCGACGATGAACGGGACGGGTGGACGGTCCTGCGTTTCCTTCTTCGAGAACAGAGCCATGTGAGTCGAAGGGTAGGCGAGTGGGTCCGAAAGGGCATGCATGTCGATTTTGCGAGTGCTCGTTCGTCTATTCCGCGACCATCCCCGAAGGAGGACCACATGAAGTACCTGATGTTCATCCACCAAGGCTCGACCCCGACGCCCGGCGGCGACGGCTGGGACGCCCTCTCCGACGAGGAGAGGAACGGCATCTACGCCGCCTACAAGGAGCTCAACGAAACGCCCGGGGTCACCCCGGGTCAGGGGATGGAGCCGCCGGAAACGGCTACGACGGTGCGGGTCGAGAACGGCGTGACTTTGACCACTGACGGTCCATTCGCCGAGATCAAGGAGGCGATCGGCGGCTACTTCCTGTTCGAGGCCGATGACCTTGACGCCGCTATCGAAGTGGCAGCAAAGGTGCCGGCCGCGAGGCTCGGCGGCGCGATCGAGATCCGCCCGGCAAAGGAGTGGTGACGACACTCGACCGTGCCTTCCGTGATCACTGGGGCTACGTGCTGGCCTCGATGATCGGCTTCCTCGGCGACTTCGACCTCGCCGAGGAAGCCACGCAGGAAGCGTTCTCGATCGCCGTCGTGCGGTGGTCGTCGGATGGGACGCCGTCGAACCCCCGAGCCTGGCTCACGACGACGGCCCGCAACCGCGCGATCGACCGGATCCGTCGCGAACGGAAACTGACCGAGAAGACGCGGATGTTGGCGGTGGAGGAGGCGAGCGTGGATGACCTCGACGAGGTGGCCTTCCCCGACGAGCGCCTGGAGCTGATCTTCACCTGCTGTCATCCGGCGCTCTCGACCGACGCCCAGGTCGCCTTGACCCTGCGCACGGTCGCGGGGCTCAGCACGGGCGAGATCGCTCGCGCTTTCCTGGTCGGCGAAGCGACCATGGCTCAACGACTGGTCCGAGCGAAGCGCAAGATCAAGGCCGCCGGAATCCCATTTCGAGTCCCTCCCGAGCACCAACTCCCGGAGCGCCTCGCGGCAGTGTTGGCGGTGGTCTATCTGATCTTCAACGAGGGCTACGGCGGCCGCGGCGACCTCAATGCCGAGGCGATCAACCTGGGTCGCGCACTCGCACACCTGGTGCCCGATGAGCCCGAGGTCCGTGGGCTCCTCGCCCTGATGCTTCTCCACGATTCCCGCCGCGAGTCCCGGTTCCGGGATGGAGATCTGGTGCTGCTGGCCGACCAGGATGCGACCCTCTGGGACGAGAAGCAGATCGCCGAGGGGCGAGAGATCCTCGATCGAGCCCTGGCTCTGGGGGGCCGCGGTAGCTACGTCGTGCAGGCGGCGATCGCCTCCCTGCATGCCGACGAAATCCGGGACTGGCCGCAGATCGTTGCGCTCTACGAAGAGCTGGCGCTGATCACCGGCTCCCCGGTGGTCGAGCTGAGTAGAGCGGTCGCGGTCGCCGAGGTCGATGGGCCCGAGGCTGCCCTCGAAATCGTCGACGGTCTCTGCCTTGATGAGTACCGCTACCTGCATTCGGTTCGCGCCGAGTTGCTCCGTCGCGCAGGTCGGATCGCGGAGGCGCGCGCCGCCGACAGGCGCGCCCTCGAGCTCACCGATGACGGCTCCGAGCGTCGCCTGATCGAACGGCGGCTCGAGGAGTGAGGCGCGCGCTCCCTGCCGATGCGGCGGCGATCACGGAGGTGGTCCAGGCCGCCTACGCGCATTATCCGGAGCGAATCGGTGTCCGGCCTCGGCCCATGGACGACGACTACGGGCACGCGATCCAAGCCCACGAGGTCTGGGTGCTTCCCGACGATGGCCGGATCGAGGCCGCCGTGGTTCTGGTCGCCGAAAGCGACCATCTCTTCGTCGACAACGTGGCCGTTGCGCCCGGGGCTCAGGGCGGCGGGCGAGGTCGAACGCTGCTCGAGCATGCCGAGACTCGGGCGGCGGAGCTGGGTCTGCGGGAAGTCCGGCTTCTGACCCATCGGTTGATGAGCGAAAACCGATCCATCTACGAGCACCTCGGCTGGGAGCGAATGCCGACTCCGGTGGAGCAAAGGGAGTGGGCCGTCTACTTCCGAAAGCGGAGCGACGGCTTCGACCCGGAGGGCGAAGAAAACGTCAGCTGAGCAGGGCCTCGAAGTCCTGCACGGTTCGATCCCAGTTGCGCTCGTCGCGGGTCCGCAGCGCGCCGGCCGACAGCTCCGCCCGCAGGCCCGGATCGGCGAGGCGCGAGATCGCCTCGGTCAGGGCGTCGACGTCCACGGTCCTCGCGGGGATCCCGGAGTTCGCGAGGCCGTCGGGGTGGGAGGGGACGAGCAGACCGTTGACGCCGTCGACCACGAGCTCGTTCATCGGGGCGTCGTCGTTGCAGACGATCGGCTGGCCGAAGGCGATCGCCTCATAGAGGTGGAGGCCGAGCCCCTCCCAGCGGGCCGGCGCCATGCAGACGTCGGCGTCGGCGAACATCTGCAGGTGTACGTCGGTCGGTAGGTCCTCGAGGACCAGCTCCACCCGGGAGTCTCGCCTGACAGCTTTCTCGAGGAACTTCATGCGGCGTTCGATCTGGGCCTTGACGATCAGCTTCAGCTCTGGCTGCTCCGTCGCGGAGAAGGCGTTGATCACCTCCTTGAACGGCTTCCTCTTGCCCAGCAAGCCAGCGTGGTAGTGGAAAGTGACAACTCGCGGGGGAATGCTCCGCTTCGCGTCCGCTTCCCCCGGCCTGCGGGTGTGACCCGGCGGCAGGGGCGATACCGCTGTGTCGATGGGGGGTGATCTCGAAGTACTCGGGGTGAACGCCGTACTGGACGTAGGGGGTCTCGATCCCCATCCCCTCGTAGCGCTCCTGCTCGGCGCGCGTCAGCGAGTAGACGAGGTCGTAGGAGCGCTTCGTCGGTTCGACGTGCTCGTCGCTGAAACGCTCCCAGACGAACCGCCCGATCGTGCGCACCCCCGAGGCCCGCAGCGCGGCGACCGCCTCGAACTCGTAGTTCTGATCGAAGAAGCAGGCCTCGATGCCGGTCTCCTTCGCCCATCCGAGCAGCTCGTCGGCGGGGATGAAGAAGTCCGACGCCGGCGTGACGCCCTCCTGCGCCCAGACGTCGTCGGTGCGGGCGTCCTGCGGCATCGGGAAGCTCTCCTTCGTCGGCCGGCCGAGGATGAACGTCTCGTGACCGAGCTGATCGAGGGCGGAGCGAAGCTGGCGGGCGACGACGCCCTGCCCGCGGTTGAACCAGAAGGCGCAGATCCCGACTCGCATGGTCGGGAAGGGTAGCTAGGCGGTGCTCAGCGCCCGGGCCGCCGATTCGAAGAGCCTCAGGCCGTCGGTCGAGCCGGTCAGCGGGTCGACGGCGTGCTCGGGATGCGGCATCAGACCGACGACGTTGCCGCCCTCGTTGCTGACGCCGGCGATGTCGTCCAGTGAGCCGTTGGGGTTGTGGCCCGCCGAGTAGCGGAAGACGACCTGCCCGTTGGCCTCGACCCGCTCGAGCATCTCGGGCGGGGCGAAGTAACGCCCGGTCGTGTGCTTGACCGGAATCGAGAGCACGTCCCCGGCGCTCGTCGCCTCCGACCACGCCGTGTTCGCGTTGACGACCTCGACATCGACCTGCCGGCAGAGGAATCGAAGGCCCTCGTTGGCGAGCAGGGCGCCGGGAAGCAACCCGGCTTCGCAGAGCACCTGGAAGCCGTTGCAGATGCCGAGCACCGGTCCGCCCGCCGCCGCGAACTCCTGCACCCTCGCCATGGCGGGCGCGAAGCGGGCGATCGAGCCGACCCGCAGGTAGTCGCCGTAGGAGAAGCCGCCCGGCACGACGACGGCGTCGACGCCGCCGAGGTCGTCGTCGGCGTGCCAGATGATCTTCGCGTCGCCGACCCGCTCGCAGGCCAGCAGGGCATCGACCTCGTCGCAGCTCCCGGGGAACCTCAGCACCCCGAAGGTGGTCAAGGCTTCCGCCCCTGCCGCCGGGGTCTACGGACACCCGACGGACGCGGACGCGAAGCGGAGCAATCCGTCGGAGTCATCCGACCTCGTCCACCTCGATGAGGTAGTCCTCGATCAGCGGGTTGACGAGGAGCTTCTCGCAGAGCTCGTCGAGCTCGGCGCGATCGGTGAAGTGGAGCTCGACCATGCGGCCGACCCGGACGTCGCTGACCGAGTCGAACCCGAGCGTCGGCAGGGCGCGCTCGACGGCCTTGCCCTGGGGATCGAGGATCCCCTCCTTCGGCGTGATCAGGACTCGGGCGAGCACGGACCCGATCCTAGCGACGGAGGCGGCCCATCAACCCGCCTCGGGAAGGGGCCGGTTCGATCGAGTCCGCCAGGCCGGGATATCCCGCGTCGGCGAGCAGCCCGCCCATGTCGAGCCGGGCGAATGCCTCGCTCCAGCGTGGGTCGTTGGCTGCGAAGGGAACCTCGGGTGCCTTGACCTTGCCGCGCGCCCATTCGGCGACCTCGGGCGGGGTCCGCCGGCCCGTCACCTCGTAGACCCTGGCGATGGCCGCGACCGGGTCGGCCCGCAGCTCCTCGTTGCGAAGCAGCACGTAGCGATCCCCGAACAGCAGCCGGCCCTCGCGGAGGGTGCTCTCGAGGGTGTGCCTCCAGACCAGCAGGATGCGCTCGTAGTTCGCGGGCTTGCGGATCCGCGAGTACTCGGGGCGTTCGAGGAGCAGCTTCGACAGCTGCCGGCTCGACCAGAGCTTGCGCTTCTCCCGCTCGCCGAAGAACTCGTCAGCGGAGGCGTAGGTGCGGCTGCGGCCCTTGCCCATCATCATCGACGCCGCGACGGCCCGTGGGTCGCGGACGACGTGGACGAGAACCGAGTCCTCGGGCGCGATCGCGCGGATCGCCTCAAGCTTGTCGTAGAAGCGGGTCTCCTTGACCATCACCGGCTCGTCGCGCTCGAGCAGGGTGCGGAGGAAGCCGGCGCAGTGGTCGGGGAGCTCGGGCCCGAGCTCCGCCGCCGGGTTGCCCGGCCCGCCCAGGTTGAACTCGGAGATGTCCATGTCCGGGAAGTGCCGGTCGCGGTAGGCGAGCCGCAGGGCGCGAGTCTCGGCGAACGGATCGCTCTCGCGAGCACCGCTGCCGCCGCCGGGGGTCTCGGTGTCCTCGCGCAGCGGCTCGTAGAAGCAATGCAGCTCCGGGTCCTCGAGCAGCGCGTCGTAGAGGATCGTCGTCCCCGACCGCCGCATCCCCTGCATGAGAATCGCCTGCGCCATGGCCGGGGCAGGGTACCCGCGCGGCGATCAGTCCAGGGGACGGCCCGTGATCCGCTCGTAGGCCTCCCGGTACTTGGCCGTGGTGCCGGCGATCACCTCGTCGGGGAGGCTCGGCGCGGGAGGCGAGTGATCCCAGTCCTGTTCGTCGAGGTAGTCGCGGACGTACTGCTTGTCGAAGGACGCCTGCCCGCGGCCCGGCTCGTAGTCGGCGGCCGGCCAGAAACGCGACGAGTCCGGCGTCAGCACCTCGTCGCCGAGGACGATCTCGGCGCCGGGGGTGGAACCGAGCTCGAACTTCGTGTCGGCGAGGATGATGCCCCGCTCGAAGGCATGGGTCCGGGCATGCTCGTAGAGCTCGATCGACACGCGGCGCAGCTCCTCCATGAGTGGTCGCGACCCGACGATCTCGCAGGCCCGATCGAAGTCGATGTTCTCGTCGTGCTCGCCGATCTCGGCCTTCGTCGCCGGGGTGAAGATCGGCTCGGGTAGCTGGTCCGACTCCTGGAGCCCACTCGGGAGCTCGATCCCGCAGACGGATTGCGACTCCCTGTACTCCTTCCAGCCGGAACCGGAGAGGTAGCCGCGGACGACGCACTCGATCGGGTACATCGCGAGCTTCTTGACCCGGATCGCACGGCCCGAGACCTCCTCGGGAACGTTCTCGTCGATCAGGTGGTTCGGGACGATCGAGCCGGTCGTCTCGAACCAGAAGATCGACATCTGCGTGAGCACCTTCCCCTTGTCGGGGATCGGCTCCGCGAGGACGACGTCGAAGGCCGAGATCCGGTCGGACGCGACCATGATCAGCTCGTCGCCGTCCTCGTAGATCTCGCGGACCTTGCCGCTGGAATGGAGCTGGAGTTCGTTCAGGTTGCCGGTCATGCCGCGAGGCTACCAGCGCCGCAAACGGCGCCTCGCGTCGGGCCGGGTCCTATCCTGACCCGATGGCCGGGCTGGGAAGAGTGGCGACGCTGGCTGCAATCGCGGCCGTGGGTCTCTACGCCACTTCCGCGAGCGCAGCGAGCCCGCTCGACGGGAACGCGAGTTGGATCTGGTACGTCTCCGACTCCGGCGGAAGCGGCGCGGCGATCGGCCGGCAGGCGGCGCGGCATGGCCTCGACGCGGTCTACGTCAAGAGCGGCGACGCCGGCAACTACTGGAGCCAGTTCTCGCGCGGGCTCGTCCGGGGCATCCATGCGCAGGGCGTCGACGTCTGCGCCTGGCAGTTCGTCTACGGAAGTGACCCGAAGAAGGAGGCGCGGATCGGGGCGCAGGCCGTCGCCGCCGGCGCCGACTGCCTGATCATCGACGCCGAGGGGGATTACGAGGGCCGCTACGGCGCCGCCGACAAGTACCTCTCGAAGCTCCGGAAGGCGGTCGGCAGGCGCTATCCGCTGGCCCTGAGCAGCTTCCCCTACGTCGATTATCACCCGTCCTTTCCGTACTCGGTGTTCCTCGGCCCGGGCGGCGCCCAGTTCAACCTTCCGCAGGTCTACTGGCGCGCGATCGGCGACCCTCTCGCGGCCTCGGTTCGCCACACCTATGCCTTCAACCGCCCCTACGACCGGCCGCAGCTCCCGGTCGGACAGACGTGGCAGGACCCCCCGAAGGGTCAGATCCTCGATTTCCGCCGCCTCGCGAAGGCCTATGGCTCCAGCGGGGTCAGCTGGTGGTCGTGGCAGGACACGAGGCGAAAGCTCTGGCCCGCGCTGGCGGGGCGACTCCGGGGACGGCCGCCCGGACCCCGGCCCCGCACCCAGTACGCCGATCTGATGCCCGGCTCGCGAGGCGATCTCGTCATCTGGGCCCAGCAGCTCCTGCTCGGGCGTGGGATCCATGTCCGCGCGAACGGGAAGTACGGGGCGAAGACCGAGCGGGGGATCAGAACGGTGCAGCGTCGCGAGGACCTCCCGGTCACGGGCGAGATCGACGACGCGACCTGGGTGGCGCTCCTGAAGCGGAGACCGGCGATAATCCATTGGGCGAAGCGGGGTACTCCCCGTGCGCTCCGCATCGAGGCGGAGCGCGCCGACTCCCTGCCGCCGGCAGTGGACGCGATACCAAGAGCGAAGGAGAGGGCTGGATGACGAAGAGGCTGACCGGAATGGGATCGCTCGCGGTCGTCCTCGTCTTGATTATGCCCTCGCTCGCCCAGGCCGAGATCGCCCGCGATCCCGCCGACACGCCGGGCCCGCTCGATCTCGTCAAGGTCAAGGTCGGTCAGAAGGACACGCGCCTGCAGGCGCGGATCGCCGTCAGCAGCCCGCTCCCGAAGCTGACCGAGCTCCGCGACCATCCGAACCTGAACTCCGGCAAGCCGCAGCGCTACCTCTGCCTCAACTTCGCCTCCAAGTCGATCGGCCGCCACTTCCTCTGCCCCGCCGGGCGCGTCAAGCACGACCGGATCAAGGTCGGCGTCTCCGTCGTCGGCAAGAAATCGATCCGCGGCGCCGGATCCGTCTCCGCGAAGCTGAAGCGCTCGAAGCGCGGCCTCGTTCTCGATTTCGGCCTCGGTGCCCTCGGGTTGAAGCCGGGCAAGCTCAACTTCGCAGCTCAGAGCAGTTGGTACGGGCCGGCGTGTGCACCCCCGGGGTCGCCCCGCGCCGACGCGACCTGCACCGACCGCGCACCGTCGAAGGGCAGCGTGACGACGAAGATCGACCCGGTCCGCCGGGTCGGATGCACCGGGCTGGGCCAGCACACGGTCTTCCGCGGGCCGACGAAGCACAAGTGGGTGGCGCTCACGTTCGACGACGGCCCCAGCCCCTACACGTCGAGCATCCTGCGGATCCTCGACAAGAACCACGTTCACGGCACGTTCTTCCAGATCGGCGCGCAGGTGCCCGCCTACGCTTCGCTGGATCGCAAGATCCTCGCCCACGGCAACGAGCTGGCGAACCACTCGATGCACCATGACTCGGGGCCGGGGGAGTCGGACCTGCGACAGGTCAACAGCATCATCAAGAAGGCGACCGGCTTTCAGCCCTGCATGTTCCGCCCGCCCTACGGCAACCTCCCCTCGGCCACCGCCGCCGCGGCGACCGCGCTTCACATGGTCAGCGTCATCTGGGACGTCGACACGCGGGATTGGACGACGCCGGGGAGCGGATCCATCTACTCCGTGGGGACCTCCGGCGGCAAGGGCTCGATCGTGCTCATGCACGACGGGGGCGGCAATCGCAGCCAGACGGTCGCGGCGCTGCCGGGAATCATCAAG
Source organism: uncultured Solirubrobacterales bacterium (assembly GCA_963798165.1). GTDB lineage: Bacteria > Actinomycetota > Thermoleophilia > Solirubrobacterales > 70-9 > RHKX01. Next base: position 257,357 of record CAWCSE010000004.1, on the reverse strand, counting down.
AACTACAAGTCGCGGGGCTACAAGCTGAAGACGATGACCGAGCTGCTCGGCGGCCGCTACATCCTCAAGGAGGTTCGCGGTCACCACCGGGCCGCCTGGGCTCCCGACGCCCCGAAGCCGGACCACCCGATCTACAGGGCCGGCCCCTAGCGGACGATGTCCGGGGGCCGGGACAGGGGATTCACGCGGCGGACGGCGGTCGGAGCCGGAGCCGCAGCCGGGCTCGGGCTCGCCCTGCCCACGGGCGCTGCTCGGAGTTATCTGTAACTACCGCAGCTCGGCGAGGCGGTCGAAGACCTCGCCGGCATGGGTGAGGTAGGCGGAGGGGTCGAAGATCGCGTCGACGTCGATGGCGATGTCTGAGGAGGCGACGGCCTCGGCGAGCAGGCCCTGGAAGGGCGTTCGCGTGTCCCAGGCGCGCTGGGCGTTCTCCTGGACGAGGCGGTAGGCGTCGTCACGGACCATGCCCGCGTCGATGAGTGCAGTCAGGGCTCGCTGGGAGTAGATCGCGCCATGGGTCAGCTCGAGGTTCTCGCGCATCCGGTCGGCGTGGATCGTCATCCCCGAGGCGACCTTCGTCGCGAGGTGCTGCATGTAGTCGAGCCCGATCGTGGCGTCGGGGAGGATCACCCGCTCGGCCCCGGAGTGGGAGATATCGCGCTCGTGCCAGAGCGCGACGTTCTCGAGGGCGGCCTGCGCGTAGCCCCGCAGCACCCGGGACAACCCGGTGATCCGCTCGGTCGTGATCGGGTTCCGCTTGTGGGGCATGGCCGAGGATCCCTTCTGACCCTTGCCGAACGGCTCCTCGACCTCGCGCACCTCGGTGCGCTGCAGGTTGCGGACCTCCGTCGCGAAACGCTCGAGCCCGGCCCCCGCCAGCGCGATCGCCGACAGCAGCTCCGCGTGCCGGTCGCGCGGGATGATCTGGGTCGAGGCGTCCTCGACCTGGAGCCCGAGCCGCTGCATGACGGCCGCCTCGACCGTCGGCGGCAATGAGGCGTAGGTGCCGACCGCGCCGGAGAGCTTGCCGTACACGGCGCCGTCGAAGCCGCGGCGGAGGCGCTCGACGTTGCGGTTCGCCTCGAAGGCGAAGCCGGCGAGGCGCAGTCCGAAGCTCGTCGGCTCCGCATGGATGCCGTGCGTTCGCCCGACGCAGACGGTGTCCCGCTGCTCGAAGGCGCGTTCGATCAGAGCGTCGCGGTAGGCGACGGCCCCGGCGAGCACCACCTCCCCGGCCGAGCGGATCTGGATGCCGAGCGCCGTGTCGAGGACGTCGGAGGACGTCAGCCCGTAATGGATCCACCGGCCCTCGGGCCCGATCGAGGCGGAGACCACGTCCACGAAGGCGGCGACGTCGTGATTGGTCGTGCGCTCCCGCTCCTCGACCAGGTCAACCGTGAAGGCGGCCCGCTCGCGGCACGCCCTCGCGTCCTCGGCCGGGACGATGCCGGCGTCGGCGAGCGCCTCGGTGACGGCGAGCTCGACGTCCAGCCAGCCCTCCATCTTGCGCTGCTGGGTCCAGACGGAGCCGATCTCCTCGCGTGTGTAGCGAGGAATCAAAGGTTGATGATCCGGGCCGCGTAGACGCCGGCGTTCTTGGCACCGTCGACCGCCATGCAGGCCACCGGGACGCCCGGCGGCATCTGCGCGATCGAGAGCAGCGCGTCCATTCCCCCGAGGTTCTTCCCGGCGATCGGCACGCCGATCACGGGCAGGGTCGTATGGGCCGCGGCAACCCCCGGCAGAGCCGCGCTCATGCCGGCGCCGGCGATGATCACCTTGAGGCCCCGCATCGCGGCGACCTTGCAGTACTCGGTGACCAGGTCGGGAGTCCGGTGAGCGCTCATCACGCGGACCTCGTAGCGGATCCCGGCCTCCTCGAGCGCCTTGCCGGCCGGTTGCATCTTCGGCTTGTCGTTGGCGGACCCCATGATGATTCCGACGAGCGGCTCATCGACCTCGATCTCCTCGAAGGCTGTCTCCACGTCGGGCATCGTCGCCGTCGCGGGCGAGCCCGCTCCTGGGATCTCGGTCTCGGGAACGGGGGTCGGGTTCGATTCGGTTTCTGTCATCGGATCTCCTCTTGGCTGCTGTCTACTGCGCGGGCGGCGATGTCGGTTCTCATCTGCCGCCCGGCGAATGTGATCATCTGCGCGGCATCGTATGCGCGCTCGCGGGCCGCAGCCGGGTCGGGCCCGACGGCGGTCACGTTGAGGACGCGGCCGCCCGCGGTGACGAGCCTTCCGTCGACCGTTCCGGTGCCCGCGTGGGTCACCTCGGCGCCGGCGGCCGTCGCCTCCTCGACGCCGTCGATGGCGTCGCCCTTGGAGGAGGTCTCCGGGTAGCCCTTCGATGCGAGCACGACGGTAACCGCCCAGTCGTCGCCGAACTCGGCCTCGACGCCGGCGAGCCCACCCGGCTCGCGGGAGGCGAGGCAGAGGTCGACGAGGTCGGAGCGCAGCCTCGGCAGCACCGCCTGCGTCTCGGGATCGCCGAAGCGGCAGTTGAACTCCAGAACCTTGGGGCCGGCCGCGGTCAGCATCAGCCCGGCGTAGAGGACGCCGTGGAACGGGGTTCCCCGCGCCGCCATAAGGTCGACGATGGGCTGATGGACCTCGGCGACGATCCGCTCGATGAAGCCGCCGTCGATCCCGGGGACGGGGGAGTAGCTCCCCATTCCGCCGGTGTTCGGCCCGAGATCGCCGTCGAAGATGCGCTTGTAGTCCTGCGCGGGTGCGAGCGGGACTACGTTGGCGCCGTCGCAGAGGGCAAGCAGCGACAGTTCCTCACCCTCGAGGAACTCCTCGATCAGCACCTCGGTGGAGCCGAATCGCTGCTCGGTGAAGAAGGTCTCGACTGCCTCCCGGGCCTCGGTGACATCAGCGGCGATGATCACCCCCTTGCCCGCGGCGAGTCCGTCGGCCTTGAGGACGACCGGGTAGCTGCACGAGGCCAGATGCTCGAGTGCGTCCACCCGGGAATCGACGACGGCGTAGGCGGCCGTCGGCACCCCGGCCTCGCGCATCGCCTCCTTGGCGTAGGCCTTCGAACCCTCCAGACGGGCGGCCGCCGCGCTCGGTCCGAAGGCCGCGATGCCGGCCCGCTCGAGCGCATCGACGAGCCCGGCGACCAGCGGCACCTCCGGGCCGACCACGACCAGGTCGACGCCGAGGTTGCCGGCCGCCTCGACCAGTTCCGTGACGGACCCGTCGGAGATCGGCAGGATCTCGGCGTCGGCGGCGATCCCGGCGTTTCCCGGCGCACAGAGCAACGCGGGCCCATGTTCGGAGCGCCGCAACGCGCGGACGATCGCGTGCTCGCGGCCGCCGCCGCCGACCACCAGGATCTTCATCGCGCCTCGATCGGCTCGAGGTCGGGGCCGCTCAAAGCGACCCGGCGAAGTCCTCGCTGGGGATGGCCCCGAGCGTCTCGTTGATGGTGGTTCCCCGCGAGCCGAGCTCCAGGGACGCCTTCGCCATCGCCTCCGCGCTGTCGGCCTCGACCACGCTGATGAAGTCGTAGCGACCGAGGGTCGCCCACTGGTGATGGACCTTGAGACCGATCTGCTCCATCTCCGAGTTGACCTCGGCGATCCGATCGGGGTTGTTCTTGATCGTCTTGACGCCGTCGCTGGTCAGCTTCGTCAGCAGGATGAAATGGGCCAAGGTTCTCTCCTCCTCGTCGTTGCGGTTCGAATTCCGTTCAGGCTCATTTCTCGCACTTCCGCGGTCCCGCTGCAAGCCGACCCCTCGCGGGAGTCCCCCTCAGGGGGCCTTGACGGCGCTGCCGACGGCCAGCGGGCGGACGATCGGGGCGGCCTTCGGCAGGCTCCCGAGCTCCAGGGAGTCGACCGTGAGCGGGGAGAGCTCGATCGCGCTGACGGTGTCGCGGTTGCAGCGGCAGCCGTGGCCGACGAGCTTCCAGGGGACCTCGAGACGGTCCTGCCAGCGGGCGAGGGCCGGGTCGTCCGATCGGACGTGCTCGGCGAACAGCAGCCTTCCACCCGGCTTCAGGATCCGGGCCACCTCGGCAAGGGTCGCGGGAACGTCGTCGACGGTGCAGAGGACCAGGGTGGAGACCACCGTGTCGGCGGTGGCGTCGTCGATCGGCAGCCGATCGGCTGGGGCCTCGACGACCGTGACGCTGCGCGAGCCGCCCGCCGCCGCCCGCTCGCGGAGCCGGCGGGCCATCGGCTCGAAGGGTTCGGTGAGGATCAGTTCGTCGACGGCGTCGGGGTAGTGCTCGAAGTTGAGGCCCGTGCCGGCGCCGAGCTCCACCGTGCGCCCCCGCGCCCCCGAGAGAAGCTCATGACGGCGATCGCGCATCCCCGCCTCCTCGGTGTTGGCGAGCGCTCGGTCGTACATGGCGGCGAAGGCGCGGCCCCAGGTCGCGTCGTAGGCGCGCTTGAGCGGACCCCCGGCCATCAGGCCGCACCGCCCGCCATCAGAGCGGGGATCGAGTCTCGCCTGAAATCGAAGATCCGGTCGAGGTCGCGGCGGACCAGCAGGTGTTCGCCGATCGTCCCGAGCGGGCCGAGGTGGTGTCCGTAGCGGACGATGTCGGTCATTCTCGTCCGCGACGGCCCGAGCGGCTCGAAGCAGTGCGTGTGATGCCAGAGCCGGTAGGGCCCGCGAAGCTGGCGGTCGACGAAGCCGTGGGGAGGGTCCCACTCCTCGATCCGCGTCCGCCAGGAGACGGGAAGGCCGTGGACCCGCAGGCGGTACGTGATCAAAGCGCCGGCCCTCATCTCGACCGGCGCCGGCGAGGTGATCCGGAAGCGGAGCAGGGGCGGGGTGATCGCCTGCAGGTTCTCGGCCCGCGAGAAGAAGTCGAACGCCTCGTCGATCGGGACGTCCAATGTCTGCACCCGGCGCAGGACGCGTTCCCTCATCGGATCGCCTCGGGCGTCGCGACGAGGGCCTGCAGATCGTCACTCGTCTTCTCCCACGTCAACTCCTCGCGACGGCGGCGGGCACCCGCCGTCAGGTGGGCGCGGAGCTCGTCGTCGGCCAGTGCGGTTATCGCGGCCGTCAGCGCCTCGACGTGCGGCGTGTACGCCGGAATCCCCGACCGCGGCGCGGTGCCGTCCGTCACTCCGGGAACCAGCAGCCCGTTCATTCCATCGATCACCACTTCGTTCATGGGGGGATTGTCGTTGGTCAGGATCGGGAGGCCAAGGGCCGTCGCCTCGAACAGGTGCAGGCCCAGGCCCTCCCAGCGGCTCGGCGCCAGACAGACGTCGGCGGCAGCGAACAGTCGCAGGTAGTCATCGGTCGGCAGATCGGCGGTGATCGTCTCGATCCGCGGGTCGCGGCGGCCGAACCGGGAGCCGCCCCTGATCATCCGGTCGACCTTCTTCGCCTGGCGTTCGACCTGGGCCTTGAGCCGCAGGCGCAGGCGCGGGTCCGACGTCGCCCGGAAGGCGGCGATCGTCTCGGCGAGGGGCTTGCGCTTCGACATGAAGCCGCCCGGGAACAGAAAAGCAACCCCGGCCGAATGCTCCGCTTCGCGTCCGCTTCGGCCGGACGAGGGGTTCTTGCCCGCATGAGAATCATTCGCTTCGAGGTCCTTGGCGAGCTTCACCAGTTCCGGGAAGCAGCCCCACCTGACCCGGGGGGTCTCGATGCCCATCTCGCGGTATCGATCCTGCTCGCAGGCCGTCAGCGAGTAGATCCGGTCGAATGCCTCGCCCGCCGGCTCGACGTGCTCAGCGGCGAAGTGCTCCCAGACGAACCGGCCGATCGTGCGGACGCCGGAGCGCCGCAACCGCGCGATCTCGTCGAACTGGTAGTTCTGGTCGAAGAGGACGACGTCGGGGCCGACTGCCTCCGCCCACGCCATGTACTCGTCGCCCGGGATCGCGTAGTCGCTGGCCGCCGTGACCCCCTCCTGAGCCCAGACTCCCTCGGTGTCGACCCAGCCGGGCTTGATGTTCGTCTTCCGCGTCGGCCGGGCGAGCACGAAGGTCTCGTGCCCGAGTTCGTCGAGCGTCGCCCGGATCTGCCGGGCGACCACGGCCTGACCGCGGTTGAACCAGTAGGCGACGATCCCGATCCGCACGCGGGGAACCCTTGCACGACCGGGGCGCAGGGGGTGGTGGGGATTGTTAGCAAACGCTAACATCCGATCCGTGCAGCAGGAAACTCGATCGGGCGACGGCCGCGGCAGCTTCCGCTGCGCGGGCAGGGACCGGGACGGGCAGCGCGAACGGCGGTGGATGCTCCTCCGTCCCGCCGGCCTCTCGATCGGCGCCCTCCTGCTCGCCCTCCTCCTCAGCACCGCGACCGCGAACGCGGCCACTCCGCCCAGCTCTCCACCCAGCACGGCGGAGTTCCGCAAGGCGACCCGCGAGTTCCTGCAGAGCCAGGCTTCCCCGTCCGGGCCCAGCCTGCGACGCGGGGGAGGCATCGGCACCGGGAGCGGCGGCGAAGGCAGGAGCGGGCTGCTCGGTAAGAACCGGCTGCTGACGCTCTACGGCGCGCCGCAGCTCTCGGCGACGATCCTCGGCAAGCTCGGCCCGTCCCGGGCTGCGACGAAGGCCGTCAAGCAGGCGAAGCCGTACGCGAAGCTCAGCGACCGCAGGATCATCCCGGGCTTCGACCTGATCGCCGTCGTCGCCAACTCGACCCCCGGTCCCGACCACAAGTACCGGACCCGGCAACCCGGCAAGCTGATCCGCTCCTACCTGAACGCCGTCCGGTCCGTCAACGGCCGCCTCGTCCTCGACATCCAGCCAGGGCGGGCGAAGATCATGGGCGAGGTCGACGCGCTCGAGAAATGGATCGAGCAGCCCGACGTCGATGTCTCCATCGACCCGGAGTGGAACGTCGGCCCGCGCGGGGTCCCCGGGCGCACCGTCGGCAAGATCAAGGCCAAGGAGCTGAACAAGGTCTCCAAGCGGATCCAGGAGATCGTCGATCAGAACGATCTCCCGCCGAAGGCCCTCGTCGTTCACCAGTTCCATTCGGGTTCGGTCCGTCGTCGCGAGGACGTCAAACAGCGCAAGGACGTCGACGTCGCTCTTTCGTTCGACGGGATCGGCTCCCCCGCCGCGAAGAAGGCGGGCTACAAGAGCCTCACGGGCGACGCCGCCTTCAGCGGCTTCTCGATCTTCTACTCGCTCGACACGAAGATCATGAGCCCGAGGTCGGTGCTCGGCCTGCGGCCCGACGTCGACTTCCTGCTCTTCCAGTAGCCCCGGCAGCCGCCCGGCGGGGATATCGTCGTCGTCGTGCCGCCCCGCGGAGCACTGACAGCGATTCTGATCGCGGTAGCTCTGCTCGCGTTCGCCGCCGCCACCCGGGCGACGACGGTCGAACGCTCTCAGCCCCGCAGCGTCATCGGTCACTCGGTCCAGGGCCGCCCGATCGAGGTTCGCCGGGTCGGTGACCCGAGGGCCGACCTGAAGGTCCTCGTCGTCGGCTCGATCCACGGCGACGAAACCCAGGGGCGGCGGGTGGTCCGGCGCCTCCGGGGTTCCGACGGGAAACGGGTCAGGGCGGCCGACATCTGGACGATCAGCACGGTCAACCCCGACGGCGTCGCCGCCGGCCTCCGCAAGAACGCCCACGGCGTCGACCTCAATCGCAACTTCTCCCACAACTTCGATCCGCATCTCGACGGCGGCTACAACTCGGGCCCGCACGCCTTCTCGGAGCCGGAGACGCGGGCGGTCGCACGGCTGTCGAAGCGCGTCGACTTCGATCTGGCCGTCTGGTACCACCAGCCCTGGGGCGAGACCCTCGTCCCCTGCAACTCGACCGGTCGCTACGCCCGTCGTTACGCGGAGATCTCCGGCCTCTCCGCATCGCGCGGCTGCGACGGTTACTCACCCGGCAGCGCGATCAGCTGGCAGCATCACCGCTTCGGAACCGTCGCGTTCGTCGTCGAGCTACCCGGCCGCCCGCTCCACACCGCCGAGGTCCGCCGCCACGCCCGCGCGACGATTGCGGTGGCCCGGATGCTGCGCTGAGCTAGGCCTTGGTGAAGACCAGGTCGCCGTCGGCGGCGTCGACCCTGACGGTGTCGCCCTCGGAGAACTCGCCCTCGAGGAGCTTCAGGGCCAGCCGGTCGACCAGCCTGCTCTGGATGACCCGCTTCAGCGGGCGGGCGCCGTAGGTGGGGTCGTAGCCGAGGTTGCCGAGGAGAAGCCTGGCGTCGTCGGTCAGCTCGATCTCGATGCCACGCTCGTGGACACGCTCGGTCAGCATCGCTACCTGGACCTCGACGATCCGCGTGATGTCCTCGCGGCTGAGCCGGTGGAAGATGACGGTCTCGTCGATCCGGTTCAGGAACTCGGGCTTGAAAGTGGAGGTCAGGACCGCGTCGATCTTCTCGCGCATCTGCTCGTCGATCCGCTCCCCGGCGATCTCCTGAGAGCCGACGTTGGAGGTCATGATCAGGACCGTGTTGGTGAAGTCGACGGTCCGGCCCTTGCCGTCTGTGAGCCTGCCGTCGTCCATGATCTGCAGGAGGACGTTGAAGGCATCGGGATGGGCCTTCTCGATCTCGTCGAGCAGGATCACGGCGTACGGGCGCCGGCGAACCGCCTCGGTCAGCTGTCCGCCCTCGTCGTAGCCGACGTATCCGGGAGGCGCCCCGATCAGGCGGCTGACCGCGTGCTTTTCCATGTACTCGGACATGTCGATCCGCGTGATCGCTCCCTCCGAGTCGAACATGAACTCGGCCAGTGCGCGGGCCAGTTCGGTCTTGCCGACGCCCGTCGGCCCGAGGAACAGGAAGCTGCCGATCGGCCGGTTCGGGTCGGAGAGCCCGGCGCGTGAGCGCCGCAGCGCGTTGGCGACCGCGACGACCGCCTCGTCCTGACCGATCACCCGCTCGTGCAGGCGCGCCTCCATCTGGATCAGCTTCTCGACCTCGCCCTCCATCAGGCGGCTGACCGGGATGCCCGTCCACTTGCCGACGACCTCGGCGACATCCTGCTCGGTCACCTTGTCGTCAAGCATCGATCCGCCCTGCGTGTGCAGGTCGGCGAGCTTCATCTCCTCCTCGGCCATCTGTCGCTCGAGCTCGGGGATCCGGCCGTACTTGAGCTCGGCCGCCTTCTCGAGGTCGGCGTTGCGCTCGGCGATCTCGACCTCCCGGTTGGCGGCCTCGAGCTCGGCGCGGGATTCGTTTATCGCCTCGATGGCGCCCTTCTCGGTCTGCCAGCGGGCGCGCATCTCACCGGCCGACTCCTTCAGGTCGGCGAGCTCCTCCTCGAGCGCGCCGAGGCGGGCCTTCGAGGCCTCGTCGTCCTCGTTTTGGAGGGCCTGGCGCTCGATCTCGAGCTGGGTGACACGACGGTCGATCTCGTCGATCTCGACGGGCGAGGACTCGATCTCCATCTTCAGCCGCGAGGCCGCCTCGTCGATCAGGTCGATGGCCTTGTCGGGCAGGAAGCGGTCGGCGATGTAGCGATCGGAGAGCGTCGCGGCGGCGACGATCGCCGGATCGGTGATGTCCACGCCGTGGTGATTCTCGTAACGCTCCTTGAGGCCGCGCAGGATCGCGATCGTGTCGGCCATGTCGGGCTCGTCGACGAAGACCGGCTGGAAACGTCGCTCGAGCGCCGCGTCCTTTTCGATGTGCTTGCGGAACTCGTCGAGGGTCGTCGCCCCGATCGTGCGCAGCTCGCCGCGGGCCAGCATCGGCTTCAGCAGGTTGGCGGCATCGACGGCGCCCTCGGCGGCGCCGGCGCCGACGATCGTGTGAAGCTCGTCGATGAAGAGGACGATCTGGCCCTGGGCGTCCTGGACCTCCTTGAGGACGGCCTTGAGCCGCTCCTCGAACTCGCCGCGGAACTTGGCGCCGGCGAGGAGCGCGCCGACGTCGAGGGCGATCAGGCGACGGCCCTTGAGGGAATCCGGGACGTCGCCGGCGACGATCCGCTGGGCGAGGCCCTCGGCGATCGCCGTCTTGCCGACGCCGGGGTCGCCGATCAGGACCGGGTTGTTCTTGGTCCGCCGGGACAGCACCTGCATGACGCGGCGGATCTCCTCGTCGCGGCCGATGACCGGATCGAGCTTGCCCGCCTCGGCGTCCGCGGTCAGGTCCTGGCCGAACTTCCCGAGGGCCTCGAGCGTGGACTCGGGGTCGGGTGAGGTGATTCGGGAGGGGTAGACCTCGCCCGAGGCCTTGGCGATCTCGTCGCGGCTCGGCAGCAGGTCGCCGACGCCGGACGACTTCTCGGCGAGGGCGAGGAGGATGTGGTTGGTGGCGATGTACTCGTCACCGAGCGCCTGCATCTCCCGTTCGGCTCGCTGCAGCACGGAGACCAGCGCCTGGGAGGGGCGGCTCTCGGGGACGTCGCCGCCGGAGACGGTTGGAAGTTCGTCGACCCGTGCCGTGGTCGCATTCTCGATCGAGACGACGTCGGCACCGATCTTGCGGAGGATCGGCGGCGCGAAGCCGTCGTCCTGGTCGAGGACGGCGAGCAGCAGGTGGGCCGGCGCGGCCTCGGTGTTGCGGCGTTGCGAAGCGAGGCGCAGTGATGCGGCCACCGCGTCGCGGGCCATCGTGGTGAATCGCTCCGATTGCATGGCCACCCAGTCTACGTGGTGATCAGTGGATAGTCAAGAAATCTGCTAGGAAGCCACTTAGATCAGGCGGCGCGGTCGAGGAGGAGCGGGAAACCCACTCAGCAAGCCAGTTCCGAGAGCTCCGTGATCGACCGCTCGATCCCGTCCCGGAGGACCTCCAGATCGGGCATCGCATCCTGGTCGGCGTTGAGGCAGAAGCAGATCTCGTCGCCGTAGCTGAGCACCGCGATGCCGATCGCGTGATCCGCCGCGAGCGGCACGATCGGCCAGATCTGCTCGACCTTCGAGCCGAGCGCGTACAGGTCGCCGGGCGGGCCGGGGACGTTGGTGACCGTCAGGTTGAAGAGTCGGGTCGCGTACATCGATCGGGCGAGGAAGGAGTGGATCACCGGCGGAGCGTGCGCGGTGAAGTCGATCAGGGTGCGCGAGCCGGTCGCCTGGCTGCTGCCCTTGAGGAAGTCGGTTGCTGCCTTCTGCATGTCGAAGCGGCGCAGCGGATCGGGCTCGCCGACCGGAAGTTCGACGAACAGCGAGGTGATCTTGTTGCCGAGAGCGAGCCGTTCGCTGTCGTGACGGATGTTGACGGGGACCATGGCTCGCAGGCCCGGCTGTGGCAGCTCCTCGCCGCGGGAGGTGAGCAGCGCGCGTAGCCCTCCCGCGGAAGCGGCGAGGACGACATCGTTGAGCTTGCCCCCGAGCGCGTCCTTGATCGCCTTCAGGTCCGCGATCGGGACCGTGACGATGGCGAGCCGGCGATGGGCCCCGATCGGAACGTTGATGCTGCTCTTCGGCGCGGCGGTCAGCTCGTCCTTGACGATCAGTTCCGCCATCGCCTGCGATCGCTTCAGGACGTCCACGCCACGCCCCGGGTGACGGGCGAGCCCGAGGCTCGACCCGACCATCCCGAGCCCGGCCCGCCCCGCCCTGTAGGGAGCTTCGCAAGGCTCGCGATCCCGTCGGTGATGACGTCGAGGGGCGATGATCCAGTCGGCGCCTCCGGCGGGCTCGCCGAGTCCGGCTTGCGCCCCCGGCTCCGCGGCCTCCCGGGTTCGGTGTCGAACAGGATCATTCCGGCATCGACGGAGCCGACACCGTCGACCATGCAGTGATGGGTCTTGCTCGCCATGGCCCACCGGCCGCCCTCGAGGCCCTCGAGGATGACGAGCTCCCAGAGTGGGCGGGCTCGGTCGAGTCGTTCGCTGAAGTACGTCCCGGCCCATTCGAGCAGCTCCTCGCGGCCGCCCGGCGCCGGCAGCCCGGCGCGATGGATGTGGCTGCGGACGTCGAAGCCCGGAACCTCGTCCCAGCTCGGCCAGCTGAGGCCGCCGGTCCGCTGATCGGAGAGCCGCTGCCGGTAGCGCGGCAGGGAATCGAGCCGGGCGATCAGATCCGCCGCCACCTCGTCGACGCTGGGGGCGTCGCCGGGTTCGAACACCATCACGGCGCCGATGTGCATGTGGGCGGAGAGATCGGCCTCCTCGAGTTCGAGGAAGGTCGCATCCAGCGCTGTCAGTTGCTCCACCATGTGCCTCCCGACCGAGACTAGTCGCGGGACTTCCGCTGACAACCGGTCTCCGCACCGGATCACGCTCGGTGGTTTCCCCCGATGCCGGGGCGGCCGGCCGCGAGGACGATTGTGGCTCCCTCCCGCTTCGATCAAGGAGATCAGATGCCAGCCAAGCCGAAGGTCCTAGTCATCGGCGGTGGATTCGCCGCCCTGGAGACCGCCTTTCTCCTGCGGATGCGCCACCGCGACGACATCGAGCTCAGGCTCGTCTCCGACCGCGACGACTTCCTCTTTCGCCCGAACAGCATCTACGTCCCGTTCGGTGCCGACCCGGCCTCGCTGCACGTCGACCTCAACAAGCCGCTGCACCGCCGCAACATCGAGTTCGAGCGCGGCCGTGTCGCCGAGGTGGATCCCGACGCCCGCCTCGTCAGCCTCGAGGACGGCGAGCGCTTCGCCTACGACAAGCTCGTCATCGCCACCGGGGCCGACACCAACGCCGCGGAGATCCCCGGGCTCGCCGAGCACGGCGCGACGATCTGGACACCGCGACTCGATGCTCGAGGTCCGCCGCCACTTCGAAGCGGCTCGCGACCGCGCGCAAGGCGGGCGAGCGGCAGCGGGTCCTGTTCCTCGTGCCGCCGAACAACAAGTGCTCGGGGCCGCTCTACGAGATCGTCTTCATGCTCGAGACCTGGCTGCGACGGAACGATGCCCGCGATCTCGTCGACATCACGTGGTCGACCTACGAGCACGGCTTCATCCAGGCGTTCGGCCCGCGACTGCACGACCTCGTGACCGAGGAGTTCGACGAGCGTGGCATCGATGGCCACATCGAAGAGGTCGCGACCGAGGTCACCGAAGGAGCGGTCCACTACGCCGACGGCAGCACTCGCGAGTTCGACCACCTGATCGCCTTCCCGCCCTACGTCGCCGGCGTCCGCTACCCGGCGCTGGAGTCGGACGACCGCGGTTTCGTCGTGACCGACCTCGAGACGCGCCTGGCCGCCGGCCACGACGACGTCTATGTGCCCGGCGACGCCGGGGACTTCCCGATCAAGCAGGCGTTCCTGGCGTTCCTGCAGGCCGATGCCGTCGCCGGCCACATCGACGCCGAGCTCAACGGCAGGGAGTTCGACCAGCCGTTCGACTCCGTGAGCATGTGCATCATGGAGATGTTCGACAAGGCGACGTTCGCGCAGGTTCCGGTCGAGCTGACCGGCGATCCCGATCGCCCGGTGCGCGTCCGGCCCGGCGCCGAAGACGACTACAAGGTCGGGACCTCGCCGGTGTGGAGGCTCGGCAAGAAGATGCTCGGCTTCTCCGTGCCGATGCGCTTCTCGGCGGGGGAGCCGTTCCACGCCGGCAAGGCCTGGCAGGCGATGGACGTCGGGATCAAGGCGATGTCGACGATGCTTGCCGATTAGCCGAACCGGCGGGAGCCGCGCTCTGTGATCGAATGAACTGATGGCCACGGCCGAGCAGGGCTCGAATCGGCGTCAGATCATCTTCGCGACGGTCACCCCGCTCGCCTCGATCTTCGGCTCCGGTTTTCTGATCATCGTTCCGGTCCTCGAGCGGACCCTCGGTGCGCTGTCGATCCTCGGCGTCATCGGCGTCAGTGTGATCGCGTGGTTCGCCGGTACCGCCGTGCGCCATTGCGTGCGCGTGGTGGAGCCGATGCTCGACTCCGGCGACGTCGATCCCACGACCCGGCGCCTGGACCGGTTCGGCGACCTCGTGATCGTCATCGCCTACGTGATCTCGGTGGCCCTGTACCTGCGGATCATGGCTCAGTACCTGGTCGAGTACACGGCCGGAGCGGGCTCGCCCGCAGCCGAGCGGATCATCGCCTGCGGCACCGTCGCGTTCATCATCGGCGTCGGCATATTCCGTGGCTTCCACGGTCTAGATCTGCTCGAGCGGATCGGGCTGGCAGCGGTTCTGGTCCTGACCACGGTGCTCGGAGGCGTGCTCTTCTTCGACGACGCCGCAGGCGTTGCTGGACGGGGGACTGAACCTGCCACCCGTGCCCGACATCGGGATCGGCAGGGTGCTGCTCGTTCTCGGCGGCGTCGTCATCACCGTTCAGGGGTTCGAGACGATCCGCTACGTCCGCTACTACGACCGCGAGGTCCGGGTCTGGGCCTCGCGGGTCGCGCAGCTGCTGGCGGCCTCGCGTCTACGTCGGCTTCGTCGCGGTCGCCACTCCACTGATGGGGATCGGAACGGGGGACGGGCCCGACGACACCCTGTTGCAGGTGACCGATCGCGTTGCGCCGTTGTTGGCGTTGCCGCTGGTTCTCACGGCCGTCCTCAGCCAGTTCAGCGCCGCCACCGCCGACACCGTCGCGGCCGAGGGCAACCTCAGGGGCCTGATCGGCTGGATGCGGAATCCGCGCCAGTACTTCGCCACGGGGGCGCTGGCGATCGTGCTCGCGGCCACCGTCGGCACGTTCACGATCATCGCCGTAGCCTCGCGGGCCTTCGCGGCCTACTACGCGATCCAGGCGTTGCTGGCGATGCGAACCTGCGATGGGCTGCCCCGCAAGATCGGCTACGGAGCACTGGCCGCGCTGATGATCGTGATCACCCTCTTCGCGCTGCCGGCGGGCTAGCCGCTCGCCCGGAGCTAGCCGCCGGCGACGGCGACGCGAGCCACGGTGGTCAGCGACTGGTAGTAGATGTCGCGGCCGAAGCCGGGGGCGGGGAAGAGGAAGCCCTGCGAGGGGGACGGAACGTCGACTCGCGCCTTCTCGCCACCTGTGTCGAGGTCGAGCACGACGAGCTGGTCGTTGCCCATCCGCAGTGAGGCGCGACGAGCGCGGGCGGACTGCGAGAGCAGGGCGCTGACGGTGCGCACGACGGGACGCACACCGGGGCGCCGCAGCGCCTCGTTGTCCTTCCAGTCGCCGACGACCAACTCCCTCGTGTCCGAGTAGAGGATCAGATGCCCGGCATGGGCGAGACCGTCGCGCCGCCACAGCGAAACGAGCTCGTCGCCCTTCATCCGCCACGCCCGGACGACCGCGTTGCCGGCGTCGTAGGCGACGACGATCTGACGGGCCGGGTCCCAGGCGGGAGGGTTCGACTCGGTGCCGAATGGGAGCCCGCTGATCTCGACCGAGCGGACGGCACCGTCCTCGAGGCCGGCCCACCAGAGCCGGACCGGATCGGGCTGGACGCCGGTGCCGATCATCGACCGGTCCACGCGATTGCGACCGTTGTCCATCCAGAAGACGTGGCGGTCGGTGATCACCGGATCCCAGCCGTAGCTCCGCCCGGGTGAGGGCCCGTAGGCGGGCCGCCACTCGTCATCGACGATCAGGCGGCCGGCCGCCCTGTCGAGGCGGAGCCGGAAGATCGTGTTCGTTCCGATCGCGACCACGTATTCCCCGTCGCAGGAGAGGCGGGCGATCGAGGGTTCGGGCAGGCGCAGAGCCGGGGCCACGGGCATCAGGGTCTCCGGATCGAGGACCGAGAAGGTCGAGGGTTCGAGGCCGGCCGGGGCGTCGCAGTCCTTGGTGACCAGCTCGCCGCCGTCGAGCACGACGAACGAGTTGTGCGGCTTCGGGACGGGGAGGCGATGGGACGCGAGCACTTCGAGCTCCGCAGACAGGCGGTGTGCCCAGCGCCCGAAGACCATGTACAGGTCGCCGTTGGCGTGCGCCCCGATGCCGCCCGGCCACCAGGCGCCGCCGGGGAGGCGCGGGCTGGAACCGAGGATCGCGAGCGTGTCCGGATCGAGCCGCTCGATCCATCCTTCGACCGGGGTGGCCTGGATCCCGCTGACCGGAATGCCGTGGCGGAGCGCGTACAGCTCCCCGGGATCGCGCCGGACGAGGAGGTCGGTCGCGAAGGCGTCGCGAGCCGCCGCGACCTCGAGCCGCTCACCGGGCTGGATGCCCGGGCCGGGCTGCCCCGCCGCCGAGCCCCAGCGCCGCGGGCCGCCGTCCTCGCAGGTCCAGGGCTGCGGCCAGTAGCCGGCCGACCCGGCCGCGTCCTCCTTCGCTGTCTCCGCCGCTTCGATTCCGGCATGTTCCCACCGGCGCCGCCGCGACGGCTTCCATGTACGTTCTCCGCCATGAGGTTCCCCCTGATCACCCCGCCCGCCCGCCCCCGCAGCCGTTTGCAGGCCGGCCTCCTCGTCGCCGCCGCATTCGCGTGTCTATTCGCGTGTTTCGCAGTTGCGAGCACTGCCTCCACGGCCAAGCCCGACAAGACGAAGCGCCACCGGGTTGACCTGACCGGGGCCACGAAGATGGTCGGGGGTCGATCATCCCCGGCCCGGTCAAGGATCAGGGCACGATCGAGGGCAAGCCGTTCGGCGACGGCAAGATCAAGCTCAAGGTGGCGCTGAACTTCACCGATTCGACCGCGACCGGGACGTTCCGGATCCGCAACGACCGGGGCACCGCGCTCGGGACGGTCGACATGGACTTCGACCTGAACCTGCCCGGGAACGAGATCACCTTCACCGGCACGGCCGACTTCACAGGCGGGAAGGGCCGCTACAAGGGGATCAGGGGAAAGCGCCTGAAGGCCTACGACCACAACACCCTTGACGGCCAGAACGGCACGATCTCCCTGAAGGGCTTCGCGACCTACTGAGTCGGCTACCGCAACAATGCAGCGGTGAGCCTCTTCAGTAGACGGCGCCGGCCGGACCGGCGCAACATGCGTGCGTTCGAGTCCCGGACGGAGGTCTGGCGCGAGGTCGGCCTCGGCGCCGAGATCAACCGCGGCGACGCACGCAAGGCCGGCCGGGAGGCGATCGTCCTCCTGATCCTGATCGTCGGGGTGATCATCGCCTTCGACCACCGGGACTCGCTCCTTCCCGATGCCGGCAGGGAGCTCCGCTACATCACCGCGGCGATCATCGCCGTGCTCGGGTGGCTACTCGCCCGAACGGCCGCGCAGAGCCTGCAGCCGGCTCTGTTCCGGCGGCTCGAGCCCGGCACCGCCGGCACGGTCGGTTTCCTGATCCGGCTCGGGACGATCGTCGTGGTCATCTTCGCCGCCTTGCGGATCGCGGGGGTCAAGCCGGAGACGCTCGCGGTCGGGGGCGCGTTCACCGCCGTCGTTCTCGGCCTCGCCGCGCAGCAGACCCTCGCCCACGTCTTCGCCGGTCTCGTCCTGCTCACGACCCGGCCGTTCGTCGTCGGTGACCGGGTCCGCTTCCGCGGTGGCTCGATGGCCGGGGAGGTCGAGGGAGTGGTCAGCTCGCAGGGCCTCTTCTACACGACGCTGGTCAGTGGCGGCGACCGGACGATGATCCCGAACAACGTGATCATGATGCTCGCGGTCATCCCGGTCTCCGAGCCCGACCGAGTCGAGCTGAGAGCGCGGTTCAATGCCGGCGTGACCCCGCAGAAGCTTCAGCGGATGATCGAGAAGGCGGTCACGATCCCGCTCCGGACCAAGCCGCACGTCCGCCTCGAGGAGCTCAGTGGGGACGAGGTCACCGTGACGATCGTCGCCGTCCCCCTGAACAAGGCCGACGGGCCGAAGCTCGCCAGCGATGTCCTCAACGCGGTCAGAGACAGCGACCTCGACGGCAAACCGGACGCCTACGACCTGCCGACCCCGACCGGGGATCACGAGACGACCGAGTCGCCCTCGGGCCGGCCGAGGTCCGGCTAGGCGCTGCCCAGGCGGGCAGCCACCCAGGCGCCCGCGACGACCGCCGAGCCGGCGATCGGAAGGTTCTTCCAGGCGGTCCGATCGATCCCGTCCCGCCCGAGCAGCGCCGCTG
Organism: uncultured Solirubrobacterales bacterium; assembly: GCA_963798165.1. GTDB lineage: Bacteria > Actinomycetota > Thermoleophilia > Solirubrobacterales > 70-9 > RHKX01. Next base: position 239,554 of record CAWCSE010000004.1, on the reverse strand, counting down.
CGAAGGCGCCCGCGTCGCCCGCGTCCACCGCGGCGCCGAGCAGTGTGGACTCGCGCAGCCTCGCGGCGTCGTCACGGACCAGCAGTCCGTGCACACCCAGGGCGATGTCTCGCCCGCCGGCGAGGCGGGCCAGGGCCACGGAGGTTCCGTCGGGCTCGTCGAAGCCGAGCGCACGCAACGCGGGGCGGGTCAGGGCCAGGGCGCCGATGCCGATGCCGATCCGCGCCGCGGCAATCGCGATCGCCCCGGCGCGGGCGAGTTGATCGGGCTGGAGGGGTTGCGGTTCCTGCATCGTCGCTGCGAGAGTACCTGATCGGCAAGCGCGCGCTCAGAGGCATGGCGACCGGATTCGGCGTGACGGTCCTCGCCGCGATCTTCCTGGCGGGAGCCGTGGCGGGGCTCGCCGCCCTGCTCGTGGCCCGGGCCGCGCCGGCAACCTCCGGCCGAGGCCGCCACCCCGCGTGTCGGGCCGATCCCGGCCTCGGCGCCGGGCGGCGAACGTCACCGCAAGGCGCCTGCCCTGGCGAGAGCCGGGCCGTCACCGCCGCCATCAGGCCGCCGACCGGTCGTCGGCGGCCGAGTTCGCGGCTCGCCGCGAGGGTCGCGTCGCGTTCGCCGAGGTCGGTCCGACGGTGTGGTCCGCGGCCGCGACGAGCACCAGCTCTTCCAGTCGGCGAGCGTCGTCAAGGCCCTGATCCTGGCGGCGGAGCTGCAGCTTCTCGACCGCGACGGAGATCCCCTCGACGATGCGACCCGCTCGGTGCTCGAGCGGATGATCACCGTTCCGACAACGACGCGGCAACGCAGGTCTTCGCCCGGGTGGGTCCCGAAGGTCGAGGCGGTCGCCCATCGGGCGAGGATGGAGGACATCCGGACGTCGACGACCTGGGGTGCGACGAGGGTCAGCGCGGCCGACCTGGCGCTGATGTTCTCCGACCTCGACCGATCCTACCGAAGCGGTTCGAGCGGTTCGGCAAGGGGCTGCTCGGTCGATCTCGCCCGATCAGGCGTGGGGATCCCGCGTGGCCGGCCGCGCGGCTGGAGCGTCCGTTTCAAGGGCGGCTGGCGGCCGGACCCCGCGGTCAGATCGTCAACCAGGCGGCGGAGCTGGAGCGAACGGGACGACGATCGCAATCGTCGTGCTGACGGACGAGGGTCCGTCGTTGGAGTACGGATCGCACGGTCGAGGGCGTGACTTCGCGATTGCTCGGCGGCTGAGGCCGCCGCCCCCCCCCGTCAGCGGGCGGGGGCGTCGTGGCGCTCGACGGGGATCCGCACCGGCCGGTCCCCGGTGAGAGTCGACTCGTAGGCACCGTAAGGAACCAGCTCGGCGCCGAGCGAGCGTCGCGCCCGCTCGATCTCGTCGGCCATCCGCTGCTCCATCTCCGCCGTCCGCTCCCGCATCGCCCGGAGCTCGCTCCGCATCTCCTCGAGCCTCGTCTCGAGCTCGAGCACAGTCTCGACCCCGGCCAGGTTCAGTCCCTGTTCGGCCGTCATCGCCTGGATGCGCCGCAGGCGCTCGACGTCCTCGTGGGAGTAGAGGCGCGTGTTCTTAGGCGAGCGCTTCGGCTGGATCAGGCCGCGCGCCTCGTACATCCGCAAGGTCTGGGGGTGCATCTCGGCGAGCTCGGCGGCGACGGAGATCATGAAGACGCCTCGGTCGCGGTCGATCCGGGTCTCGACGACCGTGGTCTTGCGGACCACGCTCGCCCTCTTGTCGCCCTCCGCCTCGCTCACGCCGTTCCAACCTTGCCCGAGTCGCCGGACCGATCCTCACCGGAGGCCGCGGCCGCCCCGCGCTTGGCGTCGCGGAGGATCCGGTCGCGAGGGTTCGAGCCGTCCAGCGACCGTGAGAGCTCATCGAGCGCTTCGCGCTGCTTGCTGTCGAGGTCCTTGGGGATCTGGATGTCGAGGCGATAGTGGATGTCGCCGCGGTTGCGGGAGCTCGGCTTCGGCGGGCCCTCGCCACGGAGCCGTTGAATCGTTCCGTGCTGGGTGCCCGGCGCGACGCGGATGCGCTTGGTGCCGTGCAGGGTCGGAACCTCGATGTTGGCGCCACCGATCGCCTCGGCGAGCGTGATCGGGACGTCCACCTCGAGGTTGCCGTCGGCGCGCCTCTCGAAGATCGGGGAGGCGGCGACCCGGGTCGTCACGTACAGGTCTCCCGCCGGCCCACCGAGGGGTCCGTCCTCTCCCTTGCCGGCGAGCCGGATCCGGGTTCCGTCCTTGACGCCGGCGGGCACGTTGACCCGGTAGCGCTTGCGCTGCAGGGTCAGACCGGTGCCGCGGCAATCCGGGCAGGGGCTCTCGACGATCTGGCCGCGCCCGCCGCACTGGGGACAGGGCTGGCTGATCGAGAAGAAACCCTGGCTCTGGGCATCGACGCCCCGCCCCTCGCAGCGCGGGCAGGTGACGGGCTTGGTCCCGGGCGCCGCCCCGTCGCCGCCGCAGGTCTTGCACGTCGACTGCTTGGGCACGGTCACCGGGATCTGCGTGCCCTCCATGGCCTGCTCGAAGCTGAGCCGGACCTCGGTCTCGAGGTCGCGCCCGCGCATCGGCTCGGGTCCGCCGCGGCCGCTGCGGCCGAAGATCGTCGAGAAGATGTCGCTGACGCCGACGTTGGGCGGGAAGCCGCCGGGTCCGCCGGGTCCGCTCCCCCGTCCGAAGCCCCCGAACATCCCACCGGCGTCGTACTGCTTGCGCTTCTCCGGGTCCTTGAGCGTCTCGTAGGCCGCCCCGACCTCCTTGAAGCGCTCCTCGGCGGCCGGGTCGTCGGGGTTGCGGTCCGGGTGGTAGTCGCGGGCCAGCTTGCGGTACGCCCGCTTGATCTCCTCGTCGCTCGCCTTCTTGTCGACCCCGAGGACCTCGTAGTGATCTCTGGCCATGAGCCGCCGCCTATCCGTTCACGACGACGCGGGCCGGGCGGATCACCTGAGCGTCGACCCGGTAGCCGCGCTCCAGCGTTTCCAGCACCGTCCCGCTCTCGATGCCGTCGGCGGTGCCGGTCGCGATCGCCTCGTGGTGTGAGGGGTCGAACCGCTCGCCGACCGGATCGAAGGAGACGACTCCGGCGCGTTCGAGCGCCGCGGTCAGCTCGCGGTAGACGAGCGCCACGCCCTCCGCGAGCGCGTCGCGGGCGGTGACCTCCTCGCTCGGCGGCTCGCCGCCTGGATCGGGCCGCTCGGCCGGATCGACTCCGGCCGCCACCAGCGCCCGCTCGAGGTTGTCGAGGGCGGGCAGCATGTTGCGGGCGAGAGTCGCCCGGCCCCGCTGCTCCGCCTCGGTCGTCTCGGCGCTGACCCGGCGGCGGTAGTTGTCGAAGTCGGCGCGCGCTCGGCGGGCCAGCTCCAGGTATTCGTCCCGCTCCCGGGCCGTCTCGGTGAGCAGGGCGTCGAGGTCGGCTCCGACCTCGGCGGCCCCGTCGTCGTCGGGGACGACCTCCGCATCGATGATGTTCTCTTCCACCACGGGGTCAGCCGGGGCGGCTGAATCGACCCCGGCGACCTCGTCGGCGCGCTTTGGCTCTTCGCTCATCGCTGTCGCCCTTCGTCCGGCCGCGGCCTAGGACTCGTCCTCGACGACCTCGGCATCGACGATCTCCTCGTCCTGCTCGGACGGGTCACCGCCGTTCTCCGAGGTGCCCTCGGAGCCCTGCTGGGCCTGGGCGTTGGCGTAGATCTGCTCGGAGACCTTGTGGAAGGCAGCCTCGAGCGAGGCCGTCTTCGCCTTGATCTCGTCGACGTCGGTCGACTGGACGACGCCACGCAGCTCCTCGAGAGCGCTCGTGACCTCGGACTTCGCCGACTCGTCGAGCTGGTCACCCAGCTCCTCGAGCTGCTTGTCGCCCTGGTAGACGGCCTGCTCGGCGACGTTGCGGGCCTCGGCCAGCTCCTTCGCCTTGCGGTCCTCGTCGGCGTGCGACTCCGCGTCGGAGACCATGTTCTTGACCTCCTCGTCGGAGAGGCCGGAGCCACCCTTGATCTCGATCGTCTGCTCCTTGCCGGTGCCGAGATCCTTGGCGGACACGTTGAGGATGCCGTTGGCGTCGATGTCGAACGTGACCTCGATCTGCGGCATACCGCGCGGCGCCGGTGGAATCCCGGTCAGCTGGAACTTGCCCAGTGACTTGTTGCCGGTGGCCATCTCGCGCTCACCCTGGAGCACGTGAACCTCGACCTGCGTCTGGTTGTCGTCGGCGGTCGAGAACGTCTCGGAGCGCTTCGACGGGATCGTCGTGTTGCGCTCGATCAGCTTCGTCATCACGCCGCCCTTGGTCTCGATGCCGAGGGTCAGCGGGGTGACGTCGAGCAGCAGGACATCCTTGACGTCGCCGGCCAGAACGCCGGCCTGGATCGCGGCGCCGACTGCGACGACCTCGTCGGGATTGACGCCCTTGTGGGGGTCCTTGCCGGTCAGGTCCTTGACCTTCTCCTGGACGGAGGGCATCCGCGTCATGCCGCCGACCATGACCACGTGGTCGATGTCGGAGTCGGCATCGGCGAGGGCCTGCTTGACCGGCGCCACGACGCGGTCGAGGAGGTCGCCCGTGAGCTCGTTGAGCTTCGAGCGCGACAGCCTCATGTCGAGGTGCTTCGGCTGCCCTTCGACTGCCGTGATGAACGGGATGTTGATCTGCGTCTCCTGGGTGCTGGAGAGTTCGATCTTCGCCTTCTCGGCGTTCTCGTAGAGGCGCTGCAGGGAGTTCTTGTCGGCCGACAGGTCGACGCCCTGGTCCTTCTTGAACTCGGTGACGAGCCAGTCGACGATCGCCTTGTCCCAGTTGTCGCCGCCGAGGTGGTTGTCACCGGCGGTCGACTTGACCTCGAAGACGCCGTCGCCGATCTCGAGCACCGACACGTCGAACGTGCCACCGCCGAGGTCGAAGACGAGGATCGTCTGGTCGTCGGACTCCTTGTCGAGTCCGTAGGCGAGCGAGGCAGCGGTCGGCTCGTTGATGATCCGCTTGACGTCGAGGCCGGCGATCTTGCCGGCGTCCTTGGTCGCCTGACGCTGGTCGTCGTTGAAGTACGCGGGGACGGTGATCACCGCGGAGTCGACCGTCTCGCCGAGCTTCGCCTCGGCGTCGGCCTTGATCTTCTGCAGGATCATCGCCGAGATCTCGGGCGGCGGGTACTGCTTGCCGGCGATGTCGATGCGGACATCGCCGTTCGGGCCGGGGGAGACGGCGTAGGGGACCATCGTCTCCTCCTCCTTGACCTCCGCCTCCTTGCGGCCCATGAAGCGCTTGATCGAGAAGATCGTGCGCTCCGGGTTGACGACGGCCTGCCGCTTGGCGACGGTGCCGACGAGGCGCTCGTCGCTGTCGGTGAACGCGACGACCGAGGGGGTCGTTCGACCGCCCTCACTGTTCTCGAGGACGGTCGGTTCTCCGCCCTCCATGACCGCGAAACACGAGTTGGTGGTTCCGAGGTCGATTCCGATGGTCTTTCCCATGAGCTGTTTCCTTTCGCTTTCTGAAGTTGGCTGCTGGTGAAAATCTAAGTGCCAAGCTAGCAGATGTCCTCCGGCATTCCTAGGGCCCCGGCCCGGGTCACCGGCGCCGCATCGATCCCGCCCCCTTAGTGTTCTCATATTGCCCGGGTCGGTGGAGGATCTTCCCGGCAGCACCCAACCACGCAATCCACACAGGAGAGAACCTTGAAGCGCTCCCGCACACTGCTACTTACGTTCTGCGCCCTGGCGCTGACGGCCCTGCTCGCTCCCGCGATCGGTACCGCCGCCGCCAAGAAGGGCAAGAAGAACGCGAAGATCACCGTCATGAGCCGCAACCTCTATCTGGGCGCGGACCTCGGACCGGCGATCGATGCCCCCGATCTCCGCGCGCGATCGACGCCGCCGGTCAGATCGTCAACTGACGTCGATGCCTCCGACTTCCCGGCTCGGGCAAAGCTGCTCGCAAAGGAGATCGCCAAGGCGAAGCCCGATCTGCTCGGGCTTCAGGAGTTGGCGCTCTGGAAGGACCAGACGCCGTCGGATCTCGGTGCGCCGCCCCTCGGAGTCGGAGCCCCCGCCACCCACGTCCGTTACGACTTCCTGAAGCTGCTGCAGAAGGAGCTGAAGGCAAGGATGCCAAGTACAAGGTCGCCGCGATCCAGAATGAGTTCGGCGCCGAACTACCCGCCGACACCGACGGCAATCGAAGGCACCGGCCCGCTCTGCGGGGCCGACATGGACGGCAGGCTGACCATGCGCGACGCGATCCTCGTCCGCAAGGGCAGCAAGGTGAAGGTCAAGAAGCCCGACAGCGCCAACTTCGATACCCGCTATGAGCCGGAGCTCAGTGGCATCACGATTCCGCGTCGATCGAGGCTGGGAGTCGGTCGAGGCCAAGGTCAAGGGCAGCAAGAAGACGAAGGGAGCGAAGTTCCGCTTCGTCAACACGCACCTCGAGTCGTTCGGCGACCCGATGATTCGCGAGGACCAGGCCCGCGAGCTGTTCGCCAAGGGTGGACCGCTGAAGACCAAGGAGCAGGTGGTCTTCCTGGGCGACATCAACTCGGGCGGCCCGAAGGACAAGGTCGGAACCGGGTTCACGACACCCGGTGACGAGGGTGCCTACAACGCATTGACGAAGGACTTCGGGATGACGAATCTCGGCACCCGGCAGACCTGCTGCTACCCCGACGTGTTCGAGAATGTGATCGGGAACTACCGCTTCGACCACACGGTCGATCACGTCATGACCAAGCCGAAGCTCAAGCAGACCGATTCCTACGTCACGGGCGGCAACCCCCACGTGACCGGCGCCGGCGGAGTCGTCAGCTCCGATCACGGTGGTCTGGTCAGCACGCTGAAGTTGAAGTAGGGCGGTCGTTCCCGGCGGTTCCTCGGTGGGCGTGGCCTGCCGAGGGACTCGCCGTCGGGAGTCGTCGACCGCGGGTCCTGTCGCTGGGTGGGTCGCCCGCCGCCACCCGCGGGAGACGCTCCCACGATCACGAACCCCTAGATCATCCAACCAGCCGACTGACGCCCCTGCCGAGCGGTAACACCGAGCAGGCCGGGCAGAGCGGACGCGAAGCGGAGCATCTGCTCGGGGTTATCTACTACTGGCCGGCGACCCGGGCCACGAAGTTCGCGACCTCGGTCGCGTTCGTGTCCTCGATGATGCCGGCGGGCATGGCGCCGTTGCCGACGCCCTGCTGGATCGCGGTGAGGACGCGGGACTGGGTGGCCGCGACCTGGTCGGCAGTGGGTGGCTCGGTGGCATTGGGTGCGAGACGGACGTCGAGGTTGGGTCCGACGACGCCGTCGGTGCCGGCACGGGCGAGCGTGTGACAGCTGCCGCAGTTCGTCTGGAAGAGGACGCGCGCACCGTCGTCGGATGCGGCGACCTTCTCGGGGCTCGAGCTCTCCGAGCCGTCCTTGTTGAAGGCCCAGAACGGGATCACGACCACGAGCAGGAGCGCCAGCAGGCCGAATGAGATGAAGATGCGCTTGTTCATTGTCTTGGCGGGCGTCGCGGCGGGGGCGACGCGTAGGGCGCGGATACTACCCGCTGCGGAGGCATCGATCAGGCCTCAGACGACGGGCTCGACGAGCCCCGCGCGTCGCGCCGGACACATCCGCGCGAGCGCGCACTCTCCGCATCGGGGACGCGGCCTGCAGATCAGCCTTCCGTGGGTGATCAGGTTCATGTGCAACTCGTAGGCGTCGTCGCGATCGGTGATCGCGAGCATCTCGTCGTGGGCTGCCTCGAGGGAGATCCCGATCGGGAACAGGCCGAGCCGGCCGCCGACCCGGTGGACGTGCGTGTCGACCGGGATCTCCGGCCGATCGAGCGCGAAGATCATCACGCAGGCGGCCGTCTTCCGCCCGACGCCGGGCAGCGACGTCAGATACGCGACCGCATCCTCTCGGGACGCCTCGCGGAGCCAGTCGAGGTCGGCCTCGGGACCCAACTCCCTCAGAACCTCCTGAATCCGCGGGCCCTTGGTGTTGGCGAGTCCACCCGGGCGAATCGCCTCGATGACGTCGGCGGTCGGTGCGTCCCGGATCGAATCCCAGTCGTCGAAACGATCACGAAGTCGTCGGTAGGCGACGTCCCGGTTGTTGTCGTTCGTGTTCTGCGACAGGATCGTCAGGACCAGCTCATGCACCGGATCGTCGTGTGGGTCGTTGCGCCGCGAGCCGTAGAGCGCCCGCAACCGATCGCGGATCGCCCGCACACGACGCCGTGACGGCCGGCGCCAGCCCGCCGGTACCGGGAACCGCGGCCGGCGGTCGAGGTCGATCGCCTTCGGGTCGTCGACTGCAGCCGCGTCGCGGCCTCGGGCGTAGCCGCGCTCGCCACCGCCGCTCACCGCTCGAACGCTCCGACGATGGGTGCAGGTGCGGGATGCCACGTCGGCGGCGTGCTGCAGCGCCTCGCCGGCCTCGCCCAGGTCGAAGCGCACCGCATGGAGCCCCGCCGCAAGGGTTCCCATGAATGCGTCTCCCGCTCCGAGCGGGCTGACCAGCTCCACGGGTGGCGGCCGCACCGCCGCCGCGATCGCGCCACGGGCGACCGCGGGTTCCGTGCCGGCGGTGACGACGACCAGTTTCGGACCGAGTTCGTGCAGCCCCTCGGCTGCCGCCGCGACCGTTGCCTGCGGGTCCCCGAGCAGCCAGCGGGCTTCAGCGACGTTGCACTTGAGTACGTCGGCGCGCTCCGCGTACGGCAGGCAGATCTCCCTGGCCCTCTCGAGATCGTCCCATCGCCCCGGGCGCAGGTTCGGGTCGAAGAGCAGCGGAACCTCGGCCTCGCCGGCGAGGCGGCAGACCTCGGCGGTGAGCGTCCGGCTGCGATCGGCGACGAGCGTGTTCGATCCGAACGCGATGGCCTCGGCCGCCGCGACGATCTCCGCTTCGCGGCCCGACAGGGACGCGATCGAGGCGTCGATCCCCTCCCCGTGGATCTCGAAGGTCGGCTCGCCGCCCCGATCCAGGAACGCGAACGCGAACGCGGTCGGAGCGTCATCGAGCTCGGCGTAGAAGCGGAGGTCGATCCCCTCGGCGCGCAGCCGCTCGACCAGGAACCTGCCCCACCTGTCCGTGCCGCAGCCGCTCGCCAGCGCGACGGGCGCACCGGCTCGGCGGGCGGCGACGGCGACGTTCGCGAGGGCCCCGCCGAAATGGACCTCGAGATCGCTCGGCAGAGCGGTCGGGTCGGGCCCGATCAGGTCGACGAGACCCTCGCCCAGGCAGACCAGCGGCTTCCGTCCTGCGGGCGATCCCATCGACGCGAGGATAGGTTCTGCGATGTGCCGACGCCGATCACGGAGCGCTTCATCGACGTGGACGGGATCCGGACGTTCGTTCGCGAGCGGGCCGGTGACGGCCCACCGACCGTGTTCGTCCACGGCAATCCGACGCACTCGGCCGATTGGCTCCCGTTCCTGGCGGCCGTCGAAGGGCCGGTCATCGCCTTCGACCTGCCCGGCTTCGGCCGATCAGAGCGTCCTGGCGGCGATCGCTTCGACCACTCGATGGGCAGCTACGGACGGTTCGTGGCCGGCCTGCTGGAGGAGCTGGCGCCGGCCGGCTATCGGCTCGTCGTTCACGACTGGGGTGCCGTCGCGCTGCTCGCCGCCCAGCAGCGCCCGGAGGCACTTCACCGGCTCGTCGTCATCAACGCCGTTCCGTACAACCGCGATTACCGGTGGCACTGGCTCGCGCGGCTCTGGCGCCGTCGCGGCCTCGGCGAGGCCTTCAGCGCCATCGCTACCCGATCCGGGACCGAGCAGCTGTTACGGCTCGCGCGGCCGGGGCGCAGGCCGATGCCGCCGGAGTTCGTGGACATGATCTGGGAACACTTCGACGCGGGGACCCGACGGGCCGTCCTCGGGCTCTATCGCTCGGCGGATCCCGATGTCCTGGAGGCGGGCGGCGAGTTCCTGGAGCGCCTCGATTGCCCCGCCCTGATCGTCTGGGGGACCGAGGATCCCTATCTGTCCATCGACGAGGGCCGCTTCTACGAGCGGCGGCTTCCACGGGGAACGTTGCGGGCGATCCCCGACGCGGGGCACTGGCCGTGGATCGACGACCCCTCGGTGATCTCCATGGTTGCCGACTTCCTCGCCGGTCGTCAGCCGCCGAGCCCCGCCGCGGGCGGCTGATCGGCCTACAATCGGGCCTCTCGTGCCCCGTCCACTAGACGCAATCGGGCGCCGGCTGCCGCGGGGGTGGACCGACCTCCTGCTCCAGTTCGGGCTCTTCTTCCTCGCCTATCAGGGCTATCAGATCGTGCGCGGCCTGATCGACGGCAAGAGCGATCTCGCCTTTGCGAACGCGGACAGGATCGTCGCCCTCGAGAAGACGCTCGGGACATTCTTCGAGCCGAGCTTCCAGCAGGATGCGCTGCGCCACCCCTGGATCATCGACATCGCCAACTGGCTCTACGTGAACTCGCATTTCACGATCACGACCGTCTTTCTCGCCTGGCTTTACCTCTTCCGCAACGACAACTTCTACTTCGTGCGGAACATGTTCATGGTTGCCATGGGCATCGCCCTCGTCGGTTACGCCTTCTTTCCGACGGCCCCGCCGCGGATGCTCGTCGACGAGGGCTTCACAGACACGCTCGCCACGTTCACCTCGGTCGAACAGGACTCGAATGCCGTCAGTCTGCTCGTCAACAAGTACGCGGCGGTGCCGAGCATGCACATCGGCTTCTCGTCGATGATCGCCGGCTCGGCGGTGATGCTCGTCCGCAACCCAGTCGGCCGGGTTCTCTGGTCGCTCTACCCGGCGGTCGTCTTCGGGGTCATCGTCGTCACCGCCAACCACTTCTGGCTCGACGCCTTCGCCGGGCTTCTCGTCGCCATCGCCTCTGCCTTGATCGCGAGCCGGGTGCTCGCGCCGGTGCGCCCCGAACAGTGGTCGTTCCGCGGCAGGGCCGAGGAAGCGACCGCCTAGCCCGGCGGCCTGACGGTAGGTTGAATGCGATGAGTCCACCCATGACGAGGGGCCGGCGTGGCTGAGCGCCCAGAGCGAGCGCGCGGTGAGTTCCGGGAGTTGGCCCGCAACCGCCTGATCGAATCGCGGCTCACCCCGAACGCGATATCGATGACCGGCCTGGTCCTCAACCTGGCCGCGGCGGTGTTGATCCTCGAGGACCTGTTCGTCGCCGGAGCCTTCGCCTTCATCATCGGCTCGATCATGGACACGCTCGACGGCCGCTACTCAAGGATGTCGGGCAAGGGCTCTGCGTTCGGTGCCTTCCTGGACTCGACACTCGACCGGATCGAGGAGGGCGTCGTCCTCGCCGCCGTCTGCTGGCAGTTCGCGAAGGGAGGCGACGAGGCGCTGGCCGCAGCCTGTCTGCTCGTCGTCCTCGGGTCGCTGATGGTCTCCTACACGCGTGCGCGCGCGGAGGCTCTCGGCGTCGAGTGCAAGGTCGGGATCGCGACCCGCCCCGTTCGTGTGGTCATCCTCTCGGCGGGCCTGCTGTTCGCCGACGGGGAGCTGATTTCCGGCGTTGATCTGCTCCCGGCGGCGATCTGGACGATGGTTGCGTTGACGGCATTCACGGTCGTTCAGCGGGTCTGGCACGTGCGCGGCCAGCTGGTCGAGCTCGACACCGAGCCCTGATCGCGGCCGATCCGCACCGGTGAAATCCGGTTTGTGGTGTAACCGAACCCCGGGTATGGTGTTCTGAAGACGTCCGGAGCCGCGCACTCCCGCTCACTGGTCCGAACGACCGTTGCGGTGATGGCCACAAGACGAGTTCCGGCCAGTTACCCAGACCCAGGAGGCTTTCGCTTACCCATGAGCACAACCAACGGATTGCACAACGGCAACGGCGGGCGCGTCGACGACGGCAAGGTCCGCGTCGCGATCGTCGGAGTCGGCAACTGTGCCAACTCATTCATTCAGGGCGTCGAGTACTACAAGGACGCCGACATCGACGAACAGGTCCCCGGCCTGATGCACGTCGGCCTCGGCGGCTACCACGTCCGCGACATCGAGTTCACGGCCGCCTTCGACATCGATATCGAGAAGGTCGGCAAGGATCTCGGCGAGGCGATCTGGTCGGGTCAGAACGACACGATCAAGTTCGCCGAGGTGCCGAAGATGGGCGTCGAGGTCCAGCGCGGCATGACCCACGACGGTCTCGGCAAGTACCTGAAGCAGAAGATCACCAAGGCGCCCGGCCCGACGGCCGACATCGTCAAGGTCCTCAAGGACACGAAGACGGACGTACTCGTCTGCTACCTGCCGGTCGGCTCGGAGCAGGCCACCAAGTGGTACGTCGAGCAGGCCCTGAAGGCCGGCGTCGGCTTCGTCAACTGCCTGCCGGTGTTCATCGCCCGCGAGGACTACTGGGGCAAGCGCTTCGAGGAGGCTGGACTGCCGATCATCGGTGACGACATCAAGTCACAGGTCGGCGCCACGATTGTCCACCGCAACCTCGCCCGGCTGTTCCACGAGCGCGGAGTCGAGCTGCAGCACACCAGCCAGCTCAACGTCGGCGGCAACATGGACTTCTTCAACATGCTCGAGCGGGAGCGGCTCGACTCGAAGAAGATCTCGAAGACGAACGCCGTCACGTCGATCATGGGCACCGAGCTCGAGGACAAGGACGTCCATGTCGGGCCGTCCGACTACGTGCCGTGGCTGACCGACCGCAAGTGGGCGCACATCCGCCTCGAAGGCAAGAGCTTCGGCGACGTTCCGCTGAACGTCGAGCTCAAGCTCGAGGTCTGGGACTCGCCGAACTCGGCCGGTGTCGTCATCGACGCGGTCCGGCTCATCAAGCTGGCGCTCAACAACGGCATCTCCGGCCAGCTCGACGGTCCGTCCAGCTACCTGATGAAGTCCCCTCACAGCCAGCGCCCTGACGACGAGGCGCGCGAGCAGACGGAGGAGTTCATCGCCGCGAACGCCCGCACGGCCGCCGCCGCCCGGGTCAAGGACGAGGTCGATTCCGGCACTCAGTCCGAGGTACCCGCCGGGAACTAGACACCCGGCAGGGACCCGACGGAGGGAGCCCGTCGCCGCGAGGGAGCGATCCCGGACGCGGCGGCGGGCTCTTCTCGTTGCTCAGGCGGCGCCGGCTGCTGCAGCGCTCGCCGCTTCGAGCGGCTCGCGGTCCAAGATCAGGTCGGCGGCCTTCTCGGCGATCATGATCGTCGGGGCGTTCGTGTTGCCGCGGGTGATCGTCGGCATCACCGATGCGTCGACGACTCGCAGGCCGTCGATGCCGCGGACGCGCAGCTGCGGATCGACCACCGCTGTCTCGTCCCCGCCCATCCGGCATGTCCCCGTCGGGTGGTAGAGGAGCTCGACGCGCTGACGCACATCGGCCTCGAGAGCGTCGTCGTCGGCGGCTGCGGGGCCGGGATAGATCTCGCGGCCGATGGCCCCGGAGAGGGGAGGGGTGGCTGCGATCTCCCGGGCCAGCTTCATGCCGGCGACCATCGCCTCGAGGTCGGCCGGGTCGGTCAGGTGATTGCCGACCAGGGTCGGCTTGGCGTCCGGATCGGAGCTGGTCAGGTTGAGCTCGCCGCGCGAGCGTGGGGCGACGAGAACCGGCCCGATCGTGATCGCGTGGCCGTCGTACTCCTCGAAGCCATGGTCGGCGAAGTAGGCCGGAGCGAGATGGAACTGAAGGTCGGGTGGGCCGGACTCGCCCGCCGAGCGGGCGAAGAGGAAGCCCTCGCCGACGGGCGAGGTCAGCGGGCCCCGCCGGCGCAGCAGGAATTCCAGCAGCGCGGCCGGCTTCTCCGCGTCGGCGAGCGAGCCGCCGATCGTGGCGTCCCAGATCCCGACCAGGAACGGGTGATCCTGCAGGTTGGTGCCGACGGCCGGGGAATCGACGACGGGCTCCACGCCGATCGCGCGGAGCTTGGCGGGGTCGCCGATGCCGGACAGCATCAGCAGCTGGGGGGAACCGATCGATCCGGCCGAGAGGATCACCTCGCGGCGGGCCCGAGCGATCGCCATCGGCGTCTTGCCGGCGAGCCTGACCCCTCGCACCCGCCCGCCGGAGATCTCGAGGCCCAGCGCCGTGGCCGCGGTCAGGACGGTCAGGTTCGGGCGACCGGCCGCCGGGCGGAGGAAGGCATCGGCGGCGCTCCAGCGGCGGCCGTACTTCTGCGTCGTCTCGGCCGCACTGGTCCCGTAGGGGTCGCCGTCGTTGTAGTCGGGGTCGAGCGGAAAGCCGTACCGCTCACAGGACTTGATCATCAGATCGGTGAGTCCGCGGGGGCTGCGCAGCGGGGCGACGTTGAGTGGGCCACCGACCCCGTGGGTCGGGGAGGCGCCGGCCTCATGGTTCTCGGAGCGGACGAAATATGGAAGCACCTCGTCCCATCCCCAGCCGGCGCACCCCGAGTCGTCGCGCCAGCCGTTGTAGTCGTCGCGATGGCCGCGGACGTAGAGCATCGCGTTCATCGAGCTCGAGCCACCGAGGCTCTTGCCGCGGGGCACGTACAGCATCCGCTCGTCGCAGCCGGGCTCGGGGCCCGATTCGTAGTCCCAGTCCAGCTTCGTCTTGAACTGTTGCGCGAAGGCGGCGGGAATCTTGATCTTCGGCGAGCGGTCGCGCCGGCCGGCCTCGATCAGCAACACCTCGGCACCGGAATCGCTGAGCCGGTTGGCGAGCACGCAACCCGCTGATCCTGCTCCGACGATCACGTAGTCGTAGTCGCTCACGCTCGCTCCTCTCGTTTTCACCCCCGGGAGAGCGATCGTATCGCCGCCGGCCCGCACCGCGGGAGGCTCCGCCCGGTGAGGCTTCGCATCTATCCTGCAGCGGTGGCTCGCAGCGATCGAGATTGCCTGACGATCGCCCAGGTCTCCCCGTACTCCTGGGGAGGGCACCATGAGGTCAATGCCTACGTGGCGGGCGCGGCGGCGGAGCTCCAATCGCGAGGCCATCGGGTGGTGGTTGCCGCACCGGGCGGAACCCGCGGCGACCTGCGCCGCTCCCAGGAGGCGATCGAGCAGGCACGCGGCGGCGGATCCGCACTCTTCGGGGGCGGCTGGGAGGGCCTGCGGGTGGGGGCGGCCGGCCCGGCGGTTCTCTCGGTTGGCGCCGCCTTCAAGTTGCCTGCCGGCTCGCGCCCGCGCCCGGCACCGGTTCCGGTCGACATCTCACGCTCGCTCGAGGGCCTGCTCACCGCGGTGGATTTCGACATCGTCCACGTCCACGATCCGTTCGCGCCGAGCGCCGCATCGGCCGCACTCCGCCACTCCCGGACCCTCAACGTCGGCACCTTCCACCTGCCGACGGAGCGCACGCTCTCGACCCAGGTCGCCAGGCCGCTGGTCGAGATCTTCTTCGGCCGGCTCGATGCCCGGATGGCCGCCGTGCAGAGCACGGCGGAGCTGCTCAACCGGTTCTTCCCCGGCCCCTACGAGGTCGTCGGTGCCGCCTCCGAGGTGAAGCCGGTCCCCCGGGCGGAGGGCGGCCCGGCCCGGATCGTCTACTGCGCCCGGGAGGAGCGGGGGGCGCTGCGAATCTTCCTTCGCGCGCTCCGCAAGCTCTCACTGGACCTGCCCTGGGAGGTGGACCTCTGGATCGAGGACGCTTCGATCCAGACGCCCCGCCTCAACAGCAGACTGCGGGAACGTGTCCGTGTCCTCCGGCCCGCCGATGTCTCGGCCGAGGAGCTGATCGCCGGTGCCGACATCGTCTGCGCGACGTCCGGGGGTCCTCAGCCGGCGCCGAGCCTGATCATGGCGGCGTTCGCTGCCGCCGCGGCCCCGGTCGCGTCGCAGATCGAGCCGTACGAGGAGTTCCTCGACACCGAGGGCGGCGAGCTCGGCCTCCTATTCCCGGCCGGCGACGCCCTCACCCTCGCCGGCCAGATCGAGCGTCTCGTCGCCGATCCGGAGCTGCGCGGCGGGATCGTTGCCGCGGGCGCCGACTCCGCACGCTCCTACGGTGACATGGCCGATCAGCTGGAGGCGGTCTATGCGCGGTTGGCCGCGCGTCGCCACGATCCGACGGGAAACCCCGAGGTCCGGCGGAGAATCTCGCGGCGGCGCACGATCGACTGCGATCTCCACATGCACACCGACCACTCCAACGACTGCGCCACTCCCGTCGAGGTGCTGCTGGAGACCGCCAAGGATCGCGGCATGGGGGCGATCGCGGTCACCGATCACAACGAGATCTCCGGAGCGCTCGCCGCCCGCGAGGCCGCCGAGCGTGACGGCGGCATCAAGGTGATCGTCGGCGAGGAGGTCAAGACCGCGGAGCAGGGTGAGGTGATCGGTCTCTTCCTCGAGGAGAAGATCGACCGGGGCATGACGATGGCCGAGACCGTCGCCGAGATCCGCCGGCAGGGTGGCCTCGTCTACGTGCCCCATCCTTTCGACCGGCTCCACTCGGTTCCCGACTACGAGCACCTTCTGAACATGGTCGAGGAGATCGACATCCTCGAGGTGTTCAACCCGCGGGTCGCCTTCAGCGCATTCAACGAGGAGGCCGAGCGGTTCGCGGCCAAGTACCGGATCGTGCCCGGTGCCGGCTCCGACGGCCACGTGGCCCAGGCGCTCGGCAGCGTCCGGATCCGCCTGCACGACTTCGACGGCGCCGAGGAATTCCTCGAGGCGATGCGCAGCGCCGACATCGTCCGCAAGCACAAGAACCTCGTCTACGTGCAGGCTCTGAAGTGGATGCAGGCCGCCAGCGGGCAGGCCGGCGGACGCAAGGAAGTTGCTGATCCACAGCCGGTCAAGGGCGGCAACAGGTCCGAGGCGAAGCGCCGCAAGGCAGCTTCCGGGCGCGGCAAGAGTTGATTCAGGGGGCCATAACGACGTGCAACCACAAGGAGAGGACCGGACGCCGTCAAAAGAGTCGCCCGCTGTGCCAATCACCGAGGATCAGATCAAGGAGAAGTACCTGGAGCGCGCGATCCGCGAGCTCAACCAGCTCACGCACGAGCTCCAGGACTGCGAGGAGTGCCCGCGCGGCAGCCTGATGCCGGTGCTCGGCTCCGGGCATCCGCAGGCGGATGTGATGCTGCTCAAGCATTCGCCGAGCGTCGCGGAGATCGAGGAGGGAGTCGCCTTCTACGGCCGTTCCGGAACGGCGGTCATGAAGTCCCTGAAGCGACTCGGCGTCGATCCGCTCGTCGTCTACGGAACCCTCTGCGTCAAGTGCCCCCTCTCCGACCCGGCGCTGGCCTCGCCGACCTGCGTGTCGCGCCTCGTCCGCGAGGTCGCCATCGTCGAGCCGCGCTGCATCGTCGTGATGGGCGACGCGGCCCTCGAATGCCTCAACGACGTCCAGATCCCCCTTGCCGACACCGTCGAAGCCCGCCCGGGTGAGATCCAGGCGCTGACCCCGACGATCGACGTGATCTACACCCCCGACATCGACGCCTCGCTCGATGCGGAAGCCCCCAAGCGGGATTTCTGGCGGGCGTTCCGGGCGGTCGGCGAGTGGTACGAGGACCTGCCTCCCTACTGAGCGACCGCCGGGCCGGGATTGGCCGCCGCCGGCGGCCCGGGGTCAGGGCGCCGGTACATTTGACCTTTCATGCGCGCTTTCGGGCAAGTCATCACGTTCGTCTCCACGGTCGCCGCCGCGTTGATCATCGGCTTCGGCGTACCGCTGGGATGGATCTGGATCGGTTCGCAGATGCAGACGGGCTCCGGGGCCAGCACCGTGAGCTTCGCGGTCGCGATGGTGATCCTCTTCGGGATCATCGCCACCTACGTCCTGCTGCTCTACGTCGCCGGCATCGTGATGGCGTATTTCGCCCCGCAGGGTGGAGGCGGTGGTCAGGCCCGCGCGCCCTGGATGCGCGGCATGACCGATACCCGTCAGGTCAAGCGAGGCTCGGCGATGGGCGGCATCGAACGGCTCTTCGTGGTCACGACGATGATCGTCTTCGCGGCGTTCTGGCTCTGGTTCGCCTTCAAGGCGGGCAGCCCGCTCCCGAGCCAGTAGTCACCCCACCAATAACCTCCGCTTCGCGTCCGGTCCGGTCTGCCGAGCGGTAACACCGCGCAGACCCGAGCAGAGCGGACGCGAAGCGGAGCAGCTCCGCTCGGAGTCATCTATTGGGCCATGGCGGCCGAGGCCACGCGGTCCATCGCCTCGAACTTGGCGCTGGCGAGGCCACGGACGACGACGGTGTCGAGCGCCTCGTAGGCGCTCAGCATTCCGTCGGCGTCGTCCGGGTTCTCGGCTGCGACGCCGACGGTGCCCGGTGGCTCCGCGAGGCGCTCGAAGTGGTTGCGATAGCCGTCGTGGAGGTCGCGATAGAAGCCCTCTTCCTTGGCGAGGCGGGTCTCGGCGTCCGCGCCGACGGCGGTGCGGACGTAGCCGTAGACGCGCGGCGTCTCGCGCCCGGCCTCGGCCGAGCCCCTCTCGACCTCGCCGCGCGCCTTGGCCGCGAAGGCGGGGGTCATCCAGTTGAAGAAGGCACCGTCGTAGCTGGCGCCGGCGAGGGCGCACATCTTCGGTCCCATCGAGGCGAGGATCAGGCGCACCCCCGGGATCGCCGCGCGCAGCTCGTCGTGGGCTTCGCGCATCCGCGTCAGTGGCCGCTTCGAGAAGCCGGCACCGACCCCGATAAGGAGGCGCGAGCGGTCGAGATCGAGCTCCTCGATCTTGGCGTTGATGTCGGCCGGTGCGTGGCGGTCGAGGGCGAGGACGGCGACGCCGAGCTGGGTAGCGGCTGAGCCCTCCGCGAAGGCGGCGAGGGTCTCGAGCCCGCTTGCGGCCGGATGGTCGTTGGCCCACATCGACGTGTACCCGAGCTCCTCGCAGCGACTCGCCAGCTCGGTGGCGACGGCTGGGTCGAGACCAGCGGCGACGCCGAATCCACGAGCCTGGCTCATTGAGCCGCTCCGCGCTCGAAGAGGGCGACGCACTCGATGTGCGGCGTCTGGGGAAACATGTCTACGGGCCTCACGCGGGCCAGCCTATAGCCGGCGTCGACCATCTGTCTGGCGTTGGGGGCCATCGTCGTCGGATTGCACGAGACGTAGACGATCCGCTCCGCCTCGCACTCGAGAACCCGCCTGACGATCTTCGCCGAGAGCCCGGCGCGGGGTGGGTCGACGATGACGACGTCGGGCTTCCCGGCTTCCTCGATCAGGGGGCGGATCCCGAGCCTCGCGTCACCGGTCCGGAAGTGCGCGTTGGAGATCCCGTTCAGCTCGGCGTTCGCCTCGGCGTCGACGATGGCCTCGGCGACGCTCTCCACGCCCCAGACCTCGCCGGCGTCGGCCGCCATGCTGAGGCCGATCGTCCCGATTCCGCAGTAGAGGTCGAACAGCCGCTCGCCGGAGCCCAGCGCGGCGAACTCGCGGGCGGCCGCGTAGAGGAGTTCGGCCGTCTCGGTGTTCGTCTGCAGAAAGGCGTTCGGGGAGACCCGCAAGTCGAGGTCTCCGAGCCGCTCGCGCAGGAACTCCTCGCCGAGCACGCCCGTCGGACCGCTCGTGCTCCCCGAGGGGCCCGCGATCACGGTGTGCAGGTCGACCGGGGGTTCGGGGAAGTCCGCCGCCGACGTGACGAGCCGGGTCTGAACCTGTCCCGTGCGCCGGCCCTCGCGGACGATCAGGTTGCGCAGGACCCCGGTCCCGGACTCGTCCTCGCGGGCCGGGACCGATTCGGTCCGCGCCCATTCGCGCACCGCGTTGCGGGCGGCGTTGTTTGCCTCCGAGGCGAGTAGGCAATCGTCGACGTCGACCACCTCGTCCCAGCGACCACGGGCATGGAAGCCGAGCGACGGATCGGGCGTCCCGGAGTCCTCGGCCGGAATCCCGAACGAATACTCGAGCTTGTTGCGGTAGCGCCATTGCTCGACGGCCTCGACGATCGGCTCGACCTCGATCCCCTCGAAGCCCCCGAGCCGCTCCAGCGCCTCGCTGACCTGCTGATGCTTGTGGCCAAGTTGCAGCTCGTACGGGAGTCCCTGCCAGGCGGCGCCGGGACAGGGCTCGCCACCGTGAACGCAGCGGTCGGCGATCCGTTCCGGCGCCGGCTCGAGCAGCTCCACGATCGCCGCCTCGGCCCAGCTCTTCTTCGACTTGCCGACGCGGACGCGGACGCGGTCGTCCGGCAGCCCTCCGCCGACGAAGATCACGAACCCCTCGGGGGTCCGCGCCACTCCCCGCCCGCCCTGGGCGAGGGAGTCGATCGTCAGCTCGAGTTCCGTCCCGCGCGGCGGGCGCTTACCGGCTTGGGTCTCCGGGGCGCTCAGCCGAGCGCCTTGTCGATCTTGGCGAGGATGCTCTTGCGCGCCTTGTTGGCCTTCTCGTAGGTCCTGACCTTGCGCAGTTCGGGCTTGGAGAGGTCGGCGATGCGGCGGTTGATCTGGGCTGCCGTCAGCTCGTCGTAGCCGCTGATCGGGAAGCTCGGTCCGACGCCCGCACGGCGCCGCACCTTGTCGATCTGGGCCAGCGGCTCGTCCGCGGCGTCGCGAGCGCGCTTGGCGACCTTGCCGGCGGTCCCCTTCGTCTGCTTGCGGGCCTTGGTCGTGCTGCGCTCGACCTGCTTGCGCGCCTGCTCGAGAAGTGCCTCGAGCTCCTTGACCATCTCCTCCGACTGCTTGCGCCCTCGGGAGACGAGCTTGGAAACCATGTCGTTGGCGTCATCGCGGGTCATCCGGCCGCGCTTCACGGCATCGTCGACGACCTCCTGGATGCGCTCGCGCGGCAGCGTGATGCTGCGCTCGAGGGCGTCCCGGAACGCTTCGACGCTCTTGTCGGCTCGGTCGGCCGAGCGAGCCGCCTTCGGGCTGCGCGTGCTCTTCTTGCCGGTGGTGGTGGCCATGGGGGTCCCTTCCTCGCGGGTTGCCGGTAAGAGCAATATGGCAGCGCCGACCGCCGGGCGCGTTCAGCGCCGGTCGCCACCGTCCGTCCCGGCGGCCGGAAACGAGGCGAAACGAGCGGCGACCGGGGCGTGATCGGAGAGGCGGATCGGCAGGCCCACGCCGGTCGCGGTCGGATCGGGCACCTCGCGGCGCTCCGCCGGCCACTGCGACGGCGGCTCGGCGACGTCGAGGTCGGCGACGAGAACGTGGTCGATGATCCGCTCGCCGGTCGGTGCGGCGAGGCCGAGCTCGTCGGCCAGGCGCGCGAAGACGTGCCCGCTCAGCGCCGGCCGCAGGTTGAAGTCCCCGCCCAGCACGAGCGGTCCGCCACCGGCCCATTCGCGGGCCGCCCGGCCGGCGGCTATCAGCTCGCGCTCGGCAGCCTCCCGCGCGGCGCTCGCATGGAGATTGGCCACGCAGAGCCCGCTCCCGAGGCGTGTGAAGGCCATCAGCCGCCGCTCGGGCCGGGTTGCGAGCCGGAGGCTGCGGCGCTCGGTGATCGGCGCCGGGCTGGAACCCTGGGCACGGACGAGGGTCAGGTTCGAGCCCCCCTCCCAGGAGGCGATCAGGTCGGGGCTCCAGGTTGCGGCGAGCGACTGGGCCCGCCTGAGATAGGGGAGGTTGCGGCTGGTCGGGACGAGGTGCGCGTCGGCGCCCGACTCGGTGGCGAGTCGCTCGGCCCATCGCGGCGGGCACTCCTGCAGCAGCGCGACGTCCCAGTCGGCAGCGGCGATCGTCGCCGCGAACTGCCGGAGCAGGTCGCGGTTGACCTGGGCATGTTCGGCTCCCCGCTCCGTCACCCGCAGGAGCCGCGATCGCCAGGTCAGCAGTTCGGACTCGGGGGGATGGTCACGACCATGGAAGAGGTTCCAGCTGAGGACCCGGACGTCCATCGGCCCAAGTATCGGAGCGGCCTCGGCGGCAGGCCGCTCGCAGCGGGCCCGATCTTGCTCCCCTGGCGGCCCCGCAGGAGTAACCTGCCGCGCTTCCATGGCACCGGAATTCTCAGACTTCATAACGGGAGCGGAACTCGCCGGAGAGCTCGATGCTCTGCTCGATCGGGCCGATGTGCTCAAGGCGGATCGGCCGGCGGCCGGAGCGGATTCGCTCGCAGGCAGGTCGGTAGCGCTGATCTTCGAGCAACCATCGACCCGGACCCGCGTGTCCTTCGAGGTCGGGATCGCAGAGCTCGGCGGCACCCCGGTCATCCTGCGCAGCGACGAGCTGCAGATCAGCCGCGGGGAGTCGGTCGGCGACATCGGGCGCGTCATGTCCCGGTACGTCCAGGCCATCGCCATACGCAGCCTGTCCCACGACCGGGTCGTTGAGCTCGCCGAGGCCGCCGACGTGCCGGTGATCAACATGCTCACGCCGGTCCACCATCCCTGTCAGGCGATCGCCGATCTGCAGACCCTTCGCGAGCGATTCGGCCGACTGGAGGGCCTGCGGCTCGCATACGTCGGGGATGGCAACAACATGGCCCGTTCGCTGGCGCTGCTCGGGCGCCAGGCGGGCATCGAGGTCGTCGTCTCCTCGCCGCCCGGACTCGAGCTCACCGATGCGCCTGACGCGGAGTTGATCGCCGATCCGCGCGAGGCGGTCGCCGGGGCGGATGCCGTCTACACCGATGTCTGGGTCAGCATGGGGGAGACCGATGCCGACGCCAAGCGGGCCGCGTTGGCCCCCTACCGCGTCGACGAGGAGCTTCTCGGCTTGGCGGCGGAGCGGGCGGTCGTGCTCCACTGCCTGCCGGCCCACCCGGGGGAGGAGATCAGCGCCGAGGTCCTGTACGGCCCCCGCTCGGCGGTCTTCGACCAGGCCGAGAACCGACTCCACGCCCAGAAGGCCCTTCTGGAGATGCTGCTCGCCTGACTAGACTTTCGGGGCCGCGGCCCCGTCGTCTAATGGTCAGGACTCCAGATTTTCATTCTGGCAACGGGGGTTCGATTCCCCCCGGGGCTACTTTCCAGGAACCGTATGTATCCAGAGATCAACATCGGCCCCCTCACCCTGCAGACGTTCGGGCTCATGTTCGGGTTCGGCTTCGTCGCCGCGGGCCTGATCATCGCCCGCCGCTTCAGGGAGCTCGGCAAGCCCTCCGACTGGGCCTACGAGATGGCCTTCGCCGCGCTCGTCGGCGGCCTCGTCGGCTCACGCGTCTACTTCCTGATCGAGAACTGGAGTGACGTCAGCGACGACCTGATCGGCAACCTCTTCAGCGGCGCCGGGCTCGTCTGGTACGGCGGCGCGATTGGAGGGGCCCTGGCGGTCCTCGGCTGGGCCTGGCGGCGGGGGATCTTCGGATTGCTCCTGACCGACATCGCCGCTCCCGCCCTGGCCATCGGCTACGCGATCGGCCGGGTCGGCTGCCAGCTCTCCGGCGACGGCGACTACGGCAAGGCCTGGGACGGACCGTGGGCCATGGCCTATCCCGACGGCACCGTGCCGACCGATCAGACCGTGCACCCGACTCCCGTCTACGAGACCCTCTTCATGGGACTGGCGGCGATCGTCCTCTGGCGCCTTCGCGACCGCTTCCGGGCCGGGATCCTCTTCGCGATGTACCTCGTCATCGCCGGCTTCGAGCGGTTCATGATCGAGTTCCTCCGGCGCAATCCCGACTCGGCCCTCGGGCTCACCCAGGCGCAGCTGATGAGCGTCGGGATGGTCCTGATCGGGGTGATCTGGATCGCGGTGATCGCCGGCCGCGGCCAGCTTCGCAAGCCGGCCCCCGCGAGGTTCGCGGAGCGTCCGGCGCCTGCCTAGCTGGAGCGGGTCAGCCCGCCGTCGAGCGGGATGACCGTCCCGGTCAGATAGGCGGCGCGGTCCGAGCACAGGAACGCGACGAGGTCTCCGTACTCGTCGGGGCGGCCGAGCCGTCCGGCCGGGACATCCGCCCTGGCCCGCTCCTCCGCCGCCTCCATCGATCCGTACATCTGCTCGAGCCGCTCGGTCCCGAATCGCCCGGTCGCGACGGTGTTGACCGTGATGCCGTCGGCGGCGACCTCGGCGGCGAGCGTGTTCAGCAGCCCCACCGCCGCCATCCGGTTCGAGTTGGAGAGGGCCAGGCCCTGGATCGGCTCCCGGACCGACGTCGACGAGACGTTGACGATCCGGCCCCAGCCGCGGTCTCTCATCCCCGGGACGCATGCCTTCGCGAGCCCCAACGGCGCCAGCACCAGGGAGCGGAACGCCGCCTCCCAATCCTCGCCGGGGGCGTCGAGTGCGCCGCCGGGCGGGGGGCCGCCGGTGTTGAGAACGAGGATCTCGACGGGACCCATGGCCTCGGTCACCCGGCCCGGGAGGGCCTCGATCGCGGCCTCGTCCGTCGTGTCGGCGGTGAATGCGGTGGCTCCGTTGCCGATCGCGGCCGCGTGCCGCGAGAGCTCCTCCTCCGTGCGGGAGGCGAGGGCGACCCGCACGCCCTCGCGCCCGAGCGCCTCGGCCACGGCGAGTCCGAGCCCGCGGCTGGCGCCGAGGACGAGCGCCACCCGCCCGTCGATCCCGAGCTCCACGGTCAGCCGAGCGTGATGATCGCGGTGTAGATCGCGACGCCGACCAGCGCCCAACCGGTCATCCAGATCCAGCGGCGATCGCCGCGCGTGCCCAGCACGGCGGCGATCATCAACCCGACGACGGGGAGGACGAGCCCGAGGCCCCATCCCCAGCGGACGAGCCGATCCTCCTCGCTGAGCTGCGGCTTCGGCTCGGCCATCCGCTGCTCAGGCCTTTCCGTAGAGCAGCAGGCGACTGGGATCGTCGGGGTCGGCCTTCGCCTGCCAGCGGTCGCCGACGCTGTAGTTGGACTCGCCGCCCTCGGGCAGGAACTGATTGACGGTTGCTTCGTAGGGATCGCCGTTGCCCTCGACGCTGACCGCGAACGAGTACTCCTTGCCGCTGAAGTCGGTCTTGCCGGTCGCGGCCATCGACTTGATCTCGGCGGTGCACGGCACGCCCGACTGAGCGAGCTTGTTGGCGAGTTGTGCGTAGTCGGCGGTCGCGCCCGACATCCCGGTGCTCATCGTCGAGCCCATCTTCTTGCTCGCCTCCGACGCCTGATCCATCGCGCCCTTCATCTTGTCCATGAATCCCATGTCTTCTCCGTTCAGCGCCGGCACCCAGCCGGCAATTCAGGTCGTGCCGACCCTAGCGCGAGGCCGGCAGTCGGCTAAACGAGAGAGTCTTTGTCGGCACCGGGGTTGAGTACGAAGGCGCCATCGCCCGTCGCTCGGTACACCGTTCCGAATCCTTCGAGGATCACCTTGGATTCGTCGCTCGGGTCGCCCCAGCACTCGCACGTGACTTGGTCGCACGCCTCGAGACAGGCGCCGAGCGGAGCCTTTCCCTTCTCGTTGTCGAGATGAGCCGCAAACGCTTCGTCGGTGGCGTAGACCTCAGTCCATTCGCTGACGCGCTCCGACGGGTACGCGACGTGGTAGGTGATTACCCCGGGGTGTTCGAGCATCACCCCGCATAGCTTCTCCTGGTTGGCCCTGAACTCTTGTTCCAAGCCATCCTTGATGTCCCACCGGATCTTGAGCATGTGAGGCATGCTGCCCCTTTCGGGTAGTGGTCGCCGGGTCTGGCGAACCTATTGGAAGCAACTTCGCCGTGCTTCCCCATCGCGGTCACGGACGGCCCCATTTGAGCCGCCCGTGATGGTGCCGCGCGCCGTGCAACTCTCTCGCGCTCTACCGCTTATGGTGCTTGTGATGGCCCCGGCGCTTGCAGCGCTGGACGAAAGTGTCGGAGGTCGTCGCATGGTTCGTATAGCGCGAGACCGCCAGGAACTTCATCCGCTTCCGCTTGCACCGCGCCTTCACGTACTTCCCGTTTTGGACCGTGGTCGTGAATCGGGAGATTGCGCCGGCGAGCAGTGGCGGAACCCGCACGTTCAGCGTCTTTCCATAGCCCCTCGGACCCTTTCTGATCTTGCCGACGAGGATCGAGGTGTTGTTGACGGAGTCGGCCCGGGCGTGCAGGAAGAGTTCGTTCTTCCTGGTGCCGTTGAACGCGGTCACCTGAACGGGGACATCGAGCGTCGTGGCGCCGAGATCCACGATTACCCAGGCCGAAGTGCCCTTGCTGTGACCGGCCCGCTTGGGCACGCCGCCACCCTTGCTCACGATCGACTTCCGTTTGCAGACCCTGATCGCCTGCTTCGTCGTCGTGTTCTGCAACTGGGCTTCGCTGCCGGCGCATTTCGGAACCTTCTTGGTCGAGAACCGCATGTTCGATGGGAAGCTGACCTTCGTCTTGAAGGCGCTCGGTGGCTGCTCGGGATAGTTCGGATCTCCGGTGTTGGGACCGGTCAGAATCTCGACGTAGATCTGGGCGGGACGGAACCGTTTCTTGGGGAGCTTGTTCGGCTTCAGCTTCGCTGTAATCGATTGGATGTCGTCCGCTCGCGCGGCGGGCGACGAGGCGACTCCGCTGATCGCGATCGCTGCGGCTACGACCATGGCTATGGCCATGTTCTTTCTCATTTCTTCCTCTCCATCGAGTCGCGCTGCGGGAACCGGCGGGTTTCCTTGGCTTCGCAGCAGCCGGTCAAAGCGCAACTCAGATTTGCTTTCTCTCGGCCGCTACCCGCGTTCGGCGGCCTCAATCTGACTCAGGTACCCGCCATTCGGGATCCCTCCGAAGCTCCTTCTCTCCTGCCAAGCGCGCGATCGCCGCATCCTCAATGTTCATGCCAAGCAGTCCTTGATCGTCAGATCCCGGCTGAACCAATATCGGGCACTAGCTGCCACTAGTTGCCCCGCATCTCCCCAGCGAATTGACTCGAACTGCCAGGCGAGTCAGCAACCATCAATACCCAAGCGCGATAATCAGATCCCCGGGCGGTTAGCTCAGTTGGGAGAGCGCCTGCCTTACAAGCAGGAGGTCACTGGTTCGAGACCAGTACCGCCCATCGCATCGGCCGACACGCAGCGTGCATCGCCTCGGGCGAGCCCGGCTACACGGCGACCCCGACGAGGACCCCAATGCCCGATGTGATTCCCATCGCGACGACGCCCCAGATGACTACCCGAGCGGTCGCCACAAGCCTGGGCCCTCCGCCGAGGCGAACACCTGAATAGCCGAGCGCGGCGAGGGCGGCGATCGTCACGGCGACGCAGATCGGGATCCTCGTCGCGGATGGCGCAAGCGCGATCGCGATCAGGGGGAGGATGGCGCCCGCGCTGAACGTGAGGGCTGAGGCCCATGCCGCCTGAAAAGGACGTGCCTTACGATCACTGTGAAGCCCGAGTTCGTCACGTGCGTGTGCACCCAGGGGGTCGCGCTTGGTCAGAGCCTCGGCCACCTCGAGGGCAAGCTCGGTCGGCAGCCCGCGGCGCTCGTAGATCCCGCTGAGTTCGAGAAGCTCTCCATCAGGATCGCTCTTGAGCTCCCGTCGCTCGAGAGCGAGATCCGCCAGCTCAGAATCACGTTGCGTACTCACGGAGACGAACTCACCGGCGGCCATCGAGAGAGCTCCCGCCGCCAGTCCGGCCACCCCGGCGGTGACGATTGCGCTCGCCGAGGCGCCTGAGGCCGCTACGCCGAGCACGAGGCTCGCGGTCGAGACGATCCCGTCGTTGGCCCCGAGGATGGCCGCCCGCAACCACCCAGAGCGGTAGCTGAGGTGAGTTTCGGAATGGCGCGGCTTGCGGGACATCATGGTCGGATAGAGCCTAGCCCGGTGCACGCATTTCTCCGGGCGGCAATCGCGCGCCCCATTCGCCTCAATCGCCGATTGAGCCCTGAACGTCGATGACGACCTTGCCGCGGGCGCGCCCGGCGTGCAGATGGCGAATCGCCGCCGCCGCCTCGCTCAGCGGGTAGGTCGAGTCGATCCCAGGTGCCACCTTGCCCGTCTCGATGAGCTCCCGCAGGGTCGCAAGGTCCTCATTGTTCTCCGATGAGATGAAGGTACCGAGCTTCTGACTCACGAAGGGGGAGAGGATGAGGGCACGAATCTGTCGGTCGGTCCCGCCGAGCCAGCGGCCGTCCGTCTCGCCGCCGACGATGACGAGCCTCCCCTGGGGGGAGAGCGCACGCCGCAGGACCGCCAGGGGGCGGTTGCCGCCGATGTCGAGGATGACGTCGTATCGGATGCCGCTTTCGTCGATGTCACCGCGTGTGTAGTCGATGGTGTGGTCAGCGCCGAGCGACCGAACCATGTCGATCTTGGCGGTGCTGGCGACACCGGTGACCTCGGCTCCGTAAGCCTTGGCGATCTGCACGGCGAAGCTTCCGACCCCGCCCGACGCGCCGAGGATCAGCACCTTCTGGCCCTGCCGCACTCGCCCCTGGTCGCGAACTCCCTGCAGGGCGGTCAGCGCGGAAACGGGAACCGCAGCTGCCTGCTCGAACGTCAGGTTCGCCGGCTTGATGGCGAGCTTGTCCTCGCGGGCGGCGGCGAACTCGGCGAACGAGCCTTTGCCGATCCCGAAGACCTCATCGCCGGGACGCAACGTGGCCACGGCGGACCCGACCGCCTCAACCCGGCCAGCGAGGTCCATGCCCGGGACCCGGTTCTTCGGCGCGCGAACCCCGTATCCGGCGACGCGCACGGCGTAGGGCAGACCCGCCATGAGGTGCCACACACCCCTGTCCACACCGGCCGCATGCACCCGGACCAGCACCTCGTCGTCGTCGATCTCAGGGACGTCGATCTCATCGATCCTGAGGGCGTCGGTGTCCCCGTAGTGGTCCTGGACGATGGCGTCCATGGCCTTCCTTTCGTCGCTGAATTACGCTGTAAGTTATTACATACGCTGTAAGGTTTGTCAAGTTATGCCGAGCAGCCGCACATGACGCCCAGCTCTGAGAGCGTGGCGAAACGCCGACCGCGGCTCAACCGTGATCTCGTCCTGAAGGCGGGAGTCGCCCTGGCCGACGAGGAGGGGATCGAGTCGCTCAGCATGCGCCGGCTTGGGGGCCGGCTCGGCGTCGAGGCGATGTCGCTCTACAACCACGTGACGAACAAGGAGGACCTGATCGACGGAATGATCGATCTGGTCTTCAGCGAGATCGATCTGCCCGCCAACGCCGCCGATTGGAGGGCTGCGATGCGCGGGCGCGCAGTATCGGCCCGCGACGTCCTTCGGCGCCACCCGTGGGCGACGCCACTCATGGACTCGAGAACCTCGCCCGGCCCCGCCACTCTGCACCACCACGACACTGTGATCGGCACGCTCCGGCAAGCCGGTTTCTCGATCGAGATGGCGGCTCACGCCGTTTCGCTGCTCGACAGCTACGTGTACGGCTTTGCGATTCAGCAGGAGGGGCTCCCGTTCGAATCCGAGGAGGAGGCCGCCGCAGTTGCGCAGTCGATTCTGGAGCGGTTTCCGTCCGACGAGTACCCGCATCTCGCTGAACTGACCGCCGAGCACGTACTCCGGCCTGGTTACGACTACGGCAACGAATACGAATTCGGGCTCGACTTGATCCTCGACGGCCTCGGGCGCACTCGCGAGACTGCTTGACCCGAGCGGCCGCCAGGCGTCGAACTGGGTGGCTGGGGCGGTGCCCGGCCTTGGTCAATCCTTGAGCCGGAACGGCGGGTATTCGTCGGTGATCAACACGAACGCGTAGCCGATCACGCGGTTCTCCCAGCGCAGGACACCCGCGACGAAGTCGAACAGCGAGCGCGGATAGCGCCCGGTGAAGAGGATCGCGAACCATGCGATCACGACGGCGACGGCCATGCCGATGTGCAGGAAGAAGAGCACCACGTAGTGGGGGATCGCCAGAAACCACTTGACGAGCGGCATGCCCCGGCTCAGGTCGGCCTCGACATCCGGATACGGAAAGTCGAGGTTGACGGCCTGCTGGTCTTCGGTTGAGGGGTAGCGGTCGTCCATCAGCAGCGCATAGACGGCGACCCGGTTGAGGAAGCGCATCAGCTGCAGGTTCCAGTCGAACCACCAGCGTGGGTAGCGGCCCCGGAAGAGGATCAGCAACAGGGTTGGCAGGAACAGCAGGCCCACTCCGGAGATCGCGATCCTCGCCGAGCCGTCGCCGGGGCCCGAGTAGCCGGTCGAGTATCCGACGATCGCGCCGACCACGATCAGGATCGGGATCACCATGAAGAAGCGGAAGAAGCTCGTCAGGCGATCGAGGTCACGATCGGGGTAATCGACGTCGAACCGAACTGGGTAGGAATCCATTGCACTCTCCTCGTGAACGCTTGCGGAGCCACGACGTTAGTGGCTGCGGTCACAATCGTGCCACGCGGTGGGCAGCCCGCGGGGCGGCGCAGCGGCAGCAGGTCAACGCAACTTGGCGTGGGGATACTCCGCCGAGCGGCCCTGGAAGGAGAGGATCTTGGGGTTCTGGACGACGCCGTCTCTGATCTCGATCGCCCGGCTCATCGTCGGGTCGGCCGTCCAGGCGTCCGGCCCCGACATCACCGTCGGCAGATGGGGGATCAGCGACTGACTGATCTCCCAGGTGGCCGAGTCCCAGAGCAGTGACGGGCTGTGGTCGACGGCATAGCACTGCATCCCGTCGCCGATCGCGAATACCGGGTCATCGAAGGATGTCGGCCGTGCCCACTCGAAGCCCATCCCGTCGTCGGCTGAGACATCGACGAACTGCGTTCCACGGTGAAAGCGCTCGAGTTCGTCATTGCTGACGAGGACCAGCGGGGCGTCGGTGTCCTGGAGCATGCAGTTGACGACGACATCGTGGCCGGCGAGGAAATCGGCGACCGACTCGTCCTCGCTGTCGAGCTCCAGGGTCTGACCCGGCGCATCCGGATCGCGCTCATAGGTCACGAGCCGCACGGAATGGATCGGCGCCGCGACCGCCGCGGCCTCGCGCTTGGTCAGGACCGAGACGTCCTGGATTCCCAGGGCGACGAGGCCGGTGACCGCCCCGCGCCCGGTCGCGCCGAAGCCGACGACCACGGCCCGCAGCTCCCGCCCGTACTGCCCCGTCATCCCGGCCAGCTGCAGCGCGTGGATCACCGAGCAGTAGCCGGCCAGCTCGTTGTTCTTGTGGAACACGTGGAGGTCGAACGACCCGTCGCGGCTCCAGTGGTGCATCTCCTCCCAGGCGATCAGCGTCAGCCGGCGATCGATCGCGAGCTGGGTGATCTCCGCGTCCTGGACGCAGTGCACCCAGCCCCAGACGACGGCCCCCTCGGGCACCTCGAGCAGATCGGCCGGCATCGGCTTCGGGACGACCACCACGTCGCAGCCGGTTGCGACCTGATCGCGAGTGCGCATCCCGGCGACCAGTGGGGCGAGGTCCTCGTCGCCGAATCCGAACGGCTCGCCATACCCGCTCTCCAGGGTGATGCGCCGTCGCACGGATTCGTCGATCAGGCCGAGATGGCGGGGGTGGATCGGAAGCCGCCGCTCGTTCTCCTTGCGAGATCCGGCGAGTAATCCGAGTGTCAGTTCCGCCATCGCTGCGTACGAAAGTAGCAGCGCGTCGGCTGCCCGCCCGCGGGGCGAGCCGGCGCACCGCATCTGCGATAGTCCGGTGCATCGCCGCCAGCCCATCATCCGCCGAGCGACTCGTCACCGTTGACGAGCTCGCCGCAACGGGTGTCCGCGCCGTCGAGACCTCCGAGCACGGGATGCTTGCGGTCGGGCTGAGCAACGGGGAACCGTTCGCGGTCTCCAATCGCTGCAGGCACATGCTCGCGTCGCTCGGCGCGGGCCACGTGACCGACGACGGCTGCCTCGAGTGCCCCTGGCACGGCGCTCGCTACGCCGTCGGCACCGGCGAGATGACCCGCGGGCCGCAGGGGGTCTTCAAGCCACTGGCGGGAGCCGTCAAGGCCACGACCGGGTCCCGCTCGCTGAAGACCTACCCGGTGGAGATCCGCGACGGCGCGATCTGGCTGACCGGCTGAGCGAGGCCAACCCCAGGGGGATAACCGCGGCCGGCCGGCCCTGGCCGACCCGCCGCCGCGCCGGCTTCGTCTTGTGCCCATGCGTCCGGGTGACCCGGCCGATCTCATGGGGAGGTCGAGCCCGGTCGATTGGAGTCCTGGAAGGAGGGGGGTGGACTAGAGATGGAGATGAGCGCTGTCAGGCGCCCGCCCGCGAGGGCGTTCGCGATCGTCAAAGACGTCTACGAGGACCTGCGGTTCTGGATCGCCCCCCACGAGTTGGGCTCGGTGCTCGCCCCGACCGCCTTCTTCATCGCCGCGATCGCGTTGCTCACATACGACCACACGAGCGGTGCCCTGCGGGCACAGGAAGCGATCTTCTGGGCAGCGATGGGCCTGGTCGTCGTCATCTTCACCTGGATGCTGGTGCGGATCGGCAACGATTCCAGGGCCGCGGTCTCCCAGCACGTCGCTTCCTTCCGCGACGAACTGACCGGGCTGAGAAGCCGGGCGGCGCTCGAGTTCGACCTCGCCGGCGCCTTCTCGACCGCCACGACGATGTTGCTCGTCTTCGTCGAGCCCGACCTCCAACCGGCTCGATCCGAGGCCGCCGACCAGCAGGATCGCGACCGGCAGGTCATCAACGTCGCCGCCGAGCTGGCCGCCGCCGGTGAAGGCCTCTCGGCATCCGTCTACCGGGTCGAGGGAACGGACTTCGCGTTGCTCGCTCCTTCGGGAGGCGATCCGGCAGATGTGACGGCCCGCGTCCGTGCTGCACTGACCGGGGGCCGCTACGGAGCCCTGGCCAACGCCCATTTCGGCGAGGTCGTCATCCCGGGGGAGGCCGAGGCGCCCGAACGGGCCCTGCAGGCGGCTGAAGGACGCCTGATCGCGAGCAAGCGACACGGCTTCCGCTCGGCGCGCCGCCAGGCCCACGCGGTCCTCCTGGCCGCCCTCGACGCCCGCGACCCGCAGCTCCGCGAGCATCTCCGCTCCGTCGTGCCGCGCGTGATCTCAGTCGGGCGCCGGCTCGGGCTCGATCGGGCGGAGCTCGACGACGTCGTGCTGGCCGCAGGGCTGCAGGACATCGGCATGCTGGCCGTGCCCGAGACCGTGCTCGGACAGGAGGCTCCCCTCTCGGCGGTCGAGCGAGCGCTGCTGCACTCCCATCCTGTGACCGGCCAGGGGATCGTCGCATCGGCTCCGTCGCTGGCATCGGTGGCGACCATCGTTCGCTCCGCCTACGAACGCTTCGACGGCAGCGGCTATCCCGACGGCCTCGCCGGGGAGTCCATCCCGTTCGGCTCGCGGGTCATCGCGCCCTGCGTAGCGTTCGCCGCGATGACCTCCAACAGGCCCTACAGGCCGGCACTCAGCACCGAGCAGGCCGCGTCCGAGCTGCTGGCCGGGTCGGGTTCGCAGTTCGACCCCCGGGTGATCAGCGTCCTCGTCGAGGAGCTGACCGTCAGCCCGTCACGGTGACGGTGAGGCCGGCCCGCTCGAATCGGGGGATCGACTCCGTTCCGAGCGCGGCGGCGGGTGTCAGGCAGCCGAACGCGCCCGACGCCGGGGGAAGTTCGGAGAGGATCAGCCCCGCTTCGCCGAGCATCCGCGCCGTCGTCAGGTAGCCGGGATGGCCCCGCGCTTCGACGTTCACGGTGACCGCGTGTCCGCCCGTCGTCGCAGCCACGACCCGCATCGACCATGACCAGTCCTCGAGCCGATCGGGCGCGGGCCCGAAGCCCGAGCCGGGGAGCACGCGCCCGAGCACCGAGCTGATCCGGCGCTTCGTCTCCGGCCCGGCGAGCAGCGTGCGACGCATTCCCGCCTGGGTGGCAGCCAGCGTCCCGGCCAGCGCCAGGCGCGCGGGCATCGTCACGGCTCCGCCGTCGAGCGCGACCCCCTCGCGATAGCGGAACGGCGCCGGCGCCTCCCCGGACGCGGTCAGCGTCGCCGTCCGCTGGATCACGGCAGGATTGATGAACGCGGCGGGCGTCATCGGCGCGATCACGGTGCCGCCGCTGCCCCGGCGGACCCCGACCTCGATCGGACTCACGTCGCGCACGAGCGCGGCACGTGAGCCCTCGATCAGTGCGGCGGGATCGGCCGCCAGCGCCGAGTCCGGATCGGCCGTGACCTCGACCATGCTCTGGCTCGTACCTCCCGAGACCATGTCGGACGGCCGGGGGAGACCCGGCGGCGGCGTGACCCGGACCTCGAGATCGACGGCGGCCAGATCCTCCGACCAGCGGTCCCGGGCGGCCCCGGCGGCGGCAAGGACGGCGAGGTCCGGCGGCAGCGCCTCGAATCCGCAGACCTGAACGACGGCGACCTCGCCGGCCCGAGCGGTGGCGTCGAACTCGTCGATGACTCGCCGCACGAATGGGATCTCGCCGGTCAGGTCGAGGTAATGGGCGCCGCCGGCGACGCATGCCTCGATGACGGGTCGCCCGTGGCGCGTATAGGGGCCGACGAGGTTGAGGACGACCCGGGCCCGCTCGGCGAGCGAACGCAGGGACGAGTCGTCCTCCGTGTCCGCGGCGATGGTGGTCGCGCCGCTCGCGCCGACCTCAGCGAGAATTCGATCGAGCTTGCCGGGATCGCGTGCGGCAGCGGCCCAGGTGAAACCGTCCTCGGCCGAACGCTCGCTCAGGTAGGCGGCGACGCGGCGCCCGGTGACGCCGGTGGCTCCGAGCACGACGACCGCGAGGTCCTTGTCAGCCATGCGAGCAGCCTAGTCCGTGCGCTTACGCCCCGGGGCCGAGCAGAACGTCCGTCTCGAAGTCCGGGATCGAGTCGAACGTTGCGGCGGGCTGCCCGAAGATCGCCGCGAGCACGGGGCTGGAGTAGGCGCTGAGCGCGGCCGAGATGCCGTTGTCGGCGGGCTGCTCGTGATCGAAGAAGACGGCGAGGTGCGCGGCGTCGTCGCCGAGGGTCTCGATGTGGTGGAAGTAGGCCCTGGGGATGTAGCTGATGTCGCCCGCGGTGAGGTCGACCGTCTCGACCGCGCCCCCGGGGCTGACGATCGTGAGGCGGACCGAACCGTCGATCACGTAGTTGAGCTCGGCGGCGTTCGCGTGCCAGTGCGGCTCCCGCACCGCCCTGCCGGTCATCCGCAGCGAGTACATGGCCAGCCCGTCGAGGATGGGGAAGTCGTCGGCGCGGCCGAAGATGACCGAGCCGCCGGCATTCTTCAGCGCCGGCTCGAGATGCTCGAGCCGGCACCGGTAGTGGGCGGCCGGATCATCGGGCCCCGACGCGGCCGCTGGCTCCGATCGCGCGATGAATGACGGATCCTGGGTGGGCCGAACCCAATCGAACGCGTCAGCGCCGGCTCCGAACGCCGAGCGCAGGACGTGAGGCGACATCTGGCTCATCGTCGTGGACAGGTTCAGGTCCTCGTACCGCTCGTTGCTGAAGCAGACGACGAATCGCGTATCGGTCGCGGCCGCGTTCTCGATGTGGTGGATCAGGCCGGCCGGGACGAAGGCCAGGTCGCCCGCCGCGACCGACATCGTCACCCGGTGTCCGCCCGACTCGATGATCGTCATCTTCGCCGAGCCCTCGATGCAGTAGCTGAGCTCGGCGGCGTTGGGGTGCCAGTGCGGCTCGCGGACCGCACCCGCTTCGAGCCGCAGCGTCGCCAGCGCCATCCCATCGAGCAGCGGCAGCTGATCGGCCGTGACGTCGACTCGCACCCCGCCGTCGCGCTCGACCCGGGCCGAGCTGGATTCGACGGTGTAGGCGTGGTCGCTCATCGGGCCGCCTGTCGAGTCGCGATGGCGTCGGCGACGATCCGGGCCATGCGCTCGGGATCCTCGAGTTGCGGATAGTGGCCGAGGTCGGGCATCTCGGTGACCGGGACGCCCGGATGGAGCTCGCGGAGGGCGCCGAGCACCGCGGTGCTGGCGACCGGATCCAGCAGGCCCCAGGCGAGCTGGAGGTCCTTCCAGTCACGGATCGCGCCGTGCCAGCGTTCCGCGAACTCGACCCGCTCGCCGAGGTAGAAGACCAGCTTGTGGCCCATCGACCGGCCGCCGCCGTGGCAGATCAAGGCCCACTGGTCGGCCGCCTCGTCATCGGTCAGCGGGTGGGCGTCGGAGAAGATCGAGCCGAACTGCTGGCGGAAGACACGCTCACTCGACAGCCGTGACGCCAGCGGCCCCAGGCGGCTGCGGAGGATCTTCTGTGAGGGGGTGAGGCTGGCCTTGTCGAGGACGATGCTGCCGTTGAAGAGGAGCACACCGGCGAGAGCGAAGCCGAGCTTCCCCTCGAGGTCGCGTGCCATCAGCTCGGTCGTCACCGAGGTCCCCATGTCGTGAGCGACGACGAAGACGTCCCGGCCATCGGCGTGCCGGGAGATCATCTCCTCGGCCAGGTCCGCCTGCCAGAACAGGCTGTAGACGTGATCGCGAGGCTTGTCGGAGAGGCCGAAGCCGAGGAAGTCGAAGGTCAGGACGGGTTCCGGCCGGTCGGCCTCGAGCACGTGCCGCCAGTCGTAGGAGCTCGAGGGGAAGCCGTGGAGGAAGGCGATCAGGGGCCCGTCGCCGGGGCGTGAATGGGTGTGGATGCCGTATCCGCGGAACTCCGCCCGCTCCCCGGTGGTCTGCCAGGCCAGAACCCGGTCGGTCAGATTCATGCCGGTAGTTTCGCCGATCCGGAGGAGGCGTCGATGAGGTACCCGGAGATCAGGTCGGGATCGTCCCAGTTGGGCGTGTGCCCGAGCTCCGGGAGCTGCACGAACCGGGTGCCCGGCGGCCGCCGCTCGGGACGCGGTGGGCCGACGAGACGATCGAGCTCCCCCCAGAGGATCGTCGTCGGGACCGCGACCCGGTCGAGGTCCTCCGCCACGTATCTGCGCATCTCGGCGTTCGCCGCCGCGTAACCGGGAGCGTCGATCCAGGCGGCGATCATCGCGCGGCCGTCGGCAGGAGGGATGAGCTCGGGACGGCCGACGCTTGTGCGCAGCATCGCCTCGCGAGCCGGGCCGACCCGCGTCAGCCCCATGATCAGCGGTCGCAGGCGCTTTCCCCACTTGCGGGAGTCGAGGTTGCGCTGGCCGAGCGGACTGCGCCAAAGGCCCGCCGGGGAGATCAGGCAGAGCGAAGCGGCCGCGTCCGCCTTGCCCATCTCGAGCGCAACCCACCCACCGAGCGAGTTGCCGGCGAGGTGGGGTCGCTCGACGCCGATCTCCTCGCACATCCGGGCGATCGCGGCCCCCAGCGCCCAGGGGGTCGGCGTCTCGCTCAGCTCCGGGCTACGGCCGAAGCCGG
This sequence comes from uncultured Solirubrobacterales bacterium, assembly GCA_963798165.1. Classification (GTDB taxonomy): domain Bacteria; phylum Actinomycetota; class Thermoleophilia; order Solirubrobacterales; family 70-9; genus RHKX01. The sequence goes on along the minus strand of CAWCSE010000004.1, from coordinate 202,667 downwards.
GCATGTCCACGGCGATCACGTCGCGCTCCGCGGCCAGGCGCGCCAGCTGGGGTCGCCAGATCTCGCGGGTCGCGCCGAGACCGTGGATCAGGACGAGCGGCGGGCCCTCCCCGAGGCGCTCGTACGCGATGCCTGCCGCCATTGCGTCGGAGGCCCCGCCTTGTCGCCTCGAGGGCCCACGTCCAGCCATCGCTTCATTATGCCCCGCGTGAGATCGCTGCGACCGATCATGGCGCTGGCCGCGCTCCTCGCCCTGCCGCTGCTCGCGCCGCCCGCGGCGGGCGCCGAGGAGAACCCTGCCCACCAACCGCCGTTCGGGGACGAACCGCTCGCGCCGCTCGTCGTCGTCCACGATCTCGGCCGTGCTCCCGTGGGCTTCGATCTCACCGGCGCCGAGGCGATCGCGATTGCCGATACCGCTCAGAACGTCATCGACGAGCGAGCCGAGAGCCCGGGGATGAAGCCGCGGGTCTCGACGCGCGGCGCGGATCGCTGGCAGGTCGACTACTACGAGGGCGGCACCGATGTCGCCCAGGCGGTCGTCGACGACCGGACCGGAGCCGTCATCGAGGCATGGCGCAACCAGCAGGTCGAAGTCAAGCTCGCGCGCGGCTACGAGGGCGCGGTCGCCGGCGCCGTCAACAAGGCATGGATCTGGATTCCGCTCTGCATCCTCTTCGTCCTCCCCTTCGTGGACCCGAAGCGGCCCTTCCGCCTGCTTCACCTCGACCTGCTCGTGCTGCTGTCGTTCTCGGTCTCGCAGTTCTTCTTCAACAAGGGCGAGATCGTCTGGTCGGTCCCGCTCGTCTACCCGGCGCTCGGCTACCTGTTCGTGCGGATGATGGTGGCCGGCTTCAGGCCCCGCGACCGCGAGGGCCCGCTGATCCCACGGGTTCCCGTTCGCTGGCTGGCGATCGCCGCGGTCGTGCTGGCGATCTTCCGGATCGGCATGAACGTAGCCGACTCGCAGGTGATCGACATCGGCTTCGCCAACGTCGTCGGCGCCGATCGGATCGCCGCCGGCGACGGCGTCTATGACGGTCAGTTCACGCCGCTCATCGATCGCGGCGACTCCTATGGCCCGTTCAACTACATCTCCTACATCCCGTTCGAGCAGCTTCTTCCCTGGCACGGCGGCCTCGAGAGCCTCCCCGCCGCACACCTCGCGGCGATTCTCTTCGACCTCGCGGTGGCGGGCCTGCTGCTGCTCGCCGGCCGACGGCTGCGAGCCGGACCCGACGGGCGCGATCTCGGCGTCGCCCTCGCCTTCGCCTGGTTCGCCTACCCGTACACGTTCTATGCCCTCGACGCCAACGGCGGCAACGACGCCCTCGTCGCCGCGCTGCTCGTCGCGGCGCTGATCGCCTTCGCGTCCCCCGTCAAGCGGGGCCTCGCCATCGGGCTCGCCGCCGCGACGAAGTTCGGGCCGATCGCGCTCGCCCCGCTGTTCGCGGCCGGATCGGGCGAGCGGAGACTCCGCTCGACGCTGGTCTTCGGGGCGGTGTTCGTCGCCGTCTGGGCCGTGGTCCTGCTGCCCCTGCTTCCCGACGGCGGCCTCCGTGAGTTCTATGACAGGACGTTCGGCTATCAGGCGTCGCGCGGTTCCCCGTTCAGCGTCTGGGGCCTCGAGCCCTCACTGGGGTGGCTGCAGGACCTGGCCCGGGCCTTCCCGGTGCTGCTGGGCGTCGTCGTCTACTTCCTGCCGGGACGGCGGACAGCGCTCCAGGTCGCCGCGATCGCCGCGGCCGTCCTGATCGCCACACAGGTCGGCTCGACCCACTGGTTCTACTTCTTCATCCTCTGGTGGACCCCCTACGTGCTGATCAATGTCTTCGCCACGCAGGAGCGCATCTCAGGCGATCGAGGTGTGGAGCGCCCCGAGCTGCGGTGAGCTGACGACCAGCTCGTCACCGGATTGCAGCCAGACGCGCGGGTCGCGGGCTCCGCCGACCCCGGCCGGCGTCCCGGTCGAGACGATGTCGCCGGGGACGAGCGTCATCAGCGTCGAGAGATGGGCGAGCAGCTCCGGGATCGCGAAGATCAGCTCAGCCGTCGTCTCCTCCTGCATCCGCTCGCCGTTCAGGTCGAGGGCGACGCCGATCGCACCGGGGTCGGGGACCTCGTCGGCGGTGACGAGCGCCGGCCCGCACGGGGCTGATCCGTCGAAGACCTTGCCGGGCAGCCACTGCGGCGTCTGGAACTGGAGGTCGCGGGCGGAGAGATCGTTGAGCAGCGTGTAGCCGGCGATATGGCCGAGCGCGTCGCCGACCGCGACGTCCTTCGCGGTCGCGCCGACGACGAAGGCGATCTCCGCCTCGTAATCGACCTTGTCGCTGGACGTGGGCAACGCGACGACGGCACCGTCGGGCACGAGTGCGTTGTTGAACTTGGCGAAGAAGGTCGGAACGGGGGGCGGATCCTGACGGCCCTCAGCGGCATGGTCGCGATAGTTGAGCCCGATGCAGATGATCTTCTCGGGATCAGGGACCGGGGGCAGGAGCTCGACGTCGCCGAGCTCGACTCCGGCGCCATCGGCGTCGCCGAGGGCGCCCAGCAGTCCCTCCGTCAGGATCCCCCTGACGGTTGCGACCTCGACTCCCAGGGCGTCGCCGGCGTCGACGACGCTGCCGTCGCGGAGCAGGCCGGCACGATCTCCACGCTCGGTTCGGTAGCTGATCAGGCGCACGAGCGCAGCCTATCCCGTGCGCCGTGCCATAATCGCCGCCCCCGGATCCAACCGCCTGGATCCGGAACCGTGGGGGCGTAGCTCAGTTGGTTAGAGCGCCGGCCTGTCACGCCGGAGGTCGCGGGTTCGAGTCCCGTCGCTCCCGCTCCCAATACCCCTGCTAGGAAGCGTCGCTCGACGACCCCACGCCGTCCAAGCGTGGGCTCCCGACGCCACTACAACGCCACTACGGCGAATGCTGGGGCTGGCTAGCCCCACGCCGACCCTCAACAAGCTTCCCCGGAGCGCTGCGAAACATCGGGGTCACCAAGGCTTTGAATGTCGATAAGAGCGCCCCCTCAGGGGCCGTCCGAACCAGGTCGTGAAGCACGACTACGAGGGCTCGATGGAGGCCCTGAGGCGGATGGGCCTTCTGGTCGAGGACGACTCGGCTGAAGAGATCATCGAGCTTCCCGACAAGACCAGCTAGCACCGCTCCGCCGCGCGCGGCGTGCTCAACATGCAACGTCTCCCCATTTAGACCTGGACGCGGCGCTCGCCCGCGCTTAGAATGTCCCGGCAGCGACGGAAGTCGCCATCGTGCCTTGCATCGGCCTTGTGGGTTCGTTCGCGTGACGCCCGTCGGCAAGAACATCTGCTGAGGAGGGGGAAATGAAGTCAGCGATCAGGCCAACGGTTGCCCTGTTGCTCTGCTTCGCAGTCGCGGCGTTCGTGCCGACTGCAAGTTCCGCCAAGGTGAAGACCAAGTCGTTCTCGGGAACGGTTTCAGGCGGTGGAACGATCAGCTTCGAGGCGACTATCGTGATCAAGAAGGTCCGGCACAAGGGCCACGTGAAGAGGACGGTGAAGATCACGTCGATCCTGCCGGGCTTTCTTCACGATGTACCAATCACGTGCACGGAGGGGTCGACGAGCCTCGCCTACGGCTTCCCCTCAGACCCGATCAAGGTTAAGCAGCGGTCCTTTGATTCGAGTTTCACAGACACACATGACGGCATGACCGTATTCAGCGGAAAGTTCAACAAGAAGGGCAAGCGGGCGAGCGGGGCGTTCCGTTATCAAGCCGACTTTCCGCCTGACGTTCACAACTGCGACACGGGCACAGTCCATTGGAGCGCTGCGCGGATAAGCGGAGGCGCGGCGGGTTGAGGCCCAGGACCACTAGGTCAAGGGCGGACACTGACTGAATCCCGTCCTGAGGGGCGATGAGTACGGGGACGGTCCCGAGACCAGGTCGGAATGCCCTTGGATCTCACCGCTGACCTTCCAGTACTTGTAGCCCCGTTTGATGATGTCCACGTTCTCCTCCGACATCGCCTACTCCGACAGCCCGGCGGCTTCGAGGGCATCAGAGCGCTCCCGGTAGCCGCCGATCATCCGCACGACCTCGCCGTCACGAAGCTGCCAGACGTTGAAGAGGCGCATCTCCGCGGGGACTCCGCTCTGCCTACCCCGTCCAGTCATCCGAGCCACACACGTCGGGATCAAGCAGTTCAACGATCGACGACTCGTCACGGTTCTCCCAGAACGCATAGCAGCGGCACGGACAATGTCTGAGGAGAACGTGGAGATCGTGCGCCAGTATCGCCTCGCCGTTCTGATTCAGATCATGAGTTTTCGAATATGGCCACCCCTCTGCTGACAGGGCCAGGGAGCGGCTACTTCGATCATTCTCAACGGAATCCAATGGCCAGGTAGCCGGATCGGTAGCCAGGTAGATGGATCGTCAGCATTCAAGCCTGGTCTCGGGTCGTTTCTACCTTTCGCTCCGATTGGTTAGGGAGTTCCGCCAGGTCGCGACGGACTGCGACATGTCGCTGCCTGAGCTGGCCGGAGCTGCACCCCGTGGGCAACTCAGTTGTTGCTTCGGCTTACCTCCTGCCACCCGCCCTCGAAGAAGACGACCGTCAACGTGTCGCCCTGGCCTACGCCGGTCCAATTTCCTTCGAGCTCGAACAACGCACTGTCCGTGGCCGAAACGTCGCTGTTGCCGGCGACAAGAGTGACCATCTGTCCCTCGACCCCATCGGTGAGGGTGGTGATCGCCGTAGGGGTGGGAGGGACGAGACCGATGACGCTGAGTCCGGCCACGCTGGGTACGCTCGAGTTGGTGAGGTTGACTCCCTTCCCGCGCCTCTGAAACGCCGCTGAGCCAAGTCCGCCTAGCAGGCTCGCGTTCGTTGCATTCTCCGCGTTAGTGGCATTCGTGGCGCTGTCGGCGGACTTGGCGTTCTTGACCGAGAGTTTCGGCGCGCGGGCGGTGATCCGCTTGTTGGCCTGCCCTTTGGCGATCTTCTTGACCACCTTCTTCTCCTGACCGCTCAGGGCCGCGACCGCGTACGAGCCGCCGGCGAGGGCGACAAACAGCGCCAGCGTCGCGGTGACGTTCGCGTAGGTCAGCCGCCCGCCGAGCGCACGCGCGAACCGCCTCGGACCGCTCGCCTCGTCTCGCTTCCTCATCTTCGATCACCTCCGGTGTCCGGGTCGCCGGGGCGGGGACGCTCTGATCGGCGGGGTTGCGCCCCCGACTCTTCCGATCGACGCTGCCAGCCTAACCGAGCGGCGGTCGGTCCGCTGGGGGCTTCTAGATGAGTACCGACTGATAAGTCCAATCCGTCCAGAGTCCAGTCGCCGGGTGACTCGGCCGGTTCACGCCAACTCCCTACTGCGATGGCGTCCGTGTGAAGTACCGGACAAGCGGGCCCGGGGGAGGCGGTCCTAGATCTGGTGTCCTTCTCCGCGTACCCGCCCCGTAAAACGCGCGAGGGGAACCGCATCGCCGCGCACCCAGCACAAGAGGCACGGGGGCATCTGTCAGCAGCAGCCAGGGGTCACGTGGTCACGGGCAAGGTGGTGCCGAAGTTCAAGCGGTCACTGATCGAACCAGGTTCGAAAGTGATCATGGAGGGCAGGAAGTACTGCACCACGAAGCGCAAGATGCTCGTCGACCTCGGTGGAAATGTGCTCGGCGCGACGACGAACCGCAAGGGCAAGTTCAGAGCAGAGACCGGACCTACCGGGCTGGCCAGCAACAAGGTTGAGGCCACCGCTCAGGAGAAGCGTAAGAGCTCTAAGAACAAGTTGATCTACTGCGCCTCGGTCAAGGGCAAGGGCGCTGTCAAGTAGCTTCGGCGCAGAGGGTCAGATCGTCCGCACGTCGCGATCGGCAGAGCAGCGCTTGCGGTGGTGGTGTCTGCCGAACCGCTTCGACTTCATCACGGCCACCAGCTTCGTGGCGGCCTGAATCTCGCTCGCCTTCATGTGGGCGCCCCAGGCGCCGTTGCGACTCGAGAAGGCGGTATCGAGGAGGGTTCGGTCTCCCCCGATGAAGCCGAAGAGCTTGATCTTGCGCCTGCTCTGACACTCACCGCGAAGCGAGTCGACCGTCCCGTACACAGTGGCGTCGGCGAGGCTTCCGTCGGCAGTCAGGATGTCCACTTCGCTCTTGATGGTCTTGCCGCTGGCGGGCGCGACGGCAGACGCCAAGAACGCGGTCGCCATCAGGACGGCGAACAGAAGCGGAATGCGGAGCCTCTGGGGCATCAGTTGATCGACCCCCTCGCCGCCTTGCAGATCCGCTCATGGCCCTTCCTGCCAACCTGCAAGCGGGCCACCTTGATGAACCCACCGTCGGCCCCGTCGAGCAGGGCGCTCGGGCCTCTCAAGCCCCAGCTGCCCTCGTCGCTGGTCCAGCCGCGGTCGAGTACCCGGTTTGGTGTCGACGGATACGTGACCACTCCTTTGATCTTGCGATGCTTAAGGCACCGCTTGGCGTCGGAATTGATCCGGCCGAGAGCAATCTCGCTTTCACCGACGCTGCCCGCGTCGTAGACGGTTACCTGTGTCGCGACCTTCGGGCCCCCCGCCGACGCCGGTGCGATCAGCGCTCCCACGACCCCCACGACCACAACGCCAGCCATCGCGAGCTTCCCCTTGATGCCCATAAATCAGGGGTATACACCACAACCCCACGCCCAGCAAGCTTCGGCCACAGCTACGTTGAGCACTGCACCTCGCCACGTCTACAACTGGCCAAGGCATGAGCAGGCTCACACCCCAGGCCCGAGCAACGATCTGCGCGATGTTGGCCGCTGGCAACAGCATCCAGGCCGCGGCCGACGTCGCAGGGATTCATCGCGCGTCCGTCGACCGCGCGCTGAAGGGCAAGAAGCCAGTCGAGCTCAAGTTCCAGGCCGAGGTCGAACGGGCTCGTGCCCATCGGGTGCGGGACATTGGGAATCCGCATGGCGATTACGAAGACCGCACCGTGACGCACCTTGCGATGTCTTGCCGCACTTTGCTGTTAGCCGGCCTGTCACGCCGGAGGTCGCGGGTTCGAGTCCCGTCGCTCCCGCTCCCGCTGCCCGGAACGACCCGGCCCCTTCCGCCGCCGGGCCCGGCTCAATAGGTTCCAAACATGACCGAATCGGATTCAACTCAGAAGACCGTCCTCATGACCGGTGGCTCCGGGTATCTCGGCGGCTGGTGCATCGCCTCCCTCCTCGACCGCGGCTACGTCGTGCGAACGACGATCCGCGACCTGGCACGCGAGGATCATGTCCGGCGCCAGGTCGACGCGGCCGGGGTCGACGCGGGGGATCGCCTCACGGTGCTTGCGGCTGACCTCCTGGCCGACGCCGGATGGGAGGAGGCCGTGGCCGGCTGCGACTACGTACTCCACACCGCCTCGCCCTTTCCGCCGGCTCAGCCGAAGGATCCCGACGAGCTGATCGTCCCGGCACGCGATGGGGCCCTGCGGGTCCTGCGGGCTGCCTTGGACGCCGGGGTGGAGCGGATCGTGATGACGTCGTCTGTCGCCGCGGTCCGCGGCGGCGGCCCGCCCGTCGACGGTTCCACCTACACCGATCGCGACTGGACGAACGGCGACGACGGAAGCCTGACTCCCTACACCCGCTCGAAGGCGATCGCCGAGCAGGAGGCCTGGAAGCTCGCCGAGGATGCCGGCGCCAGGGAACGGCTCGCCGTCGTCAACCCCGGGGCGATCATCGGCCCCGCCCTCAGCGACGACGTCTCCTTCTCTCTGCAGCTGATCGAGCGTCTGCTGAACGGGATGCCCGCGGTTCCGAAGCTCGGGTTCAGCTTCGTCGACGTGCGCGACGTCGCCGATCTCCACATCCGGGCGATGGAGCAGGACGCGGCGGGCGGCGGGCGCTACATAGCGACCGATCGCTTCATGTGGATGGTCGACGTCGGCAAGGTCCTGAAGGAGCGGCTCGGCGACGACGCCCGCAAGACGCCGACCCGTGTCGCTCCGAACCTCTTGGTGAAGGTGATGAGCTACTTCGATCCCGGCATCCGAACGATCCTGAGCGATCTCGGCAAACACCCCGAGTTCTCGAACACCCGGGCCCGCGAGGAGCTCGGCTGGAGTCCGCGTCCGCTGGAGGACTCGATCGCGGAGACCGGCAGGAGCCTGATCGAGTTCGGGGTAGTGAAGGTCTGAACCCGCGCAGAGACAAGACGACACCCGGCTGGCGGATGTCGTCCTGTTCTCCTCCTCCCCTCCCCGAGAGCGGGGACCGCCCGAAGTTCTTGCCCGAAGCTGCTGCCGTAGGGCAAACGTGAGGGCGATCACGCTTAGGGATCGAAACCGTACCCGATTTCGGCGATCTTCGTGCCGATTGGTACAGAACGCCTAGAGAGCGCCGCCTGCGGCACCCGGAGCGGTGGGATCGCCGCCGCCGTCACCCAGCGACTCGCGGGCCAGATACTCCTCGGCCAGGAGGGGATTCTCGCGCGAGCGCTGCACGACCTTGAGCAGGTCGGACATCGTCGAGACCTCCTCCACCTGTTCCTTGATGAACCACTGCATGAACTGCTCACCCTGGTAGTCACCCTCGTCGCGGGCACGTGCGGCGAGTGCGCTGATCTGCGCGGTGACGCGCTTTTCCTGGGCGAGTGCCAGTTCGACGGGCGCCACGATGTCGGAGAAGCCGACCTCGGGTGCCTCGACACCGGGGGTCCGCACATCCAGGTCGGCGTCGAGGAGGTACTGGGTGATCATCATCGCGTGGTTGCGCTCCTCGACGGCCTGCCTGTAGAAGAAGGCGGCGAGGCGCGGAAGGGTCTCGGCGTCGTAGTGGACGGCGATCGCGACGTACTGCTGGTGGGCGGCGAACTCGTTCGCGACCTGCTCGTTCAGCGCGTCCCCGAAGTTGGATTGGCTCATCAGTCCTCCGTTGTTAGGGGTGGTGGGAGGCGACCGTAGACCAATTCCTGGATTCGGTCTGCCGAACGACCCGTTAGGCGAGCCTGAGGCCGGACCCCGCTCAGCCCCAGCGGAATCCGGTGGTCGACGGGACCGGTTCCATCGGCGACGTCGGCAGCCCGGAGGGGACCGCCGGATCGTTGAATCCCGAAGGCGCGGTGTCGTTGGGTGTGTCGGGGTGGAACAGCGATCCGAGGTACTGGATCTGACCACGGCCGACCTCGACCTCCCCCTGGCCGCCGCCGTAGATCCTGATCGCGTTCTCGGCGCAGTACTCGTAGATCGCCAGCAGCTCCTGCAGGGACCCGAACCGGGACGGCTTCGAGTTGATCGCCCTGGGTGTCCACTCGAGGTCCCTGATGTCGGCCAGGGAGTGCAGCGGGGCGTCCCAGGTGACGCGGTCCGCCAGCGGTTCGAGCAGATCGCGAGTCTCCTCGTTGACGTCGGGGTCCTCGAGGTACGCCTCCGGGAAGGCCTCGGCCACCTGCCTGTAGAGCTCGGGATCGGTCTCGACGTCGACGGGGGTGCCGCGGTAGTGGCCCTTGAGATCGAGAACGCGCACCTCGGCGAGCTCGCGCGATCTCGGCGATCAGCTCCGGGGTCCAGTCGTTTTCGGGGTCGAGCTTGAACTCCAGCCCCGGATACTTGGCGAGGCGCCGGGCGATCGCCTCGGTGCTCGACCGCGAGTCGTCGTCGAACGCCGTCAGCCTCGTCGAGCAGACGAATCGGAGTGGCTTCGGGTCGCGCCCGAGTGCCTCGTGCAGCGGCATCCCCGCCTGTCTCAGCGCCAGATCGAGCGCTGCGCTCTCGAAGGCCCAGCGCCGGTAGAGGCGCGACGCCGGCATGCCCGGCTCGGCCGCCTCGAACAGGTCGAGCCGGCCGGTCAGCTCGCAGAACTCGCCGAGCGTTGACGTCGCCGGTGAAGTCGTGTGTCGGACCCAGATCGCGATGGGCGATGTGATCGAGGACGTCGTAGACCACGTCCTCTCCGATCCCCTCCTCACCCGTCGCCATGCAGATGGATCACGGTCGAGGGGCGGGTGAAGCTGCCGTACTCGCGGTCGTGCCCCGTGAGCTCGTAGCTCTCGACCCGCAGCGGCAGGTTCTCGATGCGGTCCCAGGCCTCACTCATGTTCGCTCCTTCGGCTGTTGCTCTCCCCCGGTGCGGTGGCCGCCCGCATAAGCGAGCACCCAGAGCACGGCTCCGAGGATCAGCAGGAGCCCGGCGCGCAGGAAGATCTCGGCCTCGTTGTCGAGGATCAGAACGACGCAGACTATGGCCCCGATGATGGGGGCGATCGTCGGGGCGCGGAAGTGGTCATGGTCGACCTCGTCCCGCCGCAGGACGAGGACCGCGATGTTGACCACGGTGAAGGCGCAGAGCAGGAGCAGGACCGTCGTATCCGCCAGCGACGCCAGGTCACCGGTCGAAACCAGGATCAGCCCGAGCACGGTCGTGAACACGATCGCCGTGATCGGCGTCCGCCGCCCCGACAGCACCCGCCCGAAGAACCCCGGCACGATTCCCTCCTCGGCCATTCCGTAGACGAGCCGCGAGGCCATGATCATGTTGATCAGGGCGCCGTTGCCGAGGGCGAACAGGGTGATCGCGGCGAACACCTTCGGGTCCAGTCCGAGCGGCCCCTGCTCGCCGACCAGGACGAGCGGGGCCGTCGAGTCGGCGAGCTCTCCGGTCGGGATCACCGCCGACGAGACGAGCGTGACCAGCAGGTAGATCGTTCCCGCGACCGCGAGGCCTCCGAAGAGGATCTTCGGATACGTCCGCGAGGGGTTCTTGACCTCCTCGGCGATGTTGACGGAGTCCTCGAAGCCGATCAGCGCGTAGAAGGCGAGACCCGCGCCTGAGATGACCGCGAAAAGTGGGGTGACGCCCTCCTTGAACTCCAGGTTCCGCCCGAAGTCGGCTCCCGCGTCGCCGAGGGCGGCGACCCCGATCACGACGATCAGCATCAGGCCGCCCACCTCGATCATCGTCAGCAGGGCGTTGACCCGCACCGACTCGGCGATGCCCCGCATGTTGATCAGCGCGACCAAGATCAGAAACGCGATCGCGACCGGGATCACGCGGACGTCGACGAACACGGCCAGGGCGTCCCCGGCGAAGCCCGCTCGCCAGCGTGCTCGCCGACGTGATCCCCGACGCCATCACCGCGAAGGCGACCATGAAGGTGAAGAACGGACGTGCGGAACGCCCTGTTCGTATAGAGCGCCGCACCGGCGGCCTGGGGGTACTTCGAGACCAGCTCGGCGTATGCGCACGCGGTCAGCGCCGCCAGCACGAAGGCGGCTGCGAAGGCCGTCCAGATCGCTCCGCCGACCTCGCCGCCGACCTTGCCGACGAGGGTGTAGATCCCGCCGCCGAGCATGTCCCCGACGATGAAGAGCAGGAGCATGACCGGCCCGACGCGGCGGGCCAGCTTCGTCCTCTCCCCGCCATCGCCTCGCCGTCGTCGCGGGGCGTCCGCCTGGATCCTGCCGTTGCCCGCTCCACGTCCGCCCTCCCGGCTGGGCTATCGCTCTATCCGACGCAGCTCGGCCGCCGTCAGATCTCCGTAGGCGGCGATTGCCGCCCGCAGCGCCTCATCGGTGCTGCGCTCCTCCTTGGCGTGGCTTATGCCCGCGACCGAGGCGGCGAAAACCATCACGGTCGGAACGTGGCGCGCCATCTCCGCGGCGTCGTGGAGCGCGCCGCTCGCCAGAGCCGTTTCCCGCCCGCCGGCGGCCGCCGACGGATTGCTCGGCGAGGCCGACGAGCCGAGGATCGAAGGGGATCGGCTCGATCCGCCAGACGAGGCTGGTGGCGAAGCCGCAGCCGCGCCGTCGGCCGCCGCCGCGGGCCGCGGCGAGGGCCGCCTGAGAGCATCAGGCGCGAGCGGCTCGGCGCTCGGGATGGCGGAGATCGACCGAGAGCTGCGCGCCGCCCGGCGACGGCGGTGATGATCCCGGGTTCGAGGTCGATCCGGCCGGTCGTCCCGACCCCGCCGTGGTCGCGCGCGATCCGCTCGATCTCGATCGCCGTCTCCGCGGCCGCGAGCCCGGCGTCGCGGCGCTGGTCCATCGGGGTCGTCCCGGCGTGGGAGGCCTGGCCGTCGAACTCGAAGACGTGGCGCTCGACCCCGGCGGTGCCGGAGACGGCGCTGCAGGGAAGCCCCTCGGACTCGAGCACCGGTCCCTGCTCGATGTGGAGCTCGAAGTAGGAGCCGAGGCCGCCGATGCGGCCGGCGGCCCGCGGCGCCTCGTCGAGCTCGACGCCGTGTCCGGCGAGGACCTCGGCGATCCCCTCGCCGCCGGCGTCGGTCAGGCCGGCGAGCTCGGCGGGGACGAGGGTGCCGGCGAGGGCGGAGCTGCCGAACAGGCTGCGGCCGAAGCGCGAGCCCTCCTCGTCGGCGAAGTCGATCAGGACGATGTCGCGCGGCGGCTCGCGCCCCGGAGCCGGCCCAGGCCCGGAGCACGCCGAGCGCCGCCATCACCCCGAGGGCGCCGTCGAGCGGCCCGCCGTCCGGAACCGAATCCAGGTGGGAGCCGACGGCGAGCGCCGGCGCCTCGCGGTCCCGGCCCGGCAGGCGGGCCCAGAGGTTGCCGGCCTCGTCGATCTCGATGTCGTCGACGCCGATCTCGGCGAGCCGCTCGCGGAGGAATGCGCGTGCCGACTCCCAGATATCGGTCCAGCAGACGCGCCGGGCCCCTCCGGGCCCGCCGGTCAGGTCGGCGAGGTCGCGGAGGTCGGCCAGCACCCGGTCGGCGTCGATCGCCGGGGCGGCCTCCCCCGGCGGGTTCAACCCACGCGCTCCCGGCGCAGCGGCTGGGCGAGGCAATGCGCCCCGCCGCCGCCGAGCGTGAACATGCTCAGGTCGGGATCGAAGACCTCGATCCCGCGGGCCCGGAGCTGCTCGTTGAGGCTCTTGGAGTATTCGCTCGACAGGGCCCGGTCGTCACCGAGCGAGATCGCGTTGACGCCGAGCGCGAACGCCTCCGCGACCGGCACCTCGACGATCTCGAACCCGGCCTCGCGAAGCCAGCGGATCAGCCCGGCGCCGGCGACGTCGACGCAGACCGCCGCGAGCTTCGGGGCGAGGATCGCGAGCAGGACGTCGATGTGGATGAACTGGCTCGGGATCATCTCGATCCGGACCTCCCAGCCGAGCGCCTCCATCCAGCCGGCGAGCTGGCGGGCCGCCTGCACCTCGGTCCGCTCCTCGCCGTTGCCGATCACCATCCGTCCCGGCTCGACGATGACGACGTCGCCGCCCTCGAGCGCGGCCGCGGTGATCATCTCGTGGATCGGGATCCCCGCCTCCTGGTAGAAGCGGATGACCGGCGCGTACTCGCCGCGCCGCCACTGCTGGTGGAGCTGGGTGACGACGGCGCCCTCCGGAGTCGCGACGCTCGAGTCGCGGGCGAACACCTGGTAGGGCAGCGCCGGATCGGGCTCGAGGAAGTGGCAGCGGACGCCCGGCCGATCTCGTAGGCCGACACCATCTCGGCGTGCTGGGCGATCGCCGTCACGCGGAGCTGAAGGTGCGGTCGCTTTCCAGCGTCGCCTTCGAGATCGCGCTGGTCGGCAGCCAGCGGAAGTTGTCCGGCGGGCAGAGCAGGACGTCCAGCAGACGCCCGTACTCGGAGTCGGCGCCCCAGGGCACCTCGATGTTCTCGGTCTGATTCATTCGATCACCACTCTGATTGTTCCCAGGGTCCTGTCGCTGGCGCCGCGCACCTGGCCGCCGTGGGCGATCGAGTCGGCGATGAAGTCGAGGGTCGCCCGGCTGAGCCGCTCCCCGGGGAGCACGTTCGGGACGCCCGGGCGGGTATGCGGCCAGCGATTCGGCGGCGATACGCCCCTCGGCCGCCGCGAACGGGACCGTCTCCTGCGGCCCGAGGAACGCGTCGCGCGGGGTCATCTCGGGCGGGCTCCACGGCGGCGGCGGCGCGAATGCGTCGCGCGGCGCGTCGGCCTCGCGTCCGGAGCTTCTCGGCGGCGTCGCGGAGCCCGTCGAGCAGCCGCTCACCGGTCTCGGCGACGCGCTCGCCGATGCCGAACACCGCGACGACTACGTTCTCGGCGTAGAGCTCGAACCAGATGTCGTGCTCCTTGCGCAGGTACTGGGCGATCTTGTTGCCGGTCGCGCCCGTGCCGCGCACGTCGACCGAGACCCGCAGCGGATCCCAGGCGAAGACGCTCTCCGCCTCGGCGATCTCCTCGTCGAGCACGTCGAGGCCCGGGATCTCGACGATGCGGCGGCGCAGGTCCTTCAGGGAGGCGAGCGTCTCGGCGAGCAGCTCGCTTGCCGGCGACGACGTTCTGGCGCCGGGCGGCGTCGAGGGAGGCGGTCAGCAGTGCGCTCGGGCTGGTCGATTCGACCAGCGTCACCGAGCGGTCGACGATGTTGCCGTCGATGCGGTCGGAGCCGAGGTGCAGGATCGGCCGACTGCGTGAGGCTGCCGCCGAGCTTGTGGACCGAGTTGAGGACCACGTCGGCGCCGCAGGCGAGCGCGTTCGCCGGCAGCTCGTCGGAGAACGCGAGGTGGGCGCCCCACGACTCGTCGACGACGAGCGGGATGTCGCGAGCGTGGGCGACCTCGGCGAGGCCGGCGATGTCGGCGACGGCGCCGAAGTAGGTGGGGGAGACGGCGAACGCCGCGACCGCATCGGGGACCTCGTCGATCGCGGCCGCGAGCGCCGCCGGGGTCAGGCAGTGGGCGACGCCGAGCTCGTCGTCGATCACGGGGGCGACGAACGTCGGCTCGCATCCCGCTCAGCACCAGTCCGTCGATCACCGAGGAGTGGACGTTGCGCTGCACGATCGCCGAATCGCCGAGGTGGGCGAGCGCCATGCAGATCGCGTGGTTGCCTCCCGGATGCCCCGTTGACGAGGAACCAGCTGCGCTTCGCTCCCCAGGCCTCGGCGGCGAGTCGCTGGGCGCGCTGGAAGGGCGTGTTGAGGGGATCGGGGCCGACGTCGACATCCTCGGTGCCGGACGGGAAGTCGAGCCTCAGTGCCTTCTCGCCGAGCGCATCGATGAGGCCCTTGTCTGCACCGGCCCCACCCTTGTGGCCGGGGATGTGGAATCGCCCGACGTCACGTGCCGCCAGCGCGACCAGCGCGTCCAGGTATGGGGTCTCGGTCTGGTCCACGCCGCCACCGTAGTACCCGGAAGGCCGTTTGGATCTGCGGTCCTCGCCGCGGGCGCCTTCTGGCTTCGCTGCTAGCCTTGCGAGGTCGCCCAGTGATTGACGACGACCCACCTCGAAGTATCAGGCTCCGTGCTCCCGACCGGGGGCCGGGAACGCCCGACCGCCGGAGGCGGGAGGTCGCCGTGCGGCGACGTCGCCAGTGAGAGCCGATGACCTCGGTCCTGCTGCTTCTCCTGGTCCTCCTGCTGGTTCTCGTCAACGGCTACTTCGTCGCAGCCGAATTCGCCGTCGTGCGGACCCGGGCCTCGCGCATGCAGCAGCTCGCCGACGATGGCGACCGTCGAGCCAAGGTCGCCCTCCGCCAGCTCGACCACGTCGACGAGTACGTGGCGACGTCGCAGGTCGGAATCACGCTCGCCTCCCTGGCCATCGGCTTCCTCGGCGAGCCCGCGATCGCGGTGTTGATCGAGCCCGTCCTGGACGGCTGGGTCGGGCACGCGGCGTCGGCGGTCATCGCGGTCGCGTTCGCCTTCAGCGTCGTGACCCTGCTGCACGTGATTCTCGGAGAGCAGGCGCCGAAGATGCTCGGCATCGCTCGCGCCGAGTCGCTGATGCTGCGCTTCTCGCGCCCGATGACCTTCTTCCGGCGGCTGTTCACGCCGCTGATCGCGGTCACCAACCCGCCGGCCCGCTGGCTCATCGAACGTGTGCTCCGGATCCCCCTCGACGATGAAGACGAGACGTCCCCCGAGGAGCTGCGGGTCCTGATCAGTCGCGGCTACGAGAAGGGCGGACTCGAGGCGAGCGAGGCGGGGATGCTCGGCGGCGTCTTCCACCTCCACGAGCAGGAGGCCCGGGAGGTGATGACCCCGATCCCCGCGGTGATCACGGTCGACTCCTCCGACACCGTCGAGGACGCACTGCGTCGCTGCGTCGCGAGCGGTCACACCCGGCTGGTGGTGATCGAGGACGACAACCCCGACCGGGTCCGCGGCATCGTCCACAACAACTCGCTCGTCCGGCTGCTGATGAGCGCCGGTGCCGACACGTCGATCGAGCCGGCCGTCCGCGACGCGCCGATCATCCCCGAGACGAAGCCGCTCGACGATCTCCTCGCCGAGTTGCAGCGCCAGCGCAGCTCGATCGCCGTCGTCGTCGACGAGTACGGCCGCACCGTCGGCATCGCGACCGTCGAGGACATCCTCGAGGAGGTCGTCGGCGAGATCGAGGACGAGACCGATCCCCGCGGCGACGAGGTGCGAAAGCTCGCCGACGGCGACTGGTACGTGCGCGGCCACGTCTCGCTCGGAGATCTCGAGGACGCCAAGATCAAGCTCCCGGTCGACACCGACGCATACAACTCGATCGGCGGCTACGTCTTCAACGAGCTCGGGCGCCTGCCGAAGCGCGGCGACTCGATCCGCGCGGACGGCTACACGATCCGGGTCGAGTCGGTCCGCGACAACCGCATCGTCGCCCTCCGGATCCACCCGGAGGACGAGATGGTGCCGCCTCAGTAGTCGTAGAAGCCGGAGCCGCTCTTGCGGCCGAGCTTGCCGGCCGCGACCATCTCGCTGAGCAACTCCGGGGGAGCGTGGTCGTCCTTGCCGCTGGCGGCGTGGAGCTTCTCGCCGATCGCGACCGAGACGTCGATGCCGACGAAGTCGAGGAGCTGGAGCGGCCCCATCGGGTGCCCGCCGCCCTTCGCCATGCAGGCATCGACCTCGTGCGGCTCGAGCCCGAGCTCGTCGAGCAGGCGGACGGCGTCGAACAGGTAGGGGAAGAGCAGCCGGTTGACTACGAAGCCCGCCTCGTCGGGAACCTCGACGACGTGCTTGCCCAGCGCCGCGCAGAAGGCGCGGGCGCGATCCGCGACTCCCTCGCTGAGCGCTGCGGGAAGGCAGAGTTCGATCAACTCCATGCGCGTCACCGGATTGAAGACGTGAAGGCCGTAGAAGCGCTCGGCAACGCCGGCCCGCTCACCGAGCTCCGCGATCGCCAGCGACGAGGTCGTGGTGGCCAGGTCGGCCTCGGGGCAGATCTCGCCGAGCGAGGCCAGCATCGCGGCCTTCGCCTCGAGCTCCTCGATGATCGCCTCGACGATCAGGTCCGCCTCGGCGAGGTCCGTGGGGCTGGTCGTGACCCGGACGTGTGAAGCGTCGGCGCCGTCGAGCTTGCCGCAGAGCTTCTCGATGCCCTCCTCGGCGCGCCAGGCCGACGTATCGCTCCGGGCCAGGACGATCACCTCGCCGAGGGTCGAGGCCGACGCCGCGAGGCCGAGTGCGATCGCGCCGCTGCCGGCCACGGCGGGCCGGGCGTAACCGTTCTCCGCGCCCTCGCTCACGTCGCGGCGCCCGACTCGCCGGCCGGCGAGTCGTCGTCGCCGCGCTTCGCCAGCGCCGAGGGCCACCAGGTGCGGCGGTCGAGATCGAGCGCGATCGCCGGGACGAGGATCGAGCGCACGAGGAACGTGTCGAGGAGAACACCGAATGCGACGACGAAGCCGAGCTCGGTCAGGAACACGAGGGGAAGGACCGCCAGCGCGGAGAACGTCCCGGCGAGGACGATTCCCGCGGAGGTGATCACGCCGCCGGTCACCGCGAGGCCGCGCAGAACGCCCTCTCGCGGGCCGCGCCGCTGGGTCTCCTCCCGTACCCGCGCCATCAGGAAGATGTTGTAGTCGACGCCGAGCGCGACCAGGAATATGAACGCGAACAGCGGTAGCGACGGGTCGCTGCCCGAGAACCCGAAGACGACATCGAAGACGACGAAGCCGACGCCGAGTGCGGCGGCGAACGAAAGGATCACGGTTGCGATCAGGACCAGCGGTGCGACGACCGCGCGCAGCAGGACCATCAGGATCAAGAAGACGACGGCGAGGGCGATCGGCGGGATCAGCTTCGAGTCGCGGGCGGCCGCGACCCGGAGGTCGCGCTCGGTCGCGCTGGGACCGCCGACGAGCACGCCGGCACCGCCGGCGCTCTTCGCCGTCTCGCGAATCCCCGGGATTTCGTCGTAGGTCGACGTCGCATACGGGTCCTCCGCCAGCGTCGCGTTGAGCAGCACGCCGGGGGGCCCGCGGCCGGCGACCTGTACGTCGTCGATCGAGTCCAGCTCGGCCAGCGCCTGGGCCACCGCGGAGACCTTCTCCGGGTCGGGGACGATCACGTCGAGAGGTGCGTTGGCGCCGGCGGGGAACGACTCCGCGATCAGGTCCTGGCCGCGGACCGATTCGACGTCGTCGCGGAACCCGCTCGTCTGGGTCAGCCCCGTGTCGGCGTTGAGCCAGCCGAGGGTCATCAGCAGCAGCACCGCGACGGTCCCGATCCAGACGCGCCGGGGACCGCGGCCGATCGTTTCGCCGATCCGGCGCCAGGTGCCGTGCGTCTCGTCCGCGGCCTCGTCGCCCACGTGGGGGACGAACGGCCAGAAGGCCCACCGTCCCCCGATCACGAGGATTGCGGGAAGCAGGGTCAGCATCGAGACCATCGCGATCGCGATGCCGGTGGCACCGATCGGGCCGAGCCCGGCCGTTCCCTCGACGTCGGCCAGCGTCAGGCAGAGCAGGGCGGCGATCACGGTCAGACCCGAGGCCAGGATCGCCGGGCCGGCACGGCGCAGGGCCTCGCCCATCGCCTCGTGCTTGTCGTCGTGGAGGCGGAGCTCCTCCCGGTAGCGGGCGACGAGAAGCAGGGCGTAGTCGGTGCCCGCGCCGAAGACGAGCACGGGCAGGATGCCGGCGGACTGGCCGTTGACGGTGACGCCGATCTCGGTCAGCCCGTAGCCGACGCCGCGAGTGGTCAGCTCGGCGACGCCGACCGCGAACAGCGGGAAGAACCAGAAGATCGGGCTGCGGTAGACGATCAGCAGCAGCAGGAAGACGATTCCGGCGGTGGCGGCGAGCAGCGTCCCGTTGATCGAGTCGAAGACGCTGATCGCGTCGGCTGACAGTCCGGCGCCTCCGGCGACGGCGGTCTCGACGCCCGGCTGCGCGGTCTTCTCGACCTGCGCCCGCGCCTGGTCGACGGGAGTGGTGATCGTCTCGCCCTCGCCGTTTCCGTGGATCTGGGCGACGAGCAGGGCCGCAGTCCCGTTCTTCGACCGAACCGGCTCCTGATAGGGGTCGGTGCGGGCGGGAAGGTCCGAGTTGAGGGCCCGGCGATCGGTCTCGATCCGCTTCAGCTCGTCCCTGGTCAGGCGGCCCTCGGCCCGGTGGTAGACGATCACGAGGGGCAGGAGCTCGTCGCCCCCCTGGATCTCCTTGGTCGCCGCGAGGGCCTTCGTCGATTCGGCGTTGCCCGGCAGGAACGATGTCGACTCGTTGCTCTGCGCATCGTCGAACTTCGTCGGCAGGTCACCGGCGATCACGGCGGCGACGATGAGCAGCCAGACGGCGAGGAATACCCACTTCAGGCGGCGGCGCGCCGGGAGTGTCAGCAGAGTCCGTCTCACGCGGCGGCCGAGTCTGTCACAGGTGGCAGGCGCTTCGCAGAGGCCGGGGAGGTCTGGACCGATCTACTAACGTCCGTGTCAGGCTCACCTGCGAGAAAGGCTTACTCAAATGTCAGAAGGAACATTCGGTGGACGCGACGTCGTGATCGTCGAGGCTGCGCGCCTCCCGGTCGGCCGGGGACACGAGGAGAAGGGCTACTACAAGGACACCCACCCCTCGACGCTGCTCGCGACCGTCTACTCGGAGCTCATGAACCGCTCCGGAGTCGATCCGTCCGAAGTCGGTGACGTGATCTGCGGTTGCGTCCAGCAGTTCGGCGAGCAGGGAATGAACATCGGCCGCAACGCCTGGCTCGAGGCCGGCCTCCCGGTCGAGGTGCCGGCGACGACGGTGGACCGCCAATGCGGCTCCGCCCAGCAGGGGATCAACTTCGCGGCGGCGCAGATCGCCTCGGGCGTCCACGACGTCGCGATCGGCGGTGGCGTCGAGCACATGGGCCACATCTCGTTCGCCGACGGGTTCGAGGTGATGAAGGAGCACGGATCGGCGATGTCGCCGGCACTGCTGGAGCGCTTCGACCTCGTCAACCAGGGCCTCTCGGCGGAGATGATCGCCGACAAGTGGGAGATCCCCCGCTCCGAGCTCGATGAGCTCGGCGTCCGGTCACACACACTTGCCGCCAGGGCCACCGAGGAGGGCCGGTTCGAGCGCGAGATCATCCCCTTCCAGGTCAACGGCGATACGTTCGTCACCGATCAGGGGATCCGCCCGAACACGGACCTCGAGACCTTGAGCAGGCTGAAGCCGGCCTTCAAGGAGGACGGCAAGATCACCGCGGGAAACAGCTCTCAGGTCTCGGACGGGGCGGCTGCGCTGCTGCTCATGGACGCCGAGAAGGCGGCCGCGCTGGGCATCAAGCCGCGGGCGCGGATCGTCGATCAGACGACGGTCGGCGTCGACCCGGTGATCATGCTGACGGGTCCGATCCCGGCGACGCAGAAGATCCTCGACCGCAACGGCATGAAGATCGACGACATCGACCTCTTCGAGGTCAACGAGGCCTTCGCCTCGGTCCTGGCCGCCTGGTACCGCGAACACGAGCCCGACATGGACCGGGTCAACGTCAACGGCGGGGCGATGGCGCTCGGCCATCCGCTCGGCTCGACCGGCGCCCGGCTGATGACGACGCTCCTGCACGAGCTCGAGCGCTCCGACAAGGAGGTCGGCCTCGTGACCATGTGTTGCGGCGGCGGGCTCGGAACGGGCACGCTGATCCAGCGGGTCTAGATAACTCCGGGAGGATGCTCCGCTTCGCGTCCGCTCCTTCCGGCCTGCGCGGTGTTGCCGCTCGGCAAGGGCGTCGGGTAGCTGGTGGGGCCTAAGGCCCCGCGAGGGGGTCCGGGATTCCCGGACCGGGGCCACGCGGGTCGCCCGTGTGCTTGGCGAGGTCGTTGAGCCTGGCGATCTGAAGCCGGCCCTCGACGTGAGCCGGATCGTCGGCGGGTAGCCGTTCGATCAGGGCCGCTATGCGGTTCCTGATCTGCAGCGCGAAGTGAGGAGTCGAGGGACCGGCCAGCGCCCGAATGTCGTCGGCGGTCGGCCGGTGGGCCGGGTTGCGCAGATCCGATCTTTCCGCCTCGCTCATCGCGGGCAGCCTACCTCGCCCGGCCTATGGCTTCTTGCCGCCGCCGCTGCCCTGGCCGCCGCCCGTGGTCGCCTCCGGCGTAGTCGTCGTGGTGGTGCCACCCCCGCCGAGATCGTCGAGCACGCTCGGGTCGATCCCCGGCGTCGTCGAACTGTCGCCTCCCGCCCCGGGAAGCACCAGGTCCGGCGGGGTCTTCGAGGGGCTGACGGGAGCCAGCTTCGTGAGCTGGTCGACCTGGACCTGGAAGGGCACCGAGATCGCCTCGGAGTTGCCGATGATCCAGACGCGGTTGAAGACCGCCCGGGTCGGGTCGTCCTCGAATCCGGGTTGCGTATCGCTGAGGAAGCTCTGCAACGCCGGGGGGACGGTCGCGGGATCGTCGGTCAGCAGGAGCGGCCCGGGGCTGCCACCCGTGCTGGCGAGCGGTGCTGCCGCGGCCGCGTCGAGTGGCCGGTCGGTCGAGGCGATCGCGAAGCCGTGCCCGGGGTCGTTGATGTTCCAGCCGAACGTGCCGCTGGTGAACTTCGCGAAGTCGATCGCGTTCTCGACCGGGTCCTCGGCGCCGACGCGGGTCGCGCTGCCGAGCTTCTTGAGCGCTTCGTTGGAGATGGCCGACTCCGGCCCGAGCACGAAGACGGGGGTGTTGGGGTGGCGCTTGATCACCTTCAGGGTTCCCTCCGGAACGTTGTTGCCGTCGGCGAAGAGGATGGGATCTCCCGACCGGGCGGCCCACGCGCCCGCGGGCATCGCCAGGCCCGAGTTCTTCGAGCTGACGACGAGCAGGTGCTCGGGGTTCTTCTCGCCGGTCACCTTCGCGCGTTCGAGGTCGATCTGGTCGGCGATCTCGGCTGGGTCGGCGCCGGTGAAGGAGGTCGTCTTCAGCCCGTCGGGCACGGCGACATCGCCGACCACGAAGGCCTGGGTTCCGTCGGCGTCGTCGAGGCCCTTGGGCGCGAGCGCGGTGAGCGCCGCCGCGGTCGGAGCGGGCACCTCGTCGGCCCCGCTGAGCAGGATCGGAGTTGAGATCGGGTCGGCGGTGAGGGGGGTCGCGGCGAGCGCCGCCTGCCAGTCGTCGGCGGGCACGATCGTCGCCGCGCCGGTTGCGCCGACCCCACCCTGGGTCGGATAGGCGGCGAGCGCTACCGAGGCGGCATCGGCGGTCGGATCGGCGCCCCCGACCCTCGTCGTGTTGCGGGTTGCGAACTCCGGGAAGCCTCCGGTATCGGCGGCGCTCGGTTCGCCTGACGGCGTGATCACGACCGAGGTCGGGGCGGGTGCCTCACCGCCGCCGCCTGAGTCCCCGTAGACGAGGTAGCCGACCCCGAACCCGATCCCGGCGAAGAGGAGGAGGGCGATCGCCGCCCCGATTCGCCGCGCCGGGTCGGACCACAGCGAGGGCGGCAGGGGGGAGGGCATCGACGGCATCGAAGGCATTGGCAGGGCAGTCTTGCGCAAGGGCGGCGTGGTCGTGCCGCCGGCTCAATAAACTGGTTGACTGACCAGTCAATCAACGGGCGACCCGGCGATTCGCACGGCTCCAGCCCGCTTCCGCAGGAGACCACGATGAACTTCGCATTCAACGACGAGCAGCTGGCCTACAAGGAGCGATGCAGGGAGTTCGCCCGCACGGTGATCCGTCCCGTCGCACCGATCCACGACGCCGAGGAGAGCATCCCCTGGGAGGTCATGAAGGAGGCACGTCGCCAGGGTCTCAGCGGCCTCGAGCAGTTGCAGGGCAACGCCGCCGACCCGGAGGGCCAACTCGGGATCATCTACGCGGAGGAGATGCACTGGGGCTGCGCCGGCATCGCGTTGGCAATCTCCGGCTCCGGCCTCGCCGCGGCCGGCGTCGCTTCCTCGGGCACGCCTGAGCAGATCGCCCAGTGGGTCCCCGAGTGCCTCGGAATCGGCGACGAGCTGAAGCTCGGCGCCTACGCGGTGACCGAGCCGCAGGCCGGCTCGGACGTCAAGAGCCTCAGGACCACCGCCGTCCGCGACGGCGACGAGTGGATCCTGAACGGCACGAAGGTCTTCATCACCAACGGCGGGATCGCCGACGTCAACGTCGTCGTCGCGACCGTCGATCCGGAGCTCGGCCACCGCGGCCAGGCATCGTTCATCGTCCCGAAGGGGACGCCCGGCCTGCGCCAGGGCAAGAAGGAGACGAAGATCGGCATCCGCGCCTCACAGACCGCCGAGCTCGTCTTCGAGGACTGCCGGATCCCGGTCGACTACCTGCTCGGCGGGATGGACAAGCTCGAGCGCAAGCTGGAGCGGGCCCGCTCCGGCGTCAGCAGCGGCCGGGCCTCCGGCGCCCTCGCGACCTTCGAGCTGACCCGCCCGATCGTCGGCGCCTCGGCGATCGGCATCGCGCAGGCCGCCTATGAGTGGACGCTCGAATACATGCTCGAGGGAGCCCCGATCCTCGACCCGATGGAGGAGCTCCTCGACGAGAGCTCGACCGCCGGCCGGCCGCCCCTGGAGCGTCAGTATGTCCAGCAGGTGCTCGCCGACGTCGCGACCGAGATCGATGCGGCCCGGATGCTCTGCCAGCGCGCCTCGTGGATGGGCCGCAACGGCGTCCCCATGTCGGGCGGCCAGGGCTCGATGTCCAAGCTCAAGGCCGGCGACGTGACGATGGCGACCACGACCAAGCTGATGGACCTGGTCGGCCCAGCCGCCGCCGCCTCACCACTCGAGAAGTGGTTCCGCGACGCGAAGATCTACCAGCTCTTCGAGGGCACGGCCCAGGTCCAGCGCCTCGTCGTCTCGCGAATGCAGGCTGCCGAGTACCGGGAGCGTCTCGAGCAGGCGCAGGCTGCGGTGGCCGATGCCAGTGTGGCGGCTGATCCAGAGCCGGTCTTGGCTTAGGCTTCGGCTCCCGTTGCAGGCGTGAGTCGTCGACCGCGGACTGCTGTTTCCGGGGACGGAACCCGAAGCTCCTCCGGTTGGAGGGTGGCGTAGATAACTCCGAGGGAATGCTCCGCTTCGCGTCCGCTTCCCTCGGCCTGCGCAGAAGGTGACTTGGCCGCTCGGCAGGGGCGTCGGTTGATTGGTGGGGCGGCGAGACTGCTATTTGGGCGGACTGTTCGCCTTCAGAGCAGTTTCGATTCTTAAACGCTCTCGGTAGGCGGGTGAACGGTGGGCGGGCGCCCCGGTGCTTCCCCTCACAGCGAAGCCGACTTCCGCCCACCGGCGAGTTCCTCGGCAGGCCACGCCCAGCTCGCACCGCCGGGCGGCAACCCCCCTCCAGACCGCTCCCGCCCCGGCCCTGCAACGCATTTTGCGCTCTGCAAAGCCCGTTGCAGGTGCAGGAGAAAGTGTTAAGGACTGCTCATAAAGGGCCTCGGCACTGCTACATTGGCGCCGCTTCCGAGCCCCATGGCTGGACCTCACCAGGAAATTCCCGCGGCCTCTCGCAGAGGCCTGACGGTCGTCGCCGTCGCCCTTGCGGCTGCCGTCGTGCTGCTCGCTCTCGTGGCGCGCGCGCCGGCCGCCGATCTGAGTTCGAAGCTCGAGGCAAAGCAGTCCGAGCTCAAGGACGTCAAGCAGAAGAAGGACGTCCTCACCACCGACATCTCCAGGTACAACGCGCAGATCGACCGGCTCACCGGCGAGGTGGCCGCCCTCCGGACACGGGAGGCGGCCGTCGCGGAGGAGCTCCAGCAGGCCGAGGCCGAGCTCGAGGCCGAGCAGCACGACCTGAGGGTCCTGCGTGATCGCCTCGCCCGGACCGTGAAGGCGCTCGAGGACCGCCTGGTGGACATCTACAAGGCGGACGAGCCGACCGCGATCTCGGTCGTGCTCGATTCGGAGGGCTACGACGACGCCCTCGGCCGCTACGAGTACCTGCAGCGGATCCAGGATCAGAACTCCGAGATCGTCGGACGCGTCCGCGAGCTTCGCGACGACACGGCCAACACCGTCGCTCGCGTCCGCTCGACCCGTGACTCGATCGCGGCCAAGAAGGCTGAGCTCGTCCAGACCCGGGAGGAGCTCCAGTCGCGGGAGTCGCAGCTCGACTCGGCCCGCGATCGCAGCCAGAACGCGCTCGGCAGGGTCAAGGATCACAAGCATCACATCGAGGGGGACCTCAGCGATATCCAGGACAAGATCCAGGCTCAACTCGCTGCCGCCAGCGGCGTTCCGAACCTTCCCGCAGGCCCCATCCAGGGTGGCTCGGCCGGGTTCATCTGGCCGGTCAACGGCCCCATCGCCTCGCCGTTCGGACCCCGTTGGGGAACGATGCACGAAGGCGTCGACATCGCGGTACCGGCCGGCACCCCGATTCGCGCTGCCAAGGACGGCACGATCGCCTTCACGGAGTCCGAGGCCGAGAGCGGCGGGTACGGCAACTACACCTGCATCGATCATGGCGGCGGACTTGCCACCTGCTACGCCCATCAATCCAGCTTCGCCGTCACCTCGGGGTCGGTGCAACAGGGTGACGTGATCGGATACGTCGGCTGCACGGGCCATTGCTTCGGCGATCACCTCCACTTCGAGGTCCGGGTCAACGGCACTGCCGTCGATCCGATGGGCTACCTCTAGATAACTCCGAGCAGATGCTCCGCTTCGCGTCCGCTCTGCTCGGGGTCGGGGTCAGGTCCTACCCAGCTGGCTGGCCATCCAGCTGAGTGCGGTCGTCTGCAGTTCGGGGTCGTGCTGGACGGAATGGTGGTCGCCGCCGGGAGCGATCAGGATCCGACGCGGCTCGTCGGCGAGCGCGTAGAGCTCCTCGGACCACTGCCAGGGGACCTGTTCGTCGCCCCGGGCATGGAGCAGCATCAGCGGTTTCGGCGCGATCTCGGCCACCGCTTCACGGAGGTCGTGCTCCCCGAGCCAGGCGTCGAGGGCATCGCGATCGGCGCGCATCTCGAACCTGCCCTCTCGCAGGCCGGACCGCAGCCCGTCCTCCGATGCGGGGCAGATCGCGATGGCACCTGCGATCGCCTCGATCGTCGCGGCGGCGTGGACGGCGAGGTAGCCGCCCATGCTGGAGCCGCGGGCGCACACGCAGCGCTCGTCGACGCCGTCGTGGGACGCGAGCAGCTTCGCCATCCGGCCGACGTCGGGAAGCGCGGCGGGCGACATCAGGTCCTCTCCGTCGCCATGACCGCGTTGGTCGTAGGAGACGGCGGCCCATCCGTTGGCGGCGCAGAGCCGGCCGAAGTCGGCGTGGTTCTCCTTCGCCGACCCGGCCCCATGAAGGATCACCATCCCCGGCCACGGCGGAGCCGTTCGGGGCACCCACAGCCAGTAGGGCCTGCCGTGGTGTTCTCCGCGTTCGTCAGGAGGTTCGGGCGTCGGCAATCGCACCCCGGTCAATCTAGGGATAGGGCCGTCTGCCGGGGCTGCGTGTGAGAATGGCTCGATGCCTCAGGCAAGCTCCGCAGCACGATCCACGCCGATCAGCGAGCCGGTCGCCGATTCGGCGGCCTACCCGCTGGGGAGCCGCGTCAACGCCGCCGGTCACCTCGAGGTCGGCGGGTGCGACGTCGTCGAGGTGGTCCGTGAGTTCGGATCTCCCGTCTATATCTATGCGCCCGAGGACATCCGTGCCCGAGCACGGGCCTACGTCGAGGCGGCTCGTTCGCGAGGCGTCGCCTTCGAGGTCCTGTACGCGAGCAAGGCGGCGCCGATCTCGGCCGTGTATCGCGTCTGTCGCGAGGAGGGGTTGAGCGTCGACGTCGCCTCCGGCGGCGAACTCCACACCGCCATCCGGGCTGGCTTCGAGCCCGAGCGCATCTACATGCACGGCAACAACAAATCGGCCGCAGAGCTTCGCGAGGCCTTCGACCGGGGCATCGGCTGTCTCGTCATCGACTCGCTCGACGAGATCGCCCTCGCCGACTCGCTGCTCGATCGGGACCAGGGGGTGCTGATCAGGCTGACCCCCGGGATCAAGCCGTCGACGCACTCCTACATCCAGACCGGTCAGGTCGATTCCAAGTTCGGCTTCGGCGTCGAGAGCGGCGCCGCCGAAAGGGCCGTGGCCGCAGTCCAGGCGTCGCGTCACCTGCGGCTCGACGGATTCCACGCCCACCTCGGATCGCAGATCATGGAACTCGACTCCTACCCGGCTGCGATGGAGGTGATTGCCGGGTTCTGCCGCCGTTACGAGCCCCGCATCATCAACGTCGGCGGCGGGCTGGGGATCGCCTACGACGGCACCGACCTGCCACCGAGCATCGAGGAGTTCGTCGGCATCAACATCGATGCGGTGGCCCATGCCTTCGACCCGATGCCGAAGATCCTCTTCGAGCCCGGCCGTTCGCTGGTCGGAAACGCGGGCCTCACCGCCTATACCGTCGGGGCGGTCAAGGAGGTCGAGGGCGTCCGCACCTATGTCGCCGTGGACGGGGGGATGTCCGACAACCTGCGCCCGATGCTCTACGGCTCGCGTTACGAAGCACTGATCGCCGACCGTGCCGGTGATCCGGCGACCCGCACCGCGACGATCGCCGGCAAGCACTGCGAGTCCGGCGACATCATCGCCCGCGACGTCGACCTGGCCGACCCGCGACCTGGTGACGTCCTGGTGACGCCGGCGACCGGCGCCTACGGCTACGCGATGGCCAACAACTACAACGGCGTTCCCCGCCCGCCGGTCGTCTTCTGCAGCAACGGTGAGGCGTCGGTGGTCGTCCGCCGCGAAACCTACGACGACCTGCTCGCCCGTGATGTCTGAGCCCGGGGACAACGTCCGGATCGGCCTGCTCGGCCGCGGCACGGTCGGCGGTGCCTTCCACGACCTGCTCGCCGATCGCGCCGACGCCGTCATGGCCGCTTCCGGCCGCCGGCCCGAGATCACCGGCGTGCTCCGCCGCTCCGAGGGCGACTTCGAGGAGATCCTCGCCGGCTCCGACCTGATCGTCGAGCTGATCGGCGGGATCGAGCCCGCTCGTGAGTACGTGCTGGCCGCGCTGCGGGCCGGCAAACCGGTCGTGACGGCGAACAAGCAGCTCGTCGCTCAGTACGGCGACGAGCTCTTCGAGGCGGCCAGGTCGGCCGGCGTCCAGTTGCGGTTCGAGGCGGCCGTCGCCGGCGCGGTGCCGATCATCCGCGTCGTCCAGGAAGGCCACGGGGTGCTGCCGATCGAGCGGATCTCCGGGATCGTCAACGGCACCACGAACTTCATCCTCAGCGAGATGGCCGCGACGGGAGCCTCCTACGCGGACGTTCTCGCCCAGGCTCAGGAGCGCGGCTACGCCGAGGCCGATCCGACCGACGACGTCAACGGTGCGGACGCCGCGGCCAAGATGGCCATCCTGGCGCGGCTCGCGTTCGACACGCGCGTCAGCCTCGACGACGTCTCGTTCGAGGGCATCACCGAGATCCGCCCCGACGATCTGGCCTATGCGAAGGGCCTCGGCCTCTCGCTGAAGCTGCTCGGGGTGGCCGAACTGCATGACGACGAGATCAGCGTCCGCGTGTTCCCCTGCTTCCTCTACCGAGGGCATCCGCTGGCGCCGGTCGAGGGACCGTTCAACGCCGTGACGCTCGAGGGGCCGACGATCAGCGAGATCACCATCTCCGGTCCCGGCGCCGGTGGAATCGAGACCGCCTCCGCCGTGCTCGCGGATGTCTCCTCGATCCTGACCGGGGAGGCCCCCGTCCACGTCGCCGACCGCCGGCTCGGCGTCCGCGACGATCTCGAGTCCTCCTTCTACCTCCACCTCGAGGTCGCCGACGAGCCCGGGGTCCTGGCCCGCGTGGCCGACGTGATCGGCCGGAACGGGATCTCCGTCAAGAGCGTCGTCCAGCGGGGGACCGGCCGTGAGGCAAGCCTCGTGATGGTCACGCACCGCGCCCGCGAGCGGGACTTCTATGCCGCGCTCGAATCGATTTCGGGGCTCGACATCCTCGGTGCGCCTCCACGGGCTATCAGGGTGGTCGAGAAGGAGTACTCGTGAGCGGTGTGATCGAGCGGTATCGCGACCATCTGCCGATCGGCCCGGACGACCCCGTCGTATCCCTCGATGAGGGCGGGACGCCACTCCTGCACGCACCGCTGATCTCCGAGCGCGTCGGCGCACGCGTCTACCTGAAGATCGAGGGGGCGAACCCGACGGGCTCGTTCAAGGACCGGGGCATGACGGTCGCCGTCTCCCGCGCGGTCAAGAATGGGGCGGAGGCCGTGATCTGCGCATCGACCGGAAACACTGCGGCGAGCGCTGCCGCCTACGCCGCACGTGCGGGGCTGCGAGGAGCGGTGATCGTTCCGGAGGGCAAGATCGCGATCGGCAAGCTCGCCCAGGCCCTCATGCACGGCGCGCGCGTGATCGCGATCCGAGGCAACTTCGACGATGCGTTGCGGATCGTCAGGGAGCTGGCCGAGACCCATCCGATCGAACTCGTCAACTCCGTCAATCCGTATCGGATCGAGGGCCAGAAGACGGCCGCCTTCGAGGTCTGCGAGGAGCTCGGGGGACCGCCGGACGCACTGGCGATCCCGGTTGGCAACGCCGGCAACGTCACCGCCTACCGACGCGGGTTCGACGAGTCCGGAGGGGCCATGCCGATGTTGCTCGGATTTCAGGCGGCGGGTGCGGCGCCGCTGGTCCTCGGCCATCCCGTCGAGAACCCGGAGACGGTGGCGTCCGCGATCCGGATCGGGAATCCGGCCCGGTGGGAGGAGGCGATGGACGCGGTCACATCCTCGCGAGGACGGATCGCTGCGGTGGACGACGAGCAGATCCTCTCCGCCTATCGCCTGCTCGCCTCGGGCGAGGGGGTGTTCTGCGAGCCTGCCTCCGCCGCCTCGGTCGCCGGGCTGCTGACGCATGGTTTGCCCGATTCCCCCGACGGCGGCAAGCCTGAATCCGTCGTCTGCGTGCTGACCGGTCACGGCCTCAAGGACCCGGACACGGCCCTGGGGAAGGCTCCCTCGGTCATCGGCTGCGAACCCGAGCTCGCTGCGGTCGAGCGCATCGTCTTCGCGGACTAGCCTTCCGCAGTCGCGAATCGCCGAACGGGCGGTCCGCCGGGGTCAAGGAATGGGCGCCGGCCGCCGATAGGATGATCCAGTCGATCCGGCGCCCGTATCGCCGGATCCTTTCGGGGTTCGAGGGGAATGGATACGGCACAGCAAAGATGACGATCGCGCATGTTCTAGCTCTCGCCTTCCTGGTCGCCGTTGCGACCGCAGCCGCGACCACGCTCGGCTACCGCCGGGTCCAGAGTCGCGCCGCTCGCTACCGCAACAAGACCGAGCGGAAGCTGACGCAGAGCGCAGCCCAGCAGCAGCTGCTCCTCGACGCGATCAACGAGGCGTACGTGGTGACCGACGACTCCGGGCTCGTCATCGCCTGGAACCGCTCGGCGGTTCGCACGTTCGGGTACAGCAACGAAGAGGCGATGGGTCGCTGGCTGCCCGAGTTGATCATCCCCCCGGAGGATCGGCCGGACTTCGAGAGCCTACTCACCAGGGCGCTGCCGGGTGTGCCAAAGGCGGGGCGGGTCGAGGTGCGGGTGGAGCGTCCCGCGCTGCACAAGGACGGGACCAGATTCCCGGTCGAGCTCGCCCTGACGATGACCGAGGTCGAGGGGCGGACCGAGCTGCACTCCCTGATGCACGACATCAGCGAGCGCAAGCGCTCCGAAGTCGAGCTGAAGGAACACGCCGAGGACGTGGAGGCGCTGGCCGGCGCGGTCGGGGAGCTGGCCCGCACCAACGTCGCCAGCGAGGCGCGGGCCGCCGTCTGTCGTGCGGCGGCGCGGATCAGTGATGCCGGCTTCGCAGCCCTCCTCGAACCCGACAACGCGGGCACCGGCCTCGTGGCGACCGCCTCCGAAGGCCTGGAGGTGGCGGGATTGTTCGTGCACTTCACCGAGAACGCCGGGTCGGTCAAGAGCTTCAGCACCAGAGAGCCCTACTTCACCGCCGACGTGCGCGGCAACCACTCGGTGCAACAGTCGTTCTTCCGCGGCCGGGAGATCGTCTCGGCCCTCTGGGTGCCCGTGGTCCACGACGCCGAGGTCAGCGGCATCATCGCGGTCGGCTGGATGGATCTCGTGCCCGCCGTGCCCGCACGGCTGGAGCGGCTGCTCGGCATGATCGCCGCCGAGGCCGCGGTCGCGATCGAGCGTGCCGCCCTGCTCGACCGCCTCGAACTGCTGGCCCACACCGACGATCTGACCGGACTGATCAACCGCAGGGCCTGGGACCTCGACGTCGTCCGCGAGGTCGCCCGCGCCCGTCGCGACGACACCCCCCTTGCGGTCGCGATGCTCGATCTCGATCGCTTCAAGGACTACAACGACGAGCACGGCCATCAGGCCGGCGACCGGGTGCTCCGCGAAGCGGCGAGCGCCTGGCGGGCGGTCCTCCGCGAGACGGATCTCCTCGCCCGCTACGGCGGCGAGGAATTTGCGGTCGCCTTCCCGGGCTGCGACCGCGAACACGCCCAGGCGCTGGTCGAAAGGCTCCGCTACGTCACGCCGGCGGGTCAGTCCTGCTCGGCGGGCCTAGCCTGCTGGGACGGCCGCGAATCGGCGGACGCCCTGCTCGGCCGCGCCGACAAGGCGCTCTACGACGCCAAGCAGTCGGGCCGCGACCGCACGGTCGTCGCGTAGGGGGTCTCTCCGAGCAGATGCTCCGCTTCGCGTCCGGTCTGCTCGGGTTGCGCCGAAGGTGTCTTGGCCGCTCGTAGATAACCCTGAGGGAATGCTCCGCTTCGCGTCCGCTCTGCTCGGGTTGCGCGGTGTTACCGCTCGGCAAGGGCGTCTTAGATGACTCCGAGCAGATGCTCCGCTTCGCGTCCGCTCTGCTCGGGTTGCGCGGTGTTACCGCTCGGCAAGGGCGTCAGTTGAGGTGGGGCGGTGGGGCGGGTCGGAAACGAAACTGCTCTCGGGGCGGACTATCCGCCCTCAGAGCAGTCTCGATCCTGAAGCGCCCCTCGGCAGGCGGGTGAACGGTTGCCGAACGCCCCGAATCCTCCCCTCCCAGCCCAAACCAACTCTCACCTGCCGGCGAGTCTCTCGGCAGGCCACACCCCGCCGGCAGTCCCTCGCCCCGCACGGCAGGAATCTCCTGCCCGGGGTTCGGAGGGTGTGGACCTGCTCTCGTTCGTCGCCCCGCCACTGTGCCTGTGTTGCCGGGCGCCGTTGCGGCGGGCTGCGCGGGGGCCGGGGCTATGCCCGCGGTGCGCGGCGGAGATCGCGCGGGAGCCGGGCGTCGCCTTCGGCGCGGACGGCCTCGACTCGGGGCATGCGCCGTTGTCGTATGCCGGGCCGGGCCGGCGGCTCGTCGCGGCGCTGAAGTTCTCGCGGCTGCTCGTCGTCGCCGAACTCGGCGCCGCCCTGATCGCCGCGAGTGCACCGGACTCGATCCCGGGGGCCGTCATCGTCCCCGTGCCCGGCGCCCCGGTCCGCTCGGCTCGGCGTGGGTTCGACCCCGCCTTCGAGATCGCCGCGGCGCTGGCGGGACTGACGGGCGACGCGTTCGAGCCGATCCTGCGCCGCCGCGACCTGCGGCGTCAGCGCGGTCGCTCGAGGAGGGCGCGTCTCGACGATCCGCCGGACATTCGCGCCGCCGCCCCCGGGCCGCCGGTCGCGGTCCTCGTCGACGACGTCGTCACCACCGGAGCGACGATGGGAGCCGCGGCGAGAGCGCTCAGGTCGGCCGGAACGGAGCGCATCCACGCCGTCGCGATTGCGGCGGTCCGACCCGGCCGAAGACGCGGTTGACGCCGCTGCGGCGGCGCGTAGGATGGGTTTGCCGGACGGAAGGCGACAGAGAGGAGACATCGTGCAGATCGAGGTAGTCGGTCGTGGCTTCGAAGTTGACAGTGAGATTCGCGAGCGGATACGCAAGCGGTTTCAGCGAGTCGAACGCCAGGTGTCCGATCACTCTCGCCTCGAGGTCGTGTTGCGAGAGGAGTCCAACCCGGCGATCCGCGACAAGTTCGTAGCCGAGGCGACGCTGAGGCTGAAGCGGACGACCGTTCACGCCGAGGAGCGCTCGGCGAAGATGGACCACTCGATCAAGGCGCTTTCCCAGGACATCAGCAGGCAGGTCAAGCGTCACCGCGAACTGCGTCGCAAGCGCTCTGCGACCCGGCGGCTCGTCGGCGAGATGCGCGGCAGGGAGGCCTGACGCCGCCCCGCCGCCCCCCGCGCCGGTCAGTAGCGCCGGGGGCCTGATCGGGGGTTCGGTACTCTCAACCCGATGGCACGGGGCCTCATAGATCGCGCACTTCGCCTCGGCGAGGCGAAGCAGTTCAAGGACTACGAGAAGCGCGTCGAAGCGATCAATCGTTTCGAGGCCGAGATGAAACTGCTCGACGACGCCGAGATCCGCGCGGAGGCCGACAGCCTGCGCGAGCGGGCGCGCAACGGCGAGTCGCTCGACGACCTCCTCGCCGAGGCTTTCGCGCTCTGCCGCGAGGCGAGCAGGCGGGTTCTCGGGCAGCGCCATTACGACGTCCAGTTGATCGGCGGGATGGTCCTGCACTCCGGCGCGATCGCGGAGATGAAGACCGGCGAGGGAAAGACCCTGACGGCCACGCTCGCCGTCTTCCTCAACACGCTTGCCGGCGACAGCGTCCACCTCGTCACCGTCAACGACTACCTCGCCCGCCGCGACGCGGAGTGGATGGAGCCGCTCTACAACGCGCTCGGGGTCACAGTCGGCGTGCTCCAGGACAACGACCTGCCCGACCACGGCGACCGCCGGCACGCCGCCTACGCGGCCGACGTCACCTACGGTACGAACTCCGAGTTCGGCTTCGACTACCTGCGCGACAACATGGCGCCGAACCTCGAACAGTGCTTCCAACGCGACCACAAGTTCGCGATCGTCGACGAGGTCGACAACATCCTCATCGACGAGGCGCGGACGCCGCTGATCATCTCCGGCTCTCCCGAGGCCGCCGCCGATCTCTACTACACGTTCGCCCGGCTCGCCAAGGGATTGCAGGGCGAGGAGACGAAGCCGAAGCTGAAGGCGCTCGGCGAGTCCAAGGACACGTCCGAGGCCGAGTACGACTACGAGTACGACGAGAAGCACAAGACCGTCGCTCCGACGGAGCGGGGGGTGACGAAGGCCGAGAAGTTCCTCGGCGTCGAAAACCTCTACCTCTCCGAGCACGGGACGCTCGTCAACCACCTCGTCCAGTCGCTGAAGGCCGAGTCCCTCTATCGCCGCGACAAGGACTACGCCGTGGTCGACGGCGAGGTGATGATCATCGACGAGCACACGGGCCGCATCCTCGAGGGTCGTCGCTGGTCGGAGGGCCTGCATCAGGCGGTGGAGGCGAAGGAGGGCCTCGCGATCCGTGAGGAGAACCAGACCCTCGCGACCATCACGCTCCAGAACTACTTCCGCTTCTACGAAAAGCTCAGCGGCATGACCGGCACCGCCCTCACCGAGGCGACCGAGTTCATGAAGATCTACAAGATGCCCGTTGTCGAGATCCCGACCAACCGGGACATGGTTCGCGACGACGCCAACGATCAGATCTACAAGACCAAGGACGGCAAGTGGAAGGCCGTCGTCAATGAGATCGAGGAACGCCACGAGTCCGGCCAGCCGATCCTCGTCGGCACCGTCTCCGTCGAGGTCTCGGAGATGCTGTCGGAGCAGTTCAAGAAGCGCGGCATCAAGCACGAGGTCCTGAACGCGAAGCCCGAGTACGCCGAGAAGGAGGGCGAGACCGTCGCCCTCGCCGGCCGCCTCGGGTCGGTCACGATCGCCACCAACATGGCGGGTCGTGGCGTCGACATCAAGCTCGGCGGCGATCCCGAGCAACTCGCCGAGAACGAGCTCCGCAAGCTCGGGGTCAGGCGCGAGGACGAGAATTACGAAGAGGAGCTGAAGGCTCTGATGCCCGGGCTCACCGAGCGCTGCAGGGCCGAGGGGGACGAGGTTCGCGAGGCCGGCGGCCTCTTCATCTGCGGCACCGAGCGTCACGAGTCACGACGGATCGACAACCAGCTCCGCGGCCGCGCCGGCCGCCAGGGCGATCCCGGCGCCTCGCGCTTCTTCCTCTCCGCCCAGGACGACCTCGTGCGCCTCTTCGCCGGCGACCGGATATTCAAGATCCTCGATCGCCTCGGTCCGACCGACGACGAGGGCGAGGAGTACCCGCTGGAAGCGAAGATGCTCAGCAAGCAGATCGAGAACGCCCAGAAGAAGGTCGAGGAACAGAACTACCTGAGCCGGAAGCGCGTCCTCGAGTACGACGACGTCATGAACGAGCAGCGCCGGGTCGTCTACAAGTACCGCCGCGAGGTCCTCGAGGGCCGCGACATGAGCGATGTCGCCCGCGAGCAGGTTGGCGGCGTGGTCGCCAGCAAGGTCAACGAGTACACCGCCTCCGATGTCTTCGAGGAGTGGGACCTCGACGACCTCGAGGTCCAGCTCGCGACGATCTGGCCGGTCTCGGTGGAGCTCGGCGACCTCGATCCGCAGACCTCGAGCCGCGAGCAGATCATCGAGATGCTCACCGAGGACGCCCTCGCCGCCTACGACGAGCGCGAGGAGGAGTTCGGCGAGGAGTTGATGCGGGCTCTCGAGCGCCACATCCTCCTGCAGATCATTGACGTGCGGTGGAAGGAACACCTCGCCGAGATGGACTACATGAGAGAGGGCATCCACCTGCGCGGGTTCGCCCAGATCGACCCGCTCGTGGCCTACAAGAACGAGGGCTACATCATGTTCCAGTCCCTCATGGACTCCATCTGGGAGGAGTACGCCCGGCTGATCTTCCACGTCGACGTCGAGATCGAACCGAACCAGGTCGAGGAGGCGTTCACGCCCGCCGAGCAGCCCAGCGACGTCGCCTACTCGGGCGGCACCGAGGAGGGTCAACCCTCCGCCCTGGCCGAGGCCCG
This sequence comes from uncultured Solirubrobacterales bacterium, assembly GCA_963798165.1. Classification (GTDB taxonomy): domain Bacteria; phylum Actinomycetota; class Thermoleophilia; order Solirubrobacterales; family 70-9; genus RHKX01. Next base: position 166,662 of record CAWCSE010000004.1, on the reverse strand, counting down.
GGCGGCAGCCGGCACGGCGACGGCGCCGGCCGCGGCCGCCGCGGCGCTGGCCAGCACGGCCACCCTGCCCGGAAACGGCTCCGCCAACGGCGGCACCAACCCGACGACCGTCGTCAAGGGCGAGGACGAGAAGATCGGCCGCAACGACCCGTGTTGGTGCGGGAGCGGGAAGAAATACAAGAAGTGCCACGGCGCCTGACGCCGGAGGCAGCCTCGCAATCCCATCGTGCGCATTCCCGTAGTGGGTACCTACGCGGCATAGGCCCGCCGCCTTTACCATCGGCGCCTCATTCGGGGGTTCTGTTTCCAGTGTGCGGATCGGCCGCACCATGAGAGAAAGGGCCAAGTGAAGAAACTCGTCCTCGCCATCGCGACCATCGCCGCGCTCGCGTTCTCGGCGTCGGCCAGTGCCACCGACACCGTGACCATCTCCGGACGCGCCTACGCGTTCAACCACATGAGCACCTACCTCTCCGGCGCGACGATCAAGGTCCGGGAGATTCCCGGATTGGAGGCGACGACCGACGTCAACGGGGACTACTCCCTCGCCGTTCCCGACGACACGAACGTGACCCCCTACATCGTTCCGCCCCCGGGCTACAACGAGATCGACCTGCAGACCTTCCATCCGCGCGGCGAAGACATCGAGAATGCCAACTTCCAGACGCCGGCCGACGGCGAATACGCCGGCCTGGCCGCGATCCTCTCGGTCCCCCTCGACGCGGAGACGGGGCGCCCCCAGCAGTGCGTCATCGTGACCACGGCATCGGCCCGGAATGTGCGCGGCGTCGATTACGACACCTTCCGTGCCAACACGCCGCACGGCGTGCCGGGTGCGACGTCGGCCGAGGCCCCAGCTCTCGACGGTCCCATCTACTTCAACGAGTCCGTCATCCCGGATACCTCGAAGACGGAGACGAGTGAGGACGGCGGCATCGTCTGGACCGAGGTTCCGGCCGGGTCCTACCGGATCGAGACCACCAGCCCCGATACCCGCTTCGCGAGTCTCCTGGCCACGTGCAAGAACGGCCGCATCGTCAACGCCAACCCTCCATGGGGTGCCTACGAGCTGAGCCCCGGCGAGGAACCCCTGATGGCCGGCGTCGTCGCCTCCTCGGCCTCGAAGGTCGGCGCCAAGCGGGGCGGCGCCGGGCGGAAGGTCGTCGCCAAGCTCGACAACGGCGAGGCCGTCCACGTCAATGCGGTGCTTCGCATGGGTGGCAGGCGGATCGGCCATACGCGGATCGACAGCCTGCCGACCGGAGCCAAGAAGGTGAAGGTGCCGGTCCGCAAGGCGGCGGGCAAGGGCAAGGCAACGCTGACGCTGAAGCTTCGCGATGCCGCCGGTGACGTGGTCTCGACCGATCACGCCGTCAAGCTGCCCAGAGCCTGAACGGCGGGCGGCGAGTCGCAGCGGAGGAGCCCGAGGTCGTGCTGAAACCCAACGAACCGAGGCGAGGACGATCCGCCGCCAGGCGCGAGGGGCGAGCCGGCCCCTGGGTCCTGGCGATGGCCGCCACCGCGCTCACGACGCTGGCCGCTTGCGGCGGCAGCGAGTCCGGTGATGGATTCGCCGCCGAGGCGGATGCCATCTGCACCGACTCCACCCGCGAACAGGCCGAGATCGCCAAGTCCGGGGGGTCGGCGGGAGATTTCGCGGCGACCGCTGCCGACATGTCCAAATTGGCGGAATCGGGAACGACCTCGGTCGAACAGATGCAGGCGCTTGATGCCCCGCCGGACGGGGAGAAATGGGATGCCTACCTGGAGAACCGCCGCCGGGCGATCGCTATCGTCGAACGACGAGGGGCGGCCGCCGAGCGCGAAGACAAGGATGGGGTCGACGAGGCTGCCACGGATCTCAACGAGCTGCTGGTCGAGAGGGACGCGCTCGCCGAGCAGCTCGGGTTGCAGGCGTGCGCCCGCATCCTCCCCGACCAGGACGAGGAACAGGTGCGAGAGGCCGTCGAGTTGGCGTCCACGTCCGGCGACGGCAAGCGGGTCTGCGAGGAGGTGGTTGCCGCCACCTACATCGACCGGACATTCGGCGGCAGCGTCGAGCGTTGCGCCCGGGTGCAGAGCCGAGCCCAGCCGTCGAAGTCAGTCGAGTTCCGCGACGTCTACGGGGTCGCCGGGGTCCTTGCGACGGCCGAGGTCCAGCTCAACGGCGGCGCGCTGGACGGCAAGTCCGCGACCCTTCAGCTCATCTACGAGGACGGCGCCTACAGAATCTTCCAGGCCTCGACGACGTCAAGTGCCGCCTGAGGCCTCCCGCCCATGGCCCCTCCCGGCGATGCCCGCTAGCCTCCCTCCCCGATGACCGAGGCGGTAGAGACAAACGCCCGCATCGCGGAGGTCCGCGAGCAGTTGACGCTGCTCCGGGACTACCTTTGACCCGGATCAGCTGAGGGCAGAGGTCGAGCGCCTCGAGGGGGAGATGCAGGCGCCGGGCTTCTGGGACGACCAGGAGAAGGCGGCAGCAACCTCGGCCGAGCACACGCGCGTGAAGCGCAAGATCGAACTCTGGGACGGCATCTCCGCTGACGTCGGCGACCTGGCCGACCTCGCGGAGATGGCCGCCGAGGACGAGGAGATGGCCGCCGAGCTGGAGAGCCAGCTCCCATCGATCGAGTCACGCCTGGCCGAGCTCGAGGAGCAGCGGCTGTTCAGCGGCGAGCATGCGGCCGGCGACGCCGTCGTCACGGTCCGCTCCGGCGCCGGCGGCACCGATTCCCAGGACTGGGCCGAGATGCTTCTCCGCATGTACCTGCGCTGGGCGGAGTCCCGCGGCTTCGACGTCGAGATCAAGGAGGCGTCCGAGGGGGAGGAGGCGGGCCTCAAGTCGGCGACGTTCCTGGTTCGCGGCGAGAACGCCTACGGGCTGTTCTCGGCCGAGCGGGGCGTGCATCGCCTGGTTCGCATCTCGCCGTTCGACTCGCAGTCGCGCCGCCACACCGCCTTCGCCCAGCTCGAGGTCTCGCCGCTCGTCTCCGACGAGATCGAGGTGGACCTCGACGAATCCGACATCAGGGTCGACACCTACCGGGCCTCGGGAGCCGGCGGCCAGCATGTCAACAAGACCGACTCGGCCGTCCGGCTCACCCACGTCCCGACGGGCATCGTCGTCCAATGCCAGAACGAGCGCTCGCAGACCCAGAACAAGGCCACGGCCATGCAGATGCTGCGGGCCCGGCTGCTGGCCGAGGAGGAGCGGAAGCGTGAGGAGGAGCTGTCCACCGCGCGCGGCGAGCAGAAGGCCGTTGAGTGGGGGTCGCAGATCCGCAGCTACACGCTTCACCCGACGACCCGCGTCAAGGACCACAGGACCGGCTATGAGGCCGGCGACGCGCAGCGTGTTCTCGACGGCGACCTCGACGGGTTCGTGCGCGAGTATCTGCTCCAGGCAGCCGCCGACGGGTCCGCGACGTGACGGTCGACGGGGCGGTGACGGAACTCGTCGCCCGCGCCCTCGCCGAGGATCTGGGCGACGGCGACCGGACGACCGACGCAACCGTTCCCGACGACGCGGTCGCTCGCGCTCGGATCGTCCAGAAGGAGCCCGGGGTGGTGTTCGGCCTCGACGCCGCCGCCGAGGCGTTCCGGCTGGCCCGCGGCGGCGAGCTCGACAAGCTCGTCGTCGAGGGCATCTGGGGCGACTCCGTGCCCCGCGACGTCGCCGTCATCTCCGGCCCGGCCCGGGGGCTGCTCGCCGGCGAGCGGGTCGCTCTGAACCTGCTCGGCCATCTCTCCGGCATCGCGACGCTGACCGCCCGTTTCGTCGCGGCTTCGCGGTCGGAGGGAGGCAGGTCCGTGATCCTCGACACGCGGAAGACGACACCCCTGCTTCGCGCCCTCGAGAAGGCCGCCGTCCGCGCCGGCGGCGGGCAGAACCACCGGATGGGCCTCTACGACGCGATCCTGATCAAGGAGAATCACGTCGCCCTCGCCGGCGGCCTGGCGGAGGCGGTGGCCCGGGCCCGCTCGGCCCATCCCGAGCTTCCCGTCGAGGTCGAGTGCCGAGACCAGAACGAGGTCGAAGCGGCCCTCGCGGCGGGAGCGTCGCGCCTCCTCCTCGACAACATGGACCTCGACGGGCTCCGCGCCGCCGTCGCCGCCCGGGACCACGTGGGCTCGTCGCCGGTCACGCTCGAGGCCTCCGGCGGCGTCTCCCTGGAGACCGTCGGCGGGATCTCGGCCACGGGTGTCGACTTCATCTCGGTCGGCGCCCTGACCCATTCGGCACCGGCGCTGGATCTGTCGATGCTGCTGGGGCCTACTTCAAGAGCTTCGACAGGCGGCGGTCCTTGAGCACGCGGCCCTCGGTCTGCTCCTTCGGGCAATAACAGGTGATGCGCTCGGCGTAGTGAACTGCGGCGATCGTGTCGCCGCAGCGGGGGCAGGCCTCGCCCTCGCGGCGGTGAACCTGCAGTGGCATGGGCATCTTGTCCGGAATCGTCTCGCCGATCACCTCCTCGTAGTGGTCGATCGCGCGATCGAGAACGAGCAGGGCCGCGTGGAGGCGTTCGATCTCGTCCGCGCCGAGCTCCGCACCCTTTCTGAAGGGGGAGAGGCGGGCCTCCCAGAGGATCTCGTCGACCCAGGAGCGGCCGATGCCGGCGATCGTGCGCTGATCACGAAGGAGGGTGTGGAGATGGCGGGGCTGGTCGATCAGCTCGGCGACCACGTCGAGCGGTGGCCGCGGCCAGGCCTCGGGTCCGAGGGTGGCGACCATCTCGTCCGCGGCGACGTCCCCGGCGGCCATCAACTTCGCCCAGGCGCGCTGCTTGGTGCCGAACTCCCGCAGGCGGATCTCGTCGCCGTTGGTGAGGCGGATCAGCACCCGAGAGCGGCGGTCGCGCAGGGAAGCCCGTTCCCTGAAGACCTGGAGCCGGCCTGCCGACATCATGTGGACGAGCATCGCCAGCTCTCCATCCGGCCCGAACTCGACGAGCGGCATCTTGCCGATCCGGCGGACTCCGTGAACCCGCTCGCCCACGATCGCCTCGAGCGGGGGCTTGACGCTCTTCAGCGCGACCATTCCCGGCGAGAGAGCGGATTCGACCTCCGCACCATTCACAGTTCCGTCGATGCGACGAACGGCGATCTCAACCTCGGGAAGCTCGGGCACGAGCTCAGCGTAGATGAGTGACACCGGCCCCAGACGCTGGATCGCGGCCGCGATCCCCCTCTCCCTCGGGATCCTCGCCGGGCTCGCGCCGGGTGCGCATGCGTCGCCGCCCGACCCGCCGGTCGCCTGCAACGTCCTCGTCTCGCTGACCGATGCCCACGACGACTTCGAGGGGACGTACCTCAACGAGCGGGTCCTCGGTCTCGGCTCCGACGACAACCTGCGCGGAAACGACGGTTTCGACTGCCTGTACGGCGGCGACGGCGGCGACAGCCTGCGCGGGGGCAACGACGAGGACTACCTCGACGGCGGCGCCGCCAACGACTTCGCGATCGGCGACGCCGGGGAGGACCGCGTCTACGGCCGTGACGGCAGCGACAGCCTCTACGGCGGAACCCAGAACGACTACCTCGATGGAGCCGCCGGCGTCGACTACCTGAACGGGATGGAGGATGACGACGAGCTGCACGGCGGCGACGGCCCCGACAAGCTGTTCGGTGGCGACGGCTCCGGCGCGGACCTCCTGTACGGGGATGCGGGCACCGACGACGTCCACGGTCAGGAGGGCCCCGACGTGATCTGGGGCGGCGACAACGAGGACACGTTGTACGGCGACCCCGGCGACGACGAGATCCACGGCGGTCCCGCGAACGACCGGATCTGGGGAGGCACCGAAAACGATCGGCTCTACGGCGACGCGGGCATCGACACGCTCGAGGGGGAGGCCGGCGATGACGAGATCGACGGCGGCTCCGGCGCGGACACGATCCTCGGCGGCGACGGCAACGACGCGATCATGGTCCTCGACGGCGAGATCGACACGATCGATTGCGGTGCCGGGACGGACACCGTCCAGGCCGATGCCAACGACAAGCTGACGAACTGCGAGATCAAGCTCGGCGCGACTCCCTGCTCGAACCCGATAGTCGGAACGGCGGCGGCGGAGACCATCGACGGGACGGCCGGAGGTGACGACATCAAGGCCGGTGCCGGTGCGGACACCGTCAACGGATTGGGCGCCGACGACTGCATCGCCGGCGACGGCGACGGCGACGTCATCAGCGGCGACGGCGGAAACGACAAGGTGTCGGGGGGACCGGGCGCCGACACCCTCTCCGGCGCCGACGGAAACGATCTGCTCTCCGGCGATGCCGGATCCGACACGATCAGCAGCGGCAACGACGCCGACGTGATCGCCGCCCAGGACACCGAGGTGGACACGGTCGACTGCGGACCGGGCAACGACTACGCCCTCGCCGACACGATCGACACGGTCACCAACTGCGAGACCGTTGATCTCGACCGCGCGTACTGCTCGCGTCAGCTCTACGGCACCTCCGGCCCCGACACGCTCGCGGGGACCGCGAAGGACGAGGAGATCCTCGGCCTCGGCGGGGACGATGCTCTCAGCGGGATGGGCGGCGCCGACTGCCTGGAGGGAGCAGCGGGAACCGACACCCTGACCGGTGGCCCGGGCGCGGACACGATCAACGGCGGCCCCGATCCCGACATGATCTACGCGGTCGACGGCGAGCCGGACACGATCGATTGCGGCCCCGGGACCGACGCCGTCGACGCCGACCCGATCGATGACGTGACCTCCTGCGAGGTCACCCTTGCGGCCTGTTCGAACCCCCAGACCGGGACCGCGGCGGGGGAGACGCTGAACGGGTCGATCGGGGGCGACGATCTGTCGGGGCTCGGCGGCGACGACACGCTCAACGGCCTGGCCGCCGACGACTGCCTCGACGGCGGCAGCGGCGGCGACGCCCTCAATGGGGGGCCCGGGGCGGACACCATCGATGCCGCCGACCGGGAGGCCGACACGATCGACTGCGGCGCCGGGGAGGACACCGTCATCGCTGACGAGATCGACTCCTTCACGGGTTGCGAGTCGATCACGCTCGACCGTGCCTACTGCACCCACCTCCAGGTCGGCACCTCGGGCGACGACACGATCACGGGCACGGCCGCCGACGATGCGCTCCTCGGCGGGGCGGGGAACGACACGATCACGGGTCTCGGCTCGGCCGACTGCCTCGAGGGTGGGGAGGGCGACGACCGGATCGACGCCGCGGACGGGGTCGCCGACACCGTCGACTGCGGTCCCGGTTCGGATCGGGTCGACGCCGATCCCGAGGATCAGCTCTCGAACTGCGAGATCGCCCAACTGCCGCCCGGTCCCTGCAGCCGCGTCTTCTTCGGCAGCCCCGGTGACGACGAGCTCTTCGGCAGCCTCGGCAGCGACTCGATCCAGGCGGAGGGCGGCAACGACGTCGTCAAGGGCTTCAACGCGCCGGACTGCCTCGACGGCGGCGACGGCAGCGACAAGGTCTACGGCGGCAGCGCCAAGGATCAGCTGACCGGTGGGATCGGCAACGACCGACTTCAGGGCAACGGCGGCGGCGACACGCTCGACGGCGGCGAGGGTGCCGACAAGATCGTCGGCGGCCCGGGCCGCGACTCGCTGGTCGGCGGCGCCGCCCACGACCGTTTGATCGGGGGCAAGGGCAACGACTCGATCGACGCCGTCGACGGAATCCGCGACCTGATCGAGTGTGGGAAGGGCCGCGATACGGTCGTCGCCGATCCCGGCGAGCCCACGAAGGGCTGCGAGCGGGTCCGCAGGGCCGGCCCGAAGGTTGTCCGGCGCTAGACTCCCTCGGGTCATTCGCTCGTCCGACCGCACAGCGGCGGCCCGCGAAAATCAAGGTTAGTCCGCCCGCGATGGGTGGGAGGTTTCGATGCAGGAACTCCCGACAGTCCAAACGGCCACCTCGAACCTTCCGGGCTCGAGCGGAGGCCTGAACCGTGAGGAGATCGCCGCGCTGACGGCCGAGGTGAAGGCGCTCGCGAAGCGACGCGACGCGGTAATCCTCGCCCACAACTACGAGCTCCCCGAGCTCCAGGACGTGGCCGACTTCGTCGGCGACTCGCTCGGGTTGTCCCGCGCCGCCGCGGCGACCGACTCATCCGTGATCGCCTTCTGCGGTGTCCACTTCATGGCCGAGACGGCCTCCGTTCTCTCACCCGAGAAGACGGTGCTGATCCCCGACCTCGACGCCGGCTGCTCGCTCGCCGACTCGATCACCGCGGAGCAGCTCGTCGCCTGGAAGGCCGAGCATCCGGGCGCGCTCGTGGTCATGTACGTCAACACTTCCGCGGAGGTCAAGGCCGAGACCGACTACTGCTGCACCTCCTCCAACGCCGTCGACGTCGTCGATCACATCTGGCAGGAGCATGGCCCGGAGACCGAGATCCTCTTCGGCCCCGACATGTGGCTCGGTGCCTTCGTCGAACGCGAGACGGGGCTGCTCGACGATCCCGAGCGCCGGGCTCGCTTCCACGTCTGGGACGGCGAGTGTCACGTCCACGCGGGCATCCGCCCCGACGACATCACCGAGATGCGAGCCGAGCACCCCGAAGCCGAGTTCCTGATCCATCCGGAGTGCGGCTGTTCGACGCAGGCGATGGAGTACGTGGCCTCAGGCGACATCTCCGGCGAGGGCGTCCACATGCTCTCGACCTCCGGGATGCTTCAGCACGTCGAGCAGAACCCGCAGGGCTCCTACATCGTCGCGACCGAGACGGGAATGCTCTACCCGCTCGAGCAGGTGGCGCCGCAGGCAGACCTGATCGCGGCCAACCGCATGGCCTTCTGCAAGTACATGAAGATGATCACCCTGCCGAAGCTGCGTGACTGTCTCCGCGACATGTCGGGCGAGGTGCGGGTCCCGCCGGAGATCGCCGCCAGGGCGCGGATCCCGATCGAGAGAATGGTCGCGATCGGCTAGACGGTCCGCTCGCGGATCCCCGCCGCGGCCGCGCTACTCGGCCTCGGGCTCGTCGCTCGGCTCCACCAAGGCCCTGCGGCTCAGGCCGATCGGGAGTCCCGCGGGGCGGCGCGACTCGTCGTTGAGGTGGCGGAGGCGCCGGTTCATGTAGATGCGCCGCTGCAGCAGCAGCGTCAACAGGCCGGCCACGAAGATCGACGTGAGGTTGAGCAGTCAGCTGGGAGGTCGCCCCCCACGTCGTGGCCCAATCGGAGTAGGCGGCGGCGACGCCGATGTTCGCGGCCGCCGGAATCGTCGCCACCGAGATCAGGACTCCGACCAGCACACTCGACTTCGCCGTCGTCAGCGAGAGCATGCCGACGATTCCGGCGGCCAGCGCGACGTAGACGGAGAAGAAGTCCGGGTTGGAGATGAAGCGGACGAGTGCGTGGGCGTTGAAGTCGATCGTTTCGGGCAGCTCACCGATGGCCATCAGGAACTGGTCATCAGGTACGTGACGACGATCCCGAGCGCGAAGCCGATGACGAGCGCCTGGGCGGAACGGCGGACGAGGACGCGATTGCGATTGACGAGGGCGACGCAGATGCCGGCGATCGGGCCGAAGTCGGGTCCGACGACCATGGCGCCGACGATCAGGATCGGCTGGTTGAGGTAGATCCCGACGGATGCGATCAGCATCGCCAGGGTCATGAAGATCAGGTAGCTCTGGGAGAGCTCGACGTTCTCCGACGTCCGCGACGAGACGTTCTCCCAGACGACGGGATCGGCGCCGATGTCGTCGCGCCGTCGGCGGAAGGCGTGGCTGGCGATGCCGGAGATCTCGGCGTCGACGTTCTCGATGGCGATCGAACCGTCGACGTCGACATTGAGCTCGCGGAGGTCCGCGATGACGAGGCTGACGTCGCGGCGGGTGACGTCGCAGAGAACCATGTCCCCCCGTGGCTTGGTGGCGACGTTCGGGAGGTGGACGACGTTGAAGACCGAGTCGGTCGCCTCGAGCAGTTCGAGCACGTGCCGGCAGTTGGCGTTCGGGGCGACGATCCTGAGGTGAACCACGGCGGGATCCTAAGGCCAGGGCACGCCGTTGCCTGCACGGCGGTGTGACCAATTGACGAAGGAACCGTTGGTGTTGTGTGAGGATTTGCTTATCATGCCCGGACTCGCAAGACGCGCCCCTTGCACGGCTCCGCCCAAGCGCCACGCTCGGAGGAACGTCCCCGGCGCCGACGAAGGAGCATCACGATCATGGCCAGAGCACGCACACGCAGCCGACTTCGCGCCCGCCGCTCGCGGATGCCCGAGTCGCATTCCCGCACGCAGCGCCCCCCGATCGTCGAGCTTCAGGATGCGACGGTCGTCTACCCCGGCGGCCACGTCGGCCTCGAGCGGGTCTCGATTCAGATCGATCGCGGCGAGTTCGTATTCCTGGTCGGCCCCACCGGCTGTGGCAAGTCCACCTTCATCAAGCTCCTGTTGCGCGATCTCGAGCCCGCCGGCGGGGTCGTCTCCGTCGCCGGCAAGGACATCAACGACATGGCCCGCTCGAAGGTGCCGCAGCTGCGGCGCCGGATCGGCACGGTGTTCCAGGACTTCAAGCTGCTCCCCAATCGGACCGTCTACGACAACGTCGGTTACGCGCTCCAGGTGGTCGGTACGCCCCGCGCGGAGATCAAGCGCCAGGTGCCGGAGATCCTCCGCATGGTCGGCCTCGGAGCCAAGATCCACAACTACCCGGACGAGCTCTCGGGCGGTGAGCAGCAGCGAGTCTCGATCGCCAGGGCATTCGTCAGCCATCCGCCGCTCCTCCTCGCCGACGAGCCGACCGGAAACCTCGACCCCGAGACGTCGATCGGGATCATGCAGCTCCTCTACCGGATCAACCGCACCGGCACCACCGTCGTCGTCGTCACCCACGACCGCGAGATGGTCGACAAGATGCGCCGTCGCGTCATTCAGCTCTACGAGGGCCGCGTGATCCGCGACCAGGCCGCCGGGATGTACGCGACCGACGAGGACACGTCGGAGTTCGGCGCGCGCGTCCGCTCCGAATATGGGGTCGCCGAGCACGACGACGGCTTCGATGAGGAAAACGGGGCGGCCCTGTGAGCCGCTTCGCATTCTTCCTCGGCGAGGCCTACCGGGCCCTGCGCCGCAACGCCGCTCCCTCGCTCGCGGCGATCGTGACGATCGCCGTGACGGTCCTGCTGATCGGCGTTCTCGTGCCGGTTCTCGAGGCCAGCGGGTCGAAGACCAACGACGTCCGCAGTCAGCTCGAGCTCAAGGTCTTCATGTTCGACGATGCCACCAACAAGGAGATCACCAACCTCCAGGACAGGATCTCCGGGATACCGCACGTCGAGAACGTCGAATACATCTCACCCGCGGCAGCGCTGAAGATCCTCGAGGCCCGTCTCGAGGACAAGAGCCTTCTCGATCAGCTGAACACGAACCCGCTGCCGCCGGCATTCAACGTCAAGGTCGACAACCCCGACAACCTGGAATCGGTCCAGACCGCTCTTTCGCCGCCCGACTCGGCGGGCAAGCCGCAACCGATCAGCGCCGCGATCGACGACATCGTCACCGGGCAGCAGACCCAGCAGATCCGCGAGGTCACCAGCGCGGTGAAGATCCTGCTCGCGGTGATCGCCGTCCTGCTCGCGGTCGCCTCCCTGTTCCTGGTCGGCAACACGATCCGCCTCTCCATCTACGCCCGGCGCCGCGAGGTCGAGGTCATGCAGCTCGTCGGAGCGACCGATTGGTTCATCCGCTGGCCCTTCGTGATCGAGGGGCTCGTCGTCGGTGCATTCGGCGCGCTGATCGCGGTCGGCATACTCTTTCTCGGCAAGGTGACCATCGTTGACCCGCTGTCTGACAATTTCGCTTTGGTCGAGAATCTCAACACGATCTCCTTCGTACCGTTGGTCGCCGCACTGGTGATGGGCGCGATGGTGGTCGCGGCGCTTGGCAGCGGAGTGACGCTGCGCCGTTTCCTCCGAATTTGAGCAGCGGTCCCAGCCGTCTCGCGACCCTGACGGTCGGCATGATCGTCGGCGCGGTAGTCGCCGTCGCCGTGCTCGCATTCGTCGGGCCGCTCCAGGACCTGTTGCCGGAGAGCGGCAGCGGGAGCAGAGCCGCGGAGGCGCAGCAGGTCATCCAGGACTCGTACTTTCGCCCGACCGACTCGAACGAACTCGAGAATGCATCGATCGACGGCATGGTCCGCAAGATCAGCAAGGCCAACGACGACAAGTTCTCCCACTACTTCGACCCGGCCACCTACAAGCAGTTCGAGGCCTCGACAGACGGCGAGTTCTCCGGGATCGGGGTGACAGTCACCGAGACCAAGCGCGGTCTCCGGGTCGCCCAGGTCTTCGACGGCGCCCCGGCCGAGGATGCCGGCATCGGCGTCGACGACGAGATCGTCGGCGTCGGCGGGAAGTCGCTGAAGGGGGTCTCCGCCGATGCCGCAGCAGCCCTGATCAAGGGCCCGCCCGGCACCAGCGTCGAGCTCACGGTCGTCGACGGTCAGACCGGCAAGCGGCGTGTCGTCCAGGTCGACCGCGCCAACGTCAAGGTCCCGGCCGTGACGGGGCGGATGGAGAAGATCGACGGACACAAGGTCGCCTACGTAGCGCTGGCCGGCTTCACGCGGGGTGCGCACAGCGAGTTGCGGAGCGAGATCCAGAGGCTTGACGACAAGGGCGCCGAGGGACTCGTCTTCGACCTTCGCGGCAACGGCGGAGGCCTCGTCGACGAGGCCGTCCTCGTCGAGTCGATCTTCCAGGAGGAGGGGCCCGTCGTGACGATCGAGGGCCGCGCCAGGGACAGGAAGACATTCGACGTGGCCGGTGACCCGCTCCCCGACATCGGCCCGATCGCGGTGCTCGTCGACGGCAATACGGCGTCCGCCTCAGAGATCGTCAGCGCCGCGCTCAAGGAGAACGACCTCGGCACCATCGTCGGCACCCGGACGTACGGCAAGGGCGTCTTCCAGGAGGTCATCCCGCTGGATGCCGGCGGTGCCCTCGACATCACCGTCGGTGAGTACCTGACCTCCGACGGGACCTCGATCCTCGGCAAGGGCGTGACGCCCGATATCCGCGTGGAGGACAAGGATGTCTCCGACGGGGACGCGGTGCTCGACGCCGGCCTCGAGAAGGTCGGCGCGGAGCTCCAGGGCGCGTCGGGCAACTGATGCCCGAGCCGCTCGATCCCGCGCGTCCCCGCGCATTCGTCGTCGCCCGCCGCGGCAAGTTCTACGTCGGCGAGCCGCTGTTCGACCGCGGCCCACAGGTCAGCCTCGCCCGGGGGCGGGTGAAGGTCGACCCGGGTCGGATCGCCCTCTGTCGTCTGGGCGGGCGCGGCGGCCAGCCGATCGTCGATCTCGGTCGCGCCGACAACGCCCGCGACGTGGTCGGCGCGCTGATCGCCGACCGCGGCCTGCGGCCGACGTTCCGTGACCGGCTCGAACAGGAGGCAACCCTCGAGATCGAGCGCCTCCAGCGCGATTCGGGGTCCCGGCGCGACCTGACGGCCGAGCCGACGTTCACCGTCGATCCGGCCAGCGCCCGCGACTTCGACGATGCGATCTCCGCGCGGCGCGAGGGAGACGGGTTCCGCATCTGGATTCACATCGCCGACGTGGCAGCCCACGTCAAGCCGGATAGCGGCCTCGACCGGGAGGCATTCGCCCGCGCCAACTCCACCTACGCACCGGGGACCGTCAGCCCGATGTTGCCGGCCTCGCTGAGCAGCGACGCGTGCAGCCTGATGCCGGACGTCGAGCGGCTCGCGGTGACCGCCGAGATCGAACTCTCCGCCGAGGGCGAGGCGCGCTCGGCGAGCTTCTACCGGTCGCGGATCCGCTCCGACATCCGGCTCGACTACGACGAGCTGGACGTGATCTTCGCCGGGCGGGGGAGAGCCCCGGATCCGGTCGGCGAGGCCATCGGCACCGCTCGCGCCGCGGCCGCTGCGATCGCCGCTCGGAGCGCCGGCCAGGGCCTCGAGGTCAGCGGATCCGAGCCGGAGTTCACGTTCACGCCCGAGGGCGACGTCGCCGAGGCGCACGCCCTCGAGCAGACCGAGTCGCATCGGCTGATCGAGAAGCTGATGATCCTGACCAACGAGCAGGTCGCGTTGCTGATCGAGCGCAAGCGCGTCCCGTCGCTCTACCGCGTCCACGAGCAGCCCGATCCGGCCCGGGTCCGGGTCCTGATCGACCAGCTGGAATCGCTCGGGATCGCGACTCCCGCGCTCGCCGAGGACGCCGGCCCGAGTGATGCGGGCAGGGCCGCAATCGAGGCGAGCAGGCTCGTCGCGGCGGAGGCGAAGCGGCGCGGCCATGGCGCCGGCAGCCTCTCCTCCCTCGTCCTGAGATCGCTGAAGCCCGCTCGCTACAGCCCCGCGAACGAGGGCCACGCGGGACTCGGCAGCCCCGCCTACGCCCACTTCACGTCACCGATTCGCCGCTACCCCGATCTGATCGCCCATCGGGCGCTGCTGTCGATCGTCGACGGCGGCGAACCGGCACCCACCGTCCACGAGGTCGCCGAGGCAGCCGAGCACTGTTCCGGCAAGGAGCGGGATTCGATGCGGGTCGAGCGCGATGCCGACGACATCTGCGCGGCCTTCCTGCTGCAGCGGGAGCTCTTCGAGCGCGGTTCCGGAACCGTTTTCGAGGGTGAGGTCTCCGGTGTCATCTCAGCCGGTGCTTTCATCCAGTTTCGTGGCGAGCACTCCGACATCTACGAGGGCTTCTTCCCCGCCCGGCGGATGCCGGGGGAACGGTTCGAGATCAACGACGTCGAGTCGGCGCTGGTCGGCATGCGATCGGGAAGCCGGGTCGGGATCGGTGACTCGATCGAGATCAAGGTGGAATCCGTCGAGGCGCCGCGTGGGAGGGTCGACTTGATCGGAGCCGAGGAGAAGGCGCCGCGCGAAAAGGGCTCGACCGGGAACCGCGGTCGTCAGCGGCAGCGCGGTTCGCGGGGCCGAAGATGAGCGATACCGAAGAGGAACGCGGACCGGATGTCGCGACGAATCGGGCCGCCCGATTCTCGTACGAGACGGTCGAGACGTTCGAGGTCGGGATCGTCCTGCACGGCACCGAGGTCAAGTCGCTGCGCGACGGTAAGGCGCGGCTTCAGGACTCCTACGCGGTGATCGAGGACGGTGAGGTGTACCTGCGCGACGCCTACATACCGCCCTATCCGCCGGCTCGCGACAACCACGAGCCCGAGCGGGCCCGCAAGTTGCTGATGCACCGCTGGGAGATCGAGCGCCTGATCGGGCGGATGCAGCGCAAGGGCCTGACGCTGATCCCGACGCGCATCTACTTCAAGGGCAAGCGCGCCAAGGTCGAGCTGGCCCTGGCGCGGGGGCGGCAGCAGCAGGACAAGCGTCGCCAGATCCGCGATCGCGACGTTGCCAGGGACATCGAACGGGAGATGAAGCACCGTGGCCGCTGAACGCTCCCGTTCAGGCATCATGGCCGGACCTCCACAGGCGTGGCGGCCCTTGCTTCAATGTCGGGGTACGAGCTTTGACATGGAGGAATGCGAGTGAGCGAGCAAGATCAACAGCAGGGATCGACGCCGCAGCCGGGCGCCGCCCCGCCGCCCCCTCCCTCCGGTGCTCCTGCCCCGCCACCCCCTCCCTCCGGGACGCCGCCCGCACCCCCCTCGGCCGCGACCCCCGCACCGCAGGCGTCCGCTTCGGCAACCCCCGTTTCCGAAACTCCCAAGCAGCGCAAGAAGCGGGAGCGCGAGGAGAAGAAACGCGCCCGAGAGACGGTCAAGGAGAAGACCCGGCTCACGCGGGAGGAGCAGAAGCGCAAGCGCGCCGAGGAGAAGGCCGCCCGCAAGCAGCGCGGTAACAAGCAACCGCCCCCGCCCGTCGCGCCGACCTCCGGCTCTGCTCCGGTGTCGCCCGCCGCCGAGGCGGCGGGTCTCGCCAGTCCGACCCCACAGGGCGGCGACCCGGCCGCTGGGAACCAGGCGCCTGGCGCCCCGCTCGATCGCAAGGCCCAGCGCGAGCAGAAGAAGCGCGAGCGCGCGGCCCAGAAGGCAGAGGCGAAGGCACAGCGCGACAGGGCGCGTGAGGAGCGCCGCCGCGCCGTCGAAGCGAAGAAGGCGGCCCGTGCGACCGCGAAGGGCGGGGCTCCCCCTCCGCCCGCACCCTCGCAACCGCCGGCCCCGGCTCCCGCGGTACAGCCATCCGACGAGAAGTCAGATCCGAGGATGGCGCTCGGCGCCGCCGCAGCTGCGGCGGCAGCCGCCGGCGCGGGCGTTGCCGTGTCGCGTTCCGGCGGCGGCCCGGAGCAGGCCGCCACGCCTCCGCCCCCTCCGCCGGCAAACGCGGGTCCCCCGGCACCGCCCGCTCCGACAGGCGCCGTGCCCCCGCCGCCCACCCCGACACCTGAACCTCCGTCGCCCACCGAGCCACCGACAACAGCTGAGCCGGTTGCGTCCCCCCAGCCGCCGCAGCCTCCCGAGCCGGCTGCATCGCCCGAGCCCCCGGAGCCTCCCGAGCCGCCGGCGTCTCCCGAGCCTCCTGCGTCTCCCGAGCCTCCTGCGCCCGCGGAACCGCCCGCCGCCCCACAGCCCGCCCCGGCATCCGCAGCCGAGGCCGAGCACCGGCTGCAGACCGCGCAGCAGCGCGAGGACGATGCGATCGTCCGTGCCCAGTCCGCCGAGGCCGAGGCCGAGGCCGATCGCCGCGTCCGTGAGGTGGAGGGCCTCCGCCTGGCCGCCGAGGGGGGCGTGGCGGGAGCCGCGATGTCCGCATCAGACCAAGCTCGCCGCGAAGCGGCATCCGTCGATGAGGACAATCCGTTCGCGAACGAGCTCCGGATCGCCGATCAGCAGATCGACCGCCGCCGGGAGCGCGACCGCGAGCTGGTCGAGGAGCTCGATCAGACTGAACAGCGGATCGCCGACCAGAGACAGCGGACCGAGAAGGCGCTCGAGGAGGCCAGGTCCAGGCTCGACAAGATCGAATCGCAGGCCGGCGAAGCCGAGGAGCGCGCCGCCCGTGCCGAGCGGCTCGCTGACCTGAGGGCGCAGGAAGCCGAGCGCGAGCGCCGGCTGCAGGAAATGCTCGGCAGGATCAACGAAGCTGAGCAACGCGCCCGTGAGGCGGAGGGCCGCGCCCGGGAAGCCGTCTCCGGGGTTGCCCGGCCGACCGCGCCCGGGGAGGTGCCGCCCGCGACGCCCGCACCTCCCACGCCTCCGGCGGCCGTCCCGGCCAGCGGATTCGTCGCGCCGCAGCCGCCCCAGGCCGCTCCGCCGATGCCGCCCGCGCCTCGGACGGAGCCGCCGCCCCCGCCGCCCCCGGTGGAGCAGTTCGCCGCCCCCGCCGAGCCTGCTGTCCCAGACCCGCCGGCACCGCCGCCGCCCGAGCCGCCCCCGCCGCCGGCCGAGCCCGAGCCGTCCGCCGCAACGGGGGAGCCGTCGGCGAACCTGCCGCTGCCCGATCCCGCCGACATGAAGTCCGTGCAGTTCCTGCCGCTGAACCTCAACGATGCGACGTTCGAGCAGCTTCGCGACGTCGGCCTCTCGGTGACGCAGACGGGTCGGGTTCTCGCCCATCGCGAGCGATCTGGGCGATTCGGATCTGTGGACGACCTCGAGGGCATCCCCGGGTTTCCGGGTGATTTCCTAGAACAGATCAAGTCCCGCCTGACCGTCTGACGGCCCGAGAGCCCGTGACTCGGCGTCCTCGTCGGCTCACGGCCCGAGGCCGCATCGCCTCCTGCGTCCTTGATTCACGCACTCTCGGTCTCGTCAGGCTGCCTGACGGCCCGAGGCCCGTGACTCGGCGTCCTCGTCGGCTCACGGCCCGAGGCCGCATCGCCTCCTGCGTCCTTGATTCACGCACTCTCGGTCTCGTCAGGCTGCCTGACGGCCCGAAGGCCCGTGACTCGGCGTCCTCGTCAGCCCCCTAGAGGCCGTACTTCTGGAGCAGGTTCAGCCAGATCTCGTTGCGGGTCGGGAAGGCCGGCACCGCTTCCATCAGCCTCTCGACGGTGAGCTCGCCGACGACGGCGATCGTCGCGGCGTGCAGCAGTTCGTTGACGTCGGGGCCGACGAAGGTCGCACCGACGACGATCCGCCGATCGTCATCGATGACGAGGCGACTGGTTCCCGGCGCGTTCCGTCCGTGGAACGAGGCACCGGCGGTCCCCGAGGTGTCGACATCGACGGCCGTGACCGTCAGGTCGGCCTGCTCCGCGCCCTCGAGCGTGTAGCCGACGGCTGCGACCTCGGGGTCGGTGAAGATGACGCGGGGAGAGCGTTCGTCGTCGCGGCCGGCGATCAGGTCCCGGCCGAGGATGTTCTCCGCGGCGACCCGTGCCTGGTACTTGCCCATGTGGGTGAGGAGGGAGCGGCCGTTGACGTCCCCGATCGCATACAGCCACTCACGACCCCCGACCCGCATCCGCTCGTCCACCTCGATCGGGTCGCCGCCGGTTTCGGCACCGACGACCTCGAGGCCGATGCCCTCCACGTTGGGTGTGCGGCCCACCGCGACGAGCAGATGCTGCCCCTCCAGCTGCGTCCCGTCCTCCAGGGTCAGGGTCACCGCGTCGGCATCCGCGTCGCGACTCGCGGCAGTCACCTTCGCGCCGGTCCTGATCTCGACCCCCTTGCCGGCGAGGGCTTCGGCCACCTGCTCGGCGGCGAAGGGCTCCTCGCGGGCGAGGATCCGATCGAGTCCCTCGATCAGCGTGATCTCCGTCCCGAAGGAGCTCCATGCGGCCGCCATCTCGGCACCGACGACGCCGCCGCCGAGGATGAGCAGGGACCGCGGCGCCGATTTCGCCGTCGTGATCTCGCGATTGGACCAGGCACCCACCTCTGCCAGGCCGTCGATCGGAGGCATCGCGGCGGTCGATCCGGTGGCGAGGACCACCGCCTTGCGGGCGGTGAGATCGTCGCCGCCGACCCTGACGGCACGCTCGCCGGTGAGCTCGGCGATCCCGCGAAAGAGCTCGATTCCGCGATCCTCGAGCCAGGGAAGCTGGGCCGAGTCGTCGAGATCGTGGATCACCTCGTCGCGCCGCGCGAGGATCCGTTCGACGTCGAGATCGCCCGCGACCGGAATGCCGGGAACGCGCCCGACCTCGGCGAGCAGCTCCGGCGGGCGCAGCAGCGCCTTCGAAGGCATGCAGGCGTAGAAGCTGCACTCCCCACCGACCAGCTCCCGCTCGACGAGCGCGACCTCCAGCCCTCCGTCGGCGAGCCGGCCTGCTGCGACCTCTCCGGCCGGGCCGGCGCCGACCACGATCGCATCGAACTCGTGCGCGCTCATCCGCCCAACCTATCCATGCGCATGCGGCGGCCCGGCTGACAGACTCCCCGGCGATGGCCAAGCGCAAGGACAGGCGGCCTCGTCGCGCCCAGTCGCCGACCAGCGAATATCGGGATGCCGACGGCAACGTGCTCACGCTGAGACAGGAGCTCAGCGCTGCGACGATCCGCAAGATCGGCGAGCCGCCGGCGAGCGCCGCCGCTTCCGTCGAAGATGCCTGGCAGAGACGCGAGGAAGCCCTCTTCGAGCGACTCGCGGTCCGCTGGGAGATCGCTGGGCTGCCGATCGAGAAGCAGTCGATGCTCCTCGGCCGCTACCGGATGGCCTCCGACGAGGAGCGCCGCTGGGTGCGGGAGACGATCGCCGCTCACGTCGGGCAGTACCTTCCCGAACTCAGCTGAGCACGGCTCATCGCCACCGTCAGCGATTGACGGAGCTCATGTTGGCGTAGCGGTCGCCGACCGCCGTCCCGGCGCCGTCGAGCTCGCGCAGGTCGGCTTCGCCGAGTGCGAGGTCGGCCGCGGCCGCGTTCTCCTCGAGCCGTTCGATCTTGCGGGTGCCGGGGATCGGCGCCAGGTCGTCTCCCTGCGCCAGCACCCAGGCCAGCGCCACCTGAGCGGGGGTCGCGCCGTGGCGCTCGGCGACCCTCCCGACCGTCTCGACGATGCCGGCGTTGCGCTGGAAGTTCTTCTCGCTCATCCGCGGGTCGTTGCCCCGGAAGTCGCCCTCGCCGAAATCTGAGCTCGACGTGAAGCGTCCCGTCAGAAAGCCCCGCCCGAGTGGGGAGTACGGGACGAAGCCGATGCCGAGCTCGCGACAGGTCGGAAGGATCTCGTCCATCGCCGCCCGCTCCCAGAGCGAGAGCTCGGTCTGGACGGCACTGATCGGGTGCGTCTCGTTCGCGCGGCGAATCGTCTCCGGCGCCGCCTCGCTGAGGCCGATGTGGCGGACCTTCCCCGCCTCGACGGCCTCGGCCATTGCGCCGACCGTCTCCTCGATCGGCACCGACGGGTCGACCCGATGCTGGTAGTAGAGGTCGACGTGATCGGTGCCGAGTCGCGACAGCGACGCGTCGATCGCCCCGCGCACGTACTCGGGGCGGCCGTTGATGCTGCGGGAGGCCGGGTCGTCGCCGCGCACGATTCCGAACTTCGTGGCCAAGGTGACGTCCTCTCGACGCCCCTGCAGCGCCCGCCCGACGAGCTTCTCGTTCTCGCCGTGCCCGTACATGTCGGCGGTGTCGAGGAAGTCCACACCGATCTCGATGGCCCTGTGGATCGTCGCGATCGACTGCTCGTCGTCGCTCTCACCGTAGAACTCGGACATGCCCATGCAGCCGAGCCCGATAGCCGCTGTTTCAAGGCCCTGCGATCCAAGCGTGCGTCGGTTCACGAGACGGCTATACCCGCGGACGCACGGCGTCAATCGCCGGGGATCGGGGGTCGCGGCGCGGCGCCGTCAGCGAGCGGTGCTCTGGCGGCGATTGCCGATCACCCCGTATCCGGCGAGGTCGGCGAGGAACGCGAGGATCACGATGAACCACTCGAAGCCGCTCACCTGGTTGCTGCCGATCTCCCACATGCACGCGTAGGCCAGGGTGGTCCATGGCAACAGGAAGAAGCCGAGGAACGGGATCAGCCACGAGTCGAACGCCCGGCTCAGGATGTCCGAGAAGATCGCAATGAAGAACAGCGCGAGGCGCGGCGAGATCAGCGCGAACAGAACTACGAAGCAACCCATGCAGGGAACCTATCGATTTGGTGCGGCCGACTACACTCCGAGGCACATAGACACATACATAGGGGGCGACACAGAATCGACGTGAACGGTTCTCGTCCCGGTGTTGCGAGTCGAGGTGCCTGGGCCGGCCTCGTTAAAAAGCCCAGGGAAAACCATAAGTGCGGACTCTCACGAGTTCGCTCTCGCTGCCTAAACAGCAGTAGAGAGCTGTCGCTCCGGATCGCCCACGCTCCGGGTCAGCGGCATCATCAGTGGGCTCACCCAGCGGCAAAATCCTCGGTCGTTCGGGAACATCAATAGGAGGAAGTGGCCCGGCAACGTACCCCTCGGATTGACCTAGCCGGACGCCGAGACAGACTCCAAGGGAACGCTCGTTGACGCATCGGGGCGTCCTTCGCGGACGCCGGGGCAGTACCGGCCGCCTCCACTTCTCAATCGGGCTCGGCGAGGGCCAAGCCCGTCCTCCGGCGGCGCTCGGTTCGTCGGGCCATCGTCTCTATGAAGAGCAGTGCGAGCGCCGGAGGGATCGTCGCGGGGAGCACGTCGTAGACGAGGAAGAGTTGATCCCACGCAAGCGCGAAGACAAGGGTCGCGGCGCCCGCCGCGAGTTGGGGCCGCCTCTCGAATGCGAGGATCCCGCCGACCACCGCGGCGATGAAGAAATCTCCGTAGCCGATCGACATCGAGCCGAAGCCGGCTGACTGGAGCTGCGGCAGGTTCTGGGCGGGCACCGCGCTGACGAGGACTTCGTTCGGCCCCTGCAGGCTGCCCGAGAAGACGAGGACCGCGTCGACGAGGGCCAATGCGTAGACACCCGCCTTGAGCCACCCCAGCGGTGTCCCGCCGGCCAGCAGCCTGCCCAGGGTGATGGCCGAGCCGGCGATCAGCAGCGAGGTCGCCAACTGCCCGGCCTCCGAATCCTGGTTGGTCCAGGCGAGCGCCAGCAGCGGGATTGCGAGCAGCGCCAGCGGGGCCCGGGCACCGCGGGCGGCCCAGCCGAACGCGAGTGCACAGCCGATCGGAACGCCGATCAGGGCGAGCCACGTGATCGCGTCGGCGGTCCCGGGCAACACCGAGATGCCGCCGATCACGAGCAGGATCGAGACCGGCAACACAAGCGCCCAACCCGAACCCCGGAATCGTTCGAGGCGCGCCGGCAGGCCGGCCGCCGGCAGGACCACGCAGGCCGCCTGGATCAGGATCAGGACCAGGTTGTCGGTGGAGAACCACATGGCCCGACGAATGGTGGCAGTCGGCCGGTGCGTCCCCGATGGTCGCGATGCCGGCAAAGTCATTGACGATTGACGTGGCGGTGGTAGTTTCGAACCACGCCACAATGAAGGAGCAGCAAGTGAAGAGCAAGATTTCGGTGGTCGCGGCAATCGCGGCGTGCGTTCTCCTCGTAGTTGCCGGCAGCGCCTTGGCGCGGGGCAAGGCCGAGACGAAGGTCAAGATCAAGGCCGAGTCGGGGGGCTTCTACGGATACGTCAAGAGCGACAAGCAGAAGTGCGCCAACGGTCGCAAGGTGGTCCTCTACAAGCAGAAGGGCAACGGCGCCGATCCCAAACACGATCAGAAAATCGGGATGGACGTCGCCCAGGCGAACGGCAACAAGTACATGTGGTCGACCGGCAACACCGGTTACAGCAAGGGTTACTTCTACGCCTACGCCAAGGCCGTGAAGGGTTGTCAGGCCGGCATCAGCAAGTCGATCAAGGCCCAGAAGTAACGAGCAGGCTCTTGCGGAGCGGTTCTGGCGGGCGTCAGCGTTTGCGCGCCCGCCAGACCTCCTCGCACGGCCAGTTCCGGCTCCACTCCAGGTCGACCAGGTCGTAGTCGCTCTCAGCTTCGGGCGGCGGCCTGACCTCGATCAGCTCCTCGATCTCGAAGCCGGAATCCCTGAGCAGCGCGATCATCGCGCCGTGGGTTATGTGGAACTCGACCGAGTCGTCGTCGGGCCATTCGAAGCGGTTCATCCCGAACTGCGGGCGGGCGAGCTCCCTGCCCGTCGCGCCGAGCTCGCCCGAGCAGAGCATGCCCAGCACGGAGTTGCCGAGGAAGACGAGCTCGCCGCCCGGCCGCAGCAGGCGGGCGGCCTCGGGGATCCACTCGTAGGGGTCGCACCAGATGCTCGCACCGTATTCGGAGATCGCGATGTCGAACGTCGCATCAGCTCGCGGCACCCGTTCCGCGTTGCCGTGGATCAGCGGGAAGTCCAGCCCGAACCTCTCCTGCATCCGCCGGGCCGTCTCCAGCTGGGCCTCGGAGTTGTCGATTCCGACCGGTCGGGCGCCGCGGCGGGCCAGCCACGCCGAGACGTAAGCGGTGCCGCAGCCAAGTTCGATCGCATCCCGGCCATCGAGCTCGGAGGGAAGCATGCCCACCTGTGACTCGGGGACCCCCCAGATTCCCCAGGTTGGCTCATCACTCGCCCAATCGCGGAGGGCGGAGGTCGCATACCACTCGGCCCGCTGGTCCCAGTGGGATCGATTGCGGCTGACGTGATCGGGAACCGCCATTCCTCGGCGCATCATGGCTCAATCGGTAAGAATCGGGATGGATGACATCTTCGACCACCCCGATCACGTTCGACCAGGCCAACGCCGCCCAGCGGACCGTCCGCAGGTTTGCGTCGAGCGGGCCCGGCTCGTGGGTCTTCGCCCGGGTGGCGCACCATCTCGACAAGCCCCTCTACAAGGCCACCGACGGCAGGCACACCGTCGCCTCGCTGATCGCCGGCCTGCCGATCCTGATGCTGACGACGACCGGCGCGAAGAGCGGCAAGCTCCGCACCGTCCCGGTCGTCGCGCTCCCGACCGAGGAAGGGGTCGCGGTGATCGCCTCCAACTACGGCCAGGAGAAGCAGCCGGCCTGGTTCTACAACCTGAGCAAGAACCCCGAGGCCGAGGTCGGTATGGACGAGCGTTCGTGGAAGGTTCACGCCGTCGAGGTCGTCGGGGAGCAGCGGCAGCGGATCTGGCAGGAGGCCCTGCGGGTCTATCCCGGGTATTCGACGTACGAGAAGCGGGCGGCGCATCGCCCGATCCACGTCTTCGTCCTCGAACCGGTCGCCTAAGCCCCGGGGCCGACGCCCCCCGTACCGGTGGCCAGTTCCGGGCCGATCGTCGGGGCCATCCAGGTGACGCAGCGCCAGCCGCTGATGTCGGCCGGGTCGTTCGAGCCGCCGGCGACGACGTGGTCGAAGGTCGAGAGGCCGCAGTTCAGGGACCCGATCCGCCACAACCAGGCAGCGTGCCGAGGCTCGAATTCCTCCCCGAACAACGTCAGGGCGAACATGAAGCGAGAGAAGATCCCGTGGCCGACGAGCAGGGTCCGGTCGACGTCGTCGGCGACGAGCTTGTCGCGGGTCCGGACCACCCGGCGCAGGAGGTCCGCGAACGACTCTCCGTCCCCCTCGGCGTGCTCGGGGTCTTCGCTTCCGGCCATGCGGTTCGACCAGCGTCGCAGCTCCTGCTCACCCTTCGGCCAAGACGGGTAATCGGAGGGCTCGCGGAGCTCGTGGATCCAGTCCCAGATCTCGGGCTGCCGGCCGGCGTACTTGGCGACGACGGCTGCCGTCTGCCGCGCGCGGCCGAGCGGGCTGGAGACGATCCGCTCGATGCCGAGCTCGGCGATCGACTCCGCCGCCGACTCGGCCTGCAACTCTCCCCGCTCGCTGAGCCGATCCCCCTCCTCCTCGGGCAGGGCCAGCGTGTCGGGCGCCGCATTCGAGAGCGACTCACCGTGACGTAGGAAGTAGACGCGCATCAGATCTCCAGGCGTGAGTCTTCGAGGTCGAGCTCGCGCTCGAGGGTGCGGAGGACCGTGTCGTTGATCTCGCCATCGTTTCGCATCGAGATCAGGATCGACCGCTGGGCCTCCAGGAGCTCTCGCGTCAGCCGCTGGTAGGACTCCGAGCGGGCCTCGTACTTCGCGCCCTCGCCGTCGCCGTCCTCGATTCGGGCCGAGAAGCGACGCTGCCGGTAGCTGTAGGCGCCGCGCACGCGTTCGGCGGTGTCGTCGCGGACCCACTCCTCGCCGGTCAGCTCCTCGAGGCGGGCGAGCGCCGCCCCGGCCGCCCGCCGCCGGGCTTCGAGTTCCTCCCGCTCGAGCACCGCGTCGGAGTCGTCGACCCCGAGCCACTGGATCAGGGGGGGAAGGGTCAGGCCCTGGACGAGCAGCGTCACCAGGATCACCGAGAAGGTCAGGAAGATGATCAGGTCCCGCTCCGGAAAGGCGTCCCCGTTGTCGACCAGCAGCGGCAGTGCCAGGGCGGCGGCAAGCGACACGGCGCCGCGCATTCCCGTCCAGCCGACGATCAGCACGTTCCGCCACGGCGGCAATGGCGGGCGGCGCCGTCCCCGCCTCAGCAGCCGGGGCAGGTAGGTGAAGGGGAAGACCCAGAGCAGCCGGATCGCCATCACCGTGAATCCGATCAACAGGCCGTCGAGGACCAGCTTCGAGGTCTCGACCCCGCCGATCCCGTCGAGGATGCCCGGCAGCTGCAGCCCGACGAGGACGAACAGGGCCGAGTTGAGCAGGAACTGGACGATCTCCCAGACCGCTTCGCCCTGGATCCGGGTTGTCGGCGTCGTCAGCACGGAGGTCTGCCGCCCCATGTAGATCCCGACCGTGACGGCCGCGAGGACGCCGGAGACATCGAGCGCCTCGGCCGGCAGGTAGGCGAAGTAGCCGCTGAACAGCGCGATCGTGACCTCGACCGCGGGAGCGTCGATGCGGCGCCGGACGAAGGCGATCATGGCGCCGATGACGATGCCTACGCCGATCCCGCCGGCCACGGTGATCACGAAGTCGCCGCTCGCCTCGACGAGGCTGAACGTGCCCGCCGCGACGGCGACGACGGCGAACTTGTAGGCGACGAGGGCGGTGCCGTCGTTGATCAGCGACTCACCTTCGACGATCGTGACCACCCGATTCGGCACCCCGAGGCGTCGCGCGATCGCAGTCGCGGCGACCGGGTCCGTGGGGGAGACGATGGCGCCGAGGACGAACGCGGGGGCCCAGGCGAATCCGAGCGCCTCGTGTGCGATGCAGGCGACGCCGATCATCGTCGCCAGGACGAGACCGATCGCCAGCAGGGAGATCGGCTGGATGTTCGCCCGCAGCTCCCGCAGCGGCGTGAAGTAGGCCGCCGAGTAGAGCAGCGGCGGGAGGATCACGATCAGGACCAGCTCCGGCTCCAGCGTGACGTCGGGGATCGGTGGCAGCAGCCCGAGCCCGAGCCCGCCGAGCACGAGCAGGATCGGGTACGGCACGCGGATGAACAGCGACAGGACGAGGAGCGCCGTCACCACCACGAGAATCGATGTCAGCGCGAGCTCGATGTCCATTCAGCCCGCATTTCTACCGGCCGTCGCCGGCCGGCCACGGTTCGGTGCTCAGCCGGAGCAGGCCGTCGGCAGCTCGATCAGCTCCCCGGCGGGGATGTCGAGGACCGCGACCAGAGCGGAGACGACGGCGGGGTCGAACTGGGCTCCCGAGCAACGTTCGAGTTCGGCCACCGCCTGTTGCGGCGACATCGCTCGCCGGTACGGGCGATCGGAGGTCATGGCGTGGAAGGCGTCGCAGGAGGCGATCACCCGCGCGCCGAGCGGGATTTCGGCGCCCGCGAGGCGGTCGGGGTAACCCTCGCCGTCCCAGCGCTCGTGGGACCAGCGCACCAGCGGATGGACGTTCGAGAAGTAGGGGATGCGCTCCAGCATCCGGGCGCCGACGACGGTGTGCTCCTGCATCTCCTCGTATTCGGACGGGGTCAGCTTCGAGGGCTTGTGGAGGATCTCGCTGCGCACGCCGATCTTGCCGATGTCATGGAGCAGGGCGCCGTAGCTAAGCGTCCGCAGCTCCTCCGCCTCCATCCCTAGCGCCCCGCCGACCTCGACGGCGAGGTCGGCGACCTCGCGGGCGTGGGCGGCCGTGTAGGAGTCCTTGGCCTCGAGGGCGTCGGAGAGAACGGCGAGCGTCCGCATGAACGCGCCCTCCAGCTCGGCGTAGAGCTTCGCCCTGTGGATGGCGGCGCCGATCGCCGAGGCGATCGTGTCGGCGAAGAGGAGATCGATGAAATCCAGTTCCTTGCACTCGGCGTGGACCAGCTCGAGGATTCCCCACGGCTCACCGTCGACGCGGATCGGCGATGCGAGCTCCGAGCCGGCGCCGGGGGCGGAATGCCTGCTGCCGCCGATCGCCTCGCTGACATCCTCCACGAGGATCGCCTCACCGGTCCGCGCGGCGCGCCCCGGTACTCCCCGCGCCGCGATGCGCTCTCCCATCGCCGGGTGCTCTACGGCCGGGCCGGCCGCCGCGGCGAGGGTCAGCGTCTGCCCGTCCCCGAGGACGTGGATGGCGACCAGGTGCAGCCCGAAGGACTCCTCGATCTCCTCGATCGCCGTCCTCGCGATCTCGTTCTCCTCGTGCAGCGGGGCCAGCTTCAGCGCGACGCGGCTCGCGCTGGCGAGCCGCTCGTGGCGGGCGAGCCGTGCCGCCTCCGGGCCGGGGCCTGCGCCCTCACCATCGCTGGCGATGTGGCGCTTCATCTCGTAGAGGTCGGCATCGGCGGCGGCGATCAGCGCGTTCTTCGTCGGCCCGGCATTCGGCCACGACGCGATTCCATACGAGGCGCGGGCATCGCCGCCGAGTGCGCCGATCGCCGCCTGGGCGCGCACAGCCGCCACGCCGGTCGCCCGCGTGCCGGTGCTGGGCAGCAGCAGCGCGAACTCGTCGCCACCGACCCTGAAGGCGATGTCCGATCGGCGACATGTGCTCTCCAGCGAGCGGGCGACGCCGCGCAGGACCTGATCGCCGGCGGCGTGGCCCTTGGTGTCGTTGACCTGCTTGAAGGCATCGAGGTCGAAGAGGACCAGCCCGAGCTCACCGCCGTGGCGGCGGCACCGTTCGAGCTCGCGGCCGAGCACCTCATGGAAGTGGCGGTGGTTGTAGAGGCCGGTCAGGGGGTCCTGGATCGCAAGCTTCTGCTGGGTCTCGTAGAGCGTGGCGTTGGTGAGGGCGATGGCTGCCTGGGCCGCGTAGGAGGAGAGGAGCTCGAGGTCGCGCGGCAGAAAGCCGTCGTCGGAACCGAGGGCGACGAGGACGCCCATCCGCTGCTCGCGGAAGACCAGCGGTGCGGCACAGAGCGATCCCGTGGTGACGACGGGGTCGGTCGGCAGTTGCTCGAGCTCGGGGATGGACGTCAGATCCTCCACGAGGACCGAGGAGTGAAGAAGCTCGCTACGACCCCCCGCCCAGTCCTCGAGCGCCGAGACGACGCGATCGGGAAGGTCCGACGAGGAGCGGCACCGCATCGCCCCGTCTTCCTGGACGAGCAGCGCGAATTCGGCGCCGCCGACGGCCGATTGCGCGTTCGCGGTGATCTTCGAGAGCACGTCGTCGAGCTGGAGTTGTGAGACGAGGTCCTGCATCGACGCCATCAGCAGATCGCTCACCTCCGCGCCCTCGTCGATCTGCTTCTGCAGCAGGCGGATCCGCCGGCGGCGCTCGGCGACGGCGCGGTAGCCGGCGGCCACGGCGACGACCGTCGCCAGGACGATCGCAACCGGGATCAGCGACGGAGCGAAGAGTGCGCAGCCCCCGAGCAGCGCGAGCGCCCCGGCAGCCGCACCCACCTCCAGCGTCGGCCTCGAGCGATTGCGCCAATGGACGTCGAAGATGCATTCGGGGTCGCCCCGGCCGATGCAGCGAGGGTGGCTGATCCGAGCCGCGGGGGAGCCGAAGAGCTTCGGCACGCAGGAGAGCAGGCCGGTGTTGTACTCGCAGTCGCACGGGTGGTAGGGGGTTCCGAGCAGCGGCCGGTTGCGGATCCGCGCCCGGGTGCCTCCGACCTCCAGGGCATCCATGCGATGGACACGGTTGAACTTGGCGCTGGCACGGCCGACGTTCGAGAAGAGCAGCCGCGGTGAGCCGAGCGTCCGCAGCGAGATCTTCAGGGCCATACCCACGTTTGCGGTGAGCGCTGCGGCTCCGATGTGCTCGGCGGCGTGAGCATCGCCGAGAACCTCCGCCGCGGCTTCGAAGAGGTCGACTCTGAACTGATCCGGGAACCAGGCGTTGTCGTCGCGCAGCTCGCCCTCGCGATCGGTCAACCCGGCCCGTTCGAGCAGCTCGTCGACGGCCCTCCTGCCGCCCTTGCGCTCGACGTAGGAAATGGTGAGCCCGGTGGTCATCCCACTGACCTCCCTCGGCTCCTCCCTGATGTCCACAGGCATGGCCCGCGGTTGCGATTCCGTTCGCACACCTCGATATCGACCCCGGCACGGTTTGCTTTAGCGATCATGCGACCAGTGAGCGAGCAGGAGCCCACCGCCGATCGGATCCCGAGGGATCCCGATGACGACTACACGCCCGCCCACGACCTCTACGGACGCAACCGCTGACCGGCGCCGCCCCTCACGGGCACGGGTACGCTGTCGGTCGATGAGGGGGCGACTTGCATCCGTGGCCGCCGTGGCGCTGATCGCCGCGGTCGCGATTCCTGCGGTGGCCTCCGGCAAGGGGGCTGTGGAGGCTCGTTTCGTGGCCGAGTCGAGCCACGGCTACAAGTTGCGGTTCATCGCCGAGGGACGGAGGAACCACCTCTTCACGACCGTTGCGGTCTCGCGCCTGACGCACGGCCGCAAGGCCTACGAGGCGGTTACGGATATCTCCGACCGGAGAACCAGGTACCGGCACGGCGTGCTCAGATCGCGGGTCGGCTCGATCCGGATCAAGGTTCGCTTCAAGCCCGGAGTCCATTCCAGCTGCGCGGGTCGGTTCGTGGGGAAGATCCGCTATCGGGGCGACCATGGATTCACGAGGTTGTCGCTTCACAGAACGCACGGCCAACTGGTGCTTGGCCATCGGTGCACGAGCAGGGCGGTGGCCCCGCGAGAGCTGCCCGTCGATGCGACCCTGGTCGCCTGCGGCAACCGGCCCGGCGGCTCGGTGAACTACTTCGTCTACAGGCCGCGGCCGCGACAGGCTGCGCACCTGACGACCCGCTACGAGTTCGCGGGCCGGCACGCCGCGACGATCAGGGACATGGGCACCCTCGAGCCGGCCAAGACGTTCGTCGCAGCGCCTGATTTCCTGTCGGCGACCGTTCATCCACACACGCTGTATTCGGGCAGCGCCGACTACGCCGATTCCGCGCTGACCGGTGATCTGCGGGCCGACCTTCCGGGCCGGAACCGGCCGACCCCGCTCACCCCGCTATCAGCCGCGCTCGGCGGCGACGGGGTGACGAGCGACTGCGGGGCCATAGCGGCAGCGGCGCCGGGCGCGGGGGCGCGACTCTCGCCCACGCGCGGCACGCTGTCCAGGTTCTCCCGACTCCTTCGCTCGCGCTAGGCATTGCGGATAAGCATGCCGGGGCATGCGATCCGCAACTGTGCCGGGCGTCAGGTGCTCGAGCGCTCCCTCGCGGTGATCTCGAAGTAGAGCGCCAGGACGGTCAGGGCGTAGAGGGGGGAGCCGAGGAGGTTGGAGGCGACGAAGCCGAGCCAGTTGCCGAGGTACGTATCTCCGAGGAGCCCGTGGCCGATGCCCTCCCCGATGCCCTCCAGCGCGGACTGCAAGATCATCAGCGGCACCATCACGCCGGCGACGTGCCAGAAGTGCGGCCTGACCAGCGCCCGGCTGCGTCGGAAGGCGGCCCGCACCCCGAGTCGCTCGAGCTCGATCACCGGGGCGATCAGCGAGAACCAGGTCACGAAGACGATCCCGGGCACGATCAGGAGCAGGAAGCCGAATCCGATCACGAAGACCAGGGCGAGGTCGGCGAGGATGAGCGTCCAGTAGGGGAGCGTCTTGGCGATGTGCCCGAGTCCGTGCCGGGTTCCCCACTCCCGCTCTTCCTCGCCGGCGGCGACGACCCCCGAGTAGAAGACCGCTCCCACGAGCGGCAGCGCCAACTGCGTGAAGACGATCGCCGCCAGTACCGGCGCCCAGCCGCTGCTCCAGTCGCTCAGGTCGGAATTCTCGAATGGCTGAAAGGCCGTGACCATCCCGATCGGGACGAACACGATCAGCCCGACCAGCAGCAGCAACCTCCAGTCGTGGCGGAAGCCGGTGGCGATTCTCACCAGGATCGGCCTGAACTCGAGCTTCGATCCCGGCTCCGGGCTCAGTTGCTCGTCGGCTCCCACGAGCTGATCCTATTTTCGACGCCGCCCTCGCGGTGGCCCGGCCTCAGCGGTGCAACACGCCCCCGCTCGCCCCGGGGCCGAGCGTCGTCCCCGTCAGCGGGACGTTCCCGAGCGCCGCATCGATCGCGTCGAGGAGGTCCGAGGAGAGCTCCACACCGGACGCCTCGATGTTCTGCTGCACCTGCTCGGGCCTGCTGGCGCCGATGATCGCCGAGGCCAACTCGTCGCGCCGCAATACCCACGCGAGGGCGAGCTGCACCATCGTCAGCCCCGCCTCGTCGGCGATCGGCCGCAATCGCTGCACCGCCGCGAGCGTCTCGTCGTTGAGCCGGGCCTTGATGAACGAACCCATCTCGTCGCTGGCCGCCCGCGAATCGGAGGGGGGTGGGCTGCCG
This sequence comes from uncultured Solirubrobacterales bacterium, assembly GCA_963798165.1. Classification (GTDB taxonomy): domain Bacteria; phylum Actinomycetota; class Thermoleophilia; order Solirubrobacterales; family 70-9; genus RHKX01. Next base: position 135,137 of record CAWCSE010000004.1, on the reverse strand, counting down.
GGCTCGTACTTGCCCGTGAGCACCCCCTCGGCGAGCGGCGACCAGACGATCTGGGAGATGCCGTGCGACGCGCAGAGCGGGAATACCTCCTCCTCGGGCGCCCGCCAGAGCATCGAGTACTGCGGCTGGGAGGACACGAACGTGGCTCCGGCCGCCGCCTCGAGCCCGGCCTCGATCTGCTCGGGCGTCCACTCGCTGAAGCCGAGATAGCGGGCCTTGCCGGCCTTGACGACGTCGGCCAGCGCCTCCATCGTCTCCTCGATCGGCACGGTCGCGTCGAATCGGTGGCACTGGTAGAGATCGACGTGATCGGTCTGCAGACGCTCCAGGGATGCGTCGATCTGCTTGTGGATCTGCTCGGCGGAGAGGCCCTTGCCGCCGGTCACCGGGAAGTAGACCTTGGTGGCGAGGATGTACTCGTCACGCCGGTAGTCGGAGAGGATCTCGCCCCAGGCGGCCTCCGAGGCACCGTCTCCGTAGACGTTGGCGGTGTCGAAGAAGTTGATTCCGGCGTCGAATGCGGCACGCGTGCAGGCTTCGGTCTGATCGCGTTCGACTCCACCGGAGTAGGTGAGCCAGGACCCCAGTGAGATCTCGGTCACCTCGAGATCGCTCGTTCCCAATCGTCTGGTCCTCAAGGCTGTCCTTTCGTCGGGATGGTCGTTCCCGACGGTGGTACCCGGTTTGCGGCCCGGCTACTCGCCGAAGCGAGCCGGGATTCGCTGGTAGGTGTCCTTGAGCGCGTCCTGGATGATCGTCGCCTGGCCGTTGGCCCGGAGCACGAGGTTCCGGTCGAGCTTGCGGGTCCGGTACCTCCAGCCCTCCGGCAGGCCGACCCGGGAACGAAGCCCTCGCAACTGGTCGTACGTGAGGTCGGGGTCGACGATCTGCGAGTAGGCCTGCATCACGTACACGCGGCCGTCCGGATCGACGAGCTCGAACAGGGGTCGCCTGCGCTTGAACGTGTACTTCGTCCCCCGGGTGATCTTGACCGGGGTGAAGGCGGGAGGGGGGGCTAGGCCGACCTTCGTCAAATCGATTGTCGCGACCTCGCGGAGTTGCTTACCGGCGATGTCGACGATGGGGCCCGGCTCGGCCACCTTCACCTTGTCCATCAGCCAGTAGCGCGGGCCGTTGAGCAGGACCAGATCGGAGCCGGTCTCGGCGGCGATGGCGTCCTTGTCGAGGGAGTCCCACCACCCCTGGCGGCACCTGTTGAGCCCGTAGGAGTTGTTGACCCTGGCGACGGGGGATGGGGAGAGAAAGACGGTGAAGATCTCGCAGTAGCGCTGGTCCCGCATATGCGAGCTGTGGATCTCCGCCTCCGCCGGCGTGGCGATGGCGGCGAGCGCAAGTGCACAGGCGAGCAGTCCGGTGGCGGTCTTCGATCTCATCTCACTCCCGTTCCCGTCGTGTCGAAGGGCGCCGTCCCCGACGCGTTGACGAAAAGTTAACAGACTCTCGGTCAGCCGGTGGCGGCGGGCCGGTCACGCCGGTGCGTGCGGAGCCGGTCGAGCAGCGCCCAGGAGGCGAAGATGAGGGCGCCGACCGCGCCGGTGGCGGTGAGTAGCGCTCCTGCGGCCGCCGTCTGGGCCACGCCCTTGGAGCCGAGGATGAGGACGGTCGTCGCGACGCCGAGGCTCGGCCCGACGGGGAGCAGCCCGAGGGCGGCGGTGGCGATCAGTAGCGCAATCGAGTCCCAGACGGAGACGTCAACGCCGATCCCTCGCAGGACCAGCCAGTTGCGGAATACCTGGGCGGACACGGCGAGCACGGTCAGCGCGATGATCGTGTTGCGATGGCGCAGCCCGCGCAGCACCGCGAGGCCCTGCCAGAGGCCATGGCGCTTGCGGTTCGCGACTCCGCTGAGGCCGGCGACGACCCCGACGCCGACGAACAGCGCGATCAGCGGCACCCACCAGGGAATCCCCAGGGGGCCGATCAACGTGAACGAGCAGAGGCCGGCCAGCGCGATCTCGACGACGACGATCGGCATCTCGGCGGCGACGAGGACACCGGCGGTAGGGGCATTGTCGGGCGCGGTACGCCGCAACTCCGCGATCCGCACCGCCAAGCCGAAGCTCGGGTTCAGCAGGTTGCCCAGGTAGCCGACGGCTGCCGCTCTGTAGAGGGGTCGCCGCCCGCAGTCGCCACCGGCGGCGTCGACGCAGACGTACCAGGCCTCGCTGCGGGCGATCAGCCAGACCACCTGCATCAGGACCGCCCCGGCCAGGACGCCGAGCGAGGCGGCGCCGATCGCGTTGATGAATGCGTCGCGCTTGCTGTAGAGGCCGACGACGAGCGCCGCGAAGACGACGGTCGCGAAGACGGCACTGACCGCCTTGGAGTGGCGACGCAGCCACGAGTGGTCGGGAGCCGCCGCCGGCAGACCCTCCTCGATCACTCGCAGGGTGGGGTCGCTTTCGATCTCCGGCGGGGGAAGGGCCGTCGACGGAGGTTTGGGAGGAGCGCCGCTCAATCGGCTCACATTCTCGCCGGTCTGGCCCCTCGGCCGCTTCCGGCTAGCATCGCCGTGCCAACGTTTTCCGAGCGGACGGAGTCCCATGCCCGAATCAGTGCCCACCACCTTCCTGCCCAGCCCCGATGTCGAGCTCGAGGACTGGGGCCCGCTGGAGGAGGCGACCGGCCCGCCCATGAGCACCTCGGGGATCAGCATCTGGGAGGACGGCAAGGGCGCCGACGCAGGGGTCTGGGAATGCACGCCCGGTCCCTCCCACTGGACGCTCGAGACGAACGAGTTCATCTACGTGGTCTCGGGCCGGATGACCGTGACGCCCGACGGCGGTGAGCCGCTGGACCTCGGCCCGGGCAACTCGGCGGTCTTTCCGGTCGGCTGGACCGGCACCTGGGACATCCACGAGACGCTGAGGAAGCTCTACGTCATCTACTGATCGCCGCGGTTGCAGCGGATTCGTCCGTCGCGGACGACGTGGGTCGCCGGCGCGACGTATAGCGCCACCGTGGCGACCCACGTCCGCGGCTCCGGCGCGACTACGCGACGCTGAGCAGGTCGACGACGAACACCAGCGTCTCGTCGGGCTTGATGACCCCGCCGGCGCCGCGCTTGCCGTAGCCGAGCATCGGCGGAATCGTGATTCGCCGCCGGCCGCCGACCCTCATCCCGACGACACCCTCGTCCCAGCCCTGGATGACCTGGCCCTTGCCGAGGCCGAACCTGAACGTGTCGCCGCGATCCCAGGAAGCATCGAACTGGTTGCCGTCCGACCAGGCGACGCCGACGTAATGGACCTCGACCAGGTGGCCGGCTGCGGCCTCGTCGCCGTCGCCGACGACCAGGTCCTCGATCTCGAGGACGTACGAGGGGTCCTGGTCGGCGGGGATCTCGACTGCGGGCTTCTCTGCAGTGCTCATCGCCGGGACCCTAGCGGCCCGGCCGCGGCCGGCCCGATTGGCTCAGGGACTCGAACTCGTCGGGGTCGAGTTCGATGTCGAGGGCGGCGAGGTCCTCGCGGAGGTGGTCGATCGACAACGTGCCGGGGATCGCGGCGATGCAGGGCGAGCGGTGCAGCAGCCAGGCAAGCCTGACCTGATTGGGGCTGGCTTCGTGCCGCCTCGCTACGTCGAGCAGGGCCGCGGACTCAGCGCCGGCGAGCGGGAAGAACGGGACGAAGACGATTCCCTCAGCCTCGCAGTGGTCGATCACCGCTTCGTGCCCGCGCTGGCCGAGGTTGTACTCGTTCTGGACCGCCGCGATCTCGATGACGGCCCGTGCGGCCTCGATCTCGTCGACGCCGACCTCGGAGAGGCCGACATGCCTGATCCTGCCCGCGTCGACGTACTCGCCGAGTAGGCCCATCGTCTCCTCCAGCGGAGCGTCCGCCTGGACCCGGTGCAGGTACCAGAGGTCGATCACGTCGCTGCGCAGTCGCTCGAAGCTGGTTTCGATCTCCGCCCGAAGGGAGCTGGGCTCGTTCGAGTGGTAACCCCCTTTGGTGGCAACCATGAGCTGATCGGGGAACGGCGCGAGCGTCGCGCCGATCGTGCTCTCGCTGGCCCCGCCCGTATAGAGGTGAGCGGTATCGATGAAGTTGAGGCCCGCGTCGATCGCGGCGCTGAGGAACGAACGGTTCGGGCCGGTGTCGGTCAGCCGGTTCGTCCCCAGCCCGATCCGGTTCAGGTCGGCGTCGCCGAGGCTGACGGTTCGCGGTGATCCCGGCACGGCTGCTCGGCTCAGTCCTATCTGAGCGCGCCCTCGACCACCCGCGCGCAGCGGCGGCCCTCGGCGATCGCGGTGACGATGAGGGAGGCCCCGACGCGGGCGTCGCCGGCGGCATAGACGCGGTCGATCGAGGTCGAGAACGTCCCGGCCTTGACGTTGCCACGGCTGTCGAGGGCGACCCCCAGGTCCTCGAGCAGGCCCTCCCGTTGCGGGTTGGTGAACCCGACGGCGATCAGGACGAGATCCGCCTCGATGGCGAACTCACTGTCCTCGACTCCGACGAGCGTCCGGGAGGAATCACCGGTGACCTCGCGCGCGATCACCCTCGTCACCTTGCCGGCCTCGCCCTCCATGCCGAGGACCTGGCGGCCGAAGCGGCGCTCCCCGCCCTCCTCGAGGGCATAGGTGGTGACCAGTCGTCGCGGCTGGATCGGCCACGGGGTGCTCGGGTAGCGGCCGCCCGGCGGTACGTCGGGGTAGACGTCGAGGAGCAACACGTCCTCGGCGCCCTCGCGCAGCGCGTTCGAGACGCAGTCCATGCCGGTGTCGCCGCCGCCGATCACGACGACTCGTTTGCCGGCCGCCGTGATCTCTCGCTCGGCCCGCTTCGCGACGCGCCCCTGCGATTCGGCCACCCAGCGGTTGCGCCCGTAGAGGTACTCCATTGCGAAGTGGACGCCGTCGAGCTCGCGGCCGGGTACCTCGAGGTCGCGCTCGACGCGTGAGCCGATCGCGATCACGACGGCGTCGTGTTGGGTCGTGAGCTGCTCGGCGCTCATCTCGACACCGACGTCGACGTTGAAGACGAAATTGACGCCCTCCCGCTCGAGCAGATCGATGCGGCGGTCGATGATCCACTTCTCCAGCTTCGCGTCGGGAACTCCGAAACGGAGCAGGCCGCCCGGCGCCTCGTCGCGCTCGTAGACGGTGACCTCGTGGCCGATCTTGTTGAGTTCGGCGGCGGCCGCCAGCCCGGCCGGCCCGGAGCCGACGATCCCGACCGTCTTGCCGGTGCGCGTCTCGGGCGGTTGGGGCTGGACCCAGCCCTCCTTGAAGGCGTTGTCGATCGTCCAGTATTCGATCTGTTTGATCATCACCGGGTCGTCGTCGATGTCGAGGACGCACGCCGACTCGCATGGCGCGGGGCAGATCAGCCCGGTGAACTCCGGGAAGTTGTTGGTCGCGTGGAGCTGATCGATCGCGCCCTTCCAGTCGCCGACCCGGGCGAGATCGTTCCAATCCGGAATCAGGTTGCCGAGCGGACAGGCGTTGTTGCAGAAGGGAACGCCGCAGTCCATGCAGCGGGAGGCCTGGTGCTTGAGCTCCTCCTCCGGAAGCGTCTGGTAGATCTCTCCGTAATCGTGCACACGCTCCCTCGGCGACCGCTCGGGAGCGGGCACGCGATGCACATCAAGGAATCCGCGCGGGTTGGCCATGGTCGGTCAGGCGAGGTTGATCGTGCGGCCCTTGGCCGGCGGTGCAGTGTGGGCGAGGGCGGCACGGAAGCCGGGCGGAATCACGACGACGAACTCCTCGGCGGCCTCCTCCCAGCGGTCGAGCAGACCGAGGGCGACGGGGGACTTGGTGCGCCGGGCATGCTCGGCGACGAGGTTGTGGAGGAAGTAGTTGCCGTCGGGGTGGACGGGCTCGAGCTCGACCATGCCCATGTTGGCCTTCGAGGGGAACTCGTCGTTCGGGTCCCAGATGCAGGCGATGCCGCCGCTCATGCCGGCGGCGAAGTTGCGGCCGGTCGGGCCGAGCACGACGACGCAGCCGCCCGTCATGTACTCGCAGCCGTGCTCGCCGATGCCCTCGACGACGGCGAGGGCGCCGGAGTTGCGGACGGCGAAGCGTTCGCCGGCGAGGCCGCGAAAGAACGCCTTGCCCGCCGTCGCGCCGTAGAGGGCGACGTTGCCGACGATCACGTTGCGCTCGGCCTTGAAGCCGGCCCGCTCGTCGGGGCGCACCGCGAGGATGCCGCCCGACATTCCCTTGCCGGCGTAGTCGTTGACGTCACCGTTGACGTTGATCGTGATCCCGGGGGCGAGCCAGGCCCCGGCGGTCTGGCCGGCGGAGCCGTTCAGCGTGAAGGAGATCGTGTCGTCGGGCAGCCCGTCGGCGCCGCGGGCGACGACGAGGGCGTTGGAGACGCGCCCGCCGACGGCCAGGTCGATGTTGGTGACGGTGGTCTCGTACTCGACCTTCTCACCGTTCTCGATCGCCGGCCGCGCCGGCCCGAGCAGGCTGCGCTCGTCGAAGGAAGCTCCGACCGGATGCACCTTGGCGTCGCCGCTGACGAAGCCGCGTGGCGCATCGAGCGCCTTCGGGGGCACGGCCAGCAACGGCTTCAGATCGATCGAAGCCGCCTTCCAATGGTCGATCTCGTGGTTCTGGCTCAGCAGCTCGGTCCGCCCGACGAGGTCGCCGAAGCGCCTGATCCCCAGCGAGGCCATCAGCTTCCGGGCCTCTTCGGCGACCATGATCATGTAGTTGACGACGTGCTCGGGCCTGCCGGAGAATCGCGCCCGCAGCTCCGGATCCTGAGTCGCCACGCCGACCGGGCAGGTGTTGAGGTGGCAGACGCGCATCATGATGCAGCCGGTGGCGATCAGGGGAGCGGTCGAGAGACCGATCTCGTCGGCGCCGAGCAGCGCCCCGATGACGACGTCGCGGCCGGTCCGCATCTGGCCGTCGGTCTGGAGGATGACGCGTGTCCGCAGGCCGCTCTCGAGCAGCGCCTGCTGGGTCTCGGCGATGCCGATCTCCCAGGGGACGCCGGCCCCCTGGATCGAGGAGAGGGGGGAGGCCCCGGTGCCGCCGTCGTGGCCGGCGATGACGATGTGGTCGGCGCCCGCCTTGACGCATCCCACGGCCACCGTTCCCACCCCTGATTCGGCGGCGAGCTTGACGGAGACGTTCGCCGACGGGTTGGCGGCACGCAGGTCGTAGATGAGCTGCTTGAGATCCTCGATCGAGTAGATGTCGTGATGCGGGGGCGGGGAGATCAACTCCGTCCCGGGCAGGGCGTAGCGGAGCGAGCCGATGTAGGTGTCGACCTTGTGGCCGGGCAGCTGGCCACCCTCGCCGGGCTTGGCGCCCTGGGCGATCTTGATCTGGATCTGGTCGGCGCGCGAGAGGTATTCGACGTCGACGCCGAACCGGCCCGATGCGACCTGGCGGATCCGCGAGCGGCGCTGGTCGCCGTTCGGATCGGGCGTGTTGCGCCGGCGATCCTCGCCGCCCTCGCCGCTGTTTGACCAGCCGCCGAGCCGGTTCATCGCGATCGCGAGCGTTTCGTGGGCCTCGGGTGAGAGCGCGCCGAGGCTCATCGCGCCGGTCGAGAACCGCCTGACGATCTCGGCCGCGGGTTCGACATCCTCGAGGGGGATCGGCTCCCGCGGACCGTCGAACCGAAAGAGCCCGCGGAGCAGCGCATGGGATGCGTTCTCGTCGTTGACGCGGCGGCTGAACTCCTCGTAGGACTCGAGCGCCTGCTCGGCATCGTCGGTGCGGGTGGCCCGCTGCAGCGAGGCGATCGTCTCCGGGTCCCACATGTGCCGCTCGCCGTCGCGGCGCCAGCGATACACGCCGCCCTGGGGCAGCAGCTTCTCGCTCGCCGCCGGCAATCTGGCCTCCTCGACGTGCTCGGCGAGGGCCATGCCGTGCGATTCGGGATAGGCGCGAGCATGGCGGTCGAGCGCCTCGCGGGCGATCTCGCCGAGCCCGATCCCGCCGAGGCTGGACGGGGTGCCCGTGAAGTGCTCGTCGACCACTCCCTGGTCGATTCCGACGATCTCGAAGATCTGGGCACCGCGGTAGGAACGGATCGTCGCGATGCCGATCTTCGAGAGCACCTTGAGCAGGCCCTTGCTGATCCCGGCGATTGCCATCTCGTTGGCGTCGGCGAGGGGGCCATTGAGGCCCACCGTCGGTTCGTCGAGCATCGTCATCGTCTCGAGCATCAGGTAGGGATTGATCGCGGTCGCCCCGTAGCCGATCAACGCGGCGAGATGGTGAACCTCGCGAGGCTCGCCGGATTCGATCACGAGCGCGGCGCGCAGCCGGGTTCCCTCCAGCGTCAGTGCGTGATGGACGGTCGAGCAGGCCAGCAGGGCGGGGATCGGCACGCGCTCGGCGCTCGTGGCGCGATCGCTCAGCACGAGCAGGGTCGTGTCCTCCTCGACGGCGGTGATCGCCTGGGCGCGGATCCTCGCGAGCGCCGTCTCGAGACCCTCCTCACCGCTTTCGACCGACCAGGTGATGTCGATCGTCGTGCTGTTCAGCGCGTTGTGGGGGTTGCGCCGGAGTCGTTCGAGCTCGAAGTCGGTGAGGATCGGCTGCTTGAGCTCGACGTGATTGACGACCTGTGGCTTGTCGCTGAGCAGGTTGCCCTGCGGGCCGATGTCGGTGCGCAGGCTCATCACGCACTGCTCGCGGACCGAGTCGATCGCCGGGTTCGTCACCTGGGCGAAGCGCTGCTTGAAGTAGCTGAACAGGGAGGGCCGATGGTCGGAGAAGACGGCCAGGGCGAGGTCGTTGCCCATCGAGCCGGTCGGCTCGCGACCGTCGCGAAGCAGCGGCGCCAGCAGGGTCCGCAGGTCCTCCTGTGAGTAGCCGAACGCGAGCTGGCGCTTGAGGAGCGGCTCGACCGGTTGGATCGTCGCCATCGGGTCGGGAAGCTCGCGAACTCCGAGCTTGCCCTCCGCGTACCACTCGCCGTAGGGGGCGGCGCCGGCGACCGCCAGCTCGGGCTCGCCGTCGGTGCGGACCAGGCCCGTCTCGAGGTCGACGACGAACAGCTGCGCCGGGCGGAGCCGGCCCATGCGGGCGATCTTGTTGGGCGAGGTCGTGAAGATCCCGGACTCCGAGCCGATGCAGACCCAGCCGTCGCGGGTGATCATCCAGCGGCCCGGTCGCAGCCCGTTGCGGTCGAGCATCGCGCCGAGCGTGTGCCCGTCGCAGAAGGCGAGCCCGGCCGGCCCGTCCCAGGGCTCGACCAGGCGGGAGTGGTAGCGGTAGAAGCCCTCGAGCTCGGCCGGCACGTCGTCGCGGTCCTCCCAGGAGGCTGGGACCATCATCATCATCGCGTGCTGGGGCGAGCGACCTCCGAGCACCATCAGCTCGAAGGCACGGTCGAACGCCGCCGAGTCGGAGACGCCCTCGTCGATCAGGGGCAGGCAGTCGGCAAGGTCGCCGCCGAACTGCTCGGAGGAGATGACCGCCTCGCGGGCGCGCATCCAGTTGACGTTTCCGAGCACGGTGTTGATCTCGCCGTTGTGGGCGATCATCCGCAGCGGCTGGGCGAGCTCCCAGCTGGGGGCAGTGTTGGTGGAGAAGCGCGAGTGGACGATCGCGAACGTGCTGCGCAGGGAGAGATCGCGGAGGTCCGGGAAGAACTGCGGCAGCTGCGGCGCGGTCAGCATCCCCTTGTAGACGATGGTCCGGCAGGACATGCTCGGGAAGAAGACATCGGAGCCGAACTCGTGCTCGGCGCGACGCCGGACCACGAAGAGGCTGCGGTCGAATGCCGCCTCGTCGCTGACATCCGCACCGGCGCCGATGAACAGCTGGCTGATCTGCGGGGCGCACTCGCGGGCCATCTCGCCCGCCGAGGTCTCGTCGACGGGTACCTGGCGCCAGCCGATCGGGATGTGTCCGGCTTCGGCGACGAGCTCACCGATGCGCCTCTGGATCGCGTCCGAGCCGCGGGCCGCGTCGCGGCGGACGAAGCACATGGCGACGGCGAGCCGCCCCGGCCCGGGGAGCACGGTCGGCTTGGTGTCGATCTCGGCGGTCCGGGAGCGGAAGAACTCGTGCGGGAGGCCGAACATGATCCCGGCTCCGTCGCCGGTGGACTCGTCGGCCCCGGCGGCGCCGCGATGCTCGAGCCGATCGAGGGCGACGAGCGCGCGATCGATCGTCTCGTGGATCGCGGTCCCGTCGAGACGGGCGACGCAGGCGACGCCGCAGCCGTCGTGGAAGAACGAAGGATCGTGAACGCCGCCGAATCCGGCGTCGGGCGCCTCAGGGGGCCGGTTGGCTGATTTCTGATCGAAGTGGGTCATGAATATGGACGCTCAGCGAGCGCCTCGGGCACCGTTCGGGACACGCACGACGGTTCGACAGCCCAAGCCGAGCAGCGTGCAACGGGCCCAAAAGGGTACGGCAACGTCGCGCCGGTTGTCGGGAATCGGCGACAAGATTCGCGGCGGCGGTTTGGCCGCCGGGACAAACGCGTCCGGCCCGGGCAGACCTACCCGGGGGGAATCTCCGGGGCATGGACGAGGCGCAGATCCCTGCGCGGGCAGGGGATCGGATCCGTCGAGGCCAGGTACCTCTCGAACCGAGCCGGTCCGGCGGCCGCGAATGCCGCCTCGATCCTCTCGACGTAGCCCGACTCGATGACGAGCCGATCGTCGCCGGTCGACGACTCGAAGCGGCGCCGCGCCTCATCGAGGCCCACGTAGGTCCAGACGCGTCCCGGCAGCGGCGTTCGTACCGAGGCCGTTATGTCCACGCGCCGGTAGTTGAGCTCACGGCGGTCGAACCTCGCCAGCGCGTCGGCATCGACGGCTATCGCGACGCCGTCGCACGTGTCGGTCGGTGCCGGTCTCAGGTTGCTGAAGACGACGAGGATGTCCGGGCGGTCTCCGGTCGCCGGATCCGCGTAGTACCTGCTGTCGTTGAGCCGGTCGGTGTTCCGCGCCGCCACGTTCCAGGCACGCCGGTAGCCGGCCACGTCGCACCATCTCGAGTCGGTACGTGAACCGTCGGCAGGGATGTTCTCGGCGGCCAGCGAGCCGTAGCCGAAGAGCCACTCAACGGTGCCCGTCATGGAAACGCTCCTCACTCCTCCCGTCGCAACTGATCGAGCCGCTGGCCCAGGCCCGACACGGTTGCAGATGATGAGCCGTCTCAGCCTTCTCTGAGGATCCTCACCGGTCGCTCTCACGCCGGGGAAGTTCGATGGCAGCGCAAGCCACCGAAAGGACCCCTTCCGTGTTCTACCTCCGATATCTGGGCGCCGAGCTGAGGCGCCGCAAAGGCCGCACGTTCCTGACGGCGACGTGCCTGGCGCTGGGCGTCGGGCTCGTCGTCGCCGTGACCTCGCTGTCCGCCGGCCTCGACGACGCGCAGGCCGAGGTGCTCGCGCCCTTGACCGGAGTCGGTACCGAGATGTCGGTGACGAGGCCGATGCAGATCGAGCAGGGCGGTCCCCCGGCGGACGGCAGGGGAGGGCCGATCGGTCTCGACGACCTGGGCAAGGCCGGCGAGAAGTTCGACACCTACCAGTACGTCTCCACCGACACCAGCTTCTCCGCCTCGAAGACGAAGCAGGTGGCGGCCGTCGATGGCATCAGCGATACCGCGGCCGGCCTGACCCTCAATGTCGCGCACGTCTCGGGCAAGGTTCCGGAGCAGACGTCGACGGATTCAGGAGCGGCATCCGCCGACGCTCCGCAGACGGGCGGCGCGACGCCTGCAGGTGGGCCGCCGGACTCGATCAACTTCGAGACGACGACCGTCAGCGGCGTCGATACCGCCAACCCCGATCTCGGCCTGCTGACCTCATCGCAGATCACCGACGGCTCCTATCTCTCCGGCTCGGACACCGCGGTCGTCTCGCAGTCCTATGCGACGCAGGAGGACATCGCCGTCGGCGACACGGTCGACGTCGGCGGCAAGAGCTTCGACGTCATCGGCATCTCCACCGGCGCGGTCGGCGGTCAGGCCTCCGACGTGTACGTCGAGCTCGGCCGACTGCAGCAACTCGCCGATCTCGAGGGCCGCGTCAACACCATCGAGGTGCAGGCCGCGAGCGCCGACGAGGTGAACGCCGTCTCCGACGGGATCGAGAGCGCCTTCTCCGGGGCCGAAGTGACGACCGCCTCCGATATCGCCGATCAGGTCAGCGGGTCGCTCGTCGACGCGAAGAACCTCTCCGGCAAGCTCGGAACGGCGCTCGCGATCGTCGCCCTGCTCGGCGCCTTCGGCATCACGACCCTGGTCACCCTCTCGTCGATCAACAAGCGGACCCGCGAGCTCGGGACGCTGAAGGCGATCGGGTGGCGTCAGTGGCTTGTGGTCCGCCAGGTGGCCGGAGAGTCGGTCGCGCAGGGACTGCTGGGCGGTCTCGGTGGCGCGCTGATCGGCCTCGCTGCGGCGGCGGCGATCGGTGCCGCCGGGATCAGCCTCGACGCCACGGTCGCCTCGACCGCCAGCACGCTGCCAGGGCCTGCGGGCGGTGGTGGACCCCCGGGCGCCCCATCGGCGGTGGACGCCGCGGCCGACGCGGTCAGCACGGTGACGCTCGGCGCTCCGGTAAGTGCCGGAATGATCCTGCTCGCGATCGCCCTGGCGGTCCTGGGCGGACTGGTCGCCGGGACGATCGGCGGTCTGCGGACCGCCCGCCTGCAGCCGGCCGAGGCTCTGAGGAGCCTCGGATGAACGCCGAACAACCAGCCAACGAAGAACCAACCAACGAAATGAGGATCGCGATGAACGATGACGCACCGAACCTGTACCGGCTCGAGGGGGTGACCAAGGTCTACGGCAGCGGGACTGCTGCCGTCTACGCCCTCAACGGTGTCGACCTCGAGATCGGCGTCGGCGAGTTCACCGTGATCATCGGCTCGTCGGGATCGGGGAAGTCGACCCTCCTGCAACTGCTCGGCGGCCTCGACCGGCCGTCGGCGGGGCGGGTCGAGTTCGAGGGCAGCGATCTCGGCCGGGCGGCTGACTCGTCGCTGGCCGAGATCCGGCTCCGAACGGTCGGCTTCGTGTTCCAGCAGTTCAACCTGATCCCGACCCTGACCGCGGGAGAGAACGTCGAGGTCGCGGCCGCACCAACCGGAATCGCCGCAGCAGCGCGATCGCGGCGGGCGACCGAGATGCTCGCGAGGGTCGGCCTCGCCGATCGGCGAGATCACCTGCCCTCCGAGCTCTCCGGCGGCGAGCAGCAGCGGGTGGCGATCGCCCGAGCGCTCGTCAACGAGCCCGACGTCCTGCTCGCCGACGAGCCCACCGGGAACCTCGACTCCTCGACCGGGGATCAGATCCTCGAGCTGCTTCGCGAGCTCTGGCGGGAGACCGGGATGACGGTCGTGCTGATCACCCACGATCGGGAGGTCGCGGCGCGGTCGTCGCGCGTCGTCAGCCTCGCCGACGGCAAGATCGTCGCCGATCAGCAGCGATCCGGCGAAGCAGAGGACTCCTTCCCGGAAGGCACTTCCGTGGGGGTGGCCCGATGAAGCGCGCGGCGATGATCCTGGTCGCGATCGCGATCGCAGTTGCAGGCTGCGGGGGAAGCGGCGACGGTGCCTCGTCGACGACCGGCGCCGGACCCCAGGCCCCCGACCAAGCGGCGCTCGAGGAGATGCAGCAGTGTCTCGCCGAGCAGGGAGTCGAGATGCCGGATATGGCACCCCCAGCAGCCGGGGATGCGCCGACCGGGTCACCCCCGGAACTCGATCGCAAGACGCAGAAGGCCTTCGAGGAGTGCGGTGGCGGGGCCCCGCCCGGCGCACCGCCGACCTCGGACGGGTGAGAGCGCGTCGGTCATCCTCGTGCAGGCTCGGGCAAGGCGGCGTTCTCAGGAAACTCCAAGGAAACTCCGCAATCATCGGTGCGTGGCCGAAGTCGGTCGCGAAGTCGCAGCAACGGATCCTCGTCGTCGACGACGAGCCCAACATCTCCGAATTGCTGACGATGGCCCTCAGGTACGAGGGCTTCGAGGTCGAGGCCGCGGCCGACGGGACGGAGGCGCTGGAGCGGTTCGAGTCCTTCCGCCCGCACCTGATGGTGCTCGACGTGATGATGCCCGGCATCGACGGCTTCGAGGTCGCCAGGCGGCTGGCGGAGCGTCGCAGCGAGGTGCCGATCATCTTCCTGACCGCTCGCGATACGACCGAGGACAAGGTCCGCGGCCTCACGCTGGGCGGCGACGATTACGTGACGAAGCCGTTCAGCATCGAGGAGTTGGTCGCGAGGATCCGGACGATCCTCCGTCGGGCCGGGCTCGCCGAGGAGGATGGCATGCTCATCTTCGACGCGATCGAGCTCGACGAGGACACCCGCGAGGTCTTCCGCGACGGTGAGCCGGTCGATCTCACCGACACCGAGTTCCGCCTGCTCCGCTACCTGATGCTGAACCCGAAGCTGGCGCTGACCCGCGCCCAGATCCTCGATCACGTCTGGAACTACGACTTCGGCGGCGACGGCCGCGTCCTCGAGACCTACATCAGCTACCTGCGGCGGAAGGTGGATCGCGGCGATCGCCCGCTGATCCACACCGTCCGCGGGGTCGGCTACTCGCTGCGGCTCCCCAGATCCGGAGCCTGAGCCCGTGTCGCTGAGCCGGCGCCTCGTCCTGATCCTGCTCGCGGTCGCCACGGTCGGGTTGCTGACGCTCTCACTGGTCTCCTACTTCGCGCTGCGCTCCTACCTCTCCGACCGGGTTGACCAGCAGGCCCGCGATGCCGTGCCGCTCGTCGTTCGCGCGGTGCGGCTCTCGAGCTCGCCGGGATGCCGATTCCCGCTGACGCCCTGGCCTCCCCGGGAGGTGACGGTGGAACTCCCCCCGACGGCCCGATCGGCCTGCAGTCTGCCGGCGGGCACCTACGGACAGATCACCGGCGCCGACGGCCAGATGCTGGCCGGCACGCATCGTCAGCGGCGATCGTGATCTGCCGACGCCGGAGCTTCCCGGCCAGCTGCCCCCCAACGCCGGGTTCAACGGCGATCCCCCGCTCGACGTCCCCTCCGACGGCGGCGGCTCGGGGTTCCGGGTCGCCACCCAGACCGGGCCCGGCGGCGAGATCGGTGGCCGCCGCGATCCCGCTCACCGACTTCGACGCGACCCTGTCCCGCCTGCGGACGATCGAGATCCTGGTGACGCTCGGGATCCTCGTGGTGCTCGCCGTCCTCAGCCACTGGGCGGTCAGGGTCGGCCTCCGTCCGCTGGCCCGGATCGAGGAGACGGCCGGCGAGATCGCCGCCGGAGACATGTCGCATCGCGTCACCGAGGTCGACGAGCGGACCGAGGTCGGGACGGCTCGGCATCGCCTTCAACGAGATGCTGTCCCGGCTCGAGCGCGCGTTCGCCGAGCAGCGGGACAGCGAGGAGCGCCTGCGCCGTTTCCTCGCCGATGCCTCCCATGAGCTCCGCACCCCGCTCAGCTCGATCCGTGGCTACGCGGAGCTGTTCCGGCTCGGTGCGAGCGCGGAGCCGGCCGACCTCGAGCGATCGATGCACAGGATCGAGGCGAGTCGGCGCGGATGAGCGGGCTCGTCGACGACCTGCTGACCCTTGCCAGGCTCGACGAGGTCCGGGAATCGCGCCGGGAGGATGTCGACCTCAGCGCCGTCGCCGCCGATGCATGCGCGGACGCGCTGGCGGCCGCGCCCGATCGCGACATCGTGCTCACGGCACCCGCTCCGGCCCGCTCGATCGGCGACCCCGATCAGCTCCGGCAGGTCGTCGGCAACCTGATCGCCAACGCCGTCGCCCACGCGCCGGAGGGCCCGATCGAGGTCGACGTGTCGGTATCGGCCGCCCCGATCGCGTGACGCTGAGCGTTCGCGACCACGGCCCCGGGCTTCCCGACGGCGCCGAGGACGCCGTCTTCGAGCGCTTCTGGCGGACGGGCGAGGCCCGCGACGCGGGCGCGCCGGCGGAGCCGGCCTAGGACTCGCGATCGTCGCCGGCGTCACCGCGGCACACGGCGGCGACGTCCGGGCGAGCAACGCCCCCGGCGGCGGCGCCCTCTTCACGGTAACGCTGCCCAGATGACTCCGACGGACATGCTCCGCTTCGCGTCCGCTTCCCTCGGCCTGCGCGGTGTTGCCGCTCGGCAGGGGCGTCAGTCGGCTGGTGGGTCTAAACGCGGCGGGCTTCCAGCGAGCCGCCTGAGGAACTTCTGCGTGTTCGGGTCCTGCGGATCCTCGAGCACCTGCTCGGGCGGGCCGACCTCGACCAGCCGTCCCTCGTGGAGGAACCCGACGGTGTCGGCGACCTCCCTTGCGAAGCTCATCTCGTGCGTGGCGATGAGCATCGTCACGCCCTCCTCCTTGAGGTCGCGGACCGCCCGCAGGACCTCGCCGACGAGCTCCGGGTCGAGCGCGCTCGTCACCTCGTCGAGCAGCATCGCCCGCGGCTCGGCGGCGAACGCGCGGGCGATCGCGACGCGCTGCTGCTGGCCGCCGGAGAGGTTCGACGAGCTCTCGAGCTCGCGGCCCTCGAGCCCGAAGCGGGCGAGCATCGCTCCGCGCCGACTCCTCCGCCTCGCCCTTCGACATCCCGTCGGCCTTCCGCATCCCGAGCGTCACGTTGTCGATCACGTTCAGGTGCGGGAACAGGTTGTAGGCCTGAAAGACGAACCCGAGCTTGCGGCGCACCGAGACCGGATCGACCGAGGGGTCGGTGATCACCTCCCCGTCGAGGAAGATGTCGCCGTCGTCGATCTCGATCAGCAGGTCGATGCAGCGCAGCAGCGTCGACTTGCCGGAGCCCGAGGCGCCGATCAAGCGCGACCGCCTGGTGCTCGTCGATGTGCGAGGTCGATTCCCTTCAGGACCTCGCGGTCGCCGAATGCCTTCGTGATCCCCGAGATCGCGATGACGGGCGTGCTCATCGGACCCGCCCCCGGTCCCAGCGGTCGAGCATTCGCGCGAGCGGGATCGTCACCGCGAGGTAGAGGACCGCGGCGGCGCAGCAGGGGCGTGTAGTTGAAGTCGGTCGAGGCCTGGATCTGCGCGATCCGGAACGCCTCGCCCGAGACCCCGATGATCGAGATCAGCGCGACGTCCTTCTGCAGCGAGATGAAGTCGTTGAGCAGCGGCGGGCCGACGTTGCGGATCGCCTGCGGGATGACGACGTGGCGCATCGCCTGGCGCTCGGTCAGCCCGACCGCCAGGGCGGCGTCGCGCTGGCCGGGGTGGACCGAGCGCAGGCCGGCCCGGTAGACCTCGGAGACGTAGGCGCCGTAGGAGAGGGTCAGGGCGATCGCGCCGAGGACGACCGGCTCGGTCGGCAGCCAATCGAGGTTGGTCGACTCGCCCAGACCCGGCGCTGACCAGGGCCGGCACGCCGAAGCCGATCAGGTAGACGAGCAGGATGACGGGGATGCCGCGGAAGACGTCGGCGTAGACGACCGCGAGCATCCGCAGCGGGAAGAGCGCCGGAGCAACGGTCGTTCGGGTCAGCGCGACCATCAGCCCGAGGACGAGTACGGCGACCTCGACGATCGAGGAAGACGCGGATGTCGAGCCAGAACCCCTTGGCGACGTCGGGGAACGACTCCTTGAAGACGGTCGCGTTGAAGAACGTCTCGCGGACGTCGGGCCAGCCGCTGCTGGTCAGGATCAGGGCGCCGAGACCGCCGATGACGACGACCGTCGAGATCGCGGCGATGGCGACGCCGCGGCGATTGCGCCGGCGCTTGACCGCCGCGCGCTCGGCTCGCCGGTCGGGCTTCGCCGCGTTCGCCTCCACTAGCTCACGTGGCTACTGCAGCTTCGAGACGCCGCCGGCGCTGTTGATCCACTGCTCCTGGATCTTGTCGAGCTCGCCGGAGCTCTTCAGCTCGTCGACGGCGGCCGAGACGCATGCGGTCAGCGACGAGTCCTTGGCGAGCAGCGCACCCCACTCGTCGCCGCCCGGGGCCGGGAACTCGCCGACGATCGTGGCGTCGGGGACCTGCACTGCGGTCAGATAGAGGGAGGTCGGCGTGTCGACCACCACCGCGTCCACCTGCCCCTGCTTGAGGGCGGAGACGACGTCGTTGGAGTTGTCGAACACCTGCGGGTCGCTCGTCGGGCTGGATGACCTCGTTGACGGCGTCGAGGCTCGTCGTGCCGATCTGGACGCCGATGTTGGCGTCCTTGAGGTCGGCGATCGAGGTCGCGTTGGCGACGTCGGAGCCCTTCAGGGCGACGACCGCCTGATCGGCCGTGTAATACGGCGAGGAGAAGTCGACCTGCTGCGGCGCGCTTCGGCGTGATCGAGATCTGGTTGATGTCGAAGTCGAAGTCCTTCGGGCCGGGCGCGTAGGAGGAGTTGAACGGGACGACGGTCCACTCGACCTGATCGGCGCTGAAGCCGAGCTGGTCGGCGATCGCGTACGCCGTGGCGCTCTCGAAGCCCTTGCCGTTGGTCGGGTCGTTGTCCTCGAAGTAGGGCGGGTAGGCCGGCTTGTCGGTTCCGATCGTCAGCGTTCCGGACTTCAGCGTCTCCATCGTGATCGGGCGTGCAATCGGCAAGCGACGTCGTTCCGTCGCCGGTCGTTGAGTCGGAGGAGGTGCTCGTCGGAGCTCCCGCAGGCGGCGACGAAGGATGGCGGCGCCGGCCAGGCAGAGCAGGAGCAGTGACTTGAGGGTGCGGGAATTGGACAAGATCGACCTCGGGGTCGGGAGCGCGGGACGCGAGCATCCTAACCCCTGCGAGACTGCCGCCGTGTCCGACGGGCCGCACAGGACTTTCGCCGAAGCGGTCGCCGTCGAGCCGCTCGGCGAGCGGGCGCTACCGCGGGCGCCGTCACGCCGCGAGTGGTTCGGGCCCCCCGGGCCCGAACGGCGGGTTCATCGCGGCGCTGATGCTGCGGGCGATCCGGGACGAGATCGCCGACGAGGAGCGACTGCCGCGGTCGCTGACGCTCCACTACCTGCGGCCGCCGGCCGAGGGCGAGGCGGTGATCGAGGTCTCGATCGAGCGCTCGGGCGGATCGGCGAGCACCTGCTCCGCCCGGATCGTCCAGGACGGCCGGGCCGTGACGCTCGGGCTCTGCGTCCTCAGCTACGACTACGAGCCGGCGATGAGCTGGTCACCCGATCCGCCGGACGCGCCGCCGCCGGATCAGGTCGAGGCGCTCCCGATCGCGGATGAGGCGCCGCCGATCTTCAATCAGCTCGAGACGCGGCCGGTCTACGGCTCGGCCCCGTTCAGCGGGGGAGAGGAGCCGGTCGTCGGCGGCTGGCTGCGGGCTCGCGGCGACGATGACCTGACCCCGGAGCTCGTCGCTCTATATACAGACGCGTGGTGGCCCGCACCGTTCAGCGTCATGACGACGTTCGCCCCGGCGCCGACGCTCGAGCTGACGATCCACTTCCGGGCGCGGCCGCGAGCCCGGGAGCGCCACGGCTCTGGTCCGCTTCCGCGCCGACGCCTCGATCGACGGGCTGTTCGACGAGCAGGGCGAGGTCTGGGACACCAACGGGCGGTTGCTCGCCCAGTCGAGTCAGATCGCGCTGCTCAGGCCCCTGAGAACGTAAAACGGCGGCGGGCCCCTGAGGGCACCGCCGCCGTTTCCGTTGCTCCTGCCTGGCTTGTTCAGCCGGCAACCGTGATCGACGAGATGCCAACCACGATCCCTCCCTGGAGATCGTTGATCCCGAAGGTGTCGTTGAGCAGGCTCGCTGCGTCGGCGGAGAGCTCCACGGTGGTGCCCTCCAGCGTCGCCGAGCCGTCAGCGTTCGTCTTCAGCGGGTTCAGCGTGGAGCCGTCGAGGTCGAACAGGACCGCGTCGGTGGCCGCTTCCTTGCCGTTGACCGAAACGGTGCCGGTCAGCTCGGAAGTACCCGGGTCGATCACGAAGTCGGTCAGTTCGACTTCGGTCTTGCCGGCGGTCAGGCTGAGACCGCTGCCCTCGTGGTCGATGACGCCCTGAACGTAGGGACGCACCGGCGAGGCGGGGTCGTAGTAGGTGACGTTGCCGCCCGTGATCGGGAAGCTCGCGACGCCGTCCTTGCTGATCGTCGCATCGCCGACCGGGCCGGGGGCGACCTTCAGCTTCGTCAGTGCATCGACGAATCCGGAGTCGAAGGTGACCTGGGTGTCGACGCCCGTGAGCGGATCGATCTCGGCAACCGGCTTGACGTCGGCGGCTGAAGTCGCGTCGCTGCTGGTGTCGTCGCTGCTGCCGCATGCGGCGACTGCGAACGACAGGGCGGCGATCGCGAGGACCGCGGCGCCGAAGCGAGCAATTAGTGATTTGCGGGGCATTTGGTTGGCTCCTTGGTTGGTGTGTGTGGTTCGAGTGTCGGGTCCGGGTCGACCGGACTCTCCGGTTTCGAACCTCATCCCCCACATCGCAGCCCGGCGACCGATCGGATCATCGGATTCCCGAGATCGTCGTCATTGGTCTATGTGACACCGATCTGTGGTATCGTCAGGAACCCGCATGGCGACTGGACGCCGCCTGCGCTCCGACGCACCCCTTATGAACCTCGCCGAACAAGGAACCCAGGTCGGCCTTCGGGCCCTCAACCGGCTTGGCCGGCTCCGAGCTGATCGACCGGATCGGCCTGCGCAGCACCACCGAGCGGCTCGTCGGCGGCGGGACCCGGAACGGGTTCCGCGCCGCCAACGCCGCCGGCCGCCGGTTCGCCGCCGTGCAGAAGCTCGGCAAGCCGGCCCGCCAGAAGTCGGCCAAGCGCAGCGGCGGGTTCGACATCGAGCCCACCGAAGAGCAGCAGATGATGATCGAGGCGTTCGGCGATTTCGCCGACCGCCAAGCTCCGCCCGGCCGCGCAGGCGGCCGACGCCGCCTGCGCCACCCCGCCCGAGCTGCTCGCGCAGAGCGCCGAGCTCGGGATCGCCGTGCTCGGCGTCCCCGAGGAGCTCGGCGGCGCCGTCGACGAGCGCTCCGCCGTCACCTCGACCCTGATCACCGAGGCGCTCGCCGCGCGGCGACATGGGCCTCGCCTTCTCGACCCTCGCCCCCGCCGCGGTGAGCACCGCGCTCGGCCTCTGGGGCGACGCCGACCAGCAGAGCACCTACCTGCCCGCCTTCACCGGCGAGGACGTCCCGGCCGCGGCCCTCGCCGTCCAGGAGCCGCGCGCCCTCTTCGATCCCTTCGCGCTCGAGACGAAGGCCCGCCGCGACGGCGACGGCTTCGTCCTCGACGGCCTCAAGTCGATGGTCCCCAGGGCCGCCGACGCCGAGCTGTTCATCGTCGCCGCCGATCTCGACGGCTCCGGGCCCGCCCTCTTCATCGTCGAGGCGGCGACCGACGGCGCTGCTCACCCACCCCGAGCCCGCGATGGGACTGCGGGCGGCGGCGACCGCGCAGCTCAAGCTCGACGGCGTCAGGCTCGGCGCGGGCGCGCTGCTCGCCGAGGGCAGCCCCGACGTCTACGCGGAATGCATCCGCCTCGGCCGGATCGCCTGGTGCGCGATGGCGCTCGGCACCGCCCACGGCGCGCTCGACTTCCTGATCCCCTACGTCAACGAGCGCAAGGCGTTCGGCGAGCCGATCAGCCACCGGCAGGCCGTCGCCTTCAACATCGCCGACATCGGCATCGAGATCGAGGGCATGCGGCTGACGACCTACCGCGCCGCCTCTCTCGCCGATCGTGGCAAGGACTTCGCCCGCCCGACCGCCGTCGCCCGCGAGCTCTGCCGCACGAAGGGAGCCAAGATCGGCTCCGACGCGGTCGGCCTGCTCGGCGGCCACGGCTACGTCAAGGAATACCCGGTCGAGCGCTGGTACCGCGACCTCCGGGCCGCCGGCATCCTCGAGGGAGGCCTGCTCGTCTGATGGATCGATCTCGAGGTACCGAAGAAGTTCGAGCCGCTCGTCCAGCAGGCCCACACGGTCGCGGTCGAGGTCCTGCGGCCGATCTCCCGCAAGTACGACCTCGCCGAGCACGAGTACCCCAAGGAGCTCGACATGCTCGCGGCCCTGATCGACGGCCTCGACGAGGGCGGATCCTCCGGCGGCGCCGGCGCGGCCGGCGTCAGCCAGGCGGAGCACGAACGGCGACGGCGGGAACCGGAACGGATCGAACCTCGCTTCGGTCCTCTCGATCTTGGAGATGTGCTGGGGGGATGTCGGCCTGTTGCTGACGATGCCCAGGCAGGGACTCGGCAACTCCGCCATCGCGGCGGTTGCCGACGAGGAACAGAAGGCCCGCTTCAAGGGCAAGTGGGCGGCGATGGCGATCACCGAGCCGGAGGCGGGCTCCGACTCGGCGGCGATCCGGACGACGGCCGTCCTCGACGGCGACGAGTACGTGCTCAACGGCGAGAAGATCTACGTCACCTCGGGCGAGCGCGCCGACCTCGTCGTCGTCTGGGCGAGCCTCGACCCCAAGCAGGGCCGGGCCGCGATCAAGTCGTTCGTCGTCGAGCGATCCAACCCGGGCCTGAAGCTCGACCGGCTCGAGCACAAGCTCGGGATCCGCGCCTCCGACACCGCCGCGTTCATCCTCGACGACTGCCGGGTCCCCAAGCGAGGACCTGCTCGGCAGCCCCGAGATCGACACGAAGAAGAGCTTCGCGGGCGCGATGCGGACCTTCGACAACACCCGCCCGCTCGTCGCCGCGATGGCCTGCGGCGTCGCCCGCGCCTGCCTCGAGCGGACGACGGAGCTGCTCGCCGAGGCCGGGGTCGAGGTCGATCCCGACCGACCGGCTCACGCGCAGAGCGCCGCCGCGGCCGAGCTGCTCGACCTCGAGGCCGAACTACGAGGCCGCCCGCCTGCTGACGATGGAGGCCGCCTGGATGGCCGACAACGGCAAGCCGAACTCGCTCCACGCCTCCTACGCGAAGGCGAAGGCCGGACGCACCTCCGTCGACATCGCGCTGCGCTGCGTCGCGCTCTGCGGCACGGTCGGCCTCAGCGAGGACGAGCTCCTCGAGAAGTGGGCTCGGGATGCGAAGATCCTCGACATCTTCGAGGGCACCCAGCAGATCCAGCTTCTCGTCATCGCCCGCCAGCTCCTCGGCCTGAGCTCGGCCGAGCTCAAGTAGGCCGCGGCAGTGGCCCGCTCGAAGGGAACGCCCGCCGCGGTCGTCCTCGGCTCGAACCGGATCCCGTTCGCGCGCTCGAACGGGCCCTACGCCAAGGCCTCCAACCAGGACATGCTCACGACGGCCCTCGACGGGCTGATCGAGCGGACCGGGATCCGCGGAGCGCGCCTCGGCGAGGTCGCCGGCGGCGCCGTCCTCAAGCACAGCCGCGACTTCAACCTGACCAGGGAGTCGGTGCTCGGGCACCAGCCTGGCCGGCGAGACGCCCGCCTACGACGTCGGCCAGGCCTGCGGGACCGGCCTCGAGACCGCGATCCTCGTCGCCAACAAGATCGCCCTCGGCCAGGTCGAATCCGGCATCGCCTGCGGGGTCGACACGACCTCCGACGCGCCCGTCGCGCTCAACGACGACCTCCGCCAGATCCTCCTCGAGGCGAACTCGGCGCGATCGAACCTCGATCGGCTCCGCGCCCTCGCGAAGGTCCGGCCCGGCCAGCTGATCCCGGAGACGCCCCGCAACGCCGAGCCGCGCACCGGCCTGTCGATGGGCGAGCACACGGCGATCATGGCCCGCGAGTGGGGGATCACCCGCGCGGCCCAGGACGAGCTGACCGCCGCCAGCCACCAGCATCTCGGCGCCGCCTACGAGAGCGGCTTCGAGGACGACCTCGTCTCGCCGTATCTGAGCCTCGAGCGCGATCAGAACCTGCGCCCGGACTCCACGGTCGAGTCGCTCGCCAAGCTGAAGCCGGTCTTCGGCGGCGAGTCGGGAACGATGACCGCCGGCAACTCGACTCCGCTCAGCGACGGCGCCTCCGCCGTGCTGCTCGGCACCGAGGAGTGGGGCGCGGCCCGCGGGCTCGTCCCGCTGGCCCGCTTCGTCGACGCCGAGACCGCCGCCGTCGATCACGTCAGCGGCAAGGAGGGCCTGCTGATGGCCCCCGCCTACGCCGTCCCGCGCCTGCTCGCCCGCCAGGGCCTCGCGCTCCAGGACTTCGACTTCTACGAGATCCACGAGGCGTTCGCCGCGCAGGTCCTCTGCACGCTGGCGGCCTGGGAGGACCCGGTCTTCTGCCGCGAGCGCCTCGGTCTCGACGGCCCGCTCGGCTCGATCGACCGCGACAAGCTCAACGTCAGGGGCGGTTCGCTCGCCGCCGGCCATCCGTTCGCCGCGACCGGAGGCCGGATCGTCGGCAACCTCGCGAAGATGCTCGCCGAGCGCGGCTCCGGCCGAGGCCTGATCTCGATCTGCGCCGCCGGCGGCCAGGGCGTCGTCGCGATCCTCGAGGCCTAGGTCGGATTGGGCGGCCGGAACCTCATGACCGACACCTACACCCAGCTCGTCAACAACCCGATCGGGTCGTTCATCGCCGACAACGTCGGCCTGCCGAAGCCGGTCGAGCTCGATCGCTACGTCGAGGGTGCCCCGCTGATCGACGGCCGGGTCCTCGTCGGGTCGCGCCGCGGCGGGACGCCTCGGCCCGGCCGTCGCCGCGGTGCTCGCCGGCGCGGAGGCCGAGGTCGACAGCCGGCTTGGCGATCCCGTCCGCGACGCGCTCGCCGCGGTGATGATCGACGCCGGTGTCTGGAACCCCGAGGCGCCGAGCGGCCGCCGCTGGAAGGGCTCGTCTTCGACGCCATCGGCATCGGCTCGAGCGCCGATCTGCGCGAGCTCTGGTCGTTCTTCCACCCGACGATCCGCAGCCTGCATGCCGTCCGGCCGCCTGATCGTGCTCGGGCACGCCCCCGGAGGACTGCCCCGATCCGAAGGCGGCCACCGCGCAGCGCGCGCTCGAGGGCTTCGTCCGCGCCGCGGGCAAGGAGGTTCGCCACGGCGGCACCGCCCAGCTCCTCTACGTCGTCGCCGGGTGCCGAGGGTCAGGTCGGCTCCAGCCTGCGCTTCTTCCTCTCGCCGCGTTCCGCCTACGTCTCCGGGCAGGTCGCGAGGATCGGCGCCGGCCGCGACGTGCCCCGACGTCGACCTCTTCAGCCCGCTCCACGGCAAGGTCGCGCTCGTCACCGGGGCCTCGCGCGGGATCGGCGAGTCGATCGCCGGCGTCCTCGCCCGCGACGGGGCCCACGTCGTCGGCCTCGACGTTCCCGCGCTGAAGGACGACCTCGAGCGGGTCGTCGGCGGGATCGGCGGCATCGGCCCTGACCGTCGACATCACCTCCGACGAGGCGCCGGCGACGATCTGCGACGCGCTCGAGGCCGCCCACGGCGGCGTCGACGTCGTCGTCCACAACGCCGGCGTGACCCGCGACAAGACGCTCGGCGGCATGGACGCCGAGCGCTGGGACCTGCTGATGGCCATCAACCTGACCAGCGAGGAGCGGATCGACGACGCGCTGCTCGAGCGCGACCTGCTCCGCGACGGCGGCCGGATCGTCTGCGTGTCCTCGATGAGCGGCATCGCCGGCAACGCCGGGCAGACGAACTACTCGACCTCGAAGGCGGGCGTGATCGGCATGGTCCAGTCGATGGCGCCGGTCCTCGCAGAGCGCGGCGCGACGATCAACGCCGTCGCCCCCGGGTTCATCGAGACGCAGATGACCGCGGCGATGCCGATCGGCCCGCGCGAGGCCGGCCGGCGGATGAACTCGCTCTCGCAGGGCGGCCTTCCCGTCGACGTCGCCGAGACGATCGCCTGGTTCGCCGCGCCCGACTCGACCGGGCTGAACGGCAACGTCGTCCGCGTCTGCGGCCAGAGCCTGATCGGCGCCTGAGCCGTGACCCGTCCGGCGGAGCGGAAGCTCGGCGAGATGCCGTCGCTGCTGCCCGCGTACGGTCGGGTCGCACTCTCCGGGTGATCGATGCCGTCCCCGGCGCCGGACTGCTCTCGCGCCTGCCGCTGTTCCCCGGCGGCAGGGCGGGGGAAGACGCCGAAGGCGCCGGGCTGGCGATCGACGGTGTGGCCGTCGACACCGATGCGCTTGCGGCGTACTGCCGCGTCTGCGGCTTCACGATGCGCGAGACGCTGCCGGCGACCTACCCGCATGTCCTCTCCTTCCCGCTGCAGATGGAGCTGATGAGCGGGGACGGCTTCCCGTTCCCGCTGCTCGGCCTCGTCCACCTGGACAACTCGATCACCCAGCACCGGCCGATCGGCGTGTCCGAACGCCTCGACCTGGCGGTCCGCGCGGAGGACCTGCGTCCCCATCCGAAGGGCCAGGTCGTCTCGCTGATCGCCGAGGCGCGCGTGGGGGATGAGCTCGTCTGGGCGGAGACCGGCACGCTCCTGCGGCGCGGCTCCGGCGATCCCGCGCGCACCGGTCGCGAGCGGGCCGGCACCGCTTCCGACGACGACGCCGCGGCGACGACGGAGTGGCGACTCGGAGAGGACCTCGGCCGGCGTTACGCAGCGGCATCCGGTGATCGCAACCCGATCCACCTGCACCGGCTCAGCGCGCGCGCCCTCGGGTTCCCGCGGGCGATCGCGCACGGCATGTGGAGCATGGCCCGCTGCCTCGCGCAGCTCGAGGGCCGGCTTCCCGACGCGTTGACGGCCGCGGCGCGATTCCAGAAGCCCGTTCTGCTGCCGGGCACGGTCGCCTTCGCCGCTGCCGAGCAGGACGGCGACCGCATCTCGTTCGCGCTGCGGGATGCCGGCCGAGGGGCGGCCGAAGCGCCGCCGATCGTGCACCTGCAGGGCGAGATCCGTCCGCACGGCTGACCGGCGGCGGCCGGCGGGAACCGCAACTTCCTCGCAAGGGTTCTGTTAGCGTCCTTACAGATCGCTAACAATTGGCGATGCGCTCAAGTCGAGCCCGATGCGTCGCACCGGTGCAGGAGCGATTCCCCTGAGACCGACCGAGACTGAAGCAATTCCCGAGCGCGCCGGGCCCACCGGCGGGCGGAGTTCGTCGTTGCGTTACTCGTCCTGGTCGGCGTCGCGGCCGTGCTCTCGTCGGCCGACCGCGCTGCGGCCGCAACCGGTGACGCCGTCGAAGCGCCCGCCCCCCGGAGCGGCGGAGGTGCGGCGTCCGCGGACACCGAGCGGGCCACCGCGCCGCGGATCGTCGCCGCGAAGCTGAACCGATCGCGGGTCATCCTCGGCGCCCGCCATGGCGTCGCGTTCCGGTTCGAGCTCGCCGGGAAGGAACCGCGCAAGGTCCTCGTCAAGGTCGTGCGGGTCGGCAGCAAGAAGGTCAAGAAGCGCTTCCGGCTGGGCAAGGTCAATCCGGGAGCCCGCACCCGCGTCGTCTGGGGTGGGAAGACGGGCAAGCGCCGCTACATCGCGCAGGGCAAGTACGCATTTCAGGTTTATTCCGATGGTCAGCGGGCCGTCGGCCGGCGGCGGGAGCGGCAATCTCCGCTTCAGCTTCTACAGCCACCGCTTTCCGCTGCTCGCCCGGCACTCTTACGGGGACGGCTTCGGAGCCGGTCGCGGCCATCAGGGCCAGGACATCTTCGCCAAGTGCGGGAGCCCGGTCGTCGCGGCGCGCGCCGGCCGCGTGCAGGCGCGCAAGTTCCAGTCGGCCGCCGGCTACTACGTCGTCATCGACGGCAAGGGCACCGGTCAGGACTACGTCTACATGCACATGCGCAAACGCGGCCGGCCACGGGAGGGCTCACGGGTCGCGGCGGGCCAGCGGATCGGCATCGAGAGCGACACGGGCGACGCCAGCGGGTGCCACCTGCACTTCGAGCTGTGGACCAAGCCGGGCTGGTACGAGGGCGGCCGTGCGAAGTCGCCCGACCCGGGCCCTGAAGCGCTGGGACAAGTGGAGTTGAGCCCCGACGGCCCGGGTCCGGGCGATCCGGAGGCGCGCAAGATCCGTTGCAAGTCTGTTAGCGAGCGCTTGCAAAAAGAGGAGCGGCATCTAGCCTGCCGCGTCCCGAGTGGGGCTCCGAGCCCCTCGGCCATTCCGATGCGACCCAACCTCTTCGACACACGGCCAGGCGCTCCTTCCATCGCGCCTCCTGACCGCCGCGGCGCTGCTGCTCGCGGCCGTCTGCGGCGTCGCCGTGCTCCTGCATGCCTCGCCCGCCGCGGCGACGATCGCCTCCAAGCAGGCGGCGCTGGCGAACGTACAGGACCGCCAGTCGGCGATCTCCGACCAGCTCGCCGGCAGCAACCAGGAGATCAACGCGCTGATCGGCCAGGTCTCCGAGGCCCGCCAGGCCGAGGACGCCGCGGCCGCCCAACTCGCCGCCAAGCAGAAGGAGCTCGACGGCGCCACCGCCGAGCTGAAGCAGGGCCGCGCGCACCTCGCCCGCGTCCGCGACGAGCTGCAGCGGGCGGTCAAGGAGCTTTCCAGGATCCTCGTCGGCGTCTACAAGTCGGACGATCCGGACATGATGAAGCTGCTTCTCGAGTCCTCGAACTGGGAGGACCAGTCGGTCGACGCCACCTACCTCGATCGCATCCACCAGTACCAGGAGGACACGGTCAGCCGGGTCAAGGATCTGCGCGCCCAGGTCGCAGGACACGGTCACCAAGCTCGCCGACACGAAGCAGCGGATCGCAGTCGGCCCGCGACGACCTCCAGGCCCGTCACGACGAGCTCGCCAACCAGCGCGCCGCCCTCGAGGACCAGGAGCAGCAGCTCTACGCGGCACGGGCCGAGCGCCGCCAGATGCATCCAGCAGCTCAACTCCCGAGCCTCCGGCCTCCAGGACGGGATCGACAGCGCCCAGGCGCGCCAGGCCGCAGCCGCGGCGGCGCCCGACGTCGCCGCTCCGGCCCCGACCGCTCCGGCGCCGACCACCAACGGCAGCAGTCGCGACGCTCAACCCCGACGGCAGCGCCAGTGCCCCCGCCGACGCTCCCCAGCAGGTCAAGGACGTGATCGCCGCGGCGAACGCGATCCGCGACATGCCCGTACGTCTGGGGCGGCGGCCACGGCTCCTTCGACTCTTCCGGCTACGACTGCTCCGGCGCCGTCAGCTACGCGCTTCACGGCGGCGGCTTCCTCGACTCCCCGCTCGACTCCACCGGCTTCATGAGCTGGGGCGAGCCCGGCGCCGGCAACTGGATCACCGTCTACGCCAACTCCGGCCACGCCTGCGCGATGATCGCCGGCCTCCGCTGGGACACGTCCGACAGCGGCGGCGACGGCCCGAGCTGGGCCGACTACTCGAGCAGCTGGGAGCAGTCCCAGAGCTGACCGCGACGCACCCCGCCGGCTTCTGAGCAAGGGGCGCGACGCGCCTATACCCCCATAGGGTATAACTTGGGCCGTGAAGTCGGGCGGTTTCCATGACTGAGGTGCTCAGCACCATCGGGGAGGGGCTGAAGCAGTCGTTCCTGATGGCCTACGCCGTCTGGTGGGCGCTGGTCTTCGGGTTCGCGATCTCGGCGATCGTGCAGGCCTGGGTGCCGCGCGAGCGGATCGAGCGGTCGCTGTCGGGTGAGGGCTTCCGGCCGATCGCGGTCGCGACCGGCCTCGGCGCCGCCTCGTCGTCCTGCTCCTACGCGGCCATCGCGATCGCCAAGTCCCTGTTCCAGAAGGGCGCCTCGGCGGTCACCGCGCTGGCGTTCCAGTTCGCCTCCACCAACCTCGTCTGGGAGCTCGGCCTGGTCCTCTGGGTGCTGCTGGGCTGGCAGTTCACGCTCGCCGAGTACATCGGCGGCATCATGATGATCGTCGCTGATGGCGGCGATGCTGCGCCTGTTCGTCTCTCCGCGGCTCGAGGAGCACGCCCGCAGCCACGCCCAGGAGGCCGACAGCGGCCATCAGCATCACATGGCCGGCGAGGAGTCGATGACGCTGGCGGGAGCGGATCCGCTCGGCGTCGGCATGGTCCGACGTCGCCCACAACTTCCGCGGCGACTGGCAGATGCTGTGGAAGGAGATCACGATCGGGTTCCTGCTCGCCGGGTTCATCGGCCTGCTCGGCGACGACTTCTTCAACGGCCTCTTCATCACCGACGCCCCGCCGTCGTCACCGCGGTCGAGAACGTGATCGTCGGTCCGATCATCGCCGTGCTCAGCTTCGTCTGCTCGGTCGGCAACATCCCGCTTGCGGCGGTGCTCTGGTCCGGCGGCATCAGCTTCGCCGGCGTCATGGCGTTCATCTTCGCCGACCTGATCGTGCTGCCGATCATCGCCGCCTACCGCAAGTACTACGGGACCGACGTTCGCCCTGCGGATCACGGCGCTGATGTTCGTGACGATGGTGATCGCGGCGCTGATCGTCGACGCCCTCTTCAGCGGCCTCGGGCTGATCCCCGATGTCCGCCCGACCCGGAGCGAGATCTTCAGCTCGATCCAGCTCGACTACAAGCTGGTCCTCAACGTCCTCGGCCTCGTCATCTTCGCCGCGCTCTTCTACCTGACCAGCGAGCCGCGGGGTCACCGATCCGGTCTGCGGGATGAAGGTCGACAGGGAGAAGGCCCTGCAGCTGGAGCGGGACGGCGAGACCTTCTACTTCTGCTCCGAGCACTGCCGCAGCAAGTTCGAGTGAGCTGCCGTTCTGGCTGACTACCCGCGGGAGCCTGGGGCCCCTCGGACCGTGAGCCATGAGTCCCACGTGATTCTGAGGATCACGACGGTGATGGCGATCGCGATCAGGGGGTCGGCGAACCCGAATCCGAGGGCGACGACGGCGGCACTGGCGATCACCGCCAGGCTGACGTAGGCGTCGGCGCGGGCGTGATTGCCGTCAGCGACGAGGGCGGGGCTGTCCAGGCGCCGGCCCGCGCGGGTCCTGATGCCGGCTGCGACGAGGTTCCCGCCGAATCCGAGGAAGCCTGCGATCGCCAGGGCGCCGAGGTGATCGGGCACCTCCGGGGTGATCAGCCGGTCGATCGCCTCATAGCCCGCAACACATGCCGAGAAGAAGATCGCCGCGACGACGGCGAGTCCCGCCCAGCGCTCGGCACGGGTCGAGCGGAGCAGAAATGCGATGGCGAGCGGTATCGCGGTGGCCGCGTCGCCGAAGTTGTGGATCAGGTCGGCGAGCAGGGCGACGCTGCCGCTGGCGACGAAGATCGCGGTCTGGGCGAGCGCGGTCAGGCCGAGGACGGCGAACGAAAGGGTGACCGCACGCAGCCCCTCGCGGGAGCGTTTGATGCTCTCGTCGACGAGGCCGTGCGTGTGCCCGGGCGCGTCCCCGTGGTCGTGTCCATGGCCGTGATCTCGATGACCTGAATGGGTATGGGGTCCCTCGTGGGGATGCTCATGAGTCCGTGGGCCGTGGCGGTGAAGGTCCCCCTGGAGCAACTCGTAGGTGGAGCCGGCGGTGGTCATCGGGTTCAAGCTCTAGATAGGGCATCCAGGTAGAAAGCGGCGCCGCGGACTTCAACGGTCATATGGAACGGAGCGCCGAAGAGGAACCGCTGAAGATCATCGACCGACGGCTTGCCGACGGCTCGATCACTCCAGAGGAGTACCGCGAGCGCCGGGCGGTCCTGTCCGAACCGGAATCGACCCCCGAGTAGCCTCGGTCGATACGCTGGCGCTGATGAGCGAGTTGATCCACACCTGCTACCGGGTCCTCGACCCGGAGGCATCGATCGAGTTCTACGAGAAGCTCGGCTTCGAGGTCATCCACCGGATGCCGATCCGCGACGAGGCGACGAACATCTTCATGGGCCTTCCCGGCGATGGCCCGCGCCTCGAGCTGACCCACAACCACGACGTCGATGAGCCATACGAGCACGGCACCGGCTACGGCCACATCGCGATCACGATGGACGACCTCGACGGAGCGCTCGAGCGCCTCGCCGCGGTCGGCATCGAGCCCGAGAAGCCGCCCTACCAGGTCCGCGAAGGTGGCTCCCGGCTCTGTTTCGTTCGCGACCCCGACGGCTACCGCATCGAGCTGATCGAGCTCAACGCCGCCGACGCCCGCGCGACCAGCGCCGACTGAGAAAGAGTCCTCGGTGATCATCGGTTGGCGACGTCGATGACGAAGAAGCCGACTGCTGATCCTGTGTGACGGATTGGCACTGGCCGGGCAGCCAGTCTCGTTAGATTGCGGGCGATGGCCGGCACCACCAGCCTCCCGGACGGTCCCTCGGCGCCCCGCGCCTATCAGTCGCTCGGCTGGCAGACGCGCCCGATCCCCTACATGGAGCAGTGCCGGAAGCGCTACGGCAAGACCTTCACGCTGCGATCTGCTCGGCATCGATCCGTTCGTGATGATGTCCCGGCCCGACGACATCAAGGCGATCTTCACGGCGCCGCCCGAGGTCCTGCATCCGGGGGAGGGCAGCGATCATCCTGTTGCCGGTCGTCGGCCCGAACTCGATCCTGCTCCTCGACGAGGGCCGGCACATGACCCAGCGCAAGCTGCTGCTTGCCGGCCTTCCACGGCGAGAGGATGGAGGCGCTGCGGGACGTCGTCACGACGTCGCCGAGGCCGAGGTCGGCCACGTGGGCCCTCGGCAGCCCCGTCGCGCTCCACCCGCTACATGCAGACGCTGACCCTCGAGGTGATCCTGCGCGCGGTGTTCGGCCTCGAGCGCGGCGAGCGCCTCGACCTGCTCCGGGAGCCTGCTGACCGAGATGTCGCGTTCGCGATGAGCCCGATCAGCCTGATCCCGCCGATCCAGAGGCTCGGACGCGTGCTTCCGTCCGCGTCGCGCCGCTTCGAGGAACTTCGGGAGGAGACGAACGCTCCAGATCCAGGCGCTGATCGACGAGCGCCGGGCATCGGCAGGCGGCGACGACGTCCTCTCGATGATGCTGCTCGCCCGGCACGAGGACGGCTCGCCGATGTCCGACGAGGAGCTTCGCGACGAGCTGATGACGCTGCTCGTCGCCGGCCACGAGACCACTGCGACGGAGCTCTCCTGGGCCTTCGAGCGCCTCGTGCGCTCGCCGGAAGCGATGTCGGCACTGGTCGCCGACGTCGATTCGGGCGGCGAGGAATACGTGACGGCGACCGTCCGCGAGACGCTGCGGCGCCGGCCGGTGCTGTCGATCGCCGGGCCGCGCACGGGTGATCAGCGAGATCGAGATCGGCGGCAGGGCCTACGGTCCGGGCTGCCACGTCGTCCCGAACGCCTATCTCGTCCATCACGACCCCGACATCTACCCCGAGCCGTACGCGTTCCGCCCGGAGCGATTCCTCGAGGAGGATCCCGGCACGTACACCTGGATTCCCTTCGGCGGCGGTCGCCGCCGCTGCCTCGGCGCCAGCTTCGCCATGCTCGAGATGAACATCGTCCTCAGGGCGGTGCTCGTCGCGGATGGAGGTCGCGCCCGCCGCCGACGGCCGGCTCGAGGCTCACCGTCGCCGCATGATCACCGTGGTCCCCGGCGAGGGCGCCAGGGCGATCCTCAGCGAACGAAACCGGCGGCAGTGCCGCCGGCCTAGTCGGGCTGGGTCCGGTGTATCCGCCGACAGCCCGCGGTCGACGCTCCCGCTAGCGACGCCCGCCGCTCAGCCACCGAGCCGCTCGCCGAGGGCGCCCATGCCGGAGATCAGCTTGATCCGCTCGGCGGTGCCGATCTCGCTGGGGCCGCCCGCCTCGGTGGCGGCGATCCGCGCGACGTTGACGAGCGTCCGCTCGACGCCGTCCCACTCTCGCCAGGGCTCGAAGTCGGGCGAGCGGATCAGCGCTCGGCGAGCTCGAGCGGGTCGGGATCGGCTGCCGGCCTCGAGGACGCGCTCGCGCAGCCAGACCCAGTAGTCGCGCAGTGCCCGGACGTCGGCGACGTCGCCGACCGGTCCGTGGCCGCCGACGACGACCTGCGGGCTCGTGGCCCTCGATCAGGTCGAGGGCCGCGATCCAGTTGCCGACGGGACCCGCCCACATGATCGGCATCACGCCGTTGAAGAGGATGTCGCCGGCGAAGCAGATGCGGGCGTCGGGGAGCCAGGCGATCGAGTCGCCGACCGTGTGGGCGGGGCCGACGTAGGTCGAGCTCGACCCTGCGGCCGCCGACGTCGAGTTCGGTCGAGCTCGGTGAACGAGCGGTCCGGGACCCGCGGATGGATCCCCTTGAACTCGTAGTTGGAGAGCAGGTCGTTGAACGCCGCCGAGGCCCCGCATGCGAGCACCGCCGGGCATCATCGGCACGCGGCCGAGCAGGCCGGCCGCGCTCGCCACGGGTGCCATTCGGGTGAGCAGCGACGGCGGCTCCTCCCGCATCTGCGCGATCGCCGGCTCGGAGGCGGTGATCGGTGCCGAGGCGGGAGCAGGCCGTTCCCGTACCAGTGGTCGCCGTCGCCGTGGGTGTTGAAGAGCTGCCCGATCGGTGCGCCGGCCGCGGCTGTGACGGGTTCCATGGCGCTCAGCATCGCCGCAGTCAGGTTCTCGTCCCAGAGCGTGTCGACGAGGAGGGCCTCGCCGTCGCCGACCACCAGCCCCGCGTTCGACTCGCCGAGGCCGCCGTTCGGCTGGATCCAGGCCCAGGTCCGGGCGCCGATCTCGACCAGCCCGCCGTCGAAGGCGACCGGATTCCCGAGCGGGGTTCTCTCTCCCTTGCTGGTTCCCATCGATCGGGCCGGTCGACCGACCCGCGGTCAAGCTATCAGCGCCTGTAGGTTCCCCGGCTCCCTTGGCTTCGCCGGTCGACATGGAATGGCGCGGACGATGGGCGACCGCGATCGCCTCGCGGGCCCTGCCCGAGGTCGAGCAGCTCGTCGCGAGTCTCGTCGCCCGTCGGGCGACGCGAAGGCGGCCGAGGAGATGGTCGCGCTGGCGTCGACGATGCTCCCCCGCGAGGCGGAGGTCGAGCGCATCCCGTGCTCGTCGCCGGCGCACGCGCCCGACCTCGTCGCCCGGCTCCGCGGCACCGGGTCGGCCCGGCTGCTTCTCGTCGGCCACCTCGACACCGTCATCGCCCACGGCAGCCACCGCGGGACCGGCCGCGACGGCGATCGCCTCTTCGGCTCGGGCACGATCGACATGAAGGGCGGCGTCGCGCTCTCGCTCGGCGTGCTGCGGGCGCTGGCCGAGGTCCCGGCCGACCTACGACGAGGTGGCGCTCCTGCTCGTCAACGACGAGGAGTTCAGGACCGAGCCGTTCGCGCACGGCCCCCGCTTCTCCGACTTCGACGCCTGCCTCTGCTTCGAGGGCGGCGAGCGGACCGAGCACGGCCAGGAGGCGGTCGTCGTCCGGCGCAAGGCGGCGGCGGCCATCCGGATCGACGCTGCCGGGACGGCCGCCCACGCCGGCGCGAACCCGGACGCCGGGCGGAGCGCGCTGCTCGCCCTCGTCGGCGCTGGCGGTCTCGCTCTCGCAGCGGCACGACCCGTCCGGGGCGGAGGCGCTCAGCGTCGTCCCGACGATGATGCGGTCGGGCGAGGGAATCAACGTCGTCCCGGGCACCGGTGAGCTGCACGTCGACATGCGGGCCGACGACGAGGCCTCCTTCGAGCCGGTGATCGCCTCGATCCCCGACGAGATCGACGGCGTCGGCTCTGACCGTGGAGCGCCTGCGCCTCTGGCCCGGGATGGACATGGCCGACGCGGCCGCCGAGCCGCTCGAGCGGGCCGCGGCGATGCTCGGCCGGCCGATCGTCGGCATGCCGCGCGGCGGGGCCAGCGACGCGAGCAACCTGGCGCCCCACGTGCCGATCGCGATCGACGGGCTCGGCCCGCTCGGGGGCTTCGCGCACTCCCCGGAGGAGCATCTGCTGGTCGATTCGCTGCGGGACCGGGCCGAGGTGGCGCTGACCTCGCCATCGCGCTCCTCGACGGCGACCTGCTCGGACTGGCTAAGCAGCCAAACCCGGTTGCGGGATGATCCACAGACACTTTCAACGAGCAGAAGGAGCCTGAGATGGCGCGCAAGAAGGTCAAGTCGGTTGCGGGGAAGGTCGTCGCGATCACGGGCGGCGCCCGTGGGATCGGCAAGAGCACGGCGACGGCGCTGATCCGCCGCGGCGCCCGGGTCGCGATCGGCGACCTCGATCTCGCGTCTCGCCGAGCAGACGGCATCGGAGCTGGGCGGCAACGCCGTCGCCTTCGAGCTCGACGTCACCGACCGCGAGTCGTTCGCCCGCTTCCTCGACGCCGCCGAGAAGGAGCTCGGCCCGGTCGACGTGCTCATCAACAACGCCGGGATCATGCCCGTCGGTCCGTTCGTCGACGAGACGGACGAGACGGCGCAAGATGCTCGTCGACATCAACATCCACGGCGTCATCTTCGGGACGAAGCTCGCGCTCGAGCGGATGATCCCGAGGCGCAGCGGCCACATCGTCAACATCGCCAGCCAGGCGGGCAAGGCCGGGCTCCCCGGCGGCGCCACCTACTGCGCGACCAAGCACGCCGTCGTCGGGATGAGCGAGGCGGTCCGCCTCGAGAACCTCGACAACGGGATCGAGGTCTCCTGCGTGATGCCGGCGGTGGTCAACACCGAGCTCGGCGGCGGCCTGACCGACACCCGCGGCGTCAAGAAGCTCGAGCCGGAGGAGGTCGCCGAGGCGATCGTCGAGGCGATCGAGACGAACCGCTTCGACGTCTGGGTGCCGAAGTCGTCGGCCGCAGATCGGCGTCGTCCTCAACCTGGTGCCGCGCCGGGGCCGCGAGGCGATCGCCCGCTTCATGAAGGCCGACAAGGTCCTCGCCGAGGTCGACGAGAAGGAGCGCGCCGCCTACGAGGAGCGCGCCGCCCACAGCACCACCGAGACCGAGACGGCATCCGAGGAGGCCTCGGCCTAGCCGACCGCCCGCCCCGCCGAGGCTGGCGCCGAGCGCGCCCCCGGCGCGACACCGCAATGGACGTGATCCCGACGATTCCCAGGCTGCCGTTCATCGGCGATCCGCTGATGCGCCGCATCCGCGTGCCGAAGGATCTCGAGGCGATCACGACGGTGGGGGAGGAGGCGCCGCCCGGAGGCCGGCGGCGTCGAGCGCGCCAACGTCGAGGCGATGTGGGGAGCGGCGCGCGCGTGGTTCCGCAGCGGCGTCCACCCGGCGATGCAGGTGTGCGTTCGCCGCAACGGCGAGGTCATCCTCGATCGGGCGATCGGCCATGCCGCCGGCACCGGACCGCGCGATCCCGAGGACGCCGAGCGGATTCCGGCGACCCCCGAGACGCCGTTCTGCGTCTACTCGACGTCGAAGGCGATCACCGCGTTCGTCGTCCACAAGATGGCCGAGAAGGGCGTGCTCTCCATCGACGACCCGGTGGCCGACTACATCCCCGGCTACGAGGCGAACGGCAAGGGCAAGATCACGATCGGCCACGTCCTCGCCCATCGGGCCGGCGTGCCGAACCTGCCGCCCGAGGCGCTCGACCTCGCCTACATCGACGACCACGACCACCTCCGCGCGGTGCTCTGCGCGGCCAAGCCGATCCACAGCGCCGGCCGGGCGCAGGCCTACCACGCGGTCGCCGGCGGATTCATCCTCGGCGAGGTCGTCTTCGGGGCGACCGGCAAGGACATCCGCGAGCGTGCTGACCGAGGAGTTCCGCGAGCCGCTCGGCTTCCGCTGGATGAACTACGGGGTCGGAGCCGAGGACATCGACGAGGTGGCCGTCAACTACATCACCGGTCCTCGCACGGCCCCGCCGCTCTCCAACATCCTGACCAGGGCACTCGGCCACCCGCTCGACCGCCTCGTCGACCTGACCAACGACCCCCGCTACCTGGCCGGCATCGTCCCGGCGGCGAACCTGGTCACGAACGCGAACGAGCTCTCCCGCTTCTTCGAGGCGATGCGCGCGGGCGGCGAGCTCGACGGCGTCCGCGTGATGAAGCCCGAGACGGTCCGCGAAGCGCTCGACCGAGCGCTCCCACCTCGAGCTCGACTTCTCGCTCGGCTTCCCGACCCGCTTCTCGCACGGCCTGATGCTCGGCGCCCGGCTGATCAGCCTCTACGGCCGCGACACCCAGCACGCCTTCGGCCACCTCGGCTTCACGAACATGCTCGCCTGGGCCGACCCCGAGCGGGCGATCTCGGTCGCCGTCCTCAACAACGGCAAGCCGGTCATCTACCCCGAGCTCTACCGCTTCCTCGGCACGATGCAGAGGATCACGAGCGAGATGCCCAAGGTCCCCGAGTCGGAGCGCTTCTTCTAGGGGGTCGGCGGGCCGGCTGACGAGGCTGCGGTCGGCGTGGCCTGCCGAGGGACTCGCCGGCGGGCGGAAGTTGGTTGGGCTGAGAGGGGAAGGTTTCGGGGCGCTCGCCCACCGTTCACCCGCCTGCCGAGAGCGTCTCAGGGTCGTGCTGCAATGGCAGGAAACGACCGCATCAGTGCGTCCGCTACACTGCCACCGAGTGGCGGATTGTCACCTTGGGCGCAGGCCGAGCAGAGCGGACGGCGAAGCGGAGCATCTGCCCGGAGTTATCTAAGCCCGCATCTCGTACGGGCCCGCCAGCGCGCGGACCGTGGCGAAGACCGAGTCGAAGCGCTCGCCGTCGGTGACCGGGCGGGTGATCGCCGCGCGGGCCCAGTCGGCCTGGGCCGGGGTCGCCGACGTCTTGCCGTGCAGCTGGACCGCGTAGGCGGAGAAGTCACGGATCAGGACGTCGAAGATCTGATCGAGCACGTCCTGCGGGCAGCTCGACGAACTCCGCCTGCTCGCAGATCAGCTGGCCGTAGGGGATCAGCGTGAACAGCTCGCCGAGGGTCAGCAGGTAGTCGAGGTCCTTCTGCTGGTCGGCGTCCGGGGCGGCGTCGACGAGCAGCTGCTTGAACGACTCCGCCAGCTCGACGAAGCGGGCGACGTTGGGCACGCTCGGCGAACGGCTCGAACGAGGCGCGCCAGTCGCTGAAGCGGATCTTGCTGAGGCCGCGGGCCGGACCCTGCCGGAACAGGAACTCGTCGTCGCCGGGCTCGAGCGTCCGGCCGGGGGGCGCGAGCTCGCGGGTCGGCGTTGAACAGGTAGGCGCCCATGAACTTGAGCACCAGCGCCATGTTCACGTGGACGGTGCCCTCGAGCTTCGGCAGGCCGCGGATGTCCTTGGCCGCCATCTCGAAGAACATGTCGCGCTCGAATCCCTTGGCCGCCATCACGTCCCAGAGCTCGTCGATGACCCGCTCGCCCTCGGTCGTCACCTTCATCTTCGTCAGCGGGTTGAAGAGCAGGTAGCGCCGGTCCTCGGGCGAGGCGGTCCGCATGTAGTCGATCGCCCGGTTGGCGAACAGCTTCATCGCGACCAGCCGGGCGTAGGTGTCGGTGAACGCCTGCCGGACGTGCGGGAAGTCGGTCACCCGCATGCCGTAGAGGATGCGCGAGTCGGCGTGGGTGATCGCCTCGTGGAGGGCGTGCTCGCAGATCCCGATCGAGGCGAACCCGAGGTTGAACTTGCCGATGTTCACCGTGTTGAGGGCCGCGTCGAATGCGCCCGGCCCCGTGTGGAGGACGTCTTCGGGCGTCACCGGGTAGTCGCGCAGCTCGAACTGGCTGACGTAGTTCTGCGAGTTGACGACGTTGCGGATCAGGTCGTAGTTCGGGTGCCGGGAGTCGGCGGCGAAGAACGCGTAGCCGTCGGCGCCCTCGATGCCCTCGACGCGCCCGAAGACGGAGACCATCGCCGCCTCGTTGCCGTTGCCGATGTAGTACTTGCCGCCCGACGCCGAGTAGCCCTCTGCCCGATGCATTCGGGGTCAGGACCATGTCGGTCGAGTAGATGTCGGCCCCGTGCGCCCGCTCGGAGAGGCCGAAGGCGAAGATCTCGCCGCCCTCGAGCAGCCGCGCCGCCCGCGCCCTCGCCGCCTCGTTCTCGGACTGGAAGATCGGCCCGAGCCCGAGGATCGTGACCTGCCACGTGTACCAGTAGGAGAGTCCGTAGAAGGCCGAGACCTCGCTGAGGGCGCAGATCCGCTGCGTGTCCCAGCGTCGCTCGGGATCGCCGCCGCCGTCCCGGGCCGGGGTCAGGAACCGGGAGAAGATCCCCTCCTGCGCCTGAAAGGCCAGGTAGTCGGAGTACCAGCGGTGCTCGCGGTCGGCGTCCTTGAGCGCCACCTTGCCGCGCTCCTCGAACCAGCCGATCGTCGCCTCGATCGCCTTGCGGTCGTCGTCGGCGAGGTGGTCGAAGCCGGGGTCGTTCGGATCGAGGATCAGCCCATCGCCGGGCACGTCTCCGGCAACGGCTGCGGGCTGGGGTGAGGCGCTCTCTGCGGTTGACATGGGCAGAGCCTATTCCCCGGGACCGTTCAGGTTTCGTTCATGAACCTGACGATCGGCTCCCCTAAGGTGACTGGGCGGCCGCTGACCGGTTCCCCGACGCGGCTCGCTCCCATGGATCCGATCTCCTACTTCCAAGCGCTGATCATCGGCCTGCTGCAGGGAGTGTCGGAGCTCTTCCCGATCTCCAGCCTCGGGCACAGCGTCATCCTGCCGCGCCTGCTCGGCTGGGACATCCACCAGAACGACGACTACTTCATCACCTTCCTCGTGGCGACTCACCTGGCCACGGCGCTCGTCCTGTTCGGCTTCTTCCGCCGCGATTGGGCCCGGATCGGCAAGGGCCTGTGGCGCTCGCTGCGGATGCGCGAGATCGGCCCCGAGGATACGGACGCCAAGCTCGGCTGGCTGTTGATCGTGGCGACCATCCCCGCCGGCATGCTCGGCCTGCTGCTCGAGCACACTCTCCGCAACGTCTTCGCGTCCGCCCAGTCGGCTGCCTTCTTCCTGATGGTCAACGGCGTCATGCTGTTCGGCGCCGAACGGTTGCGCCGCCGCGCCCCCGGGCCGGACCACTCGCTCGGCAGCGGCGACGCACGGATCGCCAAGCGGGTCAACTGGCGGGAGAGCATCGCCGTCGGTGCGGCGCAGGCGATCGCGTTGATCCCCGGGTTCTCGCGCTCCGGCGCGACGATGGCGGGGGGCCTGCTCGTCGGGCTCTCCAACGAGGATGCAGCTCGCTTCTCCTTCCTGCTCGCCACCCCGATCATCGGTGCGGCGGCAGCGCTCAAGCTCCCCGATCTCGCCGGCTCGCACCGGGGACGGGGTCAGGGGCCAGGCGCTGGTGGGGGCGCTGGGAGCCGGCGTCGCCGCCTACTTCTCCGTGCGCTTCCTGATGCGCTACTTCGAGACGAACCGGCTGACGCCGTTCGCCGTGTACTGCGTCGCCGCCGGCGCGATCGCATCGCTCATCTTCCTGTTCGACTGATTGGAGATCCCATGACCAAGAGACCGAAACTGATCGCTCCCGCCGTGATCGCCGGGATCCTCCTCATCGCCCTGGCGGTCCTGTATTTCGTGAGCACGGCCGACTCGCTGCCGGCGTTCATCCCCGGCCACGAGGCCGGCTCCGGCGACCACCACATCAAGCACGGCATCGCGGCGCTGTTCCTCGGGATCGGCGCCCTCGTGTTCGCCTGGTTCCAGACCGACGGCCCGGCCGCGGCCTAGCCCTTCTTGATCAGCTCGGCCGCGCGGTCGGGAACGTAGGCGTAGAGGTCCTCGGGGGGGCGCACGTAGCCGTCGTCGTCCTGGACCTTGGGCAGCTTGACGCGCTTGTGCGCGACCGTCTCGAACGGGATCGTCGAAAGCAGGTGGGAGATGCAGTTGATCCGGGCGTTGCGCTTGATGTCGGATTCGACGACGTGCCAGCGCGCCTCGGGGATGTCGGTGTGGCTGAACATCTCGTCCTTGGCCCTCGAGTAGTCGACCCAGTGGCTGCGCGAATAGAGGTCGGTCGGCGAGAGCTTCCACTGCTTGAGCGGGTCGTCGATCCGCGACTCGAACCGCTTCGCCTGCTCCTCGTCGGAGACCGAGAACCAGTACTTGATGAGGATGATCCCGTCGTCGACGAGCATCCGCTCGAAGGTCGGGCACTGGCGGAGGAAGCGCTCGTGCTCGTCCTCGGTGCAGAAGCCGAGGACCTTCTCGACCCCGGCGCGGTTGTACCAGGAGCGGTCGAACATCACCAGCTCGCCGGCGGCCGGAAGGTGGGCGATGTAGCGCTGGAAGTACCACTCGGTCTTCTCGCGGTCGGTCGGCGCCGGGAGCGCAACGGTCCGCACGACGCGCGGCGAGACGAACTCGGTGATCCGCTTGATCACGCCGCCCTTGCCGGCGGCGTCCCGGCCCTCGAAGACGACGACGACGCGCGCTCCGGACTTCTTGACCCACTCGGCCATCTGGACGAGCTGCACCTGCAGCCGGTACAGCTCCTTCTCGTAGACATCGCGGGGCAGCTTCTTCGTCTTCTTGCTCATCGATCCTCTCCGATCTCGAAGGTGGCGCCCTGGGGGCCGAGGTTGGCGATCTCGGTCGGGCCGACCGCCGACCGCTCGCCCCAAGCTCTCGTGGATGTGGCCGCAGACGGCCAGCGGCGGCGCCGTCCGCTCGATCGCCGCGAGGATCGCGTGCTGCCGAGGTGCACGCCCCGCGAGGAGCTGTCGCAATGGTCCTTGGGCGGCGAGTGGACGACCAGCACGGCGCCCTCGGGGCAGGGCGCG
Source organism: uncultured Solirubrobacterales bacterium (assembly GCA_963798165.1). GTDB lineage: Bacteria > Actinomycetota > Thermoleophilia > Solirubrobacterales > 70-9 > RHKX01. Next base: position 92,919 of record CAWCSE010000004.1, on the reverse strand, counting down.
AGCCGCTCCGCGGCCTCCGCCTCGGTCAGGTCGAAGCTCCAGTCCCACGGCGTCGTCGGGATGCCGGCGCCGAGCCCGAAGAACGTCGTCCCGTCGACCTCGGCCGACTCCCCGTGCAGGACGGTCGCGTCCCAGCCCGCCTGTTTCGCGACCGCGGCCCGCAGCTCGTCCTCGGTCTCGTTGTTGCCGGGGATCAGGATCGTCGGCGTCTCGATCGCCGCGAGCGCGGCGATCGTCGGCTCGAGGCCGCGATGGCTCGTTCGCGTAGTCGCCCGCCCCGATGACGACGTCGGCGTCGCGGCTCCGCGCGACCAGCGAGGCGGCGCGTCTCGAGGTCGCAGTGGAGGTCGCTGAACGCCAGGATCCTCACGCGGCGGGGACCTCGCCGTTCTCGACCTGGAGGTCGCGGACGCGCAGGCTGCCGACCTCGAGCTCCTCGATCTCCAGCCGCTGGATCGACGCCCGGCCGATCGTGAGCCTGCCGATCGCGACCGCGCCGATCGCGACGGCGCCGATCGCGAGCGCGCCGACGGCGACCGGGGCCGAGACGGTCGGGCCGAGAATCGCGGGGCCGCGGGCCACGCGCGCGCGAACCTCGAAGCCCGATCTTGTTCACGCCGGGAAGCCGTCTCCTGGATCCGTTCCGTACCTCTGCTGCAGCCATCGCATCTCCTCGTTCGCTGGTCGGGTCGATCCTCTCACGCCCAAGGTATTAACCTCGCGGTCGTGAGCGAGCCCAGCGGGGCGGACCCGTCCACCGATCAACCGGCAGAGCCTGCAAGCGGCATCGTCTCCTGCCGCGACCTGAGCCGCCGCTTCGGCGAGGGCGAGGCCGCCGTCGACGCGCTCCGCGGCGTCACCCTCGACTTCCCGGCCGGTGAGCTGACCGCGATCGTCGGCCCCTCCGGATCCGGCAAGTCGACGCTGATGCACCTGCTCGCCGGCCTCGACCAGCCGACCGGCGGCCAGGCCTGGATCGACGGCGTCGAGGTGACGTCGCTCAACGACAAGGGCCTGACGAAGCTGCGCCGCGAGAAGCTCGGCTTCATCTTCCAGTTCTTCAACCTCGTCCCCGTCCTCGACGCCGCCGAGAACGTCGAGCTTCCGGTCCGCATCGCCGGCGACGACGTCGATCCCGGCCTGGCGGGACCAGCTGCTGGCAACGGTCGGCATCGCCGATCGCGCGACGCACCGGCCCTCGGAGCTCTCCGGCGGGCAGCAGCAGCGGGTCGCGATCGCCCGCGCCCTGATCTCCCGCCCGGCGGTCGTGTTCGCCGACGAGCCCACCGGCAACCTCGACTCGACGTCCGGCAACGGCGTCCTCGACCTGCTCCGCGAAGTCGGTCGACGAGTTCGGCCAGACCGTCGTGATCGTCACCCACGACCCGAAGGTCGCCGCCTACGCCGACCGCGTCATCGTGCTCGCCGACGGCCAGGTGGCCGCCGACCGGAAGGTGGAGGGCGAGGACGACGTCATCGGCCTGATGCGGGACCTCTAGTGCTCGGTCTCGCGCTTCGCGGGCTGGCGTCCCGGAAGCTGCGCGCCGCGCTGACCGCGTTCGCGATCATGCTCGGCGTCGCCATGGTCGCCGGCACCTTCATGCTGAAGGGGTCGGTCGACAAGGCGTTCGACGACATCTTCGCCGAGGCCAACGCCGGCATCGACGTCACGGTGCAGCCGAAGTCGGCCTTCGACAGCGGCTTCGATCTGCCCGAGTCCGGCGCGGCGCTGCCCGAGTCGCTGGTCCGCAAGGTCGACGCCGTCGACGGCGTCGAGAAGGCGTCGGCGGGATCTCCGATCCGACCTCGATCGCGATCCTCGACGAGAACGGCGACCGGATCGGCCCGGCCGGCGGCGGCCCGCCGCAGATCGCGCAGAGCATCGAGCCGGAGCCGTTCAACCCGTTCACCTGGGTCGAGGGCTCGCGCCCCGAGCTCACCCGACGAGGTCGGCATCGACTCGATCACCGCCGACGAGGAGGGCTACGAGGTCGGCCAGAAGATCACGATCAGCGGCGTCCGCGGCGCCAAGGAGTACACGCTCTCGGGGATCGGCCGCTTCGGCTCGGGCGTGCCGCTCGGCGGCGCCAGCTTCGCCCTCTTCACCCTGCCCGAGGCGCAGGCGATCACCGGCAAGGTCGGCGAGCTCGACACCATCGACGTCCAGGCCGCCGACGGCGTCACGCCCGACGAGCTGTCGAGCCGGGTCAACGCGGTCCTGCCCGACGACGCCGAGGCCAAGACCGGGGCCGAGGACGCCGCGCAGCAGTCCGCCGACATCAAGGACGGCTTCAGCTTCCTGACGACCTTCCTGCTCGTCTTCGCCGGCATCTCGGTCTTCGTCGGCGCCTTCCTGATCTTCAACACGTTCTCGATCACGGTCGCCCAGCGGACGCGCGAGTTCGGGATGCTGCGAACGCTCGGAGCGTCCTCGCGGCAGGTGCTGGCGACCGTCTTCGCCGAGGCCCTGTCGCTCGGCGTCCTCGCTTCGATCCTCGGCATCGTCGCCGGGCTCGGGTTCGTCGCCCTCGTCACCGGCGCGTTCAAGGCGATGGGCTTCGAGCTGCCGCAGTCGGGGATCGTGATCACGCCCGCCTCGATCATCGCCCCGCTGATCGTCGGGATCGTCGCGACGCTCGGCTCGTCGATCGTCCCGGCGCTCCGCGCGACCCGGGTCACCCCGCTCGAGGCCCTCCGCGACGGGGGACAGGCCGACGACGCGCCGAGCAGGCGCCGCGTCTGGATCGCGCGCATCCTCGTCCTGGTCGGGCATCGCCGCGCTGGCCTTCGGCCTCTTCGGAACCTCGTCGTTCGGCTCGGCGCTGCCGCTGCTCGGCCTCGGCCTGATCATGCTGTTCATCGGCGTTGCGATGCTGGCCGGCACGCTCATCGCACCGCTCGCCTCGCTCGTCGGCAAGCCGATCGAGCGCCTGCGCGGCGTGACCGGCCGCCTCGCCCGCGAGAACACCCTGCGCAACCCGAGCCGGACCGCGACGACCTCCGCGGCGCTGATGATCGGCGTCGCGCTCGTCGTCTTCGCCGCCGTCTTCGCCTCCTCGGCGACGAAGTCGGTCGGCGACGCGCTCGACGAGACGTTCGCCGGCGACCTGACGATCTCCAACACCGACGGCTTCTCGCCGATCTCGCCCGACATCGCCCGCCAGGTCGCGGGGGTCGACGGCGTCGAGACCGTCTCGCCGATCGCCGGGGCGCCGGCCGAGGTCGAGCTCTCGACGCCGACCAACGTCGCTGATCACCGGGCTCGACCCGGCGACGCTGACCAAGGTCGCGAAGCTCGACTGGGTCGACGGATCCGACGAGACGCTGACCGGCCTGCAGCCCGACGAGGGGATCGTCGAGTCGCAGTGGGCCGAGAGACAACGACGTCTCCGTCGGCGACGACGATCACGCTGAAGAACGTCGACCGGCGAGGAGGTGCCGGTCCGCGATCGTCGGCAGCGTGCGCGATCGGGTCCAGCTGCTGGTCTCGACCGTCGCGCTGCCGATCTCGACCCTGCGCGACAGCTTCGACGCGCGTCAGGACTTCGCCGACCTGATCGCCTACTCGCCGGGCGCCGACGCCGCCGCGACCCGCGACCGGATCGACAAGCTGCTCGAGGACCGCTTCCCGCAGGCTCAGGCCCGCGACCAGCAGGAGCTCAAGCAGCAGCAGGAGGACGGCATCAACCAGCTGCTGGCCCTGATCTACGTGCTCCTGGCGCTGTCGGTGATCGTCAGCCTCTTCGGCGTCGTCAACACCCTCGTGCTGACGATCTACGAGCGGACCCGCGAGATCGGCATGCTGCGGGCGATCGGCGCGTCGAAGTCCCAGATCCGCAGGATGGTCCGCTACGAGTCGCTGATCACGGCCATGATCGGCGCGATCATCGGCGCCGTGATCGGGCTGCTCGTCGCGATCGCGGCGGTCGAGGCGCTCAAGGACGACGGGCTCGTGCTCGGCATCCCCGTCGCCGGGATCATCGTCGTGCTGTCGTCTCCGGAATCGCCGGGGTGCTCGCCGGCATCTGGCCCGCCCGGCGAGCCTCGAAGATCGAGGTCATGGAAGCCCTCCAGTACGAGTAGCCGTTCCCGCGTATGCAAAGGCGCGACCAGTTAGGGAAGGGGGTTCACAGAACTTTCACGGCCTCGCCGGCCGGTCCGAGCTCGAAGACCCGGGCCGCGCCCGGGCGGACCTCGTAGAGCTCGTCCACGTAGGCGACGTTCGCCAGCGTGGTCGTTTCCCGCGCCCAGAGCCCGTAGCCCTCGTGGATGTGCCCGAACAGGCAGAGCCGCGGCGGCACCGCTGCGAGCCGCTCGGCCAGGAATCGGCAGCCGACCTCGGCACCTCCGACGAGCCGGTCCCCGGCTCCGCGGGGCGGGCCGTGGGAGATCGAGGACGTCGACCTGCGGGATCAGCGCGGCCTTCTCCCGGCGGGTCTCGTCGTCTCCGTAGAAGGCCCAGCGGCTGGAGGTTCGGGACCCAGGGCGTGCCGTGGAAGCTGAGCCCGGCCGCGACCGCCCCGGCGTCGAGCAGGTACGTCCCGCGCCCGCCGGGCCGCCAGCCCTCGTCCTGGCAGGCGAAGTCGTGGTTGCCGGCGATCCAGACGACCTCGGGGTGGGGGAGGGCCCCTCATCCAGGGGTAGAAGGCCTCCTCCAGCCAGGCGCTCTGGAACGGGACGGAGTGGTCGGCGAGCGGGCAGACGTCGCCGGCGATCGCGAGCACGTCGCCGTCGGGCAGGTCGAGCGGGAGATGCCCGTGGAGGTCGGCCACCGCGACGACTCGCGTCATCGCCGGCGCGCGCTGCTCAGATCAGCTCGGCGCCGGCCTCGAGCGTCGCCTCGAAGTCGGCGGTGGGCACCGGGCTGACGCCGGGCGAGGTCGCGCCGGCGTCGAGGTAGCGGGTGACGGCCCCGCGGACGTCGTCGGCGGAGCCGAATCCCCCGAGCGAGTCGAGCATCGCCTCGCTCATCGCGGCCTTGGCCCGTTCGACGTCCCCGTCCGCCATCCCGGCGTCGAAGCCGGCGATCTCGCCGCCGAAGCCCGATCGCTCGAGCATCGAGCGGTAGAAGGGCAGCGAGAGGTAGGTGACGAGGTCGGCGCGCATCCGGTTCAGGGTCGCCTCGCGATCGGCCGTCACCGCCGCCGGCACGGCCGGGACGATGTCGAATCCCGCCGAGCGTCTTTCCGGCCCGCTCCCGGCCCTTCGTCACCTCGGGGATGACGACGTCGCGGACGTAGGGCGGGTCGCAGAGCCAGAGCAGGACTCCGTCGCCGATCTCGCCCGGCGAGCTGCAGCATGTTGGGGGAGAGGGCGGCGATGTAGATCGGCAGGTCGGGGCGGACGTCGTAGCCCATGAAATGGAAACTGCGTCGGCCACTTGCGCGCCTCGCCGCCGGGGGGATCCTCGCCTCGGAACATCGCCCGCATCGCCTCGACGTACTCGCGCATCTCGGCGACCGGGTGGTCGATCGTCTGCCCGTACCACCCCTCGACGGTCACGCGATGCGAGACGCCGACCCCGAGCACCATCCGCCCGCCCGGAGATCTCGTCGATGGTGGCGGCCGTCTGGGCGGTCGAGGCGGGCGTCCGCGCGTAGATCGGCAGCACGCCGGTGCCGAGCCTGATCCGCTCGGTGTGTGCCGCGTAGTTGGCGAGGACCGTCAGCGAGTCGCGGCCGGCGATGTGCGTCACGTAGGTGGAGTCGTAGCCGAGCGACTCGGCCAGCTGGACCCGCTCGACGGCCTGCTCGCAGCGAGCGGCCGGCGGAGATGAATGTGCCGATCCCGGCCATCGCAGGCAGCCTATTCCACGAGGGGCGCAGGGCGGCAATGGCACCGCCTCCACACTCGCAGAGCTCGCGTTGAGCGTCGGCGGCGCCACCGCCGCCCTGCGCCCTACGGGCTTGGGCGGTGGGCGGGCGCCAGTTCGGCGGCGAGGGTGAGGGTGGACGGATCGAGCTCGGTGGGTTCGAGGGCGTTGGATCTGGCCAGCTCGGCGCGGATCGCCGCCATCGCTCTCTCGATCAGCGGGTCCGGCTCGTTGCTCGGCAGCGTGTCGTCGTCCTCGCCCAGCTCCAGGGCGACGCTGCCGGTGGTCGCCGGCTCCCAGTCGATCTCGAGGGCCTCGTAGATCGGGGTCAGGACCTCGCGGATGCGGGCGGCGCCGCGGACGACGACGACGCCGCCGACGTGCGCGCCGCCGACGATGACGCGCTGACCGATGCCGGCCAGCTTGGCGGCGCCGCGCGCGTTGACGCTGAACTCGCCGGGGCAGTACTCGCCTCGCACCTCGCCGACCCGCGAGTCGAGGCCGAGGCTCCGCAAACCGCCGGACACGGTCGTGGCCATCTCGTCGAACCGGTCTCGGGTCCCCGAGTAGGCCCCCGACCTGCCGTCGGCCCGGACCGCGTGTGAGAACGAGATCGTCCCCTCGTGGAACACGGCAGCCCGGCCACCGGCGAGGCGCTCGACCGGTTCGTAGCCGTGCTCGCGGGCGATCTCGACCGCCCGGCAGTAACCGGGGCGGAGCCGGTCGAGACGGCCGAAGGCGAGGATCGGGCCGGTTCGGTGGAGTCGGACCGTCGCCGGCATTTCGCCCCGCGAGACCTGGCGCATCAGTGCGGCGGATATACCCGTATCGAGGTAGCCATCGTCCGCAAACGGCGTCTCGATCAGCTGGATCGCCGCTCCTGGAGCCGGATTCATGGGCATGATCGATTGTTAGGGAAGTGTGAATTATCCATTGCAAGTGTGATGAGACGCACACACATATCGCTCACGGACCGGGATCGTTTGTCTCGTCAACCGATTTCGGTCGTTGGTGGCCAGACGCCATCCAACCTACCCACACCGCCTTCGGACCCTCTCGACACGGATTGGAAGACGACGTGCCCAGACACGAGATGAAAGCTGCGACGACAGACCACAGCGCCGGCAATCGCCGCGGCGCCAAGCTGATCGCGATCGCGGTCGGTATGACGATCGCCCTCGGCGGGGCCTCCGCCGCTGAGGCGGCCGGGCGTCCCGGCGACGACGGCTACGCGAAGCTGTTCGCCCAGGCCAAGGATCTCGGCGTCGCGCCGAAGACCGACCTGAGCGGGACAGCCGCCGGTCGCGCCGCCCTCGACGAGGGAGTCAACTCCCTTCGCAAGCAGGTCCGCAAGGCCCGCCGGGACGCCAAGCCCGAGTTCGGGACACCGGAGTCGGTCGGCGTCGACCAGTCGACCCTCGACGCGGTTGCCGCGTGCGAATCGGGCGGCGACCCCACCGCCGTGGATTCCTCCGGTACCTACCGTGGCAAGTATCAGTTCGACCTCGGCACCTGGGCCTCGGTCGGCGGCAGCGGCGACCCCGCAGCCGCTCCGGAGGCCGAGCAGGATTACCGGGCGGCGCTGCTCATGTCGCGCGCCGGCTCGAGCCCCTGGCCCGTCTGCGGCTAGCCCGAGCCCGGCTCGGGGCCCGGCGACGAGTTCAAGCGCCGGGCCCCGAGCGCCGATTGGAGGCGGGTGAGCCCCGATCCGCCAACTCCCCGGACCGACCGAGGGCTTCGTAATCGCCCAGGGACTGCGCGAGAGCCGCGCGACCTTCGAGCGCTGGCGAGCGGATCCGGCACCCGTGATCGGTCCCTGGCTCGCCGGCGGCCTGGGGATCGCGGTCGGGCTGCTCGGTGCGGTCTGGATCGTCTCCTGGTTCGCGCCCGCCGATTCGACCCCGTTCTACATCCCGGGTCGGCACGGATCGCCGACCGCCGCCGACTTCCGGGGGATCCTCGGGCTCAATCTGCTGGTCCTCGCCCTGCATGCGACCGCCTGCGTGGCCGGCTTCATCGCCGGCAGCTCCATGCACCGGGTGGCGGCGACGAAGAGCGGTGTCTCGCGGATCATTCATGAACGCGCCGGACCCGTGGCGATCGCCTGGGTTGTGGCCGTGACCGTCTTCTCGCTGCTCACGCAGGCGCTCGGCCTCGGCATGACCGCTGCGACGCTCTCGGCCCAGTTCGAGATCAGCAGCGGCGTTCTCATCCTCACCGTGCTCCCGCACGCTCTCCTCGAGCTGACCGCCGTCTTCCTCCCCCTGGCGGCCTGGCTGATCGCCTCGCGCCGCGGGGAATGGGACGAGCTGCTCGCGGCCACGTTCGTGACGGTGGCGATGGCACTGCCGATGCTGCTTCTCGCCGCGGCGATCGAGTTGACGATTTGGCCACGGCTGCTCGAGGTCGTCTCGCCACTCGGCTGACGGCACTGGCAGACTTGGACCTGATGACCGGCGACGGTGCAGACGGGAAGGCTGAATCAAGGGAGCCGTTGAGCGAGCGTCTCGACGCGGTCCGGTTCAACGTTCCGACCCGCGGCAATCGCAAGCTCGAGCGCTTCGTCGAGCGGGCCGCCGCCGACCCGCAGATTCGCGCCTGGTGGCATCTGCAGCAGGTCGGCTCCGAGCGGCTCGGCATGTCGGATCACTCGTGGGTCCATATCCAGATCGTCGCCAACATCGCCCTGCGGATGCTCCGGCTCGCCTACCGGGCCGGCATCGAGCCGGCGATGGTCACCGATCATGGGATGGGGGAGGCCGATTCCGAGGTCGTCGTGACGGCGGGAGCGATGCTGCACGACACGGGCATGTCGATCCACCGCGTCGATCACGAGGCGTTCAGCCTCTTCCTCGCCGAGCCGAAGCTCCGCACGCTGCTCGACGGGATCTACGACGAGCCGGAGCGGACCGTCGTCGTCTCGGAGGCCCTCCACTGCATCATCGGCCACCGCCGGCGTGGCGAGCCGTACACGCTCGAGGCCGGCGTCGTGCGCGTCGCCGACGCGCTCGACATGGCGCAGGGTCGCTCGCGGCTGCCGGTCGAGCGCGGCGACATCGGGATCCATTCGATCTCCGCGGCCGCGATCGACGACGTCAAGATCGAGAAGGGCACCGATCGCCCGATCCGGGTCGAGATCAGCATGAACAACTCGGCCGGCATCTTCCAGGTCGACGACCTCCTCGCCACGAAGATCCGCGGCACGCCGCTCGAGGGTCACATCGAGGTGATCGCCTCGGTCGAGGGGGAGACGGAGAAGCGGCTGCTCAGGGAGTTCCGGATCTAGAGGTATTCGCCGGTCGGGGCGACCTGGCAGTCAAACGCCGGACCCGTCACCGCCGCGGCCTTCCCCAGCCGCGAACCGCGCCGCGCCCTCGATTCCCGTTGCGACCGACTCGAGACCGAGTTCGGCCTCGAGCTCCAGCGCCTCCGCGAGCGGTAGGCCGAAGCCCTCGATCGCCGAGCGGCGGTCGGTCAGCATCGTCTGCTGCGGGAACCGGGCGAGGCCCTCGGCCATCTCGAGCGCCCTGATGAGGTGCGCGCCGGGCTCGACGACCTCGGTCAGCAGGCCCCAGTCCAGGGCCTCGTCGGTCCCGATGATGCGGCCGGTCAGGATCAGGTCGAGGGCGCGGCCCTGGCCGACGATTCGCGGCAGCCGCACCGTGCCCCCGTCGATGAGCGGCACGCCCCAGCGGCGCTCCGGGCAGCCGAAGCGGGCACCCTGCGCGGCGACGCGGAGATCGCACCAGAGCGCGAGCTCGAAGCCGCCGGCCAGGCACCAGCCGCTGATCGCGGCGATGGTCGGCTTCGAGGGCGTCAGGCGCGAGAAGCCCATCGGACCCTCGGGCCGCGAGGCGACGGTGTCGATCAGCTCGGCCGGCGCGGCGGGCCCGTCCTCGGCCATCGCCTTCAGGTCCGAGCCGGCGCAGAACGCCTCTTCGCCGGCGCCGGTCAGGATCAGAGCGAGCGCCTCGCCGTCGTCCTCGAAGCGCCGCATACCCTCCAGCAGCGCGACGGCCGTGGCGTTGTCGACCGCGTTGCGGCGCGCGGGGCGCTCGATCGTGAGGATTGCGGTACTGCCGCGTAACTCGTAGCTGACCGGATTCACCCGGCCATCGTATGCGGCGTCAGTCGCCGGTGTACCGCGCCCAGCGCCGCAATTCGGGCAGGGGGTCGACGGGTTCGCCGTAGGGGTCCTTGCCCTCGCGAATCTCGAAATGGAGGTGGGCGCCGTCGCAGGAGCCGGTGCAGCCCAGCAGGCCGACGCGGTCTCCGGCGCCGAGCCTCTCGCCCGCCTTGACGGCGGCCGGCTCGAGCATGTGCATGTAGACGAAGGTCCGCTCGGACTTCGGCTCGTAGAGGGCGGCCCAGTTGCCGCGGCCGCCGTCGGTGCCCGTTTCGAGGACCACGGTCGCTTCCGGGGAGACCTCCGGCGTGCCCTCGGGGGCGAACATGTCCTGCCCCTCGTGCGTGCGCATGCCGCCGCCACCGAAAGTGTTGATCGCCGTGCCGTAGTCGACCTTTGCCGCGACCGGGTTGTAGGGCCCCGCCGAAACTCGGGAGTCGCGGTTCAGCCCGACCCCGAAGCCGGCGATCACGGCAGCAACGCCTGCCGGGGACTCGGCCCGCCCGGCTCTGCCGTCCGGCTCGGGATTCGTCGTTGTTGGGGCTGCGACGGCCGTCGCCGGCAGGGCCAGCGCGGCGGCCATCGCGAGGCGCAGGGCTGCGCCCCTCGGCGAAGAGGTGATTTGCAGTGGATGCCGCATGGGTCGGCCCGCGCCTCCGACGAAAGGTCAGGAGTGGACGGGCTTCGCGGCTAACTACCCGGATCCTTCGAAAGTATTAGCAAAGTGTGAGCAAACTCACACAGGCGCAGCGGAGCGACGCCTGACGGCATCGCGGGTCAATCTCAGAGGGAGACCGCCTTAGGGGAGACCGCCTTACGGGCGGCGGACGCGCTCGATCTGCTCGCGCATCTTTTCCTTGCGGCCGTCGAGCTTCGCCTGGATCAGCGAGAGGACGATCGGAAGGATCATGAACAGCGCGATCACGCCGAAGCAGAAGAACGTGACGCTCTTGTCCGTCGTGCGCCCACCGAGTCCGACTCCGTCCGCTGCCAGGGCGGCCGGGGTGGTGGCGAGGACTGCCAAGAACACGAGCGCCACTGCGGCCGTGATTCGAGGTCCGATGCGGCGGAGGCCGTTCACGTCGCGCACTCTAGCGGAGCCGACCCCACCCGTAGGATGCCCGCATGTCAGCGTTCCAGGCCCTCGTCCTCGGCATCGTGCAGGGGGCAACCGAGTTCCTGCCGATCTCCTCGAGCGGACACCTGCGCATCGTCCCGGCCCTCGCCGGCTGGGACGACCCCGGCGCCGCGTTCACGGCCGTTATCCAGCTCGGCACGATGGCCGCCGTGCTGATCTACTTCCGCGCCGATCTGTGGCGGATCCTCAAGGCCTGGCTGCACGAGCTGCGGATCCCGTACGCCCGGCGCAGCACTGACGCCAACCTCGGCTGGTTCATCGTCCTCGGCACGATTCCGATCTCGATCTTCGGCTTCCTGTTCCGCCACCAGATCGAGTCCGGCGCGCGCAGCCTCTACCTGATCGGGACGATGCTGATCGCCTTCTCGTTCGTGATGCTCGCGGCCGAGAGCTACAGCTCCCGGAGGCGGGAGCTTCCGTCGATGAACGGCCGCGACGGGGTGTTCATCGGCTTCGCCCAGGCGCTGGCGCTGATCCCGGGAGTGTCCCGATCCGGGGCGACGATCTCCGCCGGCCTGTTCCGCAACTTCGACCGCGCCGCCGCCGCCCGGTACTCGTTCCTCCTCTCGGTTCCCGCCGTCGTGCTGAGCGGACTGTTCGAGCTCAAGGACGTCGGCGGCGAGGGAAGCGTCGGGTTCGCGCCGACTCTGATCGCCACCGTGGCGGCATTCGTGACCGGCTACATCGCCATCGCCTGGCTGCTGCGGTACCTCGCCCACCACTCGCTCGGCATCTTCGTCGCCTACCGGATCCCGCTCGGGGTGCTGGTGATCGCGCTCGCCGCGAGCGGCTCGATCACTTAGGCCCTGACCGGCTGGGGTGGGCGTGGCCTACCGAGGGAGTTTCAGGGTTGGTGGCGCTGATTTCCCAGTCATAGACAGGGAAATCCGCACCACCGGAAGCGAAACTGCTCTGACGGCCTCGGACCGCCGGGACTGGGTCCCGGCGGTCCCCTGCTGCGTCGATAAGACTGCGCGCGGCCGGGGGCAGGAGGAGGGCCGCGCGCAACACGAGGATGCGCTCCCGTGCTGGACGGGAATATGCCCTGCGGGGGAGGGTCACCCGTGAAGATCCCGCTACGCGGTTGTGAAAATCCTGTAACCGAGGCAAGAAACATGGGATTTCACGGTCTCGCGCGGTTAACATCCAGACAGGCCGGACGACTCTCGTCCACCGGCTCCTGACCATGAGCTCCTCCACGGGAACACTCAGAGTCGCGGTCATCGACCGCGACGGCGCCTTTCTCAAGGTGCTCGGCAACCGCCTCGACGCGGCCGGCTGGCAGTACCGCGTTCTCGGTGGGCTCGTTCCGGCCGAGGAACTTGTCGCGATGAAGATCAACGCGCTCGTCCTCGACATGACCGTGCTTCCGCCGGAGGACGCATGGCCGTTCCTGGAACGCGTCTGTGGGTTGCTGCCGGGGCTGGGCGTGATCATCTGTACGAACGAGTCGACGGTCGCCCAGCGCGTGCGCGGCCTGCGCCTCGGCGCCGACGACTGGGTCGCGAAGCCTTGCCACCCCGAGGAGGTGATGGCGCGGATCGAGTCGGTCGTGCGCCGCCGCCGCCGCCGTGGCTCCGGCGAGGAGGAGCGTGGCCCGCTGGTCGTCGGTGAGCTCGAGATCCGCGCCGACCAGTATCAGGCGTTCGTCTCCGGCCGCAGCGCCGATCTGACCCGCCGTGAGTTCGAGCTCCTGCAGGCCCTCTCCGACGCATCCGGCACGGTCATCGAGCGCGGAGAGATATATAGGCGGGTCTGGGGCTACGAGATGGCCCACGGCGATCGCTCGGTGGACGTCTTCATCCGCAAGCTCCGGATCAAGCTCGAACAGCGCTCGCCCGGCTGGTCCTACATCCACACCCATTTCGGGATCGGATACCGCTTCGATCCGGAGCCGCACGACGCGACCGCCGGGATCCCGGTTCGGGAGAGCGAAGGGGATCTCGGGTCCCCGCACTTCGACGAGCTCGACCTCGAGGCCGTCGCCGAGGCGTGAAACCGGCGTGTTGACGTCCCACCGGGGGCGTTCACACCTTTTTCACAGGTTGAGCACAGGCGGGTAACAACCCTGCCTCCGTGCGCTGGGACGCTGCTCTCTGTCCGGGGAAGTTTCCCGGGGCGAGGCCATGCCCGCCCCACTCCGGCGAGATCCAACCAACTAATACAAGGAGTCACATTCAGTGAGCTCACGCAAGTTTTTCGCAGCGATCATGGCTATCGGCCTGCTCGCTATCGGCGTTGCCGCCTGCGGCAGCAGCGACAGCAGCACCAGTAGCGACAGCAGCAGCGGCGGCATCCCCACCAACCTCTCCGGCGAGATCGCCGGCGCCGGGTCGAGCGCTCAGGAGGCCGCGCAGGAAGCTTGGATCGCCGGCGTCCAGGACGCCAGCCCGGACGTCACGATCGCCTACGACCCGATCGGGTCCGGCGGCGGCCGCGAGCAGTTCATCGCGGGCGGCACCGTCTACGGCGGTACCGACTCGGCCCTCGCCGACAGCGAGCTGACCGGCGCCAAGAAGCGCTGCACCGACCAGGGCGGCGAGCTGATCGAGATTCCGGTGTACATCTCGCCCATCGCGGTCATCTACAACCTCCCGGACGTGACGGACCTGCAGCTCTCACCGGCGACGATCGCGCAGATCTTCAACCAGAAGATCACCAATTGGAACGACCCGGCGATCGCTGCGGACAACCCGGATGCGACCCTCCCGGACACGATGATCACCCCGGTGAACCGCTCCGACGACTCCGGTACGACGGGGAACTTCACCGACTACCTGTCGCAGACGGCGCCTCAGGACTGGCCCTACGAGGCGAGCGACACGTTCCCCGTCAAGGGTGGCGAGTCCGCCAACGGCACGTCCGGAGTGGTCGATGCGGTCAAGAACGGCGAGGGCACGATCGGCTACGCCGATGACAGCCAGGCCGGCAGCCTCGGCGTCGCGAAGATCAAGGTCGGCAGCGAGTACGTTGCGCCCAGCGCCGAAGGTGCGGCCAACGTGGTCGACGAGTCCAAGGAGGACACGTCGGGCGGCCAGTACGTGATCACGTACGAGATCAACCGGACGACGACGAACCCCGGTTCGTATCCGCTGATCCTCACCTCGTACGAGATGGCCTGCACGCAGTACGACAAGTCCAGCGACGCCGACATCGTCAAGGCGCTGCTGAACTACATCATCAGTGCAGACGGCCAGGACGCAGCAGCGTCGAACGCCGGATCGGCGCCGATCTCCGATCAGCTCCGGGGGAAGATCCAGCCGGCTGCCGACGCCATCGGTTCGTAGGAGCGAATCTCCGCGAATCAGGACATGCGGATGGGAGGGGTTTCGCCGGGTGGACGGCGGAACCCCTCGCCATCGGCACCAGGTTCGGCAGAATCCGATCCTGACCAGACACCGGGACTGCTTTGAGCGCCATCGACACCACAACCAATGCCGGGCAGATCCTCGCCGCGGCCAGCGGGGGCACCAGGCGCCGCGGCGACCGGATCTTCTCGAACCTCTCCGTGATCGCGGGGGTGACGATCCTGGCGCTACTCGCCGGGGTCGCCCTCTTCCTGCTGATCCAGGCCTATCCCGCGATCACCGCGAGCGCCTCGGAGCTGCCCGGCGACCAGAACGTCATCGCCTACGTCGCGCCGCTGCTCTTCGGGACGGTCCTGGCCGCCGGCCTGGCGGTGATGATCGCCGTGCCGATGGCGACCGCGGTCGCACTCTTCATCAGCCACGTCGCGCCGCGGCGCCTGGCGCAGCCGCTCGGCTACATCGTCGACCTGCTGGCGGCGATCCCGAGCATCGTCTACGGCCTCTGGGGAATCGCCGTCCTCGGCCCCGCCGTCGTGCCGATCACGCAGTGGCTGGCCGACCATATGAGCTTCATCCCCCTCTTCGCCGGGCCGGCGTCGGTGACCGGGCGAACGATGTTCACGGTCGCGATCGTGCTCGGACTGATGATCCTCCCGATCGTCTCTGCGGTGGCTCGCGAGGTCTTCACCCAGACTCCGAAGCGGCTCCAGGAGGGGGCGACGGCACTCGGCGCGACGCGCTGGGAGATGATCCGGATGACCGTCCTGCCATTCGGTAAGTCGGCCCTGATCAGCGGCTCGATGCTCGGCCTCGGCCGGGCGCTGGGCGAGACGATGGCCGTCGCGATCATCCTCTCCGGCTCGGGAGCCGTGACCTTCAACCTGATCAGCACCTCGAACCCGAACACGATCGCGGCCAACATCGCGCTCCAGTTCCCGGAGTCCTCGGGGATCGGCGTCAACCTGCTGATCGCCTCGGGGCTCGTGCTCTTCGCCATCACCCTGATCGTCAACATGATCGCCCGCGCGGTGATCGCCAAGCAGAACATCGAGTAGGGACCGCGACGATGAGCACACCTGAACTCAAGGCCGTCGGGTTGGCGGGCGTCGTCCCGCAACAGGCCTCTCCCGTCGTGGGCGACCTACGCCGCGATCCTGGGTTCGGCGGTGATCGTCGCCGCGATCCTCGAGGCGGCCTCGATCTTCGCGATCGGCTTCCTGCTCGTCGGAACCGTTCTGCTCGCGAGCACCGGCCTCTACTTCTGGTCGCGATCGCTCGAGGGAAGCCGGCGCGCCAAGGACCGCTTGGTGACGATGATCATCGGCTCGACCTTCGGCCTGGCGATGATCCCCCTGGTGTCCCTCCTCTACACGGTGGTCAGCAAGGGCATCAACCGATTCGACGTGGAGTTCTTCACCGAGTCGGCCCGCGGGGTCGTCGGAGCCGGCGGCGGAGCCAGCCACGCGATCGTCGGGACGCTCGTGATCACGGGCACGGCGACCCTGATCGCGGTCCCGATCGGGCTGATGGCGGCGATCTACCTGAACGAGTACGGGGGCACCGGCAGGCTCGCCAGGGCCCTCACCTTCTTCGTCGACGTGATGACGGGGATCCCCTCGATCGTCGCGGGCCTGTTCGCCTATGCCCTGTTCGAGATCTTCTTCGGGCCGGGCATCCGCCTCGGGATCATGGGCTCGGTCGCCCTGACGGTGCTGATGATCCCGATCGTGATCCGATCATCGGAGGAGATCCTCAAGATCGTCCCGAACCACCTGCGCGAGGCCTCCTACGCCCTCGGGACGCCGAAGTGGAAGACGATCACGAAGGTGGTGCTCCCGACGGCGCTGGCCGGGCTCGTGACCGGGATCATGCTCGCGGTCGCCCGCATCATCGGCGAGACGGCTCCCCTGCTCGTGACGACCGGCGTCATCGATTCGATGAACTCGAACCCCTTCAACGGCCGCATGCAGAACCTCGCCGTTTACGCCTTCAACGAGTACAAGAACCCCGGGGTCCCCCCGGAGCCGTCGTTCGATCGTGCCTGGACCGCGGTTCTGGTCCTGATCCTGATCGTGATGATCCTCAACCTTGCGGCGCGCTTCGTCTATCGGCGATTCGGCACCGAGATACGCTAACTCGCATGCAGGAGGAAGAGAACGAGATGACTGAAAGCACGACTACGCCCGAGGCCTCCCAGCCGGAGGCAGCGGGAACGGAGGCCTCCCCCTTGGACAAGTTGCCACCGAAGCCCGCTACCGAGCCGACCGGCAAGGGCTGGGGGACCGCGAAGCTGAACGCCGAAGCAAAGCGCGTGGAGGCGAAGGGCGTGAGCCTCTTCTACGGTGATTTCAAGGCCGTGGCCGACGTCAGCCTGGCCATCGAGCCGAACAAGGTGACCGCGCTGATCGGCTCCTCCGGATGCGGCAAGACGACCTTCCTGCGCTCGATCAACCGCATGCACGAGCTCACGCCCGGCGCCCGGGCCGAGGGCGAGATCACGATCGACGGCGAGAACATCTACGCGCCCGGGATCGATCCGGTCGAGGTCCGGCGCCTGGTCGGGATGGTCTTCCAGCAGCCGAACCCGTTCCCGACGATGTCGATCTACGAGAACACGGCAGCCGGCCTGAACCTGAACAGCGCGAAGACGAGCCGGGCCGAGAAGGACGAGGTTGTCGAGCGCTCGCTGCGGGGCGCCCACCTCTGGGACGAGGTCAAGGATCGCCTGGACAAGCCGGGCTCCGGCCTCTCGGGAGGGCAGCAGCAGCGCCTCTGCATCGCCAGGGCAATCGCGGTGGAGCCGGAGGTCCTGCTCATGGACGAGCCCTGCTCGGCCCTCGACCCGGTCGCCACGCTGGCGATCGAGGATCTCATCCAGGAGCTGAAGAGCAGCTTCACGATCGCGATCGTCACCCACAACATGCAGCAGGCGAGCCGGGCCAGCGACTTCACGGCCTTCTTCAACCTCGAGAAGAGCGGCGACCCGGGTCGGCTGATCGAGATCGACGAGACCACGACGATCTTCTCCAACCCGGCGAAGAAGGCCACCGAGGACTACGTCAGCGGGCGATTCGGATGAGCGCGGTCACGCGCCAGGGCTACATGGACGAGCTCGAGGAGCTGGAGACGCGCGGCCTCGGCGGTCTCGACCTCGTCGTCGACGCGCTGAACCGGACCCTGGAGGCCGTCGAGCACGCCGACATCGAGCTCGCCCAGATGGTGATCGCCGATGACGACCGGATCGACGGTCGCTATCTCGAGGTCCATCAAGTCGATCCTCTCGCTGCTGGCGACGCAGGCACCCGTGGCAACCGATCTGCGGCTGATCGCCGCCCTGCTCCACGTCATGAAGTCGGTGGAGCGGATGGGGGATCAGTGCGTGAACATCGCCAAGGTGATCCCGCTGACCGGCCACAACCCGCCCCGCGACGACGAGATGATCGCGGACATCCTGACGATGGGCCACCAGGCCAAGTCACTGATCACCCAGGCGAAGCGCGGCTTCGCCGAGCGCGACATCGATCTGTCGCGGGACCTGGTTCGCCAGGACGACCTCATCGATAATCTCAACAAGCAGTGCTTCGCACGAGCGATCGAGATCGGCGACGACAAGGACGCACGCGAGTGGGGGATCACGATGATGCTCGTCGCTCGCGCCCTGGAGCGGATCGGGGACAACGCCGTGGACATCGGCGAGCAGACCGCGTTCGTCGTCACCGGCCTCTTCCGTGAGTTCGAGGATGCCTCGCATCCCGGATCTGCCGTCGGCTAGGCGACAGTGGAGCGCGTTCGGCGCGAAGCCGCCGCAGGTCGAGATGTTCGGCCTGCTGCGCAACGGGGGCCACAACCTCGCGAACGCCGCGACTGTGCTCGACGAGCTGCTGCGCACCTGGCCCGAGGACCGCGGCCTGCGGGCTGAGATCACCCGCCTCGAGCAGGAGGGAGACCGGTTCACCCACAAGCTCGTCAATCAGCTCCGGGTCAGCAAGATGACCCCCTTCGACCGCGAGGACATCCACAGCCTCGCCGGCGCGATCGACGACGTGGTCGACGACATCGAGGAGGTCTCCGAGCAGTTGGTCATCAAGCACGTCGAGGCGCCGATGGAGCAGGCCCAGCAGCTCGCAGGCGTCCTCCGCGACAGCAGCAGGGCGCTCGCCGCGGCCCTCGACGGCCTCGAGAGGCTCGACGGTGTCGACGAGCGGCTCGCCGAGATCCGCGAGCTCGAGCAGGAGGGGGACCGGGTCTACCGGGCCGCTCTGGCCTCGCTGTTCGACGGCGCGATCGACCCGATGTTCGTGCTGCGCTGGAAGGACATCTACTCAGCGCTCGAAGAGGGAATCGACCGCTGCCGGACCGCCGGCAACAGCATCGAGAGCATCGTCGTCAAGCACTCGTAGGCACGGGCTCCCCGAGCAGTGCGTCGCGGGCGCACGCGGCGAGCTCGGCGGCGCTGCCGCGCGGGGGGTGCACTTCGAGAAGCATCGGCGCACCGTGGCCGCGGAGCAGCGCTCCCGCCTGGAACCAGTTGATGGTCCCTTCGCCCGGCGCCAGGTGAAGATCGAGGCGGAGCGGATCGAGATCGGGCCGTTGGTCGGCGGCTCGCCAGCGCGCCCCGAGGTTGTCGTGGACGTGAAAGAGGCAGACCATGTCGAGGACCGGCGCGAGCATCCGGTGCAGGGACGTTCGGCGCAGGCCGGCGATCACGTTGGCGTGGCCGACGTCGAGGCAGAGGCCGACTGCGGGAGAGGAGAGCCGGCGGGCCAGAGCTCGAACCGCCAGGGGGTTGGCCGAGACGGTCTCCGGCCCGGGATAGACGGGCGCCAGGTTCTCGAGGGCCAGCATCACCCCGAGCCGCTCGGCGGTGCGGGCGAGGACCGAGAGCGAGCGGGTCTCCGCCAGCAGCCGGTCCTGGGCGGCGCGGCCGTCGACGACCATCTGGGCGTGATAGACGACCTGTTCGGCGCCGCACTCGGCCGCGTAGGAGAGGGTTCCCGCGAGGGCGCGGTCGGCGACCGGCTCGCCGGCGAGCAGATCACCCGGAGCGTGAACGACCGAGCGCAGATCGGTGGCATCGAGGGCGCCGGCGACCGCCCGCGCGTGGCGGATGCAGCTGCGCGTGTCGGAGAGGACGGAGGCGGGAGGCGCAGGAAGCTGGACGAAGCGGAAGCCCGCCCCCTCGATCTCCTCGAGCATTGCCCGGGATGGCCACCACTCGTAGGGGACGTTGAGGCCGATGCGGTCTTCGGGTGTGTCGTCGTTCATCTCCCAGAGATTCGACGACGGACATCGGCAAACTGTGAACTGATCGTGAAGACGCGGTGAAAACCCTGCTATTGAAGCGGTTCCCCGTGGCGGTTCACCGTCGCTTAACCCCTTCCGCCGTTGGTCGTTGCAAGATGGGTTCATGACCCCTGTCGTCCAGCTTCAGGAAGCATTGCGAAGGCGCTCGCGTATCCGCCGATCGTCCTCTGAGAAGATCAACCGCAGACCAATGCTCTGTGCCGCGATCGACATCGGATCGAACACGACTCGGGTTCTCGTCGCCGAGCCCGAGGAAGGTCAGCTTCGCAAGGTGATGGAGCAGCGGGCCTACACCCGGATCGGCAAGGACGTGACCAAGGGAGAGGGGGAGATCTCCGACGACAAGCTCGAGGAGGTCATCGACGTCGTGATCACGCAGGTGAGGCTCGCGCAGGAGCTCGGCGCCCAGCAGATCAGGATCGTCGCGACCGCGGCGATCCGCGAGGCGAGCAACAGCAAGTCGATCTCCCGGCAGATCTCGGAGGCCTGCGGCATCCCCGTCGACGTCCTCACCGACCACGAGGAGGGACGGCTGTCCTTTCTCGGAGCCACGAAGGCCCTGGGCCACCCGGTCGAGGGCGAGATCGCGGTCGTCGACGTCGGCGGCGGCTCGTCGGAGGTGTCGATCGGGACGATCGCCGGCGGGGTTCGCGACGTCCATTCCTATCCGATCGGTTCCGGCGTTCTCGCCGAGGAACTGATCGAGAGCGATCCCCCCGGCCCGGTCGAGATCCGCAAGCTGCGCGAACGGATCGAGGACTTCTTCGCGGGCGTCGAGCTCGACCATCCCGATCAGGCAGTCGCCGTCGGTGGCAGCGCCACGTCGCTGCGCCGCCTCGTCGGGGCGGTCCTCGAGTACGAGACGCTCGAGCGTGGCGTCAGGGTCCTGACGAGCGACCCCGCCGCGGACGTCGCGAAGCGGTTCGAGCTCGACCCGCGCCGCGTCGAGGTGCTCGCGTCGGGGGTGCTGCTGCTCGAGCAGTTCTCCCAGATGCTCGGTCAGCCTCTGCAGATCGGCAAGGGCGGGCTCCGCGAGGGCGTGATCCTGGAGATGCTGAACGAGGGCAACGGGGAAGCGGTTCCCGACGCGGCCTAGGTAACGCGCGAGCCGCAGGGCTCCGCCCCGCTCGGCTGCGAGTCACTCAGGCGGCCTCCCGGTGCAACTAAGGTGACGGCCGATGTCAAAGCCGCGTGAGATCCCGGGGCTGAGCACCGAGCTGCCCTTCGGGGAGGCGGCCGCGCGGGTCCTCGAGGTCCGTTGCCAGGAGCTCATGGACCACTCCGAGAACGTCCTCGACATCGATCGCATCGAGGGCGTTCACGACATGCGCGTGGCCACTCGGCGGCTGCGGGCGGCAATCGAGGTCTTCTGGCAGTGCTTCCCGGCCAAGCCGCGCAAGAAGGTGCTCGCCGAGGTCAAGGCGCTCGCCGACGCACTCGGGGAGCGCCGCGACCGCGACGTCGCGATCGCCGTGCTCCGGGACTTCTCCGAATCGATGCCGCACCCCGACCGCCCCGGCATCTCCTCGCTCGTCGATGAGTTCGAGGCCGAACAGCAGGTCGCCAACAACGGGCTCGCCGGCAACATCGAGGCGGCCAGGCTCGAACAGTTGCGCGGAGCGCTGCAGGACCTTGCCGAGGCGGCTCGAGCGGCGGCGAATGAGGGCGAGGAAGAGTGAAGGCCCGCAAGGTCAAGAAGCTCGAGCCGACCGGCCCCCTGGCCGAGAACGCCGCCCGCATCGTCCTCGTCCGGGTCGAGGAGCTGAGGTCCTTCGCGCCCCGGGCTCTCGATCCCGAGGCGGGTGCCGTCCAGCACAACATGCGGATCGCCGCCAAGCGACTGCGCTACGTCCTCGAGGCGACGGGCTTCTGCTTCGGCCGGCCGGCGGCGGCAGCCCGCAAACGGACGAAGGAGATCCAGGATCTGCTCGGCGAGATCCATGATGCAGACGTGATGCTGCCGCGCCTCGCCGAGCATCGGGCATCGCTGATCGACGCCGACGCGACGGCCGTCCGCGAGCGCGCCGGGAGTGCCGACGACCTCGAGCCCGGGCTGGCCGCCCACGCCCCGCATCGAACCGCCTACCGGGGCCTCGACGTCCTCGAAGTCCACCTGCGCGCGCGACGCGCCCTCCTCTTCGACCGCTTCGCCGAGTTCTGGCGGGAGAGCGAGGAGCGCGGGATCTGGCGACTCCTCACCCGCGCCGCCGAGGCCGAGATCGCCCGTGCCGCCGAGGCCCGCCGCGCCGCCGAGCGCGCCGCCCGCGCCCGCGAGGCGCTGGAAGAGGCCGAGCGACACCGCCACGAGGCCGCCGAGCGTGCGAGCCGAGCCGCCGCCGAGCTGGCCGAGGCGGAGGCGGACGTCGCGGAGTAGGGGCATCTCGAGGCCAGTGATCGGGATTAGCCTCATATACGGGGCCAATTCCGATCACTGCAGCGCCTGCTTGGCGTTATCCATCAATTAACGCCAGGTTTGCAGGGGGATAACTCCGCGCACCGGTGCCTCGTCCATGCTCCTGCTGTATCGATGAATCAGCAAGAGGGAGCAACGATGACCCCCGATCCAGTGAACGCGATGCCGACCAGCAGGGCCGATCTGCACTGCCACTCCACCGCCTCGCAGATCTCGAAGCTCGGCGTGCAGCGAAGCGCCGGCCTGCCGGAGTGCGCGACGCCTCCGCAGGAGGTCTACGAGCTCGCGAAGCGGCGCGGGATGGACTTCGTGACCATCACCGACCACGACACGATCGACGGTGTGCTCGAGATCGCTCACCTTCCCGACGTCTTCATCTCGGAGGAGTTGACCGTCTCCTTCCCCGGCGAGCCGCAGGCCGTACACGTGCTCTGCTTCGGAATCACACCGGACGATCACGAGTGGCTGCAGAGTCATTCCGGGAGCGTCGAGGAGTGCGCCGAGTACCTGCGCGGCAATCAGATCGCATGCGCGCTCGCCCATCCTTTCTACGCCGTGGCGGCGCCGCTCTCCTCGCGGCATCGCCGCCGGCTCGCCGAGCTGTTCGCGGTCTGGGAGACCCGCAACGGCTCGCGGGCCCATGAGCTGAACCGGCCCGCGTCGATCTTCGCCGACACGCAGGGCCTCGCCGGTACCGGTGGCTCCGACGATCATGCCGGCGTCGACATCGGCCGGACGTTCACGTCGACTCCTCGCGCCGCCGATGCCGGCGAGTTCATCGAGCTGCTGAGGATCGGCGCGGTCGAGCCTGGAGGTGAGGAGGGGAGCGCCGCCAAGTGGGCGCACGCCGCGATCGCCATCGCGGCCCGCACCCTGCTCACCGACGGCCGCCGCCCCGAGCCCCCCGCCCCCGCCGCCGTGTTGGGACTGCTCGAGCGCGTGGTCGGCGAGGGGCGTGAGCGCAGCGGCGCCGACGGCGGCGACTTCACCCCCGACGACGCCCGTGCCCTGCTCTCGGCGTGGATCGAAGCGGTCGGGCTCGACGGCGGGCCGGCCCTGATCGAGCTGATGCAGGCGGAAGGGTTCAGCCACCGCGACCTCTACCGCCGCGCCCGCGCCGTCCATGACAATCGCCTGCAGGCGGTCTCAGGTTCGGCGACGGAGGAGATCGCCGAGCGCGGCAGCGCAGTCGAGACCCTGACCTCGCTTTTCGAGGCCTGCATCCCGGTGATCCCGTACGCACCGGCGATCGCCTTCCTGGCCGGCGAGCGCTCGCGGCTGGATCGCATCGACGGCCGCCGGCCGCGCGTCGCCCTCGTCGTCGACGCGATCGGGGCGCCGCATGGCGTCTCGCACACGATCGAGCGAATCAGGGAACTGGCGGTTCCGGGGTTCGAGGTCGAGGTCGTCGGAACCGATCGGCAGGTCGATCGCCGCCTGCCCGCGGTCGCGGAGATCGCGATGCCCTATTACGAGGGCATGGAGGTGGGGATCCCGTCCCTGCCGAGCCTGATCGAGACACTGGCGGACGGGGAATACGACCTGATCCACGTCGCCACGCCGGGACCCGCCGGGGTCGCCGCCGCCCTCACCGCTCGCGTCGCCGGCATCCCGCTCGTCGCGAGCCATCACACCGAGTTCGTGGACTATGCCCGTCTGCGCACCGGCAACGAGGGGCTGGCGGCCGCGATGGGCCTGGCGATGAGCTTGCTGTACCGGGAGTGCGAGATCGTCCTCTCCCCGAGCGCCTCAGCGGATGCCTCGCTGGAGCGTCTCGGGGTTCCGCCGGATCGGGTTGCCCGCTGGATCCGCGGTGTCGACACCGAGCGCTTTTCGCCGGATCGGCGATCCCGATCGCTGGCGGGACGCAACTTCAACGTCCTCTACGCGGGCCGGCAGACGAAGGAAAAGGGCATCGAGCTGCTTGCCGGCGCCTTCGAGATCGCGCGCCGGCACGAGCCGCGACTCCGGCTCGTCCTCGCGGGCGACGGCCCCGAGGGCTCTCACCTCAGGCAGCGGCTCGGCGGCAGCGCCGAGTTCCTCGGCTGGCTGGATGGCGAGGAGCTCGCCCACGCATATGCCGATGCTGACGCCTTCCTCTTCCCGTCGGAGACGGACACCTACGGACAGGTCGTGGTCGAGGCGCAGGCCAGCGGCGTACCCGTTGTCGCCGTCGCCGCCGGCGGCCCGGCCGACCTGATCGAACACGGCCGCAGTGGACTGCTCGCCGAGCCCGACGCCGACGAGCTCGCCGCCAAGCTCGTCCGCCTCGTCGAGAACCGCGCACTCCGCGCGAGACTCGCCGGGGGCGGCCTGGCGGCGGCGCGCGACAGGACCTGGAGCCGCTCGCTCTCCCAACTCGCCGATGGTTACTCGATCGCGCTCGGGCGGGGTGGGGCGGATTCACGAATCCACCCGACGGGACCCTCGGAGCGGCTCGCGCTCTACAGTTGAGGGCGTGAGCGAGCTGGATTACGAGCGGGGCGCCCCGAGCGACTCGGGTTCAGCGTCAGTCCCACCACCCGTCGGTCCCGCGACGCCCTCCGACGAGGTCGTCGACCTCACCGACTCCTGGCTCTACTTCAACCGTGAGCTCTCGTGGATGGACTTCAACGACCGCGTCCTGCAGCTCGCCGAGGATCAGAGCATCCCGCTGCTCGAGCGGCTCAAGTTCTGCGCGATCTACGAGAACAACCTCGACGAGTTCGTGATGGTGCGGGTTGCCGGCGTCCACGACAAGGTGGTCGCCTCGCTGCCCGCGAGCGGTGCCGACGAGATCCCGCCCGCCGAGGTCCTCGCGACCATCCGCGAGCGCACGATCGCCCAGCGCGAGCGGCTCGAAAGCTGCCTCGAGAACGAGCTGCTCCCGGCTCTCGCCGAGCACGGCATCCGGATCATCTCCTACGCGGATGCCACCGCCGAGGAGCTCGAGGAGATCGACGATCTCTTCAGCAGCCGAGTATTTCCGGCCCTGACGCCGCTCGTCTTCGGCGTCGGCCGCCCCTTTCCCTATATCTCCAACCTCTCCCTGAGCCTCCTCGTCGTCCTGCGCGACCCGGTTCAGGACAGCGAGGTGATGGCGCGCGTCAAGGTTCCGAAGGAGCTGATGCGGCGTTACCTGCCGATCGGCGACGGCCGCAGCTTCGTCTCGCTCGAGGATGTGATCTCGCACAACCTCGAGGCGCTCTTCCCGGGCATGGAGATCGTCGATCACGTCCTCTTCCGCGTCACCCGCGACACCGATTACGACGTCTCCGACGAGGCCGACGACCTCCGCCAGGCCGTCGAGGACGAGATCCGCCGCCGCCGCTTCGGCGAGGTCATCCGGCTCGAGTTCGAGGGTGAGTTCGACCCCCGGCTCCGGGAGCGGCTCATCACCCTCCTCGACATCGGCGCCGATCAGGTCTACGACGTCAACCGGATCGGCATGGACGACCTATTCGACATCGCCGGCGTCGCCGGCTTCGCCGATCTCCGCTACGCGCCGTTCACGGGTGTGACGCAGACGCGCCTGCAGGCGCCCGAGGGGCAGAGCACCGACCTGCTCGCCGCGATCCGCGAGGGCGACATCCTCGTCCACCATCCCTACGACTCCTTCTCGACTTCCGTGGAGGCGTTCGTCCGTCAGGCCGTCAACGATCCCGACGTGCTCGCGATCAAGCAGACCGTGTATCGGACCAGCGACGACTCGCCGCTGGTCCCGCAGCTGATCCTCGCCTCGGAGCGTGGCAAGCAGGCGGTCTGCATGGTGGAGCTCAAGGCTCGCTTCGACGAGCAGGCCAACATTCGCTGGGCGAAGAAGCTCGAGCAGGCGGGCGTTCACGTCGTCTATGGCATCCCGGCGCTGAAGACCCACGCCAAGTGCATCCTGATCGCCCGCCGTGAGGGCGACGGCGTTCGTCACTACGCCCACATCGGCACCGGCAACTACAACCCCAAGACGGCCCGGCTCTACACCGACCTGGGTCTGTTCACGTGCGACCCCGCGCTCTGCTCCGACATCGCCGAGATGTTCAACTACCTGACCGGATATGCGCGGCCCCAGAACTACCGCAAGGCGCTGATCGCGCCCTTCAACCTCTCCGAGAGCCTGCTCACGGAGATCGAGCGCACGATCGAGTCCCACTCGTCGCAGCGGCCCGCGCGGATCCGGATGAAGATGAACTCGCTGCTCGATCCGAAGACGATCCAGGCTCTCTACCGCGCCTCGCAGGCGGGCGTCGACATCAAGCTCAACGTCCGCGGAATCTGTGCGCTGCGCCCCGGCGTCGAGGGTGTCTCCGAGAACATCAGCGTCGTCTCGGTGCTCGGCCGCTTCCTCGAGCATTCCCGCATCTACTCGTTCGAGCGCCCCGGCCAGACCCGCATCTTCACCGGCTCCGCCGACCTGATGCCGCGCAACCTCTACAACCGCGTCGAGCTCGTCATCCCCGTCGAGGACGAGGGCGTCAAGCAGGAGATGTCGGAGATCCTCGATCTCAGCCTCGCCGAGAATGCCGGCGCCTGGTCGCTGGACAACGAGGGCGAATGGAGGCGCCGGGTCCGTGCCGAGGGCGAGCCGGTCCACGATGTCCAGGCGACCATGATCGAGCGCAGCTTCGTTCGCACCGCCGAGGCACCCACCACGATCTAGGCGGCTGGGGCCGCGCAGGATGCGACACGACGCACACGGCTATTGGATCGAGGAGGCTGGTCTCGAGGAGACCCCGGCGAAGCCGGCGCTGGCCGGCGACACGGATGCCGACTTCGTCGTCGTCGGCGGCGGCTACACCGGCATGTGGTCGAGCTGGTGGCTCAAGCAGCAGGCCCCGGAGGCACGGGTGGTCCTGCTCGAGGCCGATCGCTGTGGGTTCGGACCCTCCGGCCGCAACGGGGGCTTCGTGAACTCGATGTCATTCAGCCTGCCGACCATGCGCGATCTCTTCGGGGACGGGGCCGCGCTCGAGATGGTCCATGCCGGTGACGCCTCCGTGCAGGCCATCGCGGACTGGTGCGAGGAGCAGTCGGTCGATGCCTGGTTCACCCACGCCGGCTACCTGCAGGTCTCCACCGCGCCGCATTTCGACCACACCTGGGACCCCGTGGCAACCTCGTGCCAGGAGCTCGGCGAGGAGGGCCGGATCGAGGTTCTCGATCGCGAGGAAGTCCGATCCCGTTGCGCGTCGCCGCTGTTCCGCTCCGGAGCCTTCTATCCGGTCGGCGCCACGGTGCAGCCCGCCCGGCTCGCCGCCGGGCTGCGCCGCAGGCTGCTCGAGACCGGGGTCGAGATCCACGAGCTGACGACCGTCCAGTCGCTGACCGAGGAGCATGGGGGCGTCGTGGCTGCGACCCCGGGCGGGCGCGTCCGGGCGGGCGCGGCGATCCTCGGCGCGGGGGGGTCGCTGCTTCGCTTCCGCCCGTTGCGGCGCTCGCTGACTGTCACCTCGAGCCACATGGTCATGACTGAGCCCGTTCCCGACGTGCTCGAGGAGCTGGGATGGACCGGGGGCCAGTGCATCACCGACTCCCGGCACATGGTCCACTACTTCCGCACGACCCGGGACGGCCGTATCGCCTTCGGCTGGGGCGGTGGCCGGATCGTTCGCGGTCCCAACGTGCACGGCCGGGCGGAGATCGACCCGGACATGGCGACCGACGTCGAGTCCCACCTGCGGCGGTTCTTCCCGCAGCTCGAGGGCCGGAACGTCACGCACGCCTGGGGAGGCCCGATCGATGTCTCGCCGACGCACCTGCCGATGATCCGCACCGTCGGGGAGCGCAGCTTCGCCGGTTTCGGCTACACGGGGCACGGCGTCGGGCCGTCGCAGATGATCGGGCACGCGCTCGCCTCGATGGCCCTCGATCGGCGCGACGAGTTCACGTCATTGCCGATCGTCGATCCGCCACAGGTCCATGTGCCCCCCGAGCCGTTCCGGTTCGCGGGTGGCTCGATCATCCGCCGGGCGATCCTGCGCAAGGAGTCCGCCGAGGAGGAGGATCGCGTCCCGGGGCGTATCACTCGGATGGTTAGCGGAATTCCCGAGCGGATCGGAATCCACGTCGGCCGCTGACGCTCCGGTCGATCCTGGCTGGGGCCACGGTTAGCTTCGCGCTCGCGCGGGATTGCAAACGGATAAAGGGAGAGTTGTGATGGAAGCAAGTCCGGTAGTCGACTCCGCGGAGGGGCGCGCGCTGCTCCGGGGGCTGTCGAAGCTCTGGTGGCTGTGGCTCGTCTTCGGGATCGCATGGGTCGTGATCGCCCTAGTGATCCTCCAGTTCGACCAGGCCTCGATCACGACCGTCGGCGTCCTGATCGGCCTGATGTTCTTCATCAGCGGCATCCAGCAGTTCGCGATCGCCGGTCTCGTCGACCGTGGCGGCTGGTTGTTCGGCCTATTCGGGGTGCTTTTCATAATCGCCGGAGTGATCACGTTCATAAGTCCTGAAAACACCTTTGCGGCGATCGCCGACATCCTCGGGTTCCTGTTCCTGATCGTCGGCGTTTTCTGGATCATCCAGGCCTTCATGGAGCGCGACGAGAACGATGTCTGGTGGCTCGGTCTCACGGCCGGCATCCTGATGGTGGTCCTGGCCTTCTGGACCAGCGGTCAGTTCTTCATCGACAAGCAGTACACGCTGCTCGTCTTCGCCGGCATCTGGGCCCTGATGGCGGGAGTGACCGATCTCGTCAAGGCCTTCCAGATCCGCAAGCTCGGCGACCTCTAGACGGCATCGCGGGGCCGCGAGCGAGCCGGTCTGCGACCGGCTCGCTCCGGCCTTCGCGGCATGTCTACCAACGCGTGGTCAGCACCTTCTTGCGCGTGTAGAACTCGATCGCATCGGTGCCGTTGGCGTGCAGATCGCCGACCATCGAGTCCTTCCAGCCCGCGAACGGGAACCACGCGACCGGGGCGGGTACGCCGACGTTGACGCCGATCATCCCGGCCTCGACCTCGTTGCGGTAACGACGTACCGCTGCGCCGGAGGAGGTGAAGATCACCGACGCGTTGCCATAGCGGGAGCCGTTGACGAATTCGAGTGCCTCGCCGAGATCGTCGACCTCGAGCAGCGCCAGGACGGGCCCGAACAGCTCCTCCCGGGCCAGCTCCGACTCGCGGTCGGCCGTCGTCAGGATGGTCGGCCCCATCAGAGCACCGGCCTCGTTGTTGCGGTCGCGGCCGTCGACGACGGCCTCCGAGCCCTCGCTGAGCGCCCTATCGACCGCGTCGGAGACCCGGTCGCGGGCGTCGGCCCCGACCATCGGCGGGCAGACCACGCCTTCCTCTGCACCATTGCCGGTCGGCAGGTTGCGGGCAGCATCGGCGAGTGCCGAGCGAACCTCGGCACGGCGAGCCTCGTCGCCGACGACGACGGCCACCGAGCCGGCCAGACAGCGCTGCCCGGCGTTGCCGAAAGCGGACTGCATCATCGCCGGGACGGCCTTGTCGAGGTCGGCATCGTCCATCACGACCATCGAGTTCTTGGCGCCCCCGAGTGCCTGGACGCGCTTGCCGGACTTCGTCCCGCGCTCCATCACGTGGAGGGCGGTCGACGCCTGGCCGACGAAGCTGATCGCGTCGATCTCAGGGCTGTCGAGGAGGCCGTTGACGGCGTCATGGGCTCCGTGGACGATGTTGACGACGCCGGCCGGGATCTCCTCGATGCCGGCGGCGAGCTCGACTATCCGCTGGGGCGTCCGCGGATCGCGCTCGGAGGGCTTGAGGATGAACGTGTTGCCGCACGCGATCGCATAGGGCAGGAACCAGAGCGGGATCATGGCCGGGAAGTTGAACGGCGTGATCGCGGCGACGACGCCGACCGGCTGGCGCCACATCTCGACGTCCAACCCGGTCGCGACGCCCTCGAGGTTCTCACCCTTCATCAGCGTCGGAATGCCGCAGGCGACCTCGGTGGATTCGATCCCCCGGCCCACCTCGCCCCGGGCGTCATCCAGCGCCTTCCCCATGTCCTGGGTGACCAGCTGGGCGAGCTCCTCACGATGGGACCAGAGCGCCTCGCGAAGTGCGAACACGGCGCGGGCCCGCTTGGCGACCGAGACGGCCGCCCAGCCCGGCTGGGCGGCGCGAGCCGCCTTCGCGGCAGCGTCGATATCGGCAAGCGTCGAGAGCGGGATCCGGGCCAGAACCTCGCCGGTGGCGGGATCGATGTCGTCGAGGAACTCCGTGGCCGATGACTCGACCCACTCCCCGCCGATGTAGTTCTTCAGCGTCGCGGCCTCGGCCGCGCCCTGCTCGGTGCCTTCTGCTGCCAACGTCTGCGGCTCCATAGCCGTTCTCCTTGTCTCTACGAAAGTGAGCCTCCGATGGTACTCGTGAAGCAAGGAGAGTTGTTGAACAATCTCCGTGGGGTCTTTGTACGGGGTGGAGTACGCGAGGGTTTGGAGGTGGGTGTGGCCTGCCGAGGGGTGGCGGTCGGCGTGGCCTGCCGAGGGACTCGCCGGCCGGTGAGAGTTGGTTTGGGCTGGGAGGGGAGGACTCGGGGCGCTCGGCCACCGTTCACCCGCCTGCCGAGGGGCGCTTCAGGATCGAGACTGCTCTGAGGGCGGATAGTCCGCCCCGAGAGCAGTTTCGTTTCCGACCCGCCCCACCGCCCCACCAATCAACTGACGCCCTTGCCGAGCGGCAACACCGCGCAGGCCGACCAGACCGGACGCGAAGCGGAGGATCTCGCGGAGTCATCTAAGACGCCCTTGCCGAGCGGTAACACCGCGCAGGCCGAGCAGAGCGGACGCGAAGCGGAGCATCTGCTCGGAGTCATCTCCTCGCAGTTACTACGAGGCCCCGTACTCGGAGTACGGATACCACCATTCCTTGCGCTCGATCTCCGTCTCCATGTGGACGTGCTTGGTCTCCTGGAAGGCCTCGAGGCCTTCGCGGCCCAGCTCGCGGCCGATGCCGGATTGCTTGAAGCCGCCGAATGGGCCGGCGTCGTTGTCGGTGAGGGGGTCGTTGATCCAGACGGTGCCGGCCCGGAGTTCGCGCATGCAGTGGACGGCGTTCCTGAGGTCGCGGGTGTAGACGTTGGCGCCGAGGCCGAAGCGGGTGCCGTTGGCCAGCGCGATCGCCTCGTCGAGGTCCTTGACCCGGACGATCGGAGCGACGGGCCCGAAGGTCTCCTCGCGGAGCAGGTCGGTTTCGGCGGGGGCGCCGGTGACTACGGCGGGGGAGAGGAAATGCCCCTGCTCCTGACCGCCGGAACCGCCGCCGGTCAGCACCTCGGCGCCCGCGGCAACGGCCGCTTCGAGCTGGTCGACGACCTTCTGGCGCTGTGGCGCGGAGACCATCGGGCCGATGTCGGTGGCGACCTCGAGCGGGTCGCCGAGGACGAGCGTCTCCGTGTGTGCCACGAAGGCCGAGACGTAGTCGTCGTAGACGTCCTCCATCACGTAGAAGCGCTCCGCCGACGTGCAGACCTGACCGGCGTTCAGGTAGGCGGCCCAGGCACCGCCGCGGGCGGCGATCTCGATCTCGCCGGCGACGTCCGCGCAGACGATGAACGGGTCCTTGCCGCCCATCTCGAGGTTGACGCGGGCGAGCCGGGCCGCACAGGCCGCCGCCACCCGCTTGCCGGTCGCGACCGAGCCGGTGAAGGCGATGCAGTCGATCCGCTCGTCGGCCGACATGGCGGCGCCCACGTCGCCGGCTCCGGCGATCAGGTTGACCACTCCGGCCGGCAGGTGGTCGACGCATGCCGCCAGCTCGAGTGTCGAGAGCGGTGTCACCTCCGATGGCTTCGCGACGACCGTGCAGCCGGCGGCCAGCGCCGGTGCGACCTTCCAAGTGAGCAGCAGCAGCGGGTAGTTCCAGGGGACGATGCAACCGACGACGCCGAGCGGGTCCTTGACGACCAGCGCCAGCTGGCTGGATTCGATCGGGGGGATCACGCGGCCAGCGCTGTCGCGCCCGATCTCGGCGTAGTAGTCGAACGCCGCCGCGCACCAGTCGATCTCGTCGCGGTTCTCGACGAGTGGCTTGCCGCCCTCGAGGGTCATCGTCCGGGCCAGGTCCTCCTGGTTCTCCCGCAGGCGCCGGGCGATCTCGTGAAGCATCTCGCAGCGCTCGCCGGCCGGGGTGCGCGACCAGGTCTCGAAGGCCTCACGGGCAGCGGCGACGGCGGCGTCGAGCTGCTCGGGAGAGGCGGAGCCGACGGACTCGATCGTCTCCGTCGTGAACGGGTTCTCGACTGCGATCGGCGGTCCCTCTCCTGCGACCGGCTGACCGCCGATCAGCAGGGCGTGGGCGCTCACGCCGCGGCTCCTCCGACCGGTTGCAGGTCCGCGTCCTCGTCGGGACGGACCGAGGCCATCTGCTCGGCCCTTCGCTGCTGCCAGACCGTGAAGGCCATGCCGACGACGGTGACGGCGAAGAGGATCGTGGCGATCACATAGACCTCGACTGGGATTCCGCGCTGGGCGGCTCCGTAGATGAACAGCGGGAAGGTGACAGTCGTGCCCGCATTGAAGTTGGAGATCACGAAGTCGTCGATCGAGAGCGCGAAGACGAGCAGGGCGGCGCCGAGCAGACCCGGGGTCAGCAGCGGCAGCGTGACGGTTCGGAACGTGGTCAGCGAGGTGGCGCCGAGGTCGCGGGCGGCCTCCTCGAGTCTGCGGTCGAAGCCGATCAGGCGCGAGCGGACCACGACCACGACGAAGCTGATCGAGAACATGACGTGGGCGATCAACAGGGTCGTGAAGCCGAGGGAGAGACCGTAGATCAGGAACATCGACAGCAGCGAGGCACCGATCACGACCTCGGGCGTCGCCATCGGGATCACGATCAGGAAGTTCGCGGTCCGGCGGCCGGTGAACTTGTGACGAACCAGCGCGAGTGAGATCAGCGTGCCGAGGATCGTCGCGATGATCGTCGAGAGCGCAGCCAGGCGCAGGCTCGTCAGCAGGGCGTCATTGAGCTCCGGGATGCTGAATGCGTTCTGCCAGTGCTGGGTGGTGAAGCCCTCCCACGTGAAGTTGAACTTGCCGGTCGGATCGTTGAACGAGAAGACGGCGATGACGGCGATCGGGATCAGCAGGTAGAGGATCGCGAACGCGGCGAAGATCGAGACGGCGTTGTACCTGAGCCAGCCCCACGCCCTGGTCATGCCGCCTCCTCCTCGTCACCCATCAGCGCCTCGGAGCCGGCGAACTTGATGTAGATCAGGACCAGACCCAGGATGACCGCCATGAGGATGAAGGAGAGGGCCGCGGCGCTCGGGTAGTCAAGGACCTTCAGATAGAGCGCCTGGATGACGTTGCCGATCATCGACTGGTTGGTCGAGCCGAGGAATTGGGCGTTGATGTAGTCGCCGGCCGCGGGGATGAACGTCAGCAGGGTTCCGGCGACGATGCCGGGTGCGGTGAGCGGCAGCGTCACCTTGACGAAGGCAGACGCCGAGTTCGAGTAGAGGTCCTTGGCGGCCTCGACGAGCCGTTGATCCACACGCTCGAGGCTTGCGTAGATCGGCAGCACCATGAAGGGGAGGAAGTTGTAGGTGATCCCGGCGATCACCGCGACGGGAGTGGCCAGCAGCCGGCCGTCGGCCGAGAGGATGCCCAGCGACTGCAGGATGTTCACCACCGGGCTCTCGTCGCCGAGGATCGTCTGCCACGCGAGGGTCCGGATCAGGTACGTCGTGAAGAACGGCGCCACGACGGCGAAGAGCAGCGCGTTCCTCCACTTGCCACCCCGGAAGGCGATCGCGTAGGCGAGCGGGTAGGCGATGAGCAGTGCGATCAGCGTCGCTGAGCCCGCGTACAGGAACGAGCGCCAGAACTGCGTCCCGTAGGAGGAGAACGCGTCGCTGTAGTTCGAGAACTGCCACGTGAACGTAAAGCCCTGCTCGAGGCTGCCGGACTCCAGCGACAGCCTCGCCATGAAGTACAGCGGGATGACGAAGAAGAGGACGAGCCAAATCAGGCCCGGCCCCATCAGGTAGTAGGGGACCAGGCGGCGACGGAGCGGAGTCTTACTCGCTTCCACTTTCAGTTCGCTCCGTCGCCCACCGATCCGTCAGCGCTCTAGCCGGTGATCACTGACTGGAACGCCTGCTCGACCTTTTGCTCGTCGGCCGCCGGCGGTGAGACCTGCGTCGAGCACTTCTCCGTAAACGTGTCATCGGGGAAGATCAGCGGATTCTTCGCCAGCGCCGGGTCCGTCTGCTCGAATATCTGCTTCACCCCGTCGACGGGCTGGACGTAGTTGTTGTACGCGGTGATCTGCGCCTGGTTCTTCGGCTCGTAGACGTAGTTGATCCAGTCGTAGGCGGCCGTCGGGTTCGGAGCCCCGACCGGGATCACCATGTTGTCTGACCAGAGCATGCAGCCCTCCGTGGGCATCACGAACTGGATGTCGGGATTGTCGGCCTGCAACTGCACGGCGTCTCCCGACCAGCCGATCACGGCAACGGCGTCGCCGCTCGCCATGTCGCGGGTGTAGTCGTTGCCGGTGAAGCGACGGATCTGACCCGAGGCGGCGGCGGACTTGATCTTGTCGATCGCGTCGAGCCAGTCCTGGGTCGTCGCATCGGCCGGATCGACGCCGTCGGCCTTCATGACCAGCGGCACGGTGTCGCGGAGCTCGGTCAGCATCTCGACCTTGCCCTTGTACTGCGGATCGAACAGGTCGTTGATCGATTTCACGTCCGGGGCGAGCTTCGTGTTGACCACGAGGCCCGTCATGCCGCTCTGCCAAGGCATCGTGAACGAGCGGTCCGGGTCGAAGTCCGGATGCTGCAGGAGCGGGTCCTGGCGCATATTCGCCTTGGCCGGGGCGATCGCGTCCTGGTCCATGTTCTGGAGGTAGCCGAGGTCATACATCTTCTTCGCCATCCAGTCGGTGACGACCATGACCGACCGCCCGCCCGCCTGACCCTTCGAGAGCAGCGGCTGCATCTTCGCGAAGAACTCGCTGTTGTCGTTGACGTCCTCGATGTACTTGACCGAGACGCCCGACTTCTTCTCGAAGTCGGCGACGGTCTTGTTGTCGATATAGAACGGCCAGTTCGAGATCGTCATGCTGCCCGTCGCCGGCGGGTCGTTGGGCGCTGTCTGAACGTCGGCGTTGTCAGAGCCACTCCCGATGCCGCCGCCGCCACCACATGCTGCGATCAGCAGCGCTGCAATCAGCACGAACGCTCCCACCAGGGGCACCCGGCTCCTCCTACTCACCTTGGTCACAGTGACCCAACTCCTCTCGTACTCGCTTGTTTCCTACTGCAAAATTGCGTCACGACTTGGCGACGTTCGTGGCCGCTTCGTGATCGGCGGTGGCCCGCTCCGCGCCCGAGTCGCGCACGAGGTGGATGTGCTCGGGGGTCCACGAGAGCCGCACGTCGGCGCCGCCGCCCGGCAGCGACTGGCGCTCGGCCTCGTTGGTGTTCGGGCAGAGGACGGTCATGCGGGCGCCGCCCTTCAGTTCGACGACGAGCTGCGTCGCAGTTCCCAGGTAGACCGAGCTGGCGACGATGCCCTCGACGCCCTGCTCGTTGCCGTGGAGGCCCTCCTGGACCTGGCCCTTCGGCGTCACGTAGAGCTTCTCGGGACGAACCACCGCGTAACAGATCTCGCCCGTGCCGAGGCCGTTGGCGGGGGCCTCAACGGTCACGCCCGCCTCGAGCTCGACCGATGCCTTGCCGTCGGCTGCGAGCGAGCGCACGGTCCCCGGCATCAGGTTGGAGACGCCGATGAACCCGGCGACGAAGCTGGTCGCCGGACGCTCGTAGACCTCCTCGGGAATGGCGATCTGCTCGACGATGCCGCGGTTCATCACTGCGATCCGATCCGACATCGTCAGCGCCTCCTCCTGGTCGTGGGTCACGTAGACGAACGTGATCCCGACCTCGCGCTGGATCTGCTTGAGCTCGAGCTGCAGGCCCTTGCGGAGCTTCAGGTCGAGGGCGCCGAGCGGCTCGTCGAGGAGCAGGACCTTTGGCAGGTTGACGACGGCGCGGGCGAGGGCGACGCGCTGCTGCTGGCCGCCCGAGAGCTGGTTGGGCCGGCGATTCGCCTCGCCCCAGAGGCCCACCCGCTCGAGCTCGGCCTGGACGCGCTCGGCGGCCTCGGCCTTGTCGACGCCCTTCCGCTTCAGGCCGTAGGCGACGTTGTCCTTGACGCTCAGGTGGGGGAACAGGGCGTAGCTCTGGAAGACCGTGTTGGTCGGGCGCTTGTGCGCCGGCATGCCGGCGACGTCGGCGCCGTCGATCAGCACCTCGCCACCGTCGGGCTGTTCGAAGCCGGCGATCATCCGCAGCGTCGTGGTCTTGCCGCAGCCACTGGGCCCCAGCAGGGTGAAGAACTCGCCTTCCTCGATATCGAGGTCGATCGCGTCCACTGCCGTGAAGTCACCGAACCGCTTCGTGACGGCCCGGAGGTTCACCCCGGACCGCTGGTCGCCGTTCGATGTTGGTGATGCTTCCGTAACTCCTCCTGTCAGTACCGGAATCAGACGCCTGCTTAGAACCTAACGCAATTCGTAGCTTCACCGAAAGGGTCAACCGCTGGCAACCTCCGGATGTCCCAACCATCGGACCAGCGGTTGTACTCTACGTACAACCACGCGCCACCTCCTTGAACATTTTTCAGGGTTGTGCGCACCAAAGCGACGTTCTACCTTTGTGCAAAGCGTCGATTTGAACCGAGAAGAGAGGTAACTGAGATGGCAGTCACGACCCCGCAGGACGTGAACCCGGAGAGCGATTCCGCGCGGACCGACCTCCAGGAGACGGCTCGAAAGCACCTCTGGATGCACTTCTCACGGATGGGCGGATACGACGCCGACCATGAGATCCCGATCATCGCCAAGGCCGAGGGTGCCTACGTCTGGGACGACCACGGCAACCGCTACCTCGACGGCCTCAGCGCGCTCTTCTGCTGCAACGCCGGCCATGGTCGTCCCGAGTACGCCGAGGCCGCCGCCGCTCAGATCAAGGAACTCGACTTCTATACGAACTGGAGCTATGCCCATCCGCGCGCGATCGAGCTCGCCGAGAGGATCGCCGAGCTGACTCCGGGCGATCTCAACCGCGTCTTCTTCACGAACTCGGGCTCGGAGGCGGTGGAGGCGGCGATCAAGGTCGCCCGTAACTTCCATCGCGCCAACGGCAAGGGACAGAAGCACAAGATCATCGCCCGCGAGGTCGCCTACCACGGGACCACCATGGGGGCGCTGGCCGCGACCGGCCTGACGTCGTTGAAGACTCCGTTCGAGCCCCCCATGCCCGGCGGCGTACACGTCCCGAACACGAACGAGTACCACTGGCCGGAGGAGCGCGACGGCCTCTGGGCCGCCGAGCAGATCCATCACAAGATCGTGTTCGAGGGCCCCGAGACGGTCGCCGCCGTGATCCTCGAGCCGCTCCAGAACGCGGGCGGTTGCATCCCTCCGCAGGAGGGTTACTTCCAGCGGGTCCAGGAGATCTGCAATGAGCACGACGTGTTGCTGATCAGCGATGAGGTGATCTGCTCGTGGGGCCGCCTCGGCCACTACTTCGGCGCCCAGCGATACGGCTTTCAGCCGGACATCATCACGACGGCCAAGGCCCTGACCGGTGCCTACATCCCGATGGGGGCGATGATCGCCTCCGACGAGGTCTTCGAGCCGTTCAGCAAGGGGGCGGCGACGTTCGCCCACGGCTCGACGTTCGGTGGCCATCCGGTCGCCGCCGCGGTCGCGCTCCGCAACCTCGACGCGTTCGCCGACGAGGATCTGTGCGGCCACGTCCTCCGCAAGGAGGACGAGTTCCGCGGCATGCTGGAGGACCTGCGGGACATTCCGATCGTCGGTGACGTTCGCGGTGCCGGCTTCTTCCACGCCATCGAGCTGGTCAAGGATCGCGACACCAAGGAGGGCTTCACCAGCGAGGAGGGTGAGTGGCTGCTCCGTGGCTTCCTCTCCGGCGAGCTGTATCGCCAGGGGCTGATCTGCCGGGCCGACGATCGCGGTGATCCCGTCATCCAGTTCTCGCCCCCGCTGATCTGCGATACCGAGCAGTTCAAGGAGATGGGCACGGTTCTGCGGTCGGTGCTGGAGGAGGCCTGGGACAAGGTTTCGACCAGGTAGTCGAAGCCCCCGGGCCGCCATCGCACCTCGCCCGTGCTCTCCGTCAGCAGTCTGCTCGCCGAGTTCGACCTCGAGCTCGCGGTCGAGGGCGTCGAGGATGCCAGCCCGATCCGCTGGGTCCACATCTCCGAGCTCGAGGACCCGACGCCGTTCCTGTCGGGCGGCGAGCTGCTGCTGACGACCGGGATCAACCTGAAGACGGCCGCGAGGCAGCGCAAGTTCGTGCGGCGGCTGGCGGAGTCGAACGCCGCGGGCCTGGGACTCGCCGTCGGGCTCGATCACGCCGAACTGCCGCAGGCGCTGATCGAAGAGGCCGAGGCGAACGGGCTGCCGCTCTTCGAGCTGCCGTTCGAGCTGCCCTTCATCGCGATCACCGAATGGGCCTCGACGCGGCTCATCAACGAGGGCTACGAGGCGCTCGAGCGAAGCGTCGAGGTGCACGCCCGGCTCGAGGGGCTGGTCCTGGCCGAGCGTGGCCTGCCCGAGATCATGCGCGCGATCGCCGAGTCCGTCTCGGGGGCGGCGATGCTCCTCGACGACCGCGACCTCGAGTTGGCCCGCCATCCACAGGAACGCGGCTTCTCCCAGCAGGCGGCGTCCGACATCAAGCTCGAGGTCAACGAACGCGCCGGGGCCGGGCGGATGGCGATGTTCGTGGCCGAGCGCGGCACGCTCCGCGGCCGCGCCGTGGCCGTTCCGGTCCCACTCGGCGGCAGCAGCGGGCGCGCTCATTGGCTCGTCCTCGCCCGCCGGTCCGGCGAGATCGGCGACCTCGAGCGACTGCTGGCCCGCCAGGCGGCGATGGTCATCGCCCTCGAGCTGATGCGGGAACGGGCGGTCCGTGAGACGGAGCGGCGGCTCGCCGGCGACGTTCTCGCCGAGGCGCTGGGAGGCCAGTTGGGCGATGAGGATCTGCGCGGTCGCCTCCGCCCGTTCGGGATCGACGGACGGGTGGCGGTGCTGCTGTTCGAACTGGAGGAGTCCGCCGACGATCCAGTGGTCCTGGCCGATGCGATCGGAGTCCCGTCTCTCGTCGCGGTCAATGCGGCCGCGGGCCGGCCGCTGCTCTGCGCGATCGTCGATCCGGGCGAACGCGACCCGATCGAATTGGCCCGCGAGGGTCGCGACGTCCTCCGGGAATCCGGACGGCGGGTCCGCGCGGCCGCAAGCCGTCCCGCCCCGGTCGCCTCGCTGCGGAGAAGCTTCCACGAGGCGCGCTGCGCGCTCGAGGCGACGGCAATGGCGAACGGTCAGGCCCCCGATGTGGCGTCGCACCGTGACCTCGGAGCCTTCACCCTGCTGCTCTCGCTGCAGGACGACGAGGCCCTTCGCACCTACTCGGAGAACCTGCTCGGGCCGATCTCCGATGGCGAGGGGGAGTACGGGCCGGAGTTGCTGCGTTCCCTCGAGGCGTTCATCGAGCACAACGGGCAGTGGGAGCGCGCGGCCCGGGACCTCTACTGCCATCGTCACACGCTTCGGTACAGAATCCGCAGAATCGAGGAGTTGACCGGGCGCGATCTCGGACAGGCTCAGGACCGCATCGAGCTCTGGCTCGCCCTGCGAGCTCGAGAGTTGGTGAGATGAACTCCATTACCCGCAAACCAGAACTGAAAGAGGAGAGCCGATGAAGGTAGGAGTGCCCACTGAGATCAAGGAAGAGGAGTACCGCGTCGCATTGACCGCGGTCGGTGCTCGCGAGCTCGCCGAGCACGGCCACGAGGTCCTGATCCAGAAGGGCGCGGGTGAGGGAAGCGCGATCGCGGACGAGGACTACGTGGCCCAGGGCGCGCGGATCGTCGCCACGGCCGAGGAGGTCTTCGCGGAGTCGGACATGCTGCTCGGCGTCAAGGAGCCGCAGCCCGTCGAGGTCGAGATGCTGCGTCCCGATCAGACCCTGTTCACCTACCTCCATCTCGCTCCGGCTGCCGAGCTGACCGAGGGCCTCTGCAAGAGCGGTGCGACATGCATCGCCTACGAGACGGTCGAGGACAGCCATGGCGGCCTGCCGTTGCTGGCTCCGATGAGCGAGATCGCGGGTCGCCTCGCCACGCAGGCCGGCGCATTCTTCCTCGAGAAGCCGATGGGTGGCAGGGGCGTGCTGCTCGGCGGGGTGCCCGGCGTTGCCGCCGCGAACGTGATGGTGATCGGGGCCGGCGCCGTCGGGATCAATGCCGCGCAGATGGCCGTTGGGCTGGCCGCCGACGTGTTCCTCTTCGACCTCAACATCGACGCGCTGCGGCGCGCCGACCTGCAGTTCTCGGGATCGCTGTCGACCGTCTTCAGCTCGACCCTGTCGATTGAGGAGATGCTGCCGCACATGGACCTCGTGATCGGTGCGGTGCTCGTCCAGGGCGCCCGCGCCCCGCACGTCATCAAGCGCGACCAGCTCGGCCTGATGAAGAAGAACGCGGTGCTCGTCGACGTCGCGATCGACCAGGGCGGCTGCTTCGAGACGTCGAAGCCCACGACCCACACGGAACCGACCTACGAGGTCGACGGCATCATCCACTACTGCGTCGCCAACATGCCCGGAGCCGTGCCGATCACGTCCACCTACGCGCTCACGAACGCGACGCTCCCCTACGTGATCTCGCTCGCCGACAACGGCGTGAAGGGGGCGATCGAGCGCCAACCGGGACTGTTGCCCGGGGTCAACGTGGCCGCCGGCAAGGTCACCCACCAGGGCGTCGCCGACGGCGTCGGCGCGGATTACGTCCCGTACGAGGAGGCCGTCAGCAACCGGTAGGGCTCCCCTAGTAGCCCTTGTAGTGCCGGACGGCGTAGCCGCCGCGCGAGCGCATGTCCTTGTGCCAGCGGGGGCCGGGGCCACCTGACGTGTCCCAGCGGAGGCCGGCGATGACGGCGTAGGTGTGACCAGAGTTGGCGTAGACCGTGATCCACTTGCCCCTCTTCTTCTTGCCCCAGTGAGCAAGCGTGCCCGAGGTCATCGGGGACTTGATCATGCGGGCGCCGTGAAGCATGTAGCTGACCGCGCCAGAGCAGTCGTAGCCCTTCGACTGGAAGCTGGCGTGGCCGCCGCCCCAGACGTACTTGGTCCGGCGGATCTTGTTGGCGTACTTGATCGCGCGAACTACGCGTCTCGGCGCACCCTCGGGTGGAACGGCCTTGCCGTTCTTGAGGAGCTTCGCCTTGCCGGCCTTGCCGGAGACGGAGTTGTGTGTGCCGATCCCGCCGCTCGCAAGGGCGGAAGCAGACATCAGGAGGACGATCGCGAGCGTCGCGAGGACGGCTGCGATCACGGACAGTGCGGTGCGATCCACCGTGGGATGTGATGTGACTCTATGCATGGTTATTGGTTCGTCTACGCCTGCGGGGTTAGCTGTCGGGCTGGCGCTGCAAGGAACCTGCGCCTCCGTCGAATCGGACGGATTAGCCCCGGGGTACTCAGGGTCGTGGTTGGGTCCCCCGCTCTCCGGTATGCCGGAGATTCGGCGTCTGATCGCGGCACTGTAGCGGACTAGTTAGCTTTCTGCAAGCAAATACTCACAAAGAACCTGGGTCGCGGCGGGTGTCAGGGATTCCGCCACTGTAGATTCACCCCATGGAGCCGGCCGGAAAGCGCGCATTGTTGACTGGAGCCACCGGTGGCATCGGCAGGGCGATCGCCGCCGCCCTGGCAAGCGCGGGCGCATCCGTGACGCTCAGCTCCCGCAAGGGCGACGAGCTGAAGGACCTGTCCTCCGGGCTGCCCGGTACCGGGCATTCGGTGATCGTCTCCGACCTCGCGGTCGTCGGGGCCGCCGAGGAGCTCGCCAGGGAGGCGCTCGCCGAGGGCCCGATCGACCTGCTCGTCGCCAACGCGGCGCTGCCCGGCTCGGGCCGGCTCGACGCGCTCGGCAGCGAGGACGTCGAACGAGCGCTGCGGGTGAACCTGGAGTCTCCGATCCTGCTCGCTCGGGCGCTCGGCCCGGCGATGCGCGAGCGCGGCGACGGCCATCTCGTCTTCATCGCCTCGCTTGCCGCCAAGGCCGCTTCGCCGCGGGCGTCGATCTACAACGCCACCAAGTTCGGCCTGCGTGGCTTCTCGCTCGGTCTGCGCGAGGACTACGTGGGCACGGGCGTCGGCGTCTCCGTCGTCCTGCCGGGCTTCATCCGCGATGCCGGGATGTTCGCCGACGCGGGCGCCAAGCTCCCACCCGGAGTCGGCACCTCGACGCCGAGCGAGGTGGCGGCTGGGGTGCTCAGGGCGGTGGAGAGGAACAGGGCTGAGGTTTCGGTGGCGCCCCGGCAGCAGCGTGCCCTGGTCGGCTTCGCCCACATCTTTCCGTCGCTCGCGGCACGGGCCCAGCGGGGCACCGGCACGAAGGTCGCCGAGGATCTCGCGCGCGGGCAGACCGACAAGCGCTGACGGCGGCCGATCGCAGCGGGTAGGTTCTATCCAGCACCCCGAGCACCTTTTGGAGGCGTCA
Organism: uncultured Solirubrobacterales bacterium; assembly: GCA_963798165.1. Classification (GTDB taxonomy): domain Bacteria; phylum Actinomycetota; class Thermoleophilia; order Solirubrobacterales; family 70-9; genus RHKX01. The sequence continues at coordinate 50,333 of CAWCSE010000004.1, read as the reverse complement.
TGACAGAGCAGCCGAGCGAACGTGAACGCAAGCGCGACCTCGTCGCTGAGGAGACCGCCGCCGCAGCCGCGGAGGCAGCCGAGATCGGGGGTCACACCGACAGCCAGCGCCTGCCGGAGGCCGAGCGCGCCCCCTCGGAGGGCGGCGAGGGCGTCTCGGAAGGGTTCGAGCTGGCGGAGGACCAGCTGATCGAGTCGGCTTCGCACGGCCGCAAGCACGGACATCCACTCGGTGACGGCTTCCCGGAAGAGGACGCCAGATCGGAGGGCCTTACGATCTACGGAGAGGCCGATCACGAGAAGGCCTCGGAGAAGGAAGACACCGACTAGCGCCGGCCCCAACCACGGGGGGCGCCGAAAAGGAGACGAGATGACGGACAGCTACGGCGCCCGGTCCACCCTGCAGGTATCCGGGCGTGAGTACGAGATCCATCGTCTCGATGCACTTCAGTCCAAGTACGACGTCGCCCGCCTTCCCTACTCGCTCAAGGTTCTGCTCGAGAACTGCCTGCGGCTCGAGGACGGCTTCGCCGTGACCGCCGCCGACATCGAGACCATCGCCACCTGGGACGCCGCGGCGGAGCCCGCCAAGGAGATCCCCTTCCAGCCGGCTCGCGTGTTGATGCAGGACTTCACCGGAGTCCCGGCCGTCGTCGATCTCGCCGCCATGCGCGACGCCATGGATGAGCTCGGGTCCGACCCCGCCAAGATCAACCCGCTCGTCCCCGTCGACCTCGTCATCGACCACTCGGTCCAGGTCGACGCGTTCGGGAACGCCCGCGCGTTCGCCGTCAACGCCGAGCGTGAATTCGAGCGCAACGAGGAGCGCTACGAGTTCCTGCGCTGGGGCCAGAAAGCCTTCGACAACTTCCGCGTCGTCCCGCCGGCCACCGGCATCTGCCATCAGGTCAACCTCGAGCATCTCGGCAAGGTCGTCTGGTCCGATACCAGCGACGGCGTGTTGCGCGCCTATCCCGACACGCTGGTCGGAACCGACTCCCACACGACGATGATCAACGGCCTCAGCATCCTCGGCTGGGGCGTGGGCGGGATCGAGGCCGAGGCGGCAATGCTCGGCCAGCCGATCTCGATGCTGCTGCCGCAGGTGATCGGCTTCCGGCTCGACGGCGAGCTCCGCGACGCAACCACCGCGACGGACCTGGTCCTGCGCGTCACCGAGATGCTCCGCGAACGTGGCGTTGTCAGCAAGTTCGTCGAGTTCTACGGCCCCGGCCTGCCGAGCCTCGGGCTCGCCGATCGGGCCACGCTCGGCAACATGTCCCCGGAATTCGGGTCGACGTGCGCGATCTTCCCGCCCGATGCGGAGACGCTGCGCTATCTCGAGTTCACCGGTCGGGGGACCGAGGTGATTGAGCTCGTCGACGCCTACACGCGCGAGCAGGGCATGTTCCACGAACCGGGCGCGGAGGAGCCGACCTTCTCCGACACGCTCGACCTCGACCTCGGCGATGTCGTCCCGGCGATCGCCGGTCCGAAGCGGCCGCAGGATCGGATCGCCCTCACCGATTCGAAGGCGTCCTTCTTCGCGACGCTGAAGACGTTCGACGACGAGGCGGCGGGAACGCTCGCCACCGATCACGAACCCGACTCCGGCTCCTTTCCGGCCTCCGACCCTCCCGGCAACGGCAGCGGCACCGCAACCGGCTCCCCGACCGATTCGCCGGCGAGCACGGCGGTCGTCGCGAAGCGGCGGAGCCACGATTGCATCGAGGTCACCGACGCCGACGGCAACACGTTCGACCTCGACCACGGCCGGGTCGTGATCGCGGCCATCACCAGCTGCACCAACACGTCGAACCCGTCGGTGATGATCGGCGCCGGCCTGCTGGCGAAGAAGGCGGTCGAGAGCGGCCTCGACGTCAAGCCCTGGGTCAAGACCTCGCTCGCGCCGGGCTCGACGGTGGTCACCGACTACCTGGCGAAGTCGGGGCTCGACGAGTACCTGAACGATCTCGGGTTCGATCTCGTCGGCTACGGATGCACCACCTGCATCGGCAACTCCGGCCCGCTGGCCGAGGAGATCTCGGCCGCGGTCGCGGAGAAGGATCTGGTCGTCTGCGCCGTCCTCTCGGGCAACCGGAACTTCGAGGGCAGGATCAACCAGGACGTGAAGGCCAATTACCTGGCCTCGCCGCCGCTCTGCGTGGCGTATGCGCTGGTCGGCCGCATGGACTTCGACTTCGAGAGCGAGCCCATCGGCACCGGCTCCGGCGGCGAGCCTGTTTATCTGCGCGACATCTGGCCCAGCGCCAAGGAGATCGCAGACACCGTCGCCGACGCCGTTCGCGCCGACATGTTCGAGAAGAACTACGCCAACGTCTTCGAGGGGGACGAGCGCTGGCGGGCGATCAACGTGCCCGAGGGCGATCGCTACACCTGGCCGGATTCGACATACGTCCGCCGCCCCCCGTTCTTCGAGGGGATGGACCCGGTCCCCGCCGAGTCGGCCGAGCCGATCGAGAACGCTCGGGTCCTGGCCAAGCTCGGCGACTCGATAACCACCGACCACATCTCGCCGGCGGGCGCGATCAAGAAGGACAGTCCGGCGGGGAAGTGGCTGATGGAGCAGGGGGTCGAGGTCAGGGACTTCAACTCCTACGGCTCCCGTCGCGGCAATCACGAGGTGATGATGCGCGGCACCTTCGCCAACGTGCGACTCCGCAACCAGCTGGTCGATCGCGAGGGCGGCTGGACCCGGTCCATGCCCGACGGCGAGGAAATGCCGATCTACGACGCTGCCATGAGGTACGCGGCGGACGGCGTGCCGCTCGTCGTCCTCGCCGGCAAGGAGTACGGCTCCGGCTCCTCCCGCGATTGGGCGGCCAAGGGGACCCTGCTGCTCGGCGTTCGCGCCGTGATCGCCGAGAGCTACGAGCGGATCCATCGTTCGAACCTGATCGGGATGGGCGTTCTGCCGCTGCAGTTCCCGGCCGGCGAGAGCGCCGATTCGCTGGGGCTGACCGGGGCGGAGACGATTTCCGTCGCCGAGCTGGACATCGAAGCTGCGACCGAGATCCAGGTGACCGCGACCCGGGAGGATGGCGATCCGGTCTCGTTCACGGCCGCGGTTCGCCTCGACACCGCCAACGAGCGAAAGTACTTTCGTAACGGTGGGATCCTGCATCGGGTCCTGCGGGAGCTTCGGTAGTCACTACTGACTTCCCGTCACCGGCGTTGCACGCCCGTCGCCGATGTAGCAGAATGGAAGTGCAGGTTTCATAAAGCTCGCTCCCGGTTAGTCCCGCCTCCGGGAGCGATCGCGTCGGCATCCCTCCCTGGCTACCGACGCGCGGGCTGGGGTGCGGGCCGCGCGGACCCCCTGCCTCCCGCGGTTCCGCCCCAGCCCATCTCTTCTTTTCGCAGCGAGCGGTGTGTGTCCAAGCAGCGGGTGGACGCCCGTCCGCCGCGCCGGCAATTCGGCGCCAAGTCGGGGCCAGGGTCGATGCGAAGGGCATGAGAACACGATTCGTGGCGGCGGGAATCGCCGGGCTGGCGCTTGCGTTGCTCGTCTTCGTCCCGTTGCCCGCTTCCGCCGCCCCCACCGCGAAGCCGGGCAAGCACCACGGGCATGTCTATGCGCCCTGGCCCCGCAACGACAACGGCAGAGCGCCGAAGCAGAAGCTGGCACGCAACCTCGCCCGCCAAGTGGGGCCGACGAAGGTCCGCAAGCGGCGCCACCGCAATCATCGGTTTGCGCGGCCGCCGGCCTGGTCGGGCCGCGAGACGGCACCGGCGCCGTTGCTGAAGCCCAACTCGAACGAGGGCAAGCTCTACCTCGTCCGCTCGTTCGACATCCCACCCACTGACAAGCTCTACAAGGATCTCGTCAACTACTCGTTCACGTACGACAACGGCCTGGCGGCGCTCGCCTTCGTCGCCAGTCACAACAGGGGCCAGTCGATGCAGGTACTCGATCAACTCCAAGAGCTGCAGAACGACGACGGGTCGCTGTATTTCGCCTACGACGTCTCGAATGGCGCGAACGCCCCCGTGAAGCGGTCGGGTGCGATCGCCTGGGCCGGGATCGCCGCTGCGGCCTTCCGCCGCACTTACGACAGCGATCGCTACGACGATCTGCTTGGCGGGGTCGTCAAGTACCTGATCTCGCAGCGGGGCAAGGATGGGCTCGTGCGAGGCGGGCCTGATGTCTCTTGGGTCTCGACGCAACACAACCTCCTGACGCTCTCGCTGCTCGGCGAACTGCAGTCCCAGCTCGAGGGGACGAAGACGAAGATCGGTGGCTACAGCGCCGCGGACTACGGTGAATTCGCCGAGTCGATCGGCAAAGCGGCGATCGAGGACCTGCTCGTCGAGGAGGGTTCGTCGGTCCACTTCCGCCAGGGAACGTCCGATTCGCAGATCCCGGTCGACGTGCAGTCGTTCGGAGCGATGTACCTGAACCTGCGCGGCGACGACCGGGACGGCGACGTGGCGGCTTACCTGCAGCAGCCCGAGTTTCTGCTCGGGCCGCGCGAATCCGCCGACGACGCAGGCGTAGTCAGTGGCCTCCGCCCCTACTTCGATGAAACCGGTCCCGACACGATTTGGTCGGAGGGAACGATCGAAGCCGGCCTGGCGCTGGGTCGCCTCGAAATCAAGGACAAGGAGATCTCGTCCGGAATCTCGTCGCTGGCCGAGACGATGAAGGGCAAGGATGTCGGCCCGATCGGCGCCGACCGGAACATCCGATCCGACTGGGGCGAGTACCACACCTGGCCGACCTCAGCCGCCGCCAGCTGGCTCCTCATGCTCAAGAACGCGGACGACCTGATCCTCTTCTCGCACTAGGGCCGCTCGCGGCAGCTCGGCTCTACCTCGCGCCGGGGGCGTTCGCCAGGCCCTTGACGATGCTGCGCTTCAGCACGGCCCCGATCAGCGGCCCCGTGCCGGGAATCTTGCCGTTGAACGAGATCTCGTAGTGGAGATGGGATCCGTCCCCCTCGGGGGTGAAGCGCATCTCGCCGTGATGGTCCTTCAGCGGCGACCCCTTGGTGACCTCGTACTCGATCAGCTCGTTGGGCTCGTAGACGGTGACCGTCTCCTCGAAGGGCGCACCCGGGCCGGCCTTCAGCTGGCGCATCGACCCGACCCCGTTGCGGGTGCCGTCGGTCCCGTTCTTGAGCCGGGTGACCTTGGCTCCGAACAGGGGCTCCAGGTTCTCGTGCTCGGCGAAGTATTCGAAGACCTGCTGGGGCGGGAGGGCGAAGCCCTGGTCGAAGATGAGTCGTTGCATGGGCGGGATTCAATCAGGCCGGGATGGGGCGCCGTCGCCGCGCCGCTCGATCCATTCGATGCCGGCGACGCTGCCGACCGGCCCGACCGGGGTCAGGGTCGCGGCGAACAGCCAGAACGGCGCCTCGCGCCGCATGATCGCCACCCAGAGCAGCACGCATAGCGCTATGTAGCCGATGCCGTGGGCGAGGCCGAACAGGAAGGTCGGCTGCTCGAGACCGGGAATCGCCCAGACGGTCAGGAGGCCCGCGAAGATGCCCAGCTCGATGAACGATGCGCGTTTCACCCAGATCCACATCGGTCCCGGGGTGCGGGCGGCGAACTCCCGCTCCCCGGGGATCGTCGCCGCATCGGTTGCCTCGCTCACCCCCTGGAGGCTAGATGAGCGGGGCGCCCGGCCCTTACAGAAAGCACAGCCCGGGCTCGCCAATCCTGGACACGCGTACATGGGAGCACCCGGCGTTCACGGGCAGGATGCTTCCCATGCAGAGTTCCTCAAATCCGAGGATCGGAGAACGGGCCATCTCCCGGGCTCAGGAAGCAAGGCGCGGTTTCGTAGGGCGCGCGCCTCGCATCTGTTGTCCGGATTGCGGGACCGGGCGCACTCAGACATGCGCCAAGGAACCCTGCTCCGTATGCGGTGCCGTTCCCGCGGCGCTGTTGGGCAGGGTAATCCCCGGCTGATCCGTCTCTCCTCTCTCCCGTGGGTGCCGCGAAGGGCGCCGGAGCAATCCGGCGCCCTTCGCATTTCGGGGTCGGGTGGGCTGGCGGCGGATGTGGCCTGCCGAGGGACTCGCCGGCCGGTGAGAGTCGGTTTGGGCTGGGAGGGGAAGGATTGGGGCGCTCGGCCACCGTTCACCCGCCTGCCGAGGGGCGCTTCAGGATCGAGACTGCTCTGAGGGCGGATAGTCCGCCCCGAGAGCAGTTTCGTTTCCGACCCGCCACCCTCACCCCACCATTCAACTGACGCCCCTGCCGAGCGGTAACACCGCGCAGCCCGAGCAGAGCGGACGCGAAGCGGAGCATCTGCTCGGAGTCATCCAAGACGCCCCTGCCGAGCGGCCAAGTCACCTTCGGCGCAACCCGAGCAGAGCGGACGCGAAGCGGAGCATCTGCTCGGAGGCAGCTAGCCCATCAGGGCGGTCAGCACGATCCGCTCCTGCTCGGTGCGGTGGGCCGCCGGGTAGCCCTCGCTGGGGCTCGCGCGCTCGGGACGGCCGACGTAGCGGATCGGCGCGGCATCGCCGATCGCATCGGGGAGCCGGTATCGCATCGCCGTCCAGGGCCCCATGTTCGCGGGCTCTTCCTGGCACCAGACGATCTCCTCGAGGTTCGGATACCCGGCGACGAGCTCCGCCACGTAGGTCTTCGGGAAGGGATAGATCATCTCGAGCCGGGCGATCGCGACGCCGGTCGCGTCGGCGCGGCGGTCGTGGCCCTCGAGGTCGTAGTAGACGCGGCCGGAGCAGAGGACCAGGCGCTTGATGTCGGCGGCCCGCTGCTTGGCGTCGGCGTCGTCGATCAGATATTGGAAGGTGCCCTCGGTCAGGTCGCTGAGCTTCGAGGCGGCCTCCTTCAGGCGCAGCAGGCCCTTCGGGGTGAAGACCGCCATCGGCCGCGCCTTGCGGATCCGCGCCTGGCGGCGCAGCAGGTGGAAGTACTGAGCGGCGGTGGTCGGGTTGCAGAGCCGGATGTTGCCCTCAGCGCCGAGCTGGAGGAAGCGCTCGATCCTGGCGCTCGAGTGCTCGGGGCCTGCCCCTTCGTATCCGTGCGGGAGCAGCAGCGTCAATCGGGTCGTCTGCCCCCACTTCGATTCGCCGGCGACGATGAACTGATCGATGATCACCTGGGCCGAGTTGTCGAAGTCGCCGAACTGTGCCTCCCAGAGGATCAGGCTCTCCGGCGAGGCGGCCGAGTAGCCGTACTCGAACCCGAGTGTCGCGTTCTCCGAAAGCGGGCTGTTGTGGATCTCGAACGGCGCCAGCGCCCCCGAGAGGTTCTGGATCGGGGCGTACTTGAGGCCGGTCTTCTCGTCGTGCAGGACGAGGTGGCGGTTCGAGAAGGTGCCGCGCTCGGTGTCCTGGCCGGTCATCCGGATGTGGGTTCCCTCGGTCAGCAGCGACGCGTAGGCCAGCGCCTCGGCGTGGCCGTACTCGATCGGGCCGTCGTCGAGGATCTCGACCCGCCGCTCGAGCGGCTTGCGAAGCTTGCGATGGACCGTGAAGCCCTCGGGGAAGCGGATCAGCTCCTCGTTCAGCGTGCGGATGCGCTTCTCGGAGACCTTCGTCTCGACGGCGGGGCTCTTCGAGCGGTCGAGCTCGCCGGTGCCGCCCGTGATCGTCGGATCCTCGAACTCGCCGGCCTCGATCTTGGCCCGCAGCGTCTTGAGGATGCCGCTGAGCTCTTCGCGCCGAGCGATGCCGTCCTCCTCGACCTCGCCGGCGGTGACGACGCCCTCCTCGATCAGCTTCTTGGCGTAGAGCTCGTTGATCGGCGCGTGCTTTTTGATCTGCGCCGCCTGTTCCGGCTGCGTGTAGGCCGGCTCGTCGGTCTCGTTGTGGCCGTAGCGGCGGTAGCCGATCACGTCGATGACGACATCGCGAGCGAACTTCGCCCGGTATGCCATCGCCAGCCGGATCGCCGCGATGCAGCTCTCCGGATCGTCGGCGTTGACGTGGATGATCGGGACGTTGAAGCCCTTCGCCATGTCGGCGGCGTACGGGGTCGAGCGGCCCTCCTGCGGGTCGGTCGTGAATCCCACCTGGTTGTCTTGGATGATGTGGATCGTGCCGCCGGTCTTGTAGCCGTCGAGCGACTGCAGGTTGAGCGTCTCGGCCACGACGCCCTGGCCGGGGAACGCCGCGTCACCGTGCAGCAGCAGCGGAACGGCGACCTTCGTGTCGTGATGCATCTGCGGGCCGGAGTGCTCGGTCTGGGCGGCTCGGGCGCCGCCGGTGACGACCGGGTCGACGAACTCGAGGTGGGAGGGATTCGGGTAGAGGCGCATGCGAACGTCGCCCTCCGGCGACTCGAAGAGCCCCTCGGCGCCGTGGTGGTACTTGACGTCGCCGGTGCCGCCGTGGCGGAGCGCGTCGGTTCGCTTGACCGCGTCGAGGGCCTTCGCTCCCTCGAACTCGGCCATGATCGATTCGATCGATCGACCAAGGTTGTGGGCGAGCACCGACAGCCGGCCGCGATGCGCCATCCCGATCACGACCTGCTCGCCGCCTTCCTTGCGGGCCAGGGTCGCGATCTCGTCGATCATCGGCACCGTCGAGTCGAGGCCCTCGATCGAGAACATCTTCTGGCCCAGGTAGGCCTTCTGGAGGAAGCGCTCGAACTGGTAGACCTCGATCAGGCGGGTCAGGAGGTTGCGCTTCTCCTCCCGCTCGAGTGGGACGCGGTGCTTGCCCGTCTCGATCATCTCTCGCAGCCACATGCGCTGCTGATGGGAGGAGAGGTGCTCGATCTGGTAGGCGATCGTGCCGCAGTAGGCGGCTCGCATCCGCGGCAGCGCGTCGAGGAGGGTCTCGCCGGGAACGCCGATCCGGAGGATCGATGCGGGGATCCTGCCCATCAGCTCGGGCGTCAGGTTGAGGTTCTCGGGCTCCAGGGCCGGGTCGCCCTTGCCGTCGCCGCCGAGTGGGTTGAGCGTCGCCGAGAGGTGACCGTGGGTCCGGTAGGCCTTCAGCAGCGAGGTCGCCGCCTGGACCGCCTGCAACAGCTCCTCGTCGTGTGCCGCATCCACGGCCGGGGCCGGGGCCGCGGTGGTCGAGGCCGCGGCGAGGGGGGGAGCCGAGGCCGATGCGGCATGAGCGGTCGAGACGACGCCGGTTTCGATCCCGAACGCGGCGGCGACACCCTCGTAGAAGTCGTCCTCGCCGGCGAGAAGCTGGTCGATGCGGCGCAGGAACGAGCCCGACTCCGCACCCTGGATGATCCGGTGGTCGTAGGTCGAGGTCATCGTCATGACCTTGGAGACGCCGAGCGTCTTCAGCCGCTCGGGCGTCGCCTGTGCCCACTCGGCCGGGTAGGCGATCGAGCCGGTCGCGACGATCGTGCCCTGGCCGCTCATCAGCCGCGGCACCGAGGCGACGGTCCCGAGGCCGCCCGGGTTGGTCAGGGTGATGTTCGTTCCCTGGAAGTCGTCGGCGGTCAGGGAGTTCTCGCGGGTCTTGCGGATCAGCTCCTCGTAGTTGGCGTGGAACGCCCTGAAGTCGTCCTGGTCGGCGTTCCGTATGCACGGGACCATGAGGCTTCGGGAGCCGTCCTTCTTCTCGACGTCGACCGCGATGCCGAGGTTGACGACGCCGTGGTCGACGACGTTGGGCTTGCCGTCGATCTCGGCGAAGGTGCGGGCCATCGCCCGCCATTCCTTCGCGGCCTCGACGATCGCCCAGGCGATCAGATGGGTGAAGGAGACCTTCATCCCCTGCTCGGCAAGCGCGCCGTTGAGCGCCTTGCGCTTGGCGTCGAGCGTGTCGACTGCGAGCGTCCGGAACGAGGTGGCCGTCGGGATTGAGCGGCTCTCCTCCATGGCCTTGGCCAGCATCCCGGCCGGTCCGCGCAGGACCTTGGCCTCGCCGCTGGGGGTCGGAGCCTTGCCGTTGCCCGACCCGTCCTTGGCGGCGAGCACGTCGGCCTTCATGACCCTTCCGCCCGCACCGGAGCCGGAGACACCGGCGAGGTCGACTCCCTCGGCGTCGGCGATCCGGCGCGCCACGGGTGAGGCCTTGGCGTCGCCGTTGCCGGCGGGCGGAGCCGACGGGGCGGCCGGCGCCGATTCGGCGGCGGGCGTCACCGTCGCGGCTGCTCCGGCGCCCGGCTGGATCCTGGCGAGCGCCTGCCCGATCGCAACGGTGTCGTCGGGCTCGACTAGTGCCTCGGTGAGAGTCCCGGAAACCGGGGAGGGGACCTCGGCGTCGACCTTGTCGGTCGAGACCTCGATCACCGTCTCGCCCTCCTCGACGGCGTCGCCCGGCTGCTTGAGCCACTCGAGCACCGTGCCCTCGCTGACCGACTCACCCATCTCGGGCATGACGAGTTCGATGGGCTCGGCAGCGGCCTCACCGTCCTGGCCGGCGGCTCCGTTGCCCTGGGCGGCTTCCTGGAGGTCGGCCGCGGAGGACTCGCCGAGGTCGGCGTCGCCCTCGCCGCCCCCCGATTCCGCGCTCGGCGGCGCCGCCGGTGCCGCCGCCGGGCTCGAACTCGGCCAGCGCCTCGCCGATCTTCACGACCTCGTCGGGTCCCTTGAGAATCTTCGTGAGCACGCCCGCGGTCGGTGCCGGCACCTCGGCGTCGACCTTGTCGGTCGAGACCTCGACGATGGTCTCTCCCTCTTCGACGTGGTCCCCCTCCTGCTTGAGCCAGTCCAGCACGGTGCCCTCCGTCACCGATTCACCCATTGCGGGCATCTCGATCTGAACGGTTTCGGTCGCAGCCATGCGACTAGGGCGTTGTCGGTGCGTTACTCACGTCGCGGACTCGGAGTGTATGCACCTCGAGTTCCCGGCGACTACGGCCTCAGCCGGCTTGGTCGCGAAACCGCGAGATCGCCTCGGCACGCGATTCCCCGAGGTCCACCAACGGCTCCGGATAGGGCTCGCCGCGCGGACATCCGGCCGCTTCGCGGACCCCGTCGGGGGCCTCCCAGGGCCGGGCGAGCCAGCGGTCCGGAAGCATGGCGATCTCGGGTACCCAGCGGCGCACGTAAACCCCGACGGGATCGAATCGCTCCTGCTGGCGAACCGGGTTGAAGATGCGGAACCAGGGCTGCGGATCGGCGCCCACCGACGCGGCCCACTGCCAGTTGCCGTTGTTCTGCGCCTCGTCGCCGTCGAGGAGGTGGCCCATGAAGTGAGATTCGCCCTCGCGCCAGTCGATCAACAGGTTCTTCGTCAGGTACGAGGCGACCGCCATCCGGACCCGGTTGTGCATCCACCCTTCGGCGAGCAGCTGTCGCATCCCGGCGTCGATCCAGGGCACGCCGGTCCGCCCCTGCCGCCATGCTTCCAGCGAATCGGGGTCGTCTCGCCATCGCATGCCGCTAAAGCGCGCGTCGTACTCCGCTCGGCGGTTCCCGGGCGAGCTGCCGATCACGTTCAGCCAGAAGTCACGCCAGGCGAGCTGGCGGCGGAGCGCTCGCGCCCCGTCGCTGCGTTTCCGCGCCAGCAGCGCCTCGGTCTCGCGGGCGGAGACGGTCCCGAAGTGGAGCGCCGGGGAGAGCCGCGTCGTCGCGTCGGCCCCGGGCCGGTCGCGGATCGCGGTGTATTCCGCTGCCCGCTCGACGGCTCCGAGCATCCGCTCCCTGGCGGCCGCCTCGCCCGGGCCGGCGGCGGCCGCTATCCGCTTGGCAGCCGCATCGATGCCCAGCTCCGCCTCCGATGGAGCCCGGCCGACTGCGGTCCGCCCGCCCCCCGGCGGCGCCTCGAGACTCCGTGGAGTCGGTGCGAGCTCACGGCGCGGCGCCGCGAGCCAGGCGCGATGAAACGGCGTGAAGACCCGGAACGGGCTGCCGGCGGCGGTCCGGATCGTCGCCGGCTCCGCGCAGGTGACTCCAGTGTGGCCGACCAGCTCGACACCTCCCTCGGCCAGCGCTGCCTCGACGCGCCGGTCTCGGTGCCGGGCATGGGCCGTGTGGTCGCGGTTGACGTGAACCCGCCCCGCCCGGCACTCGGCGGCGAGCCGCGGCAACTCGACGGCGGGATCCCCCTGGCGGTGGTGGAGGCGGGAGCCGGCCGCCCGGAGGCTCTCGTCGAGCTCGCGGAGCGTGGCGAGCAGGTAGGCGTTGCGGTTGGCGGAGCCGTGACGCCCGTTGCAGAGCGAGCGCTCGAAGCAGAAGACCGCCAGCACGGCTCCCGACGCCGCAGCGGCGGCGAGGGCGGGGTTGTCGGCGAGCCGCAGGTCGCGGCGGAACCAGACGATCTCGACGGTCATCGATTCACGGCTTCCCGTGGCCCCGGCCCTTCAAGCATCGCGTCCGACATGCCCTCGCAGCGTCCCGGAAAGCGGGACAGCGTGTAGGGTCCGCGGCGGTTTCCAGCGATCGGGAGAGTGTTGAACATGGGGTATTTCGTCACCGGCGCAACGGGTTTCATCGGGCGAAACCTCGTCGAGTTGCTGCTCGAGCGCGAGGGGACGATCTACGTTCTGGTCCGCGAGGGCTCGCAGGGCCGCCTCGCCGAGCTCCGCAACCGCTGGGGCGTCGATTCCGACCGCGTCGTCGGGATCGTCGGTGACCTCTCCCAGCACCGCCTCGGCGTCTCCGACAGTGACGTGAAGCGGCTCAAGGGCAAGGTCGACCACCTCTTCCACCTGGCGGCGATCTACGACATGAAGGCCGATGCCGAGTCGCAGCGGATCGCCAACGTCGAGGGCACCCGTCACATGGTCCAGCTCGCCGAGGCCGTCGACGCCGGGCGGATCCACATGGTCAGCTCGATCGCCGCGGCCGGGCTCTACAAGGGAACCTGGCGCGAGGACATGTTCGACGAGGCCCAGAACCTCGACACCAACCCCTACTTCCGGACCAAGCATGAGTCGGAGCGCGTCGTCCGCGAGGAGTCGCAGCGCCCCTGGCGGGTCTACCGGCCCGGAATCGTCGTCGGCAATTCCCAGACCGGCGAGATGGACAAGATCGACGGTCCCTACTACTTCTTCAAGCTGATCAGGCGAATCCGCCAGGTGGTTCCGCAGTGGATGCCGATGCCCGGCGTCGAGGGCCGCGAGATCAACATCGTCCCGGTCGACTTCGTGGTCAAGGCGATGGACCACATCGCCCATCTCGACGGTCTCGACGGCCGCGCCTTCAGCCTCACCGATCCGGACCCGCTCAGCGCCGGTCAGGTGATCGACGTCTTCGCGCGCGCCGCGCATGCGCCGCAGTCGACCGTTCGCGCTCCCGCCTCGGCGACGGAGGCCCTGACGCCCTTCATCAGCATGGGGGTTGCCAACCTGCCGTTCGCCGACGGCATCACCGATCGGGTGCTGGCTGACTTCGGGATCCCGCGGTCGGTGCTGATCTACCTCAACTACCCGACCCACTTCGATTCGCGACGCACGCAGGCGGCCCTGGCCGGGACCGGTATCAAGGTGCCGCCGCTGGAGGCATACGCGGGCAAGCTCTGGGACTACTGGGCGCGCCATCTCGATCCCGACCTCTACCGGGATCACACGCTCGTCGGCGCCGCCCGCGGCCGGGCCGGGCTCGTCGGCGGCCTCGCGCAGATTCTCGAGGCTCAGATTCCCGACGAGCTGATGCGCTTCGGTCGCCGCCTGCAGGGCAACACGTCGCTGGAGAAGGAGGTCGAGGGGCGGGTCGTCCTCGTCACCGGTGCGTCCTCCGGAATCGGCCGCTCCGCGGCCCTGAAGATCGCCGACGCCGGCGGGACCGTCCTGCTCGTCGCCCGCACGCCCGAGAAGCTCGAGGAGACGCGTGACCAGATCGAGGACGGCGGCGGGATCGCGTTCATCCACCGCTGCGACCTCTCCGACGTCGATGACATCGACCGGATGGCCGAGGAGGTGCTCGAGCAGCACGGTGGCGTTGACGTCCTGATCAACAACGCCGGCCGCTCGATCCGGCGTTCGATCGCCCTCTCCTACGACCGCTTCCACGATTTCGAGCGGACGATGCAGCTCAACTACTTCGGGCCGGTCCGGCTGATCCTGCGGCTGCTGCCGACGATGCGCCAGCGCCGCTCCGGCCAGATCATCAACGTGAGCTCGATCGGCGTGCAGACGAACATGCCGAGATTCTCCGCCTACGTGGCCTCGAAGTCGGCGCTCGACGCCTTCTCGCGCTGCATCGCCTCCGAGATCATCGACGACAAGGTCAACATCACGACCATCCACATGCCGCTGGTGCGGACGCCGATGATCGCGCCGACGAAGATGTACGACCGCTTCCCGACGATCACTCCCGACGAGGCCGCGGACATGCTCTGCGACGCGATCATCTACAAGCCGAAGCGGATCGCGACGCCGGTCGGCACGATCGGCCAGATCCTCTACGCGATCAACCCGAAGTCGATCGACTACATCCTCAACAGCGCCTACCACATGTTCCCCGACTCGACGGCCGCGAAGGGCGAGAAGCCCAAGCCCAAGGCCGGTGCCGCCCCGCGCGGGGCGTCGACCGACGAGCAGGCCAACAACCAGCAGCTCGCGTTCGCGTATCTGATGCGCGGCATGCACTGGTAGCGGGCTCAGGCCGGTCCCAGCCGCCCCTCCGCCCGCAGCCACGACTCGGTTCGCCGCATCCCTTCGTCGAGGGTGATCGCAGGCTCGTAGCCGAGCACGCGCCGCGCCTTCGCGATGGAATAGGTGCCGGTCCGGGTCATGTAGAGGACCGACGAGCGACGCAGCTCCGTCGACCCACCGGAGATGCGCGCCGCGGTCTCGGGCAGGGCGGCGAGGGCCATCGCGACCGGCGTCGGCACGCGGCGGGACGGCGGTTTGCCGAGCATCCGGGAGTAGTGGCCGAAGAACTCCTCGCAGCTGACGCCGACCCCGCCCGAGATCGTGAACACCTGGCCGCTTGCCTCGGGGGCTCGGGCGGCGAGCAGGACGCCCGCCACCAGGTCGTCGACGTAGACCGGGCTGTGGATCCCGCGGCCCATTGCGGGCAGGAAGAAGCGGCCTGAGGCGATCGCCTCGACGGGCAGGATCGTCCATGGCCGGGACCCGGGCCCGTAGACATCCCCGGGTCTGATCACCGTGCACTCGATCTCACCGGCGGCGTAGGCCTGGAGGACGACCTGCTCGGAGGCGATCTTCGTGTCCACGTAGGTATGGCCGTCGGGGCGGACCGGGTAGGTCTCGTCGACGCCGTCGGGAAAGCCCACGTCGCCGAAGGCCCGGACCGACGAGAAGTGGACGAACCGGTTCGCGCCGGCCCGGACCGCTGCATCGAGAGCGTTTCGCGTGCCCAGCACGTTGACCTCCCAGGCCTCGGCGGCGGTGGCGGCATTGGAGACGATCGCCGCGGTATGGATGACGACGTCGCAGCCCGTCGCCGCCTGCTGCCAGGGTCCCGCCTTGGCGACGTCGCCCGCGACGACACCGTCGGCGGCGGCGCTCACGTCGACGCCGCGGACCTCGACGCCCTCCGAGCGCAGGCGCGCCGCCATCGTCCTGCCGATGAAGCCGCCCGCGCCCGTGATGAAGACCGTGGTCAAGGGGGCTACCCTATCCGCCAGATGAGCCAGGAAAGCCAGGGATTCAGCGGTTTCGTCAACGAAGTGGAGGCCGAGCAGGTGACGCTGCACGGCAATCGCGTGAGCTTCCTCAGGGCGGGACAGGGCCCGCCGTTGCTGCTCCTGCACGGCATCGCCGGCAGCTACGAGACCTGGGCGCCGCTGATTCCCGCCCTCAGCGACGACTTCACGGTGATCGCACCCGACATGCTCGGCCACGGCAGTTCGGCCAAGCCGCGCGGGGATTACTCCCTCGGCGCCTACGCCGCCGGAGCCCGCGACCTGCTGCTCGCACTCGGCTACGACGCGGCGACCGTCGTCGGGCACTCGCTCGGCGGTGGCGTCGCGATGCAGTTCGCCTACCAGTTCCCGACCCACACCGACCGGCTCGGCCTCGTCTCCAGCGGTGGGCTCGGCGAGGACGTGAGCATCTTCCTGCGGGCGGCGACCCTCCCCGGCGCCGAGCTCGTCCTGCCGCTGATCACGAAGGCGTGGGTGACCGGCACCGGCAGGCGGATCGCCGGTTGGCTCGGCGCGATCGGCCTCACCCCCGGCGCCGACATCACCGAGGTTGCACGCGGATACGCCTCGCTCGCCGACCCCGAGGCGCGGGCGGCCTTCCTCTGTACGGCCCGCTCGGTCATCGACCATCGAGGCCAGCGCGTCAGCGCCCGCGACCGCCTCTACCTGGCCGATGCGGTGCCGACGATGATCGTCTGGGGCGAGCGCGACAGGATCATCCCCGTCTCACACGGCCGCTGGGCCCACGAGGAGATGCCCGGGAGTCGCTTCACCGTCTTCGACGATGCGGGCCATTTCCCCCACCTCGACCGCCCGCTTCCGTTCGCCCGCGCGCTGACGAAGTTCGTCAAGGAGACGAAGGCGGCGCGTCTCGGCCCGCGGGAGATTCGCAAGCTCCTCGATGAGCGGGCTGATCTGGCGGCCTAGGGGGTTCGGCGGCCGGTCCCGTGTTCGGGGCCGTTGCCGGCGGGAGTCGTCGACCGCGGGGCCTGTCGGGGGATACGCCGTACCGACCGCTCGCTGGCGGCTTAGATGACTCCGACGAGATCCTCCGCTTCGCGTCCGGTCTCGTCGGGCGGCGCAGAAGGTGACTTGGCCGCTCGGCTTGGATAACCCCGAGGGAATGCTCCGCTTCCCTCGGCCTGCGCGGCGTTGCCGCTCGGCAAGGGCGTCAGTTGGCTGGTGGGGCGGCGAGACTGCTATTTGGGCGGACTATTCGCCTTCAGAGCAGTTTCGATTCTGAAGCGCCCCTCGGTAGGCGGGTGAGCGGTGGCCGAGCGCCCCGGTCCTTCCCCACTCAGCCCAAGCAGACTCCCGCCGGCCGGCGAGTCTCTCGGCAGGCCGCACCTGCCGCGAACCCCTCGCTACGCCGCCAGGTCGTCGTATTTGGACCCCGAGCCCGGGCGCCGGCGCCGTGCCTCGGAGATGCCGCTCCACGCGGCGTGGAACGCCAGGGCCTCGGCGAATCGGACGGCCTTGGGGGAGGCCGCGATCTGCCGGCCGTCGATGGCGCTGATCCGGGTGGGCAGGACCGTGTCGGCGTGCTCGAGGCCCTCGTGCAGGTCAACAAGTTCCTGCCAGCGGTCGTTGCTGGGATCTTCGCTCATGCTCTCCTACTCCCGTCGACGGGGAATTGATGCGAAAACTGTAGGTCTAGTGTCAGACGTAACAACGTCGGCCGGCGAATCGGCCGGATCTGACTCCGCAAACTGGGCGATCTACGTCGCGCGCTCCGGAAGATAGGGTCGGGCGACATGAACTCGCGTGCACGGAGTCATTGGGGATGGGGATTCGCCGATCGCGCTCCCGATCGCGCCGCGCTGGAGGCGATCGCCCCGGAGGTCAGGCGCCGGCTGGGCTTCGGTGGCGATGCGATCGAAGAGGCGGTCCCGCTCGACGCGATCGAACTCGCACCGCCGCGCCTGCGCCCGCCCGACTCGTTGAGCGAGATCGTCAGCGCCGACCCTGCTGACCGAATCCGCCACTCCATGGGCCGCGCCTACCGCGACGTCGTCCGTGGCTTCCGCGGCCGTTTCGACCGCACGCCCGACATGGTCGCGTTCCCTCGCGACGAGGAGGACCTGCGACGCGTGCTCGATGTGTGTTCCGAGCGCCGCCTGGCCGCGATCCCGTTCGGCGGCGGAACGAGCGTCGTCGGGGGGGTCGAGCCGCGCGTCGGGCATGGGTTCAGGGGGACGGTCTCGGTCGATCTCGGCGCGCTGAGCGGTGTCGTCGAGATCGACGAGACCTCGAGCGCGGCCCTGATCCGCGCCGGAACGCTCGGCCCGGACCTCGAGGACGCCCTGCGGCCACACGGGCTGACCCTTCGCCACTTCCCCCAGTCGTTCGAGTTCTCCACCCTGGGCGGTTGGATCGCCACCCGGGCGGGAGGTCACTTCGCGACGCTGCAGACCCATATCGACGACCTCGTCCTCTCGATCCGGGCACTGACCCCGACGGGGGCGTGGGAGAGCCGCCGTCTGCCCGGCTCCGGCGCCGGCCCGAGCCCCGACCGAATTCTGCTCGGCTCCGAGGGCATCCTCGGGGTGATCACGGAGGCCTGGGTCCAGGTTCGGCCCCGACCTCGCTTCAAGGCCTCCCGTCCGGTCCTCTTCGAGAGTTTCGCCGCCGGGGCCGAGGCGGCGCGGGCGATCGCCCAGTCCGGGCTCAACCCCTCGAACTGCCGCCTTCTCGACCCCCTCGAGGCGGAGACCACGGGCGCGGCCGACGGGTCGAGCGCCGTTCTCATCCTCGGGTTCGAGTCCGACTTCGCGCCGGTCGACGAATCCCTCCGGCTCGCCGTCGAGTGCGTCGCCGCGATGGGCGGCCTCCCCGAGGCGGAGGCGGGCGCCGGATCAGGCGATTCGGCGGCGCAGACGTGGCGGTCGGCCTTCCTCGACGCCCCCTACCTACGCGACAGCCTGATCGGGCTCGGCGTGCTCAGCGAGACCTTCGAGACCGCGATCACGTGGGACCGGTTCCGTGAGTTCCACTCCCGCGTCACCGAGGCGGCGCGGCGCGCGATCGCCGAGGTCACCGATGCGCCGGCCGACGGTGAGGGAGCCCCCCGGATCATGTGTCGTTTCACGCACGTGTATCCGAGCGGGCCGGCTCCCTATTACACCGTTCTGGCGAAGGCCCGCCGCGGATCGGAGGTCGAGCAGTGGGACGAGATCAAGGCGGCCGTCTCGGAGGCGATCGTCTCTGCGGGGGGGACGATCACCCACCACCACGCCGTCGGCCGCGATCACCGGCCCTGGTACGACCTGCAGCGGCCGGACCGGTTCGCCGCCGCGCTCGGGGCCGCGAAGGCGGAGCTCGACCCGGCGGGAATCCTCAACCCCGGCGTGCTGATCGACCCCGAACCATCCCGCGATTGGTGAACTTCGCGTTGAGTGTAGGTTTCGCGGCCTACCCGAGCCGGCGAGGAGGAGACAACAGGTGGATCTGACCCTGAACGAGTCCGAGGCGGCCTTCCGCGACGAGGTGCGCTCGTGGCTGGAGGCCAATCATCCGGGCCGCGAGCCGCACGGCGACGAGGCCGCATTCCTGTTCCGGCGGGAGTGGCAGAAGCAGATGCACGAGGGCGGTTGGGCCGGGATCTCCTGGCCGCGGGAGTTCGGCGGTCGTGGCGCGACGCTGATCGAGCAGGCGATCTTCTCCAGCGAGATGGCCCGCGCCGACGCTCCCGCGCCGGCCAACATCCTCGGTCTCGTCATGGGCGGGCCGGTGATCATGGCCCATGGAACCGACGAGCAGAAGGAGCGCTGGCTGGAGCCGATCCTGAGCGGCGACGAGATCTGGTGCCAGGGATTCTCCGAGCCGGAGTCCGGTTCCGACCTCGCGTCCCTGAAGACGAAGGCGACGAAGGTCGATGGCGGCTGGAGGGTCACCGGGCAGAAGGTCTGGACCACGTTCGCCCACGAGTCGAAGTGGTGCATGCTCGTCGCCCGCACCGACAGCGAGGTCCCCAAGCACAAGGGCCTGACCTACTTCATCTGCGACATGGAGCAGGAGGGCGTCGAGATTCGGCCGCTCGTCCAGATCACCGGCGAGGCCGAATTCAACGAGGTCTTCTTCCAGGAGGCGTTCGTGCCCGACGAGAACGTGGTCGGCGGCGAGGGCAACGGCTGGATGGTCGCGATCACCACCCTGATGAACGAGCGGGCGGGCCTCGGCGGCGGTGCTGCCGTGGCGGTCTCCCGGGATCTCGGCCAGCTCATCGAGCTGATCAAGGAGCACGACCTCGAGGACGATCCGCAGATCCGCATGAAGGTGGCTGACCTGCTGATCGGCTGTGAGGCACTACGGCTCGGCGGCATGCGGGCGATGACGGCGCAGATGAAGACCGGCATTCCGGGCCCGGAGGGCTCCATCGGCAAGTGGGAGTGGGCGACGCTGAACCAGTCGCTGACCGAGCTCGCCTGCGACATCCTCGGGCCGGAGGGCCTGATCCGCGACACGCCCTGGACGTACCGGATGTTGCGCAGCCGCGCCAACTCGATCGAGGGCGGCACCACCGAGGTGATGAAGAACATCATCGCCGAGCGGGTGCTCGGCCTACCCCGGCTCAGGTAAGAGCAAGGAGACTGAACATGCGTTTCGATTTCGACGACGAACAGGGTGAGATCAAGGGGACTGCCAAGCAGTTCATCGCCTCCCGCTTCAAGCCTGACAGGGTCCGTGAGCTGGCCGAGGCCGGCGCCTACGACGACGGCCTCTGGACGGAGGTCTCGGAGCTCGGCTGGCCGGGAATCGCGATCTCCGAGGAGTACGGAGGGCAGGGCTTGGGGATGGTCGAGCTGGTCGTCCTCTGCGAGGAGCTGGGTTTCGCCTGCGCACCGCTGCCGCTGCTCTCCAACGCCGCCGCGGGACTGGCGATCGAGGCCGCGGGCTCCGACGAGCAGAAGTCCGCCCATCTGCCAGGGATCGCCTCTGGCGAGGGCCGGGTGGCGGTCGGCGATGAGTCGATCGTGCTCGACGGTGAAGGCGCGGAAGCCATCGTCGTGTTCGCCGACGGCGGCGCGCGCATCGTGCCGGCCGCCGATGCGGGGCTGGAGCCGCTCGATCTGATCGATTCCACGCGGCGCTATTCGCGCCTCGTCTCCGGCGATGGCGAATCGCTGCCGGGTGAGGTCGGCGCAGCCACCGACCGGATGATCGTCGCGGTCGCCGCTGACCTGGTCGGCATCGGCCAGCGCGCCATGGAGATGGCGGTCGATTACGCGAAGGAGCGGGAGCAGTTCGACCGTCCGATCGGCGCCTATCAGGGTGTTTCGCACGCCTGCGCGAAGATGCTCTACGACGTCGAGGAAGCGCGGTCGCTCACGTACGCCGCGGCCTGGGCCGCCGACGCCGAGCCGGAGTCGCTGCCGATGGCGGCCGCGATGGCCAAGGCCCGCGCCTCCGAGGCGGCATGGGACATCTGCAAGGCGTCGATCCAGGTGCACGGTGGGATCGGGTTCACGTGGGAGCACGACCTCCACTTCCTGCTCAAGCGCGCCCGTGCCGGCGCCCAGCTGTTCGGCACCGCCCCGCAGCAAAAGGAGCGGGTCGCCGCACTCGCCGGACTGGGGTAGGGGAGGGACCGGTGAGGTATTGGGTCTGCGCACTGCTGGGGATCGCGCTTTTCGGCGCCTGCGTGGTCGCGTTCTCCGGAGCCCTCGGCGATCTGCTCGAGACCGGGACGTGCGCGTCCGGCAACACGCCGTACGTGATCTCGCGGCCCTGCCCGGAGGGGACGGGGACCAGCATCCTCCTCCTGATCGGTTCGATCTTCGGCCTCTTCGCCGCGATGGGCATCTTCGCGCTGAGGGGCACGCGCCCGGGGGGCGGAAAGGGGCTGGGCGGGAGTGCATACGTCGCCGGCTGGGGGATCTTCTTCACGGCGACCGGGGCCGTCAGCCTGATCAAGTCGCTGACCTCGGACACGATCCCGGTCGACGGCAAGACCGGCGGGATCATCGTCGGCGTCACGTTCCTGCTGATGGGGCTGCCGGCGCTCGTCTACTGGGTGTGGTCCGTCTTCATGGACATCGGCGGGCGCGACGAGCGGCCCGCCGGCATGGGGGCGGCAACCGGCGCCGGCTCGATCGGCTCGCGCGGCTTCGGTCCGGGCACCTTCGCGACCTTCGCAACCTCTCCAGTCAGCTCTCCGACATCAGCACCCGCGTCGGGCCGAGCCTGGGCGCAGCGCCGGCAGGCGACACCATCTCGGAGCTCGAGCGGCTCCAGAAGCTGCGCGACGCCGGGGCCCTGACGCAGGCCGAGTTCGAGGAGCAGAAGGCCCGGGTGCTCCGCGGCGGCTAGGAGGGGTCGGGCTCGACCGCCAGGTCGGATGCCAGTTGCGTCTTGCCCTCGATCGAGTACTGGATGTCCACTATCTCGTTCTTCTGGTAATTGCCGACCAGGCCGAGACCGAGGACCAGCTTGCGGACCGCGCCGAGTTGGCTCAGGTCCTCCTTCATGATCGGCTCCCGGAAGATCACCGTTCCGGCGGCCATCTCGTAGTCGGTGCCCTCGACCTGCTCGGAACCGTTGATGAACACCTTGATCGGCGGCTGGGCACCGCGCGGCAGCCGCACCCGACGGCCGACGGCCTTGCCGCCCTCCTCGGAGGTCCCGTGTCCGCGTCCACTCGATTCGGCCATGCCGGAAGCTTATGCACTGCGGCCGGGTCGGCAGGACCGCGCATGGCAACTCATCGCAGGGCCAGCTCGACCGCCTCGTAGGCGGCCTCGTCACGCTCCGCGGAGATCTCCTTGCGGGAAACCCCGCCCCGAAACGGAACGAGGGAGCCGTCTCCCATCACGTCGAGGCCCGCGTCGCGCCCGCGGAATGGGCCGCCCGTCGAGATCTCCAATCTGGCCACCACCTGGTCACCCGGCTCGTACTTGCGGCGGAAGGCGGATACCTCCGCCGGGTCGGCGCCGGCGCGGATCGCCTCGGCATGGCCGCGCATCGCGTCGAGCGCCTCGTCGAGGGACGC
The DNA here is from genome assembly GCA_963798165.1 of uncultured Solirubrobacterales bacterium. Taxonomy (GTDB): domain Bacteria; phylum Actinomycetota; class Thermoleophilia; order Solirubrobacterales; family 70-9; genus RHKX01. The sequence continues at coordinate 27,876 of CAWCSE010000004.1, read as the reverse complement.
GTGGCTCTCGCGCCACACCTTCGGGCCGTTGCGGACGGTCAGCTTGAACGAGGCCATGTCGGCCCGAGCGTAACCGGGTCGGTCTATACCGTGACCGCCCGTGAGCAAGCCCGCCCCATCCCGATCGGTCAAGCCGCGATGGGGCCGGATCGCGGCGGCCCTGATCGCGGTCGCCGCGGTGATCGCGCTGATCGTCGCGATCGGGCCGTGGGGAGGGAGCGACTCCGCCACGACGGCGTCGGCCGAGGAGAGCTGGAGCGCCCGGGCGAACGCCTTCTGTGCGGACGGCATCCAGGAGACCTCGGCCCTGACCAGGCCCGCCGGGGCGCGCGAGCTCGCCGGTGACGCGGAGGAGCGGATCCAGATCGTCGCCGCTGTCCGCGACGGCATCTACACGCTCGGCGAGCCGGGCGAACTCGATCCCACCCTGGCCACGGTTTACGTCGACTCGCTGAGCAAGGACCTCGACGGGCTCGACGCGATCGGCAGGGCGGCCGCGTCAGGCGGCGACTACCAGGCCCTCGTCACCGGCTTCGACGAGGCGTCCGGCGAGCCGGCATCCAGGCTCGGCCTCGACGACTGCGAAGCGTTCGCCGAGGCCGTCGCCCCGCCCACGACCTGAGCTTGGGTGGAGGTTGGCGTGGCCTGCCGAGGGGCGTCGGCGGTCGGCGTGGCCTGCCGAGGGACTCGCCGGCCGGCGAGAGTCGGTTTGGGCTGGGAGGGGGAGGACTGGGGCGCTCGGCCACCGTTCACCCGCCTGCCGAGGGGCGTCTCGAGGATCGAGACTGCTCTGAGGGCGGATAGTCCGCCCCGATAGCAGTCTCGTTTCCGACCCGCCCCAGCCCCACCATTCAACTGACGCCCCTGCCGAGCGGCAACACCGCGCCGCCCGACGAGACCGGACGCGAAGCGGAGGATCTCGTCGGAGTCATCTAAGACGCCCCTGCCGAGCGGCCAAGTCACCTTCGGCGCAGCCCGACGAGACCGGACGCGAAGCGGAGGATCTCGGCGGAGTTGTTACGCGCCGCGGCGCGCCTTGACCGGGCGGCGGGCGGGCGGGCCCGTGATCTTCTCCGGGCCGGTGCGATCGGCGATCGGGACGTACTCGAGGTCGCGGTCGCCGGTGTAGATCTGGCGCGGGCGGGCGATCTTCTGCTCGGGATCGCCGTTCATCTCCATCCACTGGGCGATCCAACCCGAGGTCCGCGGGATCGCGAAGATCACCGTGAACATCTCGCTGGGAATGCCGAGCGCCTCGTAGATCAGGCCCGAGTAGTAGTCGACGTTCGGGTAGAGCTTGCGCGAGGTGAAGTACTCGTCGTCCATGGCGCGCTTTTCGAGTTCGGTGGCGATCTCCAGGAGTGGGTTCGACCCGACGATCTCGAGGACCTCGTCGACGTGCTTCTTGACGATCCGGGCCCGCGGGTCGTAGTTCTTGTAGACGCGATGCCCGAAGCCCATCAGCTTCTCGTCGCCGTTCTTGACGCCCTCGAGGAAGCCGGGGATGTTGTCGACGGTCTCGATCCTCCGGAGCATCCTCAGCACCGCCTCGTTGGCACCGCCGTGCAGCGGGCCGTACAGGGCGGCAACTCCGGCCGCCACCGCCGAGTACGGGTCGACCCGTGAGGAGCCGACCGCGCGTACCGCCGCCGTCGAGCAGTTCTGCTCGTGGTCGGCGTGGAGGATGAAGAGGATGTCGAGCGCCTTCTCGAGCCGCGGATCGGGCTCGTACTTGACCTCCGTCATCTTCCTCATCATCCCGAGGAAGTTGCCGGCGTAGGAGAGGTCGTTGTCGGGGTAGACGTAGGGGAGGCCGAGGCTGTGGCGATACGAGAACGCCGCCAGTGTCGGCATCTTCGCGATCATCCGGATCGCCGCCATGTAGCGCTCCTCGGGACTGTCGATCTCCTTCGCGTCCGGATAGAAGGTCGACATGGCGCCGACGCCGGCCAGCAGGATCCCCATCGGGTGGGCGTCATGGCGGAACCCGCGGTAGAGCGAGCGCATGTCCTCGTGGACGAAGGTGTGATGGGTGACGTCGTAGACCCAGCGCTCCAGCTGAGGCTCGGTCGGCAGCTCGCCGAACACCAGCAGGTAGGCGACCTCCAGGTAGGAGGACTTCTCGCAGAGGTCCTCGATCGTGTATCCGCGGTGCTGGAGGATGCCCGCGTCTCCGTCGATGTAGGTGATCGATGAGCGGCAGGACGCCGTGTTCAGGTAGCCCGGGTCGTAGGTCATCATCCCGAAGTCGCCGTCGTTGACCTTGATCTTCCGCAGGTCCATCGACTTGATCGTGTCGTCGGTGACGTCGACCTCGTAGGTCTCGCCGGTGCGGTTGTCGGTGATGCTGAGAGTGTCGGCCACAGGTCTCTCCTCGAGCTCGGATTCCTAAAGTTCGGACCTAGTATCCCAGCTACCGTTTCCCGGGTTCGGGGCGGTTGCGGAGGCCGGCCTGGCCCTAGAAGTGGGTCAGGTCCTTGAACTGGGAGACGCGGGCGTCGATCTCGGGTCGCTCGAGGCGACGGACCCGGTCGGTGCCGAAGTCCTCGACGTTGAAGGAGGCCATCGCCGAGCCCATCACCATCGCCTGGCGGAGCTGGCCGTTGGTCGGGGAGTGGGCGCCGAGGCCATCGAGGAAGCCGAGGAAGCCACCGGCGAAGCTGTCGCCCGCTCCGGTCGGGTCACGGACCTCGGCCAGCGGCAGGGCGGGCATCGCGAAGGTGTCGTCTCCCGTGAAGAGGGCCGCGCCGTATTCCCCGCGCTTGACGACGACGATGTCGGGGCCCGTTGCCATCACGGCGTGGGCGGCGACGACGAGGTTGGGCTCGTCGGTCAGCATCCGCAGCTCCGCGTCGTTGAGCAGCAGGCAGTCGATCTCGCCGATCACGGCCATCAGCGAGTCGCGCGCGGTGTCGATCCACAGGTTCATGGAGTCGAGGCCGACGAACTTCGCGCCGGTCGCCTCCGCCCGGACCTGTCGCTGGAGATCGGGCTGGATGTTGCCGAGGAAGAGCATTTCTGACGAGCAGGCCTCGTTGCCGAGCTTCGGCACGAAGTCGGCGAAGACGTTGAGCTGGGTGTCGTCGGTGTGGGCGATGTTCATGTCGTGGTCGTAGTGACCGCGCCAGAAGAAGGTCTTGCCGCCCTCGACGTGTTCGATTCCCGCCGTCGAGACCCCGTGCGACTCGAGCACGCCGATCTCACCGCCTCCGAAGTCCTCGCCGACCGGTCCGACGACTCGGACGTCGGTGAAGAAGCTGGCGGCGAGTGCGAAATGGCTGGCCGAGCCCCCGAGCATGCGGTCGCGCTCCCCGAACGGGGTCCGAACGGCGTCGAAGGCGATCGATCCGACTACGGTCAGGGCCACGGCCGCGGCACTCTAGCGGCATCGGCGCCATCGGCTCCGACTAGCCTTTGGTCGCATGCGGAGAATTGCGCTCTGCGTGGCGCTGACGATCGCGGCTTTGCCCGCCGCTCATGCATTCGCGGCGAAGCCGCGGATGAGTCCCGCCGTCCGCGCCGAGATCCCCGGCAAACGGCTCTTCGACATCGGGGTCGCCGACCCCGACAGGGACGGTTGGCAGGACATCTTCACGACCAATCACAAGTTCGCCTCCGTCTTCCTCCGTAACCGCCGCGGCCGCTCGTTCCACAACGAGATCGACGAGCTCGGGCTCGGCCCCGACGCCAGCTTTCCGGGCCTCGATCTGCTGCGCCCCCCGGACATGTCGAGCCCCGGCGTCTACATCTGGCCGACCGACGACACGGGCGAAGCCGGCCGTCTCCACATCGCCTCGACCGGGTTGCCCGTGGATGGTGAGCTGACGCTGGTAACGAAGAACGTCAAGATCCATTCTCAGGCCGATGCCGAGGCCACGCTCAATCGCGACGACACGGATCGGCCCGTCGTCGATTTCGCGCTCGAGCCCGGTGGAGTCGTCGTCGTCTCGTCGAACGGCCTTTCCGATCTGCCCATTCAGTTCGACTTCCCGGCGGCGGGGCCGGGATCCGTCGCGCCCGCTCAGATCAAGGTCGGCACCCATGCGGTGACACCGGCCGCCCGCACCTTTCAGTTCAAGTTGCGCGATCGCCATGGCCTCGCGTTCGCCGACGTGGCGGGCGACCGCAACGAGGACGTCTTCGTCACGACAGGTGGTCTTGGCGGCGGGATCGCGAGCCCCCGCTACCTGGGGTACGTACAGGACATGCTGATGATCTCCGGGAGCGGGCCGGGTGGCGGGTACGCCGACCAGATCATCCCCAGTGGCGTGGTCAAGAGCACCTGCCGGGGCCGGGCGGTCTCCTACGCGGACGCCGATGGGGGCGGCGAGTTGGACCTGATGACGACCTGTGAGGGCCGGCGGCCGAAGCTCTGGTCGCAGGTGGGGGACGGTGTGTTCATCGAGGTGCCGGGGCCGCCTGTCGTGGGCTCCGCCTACCGCTGGGCCGAACTCCGCCGCGGACCGCCGGCGCTGCTGGTCACGACCGGCAAGGGCCTCGAGGTGTGGCGGACCATGGGCGGGTCCTGGACCCGCCAGCAGACCGTGCGGGCCGGCGCTGAGGCGGGCCAGATCGCGCTCGGCGACTACGACAACTCCGGTTCCCTCGATGTGATGCTCGCCGGCAAGCAGCGGCTGCGCCTGCTGCGCAATTCGCACGGCCGCCTGCATCCCGTGCACGGCAACCTCGGCCTGCCATCGAAGGCAGCGGCAGCGTCGTTTGTCGATTACGACAACGACGGCCGCCTCGATGTCGATCTGGCGCCCCAGGGTCTCTACCGCTGGAGCCATGGCCGTCATCGCTTCGTCCCGACCGGCGCCCTGCGCCAGCGCCGGACCGGCTACGCGATCGTCGGGTGGGCGGACTTCGACAACGACGGCCGGCGCGATCCCCTCATCGCCACGTCGAAACGCGAGTTCTCGCCACGCAGCAGGATCTTCCGGCGCCGCAACACGACGAGGGCGGGTCACTGGCTCGAGGTGGACCTGACCGGCTCGGCCGTCAACCGCGAGGCGATCGGCGCCCGTGTGCGGGTCGACGTCGGCCGTCACCGCCGGCTCACGCAGTGGGTCGGTCAGAACGACGACTCACGCCACTCGCAGGGTCACTATCGCCTCTACTTCGGGCTCGGCAAGTCGCGATCGGTGCGAAAGCTGGTGGTCCACTGGCCGGAGGGCCGCCCGACCCGCATCAGGCATGTCCACGGTGATCGCCTGCTGAAGATCTCCCAGCGCCGCTGATCGCGGGCCGCGGGCTGACACCGACGGCACCGAATCGCAAGACTGCGCCGGCATGAGGGCTGTTCAGATCAACGAGTTCGGGGGCCCCGAGGTGCTCGGGGTGGTCGAGCTTCCCGATCCGGTGCCGGCAGCGGGCGAGGTCGTCGTCGACGTCGAGCGGGCGGGAATCAACTTCGCCGACACCCATCAGCGCCACAACAGCTATCTGGCGAAGGCCGAGCTGCCGCTGATCCCCGGAGCCGAGATCAGCGGCCGGACGGCCGATGGGCGACGCGTGGCCGCCGTGGTCCCCAGCGGGGGCTATGCGCAGCGGGTGGCCGTCGCGGAGTCCGCACTCGTTCCGATTCCCGACGAGGTCGGGTTCGACGAGGCCGCTGCAATCCTCCTGCAGGGGCTGACCGCCTGGGCACTGCTGCGGATCAGCGCCGCCGTTCAGGCGGGCGAGACGGTTGTCGTGGAGGGCGCCGCAGGTGGCACCGGCACGCTCGCTGTGCAACTCGCCAAACGACTCGGCGCACGCGTGATCGGGCTCGCATCCTCCGCGGAGAAGCGCGAGCTGGTGGCGGAGCTGGGCGCCGACGCAACCGTCGACTCCCGCGCCGGCCACATGGCCGAGGCGATCCTCGCGGCCAACGGTGGTGATGAGGTCGACGTGGTGCTGCAGATGTCGGGCGGGGAGGCATTCGAGGAGCAGATGTCGATCCTCGCGCCGTTCGGGCGCATGGTCGCCTTCGGCATCGCTACGCGAGAGCCGAACCTGATCAAGTCGCAGAAGCTGATGCGAACGAGCCGCGCGGTGGTCGGGTTCTGGATCGTCCACCTGCTGCAGCGGCCGGATCTGGTCAAGCTCGGGACCGAGGAGCTGTTCGGCAGCCTCGCGAGCGGCGAGCTCCGGCTCGTGATCGGCCGCACCTACCCGCTGGAGCGTGCGGCCGAGGCGCAGATCGATCTCGCCGAGCGTCGCACGCAGGGCAAACTGCTCCTCGATCCGAGCGCCTGAGCGCCTCGATTACCGCCTGCGGCCGGCTGCCATTCGCAGCGGGAGCAGCCGTGACGTAACCTCCTCGGACCTACCAATGGCTTATCGATGACCACATTCCGCGACCTCGGCCTCAAAGAGGACATCGTCACCGCGCTCGACGAGCTCGGCTACGAGGAGCCGTCTCCGATCCAGGAGAAGGCGATCCCAGAGCTGCTCGCCGGCCACGACATGATCGGGCAGGCGCAGACCGGCACCGGCAAAACAGCTGCATTCGGTTTGCCGCTCCTCCAGTATCTCGACCCGACCAGCGACGAGACCCAGGCGATCGTGCTGACGCCGACCCGTGAGCTCTGCATCCAGGTCACTCAGGCGTTGCGCTCCTACGCCGAGCACCTCGACATCAACGTCGTCGCGGTCTTCGGCGGAACCTCGGTCCGCGACCAGGCCGCCCGCGTCCGTTCCAAGGCGCACGTGATCGTCGCCACGGTCGGCCGGATGAAGGACCTGATCTCCCGCGGCGCACTGATCCTCACCGGCACCCGCTACGTCGTGCTCGACGAGGCCGACGAGATGCTCGACCTCGGCTTCATCGAGGACGTCGAGCGGATCCTGCGCATGTGCCCGAGCGGTCGCCAGACGATGCTCTTCAGCGCGACGATGCCGCCGCCGATCGCTCGCCTCGCCGAGACGTACATGTACGACCCGGTGACGATCTCGATCACCCCCAAGAAGCTGACCGTCGATGCGATCGAGCAGGCCTTCGTCGAGGTCGATGCCAAGGAGAAGACCAACAGGTTGATCGAGGTCCTCAAGGCGGAGGAGCCCGAGCAGGCAATCGTCTTCTGTCGCACGAAGATCGGCACGGCCCGCCTCGACCGGACGCTCCGCGACCGCGGCCTGCGCTCGAAGGCCCTGCACGGCGACATGAGCCAGGGACAGCGCGACGGCGTGATGATCTCCTTCAAGGAGCACCAATCACCGCTCTTGGTTGCGACTGATGTGGCTGCTCGCGGGCTCGACATCGAGCACGTCACCCACGTCATCAACTTCGATCTCCCCAACAACAGCGAGATCTACGTCCACCGGATCGGCCGCACGGGCCGGGTCGGCCGCACGGGCCGAGCGATCACCTTCGTCACCCCGAAGGAGCGCGGCGAGATCGATCAGATCGAACGGGACGTGAAGACCTCGATCGGCGAGTGGGAGCCACCCGAGGATCGACTCGACCACGCACCACGGCCGAAGCGGCGCCACGAGCGCAAGCGGAGCGGTGGCGGCGACGCGGCCCCGGTCGCGGTGGAGTGGGATACGGCTCCCGCCGAGGAGCCCGAGCTCCGTACCGAGGCCACCACGACCGCCGTGGTGGAGGAGGAGCCCATAACGGGCCTGCCCGAGCCCGAGATAACCGGCGCCCGAGCCCGAGCCCGAGCCCGAGCCCGAGCCCGAGCGCGAGCCGCGGTCCGAGCCGGCCGAGCCCGTCGAAGCGAACGGTCACGTCAAGCTCTTCATCAATCGCGGGTCGCGCAGCGGCATCGAGGAGGAGGACATCCGCTGGGCTCTCAGCGAGGGTGCGGTGATCGCCGACGAGGCGGTTCACGACGTCCGTGTCCTGGAGCGGTTCACCTTCGTCGACCTCGACGGCGACCAGGCGGAAAAGGCGCTCGATCGACTCGACGGGACCAAGCTGAAGGGCAAGCAGATCCGTCTCGAGTACGCCAACGCGTAGGTTCCCGGTGCGGGCAGCGGCTGCACGCCGGCCCGATCGTCACGCCGGCATCCTGATTCTCTCCGCGGCCATTTCGGTCGCCCTGAGCATCGTCCACTTTCTCTGGCAGCCGCAGACCCTCGACCTGTCGGCCCAGACGTTCCGCGCGGACCTCTGGGACAGATACGGCTGGGTGATCTACAACGATGCCTGGTACAGCGGCCACACGATCCCGGGCTACAGCCTCCTCTACCCGCCGCTCGGGGCCTGGCTCGGTCCGGAGTTGCTCGGCGCGCTCTGCGCGGTTGCGGCGGCGATCCTGTTCGCGCTGATCGGGGTGCGCGCGTACGGGAGGCGCGCCTGGGTCGGCGCAGCGTGGTTCGGGCTCGGCTCGACCGTCTCCCTTTACGGCGGCCGGATCACGTTCGGCCTCGGCGTTGCCTTCGGCCTCGGTGCCGTCCTCGCCCTGCAGCGCCGGCGGCCGGCCCTCGGTGCTCTCGGTGGCGCCGCCGCGGCCCTGGCCAGTCCCGTCGCCGGCCTGTTCACGGCGCTCGCGGCAGCCGCCGTGCTCATTGCCGCCCGCCTGCAGCCGGTGGCAGCGCCCTCGCGAACGGCGCTCGTCAGGGCCGCGTGGGCGGTGGCGATTGCCTCCACCGTCGCCTCCGCCGCCCTCGCCTTCGCCTTTCCCACCGCCGGCTATCAACCGTTCACCTGGGACTCGTTTCTCTGGATCCCGATCGTCTGCGCCATCTGTTTCGCGGTCCTGCCGGTCGGCGAGACGACGCTGCGATCCGGCATCGTCCTGTACGCACTGCTCGCCGTTGCCGCCTTCTGCCTGGCGACGCCGTTCGGCAGCAACGCGATCCGCCTCGGCTCTCTCTTCGCAGGCCCGGTGATGGCGCTGGCTCTCTACGGTCGCCGCCCGTTCGTCCTGCTGCTCCTCGCCGCGCCCCTCCTCTGGTGGCAATGGTCCGCGACGGTCCGCGACATCTCCGCCGCCGAGGGCGACCCCGCCACCGAGGCCGCCTTCTACGCCCCGCTCGTCGCCGAGCTCGATCATCTCTCGGCGGGCGGGCGGCCGATCCGCGTGGAGATCCCGCCGACCAGGAGCCGCTGGGAGTCGGTCTACGTGGGGGAGCGCTTCCCGCTCGCCAGGGGGTGGCTCCGCCAGCTCGAGTCGAACGACTTCCACCTCTTCACCGGCGACAACCTGACGCCGCCCGCCTACGGCAAGTGGCTGCGCCAGCACGGCGTCGACTACGTCGCCGTCCCCGACACCGAGCTCGACTATCTGGCCAACGACGAGGCGAGCCTCGTCCGCACCTGGCAGCTCGGCTACCTGACGCACGTCTGGTCGAACCCCGACTGGTCGCTGTGGAAGGTCGACAGGTCCGCGGACGACGCCCTGCGACCCGATGCGGTCGGACCCGACGGCTTCTCGGTCTCCGTAACCGGTCCCGGCCGGTATCCGATCAGGATGAGTTACTCGCCGTACCTCGACATCGTCGCGGGAGAGGGATGCATCGAGCCCGGGGTCGAGGATGGGACGACGATCCTCACGGTACCCGTCGGCACCGGACCCGAGGAGATCGAGATTCGCGCTTCGTTCAGCCTCGACGGGCTCCTGCGCCGAGAACCGGTCTGCGGCGGCGCCTGACGGCGCCACAGCCGCTCAGCCGAGATTCGGGGCGGTCAGCTCGAGCCCGAGGAGCCGCTCGAGCTCGGTGATCGTCGTGTCCGGATCGCGGTGCAGGATCGCGGTCATCCCGACCGCCTCGGCCCCGGCGACGTTCTCTCGGAGGTCGTCCACGAAGACGCATCCGTCGGGCGGGATTCCGATCCGCTCCGCACCGAGCTCGTAGATCTCGGGCTCGGGCTTGTGCAGGCCGACGTCGCCGGAGATCACGGTGGCGTCGAAGATCGCCATCGGGGCGCGTTCGTAGATTCCCGTTCCCCATGAGTTGGAGATCAGGCCCGTCCTGATGCCGGCCGAGCGGGCGGCATCGACCGCCTCGATCATCGACCGCTCAGGGGAGAGGCCGGCGAACAGGCGCTCGACGAGCCCGGGAGGGTCGACGCCGAGCAGCTCGCCGAAGTCCCGCTCGAACTCCTCGTCGCTGACCGCTCCGCGCTCGAGCGAGCGGAGGAGCGCCAGCGCCTCGCCATCGGCGCGGAAGAGCTCCAGCACGGTGCCGCGCTCGAGTCCCTCGGTCTCGCAGAAGATGTCGAAGCTCTTCCAGATGTTCGTGGTCAGCACGCCGCCGAAGTCGACGAGCAGTCCCTGATATCCGCGTTCCGCCATGCGCTCACTCATATCAACCTGCCGACGCCAATAGGCTGCACGCGGTGGCCGAGGAGACGAACAGCCCGGAGGGGATCGACGGCGAACGCGTCGGCGCCTGGCTGGAGGCCAACGTCGACGGTGCCCGGGGGCCGTTCGCCTACGAGCGGATCGCCGGCGGCCGTTCGAACCTCACATATCGAGTCACCGACTCCGCGGGGACGAGCTGGGCGCTGCGGCGGCCGCCGATGGGCAAGGCGCTGGGATCCGCCCACGACATGGGCCGGGAGCACCGGGTCGTCTCGGCGCTCGGCCCGACGCCGGTGCCGGTCGCCGCGATCGCCGGCTACTGCACCGACGAGAGCGTCAACGAGGCCCCGTTCTACGTGATGGATTTCCTCGAGGGGCCGATCCTCCGGCTCCGCGAGGACGCGGAGGCATTCGACGAGGTCTCCCGCCGGGCGATCGGCGAGCGGGTCGTCGACACCTTGGTGGAGATCCACGCCCAGGTTCCCGACGACATCGGCCTCGGCGATCTCGGCAAGAAGGAGGACTACGTAGCGCGCCAACTCCACCGCTGGCAGCGTCAGTGGGAGGGCTCGAAGACCCGTGAGATCCCGCTCGTCGAGCAGGTTCACGATCGCCTCTCGGAGCTGATTCCCGCCCAGGGACCGGCAACGCTCGTCCACGGCGACTACCGGCTCGACAACATGATCCTCGAGGACTCGGGCGAGGTTGCGGCCGTCGTCGACTGGGAGCTCTGCACGCTCGGCGATCCGCTGGCCGACGTCGGCCTCCTGCTCGTCTATTGGGGCGAGGAGGGCGACACCCTCCTGCCGCTCTTCGAGCCCGCGACGATGGCGCCCGGGTTCCCCTCTCGCGAGGACGTCAGGACCAGGTACGCGGAGAGGTCGGGTCGCGACCTGAGCGGGATCGACTACTTCGTAGCGCTGGGATATTGGAAGCTGGCGATCATCCTCGAAGGCGTCTACTCCCGCTACGCCAAGGGCCAGTACGGCAAGCCGGAGGACGGCTTCGAGGAGTTCGGCCGCAACGTCGGCCGCCTCGCCGAGGCCGCCGACGAAGCCGTCGACCGCCTGGGGTAGTTCGAGAACGGATTACTGGAAGCGATTCAGCTCGCGACGGGCGATGACCATCTTGTGGACCTCGTCGGGTCCGTCTGCCACCTTGAGCATGCGGCTGTAGCGCCACATCGACGCGAGCGGGGTGTCGTCGGACATTCCCAATGATCCGTGCACCTGGATGGCCCGATCGAGGACGTCCATGACGACGTTCGCGGCGACGACCTTGATCATCGAGATCTCGCGCCGTGCCTCGCGCTTACCCTGCGTGTCCATCAGCCAGGCCGCCTTGAGGGTGAGCAGACGGGCCTGCTCGGTCTCCATCCGGCTCTTGGCGATGAAGTCCTGGATGAACTGCTTGTCGGCCAGCTTCGAACCGAACGCCTCGCGTTCGTTGGCCCGCCGGCACATCATCTCGATGGCGCGCTCGCAGGTGCCGATGGCACGCATGCAGTGGTGGATACGCCCGGGACCGAGGCGATCCTGGGCGATTGCGAAGCCGGCGCCCCGCGGGCCGAGCAGGTTCGCCTCCGGAACCCGGCAGTCCTCGTAACGGATCTCGCAGTGCCCGGGCCCCCTGTCGTGACCCATGACCGACACCGGCCGGACCAGGTCGAACCCGGGGTTGTCGATGGGGACGACGATCATGCTCGCCCGCGCGTACGGCGCGGCCTCGGGGTCGGTGACGACCATCGCGATTGCAACCGAGGCGCCGACGGCCCCCGACGTGAACCACTTGTGGCCGTTGATCACCCACTCGCCGTCCATCAGCTCGGCGCGGGTCTGAAGGGTTGTCGGGTCTGAGCCGGCGACGTCGGGCTCGGTCATCGAGAAGCAGGAGCGGATGTCGCCGTCGAGCAGTGGCTCGAGCCACTGCTGCTTCTGCTCGTCGGTGCCGTGCTCGGCGAGGATCTCGCTGTTACCCGTGTCGGGCGCGGCGCAGTTGAACGCCATCGGCGCGACGACGGGGCTCCTGCCCATCTCCTCGCAGAGCAGTCCGTACTCCCAGTTGGTCAGCCCGGTGCCGTGCTCCTCGCCCGGCATGAACATGTTCCAGAGGCCCTCGGCCTTGGCCTTCTCGCGAATGCCGACGATGATCTCGGGGTAGGCGACCCCGGGCTTGACCTCGTCGTCGAGTGCGGCCATCGCCTCCGCCTCGACCGGGTAGACGTTCTCGTCCATGAACGTGCGCACTTTCCCGAGCAGCTCGTCGAGGCGATCACCGTAGGAGAAGTCCATGGGCGGCGGAGCCTATCTGAGTGCCTGCGGCCGGGGGTGGCGCGAGCGGCGGTCCGGTCGAAGGTGCGCCGCGATCGCGGGCTAAGCGGGGGGTTTCGGCGGCTCGTCCTCGTCGTCGGTCCGCCGGGCCGCTTCGTTCGTTTCCTCCTTGGCCTGCGTCGCCGCGGCCGCCATCTCCTTGGCGTGGTCGGAGCGTGCCCACGGGAAGCTGACGAGCTTCCAGGCGCGAACGCCCTCGCCGTGGGGGAGCTTCACCTCGCGGCGCAGCACGTAGGTGAAGACGACGCCGAACAGCAACGAGATGAACGCCGCCGTGATCATGACCACGCCGCCGTCCCCCTTGGTGATGAGGATGACGCCGGAGGCGACGAGGACGAGGGACAGCAGGCCCCGGAGCAGGTTCTTGCCGGTCTTGAGCGCGAGCCGGCCGCCGACCAGAACGCCCGGGATCGAGCCGATCAGGATGTTCCCGGCCAGCCCGAAATCGACGTTGCCGCCGACCCAATGGGCGATACCCGCGGCCCAGAGGAGAACGGCGGCATGGAAGATGTCGGTTCCGACCACCCGCTGCGGCGTCAGCCGGAAGACGGCGATCAGGATGATCGCGATCAGCGTTCCCGAGCCCGCCGAGGTGAGGCCGATCACGAATCCGGTCGTGACGCCGGTCGCGATCGCGGCGATGATGTGGCGGCGCTGGAGATGGAGCGCGTATCGCTCCTTGATCACGTCGGGGATGAACACCGTGCGCAGGGCCGTCGAGATGCCGACGACGAGCAACGTTGCGCCGAGGATCCCGAAGACGATCCCGTCGAGCTTGTCCTCGCCGACCGTGTCCTGCAGGTAGGCGATCACGCCGACGCCGGCGACCGCGGCCGGGACGCTGCCGACCGCCATCCAGAAGGCGAGGCCCTTGTGGACGGTGCCGGCGCGGAGATGCTGGACGCCGCCGAACGTCTTGGTCACGGCCGCGTAGAAGATGTCGGTGCCGATCGCCGTGACCGGCTGTACTCCGAAGATCAGGATCAGCAGCGGCGTCATCAACGACGCACCGCCCATGCCGGTCATCCCGACCAGTACGCCGATGCCAAAACCGAAAGCGACAATTGCGGGATCCATGAGTGCGGGGCGTTGTGGAGGTGTCTGGGAGAGGAGTCGGAGGAGGCGGTGAAGGCTTCTTCACCGGTCGCGGAGGGCACCTTTGTTGACCTTCTTGACCGATTCAGTAAGGATTCGGTCGGCGATGATAGCGGACATCAGCGGACGACGTCGTGTGTGCCGGTCTCCCTTGAGACCCATGCTTCCGGCTCGCCGATCAGGTCGGTGACGGCCGGCGGCAATTCGGCCGCTTGCGAGCTCGTCGAGCGTCACGTGCTCGAGGACCTCGCGAAGGGTCTGCCGCACGGCTATCCAGACGTCGCGTAGGCGCTCCGCCGAGCCGACGTAGTTCGTCTCCTCCGGAGGCAGGTCCTGGATGTAGGCCAGCGGCCCCTCGACGGCCCGGATCACGTCGGCCACGGTGACCTTGGCCGGGTCCTCGGCGAGCCAGTAGCCGCCCTGGGCTCCGCGCTTGGTCCTGACGAGGCCGGCCCGCTTCAGGTCGAGCAGGATGTGCTCGAGGAACTGCAGCGGGATCTCCTGCGCCTCCGCCAGGTTCGTGCCCTTGATCGGTTTGCCGTCGGGGGCAGACGCGAGCTCGAGTGTGGCCCGTACCGCGTAGTCGGCTTTTGCTGAGATGCGCATGACTTTCTCGACCAGAGTAAGCAAGAATGGCGCTCATGATCGATCTTCAGTCACATTCGACCGTCTCCGACGGTCAGCTCGAGCCCGCCGACGTCGTCCGTTCCGCCGCCGAGGCGGGGGTGACGGTGATGGCTCTCACAGACCACGACGGCGTCGCCGGGGTTCCCGAGGCGAATCGGGTCGCCGCCGAGCTCGGCATCGAGAACGTCCCGGCGACGGAGATGTCGTGCGTTCACAAGTACTCGGAGGACCTGCACATCTGCGGGTACTGGATCGACCTGGAGAAGATCCAGCCGGCGTGCGACCGCGCCCAGCAGGAGCGGGTCGATCGCGCCAAGCAGATCATCGCCAAGCTCAACGAGCACGGGGTGGACGTCAGCTTCGAGGAGGCGGTCGCCAAGGCCGGCGCCGCCGACGCGATCGGCCGGCCGCACATCGCCAGAGCCGCCGGAGCCGGCCCCGATCTCGGCCCGTTCTTCGAGGAGTACCTGGTGCCGGGCGCGAAGGCGTTCGTCTCGCGCAGCTGGCCGAGCGCCGATCAGGCGGTCGAGCTGATCCACGAGGCCGGGGGAGTGGCCGTCGTCGCCCATCCCTACTGGGACGTCAAGGATCCAGTCCAGGTCCGCGACCTCGTCGAGAGCCTCGTCGCGGACGTCGGTCTCGATGGGATCGAGACGTTCTATCCGCCGCACACCGAGGAGCAGACGAAGCACTGCCTCGAGCTCTGCGAGGAGTTCGGTCTCGTGCCGACCGCCTCGTCGGACTTCCACGGCCCGACTCACAAGACCTTCTCCAAGTGGGGCGACTACGACACCTACGGTCTCGGCGAGCCGCAGGTGCCCGCGAAGCCGTAGCGCTGAGGCCGGCGGCGCGAGGGTCCCTCGGGCGCACTCGCTTCGCTCGTGCTGAGTTCCTGCTGGACCCTACCCTCCGCCTTCGGCCTTCGGACCCGCCGCGCCGCCCTCGTCTCAGGATCCTCGCAGGACCCTTGCCCGCCGCCTTCGAGTGCGGGATCTTCCGGCCTTCGCGATTGGGGCCCGGCGCGGATCTCCTTCGAGGTAGCGGGCGGAGAGGGCTCCCGGGTCCTCATCCGGCCTCGGCTGGCCGCCCTCCGGCTCGAAGAACTCGATTCTGATCCGCGGGCGCTTCGGGAAGCTGAAGATGTCGACCGTGCCGGTCGTCGCCACGCAGACGACGCGGGCGGCTGGAACCTGCTGGGCGAGGCGACCGGCGCCGCTGCGAGCCCGAAGCTCGGAGCCGCGGGAGATCGTCCCCTCCGGGAAGACGCCGATGCAGGCGCCGTCGCTGAGCGCGGCGACCGCAGCGTCGAGCGCGCCGGCATCGCCGGCACCGCGTTCGATCGGCACCTGTCCCATCCTGTCGAGGACCGGGGCGAGGCCGCGGACCTTCCAGAGGCTCGCCTTCGCGAGGGCGCGGATCTGCCGGCGCCTCCGGCCGGCGGTGCCGATCGCGACCGGGTCCCAGAGGCTGTCGTGGTTGCCGACCACCAGCAGCGGGCCGGAGGCGGGGAGGTGTTCGACGCCGCTGACCTCGAGGCGGCCCCAATGGCGCGTGATCGGGCTGCACAGCGCCATCACGAATCTGTAGGTACGGGAGATCTGCTCGGTGGTGGGTTCGGTCATCGGGACGCTGAGTCTTACGGTTCGGCGCGGCCGGCGGTTCACCCGATCGGATAGGACTCAGGTATGAAGATCCAGCTTTCCGCGCTCTACTGGCCCTGGTACTCCTTCGAGGAGCAGATCGCTCTGGCGACGACTGCCGACGAGGCCGGCATCGACTGCATCTGGGTCTCGGAGGCGTGGGGGCAGGACGTCGTCTCCGTCTTGTCGGTGCTCGCCGATCGGACCGAGCGGATCGGCGTGGGTTCGGGGCTGATGCAGATCCCCGCCCGGCAGCCAACCGCAGCGGCGATGGCGGCGGCCTCGATCGACACGATCTCCGGCGGGCGCATGCGCCTCGGGCTCGGCGTCTCGGGCCCGCAGGTCTCGGAGGGCTGGTACGGGGTCCCGTTCGAGCGCCAGCTCGGCCGGATCCGCGAGTACGTGGAGATCGTTCGCCAGGCGTGGGCTCGGGAGCCGGTGATCCACCAGGGCCGCAACTTCCAGATCCCGTCCGAGGGTGGAACGGGGCTCGGCAAGCCACTGAGGCTGATGGCGAAGCCGCCGCAGGAGCATCTCCCCATCTACATCGGCGCGATCGGCCCGAAGTCGGTCGAGCTGACCGGCGAGATCGCCGACGGCTGGATCCCGGCATTCTTCGACCCCGGTGACGGCGCCGGGCTGATCGAGTCGCTCGATGCGGGCCTCGCCCGGGCCGGCCGCGATCGCAGCCAGATCGACATCGCTCCGACCGTCCCGATCGCGGTCGACGACGACGTCGCCGAGGCCCGCAACGCTCTGCGCCCGCTGATCGCCTTCTATCTCGGCGGGATGGGCGCGAAGGGCAAGAACTTCTACGTCGACCTGCTCGCCGCGAACGGTCTCGAGGACGAGGCTCATGAGGTGCAGGACAAGTTCCTCGCCGGCGATCGGATCGGCTCGGCGATGGCCCTGACCGACGAGGTCATCGACATGTGCGGTGTCGCCTGCCGGCCCGCCGATCTCGAGCGGCGACTGGGTCGCTTCGACGACGCCGGTGCCGACTCGGTCATCGCGATCGTCTTCGGCAAGGACCGCGAGGGCACGATCAGGCGGCTGGCCGCGCTCTGAACGCGAAACGACCCCGCCGGCCGGGAGCCTGGCGGGGTCGTGACGCGCGGTCGAGCAGGACCGGGTCCTGCGATTCGCGCAGTTAGCTCTTGGCGGGGATGAGCGTCTCGGCCTCGAGGTAGGCGAGGATCTCGGCCGCGTTCTCCTCGGGTGTCTTGCCGGCGGTCTCGATGCGGATCTCGGGGTTCTCCGGCTCCTCGTAGGGGTCGGAGATGCCCGTGAACTCCTTGATCTCACCGGAGCGGGCCTTGGCGTAGAGGCCCTTCGTGTCGCGCTCCTCGCAGTCCTCGAGGGAGGTTGCGACGAAGACCTCGACGAACGTGCTGTTGCCCTCGTGGATCGCGCGGGCGGCGTCGCGGGTCGAGCGGTACGGGGAGATCGCGGCGGTGATGACCGGCACACCGTTGCGCGACAGGAGGTCGGCAACGAAGGCGATGCGGCCGATGTTGGTGTCGCGGTCCTCCTTGGAGAAGCCGAGGCCCTTCGAGAGGTGCTCGCGGACGACGTCGCCGTCCAGCACCTCGAGCGGCAGTTCGCGCTCCTCGAACTCGTCGATGAGCACCTCGGTGATCGTCGACTTACCGGAGCCCGAGAGGCCCGTCATCCAGAGGGTGAATCCCTTGTGTCCTGACATGCGTGCGTGTTTCTCCTTCTTGTGCTCAGTTTGCTTCTGAAAGCGTTCGGAACGTTGGGGCCTAGAGGTTCTTGTAGGCGTCGATGAGGATCGCGGCGACCTCATGACGGGTGAACTCCTCGGGCGGCGTCTCGCCGTTCTCGAGCATCTCGCGGACCTTGGTGCCGCTGAGGAACAGACGATCTTCGGGCGTGTGCGGGCAGGTCTTGTGCGACCCGAGACCCTCGCACTTGTAGCACCAGAACGTGTGCTCGAACATCAGCGGGCGGATGCCCAGCTTGTCGATGTCGACCTCGTCGAAGATCTGCTGGGCGTCGTAGGTGCCGTAGTAGTCGCCGACGCCGGCGTGGTCACGTCCGACGATGAAGTGCGTCGCGCCGTAGTTACGACGGACGACGGCGTGGAAGATCGCCTCGCGGGGACCCGCGTAGCGCATCGCGGCGGGGTTGACGCCGAGCACGACCCGGTCGTTGGGGTAGTAGTTCTCCATCAGGACCTCGTAGCACTTCATCCGCACGTCGGCCGGGATGTCGCCACTCTTGGTCTCGCCGATGAGCGGGTGCAGGAAGAGGCCGTCGCAGACCTCGAGCGCCGCCTTCGTCAGATACTCATGGGCGCGGTGGATCGGGTTGCGGGTCTGGAAGGCGACGATGCGCTTCCAGCCACGGTCGGCGAACTCCTTGCGCGACTGCTCCGGGGTGAAGTAGCGGCGCATGAACGCCTCTTCGTGATCGGGCATGTCGTCGGCCTCGATCTCGCCGGCTACGCAGCGGTTGCCCTCGGCGTAGGTGGCGGCGACGCCCGGATGGTTCTCGTCGGTGGTCCGGTAGACGTGCTCGGCTTCCTTTTCGACGTCGCGCTCGAAGACCTCGCTGACGCGGATCCGGCCGAGAGCCTTGCCGTTGTCGGCGCTGAGGGCGACCACGTCGCCGTCGTTGACCTCGAGGTCGGTGGCGAGCGTGACCGGGATCGGCCACACCTCCTCACCGTCGGCCAGGGTCATGTTCTCGACGCTGGATTTCCAGTCCTCGGAGCCCATGAAGCCCTTCAGCGGTGCGAAGCCGCCGTTGGCGAGCAGCTCGAAGTCGGCGGTCTGGCGTGCGGAAAGAGTCAGGGACTTGTCGCTCATGGCTAGGTAGGGCTCCTCAGCGGTCGGTTCTGGATTCGGTTCTGGAAAAGATTCGGTCGGCGGCGGACCGGAAAGCTACAGATCAAGAGCCTTCTGAGGTCAGCCGTGCAGGCCGCACTCGGTCTTGTGCGCGTCCGCCCAGCGGCCGGATCGGGCGTTGCCGTCGTCGTTCGGCGGCCGCGTGCAGTGGGTGCATCCGATCGACGGATAGCCGGCGTCGTGCAAGGGGTTATACGGGATCCGGCGCTCGTTGATGTAGTCCCAGACCTCTGATTCGGTCCAGTCGGCGAGTGGGTTGAGCTTCCAGAGGCCGAATCGCTTGTCCCACCCGAACTTGGCGGCCCCCGCCCGCGTCTGCGAGTCCTCGCGGCGGATTCCGGAGACCCAGCAGTCGGTGCCGGTCAGGGCCTCCCGCATCGGCTCGACCTTGCGGATCCCGCAGCAGGCGTCGGGCTGGCGGGCCCAGAGCTCGTCGCCGTACAGCTGTGCCTGCTCCTCCAGGGTGATGCCCGTGAAGCGCTCGAACTCGATCCCGTACTTGGCGGCAAGGGAGTCGCGGGTCAGATAGGTCTCGTCGAAGAGGAGGTCGGTATCGAGGTAGAAGAAGTGCGGGGCGCCGAGCGCCGGGTCCTCATCGCGCAACTCGCTGACGATGTCGACCGTCACCGAGCTCGTCTTCTGGAACGAGGCCGCGAAGCGCAGCCGCGGGTTGAAGGTCTCGAGCGCCCAGCGGATGGCCTCCCGGGCGCTCAGGCCCTCGAGGTGGGCGTTCACCTCCCGCGGGTCGATCGACTCGCCGCCCGACGTGGTCAGGGCTGAAGCCTGCGAACGGGGCTCCGCCTTGTGAGGGACCCGCTCCACCTCGATCGCGGGCATCGCGTTGCGGCCCCATTCCGATTGGGCCTCCGATGTCACGGCGCTCAATCCGGTTCGCATCGGATCAGATCGCGCATTCGCCTTCACCGCGCTGCACCTTGTAGGGATCCCGGCGGTTCCAGTCGATGAACTGAATCATGTTGTCGAGGTTGAACTCGGCCGCGAGCGACAGCTCGCGGATCTCGTCCTCGAAGCGGCCGGTGCCGACGCGGGACGCGAAGTCGACGAACTCCTCGCCGTCGTTGCGCTCCGCCTCGTACATGCGCAGCCATCTCTCGACCGCGTCGGGGACGCGCTTGGCGGGGATCCGGATCTTCAGCCGGCTGCCGAACACGACCTTGCCGTTCTCACCGATCCCGCCGATGTGCGGGATGTAGGCCGGGAGCGTGTGCTCGCCGACCTTGATCGAAGCCCCGTAGAAGCCGATCGTCCCGATGTGATGCTGCCCGCATCCGTTCGGGCAGCCGCTCATCTTCAGGTGGATCTTCCGGGTCAGCGGATCGGTGATCTGCATGGCCTCGATGCGCTCGTCGATGGCGCGGTTCAGCCCCATCGAAGAGGTGATGCCCATCTTGCAGGAGTCCGTTCCGGGGCAGGAGATCACGTCTTCGATCGTGCCGACGCCGCTCTCGGCCAGGCCGAGGTCGCGAAGTCGCGTGTAGACGTCGTAGACGGATTCGTCGCGCACCCACCTGAGCACGAGGTTCTGGTCGATCGTGGTCCGGGCGTTGCCGCCGCAGAACTCGCGCATGATCGCGCCGAGCCCGCGGAACTGTTCCGGGGTCAGATCGCCGCGCGTGACCTTCACGTGGACCGTCGAGAAGCCCTCCTGACGCTGTGGCGCGACGTTGTCCGAGCGGAATGCCTCGAACTCCGAGCGGTCGCCGTTCGGGCTTCCGGCGGCGGCAACCGATTCGGGAGCAGCGCCCTCCTCGTCGAGATGGGGGAGCAGGTGCTCGATCGAGAAGTCGCGCTCGGCGACCCAGTCGCCCTCGAGCTCGCGGTCGACCATCCGGCGGAACTCGTCCATGCCGACCTTGTCCACGAGGACCTTGATTCGCGCCCGTGCCCGGTTGACCCGCAGCCAGTCCTGGCGGTCGAAGATCCGCAGTGCGGCCTCGGTGACGCGCAGGTACTCGCCGTCGTCGGCGGCGACGAACTCGTAGAGGGTCGGGGCGATCCGCGGCATGATCGAGGTGCCGCCGCCGACCACGATCCGGAAGCCCTTGACGCCGTCCTTGATCACCGGCACGAAGCCGATGTCGTGGATTCCGACGATTGCCCGGTCGGCGTCCGACGACGAGAACGCCGTCTTGATCTTGCGCGGCATCAGCTGCGTCGTGGGGTGGCGGACGAAGTAGCGGACGTAGGCGATCGCATACTCGGTCGGGTCGAACACTTCATCTGCCGCGACGCCGGCCCACGGGTCGCCGGTGACGTTACGGACCGTGTTGCCGCAGCCCTCACGGGAGGAGAGGCCGACGGAGGAGATCTCACGGATCAGCTCCTTCATCTGGTCGAGCGGCACGTGGTGGATCTGGATGTTCTGGCGGGTCGTGATGTGGCCCTTGACCAGCGGCGCATGGCGCTCCACCACATTCGCGAATGCGTCCATCTGGTCAGGGGTGACGCCGCCGAGCGGCAGCTTGACGCGGACCATCTGGACGTCGGGCTGGCGCTGGCCGTAGACGCCCTGTTTGAGGCGGAACCCTATGAACTCGTCCTCGGGCGTCTGACCGTCGAGGAACTTGTCGGCCTCCTGGTCGAAGTCGTCGAACTCGTCGGCGAGGATCGGGATCACGTAGCCGGGAACGTTCTCGTAGACCTCGGGGTTCTCGCGGGAGCCCACCGGCCCCTTCCCGGTCTGGACCTTGCCCGGGTCCTGGTCGAGGTCGGCTTCGGTCGCCTTCGGCTTAGCGGGCTTCGGTGCCCTGGCTTTCGCGGGCGTCGAGGTCGGCTCCATGGTCCCTTTCTCGGCCCCGGGGAAAGCACCCGGCGGCCCTCGCGTGGGCTGCTTCGGGAGTGAAAATAGCAAATCCCGATTGGGAATTGGGTATTTAGTCCTGCGGACAGGACACCGGCGCACGGAAAGCCTTGCCTATCGTCGCTCCAATGCCCTTGGCAAGGCCGACCTTCGAAGCGGCGACTTATAGGAGCATGTCGTGGGTCCGAACCTCGTAGGCAGACGTCGCTATAGGAGTAGAAACGTCCCGATCCGGAATCGCGTATCTAGCCTGCCCCGGTACGTGCCGGGCGACGCTCCGCGATGATCGTGTCCTGGTTCATACCGCTCTCGGGTGATTCCCGACCGGGCCAACCGCCCAGCAGGATCGTCACGATCTCGATCCCTGCACGCTCGTGCTGTGCGCGGACCAGGTCCTCGTCGATCGCAATGAGATGCTCCGGGGTGTGGGCGTGCGGGGAGTGAAACCGGTTCCCGTGCTCATCGGTGAACGAATGGGCCAACTTGACCGGTGGCTGCAGGCCCCGGTCCTTGGCCAGCCCCCGCTCGAGCATCTCCCTGGCCTCGTCGTTGATCAGAAACCACGTGCTGAGTAGCCGTCCACCGGGACGCAGTACCCGGCCGGCCTCCTGCAGGTAGCGTTGGCCCTCGAATGGTCGTAGGTGGGTGAATAACGACGCGGCCAGGGCGACGTCGAAGCTGTCGTCCGGATATGGAAAGTCGTACTGGTCGGCCCGCTGAGTTCCGTGGGGGTTGTACTGGGCGTTGTGTAGGTCGGCGACCTGGAAGCGGAAGTTCGGATGACGCCTGGTGATCGCCTTCCGGCACCACTTGATCGACTCCGGCATCACGTCGAAACCCTCGTAGGATCCGCTCAGTGGATCGAGGAACCTCGTCAGCGGAGCCGCGACCCGTCCTGGCCCGCAGCCGATGTCGAGAACATCGGAGGAGGAAGTGAGGCCGGCGTGTGCGAGCAGGTCCTCGACGACTCGCTCGCCCACGGCGCTGAACTGGGAGGGGAGGTTCTTGCGGCGGGGGGCAGCAACGGGTCGCGTCTCCCATGCAGCCGGTCTTGGAGGTCGAGCCTCGCCCTGATCAGCCAGCGCCGCACGACGAAGCTCCGGCTTCGCAGTCGGGCGGCGGCTTGTTGCAGGTTCCTGTGAATGCGCCTCTCCATGCTCCCTTTCACTCGACCCCCGGCATACCTCGATCGCTCACGGGCCCCCTCCCCTTCTAGCGGGCTTCGGTGCCTTGGCTTTCGCGGGCGTCGAGGTCGGCTCCATGGTCCCTTTCAATCTCTCACTCGGGCGGGCGATGATCATGTCCTGCCCGGGCCATTGCTGGCGCGGGCCTCGCCCCGGCCAGGAGCCGTAGATGATTTCCACCACGTCGAGGCCGACGCGCTCATGCTGGGCGACGACGGACTCCTCCGCAATTGCGATCATGTGCTCCGGCGTCCTCGCGAAGGGGGAGCGGAACTCGGTCCCGCGAGCATCCGTGAACGAATGGTCCAGCTTCAACGGCGCTCGGTCCGGCGTGGCGGGCGTCACCGCCTGGTCACGCTCGAGCAGGTCCTCGGCCTCGTCGTTGATCAGAAACCAGGTGCCGAGCAGGTGACCGCCCCGTCGCAGCACCCGACATGCCTCGGCGAGGTAGCGCTCACCCTCGAACGGCCGTAGGTGGGTGAACAGGGAGGCGGCCAAGGCGACGTCGAAGCTGTCGTCCGGATATGGAAAGTCGTACTGGTCGGCCCGCTGAGTTCCGTGGGGGTTGTACTGGGCGTTGTGGAGGTCGGCGACCTGGAAGCGGAAGTTCGGATGTTTGGGTGTGATCGCCTTTTGGCACCACTTGATCGACTCCGGCATCACGTCGAAACCCTCGTAGGAGCCGCTGAGCGGATCGAGGAACCTCGTCAGCGGAGCCGCGACCCGTCCTGGCCCGCAGCCGATGTCGAGCACCGAGGACGAGGGCGAGAGACCTCCCCGATCGCGCATCCGTTCCGCCAGCCGTTCCCCGACGGCGGGGGCCTGCGATGGCAGGTTCTTGCGCCGCGGCGGCAGCAGCGGATCGCGGTCGCCGCTGCGCCGATCCTGCAGGTCCAGCCGGGCACGGTTCAGCCATCGGCGGGCCCGCATGCTCCGTTCGCGACCCCAGGTACGCGCCTGCGTCACCCGACGCCGAGCGCCGGATGACGGCATCAGCCGTCTGCCGGGCGGCGGGCGATGATCATGTCCTGCCCGGAGCCGTTGCGCCGAGCCTCGCGACCCGGCCAGGAGCCATAGAGAATCTCGACGATCTCCAGGCCGGCATGCTCGTGCTGCGCGATCACCGCCTGCTCGTCGATGGCGATCATGTGCTCCGGCGTCTTCGCGGCGGGGGAGCGGAAGCCATTGCCGCGCTCGTCGGTGAACGAGTACGTCAGCTTCAGGGGTGGTTGAGAGGCGGTGAAGATTCCGGGGGTCATCGCCTTGTCCCGCTCGAGCAGATCCTCAGCCTCCTCATTGATCAGAAACCACGTCCCGAACAGATAGCCGCCCGGTCGCAGGACCCGCTTGGCCTCATCGAGGTAGCGCTGGCCCTCGAACGGCCTCAGGTGGGTGAAGAGCGAGGCAGCGAGCGCGACGTCGAAGCGAGCGTCTCCGTAGGGGAAGACGTAGGCGTCGGCGCGCTGGGTGCCTGCGGGGTTGTACTGGGCGTTGTGGAGATCGGCCACCTGAAAGTTGAAGTTCGGATGCTTCGGCGAGATCGCCTTGCGGCACCACTTGATCGACTCCGGCATCACGTCGAAGCCCTCGTAGGTCCCGGTGGCTGGGTCGAGGAATCTGGTCAGCGCCGCCGCGACTCGGCCCGGTCCGCATCCGATGTCGAGGACCGACGACGACGGCTCCAGACCGCCGCTCTCTCGCATTCGCGCCACGAGCCGTTCGCCGACGGCCGTCAGCTGCGACGGCAGGTTCTTGCGGCGCGGCGGCACCAGCGGATCGCGATTGCCGTTTCGCCAGTCCTTGAGGTCGAGCCGGGCTCGGATCAGCCAGCGACGCGCCTTGAACAGCTCCATCCGCACTCGGTTCAATGCCGGCTGCAACCGGCTGCGCAGGCGGGCGAGCATCTTCAGTCGATCTCGGCGCTCTCGACCAGGAAGGCGACCCGGACGTGAGCGCGGTACTCGTCGAGGTTCTCGCCGCGCAGGCCGGTGCTGACGATGTCGACCGCGCGGATGTTTCGGAGCTTCTTCTGGGCGGATTTGAGCGCCTGGCGGGCGGCGTCGTCGGTCGAGACCTTTGAGCTCCCGACGAGCTCGATGATCTTCACTACTGCCATGTGTCCCTCCTGTCAGGGGAAAAGGTCCCTTGGGGACCGAACGCCTGCTTGGCGCTGATTCCCTCGAGCAGCGCCGCGCGCTGCCACGGGTTCGCCGATTCGATCGGTTGGGGTGCGGGTGCCGTGTCGGCGAGGAATTGCTCGACGGCGGCGATCACCGCTGCCGCCTCCCGCGGCTCCGCCGCTGCGAGCATCTGGATCCGCGGGCGCGGCGGCCTCCGATTTCCGTTGCCTGACACGGCCGGAACCCTACCGGTGGCACCCCGAACTGGTCCGGGGCGCGATCATGGTGCCGATGGTCCCGGTCCTGGACAGCTCCGCGATTCTCGTCGCCGTCGACGCGGCGGAGGCGGTCGAGCGGACCCGCGACGCCTTCCTTCGCCACGCCGCCGGGGAGTGGGAGATGCCGCCGAAGCTCTACGTCGACGCACCGCCCAATGGGGATTTCAGGGCGATGCCCGCGCGGGGTGGAGGGCTGGCGATCGTCAAGTGGGTCACGTCGTTTCCCGCCAACCCGGCGCGCGGGCTACCGGTCGTCGCCGGGGCCCTGCTCGTTTCGAGCGACGAGACCGGCGAGCTGCTGGCGATCCTCGACACCGCCGCCGTCACCTCCCTGCGCACCGGTGCTGCGGCCGCCGTCTCGGCGCAGGCGCTGGCCAGGTCCGGCGCCGCAACGGCCGGCATCGTCGGTTGTGGCGTCAACGGCTCCTGGGCAGCGCGCTGTCTGGCCGCGGTCGGTTATGGGGCCGGAGTCTGCGCCGACGCCAGGCCCGAGGCGGCCGAATCCCTGGCCACCGAGCTCGGCTGGGAGGCGGGTTCGAACGCCGAAGCTCTGGCCTGTGATGTCGTCGTCACGGTCACGCCCGGCGATTCGCCGGTCATCACCGCCGACCTGCTCCACCCGGGGATCCATCTTGCGGCGCTCGGGGCCGATGGCCACGGCAAGGCCGAGGTCGAGGAGGATGCGATCAATCGCTGCCGGCTCTTCTGCGACCAGTGGGAGCAGGCGTCAACCGGCGGGGAGCTCGGAGGCCCGGTCGAGCGTG
Organism: uncultured Solirubrobacterales bacterium; assembly: GCA_963798165.1. Taxonomy (GTDB): domain Bacteria; phylum Actinomycetota; class Thermoleophilia; order Solirubrobacterales; family 70-9; genus RHKX01. The sequence goes on along the minus strand of CAWCSE010000004.1, from coordinate 1,909 downwards.
GTCAGGTGGTCCGCAGCGACGTCACCGACATCGGTGCCGTGCTCGCGGGCACCGCACGCGGCAGGCAAAGCGACGACGAGATCACCCTCTTCGATTCGACGGGCCTGGCGATCCAGGATCTCGGCATCGCGCTCGCCGTGGTCGAGGCACTCGACTCGGGGACGATAGAGGCTCCCGTCGTGCAGCTCTAGTGCGCTACAGCGGGATGTTGCCGTGCTTGCGCTGCGGCTGGGCGACCCGCTTGGTCTGCAGGGTGCGCAGTGCCCGGATCAGCTTCGGCCGCGTCTCCTGCGGCTCGATCACGTCATCGATGTAGCCGCGCTCGGCCGCCGAGTAGGGGTTGGCGAAGCGGGCCTTGTAATCGTCCATCAGCTTCTGTCGCCGTTCATCGGGCGTCGGCGACTGGGCGAGATCCTTGCGGTAGATGATGTTGACGGCGCCTTCAGGTCCCATCACCGCGACCTCCGCGGTCGGCCAGGCGAAGTTGAAGTCCGCCAGCATGTGCTTGGAGTTCATGACGTCGTAGGCGCCACCGTAGGCCTTGCGGGTGACGACCGTCAGCTTCGGGACGGTCGCTTCGGTGAAGGCGTACAGGAGCTTCGCGCCGTGGCGGATGATCCCGTTCCACTCCTGCGAGGTGCCGGGCAGGAAACCGGGAACATCGGTGAAGGTGACCAGCGGGACGTTGTAGGCGTCGCAGGTGCGAACGAAGCGCGCCGCCTTCTCCGAGGACTCGATGTCGAGGACGCCGGCGAGGTGCATCGGCTGGTTGCCGACGATCCCGACCGGGAATCCATCGAGGCGTGAGAAGCCGCAGATGATGTTCTTGGCGAAGTGCTCGTGGACCTCGAAGAACTCGCCGTCGTCGACGACGAGCGAGATCACGTTGCGCATGTCGTAGGGCTTCTGCGGGTCGGCGGGCACGATCGTGTCGAGCTCGGGGTCCATGCGGTCGGGGTCGTCGAAGGGCTCGACCCGCGGCGGCATCTCGAGGTTGTTGGAGGGCAGGAAGCCGGTCAGGTAACGGACGTCCTCCAGGCAGCTCTCCTCGTCCTCGGAGGCGAAGTGTGCGACTCCCGACTTCGTGTTGTGCGTCATCGCGCCGCCGAGCTCCTCGAACTCGACCTCCTCGCCTGTGACCGTCTTGATCACGTCGGGGCCGGTGATGAACATGTGGGACGTCTCCTTGACCATGAAGATGAAGTCGGTCATGGCGGGGGAGTAGACGGCGCCGCCGGCGCACGGGCCCATGATCACGCTGATCTGGGGGATGACGCCGGAGCACTGGACGTTGCGGACGAAGACGTCGCCGTAGCCGCCCAGCGAAACGACGCCCTCCTGGATCCGCGCGCCGCCGGAGTCGTTGATCCCGATCACCGGGGCGCCGACCTTGGCGGCCATGTCCATGACCTTGACCATCTTCTCGGCCATGACCTCGCCGAGCGAGCCGCCGAATACCGTGAAGTCCTGGCTGAAGACGAAGACGGTGCGGCCGTCGATCTGCCCGTAGCCGGTGACGACGGCGTCGCCCCAGGGCCGGTTCTTCTGCATGTCGAAGTCGTAGGTCCGATGCCGGACGAAGGTGTCGAGCTCCTCGAATGTGCCGGGGTCGAGGAGCTTCTCGATCCGCTCGCGGGCGGTCAACTTGCCCTTGGCGTGCTGCTTGTCGACCGCCGCGTCGGAGGCGGAGTTGATCGCCGCGTCGCGAAGCTCCCGGAGGTGGCTGAGCTTCTCCTCGAAGGTCTGGGGGCTGGACTCGCGCATCGGCGCGGCAGTCTAGGAGGTCAGCGGACTTACGCGCCGCGGAGCCCCGAGGCTTCAGCTCTGGTACTTGCGGGACCGCCAGATGCCGGCTCGACCGAGCATCACGCGAATCCCCTGCCAGATGGTCTTGAGGCCGTAGACGACC
>CAWCSE010000003.1:0-372531 GCA_963798165.1 uncultured Solirubrobacterales bacterium | reverse complement strand
CGTCCGCCTCTGACATCGCCTCTTTGTACGTGCGGGTCGTCGTCATCGCGTCGTAGGCATCGCAGGCGAAGACGATGCGGGAGCCGAGCGGGATCTCGGCACCGCTCAGGCCATCGGGGTAGCCGGCGCCGTCCCAGCGCTCGTGAGCGTGGCGGACGATCGGCCGGATCGGGTCGAGGAAGTCGATCGGGCGGAGGATGCGATCGCCGTAGACCGTGTGCATCTTCATCTCCGCCCACTCGTCGGGTTCCAAGGGCCCCGGCTTGTTGAGGATCTGCCTCGGTATCGCGAGCTTGCCGATGTCGTGGAAGGCCGCCGCGTAGCGCAGCATGCGCAACTCCTCGGCGCCCATACCGAGCCGCGAGCCGACCGCGATGGCATTGTCGGTGATCGATTCGGAGTGGGCGGCCGTGGAGGTGTCCTTGGCGTCGAGTGCGGTGCTCAGCGCCTCGGCCGTCCCGAGGTAGGCCCGGTCGAGACGCTCGTAGAGCCCGATTGCGTTGATCGCCCCGGCGAGTTGCGCGGCGACGGACTCGAGCAGGCGGACGTCGTCCTCGTCGAAGGCATTGAGCTCGGTGTCCTCGAGGTTGAGCACCCCCCAGGGCCCGATCCTGCCGTGGATCGGCACCGCCATCTCGGAGCGAACGGCTCGGGTGCTGCGGCTCGAGCGGTAGCCCGGCTCACGGTCGACGTCGGCGCTGATCACGGGTCTGCCGTCGGCGATGCAACGCCCCATCAGTCCGGCGCCGACCTTCTGGGCCCATTCGGACTCCGCCTCGATCGCTCCACGTCCGGCGAGGAGGACGAAGTCGTCGCCGTCGATGCCGACGACCTGGGTGACGGCGCAGCCGAACGAGCGCTCCAGCTCCTCGGCTGCGACCGTGCAGACCTCTCGTTCACTGGTCGAGTCGCGGAGCCGATCGGCGAGGGCGAGCGAGAGCTCGAGGGCGCGCGAATGCCTGCGGCTGAGCGGCTCGGATTCGCGGTGGTGACGGTGGGGAGCGATCGCCGCCCGCACCGCCATCCGCAGGGGAACATCGACCTCCTGCAGCGGCGCCTCCCGATGGTCGGAGATCAGCTCGACCAGGTACACGCCGGATGCGTCGCCGGCGGCCGCGCCGATGACGCCGCAGAAGCCGTCGCGGACGAGCAACGCCTGCTCGGAGGGATCGCCCTCGGGGTCGTCGACCCGGGTGATGAAGGACCCGCTGCCCGCGGCGATGATGTCACGGGTGACGGGAAAGTCGTCGAGGTCGTAGATCTCGTGATGAAGCTCGCTCGGCGCGATTCGGGCGCCGGTGTGACGATGCTCTCGATTGTCCCCCAGCGAGCAATCGCGGAGGTGGTTCTTGCCATCGGCGGCGTAGGCGATCGCCCAGCGGGCGAAGTCGCCGGCCGCCGTGAACGCGGTCGCGACGACCTCGAGCCGATCGAGAGTTCCCGCATCGCGGAGCTCCCCGTCGAGCGTCCGGGTGATCTCCTCGCACGTCTTCCAGAATCGGTCCCTGGCTCCGCCGCCGGAAAGCGGTGTCACGGGTCCATCCTCGCCGACCTGGGCGGTGGTACAGATTCGGTTACCGCCCCGGCGCTTGGCCAGGTACTGGGCTACGTCGGCGGCCTTGAGCAGCGCTGACGGCGTGTCCGCCTGAGCTCCGGCTGAGGCGACGCCGCAGGAGATGGATGCACCGCCGCGAGCCTCGGGATCGCTGAGCAGTCGTTGCGCAGCCGCGGCGAGATCGGCGATCCGCGGGTAATCGGCGCCGGCCGCCTCCTCGACGCGCGTCTCGAGCAGCACGCAGAACTCGTCGCCGCCGATCCGACCCACGAACGCGCCGGGATAGTCGGCCGCGGACGCGGTCAGGGCAGCGCCGACCCGGCGCAGGGCCTCGTCGCCCGCCGCATGCCCGCGCAGGTCGTTCGTCGCCTTCAGCTTGTCGACGTCGCAGAGCAGGATCGAGAGCTCGATCTCGCCGGCGGCGAAGCGGGAGCACGCCCGCTCCAGCAGCTCCTCGAGCGCACGCCGATTGGCGAGGCCCGTCAGCGCGTCCTCGTAGGCCAGCCGGGAAACACGCGAGAACAGCTCCGCCCGCGAGATCGCGGCGGCGATCTGCGCGGCGACGGCCTCCAGGAACCGCAGATCCTCGGCCCTGAAGTCGTCGTCCTCGGGGCGGGTCGACGCCCAGATCCCTCCCCAGCGCCGGCCCTCGATCTCGATTGCGACCCCGAGGTCCGAGGACTTGCCGAGCCGGTGGAGCATCGCCACCGTGGCGGGGTCGGTCTTCGGATCGTCGATCGAGTTGAAGTAGGGCTGGCCGGTCTGAACCATGCGCTGCAGGCGCGGGAAGTCGGCGACGTCGTAGATCTCGTCCTCGGGGAACCTGACCTCGCCCTCGCCGAGATCGCCGACGTTGATCAGGTCCCGGGAGCGCTGGCCATCGGCCTCGAAACGGCTGATCGACAGCGAGGCGGCACCGATCGCCGCCTGCGCTTCGGTCGCCGCCAGCTCGAGCACTCCCTCGAGATCGTTCGCCGCCGCCGAGGCCGTGACGACCCTGAGCAGTGCCTCTCGCTCGTGCCTGGGAAGTGCGGTAGCGGCCATCCTCCTCCTATCGGCAACTGGGCCCCAATTGGTTAGCCGTTCTGAGCCGATTGCGATGCGGGGTGCCGGCCGTCGTAGCGACCCGCCCGGCGGGGTTCCGGCGGGCGGTTCAGACGACCTGATGGAGGCGACGACCCATCGCCGCTCCCGAGCACCTGAAGATCGAGCAGAGGCGATCGAAGTCGCCACCCGTCGCCTCGTAGTGATGGCGGATCAGGTCGGCCGGCATCAGCAGTGACGCGGCGAACCAGTTGGCCTGCTCCTCGATCAGGTCGAGGGGTGGGCGGGCGCCGTCGCCACCGTCCCCGGGCTCGTCGATGCTGGCGTGACGGCAGAACAGCGACGTCTGCTCGTCCTGGTGGAGAACCCAGTGGCCGAGCTCGTGGCCGATCGTGAACCGCCGCCGCGGAGGCCACTGCCGTGCCTCGTCGGCATTGACCCAGATCTCGCCGCGGCTCGGCAGCAGCAGTCCCGAGATCGACCCCTCGCCCGTCACGGGCGGGCAGCCGGGGGCCGCGGTCATGTCGTCGACGTCGCGGACGAGCAGGCCGAAGTGGGTATCGGCGATGTCCTCGACCGGCACCGGCAGCGAGGAGCCGTCCCAGATCCAGTCCGGAACCTCGCCGAGCAGCTCCTCGGCCCTTCTCGCAACCCCCTCCATCGGCCAGCGATGCTAGCCGGGCCGGCCGACGGTCAGCCGTCGAGGAAGAGGGCGTCGATCTCGTCGCGGTTGGGAACCGCCGCGGGCATCGCCTCGCGGGCGACGTCGACGTCGGGAGCCGATCGTTGCTCGAGGAACTCGGCATCCGGGAAGGCGGTGCGGGCGAAGGCGGTCCCCCCGTCGATGCCTTCGCCCCGTTTGGCGCCCGCTACGCGGATCGTCTCGGCGCTGGTGCCGACGATCGCCGCGATCGCCTCGATCACGCGGGCCGAGACGCCCGTCGCCGGCAGCGTCCCGTGCTCCATCTGGTGGTAGTAGGCGCCGATCTTCTCGATCTGTGGCTCCGATTCGAACCCGAGCGCAGCGGCCAGCCGGGCGACGACGTCGCGCCGCTTGATCCGCGCCCGATTGCGAAGTTGCGGCAGCAACTCCGGCCAGCTGCCGGAGACGCCCTCGATCGACTCGTGGACCCGCTCCACCGCGGCCTGCGCCAGCGAACCCTCGTAGGCCGCCGGATCCCAGCGTCGCCGTGGTGCATCCATGAGGTAAGCGTCGAGTCTGTCGGTCAGCTCCTGACGCTGCTCGGCGGGAGCCCGCTCGACGAAGCCGAGGACGTCGGTGGGGCGGCCCGCCTCGTAGTCGGCCTTGAACTCTTCGATCAGTCGGTCGAGGTCAGCCATCGGGGGTGCCTCCATCCTCCCCGGACTTCAGCTCTTTCTCCAGCTCGACCTTGAACCGGTGCCAGACCTGTTGCACGTTCGATTCGCTGACCTCGACACCGTCGCCGGCCAGACGCTCGACGACGCCCGCGGTCGTCAGGTCCTCGCCGTCGACGATCTCGGGCCCATAGAGCCTGATCAGGCGCTGATGCTCGACGCTCCGGGTCGCGAGCAGCCGCTCGACCGCGTCGCGGACCGCCACGAGCTCGGTGTCGTCGCCCACGAAGGGCTGCTGACCCCAGACGCTCTCGTCGTCTCCGTGCTCGTCGGGCAGCTGGTCCTGGCCGGGATCCCCCTCGCGGCCGCGGTGGAAGTCGGCGATCCGGCGACTGACGATCCGGTACATGAACGCGCGGAACTCGCCGATCACCTTGCCGTCGAACGTCGAGTTGAGGAGGGAGGCGAGTACCTCCATCGCGACGTCCTCGACGGATTCCGTCGGGACCTTGGCTCGGACGCGCGCGACGATCTTGTCCTGGTAGCCCCAGGCGAGGATCCCCATCGCGTCCCTGATCGCCTCCGCGTCCCCGACCCCGCGGGCGTCGGCAACGTAGGCGACGAGCTGCTCGTCCCCCATCCGGCCCAGCTCGACCTCGGTCAGTCGCTTGAACTCGCCCAAGGCGCGCAAACTACCGTGCCGCGCGCGGAGAGCTGCCGAGGCCCTGATGCTGACTAAGCTCCAAACGTGGCAACCAAGTCCGTCAAGGACAAGTCGGGGGGCCGCCCGTGGCGGGGCGAGAGCGCGGAGACGCGCCGCACGCGCCGCCGCCGGCAGCTGATCGAGGCGGGGGTGGAGCTGTTCGGCACGCGCGGCTACGCGAGCTCCTCGGTCAAGGCGATCTGCGACGAGGCGGGCCTCACCGAGCGCTACTTCTACGAGACCTTCCCGGATCGAAAGGGCCTCTTGATCGAGATCTACAAGGAGGTCATCGAGGACGCGTACGCGCGGTCGGCGGCCGCCGTCGCCGCAGCGGCCGGCCTCGAGGAGGAGATCCGCGAAGGGCTGGCCGCCTTCTCGCAGGCGGTTTGCAGCGACCCGCGGCGGGCGCGGATCCAGCAGATCGAGGCCGTCGGGGTGAGCGAGGAGCTCGAGGAACGGCGCCGCGAGGCACGCAGCGCCTTCGCGGAGATGATCGCCCAGCGCTGCATCGAGGCCGGCGTCGACGCCGAAGCCGCCGGCCTGGACATCCGGGTTCTGGCGCTGGGGCTGGTCGGTTCCGTCAACGAGACGCTCGTCGATTACCTCTCCGGACGCATCGATGTCGACCTCGATTCGCTCGTCGACCACCAGGTCGCGATGTTCATGGGCGTGACGACGATGCTGCTCGCCGATACCGCGGCCGCAGGCTCCTGATTCAGTGTTCGACCGAGCCGCATCGGGGGCCGATTCCCGTTTACAGTGCAGGCGGTCTGGGAGAAGGTCTTCTGGGCTTGACTATGAAGAAACGTGCGCTTGAGGACGAGGACTACTGCTTGGCAGTGCTTCCAAAATCGGGCCGCAGGTACGACTGCATTGGAGGCAATGCGAAATGGCAAGTGGAACCGTCAAGTGGTTCAACGGAGAGAAGGGCTACGGCTTCATCGCTCCGGACGAGGGTGGCGACAAGGATGCCTTCGTTCACATCAGCAACATCGTCGGCGGTGCTCGCATCGACGAGGGTGACCGGGTCAACTTCGACATCGAGGACAGTGCGAAGGGTCCGCAGGCGGTGAACGTCTCCAAGGCGTAACGACCTGCCGAACAAAGCGCCGGTCTTTCGCACCCACGGGAGACAGGAACAGCGCCGCCCCTCTGATCAAGGGCGGCGCTTCGCTTTTCAGGAGCGGATTTCGTGTCGGTTCCGCCACCGGATCGGCACATCGGGGGCATCACACGCGCGCCGCCGCCCGCCAGCCTGCCGGGATGGCCGACCGGTGGCAGGAAACGACGCACAGTGCGTCGCGAGCTGCCACCCACCGGGAACGGGAGGCCCAGATCGACGGATGGGCCCGCCGGCAGAACTTCCTCGTCACGGTCGACCAGCTGAAGGCGGCCGGCCTCAGCCCCAGCGGCATCCGCAGCCGGCTCGGACGCGGGCGACTCCACCGCCTTCACCGTGGGATCTATGCGACCCATCCGCCGCCGTACTCCCGCCGTCAGCTCTGGCTCGCGGCCGTTCTCGCCTGCGGCCCGGGGGCCTTCCTCTGCGGCCCGTCCTGCGCCGAGCACCTGGGCGTCGCCGAGATTCCCTCTCCGACCATCCACGTCTGCTCGCCGACCCGCACCGGTCGGTCTCGGGTGGGCATCACCGTCAGCCGCCGCCTGGTCGACCCCCGGGACGCTCGGATCAAGGACGACATCCCCTGCGTGTCGGCCGATCTCCTGCTGGTCGACCTCGCTCCGACCCTCGGCGAGCGGGAGCTGGAGAGCATCCTCGTCGCCGCCGAGTCGCTGGGAATCCTGAAGCGCGGCCGGTTGGCCGAGTTGATCGCCGAGTACGCCGGCAATCCCGGTGCCGGCAAGCTCCGTTCGCTGATCGCCCTCGAGCCGGCGATCACCCGGTCCGAGTTGGAACGCCGCGTCCTGCCGATCTGTCGCGCTGCCGGCCTCGAGCGACCGCTGGTCAACCACGAGATCGTCGTCCCCTCCCGGTCCAGGCCGCTGATCGTCGACTTCGCCTGGCCGGCGCTGCGGATGGTCGTCGAGGCCGACAGCCAGCGCTTCCACGGCGATTGGGAGCGGGCGGCGGCCGACCGGGAGCGCGACCAGCTCCTGGCGCTCGCCGGCTGGCGCTGCCATCGCTTCGTCCGCAGCCGGCTGGTCGGCGACGCGGAGCGGTCGGCGGCGCGTCTCGGCGAGCTCGCGGCGGCGCGGGCCGCGGAGGTCGGGGCGGCGGCTAGGGTTGGCCCATGACCGAAGCGATCCAGCCGCCCGAGCGTCCGCACCCGGAGAGCGGCTCGGGGGAGGGGGAGACCCGGTCGGTTGCCGCATCGACGTCGCTGTTGGTCCGCTGGATGTCGATCGCCGACGCCAACTCCGGCGGATTCATCCACGGCGGCACGGTGATGCGCCTGGTCGACGAAGCGGCGGGCCTGGCTGCGATCAAGCATTCGGGGCGCCGCGTGGTCACCGCCGGGATGGATCGGATGACCTTCATGACGCCGGTCTTCGTCGGTGAGCTGCTGCGATGCACCGCCTCCGTCAACGCCGTCTGGCGCAGCTCGATGGAGGTGGGAGTCCGGGTCGAGGCGGAGAACCCGTTCACCGGCGAGACCCGCCACACCTCGACCGCCTACCTGACGATGGTCGCTCTCGACGAGGGCCACCCCGTGACGGCTCCGAAGCTGATCGCGGAATCCGAGGACGAGCAGCGCCGCCAGCGGGAGGCCGAGCTGCGCCGCGCCAACCGGCTTGCCGAGCGCGACCAGATTCTCGGCACCCGCGACTAGGAACTAGGCGGGTACGGCGCTCAGCGCTGCGACCCCGCCGGCGACGGCGCGGTTCCGGCCGGATTCCTTCGCCCGGTACAGCGCATCGTCGGCGAGCTCGAAGAGCGGCTTGTAGCCGGGCACGTAACCGGCCCCCGACGAGGCGACGCCGCAGGAGATGGTGATCGCGACGCCCTCTGCGAAGCTCGCCTCCTCGATCGCGGAACGGACCCGCTCCGCCAGGCGCATCGACTCCTCGGCGTCCGCGCCGGGAAGCAACACGAGGAACTCCTCTCCGCCGAGGCGGTAGGCGAGCTCGAAGGAGCGCATCTCCTTGCGGATGATGTAGGCGACGTCGCGCAGGACGGCGTCCCCGGTCGCGTGGCCGACGGTGTCGTTGACCCGCTTGAAGTTGTCGATGTCGAGCACGACCAGCCCGATGGGCGACCCGCTCACCTCCGACTGCTGGCGCAGCTCCTCGAAACGGTTCTGCAGCGTCTTCCGGTTCAGCATCCCGGTCAGCGGATCGATGACCGCCTCGGTGCGGTGCTGGACGTCGGAGTTCATCAGCGCCGTCGAGAGCACCCCGATCGCGATCACGAGGGCGACGGGTGCCACGAGCAGCGTCGGATCGTCAAGCACCAATGCCGAACCGGTGCCCAGCCCGATCCCGATCATCAGCGCCAGCGTGAACGCCACCCCGACGACGACGCCACGCAGGGAGAAGCGGGTGCTCAGGGTGACGACGGGGATCGCGAACCACGCCATCGACGGCGAAGCGACCCCTCCGGCGAGGACGACGCTGAGCGCGATCATGCACTGGGATCCCGCCCAGGCGGTGAAGATCCAGTACTCCGGCCTCTTGACGTGGTTCATGACGGCATCGGCGGAGATGAAGAGGGCGCCGGCGACGAGGAGGGGCACGAACGTCCACCAGCCGACCCAAGGCCCGCAGATGACCAGGGCGACGAAGAGCACGCTGAGCGCCGTCCGCCTGACCGACCGTAGGCGGTGATCCATGTCGATCAGCCGCACCCGGTCGGTCTGATCGGGCAGCAGCCAACTCTCGTGACTCTCCATGACCCCTTTATCGGCGCAGCGGGCGCGACGCGCGAGGCACGTCCAGAGCGGCTTCAGCCGGTCGGGCGGAGGATCTGCTCGATCGAGGTGGCCAGGCCGTTCTCGCTCACCTCGACGACGACGGCGTTGATCCAGACGTCGTCCTCCGCAGTCCGGAACCGGGCCGGCATCTGGGTCAGGAAGCGGCCGAGCGCGTCCTCGACCTCGACCCCGAGGATGCTGTTGCGGGCGCCCGTCATCCCGACATCGGAGACGAAGGCGGTGCCCCCCGGCAGGACCCTGGCGTCGGCGGTCGGGACGTGCGTATGGGTGCCGAGCACGGCGGTGACCCGGCCGTCGAGGTGCCAGCCCATCGCCACCTTCTCGCTCGTCACCTCGGCATGGAAGTCGACCACGACGATCTCGGCGCCCTTGCGCCGCAGCTCCGAGAGCTCCGCGTCGGCGGCCGGAAACGGGGAGCGGGCGACGGTCAGTTGCAGCTCCCCACTCAGGTTCAGGACGCCTACCTTGACGCCGTCAACCTCGACCACGACCGAGCCGCGCCCGGGGTTGCCCTTCGGGTAGTTGGCCGGCCGGACCAGCCGCTCGCACGTGTCGATGAACTCGTAGGCGTCGCGCTGCCGGTAGACGTGGTTGCCGGTCGTGATCACGTCGACGCCCGCCTTGAAGATGTCGTCGGCGGTGCGCTCGGTGATCCCCGCCCCGCCGGCCGAGTTCTCCCCGTTGGCGATGATCAGATCGGGCTCGTGCTCGGCGACGATCGCGGGCAGCACGGCGGCGAGCCCGCGGCGGCCGGCGCCGCCGACGATGTCTCCGATGAAGAGGATGCGCACGGGTCCAGCCTAACCCGGGGGGTCGAGGGTTTAGCTTTCGCGGTCGTGAGCACGACCCCAGCCAGCGCCCCGGCGCATGTGATCGAGGCCCGCGGGCTGAGCAAGAGCTTCGGCGATCGCCGGGCCCTGCGCGAGATCAGCTTCAGCGCCGCCCCCGGCGAGGTCCTGGCCGTGATCGGCCCCAACGGCGCCGGCAAGACCACCCTGCTCTCGATCCTGGCCGGGATCCGCACGCCCGACGACGGCGAGGTCCACCTGCCACGTGGCGTCGGCTTCGTCCCGCAGCAGGCGGCGCTCTATCGCCGCCTGACCGTGGAGGAGAACCTGCGCCTGTTCGCGCGGCTGGAGGCGGTCGGCGACGTCGACGCGAGCGTCGAGCGGATGCTCGAGCAGACCGCCCTCGGCGAGCGCCGCGGCGATCAGGTGGGCAGGCTCTCGGGCGGCAACCAGCAGCGCATCAACATCGCGATCGGGCTGCTCTCGAGCCCCGCCGTGCTGCTCCTCGACGAGCCCTCGACCGGCCTCGACCCGCGCCAGCGCTCGCGCCTGTGGGAGTTCGTGCTCGGCCTGGCCGGCGGGGGCACGACGGTGATCTTCTCCACCCACAACATCGCCGAGGCCGAGCGCTACGGCAGTCGCGTGCTCGTGCTCGCCGACGGCCAGGGACTCTTCGACGGCTCCGTCGCCGAGCTCAACGCCGCCGCCCCGCCGACCGACGCCGAGGCCGGGAGCGCCGACTTCGAATCGGCGTTCGTCCGCTTCCTCGCCGAGCAGGGGCACTAGATAAAGGACCGACTTCCCGGAATGCGCTGGCTACTGCTCAAGGACCTGCAGATCATGCGGCGCTCGCCGCTGGTCACGGCGCTCCTCGTCCTCTACCCGATCGCGATCGCCGTGCTGATCGGATTCGCGCTGAGCGGCGGTCCCGACAAGCCGCGGGTCGCCTTCCTCAACGAGGTCCCGGCGGACACCCCGCTGCAGATCGGCGGCGAGGACTTCGACCTCGTCGGCGCCAAGAGCGAGCTCTGTCAGCGGATCGAATGCGTCCCGGTCTCCAGCGAGGCCGAGGCGCGCCAGAAGGTCGAGTCCGGGGACGTGCTCGGTGCCCTGATCCTGCCCGCCGACCTGGTCGATCGCCTCCAGACGCTCGCCGGGCTGAATCCCGAGAGCCCGACCGTGAAGGTGCTCGTCAACGAGGAGGACCCCGTCAAGGCCGGTCTCGTCGACGATCGGATCAACGCGCTGCTCTCGGAGGCGAACCTGAGGATCTCCCAGGAGGTCTCCAACGTCTCCACCCAGTACCTGCAGATCCTGCTCGACGGCGGCGACTTCAGCTTCCTCGGCGACGGTGTCTCGATCCTCGGCCTCCGCAACTCCGAGCAGATCCTCACGAAGATCCGCGACCAGTTGCCGAAGGACAGCCCCGATCTCGCTGATCTCGACAGGGTGATCCAGTTCAGCAAGGTCGCCGCCGACAACCTCGGCGCCGCGGGCGACCTGCTGACCTCGGTGACCCAGCCGATCAAGGTCGACACCGAGGTCGTCAACGGGGACACGCCGAGCCTCGACACCTTCGCGATCTCGGTCGCCGCGACGATCACCCTGATGTTCGTCACCGTCCTGCTCGTCGCCGGCTCGCTGGCGCTCGAGCGCGAGGAGAACGCCTTCGCCAGGCTCACCCGCGGCCTCGTCTCGAAGTCGGTGCTGCTGACCGAGAAGATCGTGCTCGGCGTCATCGTCTCGCTCGTCGTCACGCTGCTGATGCTCGCCGGGCTCGGACTCTTCGTCAGCCTCGACTGGAGCCGCTTCCTGCTCTGGCTGCCGGCGATCGTCGCCGGTGGCGCCGGGTTCGCCGCCTTCGGCGCCGCGATCGGCGGCGCCGCGAAGGAGGTGCGCGCGGCCTCCCTGCTCGCCTTCATGATCAGCCTGCCCGTCGCCTTCCTCTCGCTGATCCCGTCCGGGACGGTGGGTCCGGGCCTGTACGACGTGATCAGCGTCGTCACGGCCCTCTTCCCGTTCGACCCGGCGTTGCGAGCCCTGACCGGAGCCCTCGACGCCTCCGGGCCGAGCATCGGGATCGCGATCGTCCACCTGGCGATCCTCGTCATCGCCTACGCGGCGATCGCCAGGTTCTCGGTGCGCCGCTTCGTCTAGAACGCAAAGAGCCCCACAGCGGGGGGACGCTGCGGGGCTCCTGGCGCTCGCCAGGGCGAGGCCCTTCGGTCAGACGTTGGAGTCGGCAGCCTTCACGGTGGCGGATACGCACTTGCCGAGTGCGTTCTTCTTGTCGCCCCAGGCCTCGGCGAATGCGCCGGCATCGTCGGAGCGTGCGGCCTTGCACTGCTTGGCCGCGTTCTTGAACTCGGCGGCGTCGGCCTTGTCTTCGGACTTGACCGTGCCCGACACGCACTTGCCGTAGGCGTTCTTGCCGGTTCCCCATGCCTCGGCGAAGCCGGTGGGATCGTCCGCCTTGGCGGCCTTGCACTCCTTCGCAGCGTTCTTCAATTCCGTGGCCGACTTCGGGGTTTCGCCCTTGATGCAGGTGCGCATCGCGCGCTTTCCGTAGAGCGACCGGAAGGCGGCCTTGTCGGCCTTCTTCTCGGCGGCACACTGCTTCGCAGCGGCGTCCCTGGCCTTCACGGGCTTGTCGGGCTTCCCGCCCGCGACTGCCAGCGAAGACGCCGCGAGCAGCGCGGTCAGTGTCAGGGCCGAGATCGTGATCAGTTTCTTCATCTTGATTACCTCCTGAAGCCGCACCTTCTTGGTGCGGCCGATGGTGGATTCGGAGGTACAACGACCCGCGGGTCGTTTCGTCAGGACCTACTTCGGTTTCGGACCCGCGGAGGCACCGTTGCCATTCGCGGATCCGGGGTTGTCAACGTGCCCCGGGGGTTGCGCGTCCGTCTGTCCCGGCGCAGCCGCCGAGTTGCCCGGGGAGGTGGCGCTGTGGCCGGGCGCCGAGGAGGCATTTCCCGGCATGACGCCCGTCTGCCCAGGGGCTTCCGCTGACCCTCCGCCCGGCGCCGTGCCGGACTGCCCCGGCGCCGAGCCGGAGTTGCCCGGCAGGGCCGACGGCTCCCCCGAGCTCTGGGGAGCGGCGGCGGCGCTGCCGGAGCTACCCGGCGAATCGCCGCCCTGGTGGCCCGGGCCGCCTCCGCCGGGGTGCTTGGGATCGGCTGATCCATGGTTTGCTCCCGCGCCGGCCCGGCTTGCCTCCCCGCCGGCGGTGTGCCCGCTCGCCCGCACCGGGCTGCCGGGGTCGGTCCGTGAGTCATTGGCCGAGGATTGCCCGCCGCCGGCGACCGGGCTCGGCAGGTCGATCAGGCCGCCGACGTCCGCCGCCCCGACGGCGAGCGCGATGGCGGCTGCGATCGATCCTCCCTTGATCGCCGCCGAGGCCGCGATTCCGCCGCCGGCGATCCCGGCGGCGCCGGCGCCCGTGGCCGCGCCACCACCGGCTCCACCGAGCAGGCCTGTGAGCATGGTCCCGGCGGCAATGGCCGGGAGCGGCGGGCAGAGGGATCCAAGGTCGGCCCGCCTGGCAGGGATTGCCGCTGCGAACGCGCGACACCCGTCGCATCCACCCAGATGCGCGCGCAGCTTGCGCCCTCGCAGCCTCCGCCCATCCCGCTCCGAAATTGCCCGGCGGATCTCCTCACATTCCATCCCGCGACCCTCCTCGCGTTCCCGGAGCGCGGTGCGAGCCTCGAAGACCGCCTGCCTCGCCCCGCCCTGCGAGCACTGCAAAGCATCCGCGATCTCGGCATAGGAGAGGCCGCTGAGCTCCCGCATCACGAGCGCCGAGCGCTGTCGTTCCGGCAGCTCGTTCAGGTCGGCCACGAGGGTGCGCAGCCGGTCGCGTGTCTCGAGGCGATCCTCCTGGGTGGCTCCGTCCTGCTCGGGTACCTCGAGATCGTCGGCGGTGTCCGGTGGACGCCTCCGCAACAGCGACACGGATTCGTTGTGGGCGATCCGGAACAGCCACGGACGGATGTCGATGTCGCGATCCTCGCCGCGCAGACCACGGAGGGCGGAGGCCATGGTTGCCTGAAGCGCATCTTCGGCATCGTCGGGGTCGCGGACGATCGCCAGGCAGTAGCGG
The DNA here is from genome assembly GCA_963798165.1 of uncultured Solirubrobacterales bacterium. GTDB lineage: Bacteria > Actinomycetota > Thermoleophilia > Solirubrobacterales > 70-9 > RHKX01. The sequence continues at coordinate 359,129 of CAWCSE010000003.1, read as the reverse complement.
TACAGCTCTTGGTGATGGCGCTTGAAGATCTGTTCGAACGCACGCCGGTCCCCTCGCGCCGCGCGGCGGGCGAGCCGGATGCCGTGGAGTCGTCCCTCCCGCTTCGCCGACAGGGCGTTCGCCGCAGGGCCGGTTCGGTGGTTGGCCGCCATCAGTCTCGATTATCCGGCAGCGGGCTCTGATTATCCATTCGTGTGCACTGATCATGATCGGGCCGTCAGCCATTGAACGCGCCGATTGCCGATCTGTCAGGGCCTAATCGCGGAAGCTGTAGCCTTCCGCCTTCTTCAAGCCAGCAACGGAGGCACTTTGAGCACAGGACGCAAGCGCATCATCGCCGGGGTACTCGCCCTCGCGGCAGTAGTCGTGGTCGGCTGCGGCGGCAGCGACTCCACCTCTTCCGACGCCGCCTCGAGCCCGGCGGACGCGGTCCAGGCCTTCTACGATGCCTCCAAGAGCGAGGATGCGGCCGGCGCCTGCGCGGTGCTGTCCTCGGACTCCCAGGACATCGCGGCGGCCGGCGAGGACAGCTGCCAGGCAGCCTTCGAGGCCGCCGTCAAGAGCGGCAACGCCAAGGTGCCGGACAACCTCAAGATCGGCGACGTCAAGGTCGACGGCGACACCGCCACGGTCGCGGTGACCACCGACTCCGGCGACTCGTCGTTCACGCTCGTCAACGAGGACGGCTGGAAGATCGACCTGACCAACGGCGCCGGCAGCAGCTCCGACGCGACTGCTCCGACCACCGCCACGACCCCTTAGGGCCCTCGTCGAGGGCCTGACCGCGACTGCCGGCCGGGGGGCCGGCGGTTGGCGGTTGCCGGTTTGGCTGTAGCGGTGTGGCGTGGCCTGCCGATGGCGCCCTGCTTCGCCGCCTAAACTGGAGCCAATGGCTTTTCCCGCGACACGGATGCGTCGTCTGCGCAGGACCGGGGTCCTGCGTGGGCTGACCCGGGAGACGGAGCTGACCCGTTCGCACCTGATCCAGCCGCTGTTCGTGAAGGCCGGGACCGGGGTTCGCGAGGACATCGAGTCGATGCCGGGTGTGCAGCGGCTGTCGATCGGCGAGCTGGTCGAGGAGGCCGGGGCGGTTCACGCGGCCGGCGTCGATGCGGTGCTGCTGTTCGGCATCCCGGCCGCCAAGGATGCGGAGGGCTCGGGGGCCTATGACGACGAGGGCGTGGTGCAACTCGCCGTCCGGGCGCTCAAGGAGGCCCATCCGGAGCTGACCGTGATCGCCGACACGTGCATGTGCGAGTACACGTCGCATGGGCACTGTGGCTGGGTCCGCGAAGACGGTGAGGTCGACAACGATCTCTCGGTGGAGATGGTCGCCAGGACCGCGGTCTCGCAGGCCGCCGCAGGCGCCGACGCGGTCGCGCCCTCGGACATGATGGACGGGCGGATCGGCGCGATCCGCAGCCGCCTCGACGGCGAGGGTTTCGGCGACACGGCGATCATCAGCTACTCGGCGAAGTACGCCAGCGCCTTCTACGGACCGTTCCGCGAGGCGGCCGATTCGACCCCCTCGCACGGCGACCGCCGCGGCTACCAGATGGATCCGGCCAACGTGCTCGAGGCGATCCGCGAGTCGCAGCTGGACCTCGACGAGGGCGCCGACATGCTCATGGTCAAGCCCGCTCTCCCCTTCCTCGACGTGATCCGCCGCGTCAAGGACGCCACCGGCGCGCCGCTCGGCGCCTACCATGTCTCCGGCGAGTACGCGATGCTCAAGGCCGCCGTCGGCAACGGCTGGCTCGATGAGCGAACGGCCGTGCTCGAGGCCCTGACCTCGATCCGCCGCGCGGGCGCGGATGCGATCTTCACCTACTACGCGAAGGACGCCGCAAGATGGCTGGATGTTTGAGGCTCGATGTCTGAGCTGACCGAAACCGAGACCGAGGCGACGGAGCGCAAGCAGCGACCGCCCGCGGGCCCGAAGCTGCGCTCTCGCAAGGACGGCGCGGCGATCCCTCTCGACGAGACCGATCGCCGGCTGATGAACCTGATGCAGTCGAACTTCCCGCTCGATCCCGAGCCCTACGCGAAGCTCGCGGCCGAGGCGGAGCTGCCGATCGAGGAGTTCATGTCGCGGACCCAGCGCCTGCTCGACGGGCGGATCATCCGCGAGATCACGCCGATCTTCGACACCCGTGCGCTCGGCTATTCCTCGATGCTCGTCGCCGCGAAGGTCGATTCCGAGTATCCCCACCGGCCGGCCAAGATCATCAACTCCCACCCGGGCGTCTCCCACAACTACCTGCGCGACCACGAGTTCAACCTCTGGTTCACGATCGCCACGCCGCCCGACTCCGTGCTCGGCCTGGAGGGAACCCTCGAGGTCCTCCAGAAGCTGACCGGCGCCGAGTCGATCCGCCAGCTGCCGACGCTGACGATGTTCAAGATCAACATGAACCTCGAGATGGAGGGGGACACCGACGCGCTCGCCGCCAAGGTCGAGGCCGTCCCGCCCCGCGAGCTCGAGCGGCAGCCCTACGACGACTTCGACATCGCGGTGATCAGGGCGCTGCAGGGACCGATGGACGTCGTCGAGCGTCCCTACGACGAGGCCGCCTCGCAGGTCGGGCTCTCGACCGAGGACTTCCTCGCCCACCTCGAGGCGATGATCGGCCGCAACCTCCTGCGCCGGGTGGCCGCCATCCTCTTCCATCGCCGCGCCGGGTTCTCGGCGAACGGGATGGGCGTCTGGAAGGTCGACCCCGCCGATGTCCCCGACACCGGCGGGCGGATGGCCGCCGTTCGCGGCATCTCCCACTGCTACGAGCGCCCGACCTACGCCGACTGGCCCTACTCGGTCTTCACGATGGCCCACGGCCGCTCGAAGGAGGAGTGCGACGCGGTCCTCCAGTCGATCGCCGACGAGCACGATCTTCACGGCAACGATCGCGCGGTCCTCTACAGCTCGACCGAGTTCAAGAAGATCCGCCTCCGTTACTTCACTCCCGACTACGAAGCCTGGGAGCGCGAGCACGCACCCGAGGCCTTCGAAGCGGGCACGACTACCGGTAGTTGAGCAGTTGAACTCGGAGCGGTCGGCCGAGCTCTACGCACGTGCGCTCCGCCTGATGCCGGGCGGCGTCAACTCGCCGGTCCGGGCGATGGGCTCGATCGGCCGCGATCCGATCTTCATCGACAGGGCCGCCGGCAATCGCGTCATCGACGCGGACGGCAACTCCTACGTCGACTGGGTCTGCTCGTGGGGCCCGCTGATCCTCGGCCACGCCGAGCCGTCGGTCGTCGCCGCCGTCGCCGAGGCCGCAGCGCGCGGCACCTCCTACGGGGCGGCAACCGAGGGCGAGGTCGAGCTCGCCGCCGAGGTCGCCGGCCGGTTCTCATCGGTCGAGATGATCAGGATGGTCAGCTCCGGGACCGAGGCATCGATGAGCGCGATCCGGCTGGCCCGCGCGGCGACCGGCCGCGACCGGCTCGTCAAGTTCGCCGGCGCCTACCACGGGCACGTCGACGGGCTGCTCGCCGAGGCGGGTTCGGGCCTGGCCACCCAGGCGATCCCCGCCAGCCCCGGCGTCCCCCGCGCCCAGGCCGAGGCGACGGCGATCGTCCCCTGGAACGACTTCGTGGCCGTCGAGCAGGCGGTCGACATGTACGAGCCGGCGGCGATCATCTGCGAGCCGATCCCGGCGAACATGGGCCTGATCCCCCCGGCCGCGGGCTTCCTCGAACACCTGCGGGCCCTCGCCGACCGGTCCGGGGCGCTGCTGATCTGCGACGAGGTGATCAGCGGCTTCCGCGTCGCCCGCGGCGGCGCCCAGGAGCTGCTCGGGGTCGCGGCCGACCTGACCGTGATGGGAAAGGTGATCGGCGGCGGCCTTCCGGCGGCGGCCTACGGAGGCTCGCGCGAGCTGATGGAGCGGGTCGCGCCGGCCGGCGACGTCTACCAGGCGGGCACCCTGTCGGGGAACCCCCTCGCCGTCGCCGCCGGGCTGGCGACGCTGCGCCGCCTCGACCACGACGCCTACGGGCAACTGACCGCCTCGACCGAGCGCCTCGCGAGCGGCCTCGCCCGCGCCGCCGAGTCGGCGGCCGGCGGCGAACCGCGAGTAAGCCTCAGCTCGGTGCCCGGCCTCGTCACCCCGTTCTTCGCCGCCGAAGCCCCGCACGACTTCGCCGGCGCGCAGGCCTGCGACCACGACGCCTACGCCCGCTTCTGCCGAGCGATGCTCGAGCGCGGCTTCTTCCCGCCCCCGTCGCAGTTCGAGGCATGGTTCGTCTCGCTCGCCCACGACGACGCCGCGATCGACTCCACCTGCGAGGCGGCCGCTGATTGCTTCCAAGAGGCCCTGGCGTGAGCGCGCTCGCCCCGGCCCGCCCCGAGGACGCTCTCGTCCACCTCGCCGAGGAGCTGCGCGAGGAGGGTCCGGTGATCGCCCCGCACGTCGCCGCGCCGCGGACGCCGCCGGCGATCGGGATGCTCGTCGCCGCCGGCCCGCGCTGTGCCGCCGATCCCGGTGCCTACGCGGTCGTCGTCGAGCTCGTTCGCGAGGGGTATCTCTGCCACTACGGCGAACCACGGCTGCTCGCGCAACTCGACCCCGACCTGCGGCTGCTCGCCGGTGACCACCTGTACGCGCGCGGGATCGAGCGCCTGGCCAGACTCGGGGACCTGCTCGCCGTCACCGAGCTGTCGGACCTGATCTCGGTCGCCGCCCAGCTCGACGCCGCTCCGGTTCCCGCCGCCGACGCGATCGAGGTCGCCTGGCTCGCCGCCGCGGTGACGATCGCCACCGGGACCGATCCGGACTACCTGGCCGCCAAGGCGACGCTCCGCGAGAGCGGCGACGCCGCCCCGCTCTGGAGGGCCGCCGACGGGGCCGCCGATCGAGCGGGCCTCTCCGACGACCTGTCGATCGCTGCCAAAGCAGTAGGATTCGCCGCCCCGAACCGTGGCTGAATCAGGCGAAGAAAAGACCACTGACGAGGCCGGCGAAAGCCGTGCCGACGTACTCCCTCCGATGAAGCCAGTGGGCTACTTCGAGGGCGAGTCGATGACCCGTCGCAAGGTGTTCGCAGTCGCCGGTCAGGCGCTCGGCGGACTCGCCGGCGCCGCGATCATCCTGCCGGCGCTCGGCTTCGCCGTCGCCCCGATCTTCGAGACGCCCGAGGAGGACTGGCAGGCCGTCGGCCCGCTCGACGACTTCGTCCCTGAGACCTATCTCCCGCGGGTGATCACGATCGTCCAGGGAATCGGCGAGGCCGGCAAGACCACCGTCTACGTACGCCAGGGCAGCACCGACCTCGGCGAGGACCCCGCCTCCTACGTGGCGATCTCGACCCGCTGCGCCCATCTCGGCTGCCCGGTCCGCTTCGTGCAGGCCGCCGGCAACTTCATCTGCCCCTGCCACGGCGGCGTCTACGGCTTCCAGGGCCAGGTCATCGGCGGCCCGCCGGTTCGCCCGCTCGATCGCTTCCAGACGCGGATCGTCGACAACAACGTCGAGATCGGACCGCGCTACAGCGTCACCTCCCAGCTCGAGCCCGTCAGGGCTCGCGATCCCGGTGAGTTCACCGGTGGCATCTGGGAATACCTGTATCCGCCCCGGCCGTCGACCGCTGCGCCGCCCTCCTCCTCATGAGCAGGTTGCAGAAACTCCTGCCGCCGCCGATGCGGCGCCCCCCACAGCCGGGCCGCGCGGGCGGCAACGGCGCCACCGCCTATACCAACGGCGACGAGCCCGGCAAGAACGGGAACGGGTCGCCGATCACCGACGACCCCGGCAAGCGGGCACTCGACGGCGCCAAGGAGGCCCCCGCCGACCTCGTCGGCTGGCTCGACGAGCGCTCGGGGGCGACGACATTCCTCACCGCGATGCTCATGCGGAAGGTCCCGAAGGGCACGAACTGGTTCTACACGCTCGGGTCGGCAACGTTGTTCGCGTTCGTCGTCCAGGCGCTGACCGGCGTCTTCCTGGCGATGTACTACACCCCCTCGCCGGTCGAGGCCTACGCATCGATCACCCACCTGACCAACGACGTGTTCCTCGGCGAGTTCGTCCGCGGCATGCACAAGTGGGGCGCCTCGGTGATGGTCATCCTGATCTTCGTCCACATGGCCCGGACCTTCTTCTTCGGCGCCTACAAGTATCCGCGTGAGATCAACTGGGTGATCGGCGTCGTCCTCCTGATCCTGACGATGACGATGGGCTTCACCGGCTACCTGCTGCCCTTCGACCAGCGCTCCTACTGGGCGACGATCGTCGGCGTCAACATCAACGGCACCGGCCCGCTCGTCGGTCCGTACCTCTCCGACTTCCTCCGCGCCGGCCCCGAGTTCGGTGCGACGACGCTGTCGCGCTTCTACGCGATCCACATGCTGCTCGTGCCCGGCGCGATCATCGCGATGATCGGTGCCCACCTGTACCTGGTCGTGAAGATGGGCACGACCGCGCCGCCCTGGCTGCGGGCCGATCGCAAGCCCAAGGAGTCGCGCTCCGAGACCGTCGAGGCGCTGCCGATCGACTCCGGCAACGGCCACGATCCGAACGGATCCGTCTCGTGAATCGCCAGGAGAAGGAGAAGTACCTCCGCGAGTACGAGGTGATGAAGAAGAAGGGCAAGCCCTTCTTCCCGTACGCGATCATGAAGGACTCGGTGATGGCGTTGATCGTCGTCGTCGTGATCATCGTGATGGCGATTTGGCTGGGCGCCGAGCAGGGCCCCAAGGCGGATCCGACGACGACGACTTACGTGCCGCGCCCGGAGTGGTACTTCTTCTTCCTGTTCGAGCTGCTCCGCGTCATCAAGGGACCGGAGTTCGTCCCGATCGCGACGATCGGCGTCCCGACGATCGCGATGGTGTTGCTGTTTCTGCTGCCGTTCTACGATCGCAACCCGGAGCGCAACCCGCTGAAGCGTCCGATCGCGACGGTCGCCGGGATCCTGACGATCGCCTCGATGGCCTTCCTGACCTTCCTCGGCGCCAACGCCGGCTCGCCGACCGAGATCGACATCAACGTCGCTCCCGAGTACGAGGCGGGCAAGCTGATCGCCGCGCAGTCGGGTTGCCTGGCCTGTCACCAGTTCGGCGAGAACGGCAACAACGGCCCCGGCCCGAAGCTGACCGAGATCGGGGCGCGCCTGAACCCGGCGGCGATCGCCCGCTCGCTCGAGATCGGCCCCGGGATCATGCCCTCGTATGCCTCGATGGCGCAGGATCAGCCTGAGAAGTTCCGTGACCTGGTCGCATTCCTCGGCTCGTTGAACGGTCAGGAGCAGACCGCGCCGTCGAGCACGGGCAATCCCGGCAATCCGAGTGCTGCTTTGCCCGACCAGTCCGGCGGCGATCCGGCCGCGGTCGAACCAGCTCCCACCCCCTGACGACGGCTGAGAGCAAACCGAGCCGCGAGTCGGAGCAGTTCGCATCCGAGGTCCGCGGCATGTTCGACCGGATCGCCGGTGTTTACGACCTGATGAATTCGGCGATGACCGCCGGCATGCACCATCGCTGGCGGGCCCGCGCGGTCGATCGCGCCGGCCTCGGTCCCGGCGACGCCGCTCTCGACGTCTGCTGCGGCACCGGCGACCTCAGCCTCGAATTGGCCCGGCGGGTCGGGCCGACCGGGCGCGTGGTCGGCTCCGACTTCTCGGAGCGGATGCTCGACCTGGCCCGGGATAAGGCGGTCCCCGACGGGGCCGCCAAGCCGATCTTCGAGTGGGGCGACGCCCTCGAGCTGCCCTACGACGACGCCGGCTTCGATGCCGTGACGGTCGGCTTCGGGGTCCGCAACCTGCTCGATCTCAATCGCGGCATCGCCGAGATGACCCGGGTGCTCAAGCCCGGCGGCACTCTCGTCATCCTCGAGATCACACAGCCGACGCGGCCGCCGCTCTCGACGTTCTTCTCGGTCTGGTTCGATCGCATGGTCCCGCTGATCGGCAAGATCGCCGGCGACAGCGACGCCTACGCCTACCTGCCCGAATCGGTCAAGCGCTTCCCGCCGCCCGATCGCCTGGCGGCGATCATGGACGGTGCCGGCCTCAACGACATCCGCTGGACGATCCTCGCCGGCGGGATCATCGCGATCCACTCCGGTCGCCGCCCCGTCGCCAGAAGCGAGAGCTAAGGGGAAGGCATGAGCCGTTCGTCCTCGCCGGAGCCGGTCACCGCCGTGACCGATCTCGCGTCAGCCTGGTTGCCCGCTCGGATGGCGGAGGTCGAACGCCGGCTCGGCGAAACGGTCCAGGGCTGGGGTCCCGAACTCGGCGGTGACACGGGGGAGACGCTCAGCGCGGGCGGTAAGCGGATGCGTCCCCTGCTGGTCCTGCTCTGCGCCGGCCGCGGCGCGGGCAACGAGGCGATCCGCTCCGCCACGGCAATCGAGCTCGTCCACATGGCCACGCTCGTCCACGACGACGTACTCGACGCAGCCCCGCTGCGACGCGGCTTGCCGACCGTCGTCGCCAACTCCGGCCGCGATCGCGCCGTCGCGGCGGGCGACCTGCTCTTCTCGCGCGCATTCGCCGTGCTCGCCGACGATGACGACGCCCCTGGCACGGATCGCCAGGTCGAGCTGCTCGCCCATGCCTCGGTCGCGCTGGCCCGGGGCGAGCTCGCCCAGCGACGCGACGCCTATGACACCGGCGTCTCGATCGAGCGATACCAGTTGCGCTGCGAGCTGAAGACGGCGGCGTTGTTCGAATGTGCCTGCGTGATCGGTGCGGTCCGCACCGATGCGGAGGAGGCCGCGCTGCAGACCTTCGGACGGGCGATCGGGCTCGCGTTTCAGCTCCTCGACGACGTTCTCGACATTCTCGGGCCCGCCGAGCGGACCGGCAAGGCCCGCGGCACCGACCTGCTCGACGGCACCGTGACGCTGCCGTTCATCCTCGCTCGGGAGCGCGATCCGGGCCTGCTGGAGCTCGACCTGCGCTCGATCGGACCCGGCGATGCGGCGGTTATCTGCGATCGGATCGCCGCGACGGGCGCTCCCGAGGAGGTCCGCACCGAGGCGCGCGAACGGGTCGACGCCGCGAAGCGCGAGCTGCGGAACTCGGGCATCGGCGGCGACGAGCTGAAGATGCTCGAACTGGTCGCCGACGGGGTCGTCGAGAGATACAGCTGACCCACCAATCAACTGACGCCCCTGCCGAGCGGCCCGATTCACCTTGGGCGCAACCCGAGGGAAGCGGACGGCGAAGCCGGAGCATTTCCTCGGAGTTATTCCTGACGCCGCTGCCGAGCGGCCCGATTCACCTTGGGCGCAACCCGAGGGAAGCGGACGCGAAGCGGAGCATTCCCTCGGAGTCATCCAGCCTCCACACATGCGGCCTGCGCCCGAAACGGGGACGCAAGCCGCATCTGAGGAGAGGGCGGAAGGGCCGCCGCTGGGTTAGAAGTCTTCGGGGAGGATCAGGTTGTCGCCGAGCGCGACGTTGAACCGCTGCAGTTCGGCCTCCATGTTGGAGCGCTCCAGCCTCCGCAGATCGGCGTAGAGCGTGTCGGTCCCGGCGTCGAGGACCTGGTCGAAGCGATCGAGCACGCTCTGCTCGTAGAGGCCGACGTCGGACCACTCGCACTCCGGGCACCGCAGCGAGACCCGCCAGTGAGCGGCGTCCATCGGCATCCAGTCCAGCGGATAGACGAGGCCGGACGAGCACTGCGGGCAGATGTGCAGGTCGACGAGATCGCTCGCCGTCTCGCACGACTCCGTCGTGCTCGACTTCGCGTCGGCTTCCCAGGCAGGCTGTTGTTCTGACCGTTCCATCGCTCCTGCGTCCGTATCGGCAGGCGTTTCGCGACATCGGCGCGATGTCGCGGCGACTGGACTTTTGTCCATCCGCTCGTCCGCCCCGCCCCGTGAATAGACTGGCGCCGCGATGGTGCTCAGTGACCGCACGATCCGGGAGGAGATCGATTCCGGCCGGATCGCCTTCGACCCCTACGACGAGAAGTTGATTCAGCCGTCGAGCGTCGACGTGCGCGTCGATCGCCAGTTCCGGGTCTTCCACAACGCCCGGCACCCTTATATAGACGTGCGGAAGGAGATGGAGGACCTGACTGAGCTCGTCACGGTCCCCGACGACGAGCCGTTCATCCTCCACCCCGGTGAGTTCGTACTCGGCCAGACGCTCGAGCGGGTCAAGCTTCCCAACGACATCGTCGCCCGCCTCGAGGGCAAGTCAAGCCTCGGCCGCCTCGGTCTCCTCATCCATTCCACCGCCGGCTTCGTCGACGCCGGCTTCGAGGGCAACCTGACGCTCGAGCTCTCGAACGTAGCCAACCTCCCGATCACTATCTACCACGGGATGCCGATCGGCCAGATCTCCTTCATGCGGATGGACGGACCGGTCGAGTTCGCCTACGGCTCCGAGGAGACCGGCAGCAAGTACCAGGGCCAGGGCGAGCCGACGGCGAGCCGCTACTACCTCAACTTCGAGGACGACGAGAAGTAGGGCGGGGCCGCGCCCCGCCGCACGGCTGGCAGGAAACGACGCACAATGCGTCGCAACTCGCCATCCGCGCCCGGTCCCCGCCGATACGCTGCGTTCATGCCGGAGCCGACATCGGAGGGGAACATCGTCAGGCTGAACACGGCGCGGCGGCGTCAGGGGACACTCGCCCGGATCCATGCCTACGGTGCGATCCTCGACGCGATCGTGCGCTCCGAGTTCGAGCCCGGGCGGCAGCTGTCGGAGAACGAGCTGGCCGCATGGCTCGGGGTGAGCCGCACGCCTGTCCGGGAGGCGCTGGCCCGGCTCCGGGAGGAGGGGCTGGTCGAGATCGTCGCGCAACTCGGGACGTTCGTCGCGCCGATCAGCCCGCGGGCGGTGACCGATGCGCAGTTCGTCCGCGAATCGCTCGAGTGCGCCGCGGTTCGCAAGGCGGCCGAGCTCGCCACCGAGGACGACATCGGCGAGCTCGAGGCCATCGTCCGCAACCAGCACCGGGCGGTCCGGGCGGGCGACCACGACGCCTTCTACCTGCTCGACGACGATTTCCATCACGCGCTCTGCGATCTCAGCGGCCACACAGCCGTCTGGACCCTCGGCCAGCGGATCAAGCCACACCTGAACAGGGTGCGGCGTCTCAGCCTGCCCGCCCCGAGCTACCTGGAGGAGATGGTGGCCGAGCACGAGCAGGTCCTCGGCGGCGTCGAGCGCAAGGACCCGGACACAGCCGAGGCGGCGATGCGCCACCACCTGCGGATGGTTCTGCGCGAGATCCCGCGGCTGCGCGAGCAGCATCCCGAGTACTTCGACGAGTAGGCCGTGAGGTTTCATCCGGACCGGGTGATGCCCACCGGCTCCGCGACCACGAAGATGGTTTAGCATCGCCACCGCGACTTCGGGGAAAGTCGCGTGTTCCCGTTCCGACAGCCCCCACCCTTTGTTGTCATCACCACCGCATGTAGGAGATTTGATGAACCGCCGTCTTGTCGTTCGTATCGTGGCCGCACTGCTCGCAGTCGCGATGCTCGCCGTACCCGCCTCTGCCCTCGCCGGAAAGAAGGGGGGCGGCAAGAAGAACAAGGCGCTCGTCGTCTGTAAGCACGGCTGCAAGTACCGGACGATTCAGAAGGCCGTCAACAAGGCCAAGAAGAAGAAGCACGCGGTGATCAAGATCAAGCCCGGCAAGTACGTCGAGGGCGTCCAGGTCCTCGGCAAGAAGTACAACGGCCTGACGATCAAGGGAACGAAGTCGAACCCCCGCAAGACGATCCTCGACGGCACCAACGCCCAGCTCCCGGACGGCACCGGGGTCGCCAACAACGGCATCGAGGTCTCGGACGCGAAGAACGTCACGATCAAGAACATGTGGGTGCGGGACTTCGCCGGCAACGGTGTCCACTTCCTGGACTCCGACACGTCCGACGACAAGATCACGTGCCAGGACTTCACGGCCGACAACGTCGACGTGTCCTTCAACCGCAGCTACGGCCTCTTCGCCTTCGGCTGCGCCGGCGGCACGTTCGAGAACTCGGAGGGCTGGGGCCACGGTGACTCGCCCTATTACATCGGCGGAACCCCGTTCCAGGCCAACCCGAAGACCACGGTGCTGAAGAACCTCGAAGCCTACGAGAACGTGCTCGGGTACTCCGGCACCAACTCGAAGTACGTCGTGATCAAGAACTCGGCGTTCTACAACAACGGCATCGGCCTCGTCCCGAACACGCTCGACTCCGAGCCGTTCGAGCCGACCGGCGACAGCGTCATCCGGAACAACGACATCTTCTGGAACAACTTCAACTACTTCCTCGACGCGTCCGAGGTGAAGACGGTGTCCAACGGCCTCGGCCAGATCGGTGATCTGACTCTCCAGTATCCGACGGGTATCGGTGTCGCTTTGTTCGGCGCCGACGGATGGACCGTCAAGGACAACAACGTCTTCGGCAACTTCATGTGGGGTGTCGCGGAGTTCTCTGATCCGTTCAATGACGGCGACAATGCGACCAGCCAGAACAACCAGGTCCTGAACAACGCGATGGGCAAGAACGGCACCGACACCAACGGCCACTACGACTTCTGGGTCGACGGCTCCGGTACCGGGAACTGCTTTAGCGGCAATGACAGCTCGACGTTCGCGCCGACCGGGGACGCCAGCGCCACGATCGGCCAGCTCTATCCCGAGTGCCCGATCCCCGACGGAGTTCAGCCGAACGCCGGCGCCACGGGTGCGAGCCTCGGTAACACGAATATGGTGTTCAACCAGCTCGTCCCCTACGTGACGACCGATCCGCCCGAGAACCAGGAATGTTCCTGGACGCAGCACCCCCACCCGGCGTTCAAGGACTACCAGCCCCTCGACGTCAGTCCCGGCCCGGTGTGCCCGTAATGCGTAGGGCATTCGCAACAGCCACGGCCCTGGTCGCAATCCTCGCGCTCGCGATGCCCACAACGGGCGTCGCGGGCAAGGGCGGGGGCGGCAAGACCAAGAAGGAAAAGGTCAAGGTCAACGACGACTACTACTCGACCTCGAAGCTGAAGGTCAAGAAGAACACGAAGGTCTCGTTCAAGTGGGACAAGATGAACCTCGACACCCACAATGTGACCCTGAAGAAGGGCCCGAAGGGCGTCAAGACGACGAAGAAGCCGTGCGCCAAGGGCAAGGTGACGAAGTGCAACCGCTCCGCCAACGGCGCGATCGGGATCAACTTCGCCCCCACCTTCAACAAGCCCGGGACCTACAACTTCATCTGCACCATCCATCCGGACCTGATGCAGCTGAAGGTCGTCGTCAAGAAGTAGCCGGAGGACGAAGATGAGCCTTCCCCCGATCGGACGGCGAGCCTTCGTTGCCGACGCGGCGGGAGGGTTGCTCCTCTGCACGCTCGCCGGCAAGCAGTTCGCGCTCGACAAGCCGGCCAACGTCGACGAGTTGGCCGCCGACATCAAGGTTCCGCCGAAGGTCAAGGCGGCCAAGGCGAAGCAGGCCCAGGAGGCGACTCAGGGCCAGGTCGTTCTGGCCTCGTCGACGAAGAAGAAGGCCACCGGCAACGAGTACTGGATCCAGGCCGAACAGGTGAAGTGGAACATCGTCCCCAAGGGCCGTGACCAGATGGGCGGCAAGCAGGTCAAGGGCAAGACCAAGTTCACCGCCTACGCCTACCGTGCCTACTCACCGAACTTCGCCTCCCCGCTCGGCCCGGCGACGATCCCCGGACCGCTGATCGAGGCGAACGTCGGCGAGGCGATCACGATCAACTTCCGCAACCAGCTCTCGAGCCCGGTGACCATGCACCCGCACGGAGTCCAGTACTCACAGGACATGGACGGCGCCTACAAGGGCAAGTACACCGATCCCGGCGGTTTCGTCCAGACAGGCGACACGTTCACGTACGTCTGGGAGGCGATCCCCGAGAGCGAGGGCGCCTGGTTCTACCACGACCACGGCCCCATGGATCCGCTGCCGCTCTACAAGGGCCTGATGGGCCCGATCATCGTCCGCGACCCGAACAAGCCGCAGCCGGACAAGGAGTTCTTCACCGCATTTCACTCCTTCCAGCCCGCGGCGACGGGAATCAACCGGCCCTTTTTCTGCCTCAACGGCCTCTCCTACGCCGGCAACACGCCGACCCTGCGGGCCAACGTCGGCGACGATGTGGCCTTCCACGTCTACGCGCTCGACGACAACTTCCACACCTTCCACCTACATGGGCACCGCTGGCCCAACGACAGCGGCAAGATCATCGACAACGTCACGATCGGGCCGGCCGACGTGACCACAGCACGGTTCATCGAAGACAACCCCGGTCGCTGGTTCTATCACTGCCACGTGTTCAGCCACCTGCATCAGGGGATGAACGGTTGGTACATCGTCGAGTAGCGGGGGCCCTCTCCCTCGCCTCCCTGATCCTTGCCGTGGCCCTGCTGCTGCCGGCGCTCGCCGATGCATCCAACCGGCGCATCTCGATCAGCAACTACATGTGGTCGGACCCCGCGATCCACATCGATCTCGGCGAGCACGTCACCTGGTACTGGACCGGCCCCGACACCGTCCACTCGGTGACCGGAACTTCGGACAACGCCAAGCAGTGGGACAGCGATCCCGGGACGCTGCCGAACCACAGCGTCGGCGACCACTTCCAGCTCAGCTTCGATCACCCGGGCACGTACACGTTCCAATGCAAGCTGCACTCGACCGTCCGCGGCACGGTCATCGTCTCCGGCAATCCCGGCGACCCGGCGCCGGAGCCCGATCCCGTCCCGAAGAACAACGTCGACCTCAAGAAGCCGGTGCTGCGCGACGCGCGGGTCGCGCCGAAGTTCGGGGCGCGCGGCGCCGCGTTGCAGTATTCGGTGAGCGAGAAGGGCAAGCTCGACGTTGAGTACTACCGGTTCAAGAAGGGCAAGAAGAAGTACGCCGGATACGCGCTCTACAAGTCGACGGTGGGCTACAACCATGCCCGGATCGGCGTCAGAAAGCCTCATTTCAAGCCGAAACCGGGCCGCTACATGATTGAGCTCCGGGCGACGGACGAGAGCAACAACACCGCGAGGGCGCAGCGACTGCGGTTCCGGATCTGGTAACGGCGCTCGTGCAACCGGACCGAGGGTGACCTGCCCGTTCATTCCTCTCGATAGGATCCACGTATGCCGAACATTGGCCCACTCGAAGTAGCGATCGTCGCGATCATCGCGTTGATCATCTTCGGCCCCAAGCGGTTGCCGGAGCTCGGCAAATCGCTCGGCGACGGAATGCGCGAGTTCAAGGCCTCGATCAGCGGTGAGAACGAAGACGACGACGAGGACGACGACGAACTTCCGGCTCAGATCGAGGACGGAGTCGCCGAGGAGGATCCCGACGACGCCGTCGTAGCCGCTGAGCCCGAGGGCGAGACCGAGCAGCCGTCCGCCGAAACCGCCGAGCGCACGACCTCCTGAGCGCCGCGTGGCGCTCGCTGCCCGGGGCTTGAACTAGATCGTGGCGCGCGTCAAGGCAGCCAGCTTCGAGGATCGCCTGACGCTCGTCGAACACCTCGATGAGCTGCGCAGTCGGCTGATCTTCTGCGCCGTCGCGCTCGTCGTCGTCACGATCGGCTGCTTCGTCTTCAACCACGTGCTGATCGACATCGCCAACGGCCCGCTGCCCGACGACATCGAGCCGGTCACCTTCTCGCCGTCGGAGCCGTTCCTGACGACGCTGACGCTGACCTTCTACAGCGCGATCCTGATCACGCTGCCGATCCTGATCTACCAGGCCTACGCCTTCATCCTGCCGGCGCTGACGCCGCGCGAGAAGAAGGTGACGCTGCCGATCCTGCTGCTGATCCCGGTCCTCTTCATCCTCGGCGTCGTCTTCGCCTACTTCGTCGTCGTCCCGGCGGCGATCAAGTTCCTCCTCAACTTCAACAGCGACCAGTTCAACATCCAGATCAGAGCCCGCGAGTACTACAGCTTCTTCTCGCTGTCGCTGCTTTCGGTCGGCATCCTCTTCCAGATCCCGATCGGGATCCTCGCCGTGACCCGGCTCGGGCATCATCACCCCGAACCAGCTCGCCGCCAACCGTCGCTACGCGATCCTCATCATCGCGATCCTGGCGATGCTGCTGCCCGGCACCGATCCGATCACGATGCTGCTGTCGATGCTGCCGCTGATCCTGCTCTTCGAGTTCAGCCTGATCCTCGCCAGATTCCTCGGTCGCGCGACTCCCGAGGAGATCGCCGACAAGCTCGACGGAGCCGACCCCCCGGCCGAATCGACCGGCTAGGCTCCCCGGCATGCTCTTCGAACTCGGCGGCAAGCGCAAGCGTCTGATCCAGGTGATCTACGTTCTCCTGGCGGGGCTGATGTTCATCGCCCTGGTGGGGTTCGGCATCGGCGGCGCGACGAGCGGCGGCATCTTCGACGCCCTCGGCATCGGCGGCGGCAGCGGCTCCTCCGACCCCCAGTACAGCCAGCAGATCGACAACGCCCAGCAGGCCCTGCAGGCGGACCCGAAGGACGAGAAGGCCCTGCTCAAGCTCGCCCGTTACAACTTCCTCGAGGGACAGACGTCGCTCAGCACCGACGCCCAGGGCCGGGTCACCCTGAGCCAGGACACCCTCGACAGCTACCGGGCCGCAACCGACGCCTGGGAGCGCTACCTGAAGACCGATCCAAAGAAACCCGACGACAACGTCGCCGGGCTGATGCTGAAGATCTACTCGACCTCCGCGGGCACCGACCCGTCGAGCCTCGAAACCGACGTCGAGGGCGCCTACAAATCCGCGAAGGTCGTCGCCGATGCCCGTCCGAGCCTCGGCGCCTACACCGACCTGGCGACCTGGGCCTACCTGTCCGGCAACGACAAGGCGGGGGCCGAGGCGGGGAAGAAGGCGCTCGCCGAGGCGCCCGACTCGGCGACCAAGAAGCAGATCCAGTCCCAGCTCAAGCAGGCGCAGCAGCAGCGCCAGCTGGTCGTCAAGGCGCTCAAGAAGAGCGCCCCCGACCAGAGTCAGCTGCAGGATCCGCTCTCCGGCCTCGGGAGCTCCTCGGGCGCCCTGCCCGGCACGACGGCTCCCTAGGTCCCCGCTGGCCGGCCGTGAGGAGGGTCGGGGGCCTATCCCGCGGGGGCAGCTACGACGAGGCCGCGATCGCGGCGGTCAAGCGCGCGGGCTACTCGAGCGCGGTCACCGTCGAGCCGGGCTTCGACCGGCCCGGTGACGATCCGCTCGCACGGCCGCGGATCAGAGTCGACGGGACCGACGGGGTCGCCGGTCTGCGCGGGAAGCTGACCGGCTGAGCGGGCTTCACGACCGGCTCGGGAATGGGCGATGCTGGGTTCGAACCAGCGACCTTGAGATTAAGAGTCTCCTGCTCTACCAACTGAGCTAATCGCCCGGGATCGGTGATGGTAGCGAGACGGCAATGCCCGCGCAGCCGCAGAATCAGGCCTGGTGGAAGCCCTCGCGCCACGAGGCGATCGACGGGCTCCAGCCGAGCTCGGCCTTGGCGCGAGCGTTGCTTGCTCCCCGGAGCTCGGTCATGAACGCGACCCCGTATGGACCGACGAGCGGCCGGGCCAGAGCGGCCGGCAACGCCCGCGGCGGCTTGCCCCCGCGGGCCGCGGCGAGGGCGGGCAGCCACTCCGAAACCGGCGCGGGCTCGTCGTCGGCGATGTTGAACGTCCCGGTGCGCTCGCGTGCCGACGGCAGCGACTATCGCGGCTCCGGCGTCGGCGGCGTGGACGAAGCTGAACGTCGATTCACCCTTGCCGCTGCGCAGGATCGGCAGCTTCCGCGCGGCCGCGGCGCCGGACATCCCGCCGCCGGGGGCGTAGGCCGTGCCGGGCCCGTAGAGATGCCCGAAGCGCAGGACCGTCCCGCCACCGGGAGCCGCGAGGGTGACGCGCTCCAGCTCGGCGACCGCGGGTACCACCGGGTCCATGATCGGATCGTGCCAGAGCGGATCGTCCTCGCGAGCGAGACCGGGAGCGGGGCGGTAGACGAAGCAGATGCTCTGCGAGATCAGGCGGGCGCCACCGGCCACGTTCGCCGCCGCGGCGAGGTTGGCCGTGCCCGCGGTGCGCAGGCGGTTCGTGAGCTCGAAGTCCCTGGCGATCCGGCGCGGGTTGATCTCGGCGGGGATCGCCGTCGCCAGGTGAACGATCGCCTCCGGCTTCCAGCTGGCCGCGAAGCCGAGCAGGCCGTCCCGGTCGAAGAGGTCGAGGGATACGAGGTCGTCCCGGTCGCCCGGCGTATTGCGGGCCAGGCCGACGACGTCGTGGCCCGCCGCTGCCAGGGCCGGCATGGCCGCTCCTCCGAGGACTCCGGTGGCACCGGCGATCGCTACGCGCACCCGTCCTCCCCCGACACCGGAACGCTCAGGCCCGGGTACTGGTCCCGGACATCTGGTAGCTGACGTACCAGGCGACGTGGCGTGCCACGTTGACTCCCATCATGGCCGGGGTCAAAGCGGGTCCAAGCAGTCGCTTCATTGAGAGAGAGTTTAACGTCAGCATCCCGGTCAGGCCCCGGTGAACGTCCTCGCCCCGCCTAGACTTGCCGCATGAGAATCGGAATCGTCGGGTTGGGATACGTCGGATTGCCGCTCGCGGTCGCCTTCGGGCAGGCCGGTCACGAGGTGCTCGGATACGACACAAACGAGGCGCGAGTGGGACGCCTCGCCCGCTGGGAGAGCGACATCGAGGATGTCCCCTCCGCGGACCTGGAGGCACTCGGTGAGCGCTTCGCCGCTTCGACGGATCCAGAGGGCCTCCGCACCTGTGACGCGATCCTGATCTGCGTCCCGACCCCACTCGTCGCCGAACGGGAGCCCGACCTCACTTACGTGCGCTCATCGGCGGAGACGATCGCGGGCATCCTCCGGGAGGGGCAGCTCGTCGTCCTCGAGTCGACGACCTACCCCGGAACGACCCGTGAGGAGGTCCTCCCCCCGCTCGAGGACAGCGGCCTGACCCTCGGCGAGGGATTCTTCGTTGCCTACTCCCCGGAACGCATCGATCCCGGCCGCAGCAACCACACGATCGCCGGCACCCCGAAGGTCGTCGGCGGCATCACGCCGGCCTGTCGCGATCGCGCGGTCGCTCTCTACGAGGAGATCTGCGACGAGGTGGTTCCCGTCTCCTCCCCGGAGGCCGCCGAGCTCTCGAAGCTGCTGGAGAACACGTTCAGGTCGGTCAACATCGCGCTGGTCAACGAGCTGGCACAGCTCACCGACCGGCTCGGCATCGACATCTGGGAGGTGGTGGACGCCGCCTCCACCAAGCCGTTCGGCTTCATGCGCTTCGAGCCCGGGCCCGGGATGGGCGGCCATTGCCTTCCGGTCGATCCGTTCTACCTCGCCTTCAAGGCGCGCCAGCACAACTTCGCGACGGAGTTCGTCGAGCTGGCCGGGAAGATCAACCAGTCCCACCCACTCTTCTGCGTCAGCAAGATCCAGCGGGCGCTCAACGATCGCGAGAAGTCGGTCAAGGGATCACGGATCCTGATCGTCGGCGTCGCCTACAAGTCCGGCGTCGCCGATCTCCGGGAGGCGCCGGCCCTGAAGATCATCGAGGCGCTCCGCGAGCTCGGCGCCGAGCTCGAATACCACGATCCGCACGTCCCCACGCTGCCGGATCTGGGCCTCGCCTCGAAGGATCTCGGCCCCGCCGTCGCCGCTGCCGATGCCGTTGCGATCGTCACCGCTCACGACGAAATCGACTATGCGGACCTGGTCGCGAGCGCGTCGCTGGTCGTCGACTTCCGTGGCGTCACGAGGTCGCTCGGCGCCGACAACGTCGTCCTGCTCTGAGCGTGGCCGCGATGGGCCTGCTCTCGCGCCGCCGCAGCTCGCAACTCCGGGTGCTGGAGGGCCGCCTCACGAAGGGGTTGGCGATCACGGCCCTCGCAGCCTCGGGGGCCGTCGTCACGGGGGAGGTCGCCCGCAGGTTCCGCGGCCGCCTCGCCGAGCGCCATCCCGACGACCAGCTGCTCCGCCCGGAGTCGACCGCCGAGGCGCTCCAGGTGGCGGGACAGGCATCCCAGGACACGCTGCTGGTCGCGGTCACCGGCTACAGCGCGTCCTCCCGCCGCGAGACCGCCCTGTTCAACATGTTCGTCGGCTTCGTCGGCGCCTCCCTGTTCGTGCGCGTCTCGACGCTGGGCATCCGCGAGGGGTGGTGGCCGGGGAACGTGAACCTCGGCGGCCGTCACATCCACCACTTCGTTCCCGGCATCCTGATCGCCTTTGCGACGGGCGCAGCCAGCCTGATCACGCAGAGCCGCAGCCTCGAGACGGCGCTCGCGGTCCCGTTCGGCGTCGGCGTCGGCCTGACCTTCGACGAGGCGGCCCTGCTGCTCGAGCTCGAGGACGTCTACTGGTCCCGCGAGGGATTGCTGAGCATCCAGCTCTCGCTGGGCATGGCTTCCTTCCTGGCCGCGGCGATCCTCGGCATGCGGATGCTCCAGCGGGGCGAGACCCGGGTCGCCGATCGCGGCCTGATCCCCGCCTAGCCCCCCACCGTTCCGGGTCTCAGCGGAGCCGGTATCGCAGGTATAGCTCACCGGCCTCCTCGAGCAACCAGACGAGCTCGAGGTCGCGCTCCCTCGCTCCGAGGCCGTTGAAGATCTCCGCGCCCTGCCCGCCGGCGAGCTTCGGCGCCCGCGTGATGAAGAGCTCGTCGACGAGCCCCGCGGTGAGCAACTCGGCGTGGAGGGTCGGGCCGCCCTCACAGAGCACCGCCCGGATGCCACGCGTGGCGCGCAGGTGGCGCATCACCTCGATGACGTCAACCTTGCCCTCGTGACGGACGAGCTCGACGGGCGTTGCCGTCTCGGCCGGCGCGGCGTCGGTCGCGGTGAAGATCAGAACCTCCCCGGCCCCGGCGGTGAACAGCGGCGCGTCCCATGGCAGGTCCAGGCTGCCGGCGAGGATCACGACAAGCGGGTCCGCGGAGAGGCCGTTGGACTCGCGCAACGCCCGTTTGGCGGGATCGGCCACGACCCGGCCGTAATTCTCGGCGCGCATCGTGCCGCTGCCGATCATCACAGCGTCGGCCCGCGTCCTCAGCCCGACGAGCATCGCGGTGTCGGTGTCGGACCCGATCTTCCCGGAGCGGCCGTCGATCGTCGCCTTGCCGTCGGCGGTCAGGGCGAAGTTCGTGAAGAGGCGCGGGCGATCGGCGGGCGGCGACTCGAACGGGCTGAACGTGGCCAGCTGGTCGAGGACCGTGGTCTCGGCCGGATCGGGAAGCAGCCTGCGCAGGGTCATCGGCTCGGGACCCCTCGAGGCGGGTTCCTCAGCAGCCGAGCTTCTTGGCCGCCTCGCGGAGGTTCTTGACCTCAGCGGTCGGCTTCTTCTGGCTGCTGTCGAGCTTCTCGCCGCGGCGATTGATCCAGATCACGGGGACGCGCATCTTGATCAGCGGCTCGACGTCGGTGTAGTGACCCGACGTGATATGGACCCAGCCCTTCTTCTTGCCGATCCGGCGGGCGCACTCCTTGAAGTGGGCCGGCTCCGGCTTGTAGCTGCGGACCTGCTGCGCCGTGACCACGAGGTCGAGCTCGGTGCGAAGGTGGCGGCGGGAGATGCCGAGCAGCTTGTCGTCGATGTTGGAGACGATTCCGATGTGGTACTTCTGGCGAAGGCGGTCCATGGCGGCGTTGGCTTCGCGGAACGGCTGCCAGTCGCCGATCGAATCGGGCAGGAACTGGGCGCGCGAGGGTTCGAGGCTCCAGCCGACCTCGCCGGCGGCCTTGACGGCGGCGCGGCGCAGGACCTCGGCGTAGAGCTCGTAGGAACCGCCCATGACCTCGTACTGGACCTCGTAGAAGCGCATCAGCAGCGCCTTTACGTCCAGCGTCAGCCCGTCCTCGGTCGCCTCACGCTTGAATGCGTCGGTGATCCCCTTGTCCCAATCGATCAGGGTCCCGTAGCAATCCACGGTGACCCATTCGATTTCGCTGCGCTTAGGTAGGGGCATGACGGCGCGGGATTATGGCAGCCCGCGCCGTCCGGCCCACCTGACCCTCCCTGGCAGGGTCAGCTGGCGAGTGCCAGTGGCTCCTGGTTGTCGATCAGCAGACCAACGAAATCGCCGACCGCGGTGTTGCTGGCCTGTGCGGCCCGGAGCGGCTGACGGGGATGCACCGTGTAGCTGTTCCGGCGACCCTCCCGCTTGCGGCTCAGGTACCCGTCGTCAACCAACTCGGTGACGATCCTCTGTGCGGCCCGCTCGGTGATGTCGAGCCTCGAAGCGATGTCCCTGAGGCGCACGGTCGGCTCCTGCGTAATAACCATCATCACGCGAGCATGATTTGTGATGAACGTCCACGTACTCATCTATTTCCTTTCTTCGGATTGTCCCGTCTGGGACGTGGAATACCCCGATTTGGCGTCCGTAATCCGACCACCCACCGTAATCCGGATCGGGGCTGTAGGGTTCCCGGCCGCCGCCGTAGTCTGACCCGGCGGCCACCCACCCACCCATGGATCTACTCGAATTTCAGGGCAAGCAGCTCTTCGCCAAGGCGGGCGTCGCCGTACCCGAGGGCGAGCCGGCCGATGACGTCGATGCGGCGGTGGCCGCCGCCGACCGCATCGGTTACCCCTGCGTGATCAAGGCGCAGGTCCTGATCGGGGGCCGCGGCAAGGCCGGCGGGATCAAGGTGGCCAAGGATCGGGACGAGGCGCGCACCCACGCCGAGGCGATCATCGGAATGGACATCGTCGGCCCGCACGGCGAGGGCCCGTTCACCGTTCATCAGGTCTGGGTCGAGCAGGCATCGGAGATCGACGCCGAGTACTACGCGTCGATCATTCTCGACCGCTCGGCCAAGATGCCGCTGGTGATCCTCTCGCGGATGGGAGGGATGAACGTCGAGGAGATCGCCGAGAACGATCCTGACGCGCTGGTCCGCCTCCACGTCGACCCGCTCCTCGGCCTGACCCACGACGACGCGGTCGCGCTCGCGGTCGACGCCGCGATCGACGAGGACGTGGTCAACGGCGTCGCCGAGAATCTCGTCAGGCTCTACGCCGCCTTCAACGACTTCGACGCGACCCTGATCGAGGTCAATCCCCTGATCGTCACCTCCGCCCGCACGGTCGTCGCCCTCGACGCCAAGGTCACGATCGACGGCTCGGCGCTCTTCCGCCATGAGGAGCTGGCCGCCCAGGAGGATCCTCCCGAGGACGTCCAGGAGCGGATGGCCAAGGAGCGAGGCCTGACCTACGTGAAGCTCGACGGCAACGTCGGCATCCTCGGCAACGGTGCCGGCCTCTGCATGTCGACGCTCGACGTCGTCGCGAACGCCGGCGGCGAGCCCGCGAACTTCCTCGACGCCGGCGGCGGCTCGAAGGCGGACGCGATCGTCGACGCCCTCGAGGTCATCACCTCCGACGAGAAGGTCACCGCGGTGCTGTTCAACATCTTCGGCGGCATCACCCGCTGCGACGAGGTGGCCAGGGGGATCATCGAGGCCTATTCCCGCGTCGACATGGACGTGCCTCTGGTCGTCCGCCTCGACGGCACCAACTCCGAGGAGGGCCTGAAGCTGCTCGCCGAGGCGAACCTCGACGGGCTCCACAACGCGGAGACCATGCTCGGTGCTGCCGAGCAGGTCGTCGAATTGGCGAACTCATGAGCATCATCGTCGGCAATGACACGAAGCTGGTCGTCTCCGGGCTGACCGGGCGCGAGGGCTCCTTCCACGGCCTCCGCAACCGCGACTACGGCACCGACCTCGTCGCCGGGGTGACCCCCAAGAAGGGCGGCCAGGAGGTCGATGGTGTGCCGATCTTCGACACGGTCAAGGAGGCGGTCGACGAGGCCGGCGCGAACACCTCCATGGTCTTCGTCCCCGCCCGCTTCGCCGCCGCCTCGATCAACGAGGCGATCGACGCTGGGATCGAGACGGTGATCGCGATCACCGAGGGCATCCCGGTCCACGACATGCTCCCGACCTACTGGAAGGCCAAGGAGGCCGGGGTGCGGATGATCGGACCGAACTGCCCGGGCGCGCTCTCGCCGGGTAAGGCGAACGTCGGGATCATTCCGGCCCAGTTCTTCTCGGCGGGCTCGATCGGCGTCGTCTCGAAGTCGGGAACGCTCACCTACCAGATCGGCAACGAGCTCAAGCAGGCCGGACTCGGCAACTCCTCGATCGTCGGGATCGGCGGCGACCCGATCATCGGATCCGACTTCATCGACATCCTCGAGCTCTACGAGAACGACGACGAGACCGAGCTGATCGTCCTCGTCGGCGAGATCGGCGGCGATGCCGAGGAGCGCGCTGCCGACTACATCGCCGACCACGTCACCAAGCCCGTCGTCGCCTACATCGCCGGATTCACGGCGCCCCCGGGCAAGCAGATGGGCCACGCCGGCGCGATCATCTCAGGGTCGTCCGGGACCGCGGAGGCTAAGAAGAAGGCCTTCGAGGCAAAGGGCGTGCAGGTCGGCCGCAGCCCCAGCGAGGCGGCGTCGATCGCCGCCGAAATCGTCGGCTCCACCGGCTGATCGCCGAGTTCGAGGGAATCGAGTTCGCGGAGGGCCTCGACCCGGCCCTGATCGACGAGCTCGTCGGCTTCTACGAACGTGAGTGGTGGACGCGGGGCCGGAGCCGCGCTGAGGTCGAGACGATGCTCGCGGGCAGCGACCTGGTGCTGAGTGCCGTCGAGTCCGAATCGGGGTTGCTCGTCGGATTCGTCCGGGCGATCACCGACGGCATCTTCCGGGCGACGATCTTCGATCTGATCGTCACGCCCGCGTGCCGCGGCCGCGGGCTCGGCGCGGAGCTGCTCGAGCGGGCCCACGCCCACCCGGTCCTCGCCCGCTGCAAACGGATCGAACTGATCTGCATCGAGGAGATGGTTCCCTTCTACGAGCGTTTCGGCTACGAGCTCAGCCCGCCGGAGCGGCTGCGCATGGAATGGCACCGTCCCGAGCCGGATTGAGCGCGGCGCTCCCGCCTATACTCGGCCGCCCATGACGACCCCGGCGACCATCTCCTTCGCGCGCGGCGCCCCCAGCGCCGACCTGCTGCCGGTCGACCTCGTCAAGGAGGCGGCCGAGACGGCATTGACCGAGGACGCGACCCGGGCCCTCTCCTACGGGACCGGGATCGGCCACCCGGCGCTATGCGAGTGGATCGGCAACCGCCACGGTGGCGTCGACCCGGCCCGAGTGATGGTCACCAACGGCTCTCTCGAGGCGGGCTGGATGCTGTTCAGCGCACTGCTCGCCCCCGGCGACGAGGTCGTCGTCGAGCAGCCGTCATACGACCGGACCCTGCTGATGCTCGACAAGCTCGGCGTCGACCGGATCGGAGTCCCGCTCGAGTCCGACGGCATCGAGGTCGAGGGCATCGAGCAGGCCCTCGCCGACGGCCATCGACCGAAGCTCGTCCACATCATCCCCAACTTCCACAACCCCGCCGGCTGCACGCTCTCGGAGGCGAAGCGCCGCCGCCTCGTCGAGCTCTCCGCCGAGCACGGCTTCTGGATCTTCGAGGACGATCCCTACCGCGAGGTCCGGTTCGGCGGCGAGCCGTTGCCGACGATGCTGGAGCTCGCCGAGGGCACCGATGCCAAGGTCGTCCACGCGTCCTCGTTCTCGAAGACGGTGGGCCCCGGAGTCCGCGTCGGCTACCTGATCGGCCCGGCGGACGAGATCAAGGCCCTCGCCAAGAGCGCGGGGGAGACCTACATCTCGCCGAACATGCTG
The DNA here is from genome assembly GCA_963798165.1 of uncultured Solirubrobacterales bacterium. GTDB lineage: Bacteria > Actinomycetota > Thermoleophilia > Solirubrobacterales > 70-9 > RHKX01. The sequence continues at coordinate 333,504 of CAWCSE010000003.1, read as the reverse complement.
GCCGAGTCGATCGTCCATGAGCTCTGCCGCTCGGGCGGCCTCGATCGCAACATCGCCTTCGTCAACTCGTCCCTGGCCGACCGCCGCGATGCCGTCGTCCTCGAGCTCGGCAAGCAGATCCCGGAAGCCGAGTTCGTCGTCCCCGGTGGCGGCTACTTCCTCTGGCTCGATCTCGCCGAGGGCACCGACACCCGCGAGATGCTCGCCCCCGCCAAGGAGGAGGGCGTCGCGTTCGTCGCCGGCCCCGACTTCATGCTCGAAGGCGGCGAGAACAGCATGCGCCTCTCGTTCGCCCCGGTCCCCCCGGGCGACGTTCCCGAGGGCATCGCCCGCCTGGCCCGGGCGCTGGCGGCGGTTCGGTAGCGGAAGGGGCTGGCAGGCGCGGCCTGCCGAGGGACTCTCACCGCAGTCGAAACCGCATCGCCCCACCAATCAACTGACGCCCTTGCCGAGCGGTAACACTGCGCAGGCCGAGCGGACCAGCGGAGCATTCCCTCGGGGTCATCTCTTCACAAAAACTTCTCTTGTTTTTGGCTTTTCGTTAGCACCTGCTCATGCAGGGTCGCGATCCTGTGTCCACCAGATCGTCGATGGAGGAAGCCATGTCAGTCAGTTTCTACGAAGGGATCCCAGTGGATCAGCGCGCCCAGGTGACGCGGCGCAACATGGAGCGACGGTTCTACGCGCTCGCGGCCGCGGTCCGAGATCACGAGGCCGCCGCCCGGCGCTCGACCCCGGCGAGCGGTCCCCGCGACGAGCGGCTGTACCGGCGGCTTCGGCAGATTTGCGGCGAGCCGGCATCCGAGGAGCAACGGGTCGCCTAGCAACAGAGCTTGGCGCTTCGGCGCCGAGGCGCGTCGGCTCTCCTCTCCGCCGGCGCAAGGAAAACAACCTGCCCCACAGGAAGTCCCGAGCCCGCACCGTTCGCGGGCTTCGGGTTTTGAGGTTCCGTCAGCGGCCGTACTTGTCGCGTGAGAGGACCAGCTGCTGGGGAAGCGCGGCGCGCGGCGGCGGCGCCGGGTCGGCCACCACCGAGACGGTCTCGGCGACGCTGTGGGAGACGACGTGATCGCCGTCGGCCGAGGTGATCACGACCTCCTCGTCGTCGCTGCTCTTGACGGTCGCCTCCATGCCGGGCTCGAAGCCGGCCGCTCGCAGGTAGTGCAGCAGCTCCTCGGCCTCGTTCTCGAAGCGGAGGATGCGGACCGAGGCCCCCACCTCGCAGTCGGCCAGCAGCGAACCGCGGATCCGGTCCTCGAGCACGATCGGGTGACCGTGCGGACAGGTTTTCGCATCGCCGATCGCCGCGAGCATGCGCTCCTCGAGCTTCGGCGACATGGCGTGCTCCATGCGCTCGGCCTCCTCGTGGACCTCGTCCCAGGGGATGCCGAGGACGTCGGTCAGGAAGCGTTCGATCAGGCGATGACGGGTGACGATGGCCACGGCGTGCTCGCGGCCGTCCTCGGTGAACCGGAGGGACTTGTCGGGATCGCGAGCGATGTAGCCGTCGTCGACGAGGCGCCCGATCATCTCGTGCACCGTCGGCGGTGAGAGCTGCATGGCGCGGGCGACGTTGGCGCCGGTCATCGGCAGCTCCGCCTCCTGCAGCCAGAAGAGCGCCTGCAGGTACTCCTCCTCGGCATCGGTCGCTTGTTTGCTGCTCATGGGCTCAGAGTAACCGGCGGGAATCCCAGGATGCCGTGAGGCCCCGGCGTCTCAGTCGAACGTCTGCCGCTGGGCCAGCCGGAAGAGGAGGACCAGCGACGGGCCGACGATCGCGAGCGCGGCGAGGAAGACGATGATCACCGCGGTCAGGGCCGGCCCGGCGCCCGCCCCGGCGTCTACCGTCAGGGTCTCGGGCAGCAGGTACGGGTACTGGGCGACCGCCCAGCCGGCGACGAGCGTGACCACGGCTCCGATCGCGAGGGGCCGCAGGGCGCGAGACCAGCCGCGCACCAGGCCGCCGAGAGTCACAGCTCCGAAGGCGACCGAGAGGATCACGAACGGGAGCCCCTCGTCGAAGAGGCCGTCGAAGATCGGGCGAGCGTCGGCGTGGAGCACGAACAGGCCGACGACCGCCAGCGCACCGGTGACGACAGCCGAGATCACCGATCGCTTCAGGAAGTAGGCCGAGAGCTCCTGATCGGAGTTGCGGCGGCAGTCGTCGAGCAGGAAGACGGAGGAGACGTATGCGCAGGTCGCCACGAACAGAACTCCGACGAGGATCGGCAGCGGCCCGACCCAGCCGAGCGCGTCCCCGGAGCCCCCGGCCTCGACCTCGCCGGCCGCGATCGCACCGATGACGCAGCCGAGGAAGAACGGGGTGATCAGCGAGGAGACGGAGAAGACGACGTTGGCCCGCCGGGCTCCCGTGCCCCCGAACGTATGGCCGAACGCGAATCCGGAGCCGCGCAGCACGATCCCGACCGCGGCCAGGGCAAGCGGCACGTAGAGGGTCTCCATGATCGGGGCGAACGCGCGCGGAAAGCCGGTCCAGAGGACGACGAGGGTGAAGATCAGCCAGACGTGGTTCGCCTCCCAGACCGGTCCCAGCGACTGCCTGACCCGGTGCTCGATTCGCTTCCGCAGACCGCGGTCGCGGGAGCGCACGGCGAGCAGCTCCCAGACGCCCGCCCCGAAGTCTGCACCTCCGAAGATGGCGTAGAGGGTGGCACCGGCCGCGAGGATCACCGCGACGACGTCGGCCTTGCTCATCGGCCGGCCTCCTCGCGGGCGGGCTCCGCGGCATCCCCGGCCGGGGCGGGCCGTACGGGCCGCCCTGACCGATGTCCGCGCCCGGCTCCTCACGGTGAGCGATCTTGCGCAGCGCGAAGACGGCGACCGTCCCGATCCCGGCGTAGAGGAGCACGGCCCCGGCGAAGACGAACCACAGGCCTCCGGCGCCGGTGACGGCGTCGGACGTGCGCATCACCTCGTAGACGATCCACGGTTGCCGGCCGACCTCCGTCACCACCCACCCGGCCTCGAGCGCGACCACGGCACCGACCCCGCTGATCGCGACGGCTCGCAGGAACCACTTCGTCTCCGGAATGTCGCGCTTGCGCCACCAAGCGAATCCCAGCCACCCCGCGAGGACGAGCAGGGCCGAGCCGATCCCGACCATCGCGTCGAAGGAGAGGTGGAGCATGGTGTTGGCGGGCGGTTGCTCATCCTTCGGGATCTGATCGAGCCCGGTGACGACCGTGTCGGTGCTGAAGCCGACGAGGAACGAGTCGAGTCCGGGGATGCCGATCCCGTACTTGACGCCGTCGCTGGTGCAGATCCCCCCGATCCACTCCGTCTGGTCCGGCCCGGTCTTGCCGATGCACTCCATGGCGGCGAACTTCGACGGCTGATGGTCGGCGACGCCGCGGGCGGCGACGTCGCCGACGTAGAGCTGGACCGGGGTGAGGATCGCCGCAACCGTCAGCGGGATCAGCAGGCCCAGCCGATGACGCCGGTCGTGCCGTTTCGCCGGATTCCGGAGCATCGCGATCGCGTAGACCGAAGCCAGACCGAACCCGACGACCATGTAGGCGGCGAGCAGCATGTGCGGGAACTCGTAGACCGTTGCCGGATTGAAGAGCGCCTTCAGTGGCTCGACGTTGGTGGCGTTCCCAGCGGCATCGAGCTGGAACCCCTGCGGCTGGTTCATCCAGGAGTTGACGGCGACGACGCTGAACGCGCCGCCGATTCCGGCGATCACGATCGGCACCCCGGTCCAGAAGTGCGCCCAGCCCCGGATGCGCTTCCAGCCGTAGATGTAGATCGCGATGAAGATCGCCTCGGTGAAGAAGAAGATCCCCTCGATGGCGAAGCCGGTCCCGAAGACGTCGCCGAACCGCTCCATGAAGTGCGGCCAGAGCAGTCCCATCTCGAAGGAGAGGACCGTTCCCGTCACCGCGCCGACGGCGAACAGGACCGCTGCGGCCTTCGACCAGCGTCTGGCGAGGTCGAGCGCAACGTCGTCACCGCGGCGCCTTCCCCGGTACTCGGCGATCAACATCATCGCCGGAAGCGCCACGCCGACGCAGGAGAGAATGATGTGGAACCCGAGCGTGAACGCCATCAGCTCGCGGGCGGCGAGGAGGTTGTCCGCGACCGGTAGCGAGGGGGCGAAGCCTGAGAGCGCGCTCACCGGGCCAGCGTATCTGTGAGGCCGGGTGTCCGACCGTTCCTGCCCTGACAGCGGCGGACCTTGTCAGGAAATCCGGGCGGCGCTAGGGTCGTCGCCATGATCAACCCATTCACGCACCGCAAGATCCTCAAGAAGGGCAAACCGGGGACCGGCACGATCGTTTCGATGTCGGCTCTCGATCCCAGCGCCTCCTCCCAGAACGTGGCGATGACCCTGCAGATCCAGGTCGAGGGCCTGTCTCCCTACGAGGTGGAGGATCAGTGGATGGTCTCCCGCAAGAGCACGCTCGGATTCGGCATGGCCCTGCCCGTCAAGGTCGACATGGACAACCCGCAGAAGGTCGCCATCGACTGGGACGGCGCCCGCGAGCAGAACGCCGCCGAGACGGCAGCCCGCCGGGCGGCGCTCGCCTCGCAGGGGCCGGTCGGAGGCGTCGGCGCCGCGCCGATCGTCGACCCGCTCGGCGGGGACTCGGTCTTCGGCGGGGCGTTCACGCAGCCGACGGCGATGCCCGGCGCCGAACCCGCCGTCGATCTCCGCAACGATCCCGAACTGCGCGGCAAGATCGAACAGGTGATCGGCCGCGAGCTCACGCCCGGCACCACCGAGCGCCTCGACTTCGCCTCCGATCCGGCGATGGGGGCCCAGGTGATGGCCGTCATCGCCCAGCACCAGGCGGAGCTGCAGATGCGCGCCATGAACCCGGCGGCCGCAGCGCCCGCGGCGGGCGGCGGGGACGCGGGCGACGTCGTCTCCCAGATGGAGCGCCTCGACGCTCTCCGGCAGAGCGGCGCGCTGAGCCAGGAGGAGTTCGACGAACAGAAGAAGAAGTTGCTGGGGTAGGTAACTCCGACGAGATCCTCCGCTTCGCGTCCGCTCTCGCTCGGCTTGCGCGGTGTTACCGCTCGGCAGGCGGGTGAACGGTGGCCAAACGCCCCAATCCTCCCCTCCCAGCCCAAGCCAACTCTCACCAGTCGGCGAGTCCCTCGGCAGGCCACGCCGACCTCAAACCTCTCGCCGCTCCCTCAGCCCGAGGCGAGCGTCGTCACGACCGCTTCGTAGACGCCGTCGCCCATGCTGCCCTCGGTGACGGTGACGTTCTCGTAGCCGCTGAGCGCCGCTCGCAGCTCCGCGTCCTTCTCGTGGCCGTTCGCCATGCAGAAGAAGCGCCCCACGTGGTCGGCGGTGCCGAGATCCTCGATCGAGTCGCCCGCTGCGATGCATTCCTCCGGGAGGTAGCCGCGGGCCCGCATGTGAGCTCCGACGGCCTTGCCCTTGCTGGCTCCGCCGGGGACGAGGTGGTAGGCGTGGGTCACCTCGATGTCCGCCATCGGCCGGCCGATGGCGCCGTTGTCGAGGAAGCGGAGCCCGTCTCCCTCGGGGTGGTCGGCGATCAGCGCGTTGACCTCCTCGACGTCCACCTTGCCCCGCATCAGCAGCGAGAGGACGCGGCCCTCGTGCCAGGGCGTGTGCCACTCGAGCCGTCCCGGGAAGTGCTCGAAGAGGAGCTCCGGGATCCCCGAGCCGATCATCCGCTCGGCCGGCGTCCCGGAGTCGTCGGGCAGCCAATCCGGCCCGGTCAGGTACGTCTTCTCGCGGTCGATGACCATGCCGCAGCCGGCCTCGTAGATGTAGGACGTCTGGCCCATCAGCCGGGAATCGGAGAGGACCTGGGCCTCGCGGCGCCCGGACATGACGACGACCTCGACGCCAGCGCGGTGGCACGCTTCGAGCATCAGCGCCTGATTGCGGGAGAAGTTGCCCTCGGCGTCGCCGAAGAGGTTGCCGAACTTCCCGAGCAGGGTTCCGTCGAGATCGGTGTAGAGGGCGCGCAGCGGCACCGCCGGAGCGTAGTCGGACGGCGCCGACGGGACGGTCCTGATGTGACGTGAGATAGTTCGACCGTGCTCAGGAATCCCTTCACAGGACAGACGATCGAGTTCATCTCCGAGAGCGAGGACCTGCTCGTCATGGAGTCCTCCTACGAGCGCGGCGGAGCACCGGCACCGGCCCATTTCCACCCCGACCAGGAGGAGGTCTTCCACGTCCTCTCCGGCTCGGTCCGGGCCGGGATCGACGGTGAGGTGGGAATCCTCAGAGAGGGCGACGTGCTCGTCGTCCCGGCCGGCACGCCGCACGAGTTCGGCGGCAATCCGGAGGAGCCGGGGACGGTCCGCTGGGAGGTCCGGCCGGCTTTGCGAACGCGCGAGTTCTTCGAGGGCCTCTTCGGCTCCCTGCAGGAGATGGCCGATGCCCAGGCCACCGGCGGCGAGCAGCCGCAGCCCTTCGACGTCGCCGCCTACGGCGACGTCTTCCGGCTCGCCTGAGCGATGCCGGCCCCGTCCGCCTGGAAGCTGGCCGACCGAACCCTCGATCTCGCGCAGCCGATCGGCGCCGGCATCGTCAACGTCACCGTCGACTCCATGTACGAGGGCGCTCGGAGCGGGACGCCGGAGCAGGCCGTCGCCGACGGCGTGGCGGCTCGTCGAGCTCGGGTTCGAGATGGTCGACGTCGGCGCCGTCGCGGCCCGGTCCGGACCGCCGGTCGAGGCCGCCGACGAGATCGAGCGCCTGGTCCCGGCGGTCGCCGGCCTCGTGGCGGCGACCGACGCACCGATCAGCGCCGACACCTTCGCGCCGGCCGTTGCGCTCGCCGCTGCCGCCGCCGGCGCCGCCGTGATCAACGACATCGGCGGTGGAACCGACGCGATGCTCGAGGCGATCGCCGAGGCCGGATGCGGTTACGTCCTCATGCACATCGAGGGCCCGCCGCGGGTCGATCGGCCGACGCCCACCTATGACGACGTGATCGAGCGCCTCAAGGAGTTCTTCACGGAACGGATCGAGCGGGCCGTCGCGCTCGGGGTCGACGAGCGGTCGATCGCGATCGATCCGGGTCTCGACTTCGACCTGACGATGGACGACGACATCGAGATCCTCCGTCGCCTCGACGAGCTTCACTCGGTCGGACGGCCGCTTTACGTCTCGCTCTCCCGCAAGGACTTCATCGGGGCGATCCTCGCCGGTTCCTGGGAGCGGCGACTCGGGGCTTCCGAGCGCGGCAACGGGACGATCGCCGCCGCAGCCATTGCCGCCGAGAAGGGCGCCCAGGTCCACCGGCTCCACGACCACGAGGCGCTCGACGCGGTGCGCGTCGCCGCCCGGGTCGCCGCGTTCGATCGCCGCCTCGATGGCTGAGCTCGCCGCCGACCTCCCCTGGGGCTCGGCCGTCGACGAGGCCTGGCGCGCCGCGATCGATCCCGGCCGCGCCGACGGGCGTCTCGTCGCCGAGAGCGCCGAACGCGAGCAGGAGGCGAACTCGGTGCCGCTGCCGGCGCAGCTCGACGCCGGTCTCCGGGAGGCACTCCGGAGGACGGGCGTCACCGAGCTGTACGCGCACCAGCTTGAGGCGCTGCGGGCGGCCGACTCCGAGAACGTGATCGTCACCAGCGGCACCGCGTCGGGCAAGTCGCTCGCCTTCAACATGCCGGTTCTCGATGCGATCGCCCGCGACCCGAAGGCGCGGGCCTTCTACCTGTACCCCACCAAGGCCCTGGCGCAGGATCAGGCCCGCAAGCTCAGCCTGCTCGCGACCGGCGGCCTGCAGCTGGCGATCTACGACGGCGACACGCCTCGGGAGGAGCGGCCGGCGATCCGCCGCCGCTCCAACCTGATCCTGACCAACCCAGACATGCTCCACGTCGGAGTCCTTCCCCATCACCGCAACTGGGGGGACGTCTTCACCAACCTCCGCTACGTCGTCGTCGATGAGGCGCACGTCTATCGCGGGGTCTTCGGCTCACACGTCGCCAACGTGCTGCGCCGGTTGCGGCGGGTGGCCGCCCTCTACGGATCGGAGCCGCGGTTCATCCTCACGTCGGCCACGATCGCCAACCCGCTCGAGCTGGCCGAGCGTCTCGTCGGCACCGACTTTCACCTCGTCGACACCGACGGTGCGCCGAAGGCCGGCCGGCGCATCGCGATCTGGAATCCCCCGCTGACCGACCGGGCCTCGGGCGCCCGCCGCTCCTCGCTCTCGGAGGCGGCCGACATGCTCACCGACCTGCTCGTGGCCGGCACGCGGACGATCTGCTTCGTCGGCAGTCGCCGCGGCGCCGAGCTGATCCACAAGTTCACCCGCGACGAGCTGATCGAGCGCGGCCGCCGTGACCTGGCCGACGCGATCGCGCCCTACCGCGCCGGCTACACGCCCCAGCAGCGGCGCGAGATCGAGGCGCGGCTCGCCGCCGGCGAGTTGCGCGCGGTGGTCGCGACCAACGCCCTCGAGCTCGGGATCGACATCGGCGAGCTCGACGCGGCGATCTGCGTCGGCTTCCCGGGCACCGTGGCGAGCCTGCGGCAGATGTGGGGGAGGGCGGGCCGCCGCCGCGACGGCCTGGCCGTCTACCTCGCCGGGATCGACGGGCTCGACCAGTTCTTCTGCCGGCACCCGACCGAGTTCCTGACCCGGCCGGTCGAAGCGGCCATCCTCGATCACCGCAACGAGCGGATCCAGTCCGCCCACCTGCTCGCCGCCGCCTTCGAGTCACCGCTCGGCGGCGCCGACGACGACGAGATCCTCGGCCCGGGGTGGAGGGAGCGAGCCGATGCGCTGACGCTCCACGGCTACCTGCGCAAGGGGCGCGGCGGCCTGCTCGCGGTCCGTGGCTCCGAGTACCCGGCCGCCGGGATCGGCCTGCGTTCGGCGTCGGCCGACGCGGTCACGGTCGTCGATGCCGACTCGGGCGAGCTGCTCGGGACCGTCGAGGCGGAGCGTGCCTTCTCGACCGTGCACCCCGGTGCCGTCTACCTGCACCTCGGCCGCTCCTACGAGGTCCGCGAACTGGATCTCGACGGCCGCCGGGCGATCGTCAAGCCGTTCAGCGGCGATTGGTACACCCAGCCCCGCCAGGAGACCGAGATCTACATCGAGCGGATCGAGGCGAGGCGGGAGGTGCTCGGGGTCGAGCTCCACTTCGGGGTCGTCTCGGTCAGCGAGCAGGTCGTCGGCTTCCAGCGCAAGCGCGTCGGCGACGGGCACGGCGACGAGGCCTTCGACTTCGTCGCGCTCGACCTCCCCGAGCAGAGCTACCCGACCCAGGCGCTCTGGTACGTGCTGCCCGACGACCTCGTCGGCCCCCAGGCGCTTCCCCCCGAAGCGATGCTGGGCTCGCTGCACGCGAGCGAGCACACCCAGATCGCCGTCCTGCCGCTGCTCGCGATGTGCGACCGCTGGGACATCGGCGGACTCTCCACGAACGTCCACATGCAGACCGGCAGGCCGACGATCTTCATCTACGACGGTCATCCCGGCGGGGTCGGCATCACGCGCCGCGGCTACGACGAGTTCGAGCGCCTCGTCGCCGATGCGGCACGGCTCGTCGGCGAGTGTCCGTGCGAGGACGGCTGTCCGTCCTGCGTCCAGAGCCCGAAGTGCGGGAATCTCAACGACCACCTGCACAAGGGCGGCTCCATCGAGCTGATGACGCAGATGCTGAGCCGGGGAACTGGACGCACGTAAAGAGGTCGGCCGATCCCGCCGAAGGAGTGGCAGATGCTGAACCCCTTCACGAATCGCAAGATCCTCAAGCACGGCCTCGAAGCCCGGGCGACGGTCGTCGACATGCCACCCCTCGACGGCAACACGCGGCCCTCGAACATGCCGATGATCCTGCGGATCGATATCGAGGGAGAGCATCCCTATGAGATCCGGGACCGCTGGATGATCTCCGGTGACGAGCAGATCGGGATCGGCGACACGATTCACGTCGTCGTCGACCGCGGCAACCGCCATCGAGTCGTGATCGACTGGGAGCGGACCCGCGAGGCGATCGACCGCAGGCAGACCGCGGTCAACCAGGTCATGGAGCCGGGCATCCCGCTCCCCGTGACCAGGGTCCGGGCTGCGATCGAGGAGGTCGATCCCGGCCACTTCGAGCGCCGCCGCCCGAAGGTCCCCGAGCCGGTTGCGGTCGGGGCGGAGTCGATGGGCGCCGCCGACGAGGGTCTAAACGGTCACGAAGGCTCGCTTCCGGCAGCCGGTTCCGAGGATCTCACCTCGGCGCTGGAGAGGCTCGCCTCACTGCACGCCGCCGGGGCACTGACGGACGGGGAGTTCGCGGTCGCGAAGTCCCACGTGCTCTCCTCAACCTGACCGCCGCCCCCACCCACCTGGGCCACCTGGCCGGAGTTGAACTCGGCGCCCTCCGGGACGCCCTCCTGCACTAGCCTTCCGACCGCGGCGAGGTAGCTCAGTTGGTAGAGCACACGACTGAAAATCGTGGTGTCGCGGGTTCGATTCCCGCCCTCGCCATCAGTGCTGGCCGGCTATTGATGCAGCGGCGAGGGGGTCCCCAATGACGGTGAGCCGGGGCGACCCGCGCCAGTGTGGGTGCGGAGCTCGATCAGGCGCGAGACGTCGGTCATCGAAAGCAGGCCGACCAGCCGGTCCCCCTCGAGGACGAGCGCACGCCCAAGGTCGCTCTGGATGAGCTCCATGGTCGCCTCGCCGAGGTTGGCGCCGGGGGCGAAGACGAGAACCTCGTCGATGGGGCGGGTGATCGTGCCGATCCGGGTCTCCTCCCATCGTGCCGTGGGCACCGCCGAGAGGTCGCGGAACCCGAGCATGCCGGTGACCCTGTCGCCGTCGAGAACCGGGTAGGCGGCGTGGCGGCTGGCCCCGAAGCGGGTCTCGATGAACTCCGCGATCGTCATCTCGGCGGGTGCCGTGAGCGGGCGGGTCGCCATCGCATCCGCCACGCGCAGGGGATCGAGCGCCACGGCGATCGTCGCCATCCGCATCTCGGCGGATGCGGCGGACATCAGAAACCAGCCGATCAGAGCCAGCCACAACCCACCGGGCGCGCCGAACATCAGCAGCAGGATGATGCCGCCGCCGACCATCACCTGGCCGAAGCCGCGGCCGATCGTGCCCGCGATCCGGGTCGCCTTGGTGAAGTCGCCGGTGCGCTTCCAGGCGAGCGCCCGGAACACCCGGCCACCGTCGAGCGGCAGCGCCGGCAGCATGTTGAAGGCGAGCAGGAGCAGGTTGATGCTGCCGAGCCAGGCGACCACTCCGTCGACCGCGTCCGGGAGCGGGGCCGCCGCGAGGGTCAGCATCGAGATGCCGATCACGAGGCTGACGAGCGGGCCGGCGATCGCGATCCGCAGCTCGGCGCCCGCGGAGGGGAAGAGGCCCTTGAACTTGGCGACGCCGCCGAAGAGCCAGAGGACGATCCCGTCGATCTCCATCCCCTCGCGGCGGGCGACGACCGCGTGGCCGAGCTCGTGGAGAAGGAGCGAGGTGAAGAACAGGATCGCCCCGATCGCCGCCATCGCGATGTAGGCGGCGTCGCTGAGCCCGGGCGAGGAATCGGGGAAGACGATCGCGGCCAGCGACCAGCAGATCAGCCCGAAGATCACGACCCAGCTCCAGTTGACGCCGATCTCGACCCCCGCCCAGCGGCCGAGGCTGAAGCTCGCATGCATGGGCCCCCCGCTCGAGCTCGAGTGCGGGCGTCCCACGGGCGGGTCGGAGGCCGTTGCCATCAGAGTGCCGTCGGGTAGGTCTCGGGCGGCTCGCCGTGTTGCCACTCGGCCGTTCGCTCGAGCGGCTCCACCGCTCTCGTCTCGTCGAAGTGGATCACGTAGTCGAACTGCTCGGAGAGATGCGCCTCGAAGTAGTGACTCACGAACTCGTTCTCGGGCCGGTAGATGACGCCGATGGCCCGCTGCAGGCGAGGTTGGTAGAGCTCCGCCGCGGCGCGGCCGTCGTCGCGGAGCCGCAGCCAGAAGGCGTCGTGCTCGACCTCGCCGAGCAGCGCCTCCACGCTGCCCGATCGAGGCGGCCGCACCCGCTTACGCTCGACCATCGCCCCCCAGTCGGAGGCGGCGCTGACCGTGCCCGTGCAGGTGGTGAAGCCGATCAGGACGGCGCCCAGCCCGAACCGCTCGCGGGCGAGCTGGCCGACGTTGTGCTCGCCGCGCTGTCCCATCGAGGTGCGGCGGGCGTCGCCGACGTGGGAGTTGTGCGCCCAGACGACGGTCCGTGCCCGGCCGCGACCCTCGAGATGGCGGGTCAGCCGATCGAGCGTCTCGGCCATATGGCTGTCGCGGAGATTCCACGAGGAGACCGGTCCGGTGAACATCGACCGGTAGTACTGCTCGGCGTCGACGACGAGTCGGGCGTTCTCCTCCGCGTAGAACTGCTCGTCCTCGGCGGCGATTCCGTCCCGGCGCAGGTACCCCTCCCGCGCGGTCTGCAGCTCGATGAGCTGCCGCAGCACCCCCTGGCGGCACGAGGGGGTCAGCCCCCGGGCCGCGGCGTAGCCGTAGGCCTGGCTCTCCTCGAAGTTCTCCAGGCAGGCGTAGCGCTCACGCGCTCGCTCCGCCGCCGCCGGGTCAACACGCTCGACGTAGTCGACCACCGCCTCGATCGAGCGGTAGAGGCTGTAGAGGTCGAGGCCGTAGAACCCGGTCGGCCGGTCGCTGCGCTCGTTGTGAGCTCGCAGCCAGCCGACGAAATCGAGGACGTCGGCGTTTCGCCACATCCACGTCGGGAACCGCTCGAAGCCGGCGAGCGCCTGCTCGGCGTCGGCGTCCTCGGCGGCGCCCTGCACCCAGCGGTTGACCCGGTAGGCATCGGGCCAGTCGGCCTCGACCGCGACGGCGTTGAAGCCGTGCTCCTCGATCAGTCGCTTCGTGATCAGCGCCCGGTGGCGATAGAACTCGTGCGTGCCGTGCGTCGCCTCGCCGATCAGGACGACCCGGGCGTCGCCGATCGAGTCGATCAGCTCGTCGTAGTCGGCGGCGGCGCCGGAGATCGGTCGCGCCTCGGCGCCGATCGCGGCGACCGATTCGCTCTCACGCAGCGCATCGGTGCTCATGCGTCACCTCCACCGGTGCTCGCCGGTGGCTCGGCGGCCTCGGCGAATCGGAGCTCGAGGAAGTCGGCCGCGAGCCGTGCCGCCTGCTCGAGCGTGCCCGGCTCCTCGAAGAGATGGCCGGCACCGGGGACGACGGCGAGCCGGCAGGGCCCGGGGATGCGCTGAGCGGCGCCGCGATTGAGCGCCAGCACCTCGGTGTCGCCGCCGCCGACGATCAGCAGGGTCGGGACCTGCACGTCGGCGAGCTCGTCGCCGGCGAGGTCGGGACGTCCGCCCCGGGAGACGACGGCATCGACGCCGCTGTTCGGCCCGGCCGCAGCTCGCAACGCCGCCGCCGCACCGGTCGAGGCGCCGAAGCACCCGAGCGGGAGGCCGGCGAGCGGCTCGCGGCCTCGCGTCCAGCGGATCGTGTCTCCCAGCCGCCGCGTCAGCAGGTCGATGTCGAAGACGTTGCGCCGATCGTCCGCCTCGGCCGGCGTCAGCAGGTCGAAGAGGAGCGTCGCGAAGCCGCGGGTCTCGAGGTAGCGGGCGACCGCGTTGTTGCGAGGGCTGTGGCGGCTCGAGCCGCTGCCGTGGACGAACACCACGAGGCCGGCGGGGTCGTCCGGCAGCCGCAGCATGCCGTTCAGCTCCGCCCCGTCGACCGTCGGGATCGCGACCTCGCCGGATGGCTGAGGCGGCTGCTCGGCGGTTGAGTCTGGCTCGGGAGCCCGATCTCGTGCCGCCTCGAGGAGGCCGATCACCTCGGCGTCGGTGGTTTGCGAGAAGTCGTCGTACCAGGTGCCGACGCTCCCGAAGTGAGCCGGCTGAGACAGCGTCACGACCTCGTCGATGTTGCCGTCGATCCGCTCGACCGCGCCGGCCGGACAGACGGGCACGGCGAGGATGACCCGAGCCGCCCCCTGTGCCTTCAGTACCCGCGACGCAGCCGTCGCGGTGACGCCGGTGGCGATCCCGTCGTCGATGACGATCACCGTCCGTCCGCGGACCGGAACCGGCGGCACCTCGCCGCGGTAGAGGCGGCGGCGGCGCTCGAGCTCCTCGGCCTCGCGGCGGGCGACCCGTTCGATCTGTTCGCGACTGACGCCGAAGGCATCCATCGTCTCCTGATCGGCGATGACGGTCCCGTCCTCGCCGATCGCGCCGAGGCCGAGTTCGGGCTGGCTCGGGTGGCCCAGCTTGCGAACGAGGCCGACGTCAAGCGGCGCCCGCAGCGCCGTCGCGACCTCGAAGCCGACCGGCACGCCGCCGCGTGGCAGCGCGATCACGACGGGGTCGGCGAGGTCCAACTCGCTCAACCTGGCGGCGAGCATTCGCCCCGCCTCACGGCGGTCACTGAACGTCCCGTGGTGGATCATCGACACGGCCACTCCCCGGATCGCTCGTCAACTCGACAGGGCCTCATGGCGTCCTCCTGGATAGCTACCCACAAGTTAGGATCCACGCACCGGCTTTTCATCGGCACGCCGCCCCATTTGGGGTAGGTGGTCCCTACGGAGGCAGTTGCCGGGAGGGGAGCCGGCACGCGCATCGGTCGCTCGGCCGTCGGCCGCGCGAGATCACGGACCCGGTGGCGATAACTTGGCCCCGTGAGCTCGTCCGCGCCCCCTCCGAGCTTCGCCGAAGTCGCCGCGCAGTGGGGGCGGATCGGATGCATCGGCTTCGGCGGCCCGCCCGCTCACATCGCCCTGCTCCGCGAGCTCTGCGTCGAGCGGACGAGGCTGGATATCGGCGGCCGAGTTCGAGGACGCGATCGCAGCCTGCAACCTGCTGCCGGGCCCCGCCTCGACGCAGCTCGCGATCTTCTGCGCGTGGCGGGTCGCGGGCCGGGCCGGGGCGCTCATCGGCGGCCTCGGTTTCATCCTGCCGGGGCTGGTCCTGATCGTCGCCCTCTCCGCTCTCTTCCTGTCGGGCGTGCCGCCCGCCTGGATCCGCGGCGCCGGCGCCGGGGCGGGAGCGGCCGTCGCGGCCGTTGCGGTTCACGCCGGGATTGGGCTGATTCCCGCCAGCTGGGGCCGGGCCGCCGCGCGGCGGCGCTGGGTCGGTTACGCGTTCGCGGGAGGCATCGGGGGGGCCCTGCTCGGCGGGTGGCTGGTCCTGCTCCTCCTCGCCTGCGGCCTGCTCGAGGTGATCGTCGCCGGCTCGCGCCGCCTCTCTTCGACCCTGCAATTCCAGGGCTGGATGCCGCTGGCGCTCGCCGCCGGTGCGACCGGAGGCACCCTCGCCCTGGCCTGGACCGCACTCAAGGTCGGCGCGCTCTCCTATGGCGGCGGCTTCGTGATCGTCCCACTGATGCAGGGGGATGCGGTCGATCGCTTTCACTGGATGACCGACGCGCAGTTTCTCAACGCCGTTGCGCTCGGGCAGGTCACGCCGGGCCCGGTCACCCACACCGTCGCGGCCGTCGGCTTCTCGGCGGCCGGCCTCGGCGGCGCGATGCTCGCGGCGGCCGTCGCCTTCGCTCCCTCGTTCGCGTTCGTGCTCGGCGGTGCCGATCGATTCGACAGGCTGCGCCGCAACCCACGCGTTCTCGACTTCCTCGGTGGGGCCGGCCCTGCCGCGATCGGGGCGATCATCGGGTCGTCGGTACCGCTTGCCCTGGCGCTGACGGAGACCTGGCAGGTGGTCCTGCTGGCGGCCGCGGCCATCGCGCTGCTGGCGGCGCGGCGCGGCGTCGTCGCCACGCTGCTGGCGGCCGGAGCCGTCGGCGCGCTGATCGGCTTGCTGGGCGGAGCCGTGCCGGGAAGCTGACCGGATCCGAGGCGGCTTGTCAGTTCCGGGGGGCCGGGAACGACCATTCATCCAACGTGAGACCGTCCGCAGCCATCCCTACCGTCCATCCGGTCATGGAGCCGCTGCAGTCAGAGCTCGGAGATGTCGCACCGGAGGCCTTTCCGGTCCCCGCCCATCAGGATCTCGCGACCCTGTCCGACGGTGATCGCGTCGACGGCTGCTACGCCGTCCGCGACCGCAGCCGCCGCCCCACCAAGCGCGGTGGCGAGTGGCTGGCGCTGAAGGTCGCCGACCGCACCGCGACCGTGAACGCCAAGTCGTGGGACGAGGTCGAGGCCCGCTTCGTGGTCGCCGAGACGGGCACGGTCGTCCACATCGAGGGACGCTTCGAGAGCAGCCCGCAGTGGGGCGACGCGCTGATCATCGAGTCGATCGCCCCCGCGGCCGAGGGGTCATACGACGCCTCGGCGCTGCTCGATGCTTCGCCGGTGCCCCTCGAGCGGATGGAGGCGGATCTCGCGTCGCTGCTCGAGACGATCCAGAACCCCGACCTGCGCCGCCTGCTCGACGGCCTTGTCGCTCCGGGCGGCGAGCTCTGGGAGCGCTTCCGCGACGCGCCCGCCGCCAAGCACTATCACCAGGCCTATCGCCATGGTCTGCTCGAGCACACGCTCTCGGTGGCGCAGGGTGTCAGCGCCGCCGCCTCCTTCTTTCCCGGGATCGACCGCGACGTCGCGATCACCGGTGCGCTCCTGCACGACATCGGCAAGCTCGAGGCCTATAACGACAACCCGCTCGCCATCGACCTCACCGATCTGGGCCGGCTGATCGGTGAGATCCCGCTCGGCTACTACCGGGTCCGCATGGCGATCGAGGCGATCGACGGCTTCGACCCCGACCTCGGCTGGGCGGTCCTCCACATCATCCTCGCCCATCACGGGACGCTCGAACACGGATCCCCGGTCACGCCGGCGACCCGAGAGGCGACCCTCGTGCACATGATGGACAACCTCGGCGGCAAGCTCGGCAGCTTCGACCGGATCGAGCGCACGCTCGCCGACGGGCAGGCCTGGTCCGGCTTCGACCGCGGGATCGACGGCAGCGCCTACTTCAGAGACCGCCGGGCGGCCTGAGCGGGCCGGGCGGCGGTCTGAGCGGGCCCATGCCGGCGTCCTCGTCGGCTCACGTGCTGAAGCACGCTTCGCCTCCTGCGTCCTTGGCCTGAACCCGCTCAGCCTCGCCCGGGATGCTCAGCCCCAGCGCTGGCTGCGCTTGCGGGCGGCGATGCGGTTGCGGATGTCGTCGGGATCGAGCCTGACCTGACGAGCGAAATGGTTGGCGATGGAAAGCATGTTCTGCCTCACTTCTGTTGCTTCGGCCGATCGGTGCAGGCAACGCCCGACCCATGACTAGCGTCAAGCTTACACCGGTTAGCGTGACCTGTCAACCTTGATCACCGGTCACTAACGGGAGTACAATCGGGGGCATGAACGTCACGGAGCTGGAGCGACAGGTCGAGAACAAGTTCGCGCCGGCGCCGATGGTCGCGATCCAGGCTTTGGTCAACACCGCAGCGGCGGAGACGGACGAGGAGCAGCTCAGCGACCCCGCGAAGACGCGCGAGTGGTTGCTCGACTCCGACCTCGTGACCACCGAGGCCGTCGTCGGCGACGACGAGGTGGCCGCGCTCGTCGAATTCAGGACGCTGATCCAGAAGCTCCTCGAGGCGAACCTGACCGGCGAACAGGACCGGAAGGCCAACGAGCAGCTCGGCAGGCTCGCCGCGGAGCACCCGGTCTCGATGAAGGTCGGCCCCGACGGCAAGGTATCCCTCGACATCGATCCGGCCGCCAGCGTCGACGACCTGATCTCGCAGATGGTCGGGATCGTCTTCCTCGCCCAGACCGATTCGACCTGGTCCCGGCTCAAGGTCTGCGCCGCGCACGACTGCAGGTGGGCCTTCTACGACTCCTCTCGGAATCGCGGCGGGACCTGGTGTCAGATGGAGGTCTGCGGCAACCGCGTCAAGAACCGCACCTATCGCTCCCGCCAGTCAGCCGCGAAGTAGCCGCTCGGCCGTCTCGGCGTCGAGCCGGGCGATCGTCAGGTCCGCGACGATCTCGGCGCGCTCGTCGCCGCTGACCGCGGCGCAGCGCATTCCGGCGTCCTGGGCCGAGGCCACTCCGGCGGCGGTGTCCTCGATCGCCAGAACCTCCCCGGCCGCGACCGCGGAGCCGTTGATCTCGTTCATCCGCTCCAGGGCGGTCAGGTAGGCGGCCGGATCCGGCTTGCCGGCGGCCACGTCGTCGAGGCAGACCACCGCATCGAAGCGGTCGCGGATGCCCGTCAGCTCGAGCACGTACTCGACCTCCTCACGAAACGCCCCCGAGGCGATCGAGACGGGCACCCGCGCGGCCACCTCCTCGACGAACTCGATCGACGCGTGCAGGATCGGCGGGTCCTCCTCGACCGCGGCCAGGTAGCCGTCGATCTTCGTCCGCAGGATGCGATCGAGCAGGGCGGGATGGGGCTCGATCCCGACGATGCGGAGGGCCGACTCGGCGACCTCCGGATCGGAGAGGCCCGCGAAGCGCTCCTGGAACTCCGCCGCGGGAATCTCGACCCCCGCCTCCTCGGCGAGGGCGGAGCGGAACAGGCCATGGAGCAGCGGCTCGTCGTGGGAGAGCGTCCCGTTGAAGTCGAGGATGACGGCGAGCGGTGCTGACACGGTCCGGTCAGGCTACGGGGCCGGAGGTTCGGCGCCAGTCAGTTACTGAAGCGCTCGGCGCACTTCTGCATCTTCGTGACGTCCGGCTGGACCCGCTGGACGCAGGCGAGGATCTTCTCGCCGTCGGTCTTGCCGACACCGGTCAGGTTCGGCGTGTTGATCCCGGCATCGTTGAAGGCGTTGTCGAGGGAGCTGTTGACGCCGTTGAAGGCCTTGTCGATCGTGTCGTTGGTCGTGTCGAGGATCGGCCGGACCATGAAGAAGTAGACGGCGGCGAGGATTCCGACGGTGACGATCAGTCTGATCAGGCTGCGAGCAAGAGTCTCCGACATCTGTATTCGCGAATCTAACTCGTTCCCGTCGCGCCGAGGGGTCGCGGATGGCCCGCCGGAGAGCGCAAACTCCGCAAATAGTGCGAGGCGCGGCGGGGGTTGGCAGGCGTCGGCAACTATCCTCCGCTCAGTGGCAAAGGACACGGAGAAGCTAATCCGCCAGCTCTCTCTGATCTCTTTCTTGATGGCGAACCGCCGCCCCGTTTCGGCGCTCGAGATCAAGCAGGAGGTCGAGGGCTACTCGTCGATGAACGAGGATGCGTTCGCGCGCCGCTTCTACGCCGACCGGGCCGAGCTCGAGAGCCTCGGCATCGCCCTCAAGGTCGACAAGCCGAGTGAGGGATTCCTCGAGTCCGAGCTGTACGCGCTTCCGCCCGAGAACTACTACCTGCCGGCCATCGAGTTCACCGACGGCGAGCTCGCCGCCCTGCGCACCGCGCTGGCGCTGCTCGACGGCCAGTTCGCCTACGCCGAGCCCCTGCGGCTGGCCCTTCAGCAGGTCTCGTGGGGCCGCAAGAGCCCGCTCAGCAACGGCGAGCAGGCCCCGATCGAGATGTCGATGACGGCCTCGGCGGGAGGCCGGGAGCTCTCCCAGCGCCTCGCCAAGATCGAGACCGCGATCTCGCGCCGCAAGACGATCCAGTTCAGCTACTACACGATGGAGCGGGACGCGACCATGGATCGCAAGGTCGATCCGTACCACCTCGTCTTCCGCTCCGGCCAGTTCTACCTGATCGGTTACGCGCACGAACGGGATGCCGTCAGGGTCTTCCGGCTCTCGCGGATCCAGGGCAAGGTCTCCTACGCGAGCAAGGCCGAGCACGACTTCAACCCGCCCGGAAGCTTCGATCGCCGCGACTACGCGTCGCGGGCGGACTGGCAGATGGGCGCGAAGGCGGGCACGGCGCGGATCTTCCTGCGCGACCGCATCGACTGGCTGGTCGAGCGCGACTACGGCGAGTACGGCGAGATCGAGCCCGCCGCCAACGGCGACGCCAAGCTCGGCAAGGGCTCCGTCTTCGCCACCGAGTTCTCCTCCTCCCGGCAGCTCGTCGCCTGGCTGCTCGGCTGGCGGCAGAACGCCAGCGTCATCGAGCCCGCGGAGCTGGCGGGGGAGGCCGAGGAGCGCCGCGAGATGCTCCGCAGCCGCCACTCCAGCGACTTCAAGACCGCCAAGCCGGTCGGTTCCCCGGCGGTCGCCGACGCCGAGCGCCGCGGCCGCTCCAACGGCAAGACCGAGACCGTGATCCGCCCCGAGCGCTTCGCCCGGCTGGTCACGCTGGCCGGGATGCTGATCGGCTCGGCCCGCAACGAGCGGCAGCTGCTCACCGCCGACGTCTGCGAGGAGCTCGGCATCTCGGTCAAGGAGCTGACGCAGCGACATCGACGTCCTCAACGTCGTCAACTTCGGCGGCGGCACCTACGTCCTCTACGCGGAGGTCGTCGGCGACGAGATCGAGGTCGACCCCGAGGCCTACGGCGACAGCTTCGCCAAGCCCGCCCGGCTGCTGCCGCTCGAGGCCAAGGCGCTCGTCGCCGCCATCGACTTCTTCGGCGACCATCTGCCCCAGGCCGGACTCGACACCGCCCGCGAGAAGATCGTCGCCGCGCTCGGCCACGACCCCTCCGAGGAGGGGCTGCAGATCACGATCGAGCGGGACGAGCCCGAGATCGTCAGCGCCGTCAACGACGCGATCGCCGAGCACGCCGTGCTCAAGATCAACTACTACAAGGAGAACGAGGACCAGTTCACCTCGCGGGAGATCGAGCCCTACCGGCTCGCCCGCGGCCCGGACGGCTGGTACGTCGGCTGCCGCGATCGCAAGCGCGACGCGGTCCGCCACTTCCGCCTCGACCGGACCAAGGAGGCGGAGGCGACCGGCGAGCACTTCGAGCCGACCCCCGACGTCGAGGTTCAGCTCTCCGCGCAGGAGTGGCTGAGCGTCGGCGAGGTCACCGACGCCCGCGTCGCTCGCGTCTGGGTCTCTCCCGAGCGCGCCCGCTGGGTCCGCGAGGAGCGGACGGTCGTCGAGGAGCTCGCCGACGGCGCGCTGATCATCGAGATGCCCTTCGCCGGCACCTCGTGGCTGGTCCGCGAGGTGTTGAAGGGCGCCGGCGACATGGTCGTCCTCGAGCCCGACGACGCGCGCGAAGCGGTTCTCGAAGCCGTCACCGACAAGAGCTGAGCAGGCGGGGCGGTAGGGCGGTGGAGGAGCCGGCGGTCGAAGCCCCCGGTCACCCCGCGGTCGTCCGCGTCCGCGCCGACAACCCGGGGCCGATGACGCTCACCGGCACCAACACCTACGTCGTCGGCAGCTCGCCGGCCTGGGTCATCGACCCCGGCCCCGCCGACCCGGGCCACATCGAGCTGGTCCGCGAGGTCGGCGAGACGCGCGGCGGCATCGAGGGCGTCCTGCTCACCCACTCCCACAGCGACCACAACGCGGGCGTCGAGATGCTCGGCGCGCCGCTCGCTCTTCGGCAACGGGTGGGCTTCGACGACCTCGCCGCGCTGCTGGCAACCGAGCCCGTGGCGATGCCCGCCCCGGCGCGGCGGCGGACGAGGCACCGAGGTCGGCCCGTTCACGGGCGTCGCGACCCCGGGCCACGCGCCCGACCACTGTCGCTTCGTCTACGGGGATCGGGGAGATCTGCTTCTGCGGCGACCTCGTCCTCGGCGAGGGCTCGACGATCGTCCCGCCCGCGGCCGGCGGCGGCTCGCTCGCCGACTACATGCGCTCGCTCGACGTCCTCGCCGCGCTCGGCTCGACGCTGCTCTGTCCCGGCCACGGCCCCTGGATCACCGACCCGGCCGCGAAGATCGCCGAGTACGCCGCCCATCGCCGTGAGCGCGAGCGGCTCGCTCGTCGCCGCGCTGGACGGCGGGCAGCGCGGTCTACGAGGAGCTGCTCGACGCTGCCTGGTCGGACGTCCCGGCCGCGATGCGGCCCGCCGCGGCGCTGGCGATGCGCGCCCACCTCGAGAAGCTCGCCGCGGAGGGCCGGCTGCCGCCCGACCTCGAGTGGTGACGTCCCGCCGAGTGGTCCAATCGCGCGCCCCCTTCGCGGTTCCGGCCCACTCGGTGCTCCGATGCCGGGGTAGGATCGAATCGTGGCCCGCCGCGATCAGATCAAGCTGACCCCCGAGGAGCAGGCTCGAACTCCTCGACGAGGAGCGGATCGTCGTCTGCACCATCGAACGGCCCGCGCGGCTGGCCGCACTCGATGCCGCTCTGGTTCACCGTCCGCGACGGCGACATCTGGGTCTGGACGTTCGCCAAGTCGCAGAAGGTCAAGAACCTCGAGCGCGATCCGCGCTGCACGCTGCTCGTCGAGGCCGGCGTCGAGTACGGCGAGCTGCGCGGAATCCAGATCGAGGCGGAGGCCGAGCTGATCCGCGACCCCGAGGAGGTCTTCCGACTTCGGCGCGGAGCTGACGATCCGCTACGCGGAGGGCATCGACAAGATCGAGGGCGACGCCGAGGCCGGTCTGCGCGCCCAGGCGCCGAAGCGGGTCGCCATCCACTTCCACCCGGTCCGGGTGGCAACTTGGGATCACCGCAAGCTCGGCGGCACCTACTGAACTCCGCCCCCCGCTAGCCTCCCGCCCATGGACGCTCTCAAAGGCCTGATCCTCTCGGGCGGAGCCGGAACGCGCCTGCGCCCGATCACCCACACGTCGGCGAAGCAGCTCGTCCCGGTCGCCAACAAGCCCGTGCTCTTCTACGGGATCGAGGCGCTGGTCGAGGCGGGCGTCACCGAGATCGGGATCGTGATCGCCCCCGAGACCGGCGACGAGATCCGCGAGGCCGTCGGCGACGGCTCCGCGCTCGGGCGCGCAGGTCACCTACATCCCGCAGGCCGAGCCGCTCGGCCTCGCCCATGCCGTGCTGACGGCCGAGGAGTTCATCGGCGACAGCCCGTTCGTCATGTACCTCGGCGACAACCTGCTCCGCGACGGGATCATCGGCCTCGTCGAGGCCTTCCGGCGCAACGAGCCCGACGCGCTGATCCTGCTCACCCAGGTGCTCGACCCCGAGCACTACGGCGTCGCCGAGCTCGACGGCGAGCGGATCGTCCGCCTCGTCGAGAAGCCGAAGGACCCGCCGTCCGACCTGGCGCTCGTCGGCGTCTACATGTTCACCTCCGAGGTCTTCGCCGCCGCCAGGGCGATCGAGCCGTCGCCGCGCGGCGAGCTCGAGATCACCGACACGATCCAGCACCTGATCGACACCGGCCACACGGTCGAGCAGCATCGGGTCAAGGGCTGGTGGAAGGACACCGGCCAGCTCGCCGACATGCTCGAGGCGAACCGCCTCGTGCTCGAGGACATCGAGCCCCACATCGACGGCGAGGTCGTCGACTGCAAGATCGCCGGCCGCGTCGTCGTCGAGGCGGGCGCCCGCCTGGAGCGGTGCACGCGTGCGCGGCCCGGCCGTGATCGGCGCCGACAGCACGATCACCGACTCCTACATCGGCCCGTACACGGCGATCGCCTCCGGCTGCGAGGTGATCGGCTCCGAGGTCGAGCACTCGATCCTGCTCGCCGGCGCGAGCGTCAGCCACCTGCCGTCGCGGATGGAGGCGAGCCTGCTCGGGCGCAACGTCAGGATCACCCGCGCCGACGGGCTGCCGAAGACGCTTCAGATGCTGGTCGGGGACCGCTCCGAGATCACCCTCGCATGAGGGTCCTGATCGCCGGCGGAGCCGGCATGCTCGCCCAGGACGTGATCGGCGCGGCGCAGCGCCGCGGCCATGACGTGACGGCCCTCGACCGCCGCGAGCTCGACATCACCGATCCCGCTCTCGATCGACGACGCGATGGCCGACTTCCGGCCCGAGGTGGTCATCAACTGCGCGGCCTGGTCGAACGTCGACGGCGCCGAGGACGACGAGCGCGGCGCGATGGCGATCAACGACACCGGCGCGGCGCTGCTCGCGGCCGGCGCCGCCCGGGTCGGGGCGAGCATCCTCTATCCCTCCAGCGACTACGTCTTCGACGGGACCAAGCGGACCCCGTACCTCGAGGACGACATGCCCGCTCCGATCAGCGCCTACGGCCGCTCGAAGCTCGGCGGCGAGGTCTCGGTCGCGGCCGCCAATCCAGCGGCACTTCATCGTCCGCAGCTCGTGGCTGTTCGGCCTCGGCGGCAAGAACTTCGTCGAGACGATGCTGCGGATCGGCGCCGAGCAGGAGGAGGTCCTCGTCGTCAGCGACCAGCACGGCTGCCCGACCAGCTGCGCCGACCTGGCCGAGGGGCTGATGGAGCTCGTCGGCACCGACCACTACGGCATCCACCACATCGTCGGCGGCGGCCAGTGCAGCTGGTTCGACTTCGCGACCGAGATCTTCGACCAGGCCGGCCTCGAGATCCGCGTCATGTCGGCGACGACGCGAGATGATGGCCCGCAAGGCGCCCCGCCCCGCCTACTCGGTGCTCGGGCCACGGTCGCGACGACGCGATCCTGCTGCAGCCCTGGCAGCATGCCCTGCGCCGCTATCTCGACGACAGGGAGCTGATCTCTCGGTGAAACTTCTCGTGACCGGTGGGGCCGGATTCATCGGCTCCACCTACGTCCGCCGCCACCTGGCGGAGCATCCCGACGACCGGATCGTCGTCCTCGACAAGCTCACCTACGCGGGCCGGACCGAGAACCTCGCGACGGTGCCGCGCCGGATCGGTCGACTTCATCCACGGCGACATCGCCGACCCCGAGGCGGTCGCGCGGCGCGATCGAGGGCTGCGACGCCGTCGTCAACTTCGCCGCCGAGTCGCACGTCGACCGCTCGATCGAGAACCCCGGCGCCTTCATCCAGACCGACGTCTACGGCACCTACGTGCTGCTCGAGGCGGCGCGCGACGCCGGCATCCGGCACCTGCAGATCTCCACCGACGAGGTCTACGGATCGATCGAGGAGGGAACGTTCACCGAGCAGTCGCCGATCGAGCCCTCGTCTCCGTACTCGGCCTCGAAGGCGGGCGGCGACATGATCGTCCGCGCCTACAACCACACCTACGGCGCCGACTGCCTGATCGTCCGCGCCTCCAACAACTACGGGCCCTACCAGCACCCCGAGAAGCTGATCCCGCTGATGATCCTCAACGCGATGGCCGGCGACCGGCTGCCCGTCTACGGCGACGGCATGCAGGTCCGCAACTGGCTCTTCACCGAGGACTTCGCGGCCGCGATCGACGTCGTCCTCGAGCGCGGCGAGGCCGGCGAGGTCTACAACGTCGGCGGGCCGGAGGAGATGACGAACATCGACGTCGTCACGCGGATCCTCGAGCTGACCGGCCGCGACGAGACGCAGATCGACCACGTCGCCGACCGGCTCGGCCACGATCGCCGCTACTCGCTCTCCTCCGACCGCACCGAGGGCCTCGGCTGGAGCGCCCAGGTCGGATTCGACGAGGGCATCCGCGCGCACGGTCGACTGGTACCGCGAGCATCCGGAGTGGTGGGAGCCGATCCGCGACGGCGAGTACCGCGAGTACTACGAGCGCCAGTACGGCACGAAGCTCGGCGGCGACTCGTGACCGCCGCGGTCGAAACGAGGCTCGAGGGCCTCGTCGCGATCGAGCCGACCGCGTTCGGCGACGAGCGCGGCTTTCTGATCGAGAGCTTCAGCGCCGAGCGCTGGCGCGACATGGGCATCGACGAGACCTTCGTCCAGGAGAACCACTCGCGCTCGACCCAGCGCGGGACGCCTGCGCGGCATGCACTTCCAGACCGATCCCGGGCAGGGCAAGCTGGTCCGCTGCCCGCGCGGCGCGATCTTCGACGTCGCCGTCGACCTGCGCCGCGGCTCGCCCACCTACGGCAGTGGGAGGGGCACGTGCTCGACGACGAGCGGCACCGCCAGCTCTGGGTCCCGATCGGCTTCGCCCACGGCTTCCAGGTGCTGAGCGAGATCGCCGACGTCGCCTACAAGCTGACCTCGCTCTACGACCCCGCGACCGAGTCGGAGATCGCCTGGGACGACCCCGAGGTCGGCATCGAGTGGCCGGTCCCCGACCCGCTGCTCTCCGATCGCGACAAGGCCGCCCCGCGCCTCGCCGAGGTCGCGGACTCGCTGCCGTTCACCTACTGAGCCCGCCGCCGCCGGCTCGGTAGAGTCGGTTGGTTGGCCACCGCGACGAAAACGACTGAGGGAACGGACCCACTGGCGGGGTTCAGTGCCCGCACGCGCTCCTGGTTCGAGCGCTCGTTCGAGGCGCCGACGCCCGCCCAGGTGCAAGGGTGGCCGGCGATCGCGACCGGCGGCAACACCCTGATCTGTGCCCCGACCGGGTCCGGCAAGACGCTGACCGCGTTCCTGTGGGGAATCGACAGCCTCGCCAGGGAGAAGGCGCGACGCCTGAAGGCGGGTGAGGAGGGCGCGACGGGGGTGTCCTTGGTTTACGTGTCTCCCCTGAAGGCCCTCTCCTACGACGTCGAGCGGAACCTGCGGGCGCCGCTCGCGGGGATCGGCGCCGACCTGACCGTCGGGCTGCGGACCGGCGACACGCCGCAGCGCGAGCGCCAGGCGATGCTCCGCAAACCGCCCGACATCCTGATCACGACGCCCGAGTCGCTCTATCTGATGTTGACCTCGCAGGCGCGGAACATCCTCACCGACGTCGATTCGCTGATCGTCGACGAGATCCACGCGGTGGCGCCGACGAAACGTGGCGCGCACATGGCGCTGACCCTCGAGCGGCTCGAACGGCACGTGATCGTCAACTCCGGAGAGGGCGCCGGCCGCGAGCGACCCGTCCAGCGGATCGGCCTCTCGGCGACGCAGCGACCTCTGGAGCGGATCGCGAAGTTCCTCGTCGGTCCGCGACGCGAGTGCGAGATCGTCAACGCCGGCATCCGCAAGGACATGGACCTCGAGATCGTCGTCCCGGTCCCCGACATGGCCGATCCCGGGCTCGTCGAACACTTCCGCCGCGGCCTCCGCTTCGCGTCCGGGCGCGGCGGGCGGGAACCCAGAGGTGATCGAGCTGCCCGGACCCGATCCCTCAGGCTCCGGGAGCCGTCCCCGGCGATTCGCCGTCGCGCGGAATCTGGCCGGCCATCTATCCCGAGTTGCTGTCGCTCGTCCGAGAGCACACCTCGACGATCATCTTCGTCAACAACCGTCGCGGCGCCGAGCGGTTGGCGAAGCGCCTCAACGAGATGAACGGGGAGGAGCTGGAGCAGGAGGACGCGGAGATCGCCCGCGCCCACCACGGCTCGCTCGCCCGCGAGGAGCGGCTCAAGGTCGAGGAGCTGCTGAAGACCGGGCAGATCCCCTGCATCGTCGCGACCTCGTCGCTGGAGCTCGGAATCGACATGGGCGCCGTCGACCTGGTCATCCAGGTCGAGTCGCCGAAGTCCGTCGCTCGCGGCATCCAGCGGATCGGCCGGGCCGGCCACGATCTCGGCTCGGTCTCGAAGGGCCGGATCTTCCCCAAGTTCCGCTCCGACCTCCTCGAGTGCGCGGTCGTCGCCAAGCGGATGCGATCGGGCGAGATCGAGGAGACCGTGATCCCGCGGAACCCGCTCGACGTCCTCGCCCAGCAGATCGTCGCCATGGTCGCCGACGAGGAGTGGGATGTCGACGAGCTCGAGCAGGTAGTCAAGTCAGCCGAGCCGTACGAGGATCTCTCGCGGGAGCAGCTCGAGAACGTGCTGGACATGCTCGACGGCCGCTACCCGTCGGAGCGGTTCGCCGAACTGCGCCCGCGGATCGTCTGGGACCGGACGAAGGGAACGGTCCGCGGGCGCAAGGGCGCCCGCCAGCTCGCCGTCACCAATGCGGGAACGATTCCCGACCGGGGACTGTTCGGCGTTCACCTGCCCGACGGCCGCCGCGTCGGTGAGCTCGACGAGGAGATGGTCTACGAGGCCCGCGCCGGCCAGGTGTTCCTGCTCGGCGCCTCCTCCTGGCGGATCGAGGAGATCACCCGCGACCGAGTGATCGTCACGCCGGCCCCCGGCGTACCCGGCGCGATCCCGTTCTGGCGTGGCGAGGGGATCGGCCGCCCGGTCGAGCTCGGCCGGGCGATCGGGGAGTTCTCGCGTGAGGCCGTCGCGAGCGAGCCCGAGGATCTCGCCGCCAAGTACGACCTCGACGCCCTCGCGGCTGAGAACCTGGTCGCCTACCTGCGCGAGCAGCAGGCTGCCACGCGGGTCGTTCCCTCCGACGAGACGATCGTCGTCGAGCGGTTCCGCGACGAGATCGGCGATTGGCGGCTCTGCGTGCTCTCGCCGTTCGGCGGGCGCGTTCACGCCGCCTGGGGCCTCGCCCTCGCGGCCAAGATCCGCAACGACCTCGAGCTCGAAGCTGATGCGATCTGGTCCGACGACGGGATCGTCATCCACCTTCCCGACTCCGACCAGGTGCCCGCCTCCGAGCTCGTCCTGCTCGAGCCCGACGAGGTCGAGGA
Source organism: uncultured Solirubrobacterales bacterium (assembly GCA_963798165.1). Classification (GTDB taxonomy): domain Bacteria; phylum Actinomycetota; class Thermoleophilia; order Solirubrobacterales; family 70-9; genus RHKX01. The sequence goes on along the minus strand of CAWCSE010000003.1, from coordinate 305,273 downwards.
CCTGATCGTCGGCGAGCTCTCCGGCTCGGCACTCTTCGGCGCCCGCTTCCGCGAGGCGGCCGGACGTGCGCTGCTGATCCCGCGCGCCTATCCCGGCAAGCGCACGCCCCTGTGGCAGCAGCGGCTCAAGTCGCAGTCGCTGCTCGAGGTCGCCAAGGACTTCCCGCGCTTCCCGATCACGCTGGAGACCTACCGCGAGGTGCTCCGCGACGTGCTCGACCTGCCGGCCCTCGGCGAGATCCTGCGCGACCTCAAGTCCCGCCGGCTCTCGCTCGTCGAGGTCGAGACGAAGAGCGCCTCACCGTTCGCCTCGTCGCTGCTCTTCGACTACGTCGCCACCTACATGTACGAGGGCGACACTCCCAACGCCGAGCGCCGCGCCGCCGCCCTCGCCCTGGACCGCGACCTGCTCCGTGAGCTGCTCGGGCAGGAGGAGCTCCGCGAGCTGATCGACCCGGTCGCGCTCGCCGACGTCGAGGACTCGCTCCAGCACCGGGTCGATCTGGCGAAGGCGGTCGACCGCGACCAACTCCAGGTGATCCTGCGGCGGCTCGGCGACCTGACCGAGGCGGAGGTCGAGGAGCGGGTCGCAGAGGGCTACTCGGGCAAGTCCATGATCGGCAAGCTCGAGAGCGAGCGCCGCGCGGTCAAGGTTCGGATCGCCGGCGAGGAACGCTGGATCGCGGCCGAGGACGGCGGTCTCTATCGCGACGCCCTCGGCGTGCCGGTGCCCTCCGGCCTCCCGGACGCCTTCCTCGAGGAGACGCCGGAGCCGATGGAGACGTTGCTGCGCCGCTACGCGCGGACGCACGTCCCCTTCCCGACGGCGCAGGCGAAGCAACGTTTCGGGGTCGACCCGACGCCGGCTCTGAAGGGCCTCGAGGCGGCGGGGGAGCTCGTCCGCGGGGAGCTCCTGCCCGGCGGCTCCGAGCGCGAGTGGTGCGACCCTGACGTGCTGCGCAGGCTGCGGCGCGCGAGCCTGGCCGTTCTCCGCAAGGAGGTGGAGGCGGCCGACACGTGCGAGCTCGCCCGCTTCCTCGTCTCCTGGCAGAACGTCGACGCCTATCGCGCCGCCGGCGCCGGCCCCGACCGCCTGCGCGAGATCCTCGTGCCGCTGCAGGGCGTCGCGCTGACGCCCGAGGTCTGGGAGAAGGACGTGTTGCCCCGCCGGGTCGGCGCCTACTCGCAGGCCTGGCTCGACCAGCTCTCGACCGGCGGCGAGATCGTCTGGATCGGTGCCGGCCCGGTCGGACGGACCGGCCGCGTCGCCTTCTACTTCCGCGAGGACGTCCGGATCGCCGGGCCGCCGCCGTCGAACGCGAAGCTGGAGCGTCCTGAGGGCGAAATCCACGACGCGATCCGTGAGCTGCTCGGCCAGCGGCCCTGCTTCTGGCTCGACCTCGTCGTCGATCTCGCCGAGGGTGGCTGGGAGAAGGAGGAGCTGCACTCGGCACTCTGGGACCTCGCCTGGGGCGGGGAGGTCACCAATGACGCCGTCGCGCCGCTCCGCGCGCCCCGGCTCAAGGCATCGGAGACCGCCGCCGCCCGCCGCGGCCGCCGCTTCAGCGCCCGCCGCAACGCGACCGGCCAGGCGGTCGCGGGCCGCTGGTCGCTGACCGAGTCGCTGTTTCGCGGCGCGCCGCCGTCGGGCCCGCGGATCCGCGCCCAGGCGGAGCTGATGCTCGAGCGCTACGGCATCGTCACCCGTGAGACCGTTCTGGCCGAGGGCTTTCCGGGTGGCTTCTCCTCGCTCTACGGGGAGCTGTCGAACCTCGAGATGCTCGGGACCGCGCGCCGCGGCTACTTCGTCGAGGGTCTCGGCGGCGCCCAGTTCGCGCTCGCCGGCGCGGTCGAGCGGCTGCGCTCGCTCCCCCGGGTCGACGACGACTACATCGTGCTCGCGGTCACCGACCCCGCCCAGCCCTACGGTGCGAGCCTCGGCTGGCCCCGCCCGCCTGCTCACGAGGACGACGATCCGGACGGTCGCAAGGGCCGGCGTCCGAGTCGCGTCGCCGGCGCCTACGTCGTGCTCCGCAACGGCGAGCCGATGCTCTACGTCGAGCGCGGCGGCAAGGGCCTGCTGCGCCTGGCGCGCTTCGAGGGAGAGCAGTTCGCGACCACGCTCTCCGCCGTCGTCGAAGCCGTCAGGGCTCGCCGACTGCCGCGGCTGGCCGTCGAGCGGATCGACGGCGAGCCCGCGATGGGCCACGAGGCCGAGCAGGCGCTCGTCGACGCGGGCTTCGAGCGCCAGCCGCGGCGCCTGGTCGCAAGCGCCTGAGGCGCTATGAGTACTTGTCCCACTTCTTCAGGAACGGCTCCGGGTCGACGGGCTTGCCGTGGACCCGGATCTCGAAGTGGAGATGGCAAGGGGTGCTCGCCGCATTGCCGGTCTGCCCGACCCGGCCGACGAACTGGCCGGTCCTGACCCGCTCGTTCTTGCTGATCGCCGGCGGCGCGATCAGGTGGGCGTAGAAGTAGTCCTGGCCGGTCTTGCTGCCGTCGACCAGCGCGTAGTTGCCGTAGAGGACGGGGTCGTAGCCGACCTTCTGGACGGTGCCTCCGCGGGCGACGACCAGTGGCGTTCCGCAGGCAGCGGTGATGTCGAAGCCCTCATGGGTCCTGCCGCCGTTGCGGGGCGCGTGGAACTCGCCGATCGCACCGCGCGTGCCGTGTGAGCCGTCGACCGGGAAGACGTGGGTGTGGAGGCGGAAGCGACCGGCGAACTTCATCGCGCCGCCCTTCGGTCCGACCCGGAACTCGTAGCGGCCGTCGCCGGCTGCCTTGCCGCGCCTCGTCAGGCCGTTCCAGGGGCGCTTCAGGCGCGACCCCGGGCGGGCATCCCGCTCGGTGTAGGCACGCACGACGTTGCCGCTCTTCGCCCTCAGTACCCGGATCTGCAGATCCGTCGCTCCGGTCGCCGCGAAGCCGTAGTGGAGCGTGACCTCGCGCTTGGCGTCGTAGAGCGGGTGTTTCGGTGAGATCGAGGTGCGTCGGAGCTCGAAGCCGACCCCTCGGGATGCGCTCGGCGCCGCATCGCTCGAGACGGCCAGGGCCGCCGCGCCGACGACGAGCGCCGCGAGGGTGACTGCCATGGCGAGGCGATTCCGCATCCCGGCAGATTAAGCCCTCGCCTCGGCCTGCCTCTGCAGATCGGCTCCCGCCTCGCACCGGGCCAGCTCGTTGTCCCTCGGCATGTCGCGCCTGAGGCTGAAGAAGGAGATGCCGCCCGCGATCAGCGGCAGCCAGAAGAGGATCACGCGGTAGGCGAGGACGGCCGCGGCGACGACTGCCGCGGGCGCTCCGTAGACGATCAACGTGCCGATCAGCCCGCCGTCGATGCCGCCGACTCCGCCGGGTATCGGCAGCAGGCCGCCGAGCTGGCCGATCAGGTACCCCAGCAGCACGATCGAGATCGCCGGCGTGTAGCCGAACGCATGGAACGTCGCCCAGAGAACCGCGTTGTCGAAGGCCCAGTAGCCGATCGACCCTCCGATCACCCTGAGGTTGCCTGAGCCGACGATCTCCCGCGCCCCCCTGCTGCCCTCGATCACGGCGCGGCGCGAGGCCGCGACGAGCCGCCGCGCCCGGGATGCGTCGTCGGCCGGTTCCTCTCCGAGCCCGAACCGGGGAATGACGAGGACCGCGGCGATCACGGCGATCGACATCAGGGCGGGCAGCAAGGTCAGCGTCCAGGGCTCGTCGACCCCGAACAGGCCGAAATACATGAGGAGCCCGATCAGCGCGACCGCGACGAAGTTCACCGAGCTCTTGATCAGAAAGAACGCGACCGAGCGCCGTGCGATCCGATCGACATTCATCCCGCCCTCGTGCAGCACCCAGGCGCCGAGGGCCAGGCCGCCGGCGCCGCTCGCCGGCACGAGGGATCCCATCGCCAGCTCCGAGCCGCCGATCTGCCAGCTGCGCCGCCAGCCCAGCCCGCGGCAGAAGATCGGCGCGAACATCACGATGTAGGAGGCGAACGAGAGTGCCTCGAACCCGATCGCGATCGCGATCCAATCCGGCCGGGCGTCTTCGAGGAGCCCGCGTACCTCGCCCAGCCCCGGCGCGAGCAGAGCGATCAGGACCCCGATCGCGATCGCGATGAAGACCGGCACCGCGCGGCGCGCGATCGCGCGCGGTTCGAACTCGGACGAGCTGTTGGTGTTGTCCGGCTGGGTCGCTCCCTCTGCTCCCGCCATCGAACTATCGTTGCACAGGCAACAAATCAGGCGTCAGGGAGCGCGTCCCAGTCCTCCCAGGAGATCTCCCGGCCCGGCCATCGGATCGATTCGAACGGCCACTCCGCCTGCAGCCATTCCCTGACCGCCGCCTCGAGGACCTGCTCGAGATCGCCGTCCTCCTCGTCGGCCCGGACCCAGAGGCAGACTTCGGCATCGGCGCCCTGCTTCTCGGGCGGATCGACGTAGACGCAGCCGAGCAGGCGGCGCTCGTCGGGCGTCAGCACGGCGTAGTTGAACGAACGCCGCAGCTGCGCCTCCTTCTGGTGCCAGCCGAGGTCGACGAGGTCGTCCATCAGCGACATGTCGGGGGCCGGCCAGCCCCAGTACGGGAACCGCTCGCGGAGCCGCTCGGCGCTGCTCATCACCGCGTCGTAGTCGATGACGACGTCGTCGACCCTGAGGATCCGCATCCGGAAGCGCTCGTGCTCGACGCCGTCGGGGATCGGGTGGGAGTGGGGTATGAGGCGCATTCGGCGTGGCTTCTAGCTGATGGCGGAGCTCCCTAATCTAGTCCGGATGAAGCAAGTCGACCCGGCACTCACGATCAGCGGTCTCGCCAAGACCTACGACGACGGCACCGTCGGCCTCGACGGCCTCGATCTCGAGGTGCCCGCCGGGGAGTTCTTCGGCCTGCTCGGTCCCAACGGCGCCGGCAAGACGACGCTCATCAACTCCGTCTGCAACCTGATCCGCACGACCGCGGGCCGGATCAACGTGTTCGGCTTCGAGCACGACTCGCTGGAGGCCCGGCGCCTGGTCGGCGTCGCCGAGCAGGATCCGAATCTCGACCGCTTCACGACCGTCAAGGAATCGCTCGTCTACCACGGCGGCTACTTCGGGATGGACTCGAAGTCCGCCAATCGCCGCGCCGACGAGATGATCGAGGTCTTCGACCTGCGCGCCAAGGCCAACGTCCGGACCTCGAAGCTCTCCGGCGGCATGAAGCGCCGCCTGCTGCTCGCCCGGGCCCTGCTGCACGAACCGCTGCTCGTCATCCTCGACGAGCCGACGGCCGGCGTCGACATCGAGTTGCGCCACGACCTCTGGAACTACATCCGGCTGCTCCACGAGCAGGGCACGACGATCCTCCTCACCACCCACTATCTCGAGGAGGCGGAGTCGCTGTGCGAGGACATCGCCCTGATCTCGGCCGGCAGGATCGTCGCCCGCGACACCCCAGAGGGTCTCAAGGGGCGCTATGACGCGACCTCACTGGAGGAGGTCTACCTGCAGACCGTCTCGACCTCCCTGCCGACGGTGATGGCCGCCGAGGAAGCGGCGGAGGCCGGCTCGTGAGCACCGGCGCCGAGCCGATCGCCGCCCCGGCGCGGCCTCAGCCCCGTTTCGCCCAACCCGACCCGTGGCGGTCGATGCGCTCTCTCGCCCTGCGCGAGTGCCGACGAGTAACCCGCCTTTGGACGCAGACGATCCTCGCCCCGGTCGTCTCCTCGGCGCTCTTCATCCTCGTCTTCGGGCTCTCGCTCGGAAGCCGGATCAAGGAGATCAACGGCTTCGAATACGACGTGTTCATCGTCCCCGGGCTGATCGCGATGGCGATGGCCCAGGCGGCCTTCTCGAACAACTCCTCGAGCCTCCTGCAGGCCCGCAACGACCGCTACATCAATGACGTGCTGGCCTCGCCGATGCATCCTTGGCAGATGAATCTCGGCTACATGGTCGGCGGCATCTTCCGGGCATTCGCGATCGGGCTCGGCCTCGTCGCGATCGCGCTGCCGCTGACCGGCGTCCCGATCGAGCATCCCCTGCACCTGTTCGTCGCCACGGTGCTGCTGGTGGTCCTGTTCGGGGCACTCGGGGTCGTCGTCGGCGTCTACGCGCAGAGCTTCGATCACCACAGCTTCATCAACAACATCCTGATCCTGCCGTTGACCTTCCTCGGTGGCGTCTTCTACTCGATCGAGATCCTCCCCTCCCCGTGGCAGGAGGTCTCGCATGCCAACCCGATCTTCTACATGGTCGACTCGATCCGCTACGGGTTCCTCGGCAGCAGCGACGTCAACATCGGCCTGGCGTTCGGCTTCACGACGCTCGTTGCGATCGCGATGGTCGGCTGGGCGCAATGGCTGTTCACGACGGGAAGAAAGCTGAAGCCCTAGACGGCTGCGCGACTCGCAGGGCGCCGCCCTGCTCAGCTGCGCGCCGCCGGGAAGGAGGTGCCTGATTCCAGAGGGCGACACCATCCATCGCATCGCCGCGAGATTCAACGCGGCGCTCGTCGGCAGGGAGATCGAGGTCGCCGGCGCGCCCAACGCCCGCTCACCGCTGCATCGCCGGGCTGCCGAGCTCGCCGGCCGGACGCTCGAGTCCGCCGAGGCGTTCGGGAAGCATTTGCTGCTGAGCTTCTCCGGCGATCGCGTCGTCCACAGCCACCTCGGCATGAACGGCCGCTGGTTCGTCCGCGCTGACGGCCGCCCGAGCTACGGCAGGCCATGGCTCGAGCTCGGCGCCGGCCCGGCGCTCGCCAACCAGAACGGCGGCAAGATCCTGCGGATGACGAGCGCCGCCCGCGCCCGCAACGACCCGGTGCTCCTGCAGCTCGGCCCCGATCCGCTGCGACCCGGCTACGACCGCGAGGCGGCCGCGGGGCGGCTGCTCGACTACGAGCCGTCCGTCCCGGTCGGCGAGGCCCTCCTCGACCAGCGCCTGATCGCCGGAATCGGCAACGTGATCAGGATCGAGGCCTGCTTTCTCCCCGGGATCAGCCCCTGGCGCCCGATCGGCGAGCTGAAGCCGGACGAAGCATGGTCGATCGTCAATGCCAACTCCTGGGTGATGGAGACCTCCCTGGCGACGGGGCGCCGGCCGAAGCAGATCTACGGCCGCGCCAGGCGACCCTGCGGGCGCTGTGGAGGCCGCGTCATGACCCGCGGTCAGGGTGAGGACAACCGTGTCACCTACTGGTGTTCGGGATGTCAGCGATAATCGTCCGCCATGGGAGAGGAAAAGGCCAACGCCGCTGAGCTGCTTGCGCGCGTTCCGCTGCTCTCCGGCCTCGAGCCGAGCGAGCTGGAGCGGATCGCCCAGGTCGCGATTCCGCGCTCCTTCCCGAAGGGCGCCCGGATCTTCCACGAGGGCGATCGGAGCGACGCCTGCTACGTGATCCGCGCCGGCGAGGTCCGGGTCACGCGCGAACACCCCGACGGGCGTGCGATCGCTCTCGCCACGCTCGGGCCGGGAGAGCTCGTCGGCGAGCTGGCGATGCTCGACGGCGGCGTTCGCTCGGCCAGCGTCGAGACGCTCAGCGAGGTCGATCTGCTCGCCGTCGCCGCCACCGACATGAAGGGTCTGCTCGAGCGCAACGCCCAGATCACCGCCAAGCTCGTCGTCGCGCTGACGAAGCGGCTCCGCGAGACGAACGAGCGGATCAGCCGACAGTCCTTCCAGACCGTCCCCAGCCGCGTCGCCGGCGTCCTCTCGCAGCTGGTTACGGAGGAGAACGCCGAGCAGGGCCGCGACGGCGTCACGATCCGCATGAACCAAGCCGATCTCGCCCAGCTCGCGGGCACATCGCGGGAGAGCGTCAGCCGCTTCCTGGCCGTCCTCGAGCGCGCCGGCGTAGTCCGCGTCGGCCGCGGCCGGGTGACGGTCCTGGAGCCGCCCCGTCTGCGCAGCTACATCTTTTAGGTCACTCCGAGCAGATGCTCCGCTTCGCGTCCGCTCTGCTCGGGCTGCGCGGTGTTACCGCTCGGCAGGGGCGTCAGGCTGCCATTTGGATGGGTTTGCTGGTCCCGATTTCGTCCAACGGGTTGGACGAATCGACACCAGCGACCCTGAAGCGCTCTCGGTAGGCGGGTGCCCGGTGGGCGAGCGCCCTGATGCCTTCCCTCTCAGCCCGAGCCGACTTTCGCCGGCTGGCGAGTCCCTCGGCAGGCCACGCCGACCAACCTTCGTGGGACAGATAGGCTCCATGCCCGTGAGCGCCTTGTACGTCCTCAACTTCTACTCGCCCGTGTTCGTCGATCAGCTCAAGCGCGGGCGGAAGACGGCCACCATCCGGCTCGGGGACAAGACGCGCAAGTACGACCGCGGTCAGGTCGTCTGGATCACCGTCGGCTACCGGCACGGGCCGCGGGAGAAGATCTTCTCGGCGGTCATCGACGACGTCGAGGTGAAGCGCGTCTCCGACCTCTCGCCGCGCGACATCGAGCACGACAATCCGGAGTTCCGGCGCCTCGAGGACACCGTCAACTTCCTCGAGCAGATCTACAGCCGCTCGATCGACGCCGACGACGTGGTCACCGTCATCCGCTTCTCGCAGATCGTCGAGCGCCCGCAGGCCAACTTCGGCAACGGCGAGACCCCTTCCCAGAACTAGGCGGGGACGGGCTCGGCCGATGGCGAGCTACGAGTTCCTGACCGCTTGGCTCCTCGACGCACCGCGCGAGGAGGTCTTCGACGCGATCTGGGAGTCGGGAGAGTGGCCGACGTGGTGGCGTGGTGTGATCGAGGCGGTCGAGACCGATCCCGGCACCCCGTGTGGCGTCGGCCGTCGCGGCAGTTACGCCTGGCGCAGCAGGATCCCCTATCCGGTGCGCTTCGAGGTCGTCTCGACCGAGGTCGAGCGCCCGCGACTGCTCGTCGGCGAGGCCAGCGGCGAGCTCGAGGGGGTCGGCCGATGGCGTTTCTTCACGGACGATCACGTAACGGCGGCCGTCTACGAATGGAACGTGCGAACCACCAAGCCGTGGATGAATGCGGTCGCGCCGTTCGCGACCCCGTTCTTCCGCTGGAACCATGACCGGGTCATGCGCTGGGGCGGGCAGGGGCTCGCTCGCCATCTGGGCTGTCGGCTCCTCGCCTCGAGCTGACCCGAGCCGTCCACGCCCACCCACTGAAACCGGCTCGTCGGTGCGGGAAGCTGAGTACGCTCGGCTGAGACGTCGGTTGGGTATTTCCGCGCGGGCAGCGAAATGGAGAGGAAGTCGATGAGTCTCAGAGCCGCGGTCGCCACGGCCAAATCGGCGGCCCTCCTGGTGCTAGGACTGGCCTTCCTCGCGCCGGAGTCGGCCTCCTCGGCGGTCAGCTACCTGCCCGAGGAGATCCTCTCGGAGGCGGGCGGCAACGCGGGTGCTCATCAGCTCGCGGTCGACGGCTCCGGCCGGACCACGATCGTTTGGCAGCGCTACGACGGGGCGAACTTCCGGGTCCAGTCGGTCCGGCTCGCGTCAGACGGAACCCCGGGCGCCGTGCGGACCCTCTCGCCGGCCGGCGCGAGTGCCGAGAATCCGGCGATCGCCATCGACGGCTCCGACCGAACGACGATCGCCTGGCGCCAGGGGGAGGGCGCTGGAACGCGGATCAAGGCACTTCGGCTGGCCTCCGACGGTTCCCCGGGGTCCGCTCAATCGCTCTCGGCGGCGGATGAGGACGCTTTCGGCCCTGCCGTCGCGATCGATTCCTCTGACCGGGCGACGATCGTCTGGCGTCAGGAAGATGGCACCGGCACGAGAATCCAGTCGGCCCGGCTCGCCGCCGACGGCACCCCGGATCCGGTCCAGACCCTGTCGGAGGAGACCGAGGCCGCCTTCGATCCCGCCCTCGCAGTTGACGGATCGGACCGGGCGACCATTGTCTGGTCCGGTCACGACGGAAGCGAGTACCGGGTCCGCTCCGTCAGGCTCGCCGCCGACGGGGCGCCGGAGCCGATTCGGACCATCTCTCCGGTGGGCGCCAACGGCCTCGAGCCGGAGATCGCCGTCGCGGAATCCGGGCAGGCCACGATCGCTTGGGAGTACGCGGAGGGGGTCGTCGTGCTGCCACTTGCGGGCGGATCGCCATCGGCCATCCAGGCGGTTCGTCTCGGATCCGACGGCATCCCCGAGGGAGCGGTCCAGACCCTGTCGTCGAGTGCAGCGGGCAATGCCTTCGATCCGGCGGTCGCGGTGGACGTCGCCGGCCGGGCGACGATCGCCTGGGACGGGGCCACGTTCGGCACGCTCGACGAATCCGCGTCTCGGATCCGCGAGGTGCGCCTCGCCGCCGACGGCACTCCGGGTTCCGTCCAGACCCTCTCGGCGACCGGCGCCGGCGCCAATGGCGCTCAGGTCGCGATCGACGACTCCGGTCGGGCCACGATCGCCTGGGACCGCCGTGACGGGCCCCGCCGTCGGGTCCAGGCGGTTCGCCTCGACGCAGGCGGTACGGCCGGCCAGATCCAGGACGTTTCGACGGCGGCAGCGTCTGGATTGACGCCCCACGTAGCGATCGGCCCGGCCTCGCGGGCGACGGTCGCCTGGGTCCGGATCGAGCCGGGCAGCACCGGCCGGATCGCGTGGAGCCGTGCGCTGATCGGCCCGCCGCGCACGGCGATCGATTCGGGTCCGCACGGTGCGACAGCGGACGACTCGCCCACCTTCCGATTCAGCTCGACCCCGGATGCGGGGTTCGAGTGCTCGCTCGACGGCGCCGCCACCCAGTCGTGCGCGCCGCCCCTGACATACACGGCCCTGCGCGACGGAAAGCACAGGTTCTCGGTCGCCGCGGTCGACTCCGACGGTGCCGACCCGAGTCCCGCCCAGCGCGCCTTCACCGTCGACACCAGGGTCGCCGGCCCATCGGTCAGGGCCCGCAAGCGACAGGAGCAGCGGGGCAGGAGGGTGATCGTCCGGATCAGGGCCGGGGCCGACGAGCGCGTCGAGATCTCCGGTCGCGGCACGATCAGGAGCGGCACGCGGGTCTTCGCACTGAGGGCGACGCGAAGGTCGAGCCCGGCGGGCGAGCGCCGTGTGTTGCGGCTGACGCCTTCCAGTCGGGCCGATGACCGCTCGATCAGGCGGTTGCTGAATCGTGGCGAGCACCTGCGCGCCAAGACCGCCGCGACTCTCGCCGATCCGCTCGGCAACGAGACCCGCCGACTACGGGCAGTCCGCCTCCGGTAGCCGCCGCTCGCGGCGCCGGTCTTTCCGCTGCAACCACGACCAGGTCAGGCGCTGGGGCGGGGAGGGGCTCGCTCGGCGTCTGGGCCGGCGCCGCCCTCGGCGAGGTCCCTGAGGGTGATCAGCTGCTTTCGCATCATCACCAGGTCACCGACGACCAACAGCGGCGCCAGCGCTCCGAGCACTCGCGAATCGGGCGCGAAGAGGACGCGGACGAGGAGCCGTGACCCCGTTTCCCGCTCCGATACGGCGTAGGTGACGGCGGTGCCGCCCGAGCGCAGCGTGATCTGGCTGCCCGGATCGAACGAGACGAGCCTGAAGATGCGCATGAAGGTCTGGCCGACGGCCAGCTCGTCGGTTCCCGGGCTCAGCTGCACGGGGCTGCGCCGCCCGAGGTTGTCGAGCAGGTCGTAGCTGTATGGAGCCACGCGGAGTTGACAGAGCCAGCGGAACGTGACGCTGGGCGGTGCCTGGATCGAGATCGCCCGATGGCAGGTCGCGCGGGGACGGGTCTCCAACTCGTCGCAGGGCAGGGCCGACTCCCGCTCGGCGCCGGTCGCCCCCCAATTCACGCCCGGCAGGTTCACAGCTGCCCCTCGACGCTCCGCAGCAACCGCCGGACCATCACGCGATGCATACGGGTGCCGATCACGATCGCCCTGTAGCCGCGGCCGAGCAGGCCCGGGAAGACGGCGCGCGTCTCGGCGCTCACCAGCGTTCTTCCGCGAGATGTCTCCGTCAGCGAGATCGTCAGGGAGTAACCGGAGAAGCGATGGCGGCCGGCGAACGCGAGCCGCGCCGGCGCGGTGACATCCGCGACCGCGAAGCCCGGCAGCGAGTCGCCCCTCTCCACGACGCCGTTCCAACGACCGCGGCGGCTCGCCGGCTCCAGCCGCCAGGTCCGCACGAAGGCGGCGGGTTGAGCGCCGCCGAGATCCTTGCGCAGGGCGGCGAGCAAAGCTGCCCACACCTCCGAGCGCGTCGCCGCGATCTCGCGATCATGCGTATCGATATAGGGCAATCGCTCCATATGAAGTGAGCATACTATAAGGACCGCCGATGGCCCCGCCGCGCAAGCACGACACCGACGAGATCCTCGACGCCGCCCGCACCCTCGTCCTCCGCTCCGGGCCACGCGCCGCGGGCGTCGCCGCGATCGCCCGCGAGAGCGGCGCTCCGGTCGGCACCCTCTACCACCGCTTCGGCAGCCGCGACGCCATCCTCGCCGCCGCGTGGCTCCGCGCCCTGCGGCGCTTCCAGGAGCGCGCGCTCGAGGCGGCCGGAGGGTCGGAGGATGCCGTCGAGACGGGCGCCGCGATGGCGGGGTCGGTCGTCTCGTTCGCCCGGGCCATGCCCGACGACGCCGGGCTGCTGCTGAGCATCCGCCGCGACGACCTCCTCGACGGGAGCCCGGGACCGGAGGTGCGGGCCCGGCTCGACGAGATCAACGCGCCTCTGGAGTCCGAGCTCGAGCGAATCGCCCGGCGGCTGAACGGGCGCGCTGACGGGCGCGGGATGGACGCGGTGATGCGCGCGGTCGTCGATCTTCCCTACGCCTCGATCCGCCGGCACGGGCGGAGTGGGAGCCTGCCGGGCTGGCTCGAGGACGACGTCCGTGACGCCGCCCGCGCCCTGCTCGCGAGGATCTAAGCCGACAGCGCTTAGATCGCTGCCTCGTTTGACAGCTTCGATAGGCCCGCTACACTCGCTCCGAGTAGTTGGCACTCTCAGTTGCAGAGTGCCAATCAGAGTTCTTTCCTACGACCCCAATCAACCCCTCACGGAGGTACCGAAGTATGAATCTCAAGCCCCTGGGAGATCGCCTGATCGTCAAGGCGGTCGAAGAGGAGGAGACGACCGCAAGCGGCATCGTGCTCCCCGAGACCGCCAAGGAGAAGCCGCAGAAGGGCGAAGTCCTCGCGGTCGGTGACGGCAACTGGGACGAGGACGGCGAGAAGCGCATCCCGCTCGACGTCGCCACCGGTGACGTCGTCCTCTACAGCAAGTACGGCGGCACCGAGGTCAAGGTCGACGGCGAGGACCTGCTGGTCCTTCGCGAGTCGGACGTCCTGGCCAAGGTCCAGTAACCCCCGCCCTTCAACCGAACCTACCAAGCATCAGGAGGAATCACTGATATGGCTTACAAAGAGCTGAAGTACGGCGCGGATGCCCGCGCCGCTCTGCAAGACGGCGTCGACGCCGTCGCCGACGCAGTCAAGGTCACGCTCGGCCCCAAGGGTCGTTACGTCGTCCTCGACAAGAAGTTCGGCGCCCCCACGATCACCAACGACGGCGTCACCATCGCTCGCGAGATCGAGATCGAGGACGTCTTCGCCAACCAGGGTTCGCAGCTCGTCCGCGAGGTCGCCACGGCGACCAACGACGTTGCCGGTGACGGGACCACGACGGCGACGCTGCTCGCGCAGACGATCGTCCGCTCGGGTCTGAAGAACGTCGCCGCCGGCGCCAACCCACTCGCGCTCCGCAAGGGCATCGAGACGGCCGTCAACCAGGTCGTCGAGAACCTCCGCGGCTCGCAGTCGAAGGAGGTCGGCGGCAAGGATCAGATCGCCCGCGTCGCTTCGATTTCGGCCGCGGACGACGAGATCGGCGACATCATCGCCGACGCCATCGAGAAGGTCGGCAAGGACGGCGTCGTGAACGTCGAAGAGGGCCAGACCTTCGGGATGGAGCTCGAGTTCACCGAGGGGATGCAGTTCGACAAGGGCTACATCTCGCCGTACATGGTCACCGACCAGGAGCGGATGGAAGCGGTCCTCGAGGATCCCTACATCCTGATCGCGAACCAGAAGATCGGTTCGGTGCGCGACATCCTGCCGATCCTCGAGCAGACGATGCAGGGCGGCAAGCCGCTGGTCATCATCGCCGAGGACGTCGAGGGCGAGTCCCTCGCGACGCTGGTGGTCAACAAGCTCCGCGGCACCTTCACCGGTGTGGCGGTCAAGGCCCCCGGCTTCGGCGATCGCCGTAAGCGGATGCTCGAGGACATCGCGATCCTCAGCGGTGGCGAGGTCATCACCGAGGAGATGGGGCTGAAGCTGGAGAACACCCAGATCAGCCAGCTCGGCAAGGCCCGCCGGGTCGTCGTCAGCAAGGACACGACGACGATCATCGACGGTGCCGGCGACAAGGCGCAGATCGAGGGCCGGATCGGCCAGATCCGCTCCGAGATCGAGAACACCGACTCCGACTTCGATCGGGAGAAGCTCCAGGAGCGTCTCGCGAAGTTGGCCGGCGGTGTCGCGGTCGTCAAGGTCGGCGCAGCCACCGAGACCGAGATGAAGGAGAAGAAGCATCGCGTCGAGGACGCGCTGCAGGCCACCCGCGCCGCCCTCGAAGAGGGCATCGTGCCGGGCGGCGGAGTCGCTCTCCTCAACGCCCAGGCCGCGATCGATGCCGAGGGGCTGGACGCCGACGAGGCGACCGGCGCCGAGATCATCCGCCGCGCCCTCGAGGAGCCGCTCCGTCAGATCTCCGAGAACTCGGGATTCGAGGGCTCGGTAGTCGTCAACAAGGTGCGCGACATGAAGGCCGGAGAGGGCCTGAACGCCGGCACCGGCGAGTACGGCGACCTGATCAAGGACGGCGTCATCGACCCGACGATGGTGACGCGCTCGGCGCTGCAGAACGCGGCCTCGATCGCCAAGAACATCCTGACCACGGAGTGCATCGTGGCCGAGCCGCCCGAGGAGGGCGGCGCCGGCGGCGGTATGCCCGGTGGAATGCCCGACATGGGCGGCATGATGTAAGGAGGCCTTCGCCTCTTTTGGATCGGAAGGGCCCGGGAGAGATCCCGGGCCCTTCTGCGTTCCGGCCCCGCCTGGCTAGTCCGCGAAGCCCGGGGCCGTAGTTCCGCTTCGCGAGATCCATTTCCGCAGAACCTAAGGCATCCATCGCCCCCAGCTGCCACGATCGCCACAGTGGCTTCCGAAGGTGGCGTCCCGCTGCAACCGGCCGACAAGGCGATCCTCGACCTCGAATGCGAATCGATCGCAGGCCACACGTGCAAGATCATCGTGCTCGGCATCGGCGCCCCCGGCATCGCCGAGCTGCGCAACCGAGTCGCCGACCGCATCGACCTCGTTCCGGAGCTGACCCGCAGGCTCGGCGGCACCGCGGATGAGCCGACATGGGTTCCGCACCCGGCCTTCGACCCCGTCGATCACGTCCGGCCCAGCGGCTTGCCCACAGCACCCGACCGAGAGGCCGAGCTGGCTGAGATCGCGACGCTCTTCGAGCAGCGGCTCGACCGTGACCGCCCGCTCTGGGCAATCGACGTCGTTCCCCGTGCGCAGGGAGGCTCGGTGCTCGTCTGGAGGATCCACCACGCGCTGGCGGACGGGACGGCGGCGATGCGCTTCGCGCGTCTGCTGCTCTGGGACGGCGAGGAGGAGCCGGCCGGGGTGCCGACCCCGAACCCGGTTGCGACCCATGCCGAACACCCCGACGAGGTGCGCCGCCGCGCCCATCTGACCGGCCTGATCGACCGAGAGTTCGCGGGCTCGCTGCACCGCTCGCCGTTCGACGGTCGCGTCGGTGGCCGGCGCCGGATCGAGATCGCGGAGGCGCCGCTGCCCGCCCTCCACGACGCGGCGCGGAAGCTGGCCGGGGCGACGCTCAACGACGCGGTGCTGTCGGTGGTCGCCGGCGCGATGCGGAGGTGGGCTCTGCACCACGCCGGATCACTCGGCTCGGTCCGCGCCCGGGTGCCCGTGAGCCTTCACGAGGAGGGCGACGACGTGGGCAACCGCGACTCGTTCTTCTCGGTCCGGCTGCCTCTCCACGAGGCCGATCCGGCGAAGCGCCTGCGGATCGTGAACGGGGAGACGACCGTGCGCAAGCAGCGCCACGACGCGGAGGCTCTGGAGGAAACCGTCGAGCGGCTTGCAGACGCCTCACCCCGGCTCGCCGAGATCGTCGAGCGGATCGAGAGCAGCCCCCGCGAGTTCGCCGTCAGCGTCTCCAACGTGCCGGGACCGCGCGCGCCGGTGAGCATCCTCGGCACGCCGGTCGAGGCGCTGCACTCGATCGCCGAGATCGGCTTCCGGCACGGCCTGCGAATCTCGGTCGTCTCGCTGGCGGACCGCCTGTTCTTCGGCTTCAACGCCGACCCCGATCTGGTCCCCGACCTGGCGGCGATGTCCGACGGCGTCGAGATCGAGGCAGCCGCTCTGGTCGACGCGGCAGGCTGAGAATCCCCGAATCCCCGGCGACTCAGAGCCCGGCGACGCCGCGGAGGTGTTCGGCGAGAAACGACCGGAGCTTCGGTCCGACCTCGGGATCGAACATGTTGATCGCGCGGATGCCGACGAGCTTGTCGATCAGCTCGATGCCTGCGCTGGTGCTGGTCGCGCGACCGCTGACGAGATCGGGGCGGCGACCGAAGGCGTTGATCACACCGACGACCGCGTAGGGATCGGAGGCGCAGAGCACCGTCGCGCGAATTCGCTCGCCGAGGCTCCGGATCGCGAGTTCGCCGTGGTAGGGCTCGAGCGGCGAGGCTCCAGCCTCGGCGACGACGACATCGGGCTCGGCGGCAGCGAGCATCGAGCAGATGCTGCTCAGAGCCACCTCGTAGTCGTGGGCGGGGACCACGGTGGAGGGAAGACCGGCGTCGACGAAGTCGAGGACCCGATCGGCCCCTGCATCGCTCATCGCGAGGATATCGCGGTAGCGGCCGACCCCGGTCAGCTTCGCACCGGCGACGCGGAGACCCATCTCGACCAGCTCACGGATGATCGCGACCGCCGCGACCGTCTTACCTGCGTCCATCGAGGTTCCGATGATCAGGATCACGGGGGCGGTCGAGCGGACGGTCCCGGACCGGCTCCAGGCAGCCGCGCATGGTCAGGATCTCACCGTCGCGGGCCGGCGTGCCCCAGGTATCGCATCTCCGCGATCGCCGGCGGGGGCACGGCGGTCGAGGTGCACCTGCCGAAGACGCCGGCCTGCGTGAGCGTGTCGAGAACGAGGTCGTCGCCGACGCCGCGCCAATCGCCGACGAGCGTCAGGGTCGCGGCTCGGGCACCGAGCGCGCCGATCAGCCGGTCGCCCGGGCCGATCTCCTCGACCCCGCCACCGGGCGGCTCGACCGGGAAGCGGCCGATCCCGGTGTCGAGCATCTCGCCGACGACGTAGTCGCCGGTCTCCCAGAGCTCACGGCTGCGCTCGATGATCTCCGGCGGCCGCCGGGCGAAGTCGCCGGCGCGGGCAATGCTTCCGACGACGGTTCGGCTGCTGCCGCTCACTCCCTCACCTCGGCCGTCAGCAGCATCGCGAGCAGCGCAGCGCGCTCAGCCATGCGCCCGACGATGACGTGCTCGTGATCGGCGTGGGCACCGTCGCCAACGGCACCGAGCCCATCGAGGGTCGGGGCGAGCCCGCTGGCGAGGTTGCCGTCGGAGGCGCCCCCGACGAGCGCCTCGCCGATCCCGATGCCGAGCTCGGCGGCGGCTCTCCGCGCCTGCTCCCAAAGGACCCGGTTGCGCGGGGTTCGCTCGAGCGGCGGTCGCCGGAACTCCCCTCGACCTCCAGCGAGACCCCGTCGGTGACAGGCGTCAGGCCGCGGATGTGCTCCTCGACCCGGATCGCATCCTCGGCAGTTACGACCCGCGCCTCGACCTGGGCGACGACTTCGGGGGCGATCACGTTGGGTCGCAGGCCGCCGTCGATCGTCCCGACGTTGACTGTGATGCCGCGAGCTGGGTCGTTGAGCGCGAACAGGCTCTGGATCTGATGGGAGACCTCGAGGATCGCGCTACGGCCAGACTCCGGATCGAGTCCGGCATGGCTGGCAACGCCCTCGACGGTGACGGTGAAGCGCCCGACTCCCTTGCGACCCGTCTTCAGGTCGCCGTCCGGCCCGGCCGAGGGCTCCATCACGTAGACCCGGGCCGCCCCGCGCGCAATGCGCAGGATGTGCTTGCGGGACTCGGGGCTGCTCAGCTCCTCGTCGGCGTTGATCAGGATGATCGGATCGCAGGCCGGCACGAGGCCGACCGCATCGAGACCACGCAGCGCGAACAGCATCTGGACGAGGCCCCCCTTCATGTCGAAGACGCCGGGCCCGAACAGTGCCCCGTCGCGAAGTTCGACCGGCATCCTCGCCAGCGTGCCGACCGGCCAGACGGTGTCGAGATGGCCGAGCAGGAGCTGTCGAGGCCCGGAATTGCGTTCGGCGGGACGGCGGGCGAGCAGGCTGTCGCCCATCGTCTCTCCCGGCAGCCGCTCGATCTGCAAGCCGAGGGAATTCAGCTCCGCCTCGAGGATCTCCACAGACTCGCCCTGCGCGGCGACATCGTCGGAAGGCGACTCGGCCCGCGCGAGCCGTTCGAGCAGTTCGACCATCGCCGGCGTTTGCTCCCGCAGCCACCCGAGCAGCGCCGACCCGCCGGTTGGGCCCACCTCAGATCCTCATGTTGACGTGGAACGGGAACGAGTAGCTCTCCTCGATCCGGGCGAAGCGGCCCGGACTCAGGTAAGCGAGCAGCGGCTGGCCGAAGATGAGATCGGCGTCGTCGTCATCGGCGGCCCGCATCGCGTCTCGGGCCACCGCGGCGGCGACGATCCGCCCGATGATGATCGTGTTGCGGCCGAATCCATCGACGATCCGATCGAGTTCGCACTCCAGCCAGAGGTTGGAGTTCTCGACGAGCACCCCCTCCACCTCTCGGGCGGCGAAGGTGCGGACCCCGGCGAGCCCCGGCTTCGTGTTGTCGTCCTGGCGAGGTGAGGCGGAGAGGCTCGCGGCGACGATTCCGTCCGGCCTCGGGAAGCTGACCGTGAACGCGCCGGTACGTTGGGCGTTGCGCTGGGTCGCGTGCTCGGGACTGCAGACGAAGCAGAAGTAGTTGTCCCAGCCGAGCGGCATCGCCATGTGTTTGGGGGCGAGGTCGTGACCGTCCCCCTCGACCGTGCCGACGATGACCAGCGGCGCGACGGTGAAAAAGCGGCTCCAGATCGGCCGCTCGACGGAGAGTGGGATTGCTCGCTCGGTTGCGTCTTGCATTGCTGCCGCGGGTCCTTTGCCCTGCCGACATCCTCCCTCGCCCCCGCCGAGGTTCCCTCGGCAGCCCGTGCCCATTCGACTCGGTAGTCACCCCGGTCGGGCGGGAACCGGACCAGCCGGGCTCCAGGCGCCGAGGACGGCGCCCATGGGCAGCGGCTCCACGCCCAGCCGCCGCACGTCGGCCGTCCCCCGCTCGCTGATCATCGGGACCTCGAGCAGCTCGGCCTCCTCCCACGTCGCGAACGCGACCTCGCCGAAGATTCGCCGCAGCCAGATCAGCGAGGAACGGACGAACGGGAGGGGGATGTGGACCGAAGGGCGGTGCCGCCCCGCCGAGGCGGCGATCAGCCGGGCCTGCTGCTCGTACGTGAGACGTTCCGGCCCGGCGAGCTCGAACCGCCCGGCGGCCGCGCCGAGCGAGGCGACGACCGCCCGTGCCACGTCGTGTGCCCAGATCGGCTCGTAGCCGGCCTGGCCGCGGCCCGGAAATCGGCAGGAGGGGAAGCAGCGCGAGCCGCTTCATCCACGTGACCCAGGTGTCGTTGCGGTCGTAGATGATCGACGGGGCGAAGATCGTCGTCTCGAGCGGAGAGCGGGCGACCCGCTCCTCGGCGAGCGCCTTGGACCGGAAGAAGCGGGTGCGCTGGAACGTCGTCGCCCCGAGGGCGCTGAAGAAGACGAACCGCTCCACGCCGGCGCGCTCGGCCGCCGAGATCAGGCGGTGAGTGCCGAGTGCGGTGATCTCCTCGACCTTGCGGGGCGGCTGGTCGCGCATCGCCGCCGCCAGGTGGATGACCGTGTCGACCCCGCGGACCGCATGGCGGAGCCCACGGGGATCGCCGAGGTCGGCCAGCGAGAGCTGCACGCGGACCCGATCACTGCCGAGCTTGCGCGGATCGCGGACCAGGCAGCGGACCTCATGTCCCTCGGCGAGCAGCATCGGCAGGAGCGCCGAGCCCACCACGCCCGTTCCTCCGGTGAGCAGAATCATCCCCCCGAACCCTACTCGCGCCCGGGCCGGGGACGGCCATCCTCGGGCGCAGGCGCTGTCCCTACAATGTCGCCCTCTGCCGCTCCTGCACGGATCGGCCCCGCTGAGAGCAACCGAACGAGAAGGAACAGAACGTGACTTACGTCATTGCAGAGCCTTGCATCGGGGAGAAGGACAACTCGTGCGTCGAGGTCTGCCCGGTCGACTGCATCCACCCGACTCCCGACGAGCCGGATTACGAAGCCGCGAAACAGCTCTTCATCGACCCCGACGAGTGCATCGATTGCGACGCCTGCGTCGAGGCGTGCCCCGTCGACGCCTGCTTCGCCGAGGACCAGCTTCCCTCGGAGTGGACGCCGTTCGCCCAGCTCAACGCCGACTACTTCGCCAGCAAGTAGCCCCCGAGACGGTGGTGACTCGGGGCCTCCTCAGGGTCCCGATCTGGTCGCGCGCGCCCGTGGCCTTCCCCGGAACCTCGTCGGGCTCTGGCTCGGCTCCGGGATCGGCGTCTTCCTTCTCTACCTGCTCGTAGTCAGGACCTACTGGGGTCAGCGCCTCGACGAACACGCCTTCGTCGGTCACGACTTCTTCTCGTCCCGGGCGGCTCAGGCCGACAGCTTCCTGCGGATCGTCTCGATCGGCTCACTGCTCCTCGCGATGGCCCTGGTCGCCGCGGTCGCGATCATCCGGCGCCGGCCCCGCCTGGCGCTGATCGCCGCGGCGTCGATCGGCATCTCGCTCGTCGCCACGGAGTTGCTCAAGGTCGTCCTCCTGGAGCGGCCGCCGCTCGTCCCCAGCTACATCTTCGACAACTCCTACCCCTCCGGCCACACGACGGTCGGCATGTCGGTCGCCGTGGCGGCGATGCTCGTCGTCCCGCGGCGGCTGCTGGTGCCTACGGCGGTTGGCGCGGGGCTGTTCGGATCGGCGTTCGGGGTCGCGGTGGTCGCCGCGGGATGGCATCGGCCGAGCGACGCCGTCGGCGCGTTCCTGGTCGTCCTCTCCGTCGCGGCCGCGTGTGCGGCCGTCAGCCACGTGCTCCCCGACCGGGTCGACCTCGAGACCGCGCACCATCGCGTCGGCCCGCCGAGGATCAGGGTCGGTACGACCGAGCTGGGGTTGCTGGCGATGGCACTGGGCGGACTCGGGATCTTCGCCCTGGCGGCGCTCAGCTACCGCGGCATACCCTGGACCAGCACCAGCGCGGGGTTCCTGCTCTCGGCGGCGGCGATCATCGTCTGCGGCCTGCTGACGACGCTGGGGCTGGCGGCCGCGATGCTCGCGGCCGAGGACTCCGGCTGAGCCCTCGCTCCGTCAGCCGCCGGCCTGGACGACCGGCAGCTCGGTGCCACTGATCGGAGCGGAAGTCGGCGGCGGGGCCGCCGCGAGGACCGATTCCATGAGCGGCAGCTCGACCGGGGTCGTGGCGATGATCCCGCGCGCCGCCTGGTTGATCGCGATCGCCGCGGGGGTGTCCGGCTCGGCCGTCGCGAGCGGATCGCCGGAGTCGGCATGCTCACGGAGCGCCTCCTCGAGGGGCACCTTCCCGAGCAGCGGCACGTCGAGCTCGTCGGCGAGCGTCTGACCGCCGCCCTCACCGAAGATCGTGAAGCGCTGGCCGTCGGGCGCGGTGAATCCGGACATGTTCTCGATCACCCCGAGCACCTCGAGGTCGACCTTGCCGGCCATCTCGGCGGCCCGGGCGGCAACCGACTGCGCGGCCGGCTGCGGGGTCGTCACGACCAGGATCTTGGCCTGCGGGAGGAGCTGTGCCAGGGTCATCGAGACATCCCCCGTACCCGGGGGAAGGTCGAGGAGCAGGTAGTCGAGCTCGCCCCACTCGACGTCCTCGAGGAACTGCTGGATCGCCTTGTGAAGCATCGGGCCGCGCCAGACGACTGCGGCGTTCTCCTCGACGAAGAACCCGATCGACATCACCTTGACCCCACTCGGGGACTCGAGCGGCATGATCTTGCGCTGCGCGTTGACCTCGGGGCGGCTGTTGACGCCGAGCATCCGCGGGATCGAATAGCCGTAGACGTCGCAGTCGAGGGCTCCCACCTTCTTGCCCTGGGCGGTCAGCGCGGCGGCGAGGTTGGCGGTCATCGTCGATTTGCCGACGCCGCCCTTGCCGGACGCAACGCAGATCACGTTCTTGACCTGGGCCAGTGCGCCCTCGGGGAGCCCGCCGGGGCGGCCGAGCTTCTCCTGCAGACCCTGCTTCTCGCCGTCGGAGAGCACGTCGAAGCCGACGCCGACGCTGGTTACGCCCTCGACCGGGCCGACGTTGTCGACGACGGCCTTCTCGAACTGCGAGCGGATCGGGCAGCCCGGGGTCGTCAAAGAGATGACGACGTCGACGCGGCCGTCGTCGTGGATGTCGATCGACCGGACCATGCCCAGTTCGACGACCGACCGCCGGAGTTCGGGATCGATCACGGATCGAAGGGCTTCGGTCACCTGTTCTTCTCTGGGAATCGCCATCGGAGTGATTGTCGCAAAGAGAAGCTGCGGGGTGATCGGGGGCCGCCGGCCGTCCCGGCCCACAAAAAGACACAGCGGACCCGAGGGCCCGCTGTGTCGGGGAGGAGAGGTGGGGGACGAACTAGTCGGCCCCCGGTCTACCCGCGATTTATGAGGCGGGCAGTTTCTCCGGGTGCCCCTCTCCAGGGCATCCGGGCTAAGTGGTCCTAGACCAGCGAGCGAACCCGATCGCTGACCTCGCGGACGCGCTGCTCTGCATCGGTGCGGCCGGTCCTGATCGTCGACTCGGCGTCACGGCGGCGGGCCTTGAGGTCACGCTCGACCTGGGTGCGGCGCTTCTTGACCTCACGCTCGAGCTGGGTGCGGGTCCGCTTGGCGCGCTGGAGGGCACGCTTGCGAGCGGTTCCGCCCCGGCGCTCGACCTTGTTGAGCTCGCGGCGCAGCTGGGTGCGTACGCGGCGCAGCTCGACCTCGCGCTTGTTCGGCGTGCCGAAGCGGTCGCTGATCTCGTTGACGCGCTCGGCGGCGGTCAGGACGGCACCGACGGGAACGTCGACGACGGTCTCCGTCGCGCCGACGACGTACTCGGTCGCGGCGTTGACGCCGGCACGGGCCTGATGCGCCGTGGTGGTCGCGTCCTTGGCGGTCGCCTCGGCCGAAGCCTTCGCGCTCGCCTCGGTGCTCGCGGCACCCCTCTTTGCGGTGGTGGCCGTCTTCTTGGCCGCGGTCTTGGTCTTGGTCGCCTGCGCCTTGGCAGTGGACTTGGACTTGGCGGTGGTAGCCATTTGGATTCTCAACCCCTTAAAAGGTCTCGGTGTGTGTGTGCTAACTAAGTTCCTTATTTCTAAGGATGTTCAGAGTGTAGCACCGAACGCCTGTTCTTACACGAGCCCGCAAAGGCAGTTACAGAGCCATCTGTGAGTCGTGTCACAGATGGCGCCCGGTCCCGTCGTCGGTCCGTGCGCTGCGTTCAGGCGGCGGCGGACCGGATCGAGACGCGGGCGACCCAGTCCTCAGGCGTCCCGAGTTCGGCGAGGACCGGAAGCATCTCCGGCCCCTCCCACGCCCGGTTGAGTCCGGCGACGCCGGCCTCGCCGACGACCGCGTCGCAGAACCGCTTGCCGTCCTTGTACTGGCGCAGCTTCAGCTCGAAACCGAAGAGCCAGGCGAGGAGGCGGGCGATCGGGCTGCGGCTCTCGCGGCGGCGTTCGATGCCGGCGCGCAGCGTCTCCACGGCCGGGCCGAGCTCGCCGGCGGCGGCGTCCATCACATGCTCGGCGTAACCCTCGATCGCGGCCATGACCGCCTGGACGGAGTTGATCGTCTGCAGCGATTCAGCCGGTGCCAGCAATGACATCGGGTCCGAGGACCGAAGCTCGGCGAGCGTCCGTCGTGGATCGGTCGATCCGAGCCGGCGAGCGCGTGCAAGGATCTCACCGGCGGGGACGCGCATCGGCGAGTCGGACAGCAGCGTCCGCGCCAGCCCCCCGACGTAGTCGCGAAGCCATGGCGCCGCGGCGAAGTGAACGGAGTGCGTCACCTCGTGCAGCGCGACCCACTCGAGTACGTCGCCCGGCTCGCCCTGCAGCTGCACCGCCGCGTTGCCGAGATTCTCGCCGACGAAGACGAGCCGCGGATCGCGATCTCCGCCGAGCAGCGGAAACTCGTACTGGCCGAGAACGTGCCGGGAGGCGAAGCCGACGAACGCGCCGACCTCGGCGGCCAGCACGCGGCTCGCAACGGCGGCGACGGGGCCGCTGCCGAGCCCGTCGAGCCGGCCGGCGAGGGGCGTCAGAACGTCCCGCATCGATCGCAGGTTGATGTCGATCCACTCGCGCCGCGTGACCCATTCGGGTGCCGGCAGCGGCTCGCCGATCCGCAATCCGGTGTAGTCGAGCACGGCGGCGGCGGACCGTGTCCCGGCCGAACCGAGATCGACCCCACCGGGCATCTCCGGCGGCGCGTCGCCGATTCCCGTGCGGGCGATGCGGCGCGCGAGGCTCCAGTCGACGAGCTCGCTCAAGCTTGAGCGGCGGCGCGAGCGGCGCCGGCGTCCTGGGCGGCGCGGATCACGGGCAGGTGCTCAGGCGACAACGCGGCGGCGACCGCGTAACGGGCCTCGAGATCGAGCGGCGCCGCGGCGAGCTCGTGATCTACGAAGACCATCTCCCCGCCGGCCTCGCGGACGATCAGCTGGGCGGCCGCGGCATCGACGGAGCGACAGCCACGAGCGGAGAACATCCCGTCGAAGCGCCCGCAGGCGACGTAGCTGAGCGTGATCGCGATCGACCCGACCGCCCGCAGCCGGTAGGCCTTTCCCTGGAGTTCCTCGATGGCGCCGACGATCAGCCGTGGATCGGCGGACTCGACGCCGACGACCTCCAGCGGCATGTCTCCGTCCCGCGGCTCGATCCTGGCGCCGTTGATCCTGGCGCCGTCCCCGCGGACGGCCGAGAACTCCTCGTTGGCGCCGAAGTCGTGGACGAACCCGAAGTCGACATCGGCCATCGAGTCCCCCGAGGCCACGGCGACCGACAGCGAATGCGAGGGGATCGTCCGGCGCACGTTCATCGATCCGTCGATCGGGTCGATCACGACTCGGGAGACGGGCTCGCCCTCGCCGAGCATCACCTCGCCCCGCTCCTCGCTGACGGCGGAGAGCGCATGGCCGTCGGCGGCGATCCGCTCCAGCTCCCCGAAGACGATGTCCTCGCACTGGCGATCCAGCTTCAGGGTCATGTCACCACCCTCGCCGCGGCCCTCGTAGAGGGTCCGCGCCGCGATGCCGCGGGTGGTGGCGAACAGGTCGGCCTGCCTGGTGGCCATCCGCCGGCAGGCGTCGAGCCAATTGATCTCGGTTTGCACGCGAGCAATGGTATTGGCGGCGGTGCCGAGCTCCGGCCGACGGGGCGCTTGGCGGCCCTCCCGCGCCTCGCTACCGTTGTCCTCATGGAGGGGACGAACGACTCAGGTGGCTTCGAGCGGGCCCTCGGCCTGGCGGCCGGGCCCGCGCTCGTTCGTGGCCCGGCGGGTTCGGGCCGGACCGAGCTGATCGCTCGCAAGGTCGCCCTGCTCGCCACCGCCGACACGCCACCGGAGCGGATCGCCGTCCTCACGCAGACGGCCGCCAACCGCGCTCGCCTCCGGGAGCGGATCGCCGAACTCCTCGGCGGTTCCTCCGAGGAGATCTGGATCGAGACCTGGCCGGGCTTCGCCGAGCGACTGCTTCGCGAGTATGCGCTCGAGGCCGGGATCGATCCCTTCTTCGAGCTGGCGGGGCCGGCGGATCGGCTGGCCGTGCTGCTCGACCGGCTCGACGAGCTGCCCCTTCGCCGCCACGAGATCCGCGGCAATCCGTCGGGTCTGCTCGCGGGTCTGCTCGAGCGCATCGACTCGCTGAAGGCGGAGGGAATCGGGCCGGCCGAGCTGCGCGACCGGGCCCGCGCCGCCGAGCGGGGGGCGGCCGGCCGCTCCGACCGCGAGGTGGCATTGCGCGAGGTCGAGTTCAGCGAGGTCTTCGATCGCCACGACGCGATCATGCTCGGGCTCGGCATGCTCGATGAACACGAGCTGGTCCTCGAGCTCGGCCGCGTCCTGACCAGGCATCCCGACCTCAGCGAATCTCTCGGTGAGCGCTTCCGCTGGGTGTTCGTCGACGAGCTCGAGGACGCGGGGCGCCCGCGGATCGGCTGCCTGCCACTGGTCGCGCCGCACGGCAACGTCCTTGCCGCCTGCGATCCCGATCAGGGTCTGCTCTCCAACCGGGGGTTCGGCGAGGGAGCCGCCCTCGGGTTCCTGCGCGCCTTCCCGGCCGCCGAGACGATCGACCTCGGAGCGAGCCGCCGCTCGGTCGGCCCGCTCGGGGTCGCGGTAGCCGCGACCGATGCTCTCGTCCCCGCGTCCTATCGGGATCTCCTGCCGATCGGGGAGCGAGAGGACGTCGCCGACGGTCCGGAGTCCTCCGTGCGCCTCTGGCGCTGTGCGAACGAGCGGGCGGAGTCGCAGGCCGTCGCGCGCGAGATCGAGCACCTGCTGGCCTCGGGCGA
The DNA here is from genome assembly GCA_963798165.1 of uncultured Solirubrobacterales bacterium. Taxonomy (GTDB): domain Bacteria; phylum Actinomycetota; class Thermoleophilia; order Solirubrobacterales; family 70-9; genus RHKX01. The sequence goes on along the minus strand of CAWCSE010000003.1, from coordinate 278,586 downwards.
GCGGCGACCGGAGGAGATCTGCATCCTGACCGGGGCATCCGCCCGCGGAGAGCCGCCTGATTGCCGCGGCGCTGGAGGAGCGCAACATCCCGTTCCGGAGCGCCGGGTCGGCCGCGTTCTTCGGGCGGCCCGAGGTCCGCGACGCGATCGCCTGGCTGCGTGCGCTCGCCGACCCGAACGACTCCGCGGCAGTCGTCAGGGCCCTGACCAGGCCGCCGACCGAGCTGCGTTCCGTCGACCTCGCCCGCTGCACGACGATCGCCCGCCGCCGCAAGCTCGACATGATCTCGGCGGTCGAGGCCGCGCTCGAGAGCCCGCAGCTCCCGCCCCCTTCCCGGGACCGGCTGCGCGCGTTCCTGAAGCTCTACCGCGCTGCGGCAGGCGCTTTCGACGGGCTCCGCGCCGACGTCTTCGTGCGGCGGCTGATCGAGCGGGTCGGCTTCCGGCGACATGGGCTGTTCGCGGCCAGCCCCGAGACGGCGGAGCGGCTCGTCAACCTCTCCCGGCTCGCCGATCTTGCGGCCGGCTGGACGCGCCGGCGCCCCGACGGCTCGACGCGCGACTTCGTCCGCTACCTCGCCGCCGTCGGCGAGGCCGGTCAGCGGTTCAGCAGGCCCGCCGAGCCGCCGCCTGCCAACGCCGTGCTGCTCGCCGAACCCGAGCAGGTCAAGGGCATGGACTTCGAGCGGGTCTACCTGCTGGGCCTCTCCCGGGGGGCGCTGCGCTGGGGGGCCGAGCGCATCGACTGGATCCCCGACGAGCTGCTCGAAGGGGACCGCCCACCGGCCGCGGACGTTCCCGATGCATTGCGGGCCCGTCGCGCGTACCTGGCGATCAGCCGGGCCCGGGGGTCGGTCGTCCTCTCCCGCTCGGACGAGATCCGCGGTGCCGCCACGTCGTCGTCTCCCGTTTACGAGGCCGTTGCCGCGGCGGTAGGCGGTGAGGAGGAACTCCACGAGGAGGAGTTGTTCGGGCCGGCCGAGGGGCTCCACGCCACCTATCGGATGGTCAGGGACGAGGTCCTCGAGGCCTCGTGGCGCGCCGGGGCGGCGCTCAGCGAGATGCGGCTCGACACGGCCGAGGACGTCAATCGCGCCGTCGCCCGGTACTTCGAGTTGCTCAAGCTCGCGGCACTCATCCAGCGGCCGGGTACCGAGTCGGAGCGCGATTCGATCGCCGCGCTCAACGAGCTCCTCGGCCGGATCGCCACGCCCGAGCAGCTGGCCGAGCTCAACCGGTCGGCGCTCGACGAGTACGTCCTCGACGAGGGCCGCGACCGCACCCGGCGCAGCGAGGAGCTGGCGAGTCGCGCCGAGCCCGGCCTCGAGGCGTTCCTGCCGAAGCGCGCCGGTGGCCTGGCGCTGTCGGCGTCGGACGTCGACCTCTACCGGACCTGTCCGCTCAAGTACAAGTTCGCGCGCGTCTTCGCCATCCCGCAGGAGCCGACGATCAACCAGCGCTTCGGAATCCTCATCCACAACGTCCTCGAGCGGTACCACTCCGACGAGATCCGCGGGGCCGAGGGGGGCGGGACCGAGGACGGCGTCAACCGGCTCCTCGAACTGTTCGAAGCGGGGTGGAGGCGGACGGGCTTCGGTTTCACCGACGACGAGATGCAGTACCGCGACCGAGCCGTCGCCGCCCTCGCCAGGTACTACGAGCGACACAGCGCCGGCGCCTCGCGCCCTGTCTGGCTGGAACGCCGCTTCTCGTTCAAGATCGGCGAGACGACGATCGGCGGGCGCGTCGACCGGGTCGACCGCCATCCCGACGGCAGCTACGAGCTGATCGACTACAAGACGGGGCCGCCGAAGAAGGCGGCTGACCTCGCCGACGACCTGCAGATCGCGCTCTATCGCGTCGCGGCCCGCGAGGCCTGGGACATCGAGGCCGCCGACGGCGCCTACTGGTACGTCCTCGACGACGAGAAGGTCCCCGCCGGCGGCGAGGCCGATGCGATGGAGCGCGTCGAGCGCACGGTCGCCGAGGTGGCGTCGGGCATCAACGGGCAGGACTTCGAGCCACGCCCGGACTTCAACGTCTGTTCCTGGTGCGACTACCGGCTGATCTGCCCTGCTTCGGAGGCCTGAGCGGAGGGGTGGCTGAGGGGGTTATCCGTTCGGCGCGGCCTGCCGAGGGGATCGCCGGACGGCGGAAGTTGGCTTGGGCTGGGGAGGGGAGGATTTGGGAGCTTGGTCACCGTTCACCTGCCTGCCGAGGAGCGGGTTTGGGTCGAGACTGCTCTGAGGGCGGATAGTCCGCCCCGAGAGCACTTTCGCCACCGGGCTGCCGCCCACTCGCCCCACCGGTCACCTTCGGCGCAGGCCGAGCAGAGCGGACGCGAAGCGGAGCATCTGCTCGGAGATACCTAGTCGTTCTGTTGGCGGAGGAACCTCTGGAACTCCTGAGCGATCGCGTCGCCGCTCGGGACGTCCTCCTGCGAGAAGCCGGCGACCTCGTCCTGTTGTTCCTCGAGGCGCTCGACCATCTCCTTGATCTCCGGGTTGGCGGCGACGGCCTGGGTGACCTGCTGTTCGAAGGCGGCGGCTGCCTCCTCGAGCTCGGGTGCCTCCACGGCGATTCCGATCATCCCCTCGAGACGGCGCAGCAGGGCGAGGCCCGCCTTCGGGTTCGGGACCGCGGCGGCGTAGTGGGGGACGGCTGCCCAGAGGCTCGCGGCGCTCATCCCACGCTCGCGGGCGATCGCGTGGAAGATCCCGAGGACGCCGGTCGGCCCCTCGTAGGCGACGTCCTCGAAGCCGAGCTGGTCGATCATCGCTTCATCGGTGGCGAGGCCGGTAATCGGCACCGGCCGGGTGTGCGCGACATCGGCGATCAGCGAGCCGAAGGTGACCACCGACTCGACGCCGCAGGCCTCGGCCACGTCGAGTACCGAGTTGCAGAAGGTGCGCCAGCGGGTGCTCGGCTCCGTGCCGCTGATCAGCAGCAGGTCGCGTTCGGCACCCTCGGCCGTCGCGGCGACGATCAGGTTGTCGGGCCACTCGACGCCCTGGAGCTGACCGTCGGAGATGTCGATCGTCGGCCGGTTCGCCTGGAAGTCGAAGAACTCCTCCGGGTCGATCCGCGCGATCAACTCGGCGTCGAGCGACGCGCCGATCGCGCCGAGCGCGGTGCTCGCGGCGCTGGCGGCGTCGTTCCAGCCCGAGAAGGATGCGACGAGCACGGGTGATCTCAGCTGCGGCGGCTCGCGTTCCCAGACGATCGGATCCATCGTCGTCACAGTAGCGACGCGCCTCCCGCTCGGTTCCGGCCCCACGGTGTCGGCGAACCGTCCGGCGCGGATTGCATCATCGGAGCATCGATGAGGCCCCCGCCAATCCCGCAACGAGTCCGGCCACCGAGGGGATCGCCGCGCTCCAGCCGGGACGCCCGCTCGCCGGCCGGTTTGCGGTGGTTCGCAAGGACCGGCAGCAGGCGAAGAACGGCTCTCCCTACCTGAGTCTGGAGCTGCGGGACCGGACCGGATCGATCCCGGCCCGGATCTTCCGCGAGGCCGATCAGCTCGGCGCCCGCTTCGAGCGCGGCGATGCGATCGAGGTCCGTGGCAAGGTCGAGCGATTCCGGGGCAGGCTCTCGGCCGAGATCACCGCGCTGCGCCGGATCGAGCCGGGCTCGTTCGACCCCGCCGAGTTCCTCCCGTCCGCCTATCGCTCGACCGAGGAGCTGAACGGTTTCCTCGAGCACCTGACCCGCGAGGTCTACGACGCACCCCTGAGGGCGGTCGTCGAGCAGGTCCTCGACACGGAGCCCGTCGCCTCCGAGTTCCGCCGCGCTCCCTGCACCCGGTCGGGCCACCACGCCTACCTGGGCGGCCTGCTCGAGCACACCGTCGCCGTCGGGACGCTCGTCGGCGAGGTCTGTCAGCTGCACCCGCGGCTCGACTCGGACCTTCTGATGGCGGCGGCTCTGCTGCACGACGTCGGCAAGGCCCGGGAGTTCACCTTCGGCGCCGAGTTCGGGATAAGCGAGGAGGGCGCCATGCTCGGCCACCTGGCGATCGGGGTCGGCCTGATCGAGCCCGCCGCTCAGAGCCTCGAGCCGCCGCGCCGCCTCGCCCTGCTGCACTGCGTCCTCAGCCACCACGGCCCGGAGGCCGCCGGTCGCTCACGAGGATCCGGCAGCGGCTTCGCCTCCCCCGAGGCCCTGGCCCTGGCCAGGATCAACGCCCTGGACGCCTCCGTGAAGGGCGCCCTGGAGCACGGCGGCAGCTGAACGACCGACTCAGTCCTCGGGCCCGGGCCGCCGCCGTTGCCGCTTCCGTTCGGACTGTCTCCGCTTCGAGTGCAGCCGCCGCTCCTTCGCGGCCCGGCCGGGTCGGGTCGCCCGTCGCGACTTGCGCGGCGCGATCGCTCCGGCCAGCCGCGAGCGCAGGCGCTCGAGGGCGATCTCGCGATTGCGGGCCTGCCCGCGCGTGTCCTGGGCGACCGCGGTCACCCGCGGCCCGAGTCGGCCGGCGAGCCGCGCCTTCTGCGCGTCGGTGAGCGCCGTGGATGCGCGCACGTCGAAGGTCGCCTCGATCCGCGAAGCGGTCTTGTTCGCGTGCTGGCCGCCGGGGCCGCCCGATCGGCTGGCGCGCAGCTCGACCTCGCTGATCGGGATGAGGACCCCGTGGCCGATGTCGAGGCCCTCGCTCACAGCGGCTCCCCCGGATTCGGCGCCTGCTCCGAGAAGGCCCGGTGGAGGAGCTTCGCGGCGACGACGAGGCTGAGCCCGGCGAACCCGAGCTCGAGAGCCCGCTGCGGGAGCGCGTTGGCGACGACGACGCCGACGGCGACTCCCGGGATCGAGAGGAGGCCGATCGTGATCCCGTCGCGTAGATCGACGTTGCCGTGCCGGTGCTGACGCCACGTGCCGACGATCGCCATCGGCACGATGACCAGCAGCGAGGTGGCCTCCGCCTCGAGTTGGGTGGCGCCGAGGAAGACCGCCAGGGCCGGGACGAACAGGATCCCGCCGCCGACGCCGAGCAGGCCACCGACGGCGCCGCCGGCGAGAGCGAGAAGCATTGCCGCGACGATGTCCATCAGGGCACGATCAGCTCGGCGGCGACCGCGATCAGGAGGATGGCGAAGAGCAGCGAAACGGTCCGCTCCGGAAGGCGCTGCTGGAGGGCGACGCCGAAGCCGACGCCGGCCACGGCCGGGACGACGAGCAGTCCGGCGTCCCCGAGCCGGACGTTGCCGTAGACGCCGTGCAGGGCTGCGGCCAGGGCGGCGATGACGACGATCGCGCAGAGCGAGGTCGCGGTGGCGCGGCGCTCGCCGAAGCCGAGCATGAGCAGCAGCGGCACCATCACGAGGCCACCGCCGACGCCGAACAGGCCGCTGAAGGCTCCGGCGAGGATCCCGATCACGGCGAAGCGGACAGTCCGGTTGCCAAGCACGGCGCGATACTAGGTGAGTGATCCCGACCCCTGGTGAAAACGAAGCCTTCGAAGCGCTGCTCGAGCCGCTCGCCGAACATCCCGAGAACTCCGCGATCCTCTGCGATCTGGACGGGACGCTCGCCGAGATCGTCGCCCGTCCCGAGTTGACCCGGATCACCGATGCCGTCCGGGTCGCGCTGGCCAGGATCTCCGACCGCTACGCCGAGACGGCGGTCGTGACGGGACGCCGGGCGACGGTCGCCCGCTCGATCGTCGGCATCCAGAAGCTCACCTACATCGGCAACCACGGCTTCGAGTTGCTTCTCCCCGGTGCGCCCGAGTCGCGGTCCGCACCGGAGCTCGGCGGCATGGCGGAGCTCGCGACGCGGTTCGCGTCCACGATCGACGCCGCCGAGCTCGGACACACGGGTCTGCGGGTCGAGGACAAGGGGCCGATCGTCGCCCTCCACTGGCGCGGGGTCACCGACGAGGCCGCCGCCGAGCAGCAGGCCGAGGCGATCGCGGCCGATGCCGAGCGCGAGGGGCTGCTGATCCACCGCGGACGCAAGGTGCTGGAGGTGCGGCCGCCGGTCGACGTCGACAAGGGGTCGGCGACCGAGTCCCTGCTGCGGGGGACGGCCGCCACTGCGGCGCTCTATGCGGGCGACGACAGGACCGATCTCGACGCCTTCGGCGCCCTCGATCGTCTCCGTGCGGCTGGGCGTCTCGAACTCGCCGTCAAAGTCGGGGTCGAGTCTGCCGAGGGTCCAGGGGCGATCCTCACGGAGGCCGACCTGAACGTCGCCGGCCCGGCCGGGCTCCTGCCCGTGCTCAGGTACCTCGCCGGCTGATGCAGTTCAAGGATCTGCTCAGGGGAACGGTCCTGCTCGTCGCCATCGAGGCGACGGGCCTGGCGATCATCTCCGCCGTGACGATCAACGCGACCGGCGACGACACGCTCGCCGCGCTTGCACTCGGTTGGTGGTTCATCGCGATCCTCGGCGGCGTCTGGATCGGGCGTCCGTCACGTACCGCCGACGCCCTCAGAGGCCCGCTCGCCGCCGCGAAGACGTCCATCCAGCTTCCCGCCGAGAGCCCGGTGAGGATCGCTCTCGCGCGGCTCTGGCCGATCGCCCTGTTTGCGCTGATTGCCGGTGCCGCCGGCCCCGTCCTACCGCAGATCCCGGCGATCGCGACCGGTTTCGCGCTTGGAGTCGCCGCCGCGTGGCGTAACCGCGAGGCCGCCGTCGCCGCCGTCGAGGAGCGCGACGGCGTCCTCTTCTACGTCGAGAACGGCTCTGCGTTCGACGCGATCAAGCTGATCCGCACCCCGGGCCTGCGCCGTGGCGCCGCCTCCACGCCGACGCTCTGAGCTTCAGCCGCGCAGCTTCTGCAGCTGCTTCCAGGTGCGCGTGTTGGCGACCTGCGATGCCGTCAGACCCGCCCGGCGTGCCGTCGCGACCGAGTAGACCATCAGCGGGAGCGTCGAGACCCGATGGGCGTCCGTGTTGCAGACGATCGGAACACCGGCCTCGGCGGCCATCCGAGCATGGTGGTCGTTGAGGTCGCGCCGGTTCGGGTTGCCGTTGATCTCGATCATCGTCCCCGCTTCGGCGGCCGCTTCCACGACCTGCTCGATGTCGATGTCGTAGGGCTCGCGCCGCAACAACAGCCGGCCGGTGGGATGGCCGAGACAGTCGACGAGCGGGTTGCTGACGGCCTCGATGACGCGCTTGGTCATCTCCGCCCCGCTGATCCGGAACGAGGTGTGGACGCTGGCAACGACCCAGTCGAGTTGCTCGAGGAGGGAGTCCTCGTAGTCGAGCGACCCGTCGGGGAGGATGTTCACCTCCGAGCCGGCGAGGAGCCGGAACCGCTTGCCTCCACGGCCCTCGGCGTTGTAGGCGGCGACCTCCTCGATCCGGCTCCGCAGCTGGTCGGGCTGGACGTCGTCGCCGAATCCGTGGGTGGCCGAGTGATCGGTTATCGCCAGGTAGGCGTAGCCGCGTTCCCGGGCCGCCGCGGCCATCTCGTCGAGAGTGTTCTTGCCGTCGGAGAGGGTCGTGTGGCAATGGAGGTCGCCACGGATGTCGTCGAGCGTCACGAGCTCGGGCAACTCCCCGGACTCGGCCAGCGCGATCTCGTCTCGCCCCTCCCGGAGCTCGGGCTCGATGTAGGCGAGGCCGAGCCGCTCGTATACGCCGGCCTCCTCGGTGCATCTGGTCACCTCGCCGCTGTCGCTGTCGGTGATGCCGTGCTCGGAGACCGAGAGCCCCATCCGCACGGCGCGCTCGCGCAGCTTCACGTTGTGACCCTTCGAGCCGGTGAAGTGCTGCAGCAGGTTGCCGAACTCCTCCGGCGGGACGATCCGGAGGTCGAGGGCGATCCCGTTGTGGGTCCGGGCCCGCAACCCGTTGGCGCTCGGGTTCCCCGATTCGGCGATCAGGGGGTGTTCGGCGAGCTCTCCCGCCAGGGCGAGCGGATCGCCGGCGGTGGCGACGATGTCGATGTCCTTGCAGGTGTCGGTCCAGCGGCGCGCCGAGCCCGCGAGGACGACCTTCTCGGAGGCGTCGCTGGCAAGCAGGGCGTCGACGAGCTCGATTCCGGCTGCCCGGACGTCATCGAGCAGGCGCCGTTCCTCGAGCCCACCGGCATCCATGCGCTCGACCTCGACGAGGACGTTCTCCTCGAACTTCGCACCGAGGCCCTTGAGGCCGCGCAGCTCGCCCGCCTCCGCGGCGGCCTTGAGCTCCTCGAGCGTTGCGATCCCCGTCTCGTCGTAGATCCGGCGGACCGTCTTGGCGCCGACGCCGGGGATCCTCGTCAGCTCCACGAGCGTGGCGGGGAACTTCGTCTTGAGCTTGCGCGCCGCCGGAATCTCGCCCTCGTCGAGGAGGGCGACGATCTTCTCCTGGATCGTGTCGCCGATGCCCTGCATGGCCGTCGCCTTGCCCTGCCTGGCCAGCTCGCCGACGGGCTGGGGGCTGTCGGCGATCACGCGTGCCGCCTCCTTGTAGGCGAGCACCCGGAAGCGATTCGCGCCGTCGAGCTCGTAGAGCGCTCCGAGCTCGCGGAAGGCCGCGGCGATGTCGGCGTTGCGCATCCGACTAACTTAGATAACTCCGAGCAGATGCTCCGCTTCGCGTCCGCTCTGCTCGGCCTGCGCGGTGTTTCCTCCCGGCAGGGGCGTCAGTCTGGGATTGGCCCATTTATCTAGGGTCAGACCCTGCGATGTCCGCCACCCTTCCGATCCGGGTCGTTCTGCCGACCTACAACGAGGCCGCCAACCTCGAGCCGATCGTCGCTGCCGTGCTCGCGGCGGCGCCGGAGGGGACGGGGCTGCTCGTGGTCGACGACGCCTCGCCCGACGGCACCGGTGACATCGCCGACCGTCTCGCCGGCGCCGACCAGCGGATCGACGTCATGCACCGCGCCGAGAAGGAGGGTCTGGGTCCCGCCTACGTGGCGGGCTTTCTGAGCGCCCTCGGATCCGGTGCGGAGCGGATCGTCCAGATGGACGCCGATTTCTCCCACGATCCCGCCGACGTCCCGCGGCTGATCGCGGCGACGATGGACACCGGAGCCGACGTCGCCCTCGGTTCCCGGTACGTGGAGGGGGGCGGGGTCGCCGACGACTGGGGCGCGAGCCGCAAGGCGATCTCCCGCTGGGGCAGCACCTACGCGAGGACCTGGCTGGGACTGGAGATCCAGGACCTGACGGGCGGCTTCAAATGCTTCCGCCGCGAGGTTCTCGAGGCGATCCGGCTCGAGACGCTGAGCGCCCTCGGCTACGCGTTTCAGATCGAGACGACCTACCGGTCGGTGCGGGCGGGATTCGAGGTCGTCGAGGTCCCGATCGTGTTCAGCGATCGCCGGGTCGGGGAGTCGAAGATGAGCCGGTCGATAGTCGCGGAAGCCGCATGGAGAGTGCCGATCATGCGGTTCCGGGGCCGCCGCTGGACCTAGGCAGCCCGTCGAGGGCTTCCAATACTTCATTTTGTGTAGTAAGGTGCGTGAGCGCTCGTTGAGCAACGCTCCGGGTGCGCCGACCGATATACAAGACGCCCACACAAACCCCACGAGGAGCTCAACATGGCCAACCTCCCGCAGGTCACCGACAACAACTTCCAAGCAGAGGTGCTCGATTCCGGCGAGCCCGTGCTCGTCGACTTCTGGGCCCCCTGGTGCGGCCCATGCCGCGTCGTCCACCCGATTCTCGAGGAGATGTCGGCCGAGCGCGACGACGTCAAGATCGTCTCGATCAACATCGACGAGAACCAGGAGACGGCCGGCAAGTACCAGGTCATGTCGATCCCGACGATGATCGTCTTCAAGGGTGGTCAGCCCGCCAAGACCATCGTCGGCGCGATGCCGAAGAAGCGCCTCGAAGCCGAAATCGAACCAGCTCTGACGGCCTGAGGACGCGCCGCTCGGCGTCATCGGGCCGCTCGCGGCCCAGTTCGGCCGCGTCGCGGCCCTCTTCCTTGATCGGCACGCCCTCAGCCTCGTCAGGGCTAGTTGGTCTGTCCCGTCAGAGGATCTGAGCGTCTACGAAGCCGGCTATCAAGACCGCGACTCCGCCGATCTCCCCGGCGATCAGCGCCCACATGAAAGCGTGGGTTCCGGGGACGGGGTCGCGGAACTGGTTGTCGGTGTCGCGGCGCCAGCCGTGGATCGAATAGCCGGCGATCGCCCCGGCGAAGAAGATGATCGGCACGAAGGCCGCGATCAGGTTGACGGCGGTCGAGAAGCCGCTGAGCTCGACGAAGGCGGCGAGCAGCAGGGTCGCGAAGCTGTAGAGCAGCGCCGCCCGATGGGCGGTGTCGACGTATGGATGGGCGAGCGCGTCCTCGGAGGCGGCCATCTGCCGGTACTTCCAGACCCCGAGCAGCAGCGCCCAGAGGAAGATCAATCCGGCGGCGAGGATCACCGCCTTCGTGTCGTCGCCGATCACCACGTGCCGATCCTAGCCGGAGGGTAGGTTTCGACCGATGTCGATCTGCCTCGCACCACCGGCGTGAAGCTGCACCCGCTCGCCGCGAAGTTCGCCGAAGTCGCCGGCGCCTACGAGCGCGGGCGCCCCGAGTACGCGCCGGCGGTCGTCGGCGCGTTGGCAGCCGAGCTGCGGCTCGGTCCCGACGCCCTCCTGCTCGACCTCGCTGCCGGGACGGGAAAGCTGACGAGAGCCCTCGTCGCAGCCGGCCTGGACGTGGTGGCGGTCGAGCCGCAGGCGGAGCTGCGGCGGGTCCTCGCGGCGAGCGTCGGCGAGCATCGGGTGATCGACGGGCTCGCGGAGGAGATTCCGCTCGACGATGACGCCGTCGACGCGGTCACGGTCGCCGACGGCTTTCACTGGTTCGATCGGCCGGCAGCGCTCGTCGAGATCCGCCGGGTGCTGACGCCGGGCGGCGGGCTCGCAATCCTGTCGACCTTCCCGGATTGGAGCGGGGCGTCCTGGGCGGATGAGCTCGGCTCGCTGATGGAGGAGACGCGGCCGGAGCACCCGCTGTTCGACGGCCCTCCCTGGCAGGAGGTGGTGCGTTCCGCGGGCGGGTGGACGGAGCCCCGCGAGGTTCGAGTGACGACGAACCAACCTGGGCGCCCGGACCTGATGGCCGACTATCTCGGCTCGATCAGCTGGGTCGCCGGGATGCCGGATGCCGAGCGCGAGGAGACCCGGCGGCGGATCGCCGCGATCGTGGCCGCCGGTGAGACCCCGGACGAGATTCCGCTCAACGTGATCATCGGCCTGACGTCACTGGCCTGAGGCGATCAGTTCGGGGCGCCCCGTCAGTCGGAGCGAGCGACCGAGATCGCCAACTCGCGGCCGTCGACGGTGATCGGCTCGGGGCCGTCCCCCTCGTATGAGACCGCGACGGCGAGTGTCTCCCCGGTCACGTAGGACTCGTGCGCGCGGACCGCGTCGAGCAACTCCGCGTCGCCCGCGAGGCCGAGCTCGATCCGGTCGGTGATCTCCAGTCCGCCCTCCTTGCGGGCGTTCTGCACGGCGCGGACGACCTCGCGGGCGAGCCCCTCCCGGATCAGGCTGTCGTCCAGCTCCAGGGCGAGCGCGACGGCGCGGCCCGACTCCGACTCCACCTGGTAGCCCTCGAGCGGCTGCATCGCGAAGCTGAGGTCATCGAGACCCAAGCTGTGCTCGCGGCCGTCGACGCTGATCCCGACCTCGCCGCCGGCGTCGATCGTGCTGCGGACGTGGTCGGCATCGAGGGCCTCGATCGCCACCTTGACCTGCGGCATGTCCTTGCCGAAGCGAGGACCAAGCGCCGGGAAGTTGGGCTTCACGCTCCAACTCGCGAGCTCGCCCTCCTCGGTTACGAACTCCAGGTCGCGCACGTTCAGCTCCGCCTTGACGATCTCCGAGAAGCCCTCGATCGTGTGGCGCTCGGCCTCGGTGGCGACGATGACCGCCCTGCTGAGCGGCTGGCGCATCTTCGCCTTCGCCTGGGCGCGGGCGGCGCGGCCGAGCTCGACAGCTCGGCGGGCAGCCTCCATCCCCGCCTCGAGCTCGGCGTCGCGGAGCCCCTCGTCGGGAACCGGGTAGTCCTGCAGGTGCACCGATTCCTCGACCGGCGGCTCGGCCCCGTGCTCGAGGTTGAGCCAGATCGCATCGGCCATGAACGGGATGAAGGGGGCGAGGAGCTTCGCAATCTCCGTCAGGCAGCGGCGGAGCGTCTCGAACGCCGCGGCGTCCCCTTCCCAGAAGCGTCGTCTCGACACCCGCACGTACCAGTTGGACGTCTCGTCCACGAGCTGGGCGATCGCCTTGCCGGCCGCCGTGGAGTCGAAGTCGTCGAGCCGGTCGCGGACCTCGACGATCGTCGCCTGCAGCCGCGAGATCAGCCAGCGGTCGAGCTCCGCCTCGGCGGGGGACGGCTCCCGCCCCCCGGCGCCGTCGTCGGCGTTGGCGTAGAGGACGTAGAAGGAATACGTGTTCCAGAGGGTGAGCAGGAACTGGCGCACCGACTCGCCGACGGTGTCGGCGCTGAACCGGTAGCCGGCCCAGGGCTGCTGGGAGGCCAGGTAGTACCAGCGGAAGGCGTCGGCGCCGTGGGCGTCGATGACCTCGTGGGGATCGACGAGGTTGCCGAGCCGCTTGCTCATCTTGCGGCCCTCGGGATCGAGGATCAGGCCGAGGCAGACGCAGTTCAGGTAGTCCGTCCTGTCGAAGAGCAGAACCGACTCGGCGAGCTGCGAGTAGAACCAGCCGCGCGTCTGGTCGATCGCCTCGCAGATGAAGTCGGCCGGGAAGCGCCGGTCGAACTCCGCCTCGTTCTCGAACGGGTAGTGGAGCTGCGCGAACGGCATCGCGCCGCTGTCGTACCAGGTGTCGATCACCTCGGGGACGCGCCGCATCTCGCCGCCGCAGGCGTCGCAGTTCAGGACGACGGCGTCGATGTAGGGCCGGTGCAGATCGACCTCCTCGCCATCCTCCACCGCCCGCGTCGGGAGGTTGCCGCCGCGTTCGCTCAGCTCGGCGATCGAGCCGACGCAGACCTGCTCGTCGCAGTCGTCCCCCGTGCAGGTCCAGATCGGCAGCGGCGTGCCCCAGTAACGCTCGCGGGAGAGAGCCCAGTCGACGTTGCCCTCCAGCCACTTCCCGAAGCGGCCGTGCTTGATGTGCTCGGGGTGCCAGCCGATCGTCTCGTTCTCGGCCAGCATCCGTTCCCGAACCTCCGAGGTGCGGATGTACCAGGACGACTTCGCGTAGTAGATCAGCGGCGTGTCGCAGCGCCAGCAGTGCGGATAGGCGTGCTCGTAGGGCACCTCCTTGAAGAGCTTCCCGGAGGCGGTCAGCGCCGCGACGATCTCGGCATTGTGGTCGCGGACGAGCTTGCCCTGGAAGTCGGGCACCCGCTCGTCATAGGTGCCGTCGAGGCGGACGGGGTTCTGCAGGGTCATGCCGTAGCGCTCCCCGAGCCGGAAGTCGTCCTCGCCGAAGGCGAGCGCGGTGTGGACCAGCCCGGTGCCGTCCTCGGTGGTCACGAAGTCGGCGGTCAGGACGGAGTGTCCGAGCGGACCGAACTCGGCGCCCGCGATGTAGTCGAACGGCGCCTCGTAGCGGACGCCCTCCAGCTCGGAGCCCGGGAAGGTGGCGAGCGTCTCGTAGTCGTCGCCGAGCAGCTTGCCGGCGAGGGCCGCCGCGACGACGACGATCTCGGCGCCGTCGGCATTTCCGACCGTCGCCGCTCGTACGTACTGGACCTCGGGCCCCGCGGCGACGGCGGCATGGGCGATCAGCGTCCACGGCGTCGTCGTCCAGACGAGCAGGTTGTCGCCGGGCTCGAGCGGAGCGGACGCCGGATCGGTGACCGGCAGCCGCACGTACGCGGAGGGGTCGACGACGTCCTTGTAGCCGAGCGCGACCTCGTGGGAGCTGAGGGCGGTGCCGCAGCGCGGGCAGTAGGGAACGACCTTGTGGCCCTGGTAGAGGCGGTCCCGCTCCCAGTTCTGCTTCAGCGACCACCAGACCGACTCGATGTAGTCGGTGTGCATGGTCACGTAGGGGTCGTCGAGGTCGATCCAGTGGCCGATCCGCTCGACCAGGCGGTCCCAGTCGCCGACGTACGCGAAGACCGACTCACGGCAGCGCTCGTTGAACTCGGCGATCCCGAAGGCCTCGATCTCCTCCTTGGAGCTGATCCCGAGCTGCTTCTCGATCTCGAGCTCGACGGGCAGGCCGTGGCAGTCCCAGCCGCCCTTGCGCGGCACGTCGAACCCACACATCGACTTGTAGCGGGGGTAGATGTCCTTGAAGACGCGGGCGAGGACGTGGTGGGAGCCGGGTTTGCCGTTGGCGGTCGGCGGGCCCTCGTAGAAGCTCCAGATCGGCGCGCCCTCACGGCCGGAGAGCTGACGCCGGAACGTGTCGCCCTCGCGCCACCGCTCGAGGATCTCCTCCTCGAGGCCCGGAAAGGATTGCTTGGTGTCGACTGGGGCGTGGCGGGCCATGGGAGCGGTCGATTCTAGGCGCCAGCTAGCCTCTGGCTCTGCACCCCCGAGACCGATTGAACGGAGACTTTGAAGTGAGCGAGGAAACGAAGCCGGCTAGCGAGACGCCCAGCCCCGCGGAACGACTCTGGGGGGGCGAGACCGACAAGGCGGTCGCCAACTTCCCGGTCTCCGGACACCCGGTGCCCGCTCCCGTCATCCACTGGCTCGGCCGAATCAAGGCCGAGGCCGCCCGCTCGAACGCCGAGCTCGGCCTGCTCGACGCCGATCACGCCGAGCGCATCGCCGCCGCCGGTGACGCCGTCGGCCGCGGCGAGCACGACGACCAGTTCCCCGTCGACGTCTTCCAGACCGGCTCCGGCACCTCCTCGAACATGAACGCGAACGAGGTGATCGCGAACCTCGCCGGCGACGGCGCCCATCCCAACGACCACGTGAACATGGGGCAGTCGTCGAACGACGTCTTCCCCTCCGCCGTCCACCTCGCGGCGCTCGAGCAGACGACGATGGACCTGCTGCCGGCGATCGACGCCCTCGTCACGACCCTCGACCGCAAGGGCGAGGAGTTCGCCGACCACGTCAAGTCGGGCCGCACCCATCTGATGGACGCCGTCCCCGTCACCCTCGGGCAGGAGTTCTCCGGCTTCGCCTCGCAGATGCGCCTCGGTGCCGAGCGGATCCGCGGGACGCTGTCCCGGGTCGGGCAGATCCCGCTCGGCGGGACCGCGACCGGCACCGGGATCAACACCCACCCCGAGTTTTCCGACCGGGTCCGCGAGAAGCTCGCCCGCGGCACCGGTCTGGCGATCACCGCCCCGGCCGACCGCTTCGAGGCGCAGGCCAACCGGGATGCTCTGGTCGAGCTCTCCGGCTCGCTCAAGGTGCTCGCCGTCTCGCTGATCAAGATCGGCAATGACCTCGCGCTGATGGGTTCCGGCCCGCGTGCCGGGCTCGCCGAGATCCGACTTCCGGAGCTCCAGAAGGGCTCGTCGATCATGCCCGGCAAGGTCAACCCGGTGATCCCGGAGGTTGTGATCCAGGTCGGCGATCAGGTGATCGGCAACGACACCGCGATCACGCTCGGCGGCGCCCAGGGTCAGTTCGAGCTGAACGTGCGCGTCCCGCTGATCGCCCGCAACCTGCTCGACTCGGTCAAGCTGCTCGCCTCCGCCTGCCGCCTCCTCGACACGAAATGCGTCGCCGGCATCGAGCCGAACCTCGAGATGCTCGCCAAGCACGCCGAGTCGACCCTGCAGGTCGCCACGGCCCTGAACCCGCACATCGGCTACGACCGCGCCGCCGAAATCGTCAAAGAGGCCGCCTCGTCGGGCCGCACCGTCCGCGAGGTCGCGGTCGAGAAGGGCGTGGACGAGGCGACCCTGGACGAGGCACTGGACTTCATCGGCATGGCCCGCCCCCACGGCTGACGGCGGGCTGAGAGGCCGCATCTCTGCGTCCTCGTCGGCTCACGGCCCAAAGGCCGCATCGCCTCCTGCGTCCTTGACCTGCGGCCTCTCAGCCTCGCCGTCCAATCGGCCCGAGGGCCGCGTCGCCGACCTCTTCCTTGATCCGGCGGCTCTCAGCCTCGCCGGCGGTTTTTCAGTGCTCGAGGCGGATCTTCGCTGTGGCCCTGGCGGGCTTCGCGTCGTCGGCTGTGGCCTTGAAGCGGATCCTCAGTGGGGGATTCGCCCTGCCGGTCGTGCTGACGCGCAGCTTCGTCCTGAACCGCTTCCCGGCGCCCAGGCTCCCGGTACGTCTGCATCCGGTCCTGGCGAGCCGCTTCGGCGCCTTGCCGCAGACCTCGACGTTCGTCGCCTTGCTCCCTCCGGTGTTCTTGACCGTGACGCGGACCCTGACGCTGCCGCCCGGCGCGACCTTTCGCTTCGGGCTCGCGGCGGTGAGCTGCAGGCGCGGCTTCGCCGGCTCCGGCGGCGCGGAGGTCGTGACGGTGAGCGGATTGTCGATCTGCTCCGACCGCAGCTCCGCCAGGGACTGGTCGCCGCCGGGGGCGCTGTAGAAGGTCGTCCGCGTACCGGAGAACGAGTTGGCGGGGCCGAGGGTCGGGTCGGTGTTCACGCCGCCGGACACCGCCGGCATCGTGATCACGGACCCGCTCGAACCCCAGGCCTGATCGTCGGCGTAGCCCCCGCATTGCTGCGTCAGCGGTGAGGTCGAATCGTCCTGGTAATAGGAGCCGAGCGCGATCCCGTCGATGTCGGTCTGGTAGCGGCTGACGACCGAGAGGGTCCCCTGCTGCCCGGTGGCCTGTTCCCACTGGACCTCGGGGCCGGCCGAGTTCTCCGTCTCCATCGTCGGATCCGGCACCCCGTCGATCGTGACGCCGCTCGGCTTCGCCGAGTTCCGGTAGGTCATCCCGGCTGCCGCCGGGGAGAAGTCGAGGAACTGGCTGATCACGTTGATCCCGGGATGGACTCGCAGGTCCACGGTCGTCACCTCGGAGCGCTGGTAGTAGGTCCGGTCCTGCTGTGTGTAGGTGCCGCTGTTGGCGCCGATGTAGGAGCGGATCGCGCGAACCGGGCCGGACCTGTTGACGATGAATCCGCCGCCGCCGCGGCTGAACGTCAGCTCCGATCGACCGCAGCCGTAGGCGACCTGGACCTTGTCACCGTCGAGGATGTCGACGTTGGTCGAGCTTCCGGCCTTGATGCCGAGCTCGTCCTCGATCCATCTCGACAACAGGTGCTGGCGATAGAACGCGGTCGTGACGGTCGAGTCCTCGGTGTTGGCGGGGGGGCCGGCGCCGTCGTTCGCCACGCCGTTCCAGTCGTAGGTCGTCTTGTAGTCCCCGGAATCGAGCGAGAAGTCGTAGTTGACGTAGGACTGACCCGCCGCGGGGTCCAGCCCCGAGTTCGTCTGGAACAGGTAGATGAAGCGCTGCGGCCCCGCGTCAAGCGGGTCGCGGACCCTCACGCTCGTCCGAGTCGACGCGACCACGCCATCGGGGCTGGGCACGTCCCCGGCGTCCCCGCCCGCATCCTTGGCCATCATCGCGATCTCGTCGCCGTCGTCGAGCGTCGGATCGGGGTCGGGCCCGGCGAAGGTGCCGCTGTCGGTGTAGGCCTCATGGGTGAAGCTGCCGCCGATCTGACGGACCGTGGAGTAGTTGACGACGGCCCGCTCGTCGACCTGAACCGGGATCTGCTGCCAGCCGTCGTCGTAGGCGAAGGCGACGACGGCGTCCGGCTGGACGCCGAGCAGCGCCGGCACGTCGGCGCCCTTGAGCACGATCGGGTCGGCTTCGCGACCCGGCAGCCCCGTCGCGGCGGATGCGGAATCGGCGGCCTGCGCAATGGCGATGGCAATCGCCGCTGCGACGAGCGCGGCCAGGGGTCCTCGTCTCACAACCAATCGCCTCCCGTGGTGACCCCCGTCCGTGTCAGATGAAGGATACGGATCGAGGTCTCAGCGAGCGCCGGTTCCGGCCATGCCGTGCGGCTCCGCGTCGCGAGCCGACGCGACGGCCTCGGCGTGCGGCGCCAGCGCATCCGGGAGGGAGATCGTGACGCGATCGATGCCGACGGGAAGGCCCGTGGCGTCGGCAACGGCAGCTGCCGCCTGCGGGCTCGAGAGTCGCATGACCCCGTGCTCGAGACGGCATCCCATCGCCAGCTCCAGCGGCGTGCTGCCGTCCGCTCCCGGCGGCGGCAGCTGGGCCAGACCCTCGTAACTCTGAGCCTGGCGGACGTGGTTGACGAACTCGAGCAGGTACATATCTCCGCTGTCCCTATCGCCCGGGTCCCTCCCGGACTTGAATGTGTCCAGGCGGGCTGGACGCCCCTGTCATCATCGTTGCAACCCGATTTTCAAGGAGTCGAGATGAGCGAGATCGAGAACCAGCAGGGTGCGCCGGGCACCGCGGTGCCGGGGGCGGAGACGCCGGAGCGGACCGAGGTTGCGACGTTCGGCGCCGGATGTTTCTGGAAGCCCGAGGCCGTCTATCGCGAGGTGCCCGGGGTCGTCGACACGGCCGTCGGCTACGAGGGCGGTCACGTCGACCATCCGAGCTACGAGCAGGTGTGCAGCGGCACGACCGGCCATGCCGAGGTCGTTCGCGTCACCTTCGACCCGGACAAGATCAGCTACGACGAGATCCTCGACAAGTTCTGGGACATGCATGACCCGACGCAGGTCAACCGCCAGGGTCCCGACGTCGGCGATCAGTACCGGACCGTGATCTTCACCCACAACCCGGAGCAGGCCGCCGCCGCCGAGGCCTCGAAGGCCAGACAGCAGGAGCGGTACCGGGACCCGATCGCCACCTCTATCGAGCCGGCGACCGGATTCTGGATGGCGGAGGGCTACCACCAGTGCTACTTCGAGCAGCGTCGTTCCGGCGGGCTGCTCGGCTCGCTGTTGGGTCGCTAGGCCGGCTTCCGCCTCCGCTTGCCGCTCGCCTTGGGCCGGGGCCAGTCCGACGCCCGTAGGTTCTCGGCGGCCAGCTCGACGGTCTCGGCGACCCGCCCCGCGCGGGTCGCCTCCCGTTTCGCCGTGGTGATCCACTCAGGATCGCCCGGCGCGTGGAGGGAGGGAACTCGTCCCAGTGCCTGCGCGCGTCGGGCTCGCCGTCGAGTGCGGCGCGAGTCGGCGGGCTCCTCGAGGCGGTCGACCGCCTCGAGGGCGGACCAGGTGCCGGTCTCCTTGGCGAGCTCGATCGTCGCGAGGCCCGGCGCCGCCATCCGTCCCTCGGCGATCAACCGCTCGACCCGGTCCTTGTTGCGCTTCGACCACTTGCTCTTCGCCTTGCGGGGCGTGATCTGAAGCTTCGATCGCTCGTCGTCGACCCGTTGCTTGACCTGTCGATCCAGCCGAACGCGAGCAGTTCGTCGACGATCGTCGGCCAGTCGAGGTAGGACCCGCTCGTGTCCTTGCGGTAGACGACGAGCCAGACTCCGTCGGAGCTGTCGTGGTTGGCCGCCAGCCACTCGCGCAGCTCGGCGCCCGTGCCTACGTGCAGCTCGGGGCGCTCGACTGCCAACGGACGCCCGTCGTCAGGCGCTGATGGCGATGTACTTCGTCTCCAGGTACTCGAGCAGGCCCTCGGTGCCGCCCTCGCGTCCGTTGCCGGACGCCTTGACACCGCCGAACGGTGCGCCGGCGTTGGAGACGAGGCCCTGGTTGAGCCCGATCATGCCGGTCTCGAGCGACTCGCAGACGCGCAGGGCCCGCTTGACGTCGTTCGTGAAGACGTAGGCGACGAGGCCGTACTCGGTGTCGTTGGCGGCGGCGACGGCCTCCTCGTCGGTCGAGAACGTCGCGATCGGGGCGACGGGCCCGAAGATCTCCTCCTTGAGGAGCCGAGCGTCGGCGGGGATGTCGGCGAGGACCGTGGGCTCGTAGAACGATCCGGCGCCGTCGACCACCTTGCCGCCGCAGAGCGTCCTGGCGCCCTTGCCGACGGCGTCGTCGACGAGCTCGGCGACCTTGCCGCGCTGATCGTCGTCGATCAGCGGCCCGACCTCGGCCCCCTCCTCGGTCCCGCGCCCGACCTTGAGGGCGCCCATCCGCGCGGCGAGCTTCTCGGCGAACTCCTCGGCGACGGACTCGTGGACGTGGAAGCGATTGGCGGAGGTGCAGGCCTCGCCGACGTTCCGCATCTTGGCGATCATCGCTCCCTCCACGGCGGCGTCGAGGTCGGCGTCGGCGAAGACGAGGAACGGGGCGTTGCCGCCGAGCTCCATCGAGACCTTGAGGACGTTCTCGGCCGATTGCGCGATCAGCGTCCGCCCGACCTCGGTAGAGCCGGTGAAGCTGAGCTTGCGGAGGCGCGGGTCGGAGATGATCGGCTCCGAGACGGCCCGCGAGGAGGTGCTCGTGATCACGTTCAGCACACCCGGGGGGAGTCCACATTCCTCGAGCAGCGACGCGAGGGCGAGCATCGAGAGCGGCGTGTTCTGGGCCGGCTTGATGATCATCGTGCAGCCGGCGGCGATCGCGGGGCCGATCTTCCGGGTCCCCATCGCGGTCGGGAAGTTCCAGGGGGTGATGAAGTAACAGGGGCCGACGGGCTGGCGCATCACGAGGACGCGGCTGGCGCCGTTGCCCGCGACCTTGTAGTCGCCGACCGTGCGCAGCGCCTCGCCGGCGTTCCAGCGGAAGAACTCCGACGCGTAGGTGATCTCGCCCTTCGACTCGGAGACGGCCTTGCCCATCTCGAGCGTCATCAGCAGCGCCAGCTCCTCGCTGCGCTCGCCCATCAGCTCGAATGCCGACTGGAGGATCTCCGAGCGGGTGTTCGGCGGCGTCGCCGCCCACTCGGCCTGCGCCCCGGCGGCAGCGTCCATGGCCGCCTTCGCGTCGTCGGCGGTGGCGTCCGCGATCTCGCAGAGCACTTCGCCGGTCGACGGATCGTGGACCTCGAAGGTTCCGCCGCCGGATGCCGGCCGCCATTCGCCGCCGATCAGCAGCCGCTTCTCGACCCCTTCGACAACCGATTGCTCCGTAGCGCTCACTGAAACCTCTCCGTTCACCGCGTTTGCAGACCTTCTGTGCCCGGTGAGGACATTACCCGGGGCTCGTCGTGCAAACGCGTCCGCCGCAACCAATCTCGGCAAGGCGGTTTGTCCATGGTGTCGAAGAGATCGACGATCCGATGCGAACGAGCAGCACAGCAGCGAAGACGATCGGCGCGACCGCGGCGGCGCTGGTGCTGCTCGTGCCGGCATTCGGTCCCCCGACCGCCATCGCGAAGAAGTTCGTCGTCACCGGGCACGGCAACGGACACGGAGTCGGCATGAGTCAGTGGGGCGCCTACGGATACGCCAAGCACGGCGCCGACTACCGGAAGATCGCCACCCACTACTTCAAGGGCTCGAAGGTCGGGAAGGTGAAGGCGGGCAGAACCATCCGGGTCCTGCTCGGGGCCGCCTCGAAAACGGCCGCGTTCAGCAAGGCGCGCCGGGCCTGCGGCCACGATCTGAAGCCCGGCAAGAGCTACAGGGCGGCGTTCAGGGGCTCGCGCGTCGACCTCGAGCGCAGCAACGGAAAGCGGATCGCGAAGTGCGGCAAGAAGCTCGTCGCGAAGGGTTCGGGCGGCAAGATCAAGATCGGCGGGGAGGGGAAGCTGCGGGGAGACCTCGTCGCCGCAGCATCGGGCGGGTCGCGGCTGGTCATCAACCAGCTGCCGCTCGACGACTACGTCGCCGGCGTGATCGCGAACGAGATGCCCTCCTCCTGGCCACTGGACGCCCTGCAGGCGCAGGCGCTGGCCGCCCGCAGCTATGCGCTGGCGACCGCGGGCAGCGGCCCGTTCGACGTCTACGACGACACCCGCAGCCAGGTCTACGGCGGGCTGGCGAGTGAGACGAAGCGGACCAACCGGGCCGTCTCCCGCACAAAGCGCCAGATCCTCGAGTACCGGGGCGAGGTGATCACGGCCTACTTCTCGTCGAGCTCGGGCGGGCGGACCGAGAACGTCGAGTACGGGTTTGCGGGTGCATCCCCGCAGCCCTACCTGAAGAGCGTCAAGGATCCCTACGACGGCGCCTCTCCCGATCACCGCTGGCGGCTCAGCTACAGCCGCAAGGGTGCGAAGTCGGCGCTCTCGGGCCTCGTCAAGGGCCGGTTCAAGGGGATCAAGGTGATCAGGCGCGGCGTCTCGCCGCGGATCGTCAAGGCGAAGGTGCTCGGCAGCGGCGGCGCCACGAAGGTCTCCGGTTCGGACCTGCGCGCCCGCTTCAGCGGCCGCTCCACCTGGATGACCTTCAAATGGAAGAAGAACTGACCGCGGCCGGGAGTCGCGCAGTCGTCTAGCCGTCGGTGAAGGGCTCGATCGGTATCCCGTGGTCGGTGCGGCGGGTACCGAACTCGTACGTCGCAGCCCGCTCGACGCTGATCCCGATCGGGGTGCCAGCGGCGCGCTCGATGGTCAGGTCGAGGTCGGCGATCGAGGAGTTGAGGACGTGATGGTCGGGGCCCTGCGGGTCGGCGTATACCCACCCGACCGTGCCCGCGGCGGGGGCGCTGACCCGGCCGTGGACGGTGAACCCGCTGCCGGGGGCCGTGAAGTTGGCTGAGGTCGGCTCCGCGCGCATCTTCGTCCGCCGGATCCGCTTCAGCCCGCCGACCCGGAACTCCTCCTCGCGGTGGAGGATCTGTCCGTTCAGGACCCACGGCGTGACGACCGGCCCGACGCGAACCCGCCCGGCGGCCAGGTCCACGTAGCCGCGTGAGCCGTCCTCCTCACGCGTGGAAGCGTGGATCCAGACCCAGTTCTCGGCATGTTCGGCGCCCCAGTTGTGCCCGACCATCCCAGGCCACTCGTCGATCGAGATCCGCTCGTCGCCGACCTGGAGGATGCCGTCGAAGGTGGCGTTCGGGTGCGGGCTGAGCAGCTTCGTCCTCGGTAGCCGGCGCTCGTACATCCACTGCGACGGGAAGTGATGCAGGGCATCGCTGTGGTCCTTGAAGCGCAGGTTCCAGCTCGCGTCGATACCTCCGTCGCCGATCACGCCCTGCATGCGGCCGGGCGCGATCTCGGAATCGCCGACCCTGATGTAGGCGTCGCGGGGGATGCTGACGCGATCGGCATCCACCTGGCGCTTGGCGGCGAGCGGTCGCTTGTGGTCGACGTCGAAGTAGGTCATCCAGACCGCGCCCGTGAGCTGCTCGTCGGGGCGCTTGTGGACCGTATGGCGAATCCACACCGAGCGGCCACCCTCGGGCGCCGCGGCCTTCAGATAGAAGCTCTCGTAGTGGCCGTCGGCGGCCGGGATCGTGGGAAATCGTGCCTCGGTTCGCAAGATCTGAAGCCTAGACCCCCGTCGAGCGTTTCTTGTGTGACGGGGTCGAACAGCGGCTGTCAAGCTTGGGGTGATGCCGAGGCGGGAACTCGATCACGAAGCCGAGCGGACCCGTGGCCCGGGCGCCGCCACGATCGCCGGCGTCGTCATCGCACTGATCGCACTGATCGTCGGGCTGTTGTTGCTGACCGGCGTGATCGGCGGCGGCGGCTTCGACGCCAAGCGGATCGCCGAGGTCGCAAGGGACGGCGGTGGCGACGATCCGTTCACCTACACCGGCGATCGCGCCGCAGACTTCGAGCGCCGGGCGGCGCTCGGCTACTCACACGTCATCTACGCCAAGAGCCCCGGCGGGATTCTCGCCAGCGCCCGTCGCACGGCGCGCTGGCGGGACGAGATCGAGACCGCGGCGACGGCCCACGACGTCGATCCGGACCTGATGGAGGCGATCGTCCTGCTCGAGAGCGCCGGGAGGCCGGAGGTGATCGCCGGCGACGACCCCGAGGTTGCCAGCGGCCTCGCCCAGATCGTCGCCTCGACGGGGCCCGATCTGCTCGGCATGAAGGTGGATCTGCCGAAGAGCCGGGCGCTGACCAAGCAGATCGCCAGGGTCGAGGCGAAGACGGCGAAGGCGAAGGACCGGGCGCGCAGCAAGAACCCGAAGGTCAGGTCGAAGGCGCTGTTGCAGCTTCGCAAGCTGCCCAGGCAGGAGGCGGATCTTCGCGCCGAGCGGGCTCGCATCGACGAGCGCTTCGACCCGAGGAAGGCGCTCGACGGCATGGGGACGTATCTCGAGATCGCCAGACAGCATTTCGGTGGCCGGACCGATCTGGCGACCGAGAGCTACCACATGGGAATCGGCAATCTCGAGGACGTGATCGCCCGCTACGACGAGACGACGCCCTCCGCCGACCCCGATTACGCGCAGCTCTTCTTCGATTCCTCGCCGCAGCGCAATGCCCCGGCCTGGGCCAAGCTCGCGTCGTTCGGCGACGACAGCTCCACGTATCTCTGGCGGGTCCTGGCGGCCGAGCGGATCATGGGTCTGTACCGCGACGATCGCAAGGAGCTCGAGCGGCTCGCGGAGCTGCAGACGGCCAAGGCCACGCAGGAGGAGGTCTTCCACCCCGAGGACGAGACGCGGACCTTTGCCGACCCCGAGGCGATCCGCAAGGCCCTCGACGACGACTACCTGATGACGTTGCCCGACGGCGCCGACTACGGCTATGCGATCGATCGCGGGATGGGGGAGCTCGCCTCCAAGCTCGGGGTCGAGCGAACCCTGTACAGGGCGCTCCGGCCCGAGGCGCTGGCCACGCTCATCTACATGGCGTCGCGGGTGCGAGAGATCAACGGCGGCAGGGGTGAGCTGACCGTCACGAGCACGGTCCGCGACCAGAAGTACCAGGACGAGTTGCTCGGGGTCAACGACGAGGCGACCAGCGCCTACTCGCTGCACACGACCGGCTACTCGTTCGACATCCTCCGCGACTACTCGAGCGACAAGCAGGCCCGGGCCTTTCAGTTCGTCCTCGACCGCCTCCGGGCCCTCGACGTCATCGACTACGCGGTCGAGCCCCAGGCCATCCACGTGACGGTCTCCGACGAGGCGAAGCCGCTGCTGGGCCTCTAGATGGCGAGCCGAGGCGCGGCCGCTCAGCCCGTCAGGTGTGTTTGATCGTGATGACGTCGCCGTCCTGCATCACGTAGTCGCGGCCCTCGATGCGGAGCAGGCCCTTGTCGCGGGCGGCGGCGTAGCTGCCGTATTCGACGAGGTCCTTCCAGGAGATCACCTCCGCCTTGACGAAGCCGTCCTGGATGTCGGTGTGGATGCGCCCGGCGGCGTGCCAGGCGGTCTGGCCGCGACGTAGGCTCCAGGCGCGCGCCTCGACCCCCGGTCCGGCGGTGAAGAAGCTGATCAGGTCGAGTAGCGAATAGGCGGCTCTGACCATTCGCCCGAGGCCCGACTCCGCGATACCGAGCTCGTCGCGCATCATCGCCGCCTCCTCGTCGTCGAGCTCGACGAGCTCGGACTCGATCTTGGCGCTCAGCGCGATCGCCTGGTCACCGCTCTTTCGTGCGTGCTCGACCAGATCGGCCGGGGGCTCGGCCTCGCCCTCGTCGACGTTGGCGATGTAGAGGACCGGCTTGGAGGTGAGCGCCTGGAGCTGCTGCGGCCCGGCCGGGTAGACGGCATCGGGGACGGGCACCGAGCGGACCGGCTCGCCCCGCTCCAGGGCGGCGACGACATCGACCAGCCAGTCACGCTCGGCGATCGCCTCCTTGTCGAGCGTCTTGGCCTGCTTGCTGACCCGATCGAGCCGGCGGGTCGCCGTCTCGAGGTCGGCGAGCATCAGCTCCGCCTCGACCATCTCGGCATCGGCGACGGGATCGATGTTGCCGTCGGGATGCGGGACCCCGGAGTCCGAGTGGGCGCGGACGACGTGGCAGATCGCGTCCGTCTCGCGGATCGAGGCGAGGAACTGGTTGCCGAGACCCTCCCCGGCGCTGGCCCCGCGGACCAGTCCGGCGATGTCGTGGACCTCGAGCGACTCGTGGACGACCGGAGTCGCCTCGACCGTGGCGGCGATCTCGTCGAGCCGTTCGTCGGGCACGGCTGCGATCGCGACGTTCGGCTCGATCGTCGTGAATGGGTAGCCGGCCGCCTCGGCGCCGGCCTGGGTCAGGGCGTTGAACAGGGTCGACTTGCCGGCGTTCGGCATTCCCACGATCCCGACCTTCACGCGGGCACCGCCTCGGGCTCGTCCTCGGGAGGGAGCGGGTAGATGCGGCCGAGCCCGTAGCCGAGGGCGGCTCCGGCCAGCACATCGCTCGGGTAGTGCATTCCCAGGTAGGGACGCCCGACGCAGATCAGAGCGGCGAGCGAGAGCAGGGCGGGCCGGGCGCGCGGGGAGACGCGGCCGAGGACGGTGGCCGCGGCGACCGCGGTCGTCGCGTGGGCGGAGGGGAAGGAGAGCTTGTTGGGAGCGGGGCCGAGCGGCGGATGGCCCTCGATCACGGGACGGTTTCGCCCGGCCGCCAACTTGACGAGGAAGTTGATGCCGACGGCGACCGGCGCGGCGGACGCGGCGACGAGGAAGCGGTTGCTGCGGGCGGGTGCAAGTGCGGCACCGCCGATCCCGAGGGCCGTCCAGCCGATCCCGAACTCGCCGAACGTGCCGAGGCCCTGGGCGATGCGTTCGGCGACCGGATGGTGGCCGCGGGTCCGCAGCGCGACGAGGGCGGCCTGGTCGAGACGGCCGGCGGCGACCGCCGCCGCGGCGAGCGGGCTGCGCCGGGCGGCGACGAGTGTCCGCAGCCGCCTGCCGCGCTCACGCGGCGGTGGCGTGCGAAGTCTTCCGGGTCTCTCGAGCAGTTGCACGGCCCGGGGAGGATAGGTAAGTGGCGTCAGCCGACGACGAGGTCGAACCCGGCCCGCTCGACCGAGAAGCCGATCCGGCCGTCCGGGGAGAGGACGCCGGCGGTGATCAGCTCGCCGTCGATGTTGAGTTGCGCGTCCGGGTCGAGGCTCAGTTCGACCCGTCCGACCCGGGCCGAGGTCACCCCGGACTGATCCTCGACGGCGCCCACGGTGAGCCCATAGGCGACCTTGACCAACCGGGCTCTGCTCCCACGCTCGATGACGACGACATCGAGTAGCCCGTCGGAGTCGTCGGCGAGCAGCGTCGAGCCGCCGCCGAACGCCCCGCCGCTTGCGACCGAGACCTGCCAGGCCTCCCCGTCGAACAGCTCCACCCCGTCGGCGAGGATCCGGCAGCGGAGCGGCTCGGCGCTGAGCCCCGCCTCGACTGCCCCGACCGGGTAGGCGAGGGCGCCGATGCTCTCCTTGAGATCCTCGGCCTCCGCTGCTGCCACGGGGGCGAGGCCGGCCGAGGTGACGTTGACGAATGGCCGTCCCCCGGCACGCGCGAGCTCGAGGCGGCGGACTTCCGAACCCTGGACGGCGAGCCGGCAGGCCTGCTCGATCTCCATCGGTATTCCAACCTGGTTGGCGAAGTCGTTGGCGGTCCCGCACGGAATGACCGCGAGCGGAACGCCTGCCGCCCCGGCCGCGGCGGCGGCCACCGCGACTGACCCGTCGCCGCCGGCCACCGCGATCCGATCGGAGCCCGAACGCGACGCCCGCTCGGCCTCGTCGATCGGGAAGAGCTCGACGGCGGCCCCGGCGTCGGCGAGCAGCTCCGACGCGCGCTCGGCCTCCCCGCTGCCGGATCCGGGATTGGCGATCAGGGAGATTCGCGGCACCGGCCGACGATAGCCGCGTCGCGCCGACCGTCCGGCGCTGAAGGTGGAATGGGGTTCGTGACCGAGACGCTGAGCGAGCCCGACAGGCAGGCCCGGATCGCGGCGTGCTGCCGGCGCTTTCGCGAATCCGGCCTGCCGCTCCTTGACGAGGACTTCTCGGCCTCGACGAACGTCTTCAACCGCGCCGCGCCGCTGCTGGCGATCGTCTTCCTCGGCGAGATGCTCGGGGCGATCTCGCTCGAATGGTCGCTGCTCGGCAACCTCGCGGCGATCGCCGGTGGGCTGGCGATCCTGCTCGCCGCCGCCGTCGCCGTCAACCATTTCCGCGGCCGCCCGCTGGCCGCGTTGCCCGAGGACGTCGGGCGGATCGAGCTGGCCGCCTTCGTCCTCGTTCCGGCGCTCCTGCCATTGATCTTCGGCGGACAGACCCGCAGCGCCTGGGTCACCGCTCTCGCCAACCTCGCGCTGCTGGCGCTCATCTACGCGGTCCTTGGCTACGGACTCGTCTCGATCCTCCAGTGGGTCGGAAGGCGGCTCTGGCATCAGCTCCTCAGCTCGTTCATGCTCCTGGCGCGGGCCGTGCCCCTGCTGATGATCTTCGCCCTGCTGGCCTTCATGAGCACGGAGATGTGGCAGGTGTTCGCCGTTATCCCGGACGGGAACCTGCTTGCCATCGCCCTCCTCTTCATCGGCCTCGGCACGGCGTTCCTGCTCGCCAGGCTGCCGCGCGAGGTGCGCGCCATCGAGGACGAGGTGGGCTCCGAGGGCCGCCGGCTGAAGACGAAGCAGCGCCGCAACGTCGCGCTCGTCCTCTTCACCAGTCAGGCGGTCCAGGTGCTGACGGTGAGCCTGCTCGTCGCCGCCTTCTTCGTGATCTTCGGCCTGATCGCGATCCCCGAGAGCGTCCGGTTGCTCTGGCTCCCTTCGGACGTCGATCAGACGGTCCTGTTCGGTTTCACCGTGTTCGGCGAGAGCTTCCAGATGACCTCGGCGCTGCTCAAGGTCGCGGCCGGGCTCGCCGCCTTCACGGGCCTCTACTTCGCGATCGCGATGCTGACCGACTCCACCTACCGGGACGAGTTTCTCGAGGAGGTCACGGCGGAGCTGCGGTCGGTGTTCGTGGTCCGCGACGAGTACCTGCGCCTGCGGGAGGCGGGGGGCGAGGGCTGAGAGACTCCGGGCATGGAGGAGATCGCCACGGCCGTCCCCGGCTTCAGCCACGCCCCCGGCCATCACTGCGGCTCGACGGCGCTGCGGAACCTGCTCTCGTTCCACGGCACCCCGATCAGTGAGGAGCTGGCGTTCGGCCTCGGCGCCGGCGCGTGCTTCTACTACTTCGCCTCCGAGGACCTCTCGCCGACGCGGTTCACCAACGGCAGGACGGGACGCCTCGAGGAGAGCTTCCTGGAGCTGACCGGCGCTCCGCTGCGCCTCACGACGGCGGCCGATCCGGGGGAGTCCTGGGATCGGGCCCGGGAGGTCGTCGACGCGGGGCGGCCCGTGCTCCTGCTGACCGATCTCTTCCACCTCGATCACTACGGGAACTCGGCTCACTTCCCCGGTCACGCCGTCGTGCTGGTCGGCTACGACGACGAGTTCGCGTACGTCTCCGACACCGCCTTCGAGGAACTGCAGCGGACGTCACTGGATGGCCTTGCCAGGGCGCGGCACGAGCAGCATCCGTTCTATCCCCTCGCCGGTCACATGGTCGACGTGCCCGGCGAGGCGCCATCGCCCGACCGGCTTCGAGCGGCCGCTCCGGCGGCGATCGAGCGCGCCGCGCGGCGGATGCACGAGCCGGAGATGGGCGAGTTCGAGGGCCTGCCCGCTCTCCGTCGGTTCGCCGCCGAGGTCGGCTCGTGGCCCGAGGCGACCGGGGACTGGAAGTGGTCGGCGCGCTTCAACTACCAGGTAATCGAGCGGCGTGGAACCGGCGGCAGCAACTTCCGAGCCCTCTACTCACGATTTCTCGCCGAGGTCGGCCGAACGGAGGATGCGGCGCTGGCGGCAGACGCCGCCGAGGCCTGGACCACCCTCGCCTCCGGCCTCTACGCCGCCAGCGAGCAGGACGAGCCCAGGGCGGGCGCCTGGTCGCGAGTGGGCGAATCGGCCGCTGCGGTCCTCGCCCGCGAGGAGCGCCTCTGGGGCGCCCTGGCTAACTGAGCCGCTCAGCGAGGATCGCCCGCACCTCGGTCGCGACGTCCCGCCCCCGGCCCATCGCCCGGGACGAGTAGCGGCGCACGAGATAGCCGGCCCGGGCGAGCGCGATGTCGCGCTCGTTGTCGCGATCGCGCCGGCCCGGGACGAGGTGGTCGGCGCCGTCGGCCTCGACGACGAAGCGGGCATCGGGCCAGAGGAAGTCGACCTCGTAGCCGAGCAGCGGGACGTTGATCGCCGGCAGGGGAAGCCCGTGGTCGCGGCAGGTAGTGAGCAGCAACTCTTCGAGCCGAGAGCGGGCCTCCTCGAGTGGCAGCGGCCGGTCGGCGAGCAGCTCCCGGATCACCCCGGACCCCCTGCGGCTGGGCGAGGCCTCGAGCAGTTCGGTCAGGCGAGCGCGGTGAAGGAGGCGCAGCTTCTCCGCCTGCTCGAAGGCACGGCGGGTCTGCAGTGGCGAGAGGACGGTTGCCAGGTCCCAGACCGTCCGGGTTGGGTTGGTGACGGGGATATTGAGTCGGTGCATCGTGTCGCAAGGCTCGAGGTTGCGGGGGCGGTGGGTCACGATGCCGGAAACGGTGCCGCCATTGGGCGCGGAAACATGCAGCGCGAACCGCTCCCGCCGGGGGACGATCAGTTGCAGTTGCCCCGCCGGTCCGTGGCTGAGGACGGCTCCCCCTCCGCAGGCCAGCACCGCCGCCAGCCAGCGTCCCTCCTGGCTGAGGACGGGATGGCCGACCGCGTAGACGCCGCGATGGAGGCGATGAAGGTGACCGGCCCGAGCCCAGCGGCCGATCGTCGCGGGCGCAATGCCGATCTCGATCAGCTGCCCGCGGCAGACGACCCCGTGCTGTCGGGCCGCGAGTTGGGCTATCGACGACGCCGGTGATCGGACTCTGCCTCGCATACGAGGCTAATCCCGATCACTGGGCAGGCGCCCCCCTGTGCTGGCGAGGACGCTGAGCGCGGGCGGCCCTGCGGCCGTCAGAAGCCGATCTTGGCGCCGTCCCCGGCGGTGCGGATGAAGACGATCTTGCCGACGTACAGGTCGACGGTGTCGTCCTCGGTCTCGAGGCTGTGCCAGCCGCCCTTGTCGAGGGACTTCTTGAGCGAGCCGAGGGCATCCTCGGTGACGCGTACGGCGACGACCTGGCCGCCGTCGAAGCCGATCTCGATCCTTCTCAGTTTGTCTGCCATGGCTGGGTTCTCCTCAGTGATCGGAATGGGGCTGGACGATCTCGGTCAGCACGCCGCCGGTGGAGCGGGGGTGGAGGAACGCGACCCGGCTCTGCCGGATGCCGATCCGCGGCGTGGCGTCGATCAGCTCGATGCCGTTCTCGGACAGCTCCGCGAGCGTGACCTCGATGTCGGACACGGCGTAGGCGACGTGATGGAGGCCGGGCCCCTTGCGGGCCAGGAACTTGCCGACCGGCGTGTCCTCGCCGAGTGGGGCGAGCAGCTCGACATGTCCGTCGCCGACATCGAGCAGGACGGCCTCGACGCCCTGCTCGGTCACCGTCTCGCGGTGGACGAGCGGCATGCCGAGCGCGCCCTCGTAGAGCTTCAGGGCCGCGTCGAGATCCTCGACTGCGACGCCGACGTGATCGATCCGGTCGAGCATCCGCGGCAGTGTATTTGACGCTTGCGCTCGGGTTACGGGCGAGGGTGCTGTGGCGGCGCGGCAGCGGGCGGCGATCCCGCCTCGTCGTCCCGCGCCCTGGCGGCGGCCACGCCGACGCCGTTGGTGCGGTCGTTCGCCGGCTCGCGGATCGGCTCGGGCTGGAGGGCCTTCTCGCTGCGGTCGGCCATGATCGCGGCGATCTCCCACTGGTCGATCACCTCGTCGTCGAGCAGCTTGTTGGCGATCCTGTCGAGCAGGTCGCGGTGAAGGGTGACCAGCTTCTGGGCCTCGCGATACGCCTCGTCGGCGATCTCGCTGACCTCCTCGTCGCGCCGCTGTCGCATCATCTCGGAGATGTTCCAGTCGTCGGCCGGGACCTGATGGGAGCGGATCGACGTCCCCATCCCGTACTCGTAGACCATCGAGCGGGCGATGGTGGTGACCTTGGCGAGATCGTCTGAGGCGCCCGTGGTGACGCGCCCGAACGTGATCTGCTCCGCGACCCGCCCACCCAGCAGCACCTTCATGTAGTCGAGCAGCTCCTGCCGCGACTTCAGGTACCTGTCCTCCTGGGGGAGGTTGAGCGTGTAGCCGAGCGCCTTGCCGCGCGGGACGATCGAGACCTTCTGGACCTTGTCGACGGTCGGCAGCAACTCCGAGACGAGCGCGTGCCCGGCCTCGTGCCAGGCGACGACGCGCTTCTCGTGGTCGTTGATCACCTTGCGGCTCTGCAGGCCCGCGACCACCCGCTCGAACGCGTTGTCGAAATCGGACTGGCCGATGAACGGGCGCTTGTTGCGGCCGGCCTGAATCGCGGCCTCGTTGCAGAGGTTGGCGAGGTCGGCGCCGGTCAGACCTGATGTGTGCTGGGCGACGCGCTGGAGGTCGATGTCCTGAGCCATCGGCTTGCCGCGCGTGTGCACCTCGAGGATCTCCCGGCGACCGACGAGGTCCGGCGGCGGGACGAAGACCTGACGGTCGAAGCGACCGGGCCTGAGCAGTGCGGGGTCGAGCTGATCGAGCAGGTTCGACGCGGCCATGACGACGATGTTCTCGCTGGCCTCGAAGCCGTCCATCTCGACGAGCAGCTGGTTCAGCGTCTGGTCGCGCTCGCCGGAGACGTCGTTGCCGCGCGTCCTTCCGACGGCGTCGAGCTCGTCGATGAAGAGGATCGCCGGGGCATGGTCGCGGGCCTCCTTGAAGAGGCGCCTGATCCGCGCCGCGCCGAGCCCGGCGAACATCTCGACGAACGAGGAGGCCGACTGGCTGAAGAAGTTCGCGCCGGACTCGTGAGCGACCGCCTTGGCGAGCATCGTCTTGCCGGTGCCGGGCGGGCCGTGCAGGAGGATCCCCTTCGGGACCCTCGCCCCGAGATCCTTGAAGCGCTTCGGGTCGGAGAGGAAGTCGACGACCTCGCGGAGCTCGTCCTTGGTCCCCTCGACACCGGCGATGTCACTCCAGCCGATCCCGCTCCGCTTCGAAGCCTTGATCTCCTGCGGCTTCGTCTTCGGCATCACCGAGAGCATCCGGAACATGACGTAGACGAGCAGGCCGATGAAGACGATCGAGATGACCGACGCCCACTGGTCGATGAAGTCCCGGAAGCCGTCGAGGAACGCGATTGTGAGCCAGGTGGTCACCGGATCTCCCATCGGCACGAAGTCCTCGGTGGGTTAGCTCTGCTCGGCCGCGAGCACGGCGTCGAGTGCGGCCACGGCGACGTCGAGCTGTTCGGTGCTCGGCTCCCGGGTGGCGAAGCGTGCCTGGATCTCATGTCCGGCGAAGTGAACCGCCCTTCCGATCAGTGAGTCGGGATGACGCTCGGCGTGCACGAATACCTCCACCGAGAGCGACAGGCCGGCAACCGCGCTGAACGCCCGCGCCAGGCGGCCGGGCTTTTCGATCAGGCGATCGGTGAGCAGCTGGCCGGCGATCGAGAACAAGACCATCGGCGCGATCAGGTTCGAGCCACAGCGCTTGTGCTCCTTGGGGACCTCGGCCGGATCCTTGTCCTGCTCGTAGCCGCCGATCGATTTGTGCTCGGCGGCGTGGTAGGCCGCCAGATCGGAGCCGCTGAGCGAGACGATCGAGGGCAGGAGCCCGATGGTCGCCGAGAGGCCTTCGCGGACCGGCGTCGCCTTGCCGCCGCGGCCGCCGCGGATCCGGTTGCCGATCACGGTGCTCGCGATGCCCGCGGCGATGACCCGCGGGTCCTCGAAGGGGAGGCGGGAGGAGGGGACCGAGAAGCGGGCGATCGGGATCACCGCGAACGCCTCCGCGAGCCGGACCGGCCCGCGCAGGATCGGCACCTTGGCGAGCCGGTTGCCGCCGAAGTCGGGCTTCTTGCCGGAGGCGACGTCGATCGACCCGTCCTTGGCGCGAGCGGCTGCGCCCCAGCAGGTCGGGCCGTGGATGAGCAGGCCGTTGCGGAGTGCCATGCCGCCGAGGCGCATCTTCTCCGGCTCGGGCGGGGCCGTCCCGTTCGCGGACGCGCCGTTCGTCGAAACGCCGAGCTCGTCGAGTGCGTCGGCGCCTCCCCCGGGCACCTGTTCGGATCCAGCCATCCGATCAGGTTACCGTCGTCCCCCCGCCCGCCATACTCACCACAGGGATGAGCGATCAGATGGGCGACCAGCCGGTGGATCAACTTTTCGAGAGCGCCGATGACGGACGGCCGGGCGCCGGCAGCGCCGCGGGCGCCCCGCTCGCCGTCCGGATGCGCCCGCGGGTGCTCACCGATCTCGTCGGGCAGGAGCACCTGATCGGGGAGGGCTCGACGCTGCGTACCGCGATCGAGACCGGGGTTCCGCACTCGATGATCCTCTACGGGCCGCCGGGCACCGGGAAGACGACGATCGCGCGGATCGTGGCGACCGCAGCCGACGGCGCCTTCGAGGAGGAGTCGGCCGTCAATGCCGGGCGGGCCGAGGTGAGGGCGATGCTCGCGCGTGCGGAGGAGCGCCGCCGGGCCGGCCGCCGCACGGTCTTCTTCCTCGACGAGATCCACCGCTTCAACAAGAGCCAGCAGGATGCCCTGCTGCCGGCGGTCGAGGAGGGTCTGGTGACGCTGATCGGCGCGACGACTGAGAACCCGTACTTCGAGGTCAACTCGGCGCTGATCTCGCGCTCGCAGATCTACGAGCTGAAGGGGCTGGGCGAGGAGGCGGTCGTCGAACTGCTGAAGCGCGCGCTCGACGATCCCGAACGCGGCCTCCCCTCGCCGCCGACCGTCGACGACGACGCGCTCGAGATGCTCGCCGGCCGCGCCGGCGGCGACGCCCGCACGGCGCTGGGCGCGCTGGAGCGGGCCGCGACCACGGCGGGTCCGGGCGGACATGTCGACCTCGCCGCCGCCGAGGATGCCCTGCAGAAGCGCGCCGTCCTCTACGACAAGGGCGGCGATCGCCACTACGACTACATCTCTGCGTGGATCAAGGCGACCCGTAACTCCGACGTCGACGCCTCCGTCTACTACCTGGCGGCGATGCTGGCCGGCGGCGAGGATCCGCGCTTCATCGCCCGGCGGATGGTCATCTTCGCCTCCGAGGACATCGGTAACGCGGCGCCGCAGGCCCTCGCCGTCGCGACCGCCGCCGCCGCCGCGGTCGACCGGGTCGGCCTGCCGGAGGGGCGGATCAACCTCGCCCAGGCCGCCGTCTACCTCGCCCTGGCGCCCAAATCGAATTCCTCCTATATGGCTCTCAACAAGGCCGCCGAGCACATCCGCGTGAACGGAGCCGGGGAACCGCCCGCCGCGATCCGCGACAGCCACTACGCGGGCGCCGAGCAGCTCGGTCGCGGCGCCGGCTACCGCTATCCGCACGACGACCCAGGTGGCGTCAACGACCAGCGGATGCTGCCCGAGGAACTGGGCGACCGGCGCTTCTACGAGCCGACCGACCGGGGCTTCGAGGCCGAGCTCACCGAGCGGTTGGCCCGGCTCCGCGGGCTGCGCGAATAATCTCCGTGTCGATGGGCAACCTTGATTCGTTCAACCCCGCGACCGGGGAGCTGATCGGCTCGGTGCAGACCATCGAGCCGGCGGACGTGCAGGGAGCCGTCGACGACGTCGCCGAGGTGCAGCCGTTCTGGGGCGAGCTCTCGCTGGAGGACCGGGCCCGCTACCTGTCACGGGCGGCCGAGATCCTGTCGGGCGACGTCGAGGAGGTCGCGCGGCTGCTGACCAGCGAGCAGGGCAAGCCGATCACCGAGGCCTACACGATGGAGGTCGTTCCGACGATCGACGCGCTCAACTGGATCGCCGAGGAGGGTCCGTCGATCCTCGACGACCAGCAGATCCGCATGGGCCAGGGCCTCTTCCTCGGCAAGAAGGCCAAGTTCAGCTTCGAGCCGCTCGGCGTCGTCGCCGTGATCGGGCCGTGGAACTACCCGTGGTCGATCCCGTTCGGCGAGGTCGCGATCGCCCTGATGGCCGGCAACGGCGTCGTTCTCAAGCCGTCGGAGCTGACCCCGCTGCTCGGCGACCGGATCGCCGCAGCCTTCGTGAAGGCCGGCGTTCCCGACGGGTTGATCCGCGTCCTGCAGGGCGACGGATCCGTCGGCCAGGCGCTCACCGAGTCGTCGGTGGCCAAGGTCTTCTTCACGGGGTCGGTCGAGGTCGGGTACACGGTCGGCAAGACCTGCGCCGGCCTCATGAAGGGCGCCGTCCTCGAGCTGGGCGGCAAGGACCCGGCGATCGTCTGTGCGGACGCCGAGCTCGCCAACGCGGTCGACGGGATCGTCTGGGGGGGCTTCGCCAACGCCGGTCAGACGTGCTCGGGGATCGAGCGCGTCTACGTCGTCGAGGACGTGGCCGAGCGTTTCATCGAGGGGGTCCGCGTGGCGACGGAGCGGCTGGCGGTCGGCGACCCGCAGTCGTGGGACGTCGAGATCGGGCCGATGGTCTCCGCCGAGCAGGCCGAGATCGTCTCCGACCTCGTCGACGACGCCGTCTCGAACGGGGCCAGGAGGATCTGCGGCGGCGCCGTCGAGGTCCCCGGCTCGACCGGGCGCTACATCGCCCCGACCGTGCTGACCGACGTCACCCACGAGATGCGGATCATGAGCGAGGAGATCTTCGGCCCGGTCCTGCCGATCGTGGTCGTGGCCAGCGAGGAGGAGGCGATCGAGTTGGCCAACCGCTCGGAGTTCGGCCTCGGAGCGTCCGTCTGGACCCGCGACCGCCGCAAGGGTGAGCGGATCGCCAGGCGGATCGAGTCGGGGATGGTCTGGATCAACGACCACGCCTACACCCATGCTGCCGTGCAGTGCGCGTGGGGAGGCGTGAAGGACTCCGGCCTCGGCCGTTCGCACTCGAAGTTCGGCTTCTACGAGTGCGTCGAGATCAAGACCGTGACCTGGAACTCCGCCCGCAGTCGTGATTTCTGGTGGCACCCCTACGACGACACCCTCGGCGAGGCGGTGCGGGCGAGCGCCGGTCTGCTCTACGGCGGCAACGGCTCCAAGGTGAAGATCCTCCGCGACGGCGGGGGCTCGCTCCTGAAGACCGGAGCGCGGACGATCAGGGGTAGATAACCGCTGCCGATAGATTGAAGCTGTGTCGCGGACCTGGAACCTGCTCAGCGTGCCGATCGACTCGGTCGGCAGGCCGGGGGGCACGGAGTTGGCGCCGGAGGCGCTGCTCGACGCGGGCCTGGCCGAAGCGGTCGAACTGCGGGAGCGCGATGCGACCCTGACCCTGCTGCGCGACCCGCACCGCGACCCGCGGTCCGGCGTCGTCGCCTTCGATCAGGTTCTCGACCTGTCGCGGGAGATCAGGGCCAAGACGGCCGAGCTCGCGGCTCGTGACGAGCCACTGTTGGTGCTCGGTGGCTGCTGCACGCTCGTGCCGGCCGTGCTCGGCGGTCTCGCCGACACCGGCCGGACCCCGCGGATCGCCTACGTCGACGGCCACCTCGACCTCTACGACGGCACCAACTCGGAGACCGGCGAGGCGGCGGACATGCCCCTCGCCGTCGCGCTCGGCCGCGGTCCGGACGGCTGGCTCGAGGCCGCCGGCGTTTACCGCCTCGATCCCGCGGACCTGGCGATCCTCGGATTCCGGGACCTCGAGGAGGCGCGCGACCTCGGGTCGCTGTTGCCGGACGATCTGCCGGGCGGGACGTTCACCGACACTCCGGCCGTCCGCGAGGCGGGCCCGGGGGCCGTCGCCTCCGCGGTGGCCGAGCGGCTCGCCGAGCGCGGCGGCTACTGGGTGCACATCGATCTGGACGTCCTCGACGAGGCCGTCTTCCCGGCGACCGACGCGTTCGTCGCCGACGGGCTCGACTGGGAGGAGCTGGCCGACCTGGCGGGGCCGCTGCTGGCGGATGATTGCTGCCTCGGCCTCAATCTCGTCTGCTTCAACCCGGAGAAGGATCGCAACGGCGAGAGCGCTCGCCGAATCGTCGAGCTGCTCGGCTCGACGCTCGCCTAGTCGCGGGTCGCCCGCAACGCGGCGAGCGCCAGCCGCTCGCCCGCGAAGGCCGGCTCGGGGAACTCGGCCAGCGGGAACCACCCGGCCTCCTCCGACTCGTCGGAGACCGCGAAGGTGCCGCCCGTGATCCGGCACCGGTAGGCGACGTCGAAGATCGGCTGCGCGTCGTCGCCGTCGCCGTAGGTCGAGGAGAAGATCCCGAGCACGTCGCCGACCTCGACCTCGAGCCCGGTCTCCTCGCGGACCTCGCGGGCGATCGCCTCCGGGCCGCTCTCACCGGGCTCGACGAACCCGCCGGGCATGTTCCATCTCCCCTTCAGGGGCTCCTGGCCGCGTCGCAGGGCCAGGTAGGCGCCGTCACGCTCGATCCATGCCTGCACCGTGGGTGACGGATTGTCGTAGTGGACGTATCCGCAACTCGGGCACGCCGGCCGCGGCGGATCCGGCGGGTGCGGGGGCTGCAGTTCGAGCGCGGTGGCGCAGCGCGGGCAGTAACGGAAGTCCACGCCCCGAACCTATCGAGGTCAGCCGCCGGAGCCGCCGCGCCGCCGCTCCAGCGCCCGGCGGGACATCGCCTCGAAGGCATCGGCGAGCTCGCTCTCGGTCATGCCCGCGGATGCGGCCAGCTCGGCCGGGAGGCCACCCGAGAACTGCGGTCGCTCGCCGCGTGAATATGCCGTGCTCATCCGGGCGTCGGCGTCGGCGAGGGCCCGCTCGAGCCGTGGCGCGGCACCGGAGCCGCCGACCTCGGCGGCGAGCGCGCCGGCGAGAAGCCGGCGATGGGAGGCCAGCTCCGCCCGCCGTGAAACCTCGAGTGAGGTGGCGGCGCCTGCCTGGTCGGAATTGGCCAAGCGGGTGATCGGGTTGCCGGCGCTGCGAGGCGGCGGCGCGGTCCGGGCCGAGGCGGGGCGCGCGGCGACCGCGGGCCCGCTCAGGGCGAGCGCGGCGGTGGCTGCGGTGGCGGCGATTCGCCTCTTCACGGCACTCTCGTTGCGTCCGTCGGGCTTCGCCATCGGTGCGGATTCTGGCCGGCCCTCCTAAGCCGGTCCTCAAGCGCGGGTCCCGTCCGGGCAACCTCGCTCTAGCCTTGCGGGCGTGACGGATCCGGTTCCCGAGCCCGCCGCCTCGCCCGCGATCCAAGCGGCGGAGCTGAGCCTCGCCTACGGCGAGCGCTGGGTACTGCGCGATCTCACGCTCGAGTTGTCGCCGGGCAGCACCCTCGCGGTCCTCGGCCCCAACGGTGCCGGCAAGTCGACCCTGCTGCGAATCGTCGCGACGCTGCTGCGGCCGACGGAGGGGTCGATCGCGGTGTTCGGCAGCGAGCTGCCGCGAGAGGCCTGGAAGCTGCGCGGCCGGATCGGCTACCTGGGCCACCAGCCGCTGCTCTATCGCGACCTCGACGCGGTCGAGAACCTGACCTTCCACGCGCGCCTGTTCGGCCTCCCCGACGCCGGGCGCGAGCGGATCGCCGAGCTGCTCGACCGGGTCGGGCTCGCGCACCGGGCCTCGACCAGGCTCGACGAGATGTCGGCGGGCATGGTCAAGCGGCTGGCCGTCTGCCGGGCCGTGCTCCACGAGCCGGAGCTGATGATCCTCGACGAGCCGCTCGCCAACCTCGATCCGGCCGGAGCGGAGATCGTCGCCCCCCTGCTCGGTCCGGCGCCGGGACGGACCCGGGTGCTCGTCACCCATGACGTCGGCGCGGCGCTCGACGACGCCGATCGTGTCCTCGGCCTCGAACGTGACGGCAGCGTCGCCTTCGAGCTGCCCGCCGGCGAGGTCGACGCCGAGCGCGCCAGGGTCATCTACTCGGAGCGGACGGGGAGCGCCTCGTGAGCGGCGCCGGGCCCGGCAACGACCAGACGCCGACCCGCCGGGTGGTGGTGACGATCCTGGCCAAGGACCTGCGGGTCGAGCTGCGGACGCTGCAGTCGCTGCCGGCGATGGTCCTCTTCGCGACGACGGTCTTCGTGATCTTCCGGTTCGGGCTCGACCGGACCCGGCTCGCCGGCGCGCTGGCCGCCGGGGTGCTGCTGGTGACGATCCTGTTCGCGGCGCTGCTCGCGATCAACCGGATCTTCGTGGCCGAGCGCGAGCAGGGCGGGTTCGAGGCGATCCGCCTGGCGCCGGTCGACGGGACCGCGCTGTTCTTCGCCAAGCTCGCCGCCCTGTTCGTCTACCTGGTCGTGCTCGAGCTCTTCGCGTTGCCGATCTTCTGGCTGTTCTTCCTCGACTCCGGCTCGGGGCTCGTGCCGATGATCCCGATCCTGTTGCTCCTCGACGCCGCCCTCGCGACGACCGGCGCGCTGATCTCCCCGATGGCCACCAATTCGCGAGCCCGCGACCTGATCGGTCCGCTCATCCTCCTGCCGCTCCTGATCCCGGCGATGATCGCCGCCGCCGGGGCCGGCCAGCACCTGCTGGCTGCAGCCGGGCCGTCCTACGAGCAGTACGGAACCTGGCTGGCGGTTCTCGGCTTGTACGATCTGATCTTCCTGCTGATCGGTTGGGCGGCGTTCGACTTCCTCCTCGAGGATTGACCCCGCCGGGGCCCCGGTCTCGTAGCGAAGCCACCCGAACTGAACCCATGAAAGCGTCCACTCTGAGGACACTCGCGCTGCTCACCGCCCTGCTGATCGGGGCGGGCTTCGCGCTCGTGTTCTTCTACGCGCCCAACGAGGCCGATCAGGGGTTCATCCAGAAGATCTTCTACCTGCACGTCCCCCTCGCGATCGTCGCCCTCGGCGGCTTCATCGTCGGCGGCATCCATGCGATCCGCCATCTCCGCACGGGCGACGCCGTCCACGACGCCCGTTCCTACGTCTCGATCCACACGTCGGTGATCTTCGGCGTCGCCGTGCTGCTGACCGGCGCGATCTGGGCCAAGGCCTCCTGGGGCCGCTGGTGGGTCTGGGACGAGCCGACCCTCGTCAGCTTCCTGATCGTCTTCCTCCTCTACTGCACCTACTACCCGCTGCGCTACGCAATCGAGGATCGCGAGCGGCAGGCCCGCTACGCCTCCGTGTTCGCGATCACCGCCGGCGCCTTCGTCCCGCTCAACTTCATGGCCGTCCGCGCCGCGCAGTCGCTCGTCCACCCGCGCACGTTCGGCACCGTCGACGGCGGCCTCCCGGGCGACATGTGGGTGGCCTTCCTCGTCTGCTTCGCGGGCATCCTGGCGCTCTGGGTGACGCTCGTCGGCTTCGAGCTGACCGCGAAGCGGACGAAGTCCCAGATCTCACGGCTGCGGCGGGCGCTCGACGATCGGCCGCCCCCGTCGGCCGGCGTCGCGACCCGGATCGCGCCGGGCGGCGCGGGAGCGCGCTGATGCCGGCGCTTCCCCTCGACGAGGCCGGCAAGTACGTCGCCGCCGCCTACGTGATCTTCGTGGTCCTGCTCGTCGTCTACATCGGGATCATGGCCGCCAAGCTCGGCCGCATCTCGAACGAGCTCGAGGAGCTCGCGAACATCGCCGAGCGCACTCCGGAAGATCCCGCCGAGCCGGAGCCGGAGCCGGAGCCCGAGTCCGTCGGAGAGTCCGCCCGATGAGCGACCTGCTCGCCCTCGGCATCTCCCACAAGACCGCTCCGCTGGAGCTGCGGGAGCGGCTCGCCCTGACCGAGGGCCGCGCCGCGGGGGTCCTCAACGACCTCCGCTCCCACGATCAGGTCAGTGAGGCCGCCGCGATCTCGACCTGCAATCGCACCGAGCTGTACCTCGTCGTCTCCGACCCGGTCGAGGCCGAGAACCTCGCGCTGGGAGCCCTCTCCCGCCAGGCGGGCATCAGGCCCACGGAGCTGATCGAGAGCCTCTACTCCTATCGCGGTATCGACGCCGCTCGGCATCTCTTCCGGGTTGCCGCGGGCCTCGACTCGATGATCGTCGGCGAGGCCGAGATCCAGGGCCAGGTCAAGCGCGCCTACGAGCTGGCGCTCGTCGAGGGTGCCACCGGCGCGATCCTCAACCGCCTCTTCCGCGGCGCGCTCGCGGCCGGCAAGCGGGTCCGCGACGAGACGCGCATCGGCGAGGGCGGGACGAGCGTTCCCTCCGCCGCCGTCGAGCTGGCGACGCGGACGCTCGGCGATCTGACCGGCCGCCACGTCCTGCTGATCGGCGCCGGGGAAACCGCCGAGCTGACCGCCCGAGCCCTCTCCGCCCGCGGCGTCGAGGCGGTCTTCGTCGCCAACCGCCGCTACGACCGGGCCATCGGACTCGCCGAGCGGTTCGGCGGCAGCGCGGTTCGCCTCGAGGACCTGCCCGTACAGCTCGAGGCCGCCGACATCGTCGTCTCCTCGACCA
The DNA here is from genome assembly GCA_963798165.1 of uncultured Solirubrobacterales bacterium. Classification (GTDB taxonomy): domain Bacteria; phylum Actinomycetota; class Thermoleophilia; order Solirubrobacterales; family 70-9; genus RHKX01. Next base: position 236,695 of record CAWCSE010000003.1, on the reverse strand, counting down.
ACTCCCCTCATCACATCGTCGAGCGCGAGGAGCTCGAGCTCGTCGCCGCCGCCCGCGGCCACAGGCCTCTCCTGCTCATCGACCTGGCCGTGCCCCGGGACATCGACCCGAGTTGCCGCGAGGTGACCGGCGTGGTCGTCCGCGACGTCGACGACGTTCAGTCGGTCGCCGATCGCAACGCGACCGGCCGGGAGGTCGAGGCGCGCGGGGCGGAGGTCCTGGTCGCCGCGGAGCTCTCCCGCTTCGAGCGCTGGCTCGGATCCCTGGAGGTGCTGCCGACGGTGGCCTCCCTGCGCCTGCGCGCCGACGAGATCGTCGAACGCGTCCTCGCCGAGAACGCCAATCGCTTCAACAGCATCGACGACGAGGACCGGATGCGGATCGAGGCGATGGCGCGGGCGATCGCCGGCCGGCTCCTGCACGAGCCGACCCTTCGCCTCAAGCGCGCCGCCGAGGAGGCCGACGCCTATCAGCAGGTCGCCGCGCTGCGCGAGCTGTTCGGGCTCGACGTGGGCACCGAGCCCGAGGGCACGGGCGCCGAGGTCACGCAGATCCACTCTCGCGTCAACCGGTCCGGCGGCTCCGGGCCCGAGAGATCAGGGGACTAGCGCCCTGAGCCTGCGGATCGGCACTCGTGGCAGTGCGCTGGCGCTGGCACAGGCCGGGACCGTCGCGGAAGCGCTCGGCGACGCCGAGCTGGTCGTGATCCGGACCTCCGGCGACGAGGGAGGGCCGGCGGCGCCCGAGCGGGGCGCCCACCCCGCCGACAAGTCGCGATTCGTCCGCGAGATCGAGCGGGCGCTCCTTGACGGCGATATCGACCTCGCCGTCCACAGCGCCAAGGACCTCCCCGGTGAGATCCCCGGTGGCCTCGTCCTGGCCGGCGTCCCGGCCCGCGAGGACCCGGCCGACGTCTGGATCGGCGCCGGCGACTCGCTGCTCGACGTCCCCGAGGGTGCCCGGGTCGGGACGGCGAGCCTGCGCCGCCGTTCCCAGCTTCTCGCCCTGCGGCCCGATCTCGAGGTGATCGAGATCCGCGGCAACGTCGACACGCGGCTGCGCAAGCTCGCCGACGGGGAGGTCGACGGGGTCGTCCTCGCCGCCGCCGGGCTGAGAAGGCTGGGACGCGATTCCGAGATCGGTTTCCGGTTCGGGCTCCGCGCGCTGACCCCGGCGCCGGGGCAGGGCTCGCTCGCTCTGCAGGCCCGCGACGGGGATCCCGGCCCCTTCGACGCCGCGGCGAACCTGACCGAGCGCGACGCGCTGATCGAGCTGACCGCGGAGCGGGCCGCGGTCGCGGGTCTCGGCGCGAGCTGCGACACGCCGGTCGGCGTCTGCGCTCGCCACCGGGACGGGCTGCTAGTCCTCCGCGGCTACGCCGGGATGCCCGACGGAAGCGAGCACGTCTATGACGAGGTCGAGGGCGACCCCGACCAGCCCGCCGCACTCGGTGAGGCGCTCGTCGAACGGATGGCGGCGGCCGGCGCGCTCGGATTGCTCGCCCGGGCAGCGTCATGATTGGTCGATGAGCCGCCGCGAGACGACACCGAAGGGACCCGGGCCCGAGCCCGGGGTGGCGTACCTGGTCGGTGCCGGGCCCGGTGACCGCGGCCTGATGACCGCTCGCTCGCTCGAGTTGATCGCCGGTGCCGACGCGATTCTCTACGACCGGCTGATCCCCGCCGGCGCCCTGGACGGCGCCCGCGCCGACGCCGAGCTGATCTACGTGGGCAAGGCTCCCGGCTCGGTGGCGATGGAGCAGGAGGAGACCGAGCGGCGGATGGTCGAAATCGCCCGGCAGGGCCGCTCCGTGGTCCGGCTCAAGGGCGGCGACCCGTTCGTCTTCGGCCGCGGCGGCGAGGAGGCCGAGACGCTGGTCGCCGCCGGGGTTCCGTTCGAGGTCGTGCCGGGCGTCACGGCCGGGATCGCCGCGTCGGCCTACGCCGGAATCCCCGTCACCCATCGCGAGGACGCCTCGGCGGTCGCCTTCGTCACCGGCCACGAGGATCCCGACAAGCCGGAGTCGGCGATCGACTGGCCGGCACTGGCCGCCTTCCCGGGCACCCTCGTGCTCTACATGGGAGTCAGGAACCTGCCGCGCATCTCGGCGCGGCTGATCGATGCCGGGCGCGATCCCGCCGAGCCCGCCGCCGCGATCGAGCGCGGCACGTGGCCGGGGCAGCGCACGGTCCTCGCGACGGCGGCGACGCTGCCGGACGCGGTCGCCGAGGCCGGCCTCAAGGCTCCGGCGATCCTGATCTTCGGACCCGTCGCCGCCCGCCGCGAGAAGATCGCCTGGCTCGAGCAGCGACCTCTGCACGGCCGCAAGATCGTGGTCACCCGCGCCCGCGCCCAGTCCAGCTCGCTCGCCGCTCGCCTGCGGGGCCTCGGAGCCGAGGTGGTGGTGCTGCCGGCGATCAGGATCGAGCCGCGGATCGACTCGGCCGAGGTGTCGGCGATGGTCGAGAACCTCCATTCCTACGCGCTGGTTTGCCTGACCAGCCCCAACGGCGTCGATCTCCTGCTCCGCGCGATGGCCGACCGTGGCTTCGACGGCCGCGCGCTCGCGAACGCGACGATCGCGGCGATCGGCCCGGGCACGGCGCGGGCGCTGCGCTCGCACGGGTTGATCCCCGACATCGTCCCGCCGCGATCGATCGCCGAGTCGCTGGTGGAGTCGTTGCGGGAGGTGGACGTCGCCGACCGCCCGGTGCTGATCGCCCGCGCCGCCGAGGCCCGGGACGTCCTCCCCGAGGCGCTCGCCGAGCGCGACGCCGCCGTCGACGTCGTCGCTCTCTACGAGACGGTCCGCGAGCCGGCGGACGACGCCCTGATCGACGCCGCAGCCGACGCCGACTACGTGACGTTCACGTCGTCGTCGACCGTCCGCTACTTCCTGGAGTCGGTCGGCGATCGCTTCCCGGCCGGCGCCCGCGTCGTCTCGATCGGCCCGGTGACGAGCGAGACGGCCCGCGAGGCGGGCCTCACGGTCGCCGTCGAGGCCTCCGAGCACGATCCCGACGGACTCGTGGCGGCGCTGCTCGGCGACGCATCTCCGTAGCCGGAAAATCGCTTCCGAGGACGGTTTTCCGCCCGCTCGGCGGTGATGCACGGCCGTGACGCCCCTCACGCACCCTGGCGGAATCGACCATCTACAGTGAAACCAGGGACATGGGCCTTCCGATCACCTTCCTGACGGACTACGGCGTCGCGGACGATTTCGCCGGCGTCTGCCGCGCCGTGATCGCACGCATCTCGCCCGGCACCGACGTGATCGACCTCAGCCACGGGATCGGCCGCCACGACGTCCGCGAGGCAGCCGCCGTCCTGGCCGACGCCCTTCCCTACGCCCCGATCGGCGTCCACCTCGCGATCGTTGATCCCGGGGTCGGCGGGCCGCGCCGCGCGATCGCGGTCCGCACCGGCGGCGAGGGGCATCTGCTCGTCGGCCCCGACAACGGGCTGCTGCCGCCGGCGATCGATGTCCTCGGGGGCGCGGTGGAGGCCGTCGACATCAGTGACTCCGACTTCCGCCTCGAGCATCCCTCGGCCACCTTCCACGGCCGCGATCTCTTCGCGCCGGTCGCCGCTCACCTCGCTCGCGGCGATGCGCTCTCGGCGGCGGGTCTGCCGATCGACCCGGCGAGCCTCGAGCGGCAGCCCGTCTCCCGGCCCCGCCTCGAGCAGCTGCGCGCGTTTGCTCATGCCGAGCGGATCGACGGCTTCGGCAACATCTCCCTCGACCTCAGTCGCGGCGACCTGGAGGGGCATCCGCTCGCCGGTTCGGGCCGCGTCTCGGTCGGCTCTCGCAAGCGCCGCCGCACCGCCACCCGGGCGGCCGCCTTCGAGCAGGTGCCGGACGGCGGCTTCCTCTTCTACGAGGACTCGTCCGGGCGGATGGCGATCGCCGTCAACCGCGGCGACGCCAGCGAGGTGCTCGACATCCGCGTCGGCGACGTCGTCGAGCTCGAGCCGGCGCCCTAGGTCGTTCGGCGACGGAGCGTCAGGGCGCCGAGGGCGAGGGATGCGACCGTCGCCCCGACGATCACCGCAACGTCGACGGCGAACCCGCCACCCAGCGCGGCCGGGCTCGTCGCCCTCGCGAGCGCGTCGTAGGCGTAGGTGAGCGGCAGCGCCCAGGAGGCCGCCTCGAGCGCCGGGGCCATCTGGTCGCGCGCGGCGAAGAGCCCGCAGAGAAGCAGCTGCGGAAAGATGAAGGCCGGCATGAACTGCACCGCCTGGAACTCGGTCCGGGCGAACGCGCTGGCGAGCAGGCCGAGTGCCATCCCGAGCGTCGCGTTCCCGATCGCCAGGAGCGCGATCAACCATGTGCCGTGGGGGGCGTCGAGCCCGAGCGGGATGAAACCGACGGCGCAGATCACGACCGCCTGGAGCGCCGCGAGCAGCCCGAAGCCGACCCCGTATCCGAAGAGGATGTCGGCCTTGCCGAGCGGCAGGGTCATCAGCCGCTCCAGGGTTCCCGTGGTGCGCTCGCGGAGCATCGCAATCGAGGTGATCAGGAACATGACGATGAACGGGAACAGCCCGCAGAGCGGCGGGCCGATGGTCTGGAACGTGGCCTCGCGGCCGTCGAAGATGAAGTAGAGGAGGACCAGCAGCGCGGCCGGGACGATCAGCAGCAGGGCGATGGTCCGCGGATCCCTGCGGATCTGCCACAGCACGCGCCGGGCGGTCGCGAGGCTGGCTGTGAGGGTCATGTCCGGAGCTCCTCGGACTGGATCACGGCCAGAAACGCCCGCTGCAGATCGTCCTCGCCCGTCTCGTCGCGGAGGCCCTGCGGTGTGGTCCTGCGCAGCATCCTGCCCTCGCGCATGAGCAGCAGCGCGTCGCACTCCCTCGCCTCGTCCATGACGTGGCTGGAGACGAGCAGGGTCGTCCCGGCGGCGGCCAGCTCGTGGAACATTCCCCACAACTCGGCGCGAAGCACGGGGTCGAGACCGACCGTCGGCTCGTCGAGGACGAGGAGCGGCGGCCCGCCCAGCAAAGCCGAGGCCAGGGAGACGCGCGATCGCTGCCCGCCCGAGAGCGACCCGGTGATCCGGGCTTCGAATCCCGCCAGGCCGACCGAATCGATCGTTTCGGCGATCCGCTCCGGGCCGGCGCCGACGATCGCGCCGAAGTAGCGCAGGTTCTCCTCGACGCTCAGGTCCCCGTAGACCGAGGGCGCCTGGGTGACGTAGCCGACGCGGGCGCGCAGCTCGGGGGATCCGGCGGGGAGCCCGAGGACGTCGATTGATCCTCCCGCGACGACCTGGACGCCGACGATCGCTCGCATCAGCGTCGTCTTGCCGCAGCCGCTGGGGCCGAGCAGGCCGGTCACGCGGCCCGGCTCGATCTCGATCGAGAGGTCCCTGAGCACGTGGTTGTTGCCCCTGACGACGTTGAGATCCCGGATCGAGACGGCGAGGGGGGCGGCAGCTTCGCTCATCGCGTGGCCAGCATAGATTCCGTCCCGGTTAGGTTCCAGCCATGGCAACCACGTTCGGCTCCCCGCACCACCATCACGAGCTCACCGACTCGACCAACTCGCAGGCGAAGGATCTGGCGATCGGCGGCGCGCCCTCGGGAACCGTCGTCACCGCCGCCGAGCAGTCGGCCGGACGCGGACGCGGCGATCGGATCTGGACCGCTCCGGCGAACGCGGCCCTGCTCTACTCGGCGATCCTGCGGCCGCTCGATCTCGCCCACCTGCTGCTGCCGCTGGCGGTGCCCGTCGCCGTCTGCGAAGCGTGCGAATCGCTCGCGCCGGTCAGCTGTGCGATCAAGTGGCCGAACGACGTCTGGATCGACGAGCGCAAGCTCAGCGGGATCCTGATCGAGGCGCGACCGCCGCACTGGGCGGTGATCGGGATCGGGATCAACCTGGCGATCGCGCCCGCCGATTTCCCCGACGACCTGCGCTGGCCGGCCGTCTCGCTCGGCAACGGGGTGGGCCCCGACGCGATGCGCGAGGCGCTGGACGGCGCGCTCAGCCGCTGGGTCGAATCCGATCCCACCCTCGTCCGCGAGCAGTTCGCCGCCCGCGACGCCCTGCGTGGCCGGGAGCTGAGCTGGGAGGGCGGCCCGGAGGGAGATGGGCGATCGGGGATCGGCGAGGGGATCGACGAGCGGGGCAACCTGCTGGTCCGTGGAGCCGATGGAGCCCTCAACTCGCTCGGCTCGGGCGAGGTCCAGCTGAAGCTGGACTAGGAGGACTTGCGGCGGCGCTGGCTCGATCGCGACCGTCGACGACTGCCGCCCTTGCCGCCGCCGCCCTTGGCGCCGCCGGCGGGCTTGTCGTGGTCAGAGGCGGAGATCGGGGGCGACGAGGCCGCGATGTCGTCCTCGTCCTCGAGGTCGCTGAGGTCGACCTTCTCGCCCTCGGGTTGCGGGCCCTCCTCGGCGGTTCCCGGCATGCCGCCGTCGTCGCCGTCCGCAGTCAGATCGTTCTCCTCGATCGCCTCGACCTCGAGCTCGGCGTCCTTGCCGTTCTTGTTCTCGCCCTCGTTCTCGCGGGAGCGCTTGCTGCGACGACGGCGCTTCTTGCCGCTCCCCTTCGGGAGGTTGCGAAGCAACTCACGGGCCACCGCCGACGGCTTCCGCGCCATGCGCATCCGGGCACCGCGAAGGACCTCCTCGGCCTCGGGCGTGTGGGCGACCGCCGCTGCGAGCAGGGCGACCGCGAGCCGGCGGTCCTGCCCGCGCGCGGCCTGGACGAGCCGGCGGGCGTTCTTGCCGTGGGCGCGACCGGAGGAGTTGACGAACAGGCCGAGCAGTCGTTTCGTCTCGGGCCAGCGGGCGACCGCGTATTCCTCGTGGGAGTCGCGGGTGAACTCGGCGAGTCGCCAGACCCAGGCCTGAGCCTGGTCGCGGCGCCCGATCCGGTTCTCGGCCAGCGCCTGCAGGAGGATCCGCACCCCGGCCCGGCGCTGGTCGCGTTGCCAGGTCCCGACCATGTCGATCGCCTCGTCGAAGGGTTCGGCCTCGCGGGTCACCGCGAGCTCGCCGAGGGCCTTCAGCTTCAGCTGGGTCGAGCGGTTGCGCTGGATGCAGGTGAGCAGGAAGCGGCGCCGCAGTTCCTTGGCCTGGTCGTGCTGGAGCATGGCCTTCGCCTTGCGCCACGAGTTCGGCTGCACGCGTGCACCGGCGAGGGCGGCCCAGACGTGTTGCTCGGAATAGTCGAGGCGCTCGACGGCGATCCGCCACATCTCGCGCTCGAGCACCTGCAGACGGCGTTCCGGATCGGCGGACACCGGGACGACCCGCTTCTCGACCCGGACGCGGCGTCCGCGGCCACGCCGCACGGGACCGACGACGATCGCGCCGCCGCGGTAGACGTCGCGATCGAGGAGGCTGTGCAGCGTCACGATCGCCTCGTCGTGGCGGGTGGCGGGGTGGACCAGATCGATCACGAGGCCGGCCTCCTTGCCGGGATTGCGGCGCGTGACGCGCCCGACCCGCTGCTGGTAGATCCGCTTGGAGGCGGTCGGGGCGAGGTGCATGCAGATGGTGGCGCGCGGGGAGTTCCAGCCCTCGGCGAGGAGCATCGCGTTGCAGAGCACGTCCACCTCGCCGCGCTCGAAGGCCGCGAGTGTCTCGGCGAGCTCCCGCTTCGGGGTCTCACCGGAGACGGCGCGGGCGTTGATGTCGAATCCCCGCATCGCCTCGGCGACGTTGTTGGCGTGCTTGACGCCGGCGGTGTAGACGACGCCGGGAACCCGCTTGAAGCGTGAGTTGTAGAGATCGGCGACGGCGACGTTGAAGGGCCCCTGGTCGAGCAGCTTGGCCAGCTCCTCCTGGTCGAAGTCCTGGTCGACCTCCCCCTTGCGCAGGGGCACGTTCGCGAGCGTCCTCACCCCCGGGCCGGGCGGGATGCGGATGCATCGCAGCGGTGCGATCACCCCGCGGCGAGCCGCCTGGGCGAGATCGAATCGCGACGTCTGGGTCGGGAAGAGATCGGCGACGTGACGGGCGATCAGTGCGCCGGTCGCGGTCATGCCGATGAACACCGGTCCCTGCCAGTTGCGGATGCAGGCGCTGGTCTTCTCGCCGAGTGCCGTGTGGGCCTCGTCGCAGATCACGATCGAATAGGCGCTCGAGATCTTGCCGGCGTTGCGCACGAACCACTGGTACGTCTCCACCGTGACCGGCCCGTAGGCGTTGTCGCTGCCCTTCAGCAGCGGCGGGGAGAGGCGATCGGCATAGCCGCGGTCGGAAATCTCGCCGATGAACTGGTCGACGAGGTTGCGGCGATGGGTGAGGATCAGGATGCCGCCGGTGCGCGACGACTCGACGAACCCGACCGCGGCGACGGTCTTGCCGGCGCCGGTCGCGTGCTCGAACCAGAAGCGACGACTGGCGTAGGGGTCGTCGGCGGCCTCGGTGACGACATCCTCCTCCTCGGAGTCGATCGGCTCCTCGTCCCAGTCCTGCGGCTCCTCGTCCTCGGCGAGCGCGTCGTCCTCGTCGGCGGTCGAATCGCCTCCGTTCCCGCCGTTGCCCGACCCGCCCGCGCCCCCGTTCGGCCCATTGCCGCGGTTCGACCCCGGCTCCTCGATCTCGGAGATGATCGCCGCGAGCGTTCCCGACAGCGCGTCGACCTGATGCTCGGAGAGCTCGGCGCCGTCGAGCAGCAGCGGCCGCTCCTCGGCCAGGATCCGCTCGAGGCCGAGCAGCAGCGAGAAGTTCTGGCGCCACGCGGGGGAGGGCTCCTCGAAGCCCTCCTCGATCTCGGCAAGCGCAGCATCGAAGGCGAGCCGCCGGGCGGCGCCGGGAACGAGGTCCTCGGGAGTCTCGCCCTCGAGCAGGATCGGTTCACGCGTGAACTTCTGAACGCGTTCGAGGTCGGCGCTGGAAAGCGCGTTGGCCGCGTCGGCGGCGATAGCGGTGGTTTCTGCCATGAGAAAGGCTTCGTGGCCGCGCCGTTCGATCCAAGACGGAGCGAGCGGCGCAGTAAGCTCGATGGGGCGAGGCGGTCAGGCTTCTGTGCTGGCCGCGGCCCCGCGGTCCAACATTCCCCTCGGACCGCACGACCATTAAAGCAGGGGAAACGGCCGAATGAGCAACCGACACCACAAGCGCGCAGGAAAACCGGCAGCGGCACTGCTCGTGCTGATCCTCGCCGTCCTCCTCACAGCCTGCGGTTCGGGCGATTCCGGAACCGACCCCGGCAGCGCCTCCGACGCCCCCGACTACAAGCCGGCGCTCGCCAAGGCCCCGGCGCAGTTGAAGCCCCTCTACGACCAGGGCGGTGCACTCGCGCCGGGCGGCCTCGACGCCTTCAAGGCCCAGCTCGCCGCGGTCAAGGGCTACCCGGCCGTCGTCAACAACTGGGCGTCTTGGTGTGGCCCCTGCCGCACGGAATGGCCCTGGTTCCAGCAGGCCGCAGCCGATCACCTCGATCAGGTCGCGTTCATCGGCGTCGACGGCGATGACGAGGACTCCGCGGCGAAGACCTTCCTCGACGGTCACCCGATCCCCTACCCGAGCTTCGCGGACCCCGGCAAGGACCTCGCCAACGAGACCGGCGCGAATCTGATCGGGGCGTTCCCGAACACCCTCTTCTTCGACGCCAACGGCGAGCTCGTCTACGCCCACCAGGGCGTCTATGCCGACCAGGCAGCGCTCGAGGCCGACATCCAGAAGTACGCGCTCGGCTGAGTCCGCGGTTGCCCGGTTCGACCCCGTTTAGGGAGGCTGCTGATAATTGGGGCATGCGCCCTCGCGTTACCGGACTCGTGGCCCTGGGGGTAGTGCTCGGGCTCGTCCTGTTCGGCGCTGCGCAGTCCTCCGGCCAGGGAGGCGCCCAGGCGAAGGTTCCGTCGATCGAGCTGAGCGGCGAGCTGAATGCGGCCGAAGCGGGCTGGGTCGGCCACGCCCTCGGCTCCGCGGCCGACGAGGGCGCACCGTTCGCGATCATCCGGCTGGACACGCCGGGGGGCCTGCAGTCCTCGGCCGAGGACATCGTCAGCGACATCCGCTCCGCCCCGATACCCGTCGTCGTCTACGTCTCGCCGAGTGGCGCCGAAGCCATCGGCCAGGGTGCCGCCATCGTCGCCGCCGCCGACGTCAGAGCGATGGCACCGACCACGGCGATCGGTGTCCCCGGCAATCAGGAGAGCGAGAACACCGCCCTCGCGAAGGGTCAGATCGACTTCGTCGCGCCCGACCAGGACCGGCTCCTGCAGGAGCTCGACGGCTTTCAGGTCACCGGCCCGAAGTCGACGACGCTGGAGACTTCGGGGGTCGAGATCGACGATCAGGGGATGACCGTCCTCTACCAGGTGCTCGACGTCCTGGTCGATCCGAACGTCGCGTTCCTGCTGCTTCTGGTCGGGCTGCTCGGGCTGACGCTGGAGGCCTTCGCGCCCGGCACGCTCATTCCGGGCGTGATCGGTGGGGTCGCCCTGACCCTCGGGATCATCGGCGCGATTCACCTCCCGGTGGCTGCGATCGGCGTGCTGCTCCTGCTCACCGGGATCGCTTTCATCGTCGCCGAGAGCCACCTCCCCACGGCGGGGATACTCGGCATTCTCGGTGTCGCCGCCCTGATCGGCGGCGGTTTGCTGATCTTCGACACCGACAACAGCCAGATCGAGGTCAGTCCGGGCCTGGTGATCGGCGTGGCCGGGGCGCTCGGCCTGGCGACGGTGTTCGTCGGCGCCAAGGCGGTGCAGGCTCGACACCGACCGGTGGCGAGCGGACCGGAGGCGCTGATCGGTGAGATCGCGACGGTGCGAACGCCGCTCGCCCCGGCCGGCCAGGTGTTCGTCGACGGCGCCCTGTGGGAGGCGCGCGTCGCGCCGCCCGCTGGCCCGCAGGAGGCCGGGTATAGAGTCAGAGTCGACGAGATCGACGGGCTCAACCTCGTCGTCTCTCCCCTTGAGGACACCCCGGAGGCGTCAACCGCCGGGGCCGCCGACAACAAATCGGAAGGAGCGGGTTGATGGTCGCATTGGTTGTAGTTGGAGCGGTGGTGGTCATCGGTCTGCTGATCGCGGCCTCCGCCATCCGGATCCTGCGTGAGTACGAGCGCGGTGTCGTCTTCCGGCTCGGCCGGTTGATCGCCCTCAAGGGCCCGGGACTCCGCTTCCTGATCCCCTTCATCGACCAGATGGTCCGTGTGGACCTGCGGACCGTGACGCTCAACGTGCCGCCGCAGGAGGTGATCACCCGCGACAACGTCACCGTCAGGGTCAACGCCGTCGCCTACTTCCGCGTCATGGATCCGGACAAGGCGATCACCGAGATCGAGAACTACCTCGTCGCCACCTCTCAGATCGCCCAGACGACCCTTCGCTCCGTCCTCGGCAAGGCCGAGCTCGACGCGCTGCTCTCTGAGCGGGAGACGCTCAACGCGGAGCTGCAGACGATCATCGACGATCAGACCGAGCCGTGGGGGATCAAGGTCTCGACGGTCGAGGTCAAGGACGTCGAGCTCCCTCAGGACATGCAGCGGGCGATCGCGCTGCAGGCGCAGGCGGAACGCGAACGGCGGGCCAAGATCATCGGCTCCGAGGGCGAGTTCCAGGCGGCGCAGAAGCTCGCCGATGCGGCCGACATCATCAGCCAGAACCCCGCCACCCTGCAGCTCCGCTACCTGCAGACGCTGCTGCAGATCGGCGTCAACAACACGACGATCGTCTTCCCGCTGCCGATCGACCTGATGGACGCCTTCAAGAACATCGCCGGCGCCCAGGGCAAGACCGTCATCCCGCCTCCGGTCGTTCCGCCCGAGCCGGCAGCCGATCCCGAGGCGCCCGAGCCCCCGACCGGGTCCTGAGCGCCTCCCCCGAGAGCCCCGGGGCCGGCGACGCGGCCCCACCCGAGATCCGGATCGACCAGCTGACGGGCATGCGGACGCTGCTCGCGCCGGGGCGCGGCGAGCGCCCCCACGCCTACGAGAAGCCGGCGCCCGAGCCGAAGCCCGGCGCCGCCGATTCGTGCCCGTTCTGCGAGGGGCGGGAGGAGCGGACGCCGCCCGAGGTCTGGGCGAACCGCCCTGCCGGAGGCCCCGACACGCCCGGCTGGCTGCAGCGTTCGGTCCCGAACCTCTACCCGGTCCTGACCGGGCCCGACGAGCGCGGCGCCGGCCCGGCTCGCGACTCGGGGTTGAGCAGCCCCGCCGACCCGCTCAGGGGTTCCGCCCGGGCGGCCGAGCCGGAGCTCTTCCGGACCGCCGAGGCCCATGGCGGTCACGAGGTGATCGTCAACTCACCCCGGCACGTGAGCGCCCTCGCCGACCTCGGCGACGACGAGCTCGCCGGCGCTCTCTCCGCCTGGCGCATCCGCCTCGCCGCTCATCAGGACGAGGCCGCCTACGTCCACCTCTGCGTCAACGAGGGTCCGAGGGCCGGCTCGACCCTTCCTCACACGCACGCCCAGCTGTTCGCGTTGCCGTTCGTCCCGACCGAGATCGCCCGCGAGCGTGAGCGCTTCAACGCCTACCACGAGCGGACGATGGGCGGCCACCTGCTGGAGGACGTCCTCGTCGAGGAGGTGCGCCGGCGCGATCGTCTCGTCGCCATCGACGACGAGGCCGCGCTGTTCTGCCCGTGGGCGTCGCGGTCGCCGTTCGAGTTGCGCCTCGTACCGCGTTCGGTGCAGACCAACTTCGAGCGCGACGATCGTGGGGCGGCGATGCTCGGCCGGGCGCTCGCCGGCCTGCGGGTGATCTTCGGCGATGGCCTGCAGCTCAATCTCTGGGTGCGGACGGCGCCGCGTGGCACCGAGGAGTTCCACTGGCATCTCGACATCGCCCCGCGGCTCTCGGTGCGGGCCGGCTTCGAGCTCGGCACCGGGGTCGACATCGATTCCTATCCACCCGAGCGGGCCGCCGCCGACCTACGTGAGGCCCTTGCCGCCGAGCCGCCGGCCCGGTCCATATAGCCTCCGCCGCATGAGCCCACCCCTCGCACGCCCCTTTCCCCGATTCATCTCCGACAGCGCCCAGGATTCGCGCCCCTATGGTCGCTGGGAGGGGCGCCTCGGCGAGGCCTTCGCCGCGGCCTGCGGCGATCTCGCCGGCGATGCAGGCACGACGCTCGATGCCGAGACCGTGCGCTTCTTCCCGGAGCGGACCTGGGGCGGGCGCACGTACGTCCCTGCCGTCGGGCACGGCCACGACGAGGTCGACGGCGTCGTCCCGGAGTTCTTCGGCCACGTTTCGTTCAAGCGCGACGACTCCGAGGAGCCGACCGACATGAGCGCCGTCGCCGACTTCACCGACGTGACCGCTGGTGAGAATCCCGACTGGGAGGTCGATCTCAACGACGACGTGGTCGGCGATTGGCGAGCCGACGGCGGTCGCGGTGGCGAGGTCACGCTGATCTGGGGAACGCCGCTGGTCCGCGGGGCGCTGGCGGTCACAGCCGAGCTCGACGGCGAGGTCCTCGATCAGGCCGCCGTCAACGAGGGACGCTTCACGCTGATGGCGGTCGACGCCGTGCACGGCTTCGGCGACGACATGTTCCTCGAGATCAAGCTCTGGAACCGGAAGCTCCAGGAGATCGCTTCGGAGAGCCTCTACGCCGAAGAGGGCGAGTCACCCGAGGACGAAGAGGCCGCCGACTGATCCTGCGGATCGGCCCGCTCAGATGGGCCGGTGGTACCAGGGACGGGAGTCGAGGGCCTCGCGCAGGCCGGCCTTTCCACCCGAGAGCAGGGATGGTCCGTGGGTCATCAGGAGGCGGTCGAACTCCAGCTCCAGCAGTGGTTCGAGGGATGGCCCGAACCGCTCCCGATTGAATCGCAGCACCCTCTCGTCGATCCTCTCCTGCGCCCAGATCTTGGGCCCCTCATCGGTCCCGACGACGGCGTCGCCGAAGACGAGGGCGTCGTGGGAGGAGAGGAGCAGCGGCGTCTCGTAGCGCCGTGGCCTGCCGATCGGGTGAGCGCTGACGCCGGCCGGCAACTCGTCTCCGGCGTTGAACGGCTTGAAACCGCGCGCCGACGCCAGCCGCTTGGCGACGGAGGGATGTCCATGGATCGTCACCGGGACGTCGCCGCCGAGGCGGTCGCGGATCGCCTCGGCACTGCGCACGTGGTAGGGGATCGTCACGAAGACCCTGATCGCGTCGCCGGCGTCGGCGGTGATCAGCTCCCAGGCCGGATCGTCTGCGTCCTCGAGGATGGGATCGACCAGCGCGGTCTCGCCACCGGCGCTCGCCATGAAGCTGGCCACCGCGGCGCCGAAGTCGCCGGGATGCCAGTCCGGGTGGCGCCGTGCCCAGCGCCACAGGCCCGGCACGAGCTCCTCGTGGGGAAGGGGGGAGTCAGCCAAGCCCGTAGTGGGCGCGGGCCGCGGCGATGACTTCCTCGCTCGCGGCAGCGCCGGGGTCGACCTCGGGCGCCGACTCGATCGTCTCCTTGGCGAACGGGAGGAAGACCTGATCGTTGCCTGCGATCGCATCCCCGAGCGGCGCGAGGAAGTGGTGCGATCGGTGGTGTCTGACGAGTACCCACTCGGGATTGCCGGCGACGGCGTAGACGTCATCGACCTTGCCGATCGCATGCCCGTTCTCGTCGGTGACCTTGAATCCCACCCAGGCGAGGACCTCCTCGTGCGTCAGCGGGTGGGCATGGGCGTTGCCGGCGAACTCGTCGTCGCGCGGATGGGCGACGGGCGCGGCGTCCTTGCGGCGCTTCGGCGTGTGTCCGTGACTCTCCGATTCCATATCCAGAACCTAGCGACGAGCGCGGTTGTCGCGAAGCGCCGCAGCGCCGGTGCCAACGCTCCTCAGTGACCCTTCTTGTAGATCTTCTTGACCTGCTTGGAACTCAGAGCGCCCTTGTAGGCGCGGATCCTCGACACGGCGCCGGCTGACTCCTCGCCGTTGCCGTTGTCGACGAAGAACCGGAGCTTGAAGTCCTGGATCACCGCCTGGAAGTCGGCGTCGTCGTAGTTGATGTCGCCGACAAGTAGGAATCGAGTTCTCACCGGAAAGATGCGGGCTTGCCCTGGGGACCGGTGGTACGGTTTGGCAGGAGAGAGATGAGGGAACGCGATCACACGCGTCTCAGCGCCGCCGGCATCGGCCTCGCTGGCCTTGCCTTCTGCTTGCTGGCAGCTTCGGCTTTCGGCGCGAAGGGGGACCTGGAGCTGGTCAGCCGTCAATCCGACGCCGACGGGGGCGCCGGTGCCAATTCCTGGTCCTATGGCTCATCGGTTTCAGACGACGGCCGCTTCGTCGCCTTCCGCAGCGAGGCGACCAACCTCGGTGTCCACGCCAGCGGTTCCTTCGAGACCACCGTTTACGTATATGACTTCAAGAACCGCACGGTCGAGACGGTGTCGCGCGAGTCGAACCTCGGCGTCGGTGCTGATGGTGATTCGCGGGAGGAGCAGATCTCGGGCAATGGAAGGTTCGTGGTCTTTCGCACCGACGCGCAAAACCTGGGCGGGCCGATCGTCGCGGAGCAGAACGTCTACGTCTATGACCGCCGCAAGGACACCGTCGAGCTCGTCTCGCGGCGCTCTGCAAACGCCGGTGGGGGAGGCGCGGATCAGAACTCGGACGGACCTTCGATCTCGGCGAACGGCCGCTACGTCTCCTTTCAGACGCGATCGACCAATCTCGGCGGACCGATCACCAAGGGCGGCTTCACCAACGTCTACGTTCGAGACCTGAAGAAGAATCGAACCTTCCTGGTCTCGCGACGCTCGCACGGGGGCCGGGGCGGCAAGGACGACTCCTTCGAGCCTTCGATCGCGCCGCGGGCGCCGGTGGTTGCCTTCGAGAGTCAGGCCCGAAACCTGGGTGGACCGATCAAGCCGGGTGCCAGCGCCAACGTCTACGCCTACGACTGGAGCAAGCGCCGGATCAGCCTCGCCTCACGCCGCTCCGGAGGAGGCTCGGGCGTCAACGACAACGCCGACGTGCCGGACATCTCTGCAAACGGCCGCTACGTCGTCTTCCAGACCACGGCCACGAACCTCGGTGGGCCCGTGCTGCCGGCTCCCGATCAGATCAACCTCTACCTGCACGATCGGCGTAAAGGCAGGACGGTGCTCATCTCGCGGCAGTCGAAGGTGGCCGGGGGAATGGGGGTGAACGGGTCCGCCTCGAGCGCATCCCTTTCGAACACCGGCCGCTACGTCACCTTCCAGACCAGCGCCACCAACCTGGGCGGGCCGGTCATGTCCCCGCTCAACTCCTACGTCTACGACCGCAAGAAGAAGCGGGCAACCCTCATCTCCCGGGCCGGTGGCGGGGGGCCGGGAGCGAACGAGTATGCCGGTGAGCCGGCGATCGCCGGCGACGGGAAGTTCGCCGCCTTCTACACCCCTGCCGACAACATCGACCCGCCCGGGCAACCCGCCTACCACGGCAACTTCCCCCCAGCCACGAACGTCTATCGCTTTCAGTTCGCGCCCTGAGCCACTGGCTCCAGCTGTCCCACTTCAGGGAACTGAGCCCCGCCCCTGAGACCGCTCAGGAGGCCTCGTGAGCGGCTCGTGGGCCTGCTTGCAAACTGACCTCAGCAGTCGCCGGATTCAGCGGAGACGACCCGTCAGTTCACGTTCGCCAACAAGCCCCCGACGACGGCAGCGACGCCGAGACTGACGGCAGCCAAAAACAGGCTGCCCCAAAGCTGCGAGTAGCCATTCCTGCTGGGACCGTTCCGGGAGATTGAGATGGCGAAGTAGGCGACGAGAACGGCCATCACGACGGCGACGATCAAGGCGATGACGATGACGCTCTCCGCACCGATGTCCGCGACGATCAACCCGATTCCTCCATCGACGTCAGTATCCCTGGCCGTGGGCGGTCTGGGGCGGAGGGGCCTCTTTCCGCCCTCCCTTGGTCACTAAGAGTCACTGGAGCCGAGATTTGCTCGATGAGATGGCTCATCCCACCGATCGGCGACCTCTCGGAATCGGCTTACCAGAGCGGTATTCTGCTCCCAGGCCCCGATAGCTCAGCTGGATAGAGCGACTCCCCTGACGGCAGCGGTGTAGACCGAGACTCCATCTGGCCACCCCGCCAGGCGGCGAGGTTAGCCCGATTTCAGATACCCGTTCCGGGATTCTGCACCGGATCTCCTAACCAGGGGCGCTTTCTCTGCGCCCTGGCGAAGTTCTTGAATGCGGCTCTAAGGCCAGCGGGACGTTTTGTCGATTGCATTCCCGATGGCCGAGCGCAGCACTCCGATCCGGCGAGCAGTTTTCAAGCAGTACGGCGGTCCCGGCCGCGATCTGCTTATCAGCCTGTTCGTCGGACTACCGCTCGCAATAGGCGCGATGACGTTGCTCCCGCGCCCGCTTGGCGTTTTCGCGGTCATCATCGTGCTAGCCGTCGTTGCCCTCCACGTATGGGAAGGCCAGAAGACGACTCGGCTCAAAGCGGAGCGGCAACGCCAGCGAGAGCTTCGGGCACGACGCAGGGCCTAGGACCCGGCCGGCCAGCTGCATCGGCTCCTGACTCGCGCCAAGACCCCGGTTCCGCCCCCCATTGGTCACTAGTAGTCACTGGAGCCGAAAACTGCCCGATGAGATCGCCGATCCGCCGATTGGCGATTTCCAGGAATCGGCTTGCCAGAGCGATAATCTGCCCACGCGCCCCGATAGCTCAGCTGGATAGAGCGACTCCCTCCTAAGCGGTGTGGAGGTGGTCAGCTGGGCGAGCTATCTGGCTATGTGAGCGGGGTTGCGAGCTAGCCCGAGATCGAGATGCCAATCGGATATGGGCCGATTGGGTGCGATTTGGTCACTAGTGCCCGACGGGAGAGGGAAGTAGTCAGGATGATCGCCGACGCCTCGCTGACAACGGCGTGGTGGCTGACGCCGACGAGCGGATCGAGATCCCAGGATGGACGTCGGTTACTTCGGCCTAACTCTCGCTCTCGCTCGGCCCAGCAACGTCGTATGCGCGAATGGTCTTCCCGTCGCGCAACTCCAGGATGTTGACGACCCGCTGACGGATCGGCACCCCACTGCCGCTTCCGTGGGCGACGATGTGCCCGATCATCACGACGTGATCACCAGCGTCAACGAACTCCTCAACGTCGATCCTGAAATCCCCGAACTGCTCGACCAGCTGTCGGTTCCAGAAGCGGTCTCTCATGTCGTCAAGTCCGCGATAGACGCTTCGATCGGGGAACTGCGTTATCTGGTGCCACTCGACACCGGGATCAAAAGACTCCAGGGCAGCGTCGAAGTCGCGCCGGTTGAAGGCCGCGTAGGCGCGGCGAGCGATTTCCACGTTCTCCTTCGACATCGTCTGTGCAGTATCTCGCTTTGGCCTGAACCGGCTGGGTGGGGCTACGCGGCGGCCAGAACGCTGTCTATTGGCCTAATCCGACAACCCGGCGGCTTCGAGGGCCGCCGCTCGATCGAAAAAGAACCGCACTCTGCCCACCCGGCGGTCTTCGATTCGCAACAAGTGAAACACGTTCTGAGGAGGAATGGCCACCCCATGCCCGCTCGTTGCGGTGACGACCGAGACCACGAGGTACTCGCCGTTGGCCGGAATGATCTGCTCGACGTTGAAGGTCACGTTCATGATCCCCATCGTCCCTTCCCACTCCCTCAGGAAAGCCAAGACGGCGTCTTTGCCGATCCGGGTTCCCCCGCCGGGCATTTCCGGCGGGTTGATCCACTCGACGTCCGGGTGAAAGAACCGCGCGACGCCGTCCCCACCGACCCCAAGGTCATTCCAGGCGAGGTATGCCTCCCGGAGGATGGCGAGATCTTCCTGGTCGGACATCGCTCACGCAGTATCTCGCTTAGCCCTCTGGGCCTTCACTACCACGGCCCGCCCTCCTATCTGCGGATAAGCCGGAGGTCTCGCTCTGCCGGTGATCGAGGTCGCCCTGTGACTGCTCATCTACTCCGACAGCCCGGCGGCTTTGAGGGCTGCTTCCCTAGAACCGAAGTCCTGCCAGCGGATGATTCTTCCGTCGCGAAGATCGAAGATGCCCCCAACTGGAACGTCAATCTCCACCCCGCTGCCGCCGCCCCGCAGGTGAATCGTGCCCCAGGCCAGCACTCGGTCGCCAGCGTCGCGAAGCTCGAGGTGAGGCTCGAAGATCTCGAAGCTCTCGTCCGTGTCAGCCACGAACTTCAGATAGCCATCGATGCCGTGATATGCCCCTTCCGTTGCGGCACGTAACGGAATCCACTTGAGGTCCGGATCGAGCAAGGGCACGGCACCTGAGGCGTCCTCAGCACTGGTGACCTCGAGCAGGCGTCGCACAGTCTCAATGTTCTCCTTCGACATCGGCTACTCCAAGCGGCCGGCGGCCTCGCCAGCCATTCGCTCGTCGTAGAACTCCTGGTAACGCAGGACCTTGGCGTCTCGGAAGGTCAGGACCGCGTAGACACGCGCTGACACGGATGCGCCACTCGCCCCTCCTCGCCCCTCCTCCCGCATCGTGACCAAGACCTTGTCGCCGCAATCGCGGATCGCCTCGAGCTCGACCCCATATTCCTCGAATCCCTCGAGCCACTGGGTCCACGACTCGAGGACGCCCTCGTGCCCGCGGTAGGTACGCGAGTCTGCACGCTGCGGGTCCTCGATCCATTCGATCTCCGGGTCACATGCTTGCCGAGTCATCTCCGGAAGCGCGGCGAGGAGATCGTCCTTCTCCATCTCGAGTGCCCCCGAGAAGAGACCGGTCACAAAGTCGACGTTCTCCTGCGACATCGCCTACTCCGATAGCCCGGCGGCTTCGAGGGCTCCGCTGCGATCCTGGTGCATGCAGATCCCCGCGATGGCCTCGTCGCGGACCGTGAACACCATCGTCACCCGCGCGTCTAGGTCGAGCCCGTCGCGTCCGGTCGCATGGAAGGTCCAGGGGACGACCACGCGCGCTCCGGCGTCGATGAACTCGTGCGGTTCGATCCGCACCGGGGACTCCCAGTTCGATGCGAAGTCGACAAGGAAGTCACGGAACCCGTCGCGGTCATAGGCCCGACTGCTGTCCGGACCAAGCGCGCGCGAGCCGTCGTACTCGAAGTCGTCAGCGAGAAGGCCGAGCGCGGGTTCGAGATCGCCCCCGTTGTACGCGTCGATGTAGGCGCGCACGATCTCCACGTTCTCCTGCGACATCGCCCGTCCAGTATCGCGCTCGGCCGTCGGGGGCGCCAGTGCCAGGGCCACCACGGTTATGGACCCATTTCGGCAGGGCATCCCCTGCTGCCCCGACTTCACGTCCCGGTCTGATGGCTGGAGTGAGCGCCTACTCCGACAGCCCGGCGGCCTCCAGGGCCGCGGATCGGGTGCTGAACCAATCCCAGCGGACGTGCTTCCCATGCCGGAGCGTGATCACGGCCCAGAAGTCATAGACCACGGCTGCTCCACTCTTCCTGCCCCGCATCTCCCGATGCTGGTTCGCGATCACCCGGCCGTGACCGACGTCACGAACCTCCCGAAGCTCAAACGAGCCCTCCTCGAAGGCCTTTGCGTTGTCGAGGTAGAACTCCCAGCAGGCCGCGGCTCCTCGAATCGGCGTGTTCTCGGGCCACTCGGCAGGGGGAAACACCTCGCATTCCAGATCGGCGTCGGCCATCCACGCAACCTTGTCGCGTTGATTGAAGGTGTCGAAGGATCGGCGAACGATCTTTACGTTCTCCTCCGACATCTTCTACTCCCACAGCCCGGCGGCTTCGAGGGCTTCGTCGGGTCGCTGGAAGATCTGCATGCGCACGAGCTTTCCGTTGCGGACAGTGAAGATGTTGCCGACCGTGAGCACCGTTCCCGCCCTGCTGGACGCTCCCCGCCCTCGTTGGTGAGAAGTGAAGACCACCTGCTCTCCGTTGTCGATCGGCTCCTCCATGCGAATCTCCCAGTCCTCAAACGGAAACACATCGAACCAGTCCTCCTCGAAGAAATCCCGGACGGCATCGATGCCTCGGAAGACGCTGACTCCAGGGATGCCGCTTTGCGTGCCGTCGAACACGACTTCGTCCGCGAGGAGGCCGGTGTTCACTACTGCGGCGGGTCCGCCTCGGTTGAGCGCCGTAATGACTCGCCGGACAATCTCGATGTTCTCCTCCGACATCGCCTACTCCGACAGCCCGGCGGCTTCGAAGGCTTCCCTCGGATCCATGTAGCTCCGGACCCAAATCGCCTTTCCGTTCTTTGCTCGGACCAGCCACGCCAATGCCGAGTCGATCTCGACACCGCTTGCGGTGCCATGGGCCTGCACCCGCCATTTCGGCCCTCCATTGGCCACTAGCGCCGATGCCCGGGTACGGCGAACCGACCCGCGGCAGGTTACCGCTGCGATGAGGCTTCGCCGAGAACCAGCGTCCCCGGCAACCCCGGCTACTGAACGGCCTGCTCCGGCAAGACGTTAGCCCTCAGCTCCTGGAGCTTGACCATATTGGGGCCGCACTGCGAGGCACTGAAGTGGATGGTGTCCCCCGCGTTGGCCGTGAAGTCGAACGTCCCCGACTGCATGGTCTCCAGACCAGGCGCGGGTGCATCGATCACGTATCCGATTTTGACACTCTCGCCTTGGTTGGGGCCGCTGCCAAGGTGCTTGTCTGCTTGGATTGCGCGGTAATCGCCGGGACCCGCGTCCCAGGTGGCGTTGACAGTGACCGTGTAGTTCCCCGTCTTCTCGATTGTGAATCGGTCACCAGTCGTTGGCAAGCCCGGGTAGGGCGCCAAATCGGGAGACTGCGAGATAGAAGTCAGCGGCAGGTCGCCGCCGCTGCCGCTGCAGGGTAATCCTTGAAGGGCGTACCAGCTGTCGAAGTTCAGTACTTCCGCGTAGCGCATGTTCGCCCGCTCGGGTATGGCAGGGCACGCTGCGCCGAAGGTGATGATGCCGCCAGGACAGATTTTGGGGACCGAGCCCTGATTGATAACTCGCCCTGCGGATCTCGCCGGCAAGGAGCCGTCGATGGCACGAGCGGTGATTGAGCTGCCCGCGAGCTTGTCGGCCGTGACGGCACTGTCTGCGAGGGCGGCGGGCGTGACCGCGCTGTCGGCGAGGTTCTTCGCCTTGACCGCGCCCTTGGCGAGATCCTTCGAGGTCACCGTCCCATTCTTGATCTGCTTTCCCGTGATCATGGACTTGGCGGCGATGCCCATTCCGGTCATCGCGAAGAACAGGGCAGCAAGGGCCACGGCCATCGCCGGGCTCGGCTTGCTCAACCTCCGCCGCTTCGTTTCTGAATTGCGCGAACGGCGTCGATTGAAGTTGCTCACAAGTCTCCCGTTTGGATTCCCGATTTGGACTGCGCGATCCTATTGACAAAGTCATCGCGCAGTCAACGCACAACCGGGTTTCCGACGTCAGCGCATGACGAGATGGTGCTGTTGCATGAGAGTTCAGTTGGGCGTTGAATGGGCAGCAATGGGCACAATCGAGCCCGCCTCCCGGCCAAGCCCCGCGATTTTGGCTCCGGCGGCTACGCTAGAAACGGCTTTGCAGAGCCGTGAATCTGCACTCCGCCCCGATAGCTCAGCTGGATAGAGCGACTCCCTCCTAAGCGGTGTGAGAGGTGGTCAGCAGGTCGAGCTATCTGGCTCTGTGAGCGGGGTTGCGAGCTAGTCCGAAATCGAGATGTCAATCGGATATAGGCGCGATTGGGCGCGATTTGGTCACTGGTGCCCGATGGCAGCGAGATGCGCAACGTTCTGGTGATCCCGTGCAATACCTGCGCGAAGGTGGAGCCGAGAATACGATCGCGGTCGTAGAACTCGATCGAAGGAGAGGCATGAGCATCGGAAAAAAGGTGCTGATCGCGGCATCGGCGGTCGTCGCCCTGTTCATCATTTACCTGATCCTGCAACGGGCGGTCACGGTGGACGAGGGCATGGTGCAGCAACGGATCTCTTGACCACGGCTATGGACCCATTTCTGTAGGGCATCCCCTGCTGCCCCGGCTTCGGCGTCCCGGTCTGATGCCGGGAGTGAGCGCCCTACTCCGACAGCCCGGCCTCTTCGAGGGCTTCGGCATGCTCTCGGTAGCCGCCCGTCTATCGCAGTACCTTGCCGTCGCGAAGCTGCCAGACCTGGAAGAGGCGCATCTCCGTGGGGACTCCTCTCTTTCTACCCCGTCCAGTCATCCGAGCTGCGCAGACGACATATTCGCCACCATCGGAGAACTCTTCTGGCTCAATGCGAAAGCCCTCCCACATCGCATCGACCTGTTCGACCAAGCTCCTGAGCCCTTCGTGACCTACATAGACGTCGGGGTTGAATACATTCCTCGAGAGGTCGTAGACGACGTCGGGATCAATCAGTTCAACGATCAACGACTCGTCGCGGTTCTCCAAGAACTCATAGCAGCGACGAACGATCTCCACGTTCTCTTCCGACATCGCCTACTCCGATAGCCCGGTATCCGTTCGAGCTCTGACTTCCTGATCGTGGTTATAAGCGACCATCCTAGTCACGCGACCCTCGTCGTCAATCGTGTAACCCACCCAGAAGTCCATCTCGACTTTAGCTCCGCTCGTCACTCCACGGCCTCGACTTCTCTGGCGTACCAGCACGTTGTTGCCCGCAACCTCGAAATACTACGGCTCCATCGTTATGTCCTCCATCGTCTCTGGCTCCAACCACTCACGGAGCTTGTCGGTCCCGCGAGGCTCGTGAAGCCACCGGTTGTAACCAGTTCAACGTCAGGGTGCAGCAATCTCGACAGCGGAGTCGAAGTCGCCTCGGTTGTCGCCTCGTAGGTGCGGCGCAGGCTGGCGATGATTTCTTCGTCTCTTCCCTCTATGTCGCGCACCCTATCTCGCGCACAAAGGCCGGAACGCCCTCTGCGCGCCTACTCCGACAGCCCGCGGCTTCGAGGCCTCCTCCGCTCGCGTACATCTTCATCCTGAACGCCAGTCCGTCGCGAGCACCACACCTGAGCGAAGTGCATGTCCACGGAATCCCGTTACCTTCGAACGTCCCCGCTGATTGACGATGCTACTACTCGCTCCCCGAAGTCAAGGCAGTCCTCGAGCTCGACCTCCCAGTCATCCCAAGCATCCGCCCACTCTGCGTTGAACCGTTAGCTCCGTCAGGTCCGGATAGATCTGCTGGCCTGGCCAGCCGGTCTGGTCACATCCCAGACCAGGTCAGGATGCGCGTTGACCTCACCAGTGGCCTTCCAGTACCTCGTAGCCCTGTTTGATGAGGTCCACGTTCTCCTGCGACATCGTCTGTGCAGTATCTCGCTTAGGCCCTGAACCGACTAAGTAGGTGAAATGGCCAGAACCTAGGTCGCTCCTGCCCCGTCGGGCCCTTTCCGGCCCTCCATTGGTCACTGAAGTCACTGAAGCCGAAAAGTGCCCAATGAGATCCCTCGTCTCTCCGATCGTCTACCTCCAGAACCCGCTTGCCAGAGCGGTAATCTGCCCCCGGGCCCCGATAGCTCAGCTGGATAGAGCGACTCCCTCCTAAGCGGTGTGGAGGTGGTCAGCGTGGTCGAGCAATCTGGCTCTGTGAGCGGGGTTCTGAGCTATTCCCGAATCGAGATGCGAATCGGATTGGGCGGGATTAGGCGCGATTTGGTCACTGGTGCCCGATGGCAGCGAGATGCGCTCAGTTCTGGCGTTCCCGTGCAGTACCTGCGGGATCGCCCTGATCATCCTTACCTGACCCTGCAACGGGCGGTCACCGTGGACGACGGCATGGTGCGGCACCGGATCTCTTGATCACTGTTACGGACCAGTTCCTAGGCAGGCATCTCCTGCTGCCCGGCTTCACGCCCTGGTCTGATGGCGGAGTTACTCCGAAAGTCCGGCCGCTTCGAGAGCTTCCTTCGGATCCATGTAGCTCCGGACCCAAATCGCCTTCCCGTTCTTTGCTCGGACCAGCCACGCCAATGCCGAGTCGATCTCGACACCGCTTGCGGTGCCATGGGCCTGCACCCGACCGAACGCGAGCAGTTCATCTCCGAGGTCCCGGAACTCCGAGGCTTCGAAGCGAAGATCCTCGAACGCTCCGAACAGGTCCTGAAACCACTTCCGCACCTCCTCCCGTCCCCGAAGCACCGTCGCTTCACCTGCCAACGCCACGCCTACCGCCGGATGCCATTCCACCGCCGGGTCAAGCTCCTCCAGCATCGCGTCAAAGTCGTGGCGGCTGCCCGCCTCAACCGATCGCTTGAATGCCTCCATGTTCTTTTGCGACATCACCTACTCCGACAGCCCGGCAGCTTCGAGGGCTTGCTCCCTCTCGCTGGACGTCCATGTCTCCTTGGCCCTTCCTTCGACCAGTTCCCAGAGCATGTAGATGAGTTCGGTGAGCAACTGGTCGCTTCCCCGGGCCGAGCGTCGTCTGTCGCAGCGTGACCAAGACGTGGGTAGGACCAATCGATTCGTAGCTTTGGGGAATCAGGCTGTAGTCAATAAAGGTCGCGTCGAGATCGGCCCAGAAATTGACCAATTCGTCAAGGCGGTAGGTGGAACGACCCGGAAAGTCGGATCGCGGGTGGAAGCGATAGTCGGAGGCAATCCGATCCTCGACACCAGGCACTTCGACTGTTCGCCTTGCGTGTCCCTTCTCGTGAAGCCAGCGCACGATCTCCACGTTCTCCTCCGACATCGACTACTCCGTCGGCCCGGCGGCTTTGCGGGCATCTTCCGGGCGCTGGAAGACCTGCATCCGCACGATCTGTCCGTTGCGGAGCGTGAAGATGCTTCCAAGGGCGAGGGACTCTCCGCCCCGCTCGGATGCTCCTCGCGCTCGTTGATGGGAAGTGAAGACCACCTTATCTCCGTTATCAATCGCCTCCTCAATGTGGATCTCCCAATCTTCGAACGGAAACGCGGCGAACCAGTTCTCTTCGAAGAAGGCAACTACGTCATCGATGCCTCGCTCGACGCCGGCTCCGGGGACCCCGCTTCGTGTGCCATCCCATTCAACGTCATCCGCGTAGAGGCCAGAGCTAACCGCCCCGGCGGTACCGGCGCGGTTGAACGCCTCGATGGCTCGGCGCACGATCTCGACGTTCTCACCCGACATCGCCTACTCCGTCAGCCCGGCGGTTTCGCGGCCCTCAGGGACATCCTTGAACTCTGTGAAGGTAGCGATTCCGCCATCTCTGAATGTCATGACGTGTGCAACACGTGCCGTCACCATCGCGCCGCTGTGTCTCCCGCGCCCGCCAACCCGAACGATGGCCACTAGATGGTCGCCAGCGTCAATGATCTCCTCGGGATCGGCCCGGTAGTCCTCGAACAGTGCGATCAGGTCTCGAAGGAAGGTCTGCGCCCACTCCGTTCGGCCGCGATAGGCCCGCGGCTCGTCGAAGAAGACGTCGGAGGCATTCCATCCGATGTCTTGATCGAACAGCTCGATGACCGTCGGCACATCCTCTTTCCTTAAACGCTGCATATGCGCGTTCCGCCAGTTCCACGTTCTCGTGAGACATCGCCCGTCCAGTATCTCGCTCGGCCGTCGGGACCGCCAGTGCCAGCGCCGCCACCCATTCACCGATAAACGGGAGGGACTCGCTTTGCCGGTAATCGAGGTCGCGGCGTGACCGAGCAGCTACTCCGACGGCCCGGCGGCTCTTCGGCCCGCTTCGACATCCGAATAGTTATCGACACGCAGAAGCTGTCCATCACGGAAGTCGACGATCTGGGCGAGGGGCGGCAAATCAACTGCGACGCCGCTGAGTCGGCCGTGCCCATGGGCGTCCCCGATCACAAGGCAGCGATCACCCGGCAGGTCGATCGTTTCTCTGATCTCTACGTAGAAGTCCTCCCAGGGCTCAAACCAGGTTTCGAAGAACTCGGCGAGACCCTGTCGGCCTACGTAGAGCTGCTTCTCGGGCCAGCCTGCGAAGTTCGACATAAGCCACTCGCAATCTGGGGCGTAGACAGAGAGAAGCGCTTCAATATCATTGCGGCTGAACGCTTCGTAGGACTGGCGAACGACCGTCAGCTTTTCTTCGTAGTCCATCGCCCACTGAGTATCGCTCTTTGCCATCCAGTATCTCGCTCGACCGTCGGGGGCGCCAGTGCCACAGTCTCCACCCATTCACAGATAAACGGGAGGGACTCATCCTTGACCGTAGCCGCAGAACTCGCGGCCTTCGAGGCGCTAATCAGAGTCTTGACGTTCTCCTCCGACATCGTCTACGCAGTATCTCGCTTTTGGCCGTGAGCTAGCTAAGTAGGAGCTATGAAACGGCCAGAACGCTGCCTACTGGTCTACTCGGAGCCGTCGGCTCCGATGGCTTTCAGAGCCCGATCCCGGTCGAGGTAAGCAAAGCAACGGATCATCCGATGGTCTTGGAACGTGATCGCCCACCAAGCTGAGAGCTCGAACGCTGCTCCGCTTGTCTTCCCCCGTCCCCGAATCTGCATGTTGGCAATCACGTCGTCACCGATCTCGACAGTCTCCCGAGCCTCGTAACGGATGTCAGAGAACTCTGCGAGAAACTGCCGCGAGTACTCCTCGAATGCTTCAACGCCGCGATAGACCCCTGCTTCCGGGAACGATGGATCCTCGTGCCATTCGATCTCGGGGTGGAGAAACGGTCGGATGCCGTCAACGCTGCCTTGGTTGAACGCTTCGATCATGCGCCCCACAAGCTCCACGTTCTCCTCCGACATCGCTCACGCAGTATTTCGCTTTGGCCCTGAACCGACTGAGTAGGAGTTATTTCACGGCCAGAACCGATCTACTCCGACAGCCCAGCGGCTTCGAGGGCCTCTGTCTCACTCTCATAGCCCTGCCAGCGAACGATTCTCCCGTCCCGCAGGGTCCAGACGGAATAGGTCTCGAAGTTCACGGAGGCTCCACTGCGTTTGCCCTTCGCCTGGCTGCGCTCCGCAGTGAATACTCGATCACCAACGTCCTCCAGCCGTACGACCTCGATCTCGTAGTCCGTCCACTCGCGCCGCCAATCGACCCACCACTGGACCACGCCCTCGTGGCCACGGTAGATGCCGCCACCCAGCATCCCTGGGCCCGGCACTAAACGACATCAGGTCAATCAGCTCGAGCGTTGCCGGATCACCCCGAAGCCAGCCGTCGAAGGCCGCTCGGACTACGTCCACGTTCTTTTGCGACATCGCCTAAGTATCTCGCTTTGGCCTGGACCGGCTGAGTAGGAGCTATGGCCAGAACCTAGGTCGTTGGTCCTGCCCTGTTCGGGCCCATTTCCAACCCCTTTTGGTCACTAAAAGTCACTGGAGCCGAATATTGCCCAATGAGGTCGCTCATCCCGCCGATCACCGACCTCCCAGAACCCGCTTGCTAGAGCGGTATTCTGCCCACGCGCCCCGATAGCTCAGCTGGATAGAGCGACTCCCTCCTAAGGAGTAGGCCGCTGGTTCGAATCCAGCTCGGGGCATGACGAGGGGGCCGGCCGCTCTCGGCCGCTGTTCCCGTAGCTGCCACGGATGCGGCCGGGGGTGTCTGGGTACGACGATTGACCGGCCTTGACCCCCGATGCCTACAGGTGCCGTATGAAGCGGAGCGACGAGCTCACTCCGCTCTCCCACGACCATCACCAGGCCCTGTTCGTTGCCATGAGCCTGCGCCGCGCCGATGTCGTCGAGGAGGCCGCGACCGCGTTGATGGGCTACTGGAACGAACACGGCCGCAGGCACTTCGAGATCGAGGAGGGCATTCTCCTGCCCGGGTGGCTGGCGGCCGACGAGAATGCCGATCTGGAGGCCGCCGCCAGGGTGGCGCGCGAGCACCTCGAGATCCGCGCCGCGGTCCGCCTCGTGGATTCGGGTCAGGCGGGACTTGACGACTTGCATCGCCTCGGCGAGCAGCTGAACGACCACGTGCGGTTCGAGGAGCGGGTGCTCTTCCCGCTGATCGAGCAGCGGGTCGCGGCGGACGAGCTGGCTCGGATCGGAGCGGAGATCGAAGCCGCGGAGAGCGCATCCGGGGGCTCGGTTTGACCGGGTTCTGGCAGGCCGTCCTCTACGTCCACCTGCTTGCAATGGCCTACTTCCTCGGCGGCCAGCTGATGATCGCGTTCGCGCTCGTCCCGGTGGAGCGCCTCAATCCGGACCCCGAACGGCTCCGCGCCGTCGCCCGCCGGTTCGGGATCGGCTCGGCGATCGCATTGGGTGTCCTGTTGGTGACGGGCATCGCGATGGCCGACCACGACGGCCTTTGGAGCTCGAGCACCC
Organism: uncultured Solirubrobacterales bacterium; assembly: GCA_963798165.1. Taxonomy (GTDB): domain Bacteria; phylum Actinomycetota; class Thermoleophilia; order Solirubrobacterales; family 70-9; genus RHKX01. The sequence goes on along the minus strand of CAWCSE010000003.1, from coordinate 207,638 downwards.
TGCAGATCAAGCTGATCCTCGTCGGGATCCTGATCGTCCTCACGCTCGTCCACCTCCGCTTCCCCCGCGCCCACGCGTTGCAGGCGGCGATCTTCCTGCTGACGCTCGTGGTCGTCTGGCTCGGCCTCGACCTCGCCGTCTAGTTCGGCGTCGCCTCGTCGTGGCCCGCCTGGGGTGAGGCGAGATAGCCTGCCTTGCCTTGAACCTCTTCGCTGCCGCGACCGGACATTACGACCGTTTCATCGGGCGTTACTCCGCCCGGCTGGCGCCGGCGCTCGTCGAGGCCTCCGGCATTTCCGACGGCATGCGGGCCCTCGACGTCGGCTGCGGCCCCGGAGGGCTGGCCACCGCATTGGCGGCGACGGTCGGTGCCGACAACGTCGCCGCCCTCGACCCGGCCGAGCAGTTCGTGGAGGAGTGCCGGAGACGCAACCCCGGCGCCGACGTCCGCGTGGGCGATGCCGAGCGGCTGCCCTGGCCGGACGACGATTTCGACGCGGTCCTGTCGTGTCTGGTCATTGCCTACATGGAGGACGCCGACGCGGGCGTGCGCGAGATGGCCCGGGTCACGAGGCCGGGGGGAACGGTCGCCTCCTGCATGTGGGACTTCGCCGGGGGTGGGATGACGATGCTGAAGATCTTCTGGACGGCCGTCCGCGATGTGAATCCCGACCTGGGGGGCGGGGAGCAGCCCGCCGGAACCGGGCGCGGTGAGATCGCCGAGCTCTTCGAGCGTGCCGGCCTCGAGTCCGTCGTCGACGACGCGCTGACCATCTCCGCCGACTACACGGGTTTCGACGACTACTGGATCCCGTTCACGCAGGGGGTCGGTTCAACCGGGGCCGCGCTGGCAACGCTGAGCGAGGACGAGCGGGCCGTCGTCCGCGATGCCTGCCGAGCTGCGCTCCCCGGCGGGCCGTTCTCGCTCGAGGCGCGGGCGTGGTTCGCACGCGGCACCGTGCCGGGCTGATCGGCCGCTACTCGAGCAGCTCGGTGTCCTCGTGCGAGTAGGCCGGGGCGCTGATGCAGAGCAGGACGAGCGGGTCGGAGCCGCCGTTGGTGAGCTTGTGGGCCGTGCCCGGCTGGATCGCAACGGCATCGCCGGCCGCAACGTCGAACGTCTCCTCGCCGAGCGTCATCCGGCCGGCGCCGGAGGTGAAGAGGTAGATCTCCTCGGAGCGTCGGTGGATGTGGGCGATCGTCTCGCCGTCGGGCGGGACGGTCGCCTCGGCGACGCTCTGCGCCGAGTTGGAGGCGAACGACGGATGCACCAACTCGGTGACGAGGGAGCCGTCCTTCGTCACGAAGGCCTCGCGGTCGTCCCGCCGGATGATCGCGTTGCCGGTCATGCCGGCTCAGCGTAGTGGCGGATGGTCTCGCGGTCGCCGGCTCCCCGCGGCCGGGCTGGCAGGAACGAGGAGATGACCGCGGCGGCGAGGACGAATATGGCCGAGGCCCAGAGGCAGGCGGTCAGCCCCTGCCACTGGTAGAGGAGGCCCGAGAGGACGGTCCCCATCAGGCGTCCTCCGGCGTTGGCCATGTAATAGAAGCCGACGTTCATCGCGACCTTCTCGTCGTTCGCGTAGGAGAGGATCAGGTAGGAGTGGACGGCCGAGTTGAGGGCGAAGACGAAGCCGAAGGCGATCAGGCCGACCACGAGGACGGTGGTCGGGTCGAAGTCGGCGGTCAGCGCGACCGCGATGCCGATGGGGAAGAGGGCCAGCACGAAGGCCAGCCAGCGGGCGGTGGCACCGTCGGGCTCCGCGCCGCCGCCCTCGGCGCGCTGGCGCACGAACCGCGGCGCCGATGCCTGCACGATCCCGTAGCCGATCACCCACACCGCCAGGAAGGTGCCGACCTCCCAGAAGCTCCAGCCGAGGACGCTGCGCAGGTAGACGGGCAGGCCGACGACGAACCAGACGTCGCGGGAGGCGAACAGAAAGACGCGAGCGGCCGCGAGCATGTTGACGGCGCGGTCGTTGGAGAACATGTGGCGGAACTTGGCCTTGCCGTCCGTCTTGCCGAGCCCGCCGTGCATCAGCGCCGCCGTGGTCAGCAGCGCGGTCAGGACCATCGCCGCCAGCATCAGCATCGAGGTCTGGAAGCCGACCACGGTGAGCAGCAGGCCGCCGAGGAAGAAGCCGACGCCCTTGAGCGCGTTCTTCGAGCCGGTCAGGATCGCCACCCAGCGGTAGAGCGACGATTCCGAACCCTCGGGAACGACGAGCTTGACGGCGCTCTTGGAGCTCATCTTCGTCAGGTCCTTGGCGATCCCCGAGAGTGCCTGGGCGGCCATCACGTAGGGGACGACGAGCCAGGCGTCGGGCGCGAGCCCGAGCATCGAGAGGGCGACGATCTGCACCGACAGGCCCATGAACAGGGTTGCCTTGAGGCCGAGCCGCGCGGCCAGCCAACCGCCGACGAGGTTGGTGATGATCCCGAAGACCTCGTAGAAGAGGAAGAGCATCGCGACCTGAAACGGCGAGTAGCCGAGCTCGTAGAAGTAGAAGAGGACGAGCATCCGGCTCGCCCCGTCGGCAAGCGTGTCGGTCCAGTAGGCGCCGGTGACGAGCGCGTAGTTGCGGAGGTCCCCGCCGGCCTTGGCCGCCGCCTCAGTCATCGTTCGCGCGGAGCCCGGCGCCCACCTTGGCGGCAAGCTCGATCAGCCGGTTGGCGTAGCCCCACTCGTTGTCGTACCAGGCGAGGACCTTCACCTGGGTTCCGTCGACGACGATGGTCGAGAGCGCGTCGACGATCGACGAACGTGGGTCGTGGCGGTAGTCGACCGAGACCAGCGGCCGGTCCTCGTAGCCGAGGATCCCGGCCAGCTCGGGCGAGGACGCGGCCGTCTCGAGCAGGCCGTTGACCTCCTCGACCGACGTCGGCCGCGCGACCTCGAAGACGCAGTCGGTCAGCGACGCGTTGAGCAGCGGCACGCGGACGGCGAGGCCGTCGAGCTTGCCCTGCAGCTCCGGGAAGATCAGGCCGATCGCGGTGGCCGAGCCGGTCGTGGTCGGGATCAGCGACAGCGAGGAGGCCCGGGCCCTCCGCAGGTCCTTGTGGGGGGCGTCGACGACCGTCTGCGTGTTCGTCATGTCGTGCAGGGTCGTGATCGACCCGCGCAGGATCCCGATCCCCTCGTGCACGATCTTGACGACGGGGGCCAGGCAGTTGGTGGTGCAGGAGGCCGCGGTGACGACGTCGTGGACGGCCGGGTCGTAGAGGTCGTCGTTGACGCCCATGACGATGTTGAGCGCCGCGTCGTCCTTGACGGGGGCGGCGACCACGACCTTCCGGACGCCCTGGTCGAAGTAGGGCTGCAGCGACTCCATCGTCCGGAACTTCCCGGTGCACTCGAGGACCACGTCGACGCCGGCCCAGGGGCCTTCGGCGATCCCCTTCTCCCGGGTGTAGGGGATCGGGGTGCCGTCCACCGACATCGCCTCGGGGCCGGCGACGATCTCGCGATCCCAGCGGCCGTGGACCGAATCGAACTCGAGCAGGTGGGCGCCGGTCTCGGCGCCGCCCGTGATCTCGTTGACGGCGTCGAAGCGGAGGCCGGGACTTCCCCAGCCGGCCCGGAGCGCGAGTCGCCCCATCCGGCCGAATCCGTTGATCCCCACGCGGACGCCCTCGCCGGCCGCTCGCGGCCCGCGTTCCCCGGTATCTGCCTGCATTTGTTTCCTCCACCTGCCCCGGTGGTGTTTCAGGACGTCGCGGATCCTATTACATTGACAATCATCATTTCAATCGATATACATAAATTGATGGCTGTCGATCTGGAACTCTCGCCGAAGCAGAAGAGCCCGAACGGGGAGCCGTGCTGTGAGCCGGTCGTCTATCCCGATATCGAGCGTGCCCAGGCCGAGCGGATGGGCGAGGTCGCCAAGGCGCTCGGCGATCCCGTGCGCATGCAGCTCGTCGACGTCCTGCGCAAGCACGCCGGCAAGGTCTGCGTCTGCGAGCTGGTCCCGCTCTTCGACCTCTCCCAGTCGACCGTCTCCCACCACCTGAAGAAGCTCCGCGAGGCCGGCATCGTCGGCTCCGAGCGGCAAGGCCTCTGGGCCTACTACTACGTCAAAACCGATGCGCTGGAGGAACTGGCCGGATGGCTGAACTAGATACCGACGACGACAAGGTCGACGTCAAGCAGGCGGTCCGCGACCGCTACGCGGCTGCGGCGACCAATCCCGGCTCGCGCGACTCGTCATGTTGTGGCGGCGAGGCGGCCGTGATCACCGACGAGCAGCGCGACGTGTTCGGCTCCAGCCTCTACTCCGGCGACGACCGGGAGTCGCTTCCCGAGGCGGCCGAGCTCGCCTCGCTCGGCTGCGGCAACCCGACTGCGATCGCCAAGCTCGAGGCGGGGGAGACCGTCCTCGACCTCGGCTCGGGCGGCGGCATCGATGTCCTCCTGTCCGCCCGGCGGGTCGGGCCTGACCGGCAAGGCCTACGGGCTCGACATGACCGACGAGATGCTCGAGCTCGCCCGCGCCAACCAGCGCGAGGCCGGGGTCGACAACGTCGAGTTCCTGCGCGGCGAGATCGAGGCGATCCCGCTTCCCGACGACTCCGTCGACGTCGTCATCTCCAACTGCGTGATCAACCTCTCCGGCGACAAGCCGCAGGTCCTCCGTGAGGCGGCGCGCGTGCTCCGCCCCGGTGGCCGGTTCGCCGTCTCCGACGTGATCGCCGACCCCGACATGGACGAGGCGACCCGCCGCGACATGAAGCAGTGGACCGGCTGCATCGCCGGCGCCCTGACCCGCGAGGAGTTCGAGCGGCATCTCGCCGCGGCCGGGTTCGAGGAGCATCGAGATCGAGGAGACCCATCGCGTCCACGATCAGGCCGCCTCGGCCATCGTCCGGGCCAGCCTGCCTCGATGAGCGACGACGACGAGATTCAGCTCAACGACCCGCAGACGCTCTACGAGCGCTGGGAGGGTTCGCAGTGGAATCCCTTCGCGGTCGATCTCGACACCGATCGGGAGCAGTGGGCGGCGATGGCCCAGGAGGACAGGGACCTCGTCTACTGGGTGCTCGCCTCGTTGATGGTCGCCGAGGAACGGATCACGACGAAGTTCTCGGGGCTCGTCGGCGCCTACGGGACCGAGGAGGAGGCGACGTTCCTGTCGACGCAGCAGGTCGACGAGGCGCGGCACATGCAGTTCTACGCGCGCTTCCAGGACGAGGTCGTCGCCTCCCCGGCGACCGTGGCGGCCCACGTCGAGCGGGCCCGCGAGCAGATCTCACCGGCCTTCCGGAAGATCTTCGACGAGGAGCTCGTCGAGGCGCACGAGCGACTGGTCGCCGCGCCCGGCGATCTCGACGCCAAGGTCCGGTTCGTGACCATCTACCACCTGATCCTCGAGAGCACGCTCGGCCTGACGACCTTCCGGTTCGCGACCGAATACATGGAGCGAGAGGATCTGCTGCCGGGGTTCGTCGACGGCTACTCGAAGATCCACCACGACGAGACCCGCCACATCGGCTACGGCGTCTGGTTCCTCCGCGAGACCGTGCGCGAGCATCCAGACATCGCCGACACGGTCAGGGAGACGCTCCGCGATCTGTTGCCGTCGGTCGCCGAGGCGCTCGGCGGCGCCGGCGAAGCGGGCGGGCCGGACATCGAGAAGCTCGGCGTCAGCACCGACGACATCCGCGAGTTCGCGCTCGGCGGGCTGACCCGCCGGCTCGACATCATCGGCGTGCCGCTCGCGACGCTCTGAGCGTCAGCGGGTGAAGTCGCGGATCAGCTGGGCCGTCTCGAGCGGGACGTCGAGCTGCGGGCAGTGGCCGATGCCCTCGAGCTCGATCCAGTCGGCGTTGGGCAGCAGGTCGTTGCGGTAACGGGCCGCCGATCGCGGCCAGGCGAGGATCTTGTCGTCGGTGCCCCAGACGATCCGAACCGGGCAGTCGATCCGCTCGGCGTCGAGGCTCCAGCCGTTTTCGAGCGCGTATTCGATGAGCGGCGCCGCGGCTTCGCACTCCGCCGCGCCGCGGAACTGGTGGAGCAGCAGCTCGGTCGGGATGTGCTCGTAGTTGGTGACGATGAATCCGGTCGCCATCCGCCGGCCCTCGGGGGTCGAGAGCAGCGCCTCGGCGTGCGGGAGAGCGGCCTTCAACTGCTCCTGCATCGAGACGAAGAAGGCGAGCGTGTCCTTGTACGCCTCGTCTCCATCGGCCCAGCCGCCGGCAGGGGCCAGCGCCACGACGGACTCGGCGCGACCGCGAGCCGCCAGCTGCAGGGCGACGTAGCCGCCGAGCGAGTTGCCGACGATGTGGGCCGTCTCGAATCCGGCCTCGTCCATCGCCCGCTCGACGCCCTCGGCGAGCATCTCCTCGTTGATCTCGCCCTCGATCGGCGGGCCGCCCATGTGGCCGGTCAGCGTCGGCGCGAGGACGTCGTGCTGATCCTGGAGGCTCGGCAGCACCAGCTCCCAGGTTCGCCACGTGTCGGTGAAGCCGTGCAGGCAGACCATCGGTGTGCCCTCGCCTCCCCGGTGCGAGGGCGTGAAGTTTCCGTCCATGCGAGGAACCTACCGGCAGCGTGCTCGCTCACCCGGCGACGGCCAGCGCGGGCTCCTCCGAGCACCTCATCCGCGCGGGCGGGAGGGCAGCAGGATTGCGACGAAGATCGAGCCGACGGCGCAGACGCCGGCGGCGACCAGGCAGCCCGCCGTCAGTCCGTCGTAGAAGCCGGCGCTGGCGATGTCTCTGACCACGCCACCCGGCGCGCCGCCGATCTGGTCGGCGATCGCGAACGCGGCACCGATCGAGTCCGATGCCGCAGCGGGTACGCCGTCGGGAAGCCGGTCCACGCCGGAAGCGTAGAGGGACGCGAACACCGAGCCGATCACCGCGACGCCGAGCGTTCCGCCGAGCTCGCGGGTCGTGTCGTTGACGCCCGACCCGACGCCGGCGTTGGCCTCGGGGACGGCTCCCATGATCGACTCGGTGGCCGGCGCCGAGGTGAACCCCATGCCGGTTCCGAGCAGGACCATCTGGGCGGCGATCTCGAGGTAGGAGGTGCTGCCGTCGACCTGCGAGGTCCACGCGAACATCACGGCCGCGATGGCCAATCCCGATCCGACCACGGCCTTGTTGCCGATCCGGACGGCGAGGATCGTTCCCGCCACCGCCGCGGCTCCGGTCGAGATCGCCACCGGCAGCAACCGGACGCCCGTCTCCAGGGCCCCGTAGTCGCGCAGTACCTGGAAGTACTGGGTGATCAGGAAAATGAAGCCGAAGAGCGCGAAGAACGAGAACGTGATCGCCGCCGATGCGGCGCTGAAGCGCGGATTCCGGAACAGCCGGACGTCGAGGAGGGGCGCCTCGGTGCGGATCTCCTGGGCGACGAAGGCGGCGAACGCCAGCACCGCGACGGCGAACCCGGCGACCGAGCGGGCGGCAAGCCAGCCGTACTCGGGCGCCTCGATGATCGTGAAGACCAGGGCGAACACCGCCAGCGAGGAGAGGACGAGGCCGGCTCGATCGATCCTCGGCCGAGAGGGGTCGCCGGACTCGGGCACGAACGCGATGACCAGCGCGAAGGCCAGGGCGGCGAGCGGCAACTTGAGCCAGAAGGCGGCCTGCCAGCCGCTCGACTCGAGCACCGCGCCGCCGACGATCGGGCCGAGCGCCACCGCGATCCCCGTCGTCGCGCCCCAGAGGCCGATCGCCTTGGCGCGCGGCCCCCGCTCGCTGAACAGGTGCACGATCGTCGAGAGCGTGGCCGGGAAGATGATCGCCGCGCCGAGTCCCATCACCGCCCGCCAAGCGATCAGGGCGCCGCTGGAGTCCGAAAGTGCCGCGCCGCCGTTCGCCGCGAAGTAGACCGCGAGGCCGATCAGCAGCATGCGCCGCCTGCCGAAGCGGTCCCCCAGGCCGCCCGCGGCGAGGACGAGGGCGGCGAAGACGAGCGTGTAGGCGTCGACGATCCACTGCAGTTCTCGGGTCGAGGCACCGAGGACCGTGGAGAGGGTCGGCAGCGTCACGTTGACGATGGTCGTATCGACGGTGACGGCGAACGCGCAGAGGAGGAGCACTGCCAGCGCTACGGATCGGTTCTTCATGCTCGGCATCTCCTCGGTTAGTTTAAAAACAGATAGCGGATGGTTTTATATCAGGTAGCACAGTAGACTGTGACCAGATGGCGCAGCGCAGCTACCAACAGATCTGCGGCGTCGCCCAGGCGCTCGACCTCCTGGGCGAGCGCTGGACGCTGCTCGTGATCCGCGAGCTGCTGCTCGGCCCGAAGCGGTTCGGCGCGCTCAAGGACACCCTTCCGGGCATCAGCGCCAACCTGCTCAGCGCGCGGCTGAAGGCGCTGACCGGGGCCGGCCTCGTCGAGCACGTCCAGCTGCCCGCCCCCGCGTCCGTCGCCGCCTACGCGCTGACCGAGCGCGGCGAGGGCCTGAGGCCGACCATGGAAGCGCTCTCGGTCTGGGGCTTCGACCTAGTCGAGCCCGAAGAGCAACATGCTCAGGGGTGGATGTCCAGGCCGTCTTGGCTGGCGAGCACCCTGGCCACCGCCGCCGAGGCGGGATCGTTCGAGCGCGTCGGCACGAGGGCCGTCAACTTCGACATCGACGGCGACCGCTTTGTGATCCGCAGCGATGGCCACAGAGCCGAGGTTCGTCACGGTGCCGTCGAGGATCCCGACGGAGAGCTGTCCACTGACATGGACACCTTCTTCGCGATGACCCAGGGCGACGGGTCACCCGACGACCCCGTGGCGGCAGGAGTCCTCGCGGCGCTGACGGGCCTCTAGAGCCCCTTCGGGTGCCGGGCCCTGAACCCTTTCGAAGGCCGCATGTAATCCGACCACCCCGGACCGGACCTGTCGCCGTCGGTGATGTAGGAGGTGTCGACGACTTTCGGGGGCCATGTCAGTGGTGGTCGGGGGACGCGATGCAAGGCTTGAACCAGAGGGCGGTCGCGTCCAAGAACGTCGCTTCCGGATTCGGCCGGTTTATGCGACTCTGCTGGGCATGAGTCAGGGACCGCCGACTTCAGGAGGGGGCGCCGACCCCCAGCAGCAGCCCGCCGTACCCGCGCAGCCCGCCGTTGCGGCCGGCTGGTATCCGCACCCGACCGCTCCCGGCTGGGAGGCGTACTGGGACGGAGCCGCCTGGGGCGCCGAGACGCGCCCGGCACAGGCCGCCGCCGCCGAACCCGCCGCCGCGCAGGAGCCGGCAGCCGCGCAGCAGCAGTACGCCCAGCAGGAGCAGCCCGCCGAGCAGCAGCAGCACGCCCAGCAGGAGCAGCCCACCGAGCAGCAATACGCCCAGCAGGAGCAGCCCGCCGCGGCCGTTCCCTCCGCAGGCGCAGGTGCGGTGGCAGCGGTCCCGGCCGCCGCCTCGACCGAGGGCGCGGCCGTTCCCTCCAGCCAGGCGGTCGATCCGGCCACGCAGCCTCACGCCGCGGTCCCGTCCGCGGCGGCGACCGAGGCCAAGCGGTCCGACAGCTCGCTGCCCCTCGTCCTCTGCCTGCTCGGCGCCGTCGTCGCGATCGTCGGATCGTTCCTGCCGATGGCGACCAGCGATATCGACACCGTCGATATCGCTGACAACACCTTGTTCGCGTCCGGTTACGGCATCGCCGTGATCGCGCTGGCGGCCCTCGGCGCCGTCGTCGCCGCCTACTACTACCTGAAGGCGAAGAGCACGTGGCTGCCGATCCTGCTCGGCGCCGTGATCGTCGGGATCGCCGCTTACGTGGGCCTGGCCGGCCTCGACAACCTGACCCCGGAAGTCGTCCTCCCAGCCGGGATAGAGGGCGTCGACCCGAAGGCGGCCGGCGCCCTTGCGGCTGCTGCCGGCGGCAGTGGCGCCGACGTCAACGCAACGGCATCGACGGGCATCTTCGCCGTCGGCGTCGGCGGTCTGCTGTTGGTGCTCGGCGGCATCGGCATCGCCCGCCAGCCCAAATAGCCGACCTGTAACCAGCGCTTAACCGTGTCGGTTCGGAGTAGTGTCACGCTCCGGTACGGATCGCGATGGAGAGGGAGAGGCAATCGATGCGTGGGTTCCGGCTCTGGGCGGGCGGATTCGTCGCAGTGCTGATCGCCGTCGCGGCCGGCCCGGTGGAGGCGGCGTCGGCGAACACGAACCCGTGGACGACGCCGGCCGACCAGTTCCTGAACATGGCGCACCAGGGCGGCGAGCTCGAGGCTCCCGGGAACACGCTCTACGCGTTCAAGACGGCGATGCGAGAGCGCGGCGCCGACTCGATCGAGATGGACTCCTACACGACGTCCGACGGCCACCTCGTGATCAGCCACGACTCGTCGCTGACCGGCACGACGAACTTCGGCACTCCCAGCGCGCCGCCGCCGTTCGACGCGCCGGGTGCATCGAACAAGATCTGGGACTACACCCTCGCCGATCTGAAGAAGCTCGACGACGCCTATTGGTACGCACCGGGAACGGGCCAGTACAACCACGGGCTCCCCGATGACGCCTACGTGTTCCGCGGCGTCGCCGACGGCACGGTCGACCCGCCGGCCGGCTATACCGCCAACGACTTCAAGATCCCGACGTTCGCCGAGGTCCTCGATGCCTTGCCGCAGACGCGGATCAACATCGACATGAAGGATCAGTCCGGGTTCACCGACAAGGGCATCGAAGCCGCTCACGAGTTGGCAGCGCTGCTCGCCCAGCAGCCGGGCGGCGACAACGAGAACGTCATGGCCGCCTCGTTCGGCCAAGCCGAGGTCGAGGCCTTCCACGCCGACCTCCCGCAGCACGACTCGCTCTCGGCCAGCCTCGCGGCGACCAGCGGCTACGCGCTCAACAACGAGGTGATCGATCCGGCGCCGCAGGCCCTGCAGCCGCCCGACGTCTACGACATCAGCGGAACCCTCATCCCGGCCCCGGAGTTCCTGAAGGCGATCGACGAGCAGCGCGGCAACGACTACGCGATCCACGTCTGGGGCGCCGATGCGACCGTCGAGAACGACGCCCTCTACCAGCGCATGCTCGATGCGAACGTCCAGGGCTTCTTCTCCCAGAAGCCGAGCGAGCTCGCGGCGTTTCTCTGTGCGCAGGGCGTGCCGCGCCCGGACGGCTCCTCGCACTGCACGTCCAATCCCGATCTTCCCGGCATCGGACCGATCCTCGCGCTCGGTGACCCGCATGCGACCACGGCCAGGGTGAAGGCCGGCCAGAGGGTCGTCATCGAAGTCCCGGTCAGCAACGCCGGCAACATCGACCTGAACGGCACCGAGTCGTGCGCGACCGCCTCCGGCAAGGCGTCCCGCTGGGTCAAGCCGGGGCGGTGCGGCAGGGCCGACATCGTCACCGCTGAGACGACGAAGACCACGCGCATCCCGATCCGGGCGAAGCGCCGGGCAGGCGGCTCCTACAGCGTGGACATCGACGTCACCAGCGACGACGGCGGCAGCGCCCGCTACAGCTTGGAACTGAACGTCAAGAGCAAGAAGGGCAACAGATGAGTTGCCGAAGGGCTATCCCAACCGGAGGAAGAGCAAATGGCTGACGAGAGCGAGATCATCGGTGGCGCGAACCTGAGGCGTCGCGAGTTCCTGGTCGCCGGCGCGGCCGTGGGAGCGGCAGCGGCCGTCCCCCTCAACTATGCGGCGATGGCCCGCAGCGCTGCGTTCCCAGCGGCGAAGGGCGGCAAGTTCGCCCACGGGGTCTCCTCGGGCTTCCCGACCGCGAAGGCGGTCACCCTCTGGACCCGCGTCTCCGAGCTCGATCGCAGCTCCCGGCTGACCCTCGAGGTCGCCAAGGACCCCGGCTTCCGCAAGGTCGTCAGGCGCCACCAGGTGACGGCGAGAAAGCACGAGGACTACACGGTCCACGAGCGCATCAAGGGGCTCCGGCCCGGCCACCAGTACTACTACCGGTTCGAGACCAAGCACAAGGAGTCGATGGTCGGCAAGTTCCGGACGCTGCCCCCGTCCGACTCCAAGCAGCCGCTCAAGATCGCCTACTTCTCCTGCCAGGACTACGAGGCCGGTTACTTCAACGCTCAGGCAGCGATGGCCAACGAGGACGTCGACCTCGTCATCTGCCTCGGTGACTACATCTACGAGCACAACTACTACCCCGGTCCCGAGGACAGGGCCGACACGACCGGTCCGAACGGCGACGGCGACGTCCAGACGCTGAGCGAGTTCCGGGAGAAGTACCACCTCTATCAGTCCGACAAGCAGCTGCAGGCCCTGCACGCGGCCCACTCGTGGGTGACGATCTGGGACGACCACGAGGTCGAGGACAACTACGCCGGCGACGAGGCCGACTCCAAGCAGACCGATCCGCACCTCGAAAACAGCGGTTACCCGCGCCGGGTTCCGTTCCTGCGGCGGCGCCGCAACGGCTACAAGGCGTACTTCGAGGCACATCCGCGGCTCCAGCAGAAGGGGATGAGCGCCAACCAGATCTACGGGAGCATCCGCCTCGGCGGCCTCGCCGAGCTGTTCCTGACCGACCAGCGCCAGTACCGCGATCCGCAGCCGTGCGCGGACGGGATCCTCACTCCCTGCCCGGACGCGGAGGCGCCGGGCCGCACGTTCCTCGGCGCCGACCAGAAGAAGTGGTTCAAGAAGGCGGTCCCGGCCTCGAGCGCCAGGTGGAAGCTGTGGGCGAGCGAGTTGATGGTGATGAGCGTCGACGCCCCCGCCCCGGGGCAGGCGGCCATCCTCGACTCGTGGGACGGCTACCAGGCCGAGCGCGGCGAGATCCTCACGAAGTGGAAGGACGAGGACCTCAAGAACCTCGTCGTCCTCACCGGCGACATCCACACGTTCATCGCCGGCGACCTGACGACCACCGGCCGCGTCGGCGGCGATCCGATCGGCGTCGAACTGGTCGGCGGCTCGGCGACGTCGCTCGGCCTGCCCGAGTACCTCGGAGTGCCCTCGTCGGTGCTGGAGGCCCTGCAGGTGGCCAACGACCCGCACATCAAGTACGCCGACTACGACCGTCGCGGGTACGCCGTCCTGAAGGTGACGAAGAACAAGATCAAGGCTGAATACAAGGCCGTCGACGCGCTGACGAAGGGCGCCTCCACCCCGGAGACGTTGGCCAGCTTCGAGATCGACGCCGGGGACCCGACCCTGCACCAGATCGCCTAGGCGCCGGCCCCGGGTGGGCCCGGGCAGGACACCCTCCCTCCGTCGCGAAGGGGGCGGGGTGGACACCGTGAGCACCCAAGGGCAGGCGCCCCAGCCTGCAGGCCAACCTGTGGCCGATCGCGCTGAGCCCGATCCCCTGACCCTTCTGCCGACCCGCCGCCAGTTCCTCGATCGGCTCGGCATCGAGATCGAGGGCCTCGAGGAGGGCGAGGGGTCGATCGCGGTTCTGCTCGTCGACATCGATGGCTTCCGCCGGATCAACCGCGACCTCGGCCACGTGGTCGGCGACCAGCTCCTCTTCTCGGCAGGTCGGCGGCTCCTCTCGGCGGTCCGGACGGGCGACATCGTCGCCAGAGCCGGCGGTGACGAGTTCGTCGTGATGAGTCGGGGACACGCCAGCAGCCCCGAGGTGGTTGAACTCGCGAGGACGATCCTCGGCGCGTTCGACGACCCATTCGATCTCGGCTTCGAGGAGCTGGCGGCAACGGTGTCGGTCGGTCTCGTGGTCGCCGACGAGCCGTCGGTTCGGGCCGAGTCCCTGGTCACCGACGCCGAGTCCGCCCTCGAGCGCAATCGTTCCGGCAGCCGCCGCTTCGAGATCTTCGACACCGCCCTCAGGGAGCGGATCCGCTACCGAGCCGAGATCGGCCGCGAGCTCGCCGCCGCGCTCGAGGCCGACGAGATCGCCTTCCACTATCAGCCGATCGTCGACATCGCCTCGGGCCGGATCGCCTCCGTCGAGGTGCTGGCGCGCTGGCTGCACCCCGAGCGCGGGGCCATCTCCCCCGAGCTGTTCGTGCCGATCGCCGAGGAGACGGGCTCGGGCGCCGATCTCCTCACCCGCCTGCTCGGCCACGCCGCCGCCGACTTCCCGCCGATCGCCGCCGCCGATCCGACGGGCCGGCTGTCGCTCGCGATCAACGTCTCGTCGAGCCAACTCACCTCCGACCCGCTGATCGCGTCGATCCGCGAACTGGTCGAGACGCTCGACGTCGAGCCCTCCCGGGTCATCGTCGAGATCTCGGAGTCCGCCCTGAGCGGCGCCGCCGAGGCCTACCTGCAACGCGTCACCGAGCTGCGCGCTCTCGGCGTGCGGATCTCGCTCGACGACTTCGGCACCGCGTCCACCTCGATCGCGCAGCTGCGCTCCCTGCCGATCGACCAGATCAAGCTCGACCGCTCCTTCGTGGTCGGCCTCGGGGAGGCGTCAGCCGACGCCGCCCTCGCCGCCGGCGTCCTGCCGCTCGCCCGGGCCCTCGGCATCGAGGTCGTCGCCGAGGGGATCGAGACGGAGGGTCAGCTCGCCCACCTGTTCGCGCTCGGCTATCGCCAGGGCCAGGGCTACATGCTCTCGCGGCCAGGGCCGCCCGCCGACGCCGCCCGCCTGATCGGCCAGGGCCCGCTCGAGTCGACGCGGACTCCCGAGACGCGGGCGCTGACGGCGGCCCGCGAGGCCTTCCGCCAGACCCTGCTTGCCGGCGACGCGAAATCCGCCGAGGTCGTGGTCGCCGAGGCGGTCGAATCCGGGATCGACCCGATCACGATCCAGAGCGAGGTGATCGGCCGGGCCCTGCACTGGATCGACTCCGAGTGGGAGGCGGGCCGGCTCCGGGCCGCCGACGAGCATCTGGCCGCGGCGATCTGCGAGCGGCAGCTCGCCGCCGTCCTCGACTCCCGAATCGCTGGTGATCGCCGGTTCGTGAAGTCCGCCGCCGAACGAACGGCGGGGGCCGCTCCCGCCTGACGTCGCCGGCATTTCAGCGGTTGCCCCGAAAGCTTCGATTTCCGATTGCGCAGCTTCGACGCAACGTATATAACGGACCCGTAAGTCCGGTCGTTGGGGGCCGGGTCTCAACAGACCGAATAGGGAGTCCCGTGTCTCGTCGCAGCGTTCCGTTCGTTCCCGTTCTGCTTGCCGTCTTCGGATTGCTGATCCCGGCTACGGCGGTTGCCGATCCCGATTCGCTCTCGACGCGGCTCGACGCGTTGGCCGGCAAGGGACTCCGGAGCGCTTCGCCGGCCGAACAGGCCGATGCCGTTTCGCTGCTGCCCAGCGGCGCGGGCAGCCTGACGCGCGATGGTGGCAGGCTCGTCGTCCAGATCCGTACCGACGCGAGCCCGTCCCGCAGCCTCGGGGCGATCAGAGACGCGGGCGCCGACGTCATTGACGTGAGCCCCGACTACAACACAGTCACGGCAGCAATCCAGGAGCGGAACCTTCGGACCGTCGGGGCTATCCCCGGCGTCGTCTCGGTCGAGGAGGTGATCGCACCGATGAGCGGGGCGGCCGATATCCCAGACGGCCCGGCGAGCGCGGCTGGCTCCAACAACACCTGCGCGACCGGCAACGCGACCTCGGAGGCGACAACCCAGCTGAACGCGGTCGCCGCCCGCAACCTCTACGACATCGATGGCTCCGGTGTCAAGGTCGGGATCCTCTCCGATTCGTACGACCTGAGGGGGGCGGCGGCAACCCACGCCGCCGGGGACGTTGCGGCGGGAGACCTGCCCGGACCAGGGAACCCGTGCGGCCGGACGACGCCCGTCCAGGTCCTCGACGACGGCTCCGTGTTCTCCAAGGCCGACGAAGGGCGAGCGATGCTCCAGGCAGTGCACGACGTCGCTCCGGGAGCTTCGCTTGCGTTCGCCACAGCCGAGAACAGCGACACGTCGTTCGCCGGCAACATCGCCGATCTGGCGAACGCCGGCGCCGACGTGATCGCCGACGACTACATCTACTTCAACGAGCCCTTCTACCAGGACAGCGTGATCGCGAAGGCCGTCAGCGACGTGACCGCTCAGGGTGTGGCGTACTTCTCGATGGCCTTCAACAACAACCGCGTGATCGCGGGCAACGACAGCAACTCGTGGGAGGCGCCGGCCTACCGCGCAACTACCTGCCCCTCCCTGGTCGCGGGGCTCGGGAGTCCTCCGGCCGACTGCATGGACTTCGATCCGACCGGGGGAACCGACAACCAGTTCGGGGTCACCGCTACGGCCGGCGGTACGAGCCTGCGCTTCGACATGCAGTGGGCACAGCCGTGGTTCGGCGTCAGCACCGACTTCAACATCTACGTGATCAATCTCACCACCAACAGCATCGAGGCGAACTCGACGAACGTGAACGCGACGACTCAGAAGCCGTTCGAGTTCGCCGCGTTCAGCCCGGGAAGCACCGCCGCCTTCAACTACCAGGTCGTGATCGGCAGGATGCCCGGCAGCGCCGCCACGCCGCGGATCAAGTGGGTCAACTCCGACAACGGCGCCGGCTCGATAGCCGCCCTCGAATATCCGACCTCGGCCGGGGGCGACACCGTCGGCCCAACGATCTTCGGCCACAACGGCTCGGTCGACGCTCAGACGGTAGGCGCTGTGCCGTTCAGCAACAGCGGCGTCGTCGAGAGCTACTCCTCACGGGGCCCCGTGACGCATCTGTTCGGCCCCGTCTCAGGCCTGACGCCGGCGGCACCGCTGGGGAGTCCGCAGGTAATCAACAAGCCCGACGTAGTCGCCACCGACGCCGCTCAGAACTCGTTCTTCGGTTCCAATTTCGGCGGCGGGCTCTTCCGCTTCTTCGGGACCTCACAGGCGTCACCGCACGCGGCGGCAGTCGCGGCCCTGCAGCTCAGCGCCGAGCCATCTCTCACGCAGGCGCAGATGAAGAACAACCAGAAGTCGACCGCGGTCCCCGTGGGCAGCTCCGGGCCCCTGGTTGCCGGGTCGGGATTGATCGACGCCCGCGCTGCTCTGATCGCCGGCGATCACACCCCGCCGTCGCTTTCGATCACGAAAAAGCCCAGCAAGAAGTCGAAGACGAAGAAGGCCAAGTTCGCCTTTGCCGTCGAATCCGGGGCGACCCTGGAATGCGCCCTCGACGGCAAGGCGGCCAAGCCGTGCTCCAACCATCCGACCTTCAAGGTCAAGCCGGGCAAGCATCGGCTTGTTGTCCAGGCCACCGACATTGCCGGCAACCTGACGGCCGCGAACTACTCCTGGACCTACAAGAAGAAAAAGAAGAAGAAGCACTGAGCCGGCGCTCAGGCGTCGCGCTCGGGGTAGACGTCGTCGATGGTTGCGAGGGCCGTGTACGGCGCGCCGCCCGCGGCGGCCTCGATGTTCTCTTCGCCGCCCGCGAGGCGGTCGAGGACGGAGACGACACCGACGATCTCCAGCCCCTCCTCGATGCAGCGCTCGATCGCCTTCACGGTCGAGCCGCCGGTGGTGACGACGTCCTCGACGATCAGCACCTTCGTGCCGGCGTCGAGCAGCGGCCCCTCGACCCAGCGCTGCAGCCCGTGCTCCTTCTTCTCCTTGCGGACGAAGAAGGCGAGTAGCTCGCGCCCCGCCGGATCGGCGATCGTGGCGCTGGCGATCGGGTCGGCGCCCATGGTCATCCCGCCGACGGCGGTCGCACCGCGTGCGCCCGCCTCGGCCGCGACGAGCTCGCCGAGGGCGCCGAACGCCGGCTGACGGAGGATCGCCCGCTTGGCGTCGACGTAATAGGAGGCCGTGGCGCCGCTGGTCAGCGTCACCTCGCCGATCACGAGCGCGTGCTCGCGCAGCTCCTCAATCAGTGTGTCCTTGGCACTCATGCTGTCGATAATGGCGAGGCCCAGTGCCGCCTCAGTCCGCCGTTAGGGGTAGACGTAAATCGGATCCCCCAGATCGATCCAGTTATAGATGTGCACCGAGTCGGGAATCGGGTTCCGCAGGCAGCCGTGGCTGGCCGGATAGGTCGGTACGTCGTGGTAGCCGTGGGTGGCGTAGCCGCGGATGAAGTAGATCGAGTAGTACATCCCGAGGCTGTTGTAGCCGGCGTCCTTGCGGTAGAAGCGGAACTTGCCCTGGATCGTCGGCGTCGCTGGAGCACCCGAGGAGATCGTGTAGATCTCGTCGACCTTGCCCTTCTTGGCGAGGACCATGACCTGCTTGGAGAGGTCGGCCTCGACGTGCTTGCCGGCACCGGGGTGCTTGAGCTTGAAGCCGCCCTTGCCCTTGGCCAGCTTCTTGAAGATGCTGCCGGTCGCCTTCTCCTTGCGAGCCATCCCGTTGACCTTGCGGAAAGCGAGGACCGCGCGCCCGGTGGCGTCGTTGTAGGAGGAGCCGCCGCCGTTGACGTACCCGAGGTTGTCGAGCAGCGTGTTGAGCATCTTCGCGGCGGGACCCTTGGCGCCCTTGTTGAGGCTCGGGTAGCGGATCCGGAAGCCGCGGCTTGAAGTCTTCGACCCCGCGTAGCCCTTCCCGGGCTTGAGGATGGCCTGGACCCGGTAGATGCCAGGGCCGACCATGCGGCGCGAGAACTTGAACTGGCCGAGATCGGAGCCCTTGCCCTTCGCCCTGACCTTGACCGTCTTGCGCTTCACGGTCTTCTTGGCCCGGTAGAGGACGATCTCCACCTTCTGGCCGGCGCGGAACGGGCGAACGGTGCCGGCGACCTTGATGCTCTTGCCCGCGGTGACCTTGCCGTTGCGGAGGCCGTGCAGGCGGATCGCGGTCGAGGTGGCCTGATCGCCCGGGGCCTGCTTCGCGCCCCCGTTCTGCGGGGAGGGGGTCGCTGGCGTGGTGGTCGTTTCGGTGCTCGTCGTCGCGTCGGTGCTCGTCGTCGGGACCGTCGTGATCGGCCCGGTCGCATCCGGCTCCTGGGCGACGGCGCTGGTCGCGGCAGCCGCGAAGAGCGAAACGGTGAGGATCAGGGCGGCACGGAAACGGTGACGAGAGCTCATTTGGCGTTGGATTGTAGGGCGCGTAACGGCCGATCGCCGCAGCGGTCAGGTCGAGTTGTTGATGAGCAGGATGAAGGCGATCGTGTTGTTCAGTGCGTGCGCAGTTATCGGTGCCCAGAGGGTGCCGCTGCGCTCGTAGAGCCAGGCGAGGATCACGCCGAACACCGAGAGCTGGATGGCGACGCCGATGTTGCCGCCGCTCAGGTGCAGCGAGCCCCAGACGACCGCCGCGATCAGCGCCGCCGGCCAGAGTGGCATCGAGCGGCGCAGGCTGGCGAACATGAAACCGCGGAAGAACAGCTCCTCCGACAGTGGCGCCAGCACGACGATCAGGAAGCCTGCGATCGCGATGCTGAGCGCCGAGTCCTTGTTGGTCCCGAGCTCGTTGGTCACGTCCTGCTGATCGGGCTGGAGCAGGGGCGTCAGGACGGCGGCGAGGACGATGTAGATGACCCAGGCGAGCAGCGCCAGCCCAACCGCCGCGAGCGTTATCCGGGCACCGAGCCCGAGCCTGCCGAACGCATCCTTGACCCTTCCGCCGGAGTCGACGAGCGCGAAGCCGAGGGCGGTGCCCCCGAGGGCCAGCGCGACCATCAGCTGCGCCGCGTCCTTGCCCGCCGTCGTGTCGAACTGGGGGTCGAAGATCGCGACGGCGATCGTGCCGATGATCATCGCGAGCGCCGCGATCAGCACGCCGATCGCGGCGTTCAGGCCGTGCCAGCCGGTCACGGGTATGCCGACGTATCGGGTCATGAAGAAGCCACCCCGCTTCGGCCGGGGCGGCTCTCCGGGCCTCGGGGGCGGTCCGGATGCACCGGCAAGGGGCGGCGGCGTCGAGCGTCCCGGGATCGCCGTGGCCGCCGGCAGCCCGGCGCCGGCCTCCACCGACGAGCCGGGAGGCGGGGTCGATCCGACGTTCGGCCGCTCCGGCCCGGCGCTCTCCGACATGCTCATCTGGCCATTCTGCCCATTGGCGTCCCTCCGTCCACGATCTCGGCGAGCGAGGATACGTCCGCCGCCCCGCCGCCGCCCCCGTCGCGGTCGATCCGGATCACCTCGATCCCCGCCGCCCGGGCCCCGACGACGTCGTCGTCGCTGTCGCCGACGTGGAACGCCTCGGCCGGCCCGCAACCGGCGATGCGAAGTCCCGCCTCGAAGATCGCGGGATCGGGTTTGCGCACCCCGGCGCCGGCCGAGGTGACGACCCCGTCGAGCAGCGCGGCGAGGCCGATCCGCTCCAGCACCTCGTCGAGCTCGTAGTCCCAGTTGGAGACGCAGATGATGCGCAGCCCCCGCTCGCGCCACGTCCGCAGGGCGGGCGCCGCGTCCGGGTAGGCCTCGAAGTGGATCGCCCCCATCATCGTCGCGACATCGATCCGCCGGCCGAGCTGCTCCGACAGCAGGTCAGCGCACTCGGCGCGCAGCGCCGCCAGCGATTCCGGGTCGCGGCCGCGACCGGCGTTGGCGGCGTAGTGGCGCATCTCGGCCCGGAAGGCATCCCGGACGACATCCGGCTCGAGTCCCTCGACGGCGGCCGGATCGACCCGCTCCCAGGGCGGCGCGAGCCGGACCATCGTGCCGAGCGCGTCGATCAGGCAGGCGCGGTAGGGGGCGGGCATGAATACATTCTCCCCCGGGAGCAGATGCAGGAGACCGAGATCAGCTCGATGCCGACGTCGCACCCAGCCGTCGCCGCCTGGCGCCGGCCGGCGGCGAGGGTCGTCGCGATCGCACTCGTCCTCGTCTCGATCCCGCTCGCCACCCCGGGCTGGTTGATGGTGCCGGGCTCGAGCGACGCCGACAAGGACCCGGGCTGGACGACCGGGATCTTCGGCGACGGCATCGTCAACACACCGGTCGTCTACCTCTGCCTGCTGTACGTCGCCATCGCGCTCTGGATCGCCCTGCTCGCCCTCGCCCGCGATCTCGGCCTGCGCTGGATCGGCTGGATCACCGGGTTGCTGATCGTGCTGTTCGTACTGGCGCCGCCGCTGCTCTCGCTCGATGTCTACAGCTACATCTCCTACGCGCGTCTCGGCGCCGATCACGGCCTCAACCCCTACGAGTTCGCGCCGTCGGCCCTGCCCATGCCCGACGACGCCGCAAGCCGGGTCGTCGACTACCGGGACGCCGTATCCGTCTACGGCCCCGTGTTCACCCTGGCCGGCTATCCGCTCGGCCTGGTGTCGGTTCCGGTCGCCCTCTGGTCGCTGAAGGCGATCGCCGGCCTCGCGATTGCGGCCCTGGCGGCCCTCGTCGCCCGGACGGCGCGGGTCCGCGGCGTCGATCCGGCGCTCGCGGTCGCCTTCGTCGCCCTCAACCCGCTGGTGCTCGTCCATCTCGTCGGCGGCGCCCACAACGACGGGTTGATGGTCGCGATCGCGATGGCCGCCGTCGCGGCCGTTCTCTCGGCGCGCCCGGCGATCGGTGGCGCCGGCTTCGTCGTCGCGGCCGCGGTGAAGATCTCGGGGCTGCTCTACGCACCGTTCGCGTTGCTCGGCTCCCGCGAGCGGGGAGACCGCGCCCGGCTGCTCGCGGGAGGGGCGGTCGCCTTCGTCCTGATCGCCGCCGTCTCCCTGCTCGTCTTCGGATCGCACGTCAGCGAGGCGCTGAGCGTCGCCGGCGGCAACCAGGATCGGATCAGCCGCTGGAGCGTGCCGGGTGTCCTCTCGCGGGCCTCGGGCGGGATCGACGTCGACGTCTTCAGGGCCCTTCTCGGCATCGCCGCGATCGCCGGAATCGCCTGGCTGCTGGTCGCGACGGCGCGAGGCCTCGACTGGGTCCGGGCCGCGGGCTGGGCGAGCTTCGCGGTCCTGGTCGGGTCCGCGTACATGGCCCCGTGGTATTTGATCTGGCTCCTGCCGGTGGCGGCGATCTCCCGCGACCGGGTGCTGATCGGTGCGACGATCCTGTTCACCGTGTTCCAGGCGATCAATGCCATCCCGGTGTCACTGTGAACGAGCCGCGGCTGCGCAGTTCGCCGGAGTTCGACCTGATCGGCGCGATTCGCGACCGAATGGCGGCGACGGCGCGCGACCGCGGCGACGAGGTGCGGATCGGGATCGGCGACGACGCCGCCGTCACCGTCGGCCGCGACGGTGAGGCGACCGCCGTCACCGTCGACGCGATGGTCGACGGCGTCGCCTTCCGCCGCAGCTGGTGTCCGCCGAAGTCGATCGGCCGCAAGGCGATCGGCGCGGCGCTCAGCGATCTGGCGGCCATGGGCGCAACGCCGGCCGACGCCTACGTCTGGCTCGGGATGCCGGAGGACTTCGAGCGCGAGGACTGCATGGCTCTCTGTGACGGCCTGGCGGAGCTGGCGGAGCAGGCGGGCGTCGCGGTGCTGGGCGGCGACATCACGGCATCGGCAGTCCTGTCGGTCTGCGTGACGGCGATCGGCAGGGCGCCCTCGGCGGAAGCGATGATCGGCCGCACCGGGGCCACCGATGGGGATGCGCTCTGCGTGACGGGAACGCTCGGGGGCGCAGCCGCCGGACTGATGCTGCTCGAGCACCCCGAGCTCTGTCAGGGACTGTCGGAGCGCGTCCGCACCGCGGTGACCGCCCGGCAGCTCGAGCCGCAGCCGCGGCTCGCCGCCGGCAGGGCGCTGGCCGCCGCCGGGGTGGTGGCGATGATCGACATATCCGATGGGCTCGGCGCCGAGACCGAGCATCTCGCCGCCGCCTCGGGAGTCGGTGTCGAGATCGAGGTCGACCGGGTGCCGCGGGGCGAGGGAGTCGCCGAGGTGGCGGACGCGGCCGGCCGCGACCCCTATGAGCTGATGGTCTCCGGCGGCGAGGACTACGAGCTGCTCTGCGCCGTCCCCCGCTCGGCGCTCGCCGATTGCATCGACGCCGTCGCTGATGCCGGGACCGCACTGCACGAGATCGGCCGGGTCGTGCCCGGCGGGGCCGTGCGGCTCAGACTTCCCGGGGGACGCTCATTTCCGGCATCAGGCCATGACCACCTTCGCGGTTTCTGACGCTGGTGTTCTGCATCACGCCGACCCGCTCGAGAATCGCGATGGCCACCCGCTGGGCGTTGATCTCGTATTCGCCTCTGGAGACCTTCTGCTGCACGAGCGCGAGCTGCTCGTCGTCGGCGCGTATCGGACTTCGCTCTGCTGGATTCATGGTCGGATCTCGGCTTCCTTTCCCTGCCCCCATCGGCTCCCGCGGGGACTGCTTTAGGCCCTTCGGACGAGCGTCCAGCGAGGCGTCCAGAACCGTGTCCAGGCGCGCGCCCGACATGGGGGGAGCCCCCTAGGCGCGATTGCGGGTTGCGGGAGGCGTACCGCCGAGCGCCCCCGGACCGGCATGAGTTCCGGCACCGCGGATGCTGCCCGTCGGGCCGAGGGGCGGGCCGGCGCGCTTGCCCGCTCCGGCGGCGGCGACGCAGCTGATCAGCCCGCCGATGACGCCGCACCACAGCAGGCTGATCAGGAGGCTGACCTGTCCGTCCTCGATGAGCAACAGGAACTGCCAGGGCGCTCCGGCACCGAGCTCCAGCTGCCGGGCGACCGTGATGAAGGCGATCAGCGACGGCGCCAGCGCGAGCAGGGCGATCACGCCGAGCACGGGCGGCCGGGGCGGCCCGGCCGCGCGAGCCGCGAGCAGCCAGACGTGCGCGGCCGGTGCCAGCAGCAGCGCCAGGAAGGGGTTGATCAGCCAGATCCCGAAGATCGAGAGGCCGGTCATGAGTCCGGCGGCAGCGGCGAGAGTCTGCGGTTCGATGTCGAGAGGGGTGCGCATCGGCCGGACGAGGAGGGCGGCGAGCACGACCGCTGCGGCGAGCGCCGCGAACGCGATCGGCCCGGCGGAGCCGGCCGGATAGAGGTTCGGGTCGAACGGGAAGGCGGGGTCGGGAATGAGGCCGACGAGGCCGAGCAGGTAGGCGAGCAGCAGCGCCGCGAGCGGCAGTAGCCCCCGCTCGATCGCCCAGAAGATGGTTCGCCGCGTCCGCCAGTCGTTGCGACGCTCACGCAACCAGGTGTCGCCCGCGGTCAGCAGCGGCGCGATCAGCAACGAGACCGCCAGCAACGAGATCGTCCAGCCGGGGACGAGGTTGCCCCCGACCCGGACGTAGTCGTCAGGCCCCCGTTCCGGCTGCGGACTCTCGTCGAGGGTCACGATCAGATCGGTCAGCGCTCCTCCGGCGGCGGCGATGGTCTCGGCGGAGACGTCGTCGATCCCGTCCTGAGAAGTGGGGATCTGCCGCTCGCCGTGAGCGCTGATCGCGACCGCTTCGATCCCGGCATCGCGGATCGCCATCTGCTCGCCCATGCCCATCGGGAACGCGAGGCGGGAGAGCCCGATCCAGGCGCCCGGCGCCGGATCGCGTTGGTCGAAGGCTGCCGACGCGACGCCGCGGGCGGTCTGGACGAGCTGAGCGGAGGCGCTCTCGGGATCGGTGCCCGAACTGATCACGAATGGTGCCGCCGGGCTCTTGACGCCGGGCTGGGAGATCACGATCGCCTCGTCGATCGCACCGGGATGGGGCAGATCCTCGATCAGCTTGCGGGCCCCCTCGGCACCGTCGCTGCCGCCGTCGGTCGAGGCGAAGACCATCGTCTTCGTGCGGCGGGAACGCCCGAGGTCGTCGGCGAGGCTGAGCAGGGTCGCGGTCGCAGCGGCCGATGTTGCGGCCCCGGAACCCTCGGCGGCATCGCGGTGGGCGAGCACGAGAATCGTCTGCTGCGACGACCCGGGCAGCGTCAGGATGACGTTGCGCAGCTTCACGTCCTCGCCGTCGTAGCTCGAATCGAAGGACTGCTCGGTCACCTGCCCACCCTCGATCGCGCCGAAGCGCTCGCGGACGAGGTCGGCCACGGCGTTGTCGCCGGGGGAGCCGGGCGTGCGCTCGGGGGCCAGCTGGACGATCGATCGAGTCAGCCGCGCGGCCGCGGCGCCGTCGAAGGTTGGAGTGGAAACCGGCTCGGGGAGCGTGTTCGGGATCGGCTCGAAGGAGAACATGAGCACGATGAACGCCGCCACGGCGGGGATCAGGGCAGCGCGGTATATCCGGGGGTCGAACATCGGTGCGCCGCTGAAACTAACCTCTCGTCATGGCTGAGGCTTCGGCTCGCATCCTCCTGGTCGACGACGAGGAGTCGATCCAGACCCTGCTGGCGTACCCGCTGCGCAAGGAGGGCTACGAGGTTGTGATCGCTCGTGACGGGCGCGAGGGCCTGGACCTGTTCGCCGAGAGCCGCTTCGATCTGGTCGTCCTCGACGTGATGATGCCGCGCATCGACGGGATCGAGGTCTGCCGGCGTCTGCGATCGCGGAGCCAGGTCCCGATCATCATGCTCACGGCCCGCGACGACGAGGTGGACAAGGTGCTCGGCCTCGAGATCGGCGCGGACGACTACATCACCAAGCCGTTCAGCGTCCGCGAGTTCCGCAGCCGCGTCAAGGCGGCGTTGCGGCGGACGCGCTTCGCCGGCGACGAGCCGGTCGAGGGCCCGATCGTGGCCGGTGAGATGACCGTCGACCCGGCGCGTCGCCAGGTCACGGTGCGCGGGGACCGCGCCCAGCTCACGTATGTCGAGTTCGAGATCCTCGCCGCGCTGGCGCGCAGCCCCGGTCACGTCTTCGATCGCCCCGCACTGCTGGAGCGGGTCTGGGGCGACAGCTCCTATCGCGATCCCCGCACGATCGACGTCCACATCCGCCACCTCCGCGAGAAGATCGAGACGGAGCCGCGCGAGCCCGAGTACCTCCTGACGGTGCGCGGTGTCGGCTACCGCTTCCGCGACGACGTACCGGTCTCGTGAGCGATTCGAGCGAGCGGGGCGGACGCCGGCCGGCGCCGCGGGTCAACAGCGTCCGGACGCGGCTCGTCCTCCTGTTCTTCGCGATCACGGCGACGGCGGTCGGGTTCGTCTACCTGTACGTCGTCCCGCAGCTCAGCTCGAGCCTCACCTCGGAGCGGCTCGAGCGGCTCGAGCAGCAGGGCGGCGACGAGCTCGACCGCCTGCGGACCGCCGCCGCCCGCGGGCTCGAGCAGCGTGAGCTCGCGACCCTGGTCCGCAAGAGCGCCGCCAACGTCGATTCGCGGATAACCCTGCTCGGCCTGCGCGACGGTGAGCCCGCGTTCGTGATCGCGGACTCCGAGCTCGAGAGCGACGCGATCGAAGGCAACTACCCGGCGGCCACCGGCGCGGCGGCGAGCGGTGACGTTCGCTCCGGGGTCGAGACGGTCAACGGCAGTCCGGTCGGCGAGACCGCGTTCCCCGTCGCCGGGGACGTGCCGGGCGGGAAGGGCCCGGCGGCGGAGGATCCGGCAGCCACGGCGGGACCCGGCTGGGTGATCGTGCTCTCGACGCCGCTCGATGACGTCGAGGCGAACGTCGCACTGATCCGCCGCCAGACCCTGATCGCCGGAGGGATCGCGCTGGCGGCGTCGCTGCTGGCGGCGTTCGTCGTCGCCGGATACCACACGCGACGCCTGCGCCGGCTCGAGGAGGCCGCCGAGCGTGTGGCTCAGGGCGACTTCACCGTGCCGATCCCCGTCGGCTCGCACGACGAGGTCGGACAGCTCGCCGAGACGCTCGACCAGATGCGCCGCCGCCTGCGCGGCCTCGAGAGCGCCCGGCGCGAGTTCATCGCGAACGCATCCCACGAGTTGCGCACGCCGATCGCGTCGCTCGGCGGCTTCATCGAGCTGCTCGATGACGATCCCGAGCCGGATGCCGAGACCCGCCGCGAGTTCGTGCGGACGATGCGCGGCCAGATCGATCGGCTGACCAAACTCTCGACCGCGCTCCTGGATCTGTCTCGGCTGGACGCCGACGCCCTGAGCCTGCAGAGTGAGCCGGTGGACCTCGCGGAGGTGGCCAGGGAGGTCGCCTCCGAGTTCGCCGCGGCGGCCGAGCAGCACGATTCGGCGATACGAGTCGAGACCGCCGCGGGCGAGGAACCGCTTGCCCAAGCGGATCGGACGAGGACAGGCCAGATCTTGCGTATTCTCATCGACAACGCCCTCAAGCACACCGCACCCGGAACCGAGATCGCAATCACCGCCTCAACAACGCCCCCGCCCTCCCCTTCCCGGACACGGGTCACCGTCACCGACGACGGTCCCGGCATCGAGACCCGGGCCAGGGAGAGAATCTTCGAGCGCTTCTATACGGCCGACTCGGTCGGGGGGTCCGGCCTCGGCCTGGCGATCGCCCGTGAGCTCGCCCGCGCGATGAGCGGCGACGTCGTCCTCGAGCCGCGGCGTGGCCGCGGTGCCTCGCTGAGCCTGATCCTTCCCGCCGCCGGAGGTGCCTCGCGATCCGGCGGCATCGGGGGCTCCCTGGAGGCCAAGGCGTGAGCAGCCTCAGCGGCAGGATCCGCCCCGCGCTGATCGCCGGGGCGGCCGTGCTGGTGCTCGCCCTCTCCCTCGTCGCCTGCGGCGGCGACGCCGGCTCGACGGTGACTTCCACGAGCAGCACGGTCTCGACCGCGGCGACGACCGGCGACGGTGCGGGCAAGCTGCCGAGCGTCGCCGCCAGCCCCAACTTCGATCCGCAGAAGATCTACGCCGACGCCTCCCCGAGCGTCGTCACGATCCTCTCGGTCATCGGCGACCCGTCCGACCCGACCTCCCAGGCCGGCCAGGGATCCGGCTTCGTCGTCAGCAACGACGGCGAGATCGTCACCAATGCCCACGTCGTCACGAACGCGACCGAGGCCGGTGGCGATCAGGCGATCAAGGAGGCCGACGAGGTCTACGTCGAGTTCGGCGACCGCAACCAGGTGCCCGCGGAGATTCTCGGCACCGACCTGAACGCCGACGTCGCGCTGATCAAGGTCGATCCCGACGGCCTCGACCTGAAGCCGATCGGGCTCGGCGACTCGGACTCGATTCAGGTCGGCGCGCCGGTCGCCGCGATCGGCAGCCCATTCGGGCAGGAGCAATCGCTTTCGGTCGGCATCGTTTCGGCGACCGACCGCTCGATCGACTCGCTCACCCAGTTCAAGATCGACGGTGCGATCCAGACCGACACCTCGATCAACCCCGGCAACTCGGGGGGCCCGCTGATCGGCGCCGACGGCAAGGTGATCGGCATCGACCAGCAGATCAACACGACCTCCGGCGGCAACGAGGGCGTCGGCTTCGCGGTACCGATCAATCTCGTCAAGCGCTCCGTCGACCAGCTTCGCGAGAACGGCAAGGTCGAATACGCATACATCGGCGTCAAGAGCCAGCCGCTCTTCCCGCAGCTCGCCGAGAAGCTGGGCATCGACGCGCCGACCGGGTCGCTGATCTCGACGGTCGTTCCCGGCGGTCCGGCCGAGAAGGCGGGGCTGCAGGGCAAGTCCGACGGCTCCGATTCGTCGATCGAGTTCCAGGGCCGCAAGGTCTCGACGGGCGGTGACGTGATCGTCGCGGTCGACGGCCAGAAGCTCGTCGCCGAGAACGACCTCTCGCGGCTCATCGCACTGCACCAGCCGGGTGATGACGTCACCCTCGAGGTCATCCGCGACGGCAAGACGATGGACGTCGACGTGACGCTCGGCGCCCGTCCCGAGTCCTGATCGCGACGCCGCCATCGCCGGCCTCGACGCCCATCCGCTGACCGGGCTGGTCGCCGACCTGGCGGCCGATCTGCGCGAGGTCGTGCTCCCGGAGCTCGGCCGCATGGAGGGCCGCGAGCATTCCGGCGACGGCGCCGGCGGGGATGTGACGTTCGCGATCGACGAGCGCGCCGAGGCGCGGATGGAGGAGTTCCTCGCCGAGCGGGCGCCTGACGTGGCCTTCTATTCGGAGGACCGCGGCATGGTGACGCCGGCGGGCGACCCGCGCTGGGTGCTCGTCGTCGACCCGATCGACGGGACGAGGCCCGCCATGGCCGGCTTCGAGTCGGCATGCGTCTCCGTCGCCGCCGCATCCCTCGAGGGCGAGCCGACGATGGACGACGTCGAGGTCGGCTGTGTCGTCGAGATCAAGTCGGGAGAGCGCTTCCTGGCCGTTCGTGGCCAGGGCCTCGAGCCGGCGCCTCGCCTGTCCTCCCAGACGAGCATCGAGCGGATGCTCTGGACCTACGGCTTCCGGGGTCGCCCCGTCGTCCCCACGGCGATCGTGATCGAGGAGTTGATCGACAGCTCGTCCGTCGCCGGCGGGACGTTCGACCTCGGATCGGCGACCTACGACATGACGCGGCTGGTGACCGGGCAACTCGATGCCTACGTCGAGCCGGGCCCGCGGATGATCGACGAGGTCGAGTGGGTGCGTGCCGAGTTCGAGCGGGTCGGCCGCGGGGCGATCCTCAACAACTCCCCCTATGACCTCGCCGCCGCCGCGCTGATCCTCGAGGAGGCGGGTGCGGTCGTCACCGATGCCTGCGGCAACGGCCTCGGGAATCGGCGTCTGCTCGGCTCCGGGCACGAATTCCAGATGTCCTGCGTGTGTGCGGCGAACCCGGTGCTCCATCGGGCGATCGTCGAGTCGCTCGACGGCGGGATCGAGCGATTGCGCGAGTCCGGATAGCCTGGATGCCATGACGGCTGGATGGAGAGATCGGTGAGTGAGTCGCAGCCGCTGATAATCGTCTCCAACCGTGGTCCCGCGCAGTTCGAGCGCGATGCCAACGGCGAGCGCATGATCAGCCGGGGCGGTGGCGGCCTGGTGACGGCGCTGACCGGTCTGGCGACGCACCGCAAGGTGCTCTGGGTCGCCTCGGCGATGACCGAGGAGGACGCGGTCGTGGCGAAGGAGTCGGAGGGACCCGTCGCGATCGAGCTCGAGGACGGCTCCTATGAGGTCGAGCTGGTCGCCTCCGATCCCGACTCCTACGAGTTGTTCTACAGCGTCATCGCCAACCCGCAGCTGTGGTTCGTCCAGCACTACCTCTGGGACCTCTCCAACGCGCCGGATATCCGGGTCGAGGAGAAGGCGGCGTGGCGCTACGGCTACAAGGTGGTCAACGCCGACATCGCCGACGCGGTGATCGCGACGCTCGAGGGCCAGGTGGACCCTTTGGTCATGTTCCACGACTACCACCTCTACACGGCCCCGGCCCTGGTCCGCGAGGCCCGCCCCGACGCATTCCTCCATCACTTCGTCCATATCCCCTGGCCCCATCCCGACGCCTGGCGGATCCTGCCCCGCGACTGGCGCGAAGAGATCTTCGACGGGCTGCTCAGCAACGACATCATCGGCTTCCATACGAGCTCCTACGTCCACAACTTCCTGGACTCGTGCCGGGAGCTCGTCGATTGCGAGGTCGACTACCGCAACGAGATGGTCCACTACAAGGGCCGCGAGATTTGGATCCGTGCGTATCCACTCGGAATCGACGCCGAACGGCTGCGCCGCGTTGCCGCGATCGAGGAGGTGGCCGACTACGAGCGCGAGTTGCTGGCCCGCCGCCGCGAGCACCTGATCATCCGCGTCGACCGCGCCGACCTCTCCAAGAACGTGCTGCGTGGATTCACCGCCTTCGACCAGTTCCTCGCCGATCACCCGGAGTTCCACGAGCGCGTCACGTTCATCGCCCACCTGCAGCCCTCACGCCAGGACGTCGCCGAGTACCAGGAGTATCTGGAGCGGATCGAGGCACTCGTCGCGGTCGTCAATCACCGCCACGGGACCACCGACTGGATGCCGATCGACCTGCGCATCTACGAGAACTTCCACGAGGCCGTCGCCCGCTACAAGCACTTCGACCTGCTGATGGTGAACTCGCTCTTCGACGGCATGAACCTCGTCGCCAAGGAGGCTCCCGCGGTCAACACCCGCGACGGCGTCCTGATGCTCTCCGAGAACACCGGTGCCCACGAGGAGCTCGGCGAGTGCGCGCTCAGCGTCAACCCGTTCGACATCGAGGAGCAGGCGGAGACGATCCACCGAGCACTGACGATGGACGCGATCGAGCGGCGGGAGCGGGCCGACAAGCTTCGCCAGATCGTCGACTCGCGCGATCCGGGCGACTGGGTCGACGATCAGTTGGCCGACATCAAGGCCAAGTGGGCCTGACGGGCGGGAGCGCCGCCGACGTTATTCGGGGCTCAGGGGCCGAACTGCTTGACACCGGGGGGCGTCCGGTCGGGCGGCGGCGGGGGCGGAGACGGCGCGTAGGCCGGGGCCGGCGCCGGGGCGGCGGTCGTCGTGTCCGGGGCCGGCTGAGGAACGGGAGCCGGCCCGGGATCGGGGCTGTGGTGCCGCTGTTCGGCGGGTCTCGGCTCGGCGTGCCGGTGCGATTCCGGCTTGCGACGGGACTCCCGCCGCCGCTCCGACCTGCGGCTCCGGTCGCGATCGGGCGATTGCCGCGGCCGCCGGGAAGCCGGACCGGTAGGCGTCGCCGTGGGCAGGCCGATGTCGGGATCGAGGGGCGGCGGCTCGGGGGTGCGGAGCAGCGAGGGCGCGAGGAGCAGAGCGGCGACGACGGCGAGCGCCGTCGCGGCGACGCGCGCGGCGTGTCGCCAGCTCACGCTCATGCCACCCATGCCCCGGACACCCCGCGGGAGCGGGCCTTGCCCCATCCCGGGTTGCTCTATAGTCCGCGCGGCTTTGGCCACACTTACTTACGAAATGATCCTGATGCTCAACCCCGATTCCGGGGACGAGCAGCGCGACAAGATCGCCGGCGACGTCAAGACCAAGCTCGAGTCCAGCGGGGAAGTCCTGCATGAGGCGAACTGGGGCCTGCGGAAGATGGCGTACGAGATCGACAAGCACGAATCCTCCGACTACCGCTTCTACCGCTTCAACGGCGAGAAGCCGCTGCTCGACGATCTCGACCACTCGCTGAAGATCACCGATGGCGTCCTGCGCTTCCGGATCTTCAAGACCGAGCCCGACGCCCCGGTCATGGTCCCGCCGGACACCGAGCAGATCATGCGCCGCGACGAGGACGACCGCGACCGCGGTCGCGGTCGCGGTGGCGATCGCGGTGATCGCGCCCCCCGTCGTCCCCGTTACGAGGACGGGGGCAGCAGTGAGAGCAGCACCTCCGCGCCCGCCGCGGCGGCGGCTCCGGCGGAAGCACCGGCGGCAGCGGAAGCTGCACCTGCGGAGGCTCCGGCCGCCGAGGCGCCGGCAGAGGCACCCGCCGAGGCCCCGGCAGAAGCGCCGGCCGAGCCCGCCGCGGCCGACAGCCCCGACGCTGAGTAGCTCGCTCGTTTCACGGTAGTTCCGCGAACTTCCCGCCGGGGCAGCTTTGCCGCCATCGGGGTTGCCTAGACTCGGAGGAGTCTTAAGCGATCAGAAGGAGCACCAGAAGTGGCGAACATCAACCGGGTGACGATCACCGGAAATCTGACCAGGGATCCCGAGCTTCGCGCGCTGCCCAGCGGCACCGCCGTCTGCGAGCTCGGCGTCGCGGTCAACCATCGGCGCAAGGATCAGAGCGACCAGTGGGTCGACGAGCCGAACTACTTCAACGTCGTCGTCTTCGGCGCTCAGGGCCAGAACTGCGCCCAGTACCTCTCCAAGGGTCGTCCCGTCGCGGTCGACGGCCGCCTGCGCTGGAGTTCCTGGGAGGACAAGAACGGCGGTGGCAAGCGCTCGAAGGTCGAGATCATCGCCAACGTCGTGCAGTTCCTCGGCTCCCGCGAGGACGGCAACCAGGGTGGCGGTCAGCGCCAGCAGCAGGCCGACCAGGGCTTCGCGACCGGCGGCTCCGACATGCCCGCCGATACGTCCGACTTCGCGGACCCGGTCGGCGCCTCCTCCGGCGGCGGTGGTGGCGGTGGCAACCAGGACGACGACATCCCGTTCTAGGTCTGGCGGACCGGGAGGCGCGAATGCCGGCGTCATCGGTCGGCTCGCGTGCCTTCAGCACGCGTCACCTCCCTCTTCCTTGGCCTCGCCCCTCCCGCTCGCGCCAGATCACGGCGGCGCGGGGACGGCGTAGTCCCTATGATCCAGCGCCGCTTATGAACTTGAATTCAAACAACACGGGGCAGGCGCGCTGATGGCAGCCGCCGCTCCCCCTCGTCGCGGTGGCGGCGCCCGTCGCGGTCTCGACCGCAACCGGCCCCGCAAGTACACCCGGATCCCGGTCGAGAACATCGACTACAAGGATCTGACGACGATCCGCCGTTTCATCTCCGATCGCGGCAAGATCCGCTCCCGGCGCGTCACCGGCCTTTCCCGTCGCCACCAGCAGCAGCTCGCGCTGGCGGTCAAGCGGGCACGCGAGGTGGGTCTCCTGCCTTACGTCGGCGACCGGTAGGCCGAGGACCGACTACCGATGGCTCAGGCGATTCTGCTCAAGGAGGTCGACGGTCTCGGCGAGACCGGCGACGCGATCGAGGTCTCATCCGGGTACCTCCGCAACTACCTGGTCCCCCGCAAGCTGGCCCAGCCGGCCACCAAGGGTGCGCTGGAGGAGGCGAAGCGCCGCCGCGAGGCGTCGGAGAAGGCGGCCCGGGTCGCCCTCGAGCGCGCCGGCGAGACCGCGGCGCTGCTCTCGAAGACCGTGCTGACGATCACCCATCGCGCCGGGGAGGACGGCCGGCTGTTCGGATCCGTCACCTCCAAGGAGATCGCCCAAGCGC
This sequence comes from uncultured Solirubrobacterales bacterium, assembly GCA_963798165.1. Lineage (GTDB taxonomy): Bacteria > Actinomycetota > Thermoleophilia > Solirubrobacterales > 70-9 > RHKX01. The sequence continues at coordinate 174,321 of CAWCSE010000003.1, read as the reverse complement.
TCCAGGAGGCGCGGGGCCTGAAGATCGACCGGAAGCGAATCCGCCTCGACGAGGGGATCCGCGAGGTCGGCACCTACATGGTCGAGGTCGAGGTGCCCGGTGGCGCCACAGCGTCGGTGAAGACGATCGTCGCCGAACAGCGCTGAATCGCGCCGAGATCCGAACCTCTTTCGTTCTTTTCCGTAAATAGGCCCTTCCGGCCTCACGTTGCGCCGCTGCGTGTGCTTGATTCGGTGTCCTGATGGACGCGAGCGACTTCGGAGCCATGGATATGCCCGGCGGCGATGAAGCCGGGGCTGCCGCCATGCCGCTCCTGCAGCCGCACAACCTCGAGGCCGAGGAGTCGACGCTCGGGGCGATGATGGTCTCCGAGGCGGCGATCGATCCGGTCATGGGGGAGGCGCGACTCTCGCCCGAGGACTTCTATCGCGGCCGCCACGGGACGATCTACGGGGCCATCCGCGATCTCTACGAGCGCTCCGACCCCGTCGATGCGCTGACGGTCGCCGAGCTCCTGCGCAGCCAGGGCAAGCTCGAGGAGGTCGGTGGGCAGGACGCGATCAACACGCTCGCGGCCGCCACCCCCGTCCCCGGCAACGCCGGCCATTACGCGCAGATCGTCAAACAGAATGCGATGTTGCGCCGCCTGCTCGCCGCCGCGCAGCGGATCCAGCAGTCCGTCCACTCCCGCGAGGGCGAGCCACAGGACCTGGTCGAGCAGGCCGAGGTGCTCCTCTTCAAGGTCGCCAGGGCCGAGCAGACTGGCGACTTCAGCTCGATCGAGTCGATCCTCGACGCCGAGCTCAGCAAGCTCGACAAGCTCGCCAGCGGCGAGGCGCAGATGACCGGTACCGCGTCCGGATTCAAGAAGCTCGACGAGATCACCGGGGGCTTCCAGCCGGGCAACCTGATCGTCCTCGCCGCCCGGCCCGCGATGGGCAAGTCGAGCCTCGTCTGCAACATCGCCGAGAACGTGGCCTGGAAGACGAAGCGGCCGGTCGCCTTCTTCTCACTCGAGATGTCGGAGACCGAGCTCGCGCACCGCTTCATCGCCTCGCGGGCCCGGATCCCCTCTGACCGGCTGCGCAAGGGCAACGTCCAGAAGGATTGGAACAAGGTCCTGAAGGCGTGCAACGAGCTTGCCGAGGCGCCGCTCTTCATCGACGACTCCTCCGACCTCAGCCTGCTCGACCTCCGCGCGAAGTGTCGGCGTCTCGACTCGCAGGTCGGCGGCCTCGGGCTGGTCATCGTCGACTACATCCAGCTGATGCGCAGCGACGATCCGCGCGCCGGTCGCGTCGAGCAGGTCGGTCAGATGAGCCGTGGGCTGAAGATCCTCGCCCGCGAGCTCTCGGTGCCGGTGATCGGCATCTCCCAGCTCTCCCGCGCACCCGAGCAGCGCCCCGACAAGATTCCGATCCTCTCGGACCTGAGGGAGACCGGTTGATTCAATCGATCGAGCAGGACGCCGACATCGTCTCCTTCATCTACCGCGAGGAGTACTACATGAAGGAGGAGTCCGAGCGGCCGGGCGAGGCGGATCTGATCATCGCCAAGCACAGGAACGGCCCGATCGGGACGGTTCCGCTCGCGTTCCAGGACAAGTTCCCGAGGTTCGTCAACCTCGCGACCACCGATTACGGCGGCGCATCGGAGGCGCAGGGTGAGGCGGCGTGAGCGGCGCCGGGCAGCAGCCGAAGCGGGGTCCACTTGGGGGGCTGCGCGCAGCCCTGCCGGAGGACGCGCCCGCCGCCGCTGACCCGCTCGGGTCGATCCTGCCCGGCTCGGGTGCCGCCGCAGGTACCGGCGGTTTGGGGGTCGCGCCGGCCGGCCGCGAGATCGAGGCGCGCGCGACCTGCTCGGTCGGCGTCTGCGACGGATCGGGCTGGATCGTCGACGACGAGGAGGGCGAGGCGCGGCCCTGCGAGTGCCGCCGCCGGCGAATCGAGAAGGCGCGGACGACCGGGCTGAAGGGCTCGCTTCCGAAGCGCTACCAGGGTGTCTCCTTCGAGCGACCGCCGGTCTCCGACATGGCGAGGCAACCCGGCCTGAGCGCGACGGTCGGTGCGGTGCGCCGCTACTGCGAGACGATCGACGAGCAGCTCGCCGCAGGGCACGGCCTCTGGTTGATGGGCGGGCCGGGCACGGGCAAGACGACGCTGGCGATGCTGGCCTCGAAGGCGGCTCTGGACGCGGGCCGGTCGGTGGCGATCTACTCCACGCCCGCGCTGCTCGCGCGAATCCGTCAGACCTTCGACGCGGATGCCGGCGACGGATACCTGGCCTTCTTCGACAGGCTCGTCTCCGTGGACCTGCTCCATCTCGACGATCTCGGCGCCGAGCGCAGCACCGACTGGGTCCTCGAACAGCTCTACGCGATCGTCGATCGCCGCTACAACGACGAGCGCTCGATCGTCTTCACGACCAACCTGGAGGAGCCGGAGCTGACCGAGCAGGTGGGGGCGCGAACCGTCTCCCGGCTGGTCGAGATGTGCGACGGAAACCCGCTGCCCCTGTTCGGGCAGGACCGCCGCGTCGAGATGGCACCCGGTGCGGTGCCCTCCCAACCTTCATAATCGGGCGTCTATGCCGGGATTGGTGATCGTCGGAGCCCAATGGGGCGATGAGGGGAAGGGCAAGGTCACGGACCTGCTCGCCGAGAAGGCCGACCTCGTCGTGCGCTTCCAGGGCGGCAACAACGCCGGCCACACCATCGTCCGCGGGGACGAGGAGTTCAAGCTGCACCTGATCCCGTCCGGGATCCTCCACGAGGGGACGCTGTGCGCGATCGGAAACGGCGTCGTCATCGATCCGAAGGTCCTCACCGAGGAGATCGAGGGCCTGAGGCGGCGTGGCGTTCCGGCCGCCAACCTGAGGATCTCGGCCAACGCCCACATGATCATGCCCTACCACGTGCTGCTCGACACCGCCGGTGAGGCGCGCCTCGGCAGCAGCATGATCGGGACGACGAAGCGGGGGATCGGCCCCTGCTACGCCGACAAGTCCGCCCGACTCGGGATCCGCGTCCAGGATCTCCTGGACGAGAAGATCCTCCGCAAGAAGATCATGGCGGCGATGGAGCCGAAGCGGCAGCTGCTGCGAGCGCACGCCAAGGACCCCGGGCTCGACCTCCACGCGATGACCGAGGAGTACGTCACCTACGGTCATCGCCTCGAGCACTACATCGCCGACACCGCCAAGCTCTGCTGGGACTCGCTCGACGCCGATCGGTCGGTCCTCTTCGAGGGAGCGCAGGGAGCGCTGCTGGATCTCGACCACGGGACGTATCCCTTCGTCACGTCGTCGAACCCCATTGCCGGCGCGGCCTGTGTCGGCGCCGGCGTCGGGCCGACCGACATCGACGACGTCTGGGGCATCACGAAGGCCTATTCGACGCGAGTCGGCTCGGGACCGTTCCCGAGCGAGCTCGATGACGAGGTCGGCGAGCGCCTCCGTGAGAACGGCCACGAGTTCGGGACGACGACCGGTCGCCCGCGCCGCTGCGGCTGGCTGGATCTCGTCGCCCTCAAGTACGCGGTCCGGCTCAACGGCATGACCGGCCTCGTCATCACCAAGCTCGACGTGCTCACCGGCATCGGCCCGCTCCGGGTCGCGACCAGATACCGGCATCCCGACGGCGCGACCTTCGACGACTTCCCCTACCACCAATCGGTCCTGCATCGGGCCATCGCCGAGTACGACGAGATCCCCGGCTGGGACGAGGACATCACCGGGACCCGTTCCCTCGATGAGCTGCCGCAGGCCGCCCGCGATTATCTGCAGTACATATCCGACTTCGTCAAGGTGCCGATCACGATCGTGGGGGTCGGTCCGGGTAGGGACCAGGTGATCTGGGTATCACCGAGCGAGGAGGCGGTCCTCGATGCCGCCTGAATCGGACGGGAGCTCAGCATGAAGGTCATCTACAAGCCATTCGCGATCATCGTCGGGCTGCTGGCCGGGATCCTCAGCAAGAAGGCCTTCGACAAGATCTGGGGCGCCCTCGCCGACGAGGACCCCGCCGATCCCGACGACCGCGACGCGACCTGGGGCGAGGTCCTGGTCTCGGCGGCCGTCAGCGGAATGATCATCAGGGTCGTGCAGGCGCTGATCCGCCGCGGCGGCGCGAAGGGTTTCGAGCGGGCCACCGGTTTCTGGCCCGGCGACGAAGCCCGCGGCTGAAGGGGTCACGGCCCGATGGCCGTCGATTCGAATCCGGGGCCGGGTAAGGACGCCGGCTCCGCGCCCGACGGGCCAACCGATCTCGGGGGCGGCCAGTGGTGGGATGCGCTGAAGCGAGCCTTTCAGGCCTTCCGCGACGACAATGCCACCGACTGGGCCGCCTCCCTCACCTACTACGGGGTCCTCTCGTTCTTCCCGGGGGTGATCGTCCTGTTCTCGCTGCTCGGCGTCTTCGGCTCCTATCCGGAGACGGCCAACGCCCTGCTCGACATCGTCGGTGAGCTCGGTCCCGACTCGGCCGTCGACACGCTGACCGGACCGATCGAGGACGTGACCCGCAGCAGCGGCACGGCCGGCGCCCTGCTCGGCGTCGGCACCATCGCCGCGATTTGGGCGGCGTCGGGCTACCTGGGGGCTTTCGCGCGGGCCTCGAACGCCATCTATGGCGTCGAGGAGGACCGGCCGTTCTGGAAGCTCCGCCCGCAGCAGGTCGGGGTGACGATCGTCCTGCTCGTCTTCGCGGCCCTGGTCACGATCGGCCTGGTGATCAGCGGCCCGGTCGCGCGTTCGGTCGGCGACGTGATCGGTGTCGGCCCGACCGCGGTTGACGTCTGGGACATCGCCAAGTGGCCGGTCATGGCCCTCCTCGTCGCCGTGATGCTCGCGATCCTCTTCTACTGGGCTCCGAACCTCGAGGCGAAGCGGTTCCGCTGGATCTCGCCGGGAAGCCTCTTCTCGGTCCTGGTCGTGATCCTCGCCTCCGGCTTGTTCGGCTTCTACGTCTCCAACTTCGGCTCCTACTCGGCCACCTACGGCTCCCTGGGCGGCGTCATCGTCTTCCTGCTCTGGCTGTGGATCGCCAACAACGGCCTCCTCCTGGGCCAGGAGCTCAATGCCGAACTCGATCGCAAGCGCGTCCCGGAGGGCGAAGGCGAGTAGATGACTCCGACGAGATGCTCCGCTTCGCGTCCGCTTCCTCGGCCTGCGCGGTGTGGCCGCTCGGCAAGGGCGTCTTAGATGACTCCGAGCAGATGCTCCGCTTCGCGTCCGCTCTGCTCGGGTTGCGCGGTGTTGGCGCTCGGCAAGGGCGTCAGTTGGTTGGTGGGGCGGTGGGGCGAGCGCCTCGGCGCAAAGTGCTCTCGGGGCGACTGTTCGCCCCCAGAGCAGTCGGACCTGAGACGCCCCTCGGCAGGCGGGTGAACGGTTACCGGCCGCCCCAGTCCTTCCCTCCCAGCCCAAACCAATCCTCACCGGCCGGCGAGACCCTCGGCAGGCAATGCCCGCCGCATGCCCGCCGCCCCACGCAAGGGCGTCAGGTGGTTGGCGGGGTGGGCAGGTATTCTCCGCCGCCGTGTTTCAGAAGGTCCTGATCGCAAACCGGGGCGAGATCGCCATTCGCGTGATCCGCACCCTCAAGGAGATGGGCATCGGTTCGATCGCGGTCTATTCCGAGGCGGACCGGGACGCGCGTCACGTCCGCGAGGCCGACGAGGCTTACCTGCTCGGCCCCGCCGTGCCCGCCGAGAGCTACCTGAACATCGAGAAGATCCTCGCGGTCGCCGCCGAGTCCGGCGCCGAGGCGATTCATCCCGGCTACGGATTCCTCGCCGAGAACGCGCCGTTCGCGCGGGCGATCGCCGAGACCGACATCACCTGGATCGGCCCGCCCGCCGACGCGATCGACGCGATGGGGTCGAAGACGCGCGCCCGCGAGATCATGCAGAAGGCCGGCGTCCCGATCGTGCCCGGCGCCACCGAGGCTTCCGAGACGGCCGCGGACGCAGCCAAGCTCGCCGAGGAGATCGGCTATCCGATTGCCTGCAAGGCGGCGGGCGGCGGCGGCGGCAAGGGCTTCCGCGTCGCGATGACCGCCGACGACCTCGCCGACGCCTTCGACGGCGCCGCACGGGAGGGAGAGAAGTTCTTCGGGGACGCCACCGTCTACTTAGAGCGGTACCTGGAGGATCCCCGTCACGTCGAGGTCCAGGTCCTCGCCGACGGCCACGGCAACGTCATCCATCTCGGCGAGCGCGACTGCTCGATCCAGCGTCGTCACCAGAAGCTGATCGAGGAGGCCCCGGCCCCGCACGTCGACGAGGAGATGCGCGAACGGATCGGCAAGATCGCCACCGAGGCCGCCCTTGCGGTCGACTATCGCGGCGCCGGCACCGTCGAGGGAATGCAGGTCGGCGACGACTACTTCTTCCTCGAGATGAACACGCGCGTCCAGGTCGAGCACTGCGTCACCGAGATGGTCACCGGCATCGACATCGTCCGCGAACAGGTCCGGATCGCCGCCGGTGAGCCGCTCTCGATCGCGCAGGACGAGATGGAGATGCGCGGTCACGCGATCGAGTGCCGGATCAACGCCGAGGCGGCGCACAAGAAGTTCGCGCCGGCCCCCGGCAAGGTCGGCGCCTACCTCGAGCCCTCGGGCCCCGGTGTCCGCGTCGATTCCGGCCTCGAGGCCGGCGGCGAGGTGACCCCCCTCTACGACCCGATGGTCGCCAAGCTGATCACCTGGGACGTCGACCGCGAGAAGGCCACGGCACGGATGATCCGGGCGCTCGGCGAGTACCGCATCGAGGGCCTGACGACGCTGATCCCCTTCCACGAGACGATCCTCGCCACCGAGCAGTGGGCGAAGGGCGAGACCTGCCGGGACCTGCTCGAGGATCCCGAGTGGATCAAGGCGCTGCCGACCGGCGATCCCGCCGCGCCGACCGGGGACGATGGCGAGGAGCTGACCGAGCGCGAGTACAAAGTCGAGGTCGGCGGGCGCCTCTACCCCGTCAAGGTGATCGGCGAGGCGCTCGGCAACGGTGCCACCGCCGGCGGATCCGCGAAGCGCCCGCCGAAGCGGGAGCGCAAGGCGGGTGGGGCCGCCGCTTCCGGCGACGACGTCGTCGCACCCCTGCAGGGCAGCATCTTCAAGGTGGAGGTGGCCGAGGGGGACGAGGTCGAGGAGGGTGCTCTCCTCGTCGTCATCGAGGCGATGAAGATGGAGAACGAGATCACCGCCCACAAGGCGGGCAAGGTCACCTCGCTGGCGGTCGAGGTCGGCGCATCGATCAACGCCGGCGATCCGATCGCGAAGATCGAGTAACGGCCCTCGCTCCGGGCCGGCTTCGGCCCACTAGGGTTCGCGGATGGCCAAGAACCGCAGCGCCGAGGTCGCGCGCCTTCCCTGGCGCGGCGGCGACGGCGCCCGGCCCAACCTGCCGCTTCCACCCGGCTCCATGCCACTGCGATTCGCCGGGTCGTGGCGCAAGCGCTGGCGCTACGTCGGGGCGTTCGGTGAGCGCGTCATGCTCTGCGCCGCGAACGTCCACGTCGGCCCGCTCGGCCAGACGTTCTGGGCCGTCCTCGACCGCGAGAGCGGCGAGATCACCGAGAGCACCCATCAGCTGCTCCCCGCCGAGCGGGGTGAGGTCTGGACGGAGCGGGGCGGCGGCTTCGATCCCTGGGACCTCGGCACCGGCGGCAAGGGGATCAGGACCCGGATCGATTCCGGCGGCACGGTCGCCCGGCTCAGGTTCACCGAGCCCGGTGAGTGGGTCGAGGCCGTCTGCCCGACCGGCGAGGGCAGCGGCGCCGGCGGATACGTGTGGACGCGCAAGCGTCCGTCGCTGATCGAGCTCGACCTGACGATGGCCGACGGGACGCGGATCAAGGACACCCTTCGCGGTATCGAGGACGAATCGGCCGGCTATCACCCCCGGCACACCGCCTGGCGGTGGTCGGCCGGCGTCGGCACGGCTGCCGACGGCCGCGGCGTCGCCTGGAACCTGGTCGACGGCATCAACGATCCCGCCGAGCGCAGCGAGCGGGCGATCTGGGCCGACGGCGAGGCCCCGTGGGAGCCCGACCCGGTCGTCTTCGACGACCTCACGGCCGTCACGTTCGCCGGCGGCTCGCGGCTCGCGTTCGCCGCCGAGGCCGAGCGCAGCGCCGACGAGAACAAGATCCTCGTCAAGTCGAAATACCGGCAGCCCTTCGGCACGTTCAGCGGCTCGCTGGACGGGATCGAGCTGGCTGACGGGATCGGCGTCATGGAATCCCACGAGGCCACCTGGTGAATCGCTGAATCACCGCCCCCAGCGGCTCTCGACCCGGTTCCTCCTCACCGGACCGGAACACGGCGTCGTCGCGACCGAGCAAAGTCTCGAGCGGCACCAGGGCGGGATCGGCGGAGTCGAGCAGCGGGGTGGCGGCGTAGGCGGCTGCCTCGCCGGCGTCGATTGTGCGGCGGATCCGCTCCCAGCCGATCGTCGGAAGATAGGACCCGTTAGTAACTCCCCATGGGATGACAGCTAGGACTGAGTGGCTGCAGCATCAGCCTGTTGATCTGGGCCTGTATAGGCTCGGCTTGAGCCGCAGTCGCGCGGAAGACGCGCCCTAACGAGGAGATGACATGGAGAGGATTCTGGCCACTCACGAGGTCGAGGACGTCGATCATTGGTTCAGCTCGCCGAAACGGCAGGAGTTCTTCGGCGAATACGGAATCACGGCAACCCCGTTCCGGCCCCAGGACGGTTCGAACATCGGTCGCGGTGCTGATCGAGACACCCGATCGCGAGACCTTCGACAGGGCAATGCAGGCGGACGAGGCCGCGGATGCGATGAAGCACGACGGCGTTAACCCGGAGACGCTGAAGATCTTCGAGCCCCGCTAGGCCCGGTCCTTCTATCCGTCGCCCTGTGGGCGATGCTCCGCAACCTACGGGCGGCGAGAGATCGTTCACCGGCCCCAGCGGCTCTCGATCTGCCCGCGCCACGGAGGCTCCTCGCCAGCTCTGAAGTTGGCGTCATCCCGTCCTAGGAGCGTCTCGAGCGGGACCAGAGCCGGATCGGCGGAGTCGAGCAGAGGCGTTTTCGCGTATCTCTCGATCTCGGCGGCACCGATCTCCTTGCTGATGTCCTGCCACCCAATCGTGGGCCGGTAGATCCAGTAGTCGATGGCGACCGTGCCGTCGGCCCGGCGCCGGTCGTGGATCGCCGTGAAGGCCGTCGTTCGCCGGTTGGCGGTTGTCAGCCGCGAGGAGGCCGCAATCGCACAACTCGGCTGCCGGCAGCGCCGGTAGTCGACCCCGACCACGGGATCGCCCGATGGCCCGGTCCGCCTCTCGGGCGGCGGGGCAAGCGCTCGCACGGCACCCGCCAGATCGCGCCCGTACGCCTCGGTGAGCGGGTCCTGCCAGCACGGGTCCGGATAGCGGACCGCGCAGCGCTGCTTGAAGGCGATGGCCGTGGCGAGCGAGGCCGAGCTGCCGGGGCCCGCGCGTCGGGCGGCGACCACCGCGACGATCGCGCAGCCGACGAGCGCCATGAGCACGACGAGGGCGACATGCTCGACGGCGGCGGATCCTCGTTGGCGATCGCGGGGCGGAATGGGCATCGGCCGACCGTAGTGCCGCTCGATTCAGGCGTGACGCGGTGAAAGTGCCGAATCGCGCGCCGGGGGCGAACGATTCTCAGCGGCCTAGAGGCCGTGGGTGACGAGGCCGACGATCACGGTGGCGATCACCCAGACGATCGCCAGGCCGGTCAGGGCGAGGACGAAGCGCGACCCGATCCGCCAGAACCTGCCGGCCGCTCCGACGTCCTCGCCGGCCGCCGCGAAGCGGGGCGAGTTGCCGTCGCCCACGTCCGCGTCCAGCGCGCCGCGGCGGAGCCGGATCGCGTAGACGACCCCCGAGATCAGGAACAGGCCGGCGCTGATCAGCAGCCAGCGTCCCAGGTAGCCGTCGACGCTGAGGCCGGTCGTGTCCATGAAGCGATCGGGGTCGACGCGGAGGATCAGCGGGAAGTAGACGACGAGCAGCAGCAGCGACAGCCCGGCCGGCACCCGCACGTGGTTGAGGGCCATCAGCGCCGCGGCCCGGCTGCCGATCGCCGTGTCGGCAGTCCCCTGGGCGAGCCGGGACAGGCCGCTGTAGAGCGGCAGGGCGACGAGATCGTGGAGGAGGGCCGCGGCGACGAGCCAGATCAGGATCCGGCCGCCGCCGGGGATCTGGGTGATCCGCAGCAGCGCGTAACCGCAGAGCAGCAGGCTGGTCGCGGTCGCGATCAGGTGCAGGGGCTGCGCGCCGTACTCGTATCTGAACCGGTCCCTCATCAGGCCCTGCTGAAGGTCATCCGCTTGACCCACTTGGTGTTGTGGACGCCGGGCAGCGCCGGAACGATGACGCGGGCCGGGTAGCCGTGGTCGGGGGAGAGATCGGCGCCGTTGACCTTCAGCGCGAGCAGCGACTCGTCGGCGAAGATCTGGTTGGAGGCGAGGGTGGCCTGCGCGAAGGCGCCACCCTCCTGGAGCGACTCGACCAGCACCTCGGGATCGTCACCGGGACCGACGCCGGCCGACTCGGCGAGGTCGGAGAGCCTGACTCCGGTCCACGTCTGCCATGTCGTCCAGCCCTCGACGCACGCGATCGGCAGATGTTCGGTGTGCTGCGGCATCGCCAGCAGGTCCGCGCGGCTCAGGGTCACGTCCCTGCCGCCACCGGTCAGCGTCAGCCGCCAGGCGTCGCCCGTCTGCTCGGGCTTGATGCCGACGAGTGCCGCGGTCTTGTTGACCTGGAAGTCGTTGGGCCCGTCCCCGTAGCTCTGGCCTCGTGGTGAGAGCAGGGCGATGCCGCGGATCGAGCCGAGCAGGCTCGAGCCTGCGGTCATCGTCAGCAGCCCCAGCGAGCCGAGGCCGACGGCGCCGAGCAGGCCACGCCGGGAGATCGTCGGGGCCGCCGGGTTGACGGCCGCGAGCGTGTCGACCGCCGGGTCGGCGACGCGCATCCGCGCGATCCCCTCGCCGAGGGGCTTGAAAGCACCCTCGCGCCGGAACGTGCGGGCGACGATCGGCAGCTTGAGGACGAGATGGAGCGCCAGCGCGCCGATGAAGATGATCGCCGCGTAGTAGTGGGCCGGCACGAACGAGAACCCGAACGGGAGCCAGTACTGGACGTTGATCACGCCGGTCACGAAGAGGAACAGGGCGGAGCCGACGAGCAGCAGCACGCTGAGCCGCTCGAGGCCGTGGGCGACCGAGCGAACCGGTGGGCGCTCGAACAGCCGCGGGATGACCGACCAGAGCTTGGCGAGGAGGATCGGGATCGCTGCGAAGCCGGCGATCACGTGCAGGGACTGCGTCAGCGAGTAGAGCCAGGCCGGCTGGGTAGGCCAGTCGAAGAAGTAGAGGTCGACCTCGAAGCCGCCGCTGACGTCGTTGGACCCGAGGCCGGGGTTGTACGCCGCATGGGACAGGAAGCCGGTCAGCGCGCCGACGATGACGAGCGGCAACAGGGTCGAGCCGAGGAACGACGTCAGCCACTCGCCGCGCAGCGGGCTGCGCCAGAACTCACGCTGGAACGGGCCGATGGCGGGCGTCGGCGGGGCGGGCGGTCGGCGGGCCTCCTCGGACTCCTCGACCAGCCCCCCGAGATCCTCGAGCCGGCTCATCCCGGCGCCCTGGCCCTGGTCACAGCGGCGGGATTGAAGATCTGCACCGCCCCACCATCGCGTCCGACCACGACGACGTCCCCGGTGCGCTCGTCGACGCCGACGCTGTTCGGCTGTCTCACGGTCGGATAGCTCGCGATGATTCTCGGGGCGAGATCTGTCACCTCGAGCTCTACTACGCGGCTACGGGCCGTTTGGGTCACCCAGAGGTGATTCTTCTTTCCGTCGACCGCGATCCCGTATGGGCTGCCCGGGAGGTTCGTCCGGTCGAGCAGCCGCGGATCGTCCCCACCCTCGTAGACGAGGATGGCGTCGCCGCCCGTGTCGGCGACGTAGAAGCGATTCGTGCCGTCGTCGGGTCCGGCGACGACATGGCTCGGGCCGGCCCCTCCCTCGACCGTGCCGACCTGCTTCAGCGTGTCGGCGTCGAGGAAGGCGATCTCCCGCGCCGCCACGGCGACGACGGCCACCGTGTTCCCCGAGACGGCGATGCCGCCGGGCTGCTCGGGCGACGGCAACTCGATCTCGACGGAGTCGCCGCGGACGACGCTGATCGAGTCCCCGCCCTCGTTGCTGACGAAGATCCTGCCGTCGGCGGCCCGGGCGGCGTCGTGGGGGAAGTCCCCGACCTGGACGCTTGACGTCTCCCCGCCCGGCAGCTCGACCCGGAGGAGCTGATCGACGTATTCGATCGGCGCGAGGACCGGGCCGCCGGGCGCGGCGAGCGACAGGTGGCGAGCCGGGTCGGGGGTCGGGATTCGCTTCACGGTCCGACCCGTCGCCACGTCGATCAGCTCGATCCGGTTCGGATCGCGGAACGAAACCGCCGCCAGGCCGGTCTTGCCGTCGACGACGACTCCCTCCGCCTCCGAGTGGCGGGTGATCACCTGGCCGACCGGCTCGTGGCGCAGCGGCGGCGAGGTTGCGGGCTCAGCCGGCGGCGGGTTGGCCGGCTCGGAGCCGCAGGCGCTGAGGAGCAGCGTCGTCGCCACGGCGATCAGGATGAGAATCGGCCGTCTCATGCGCGCTCCCGCCCGACCTCTCGCAGGGCAGCGGCCATCCGCGTCCACGGGGTCACGGCCGCCACCGCCTCGGCGTCGGCGACCGTGTCGATGTCACGAAGCTGCTCGAGCTCCCGGTAACGGAGGCCGAGCTCGGTGAGGCGAGCCCGCTGGCGCTCACCGGTGTGGTCGGCGCTCATCGGCACGCCCGCGAAGACGGTGGGGTCGACCTCGCGGAGCCCGATCGCCCACCAGCCGCCGTCCGAGGCCGGGCCGAGCACCGCGTCGACCCCGTCGGCGCAGAGCGTCTCCATCGAGGACTCCAGCAACGACGCGGTGACCTGTGGGGTGTCCATGCCGATCAGCAGGGCCGGCGCCGCATCCGACTCCGCGAAGGCGCCGGCTAGCCGGTCGCCGAGCCCGCCCTCGCGCTGCGGGATCACCTCGAACTCGCGGCCGTCCACCCGCGGCATCCACTCTCCGGGGCTGCCGTCGAGAGCGAGGATCCGGCGGGCTGCCGTGGCCTCCACCACGGCCCAGAGGGTGTCGGCGAGGCTCGCCTCGGCGACGCGGGAGGCGCCGTCGGGACCGAGGTCGGGGATCAGCCGCGTCTTCGCGAAGCCGGGCAGCGGCGCTTTCGCGATCACGATCAGGGAGACGCTCGCGGGGTCGATCGCGGTCATCGCGTCCGGTCCGCTCGCATGGCCTTCGTCATGTCACCGATCGTCCGGGCCGTCCCCCGAACGGTTCCCGTCACCTTCGATCGGCCCTCGCGCTTGCGGTAGGAGACGGGCGTCTCCTCGATCCGCCACCCCTGATCGGCGGCTCTGAGAACCATCTCCAGGGGCCAGCCGAAGCGGCGGTCACGGAGGCCGAGATCGAGCAGGGCCTGACGATTCGCAGCCCGCATCGGCCCGATGTCGGTGAGCCTCCCGGCGCGGCGGCGAACCATCAGCCCGAGCGCCCGGTTGGCGACCCGTGCATGGATGGGCCAGGCGCCGGCCTCGGCGATCCGGGTGCCGAGCACCAGGTCCGCCTCGCCGGTCACGACCGGGCCGCTGACCCGGTCGAGCTCCCGCGGATCGAGCGAGCCGTCGCAGTCCATGAAGCAGACGATCTCCGACGTCGCGGCGCCGAGGCCCGCGAAGCAGGCGGCGCCGAAGCCCCGCTGCGGCTCGCTGACCACGGCCGCTCCGAGCTCGGCGGCGATCGCATCCGATCCATCGCTGGATCCGTTGTCGACGACGATGGGCCGATACCCGGCGGGAAACGCACCGAGCACACCCGGGAGCGCTGCGGCCTCGTCGAGGACGGGGAGGACGACGTCGATGGCGGACACCTGCGGAGAAATCCTCCGCTTCGCGTCCGGTTCCTCCGGTCGGTCGGGTGCTGCGTGACGGGAGATCCTGGGATCGTACGGTCCGTGGAGAGGCCTGGCACGAGAACCGCGGTGGCGCTCTTCGCAGTCGGCCTCGCCACGGTGGCCTTCGGTCTCGTCTTCCGGGCCACCGGCGGAGGCCTGGGGACGGCGCTGCCGCCCTTCTTCGCGCACTGGGATCCGCATGTCGATACATACGCGCTGATCGGCCTACCGGTTGTCGCGGCCTCGGCGGTAGCTTCGCTGGCGCTCCTGCGCGGCCGGGGCAGCACCGCAGGTTTCCTGGTCGCGATCTTCGCGGTCGCCCTCGCCGCCCGGCTCGGCGTCTCCCTGATCCGCGACGGCGCCGACGGCTGGTACGCGATCTTCGGCTCCGCTCCGGAGGCGGCCAACGAGTACCTCCCGGCGCTTCCGGCCGTCGACTCGCTCGGCCTGCACGCCTTCCTCGATCGCTTCGCCGAGCTCTCACCGACCCTGCCGATCCATCCCTCCGCCCACCCCCCGGGCCTGCTCGTCCTGCTCGACGTGACCGGCATCGACTCCGCCAAGGGCCTCGCCGCGCTCGTCATCCTCGTCGGGGCGGCCGCCGCGCCCCTCACGCACGTCCTCGCCCGTCGCGTCGGCATCGAGGAGGACCGCGCGCGGGCGGCGGCGATCCTGATCGCCTTCTCCCCGGCGGCGCTCCTCTACGGCGTCCTCTCGACCGACGCGATGTTCGCCACCCTGGGACTCGTCGCCGCGTGTCTGCTGGTCGGTTCCGGCGTCGGATCGTGGCTGCTCGGAGCGGCCGCGCTCGCAGTCGCCTCGTTCTTCTCCTGGGCGTTGCTGGCGATCGGGGCATTCGCCGCCGTCTTCCAGCTCCTCCGGCGCGGTCCGCGCTCGGCGGTCGCCATGGCGCTGGTCGCCGGCGTCGTCATCGTCGCCGCCTACGCCGCCCTCTTCGGCGCCACGGGGTTCGACCCGATCGGGTCGGTCCGCGCGGCGGGGACGCCTACGATCTCGGCATCGCCAACGCCCGTCCCTATCTCTTCTGGCTGTTCGGCTCGCCGGTCGCCTTCGCCGTCGCGCTCGGCCTCCCGACCGCGTGGTTCGCCGCCCGCGCCCTCGGCAGCGGCGACGAGGTGGCGATCGGGCTCGCGGCGATCATCGTCGTCTCCGTCGTGATCGGCCTCACCAAGGCCGAGACCGAGCGGATCTGGCTCTTCATGGGGCCGCTCGCCGCGGTCGCCGCAGCGACGATCGTGCCGGTGCGCCGGATGCCCGCGATCGTCGTCGCCCTCCTCGCGCAGGCGCTCGCGACGCAGATCCTCCTGGACACGATCTGGTGAGCCGCGTCCTCGTCACCGGCGGCGCCGGGTTCATCGGCTCCCACCTCGTCGACGCGCTGTTGAGCCGCGGCGAGAACGTGCGGATCCTCGACAACCTCGACCCGCTCGCCCACCCGACCGGCCGTCCGCCCGAGCACCTCGACCCGGCGGCGGAGCTGATGATCGGCGACCTGCGCAGCGACGAGGACGTGGCCGTCGCTCTCGACGGGGTCGATCGCGTCTTCCACCTCGGCGGGATCGTCGGCAACGGCGAGTCGATGGTCAACGTCCGCAAGGCCATCGACTCCAATCCGGGCGGGACCGCGACCCTGCTCGAGGCCGTGATCGCGCGGCGCGAGCAGGTCAGGCGGGTCGTCGTGGCCTCCTCGATGGTGGTCTACGGCGAGGGCGCCTACCGCTGTCGCGAACACGGCGTCGTGATGCCGGGGGTTCGCCCCACGTCACAGCTCCGGGAGCGTCGCTGGGAGCCGGTCTGCCCCGTCTGCGGTCTCGAGACCGAGCCCGTTCCGCTGACCGAGGACAAGCCGCTGCAGCCGATCAGCGTCTACGGGATCAGCAAGCGGGACACGGAGGAGCTGGCGCTCGTGCTCGGCGAGGCATACGGGTTCGAGGCCGTCGCGCTCCGCTACCTGAACGTCTACGGCCCCCGCCAGGCCCTCGCCAATCCCTACACCGGGGTCGCCGCGATCTTCTCCTCGCGGCTGCTCGGTGGCAACGCGCCGCGCGTCTTCGAGGACGGCCGGCAGATCCGCGACCTGGTCCACGTCTCCGACATCGTCGCCGCGACCATCGCCGCGATGGAGGCGCCGCGGGCGCCCGGGAACGCCTTCAATGTCGCCACCGGCAGCCGGATCGAGATCGGTGAGCTCGCCGCCAAGCTGAGCGACCTGCTCGACCCCGAGCTCCAGCCCGAGATCACCGGCGAGTTCCGCGCCGGCGACATCCGCCACTGCTTCGCCGACACGACCCGCGCCCGCGAGCTGCTCGGCTTCGAGGCTGCGACCAAGCTCGAGGACGGGCTTCCCGAACTGGTCGAGTGGGTGGCCCGGCAAACGGTCACCGAGTCGGGCGACGAGGCGCTCGAGAGGCTGCGAAGAGCCGGTCTCGTCGGCTGAACCCCCCTGACGAGGGCGGGAGGCGTCAGATCAAGGAAGAGCCGGCCGATGCGGCCAAGCGCCGGCCGTGAGGCCGGTGGTGACGCCGAGCTGACGTCTCCCGGTCCGTCAGGAGAGGCCCTGGCGGGCTTCGGAGACGAGCGTGACCGCCTCCGGGAAGATCAGGCGGATCACGTCGCGGATCTGCGCCGCCTGCTCGTCGGAGCTGCCGGTCAGCTCGATGCGGCCGATCGCGGCCACGGTCATGTTCACGGCGAGCTGAATCGCCTGGTCGGCGAAGGCGACCTTCTGGGCGCCCTGCATCGACTCGGCGAGCTCGCCGAGTCGGGCCTGCAGGTCGTCGGGGTCGCCGAACATTCCGAATCCACCTTCCATGGTCCAAAGGATAGGCAGTCGCGGTCCTCGGCTATCGGCCCGCTTCGCCGCCGGAATCGGAGAGCGGTTCGGCGACGACGGTCAATACGCCGCCGCGGGCGAAAGCGGTCGCCAGCAGCTCGAGCGGCAGGGCGACCATCGCCGCCGGAATCGCGACGAGGACGCTGACGACCCAGTCGAGCCCGTAGAGGAAACGATCCCTGCCGCTCTCCGGCTCCGGCAGGCGGCCGCCCCTGCGATTGCGGAGGAAGTTGTCGCGGTAGGTGAAGGCGTTGATCATCGTCTGCCACATGAGCTTGAAGGCGCGGGTCCGGAAGGGGGTACCGCTCTCGGTGACGACCAGGTCCTGCTTGGCGAGCAGCAGCCGCAGCGCCTCCGGGGTGAGGTGGATCCGCCAGAGCTCCGGCTCGAGCCCCGCCCACTGCGCGCCTCCGAGCGTGCCCTGGAAGCTGCGGCGGTTCGGCGCGACGATCTCCACCCGGCCGCTCTCGTTGCGCTCGATCAGGCGATGGATCTCCGCGCCGGCATCCGGGGGGTCGCGGCGGCGGGTGACGGCGAGGCCGCAGTTCTCGCAGCGGTCGAGGACGATCTTGGTGCCGTGCGCGAGCGGATCGTGCGCCGCGGTCCACCCGTAGAGGGTCGCTCCGCACGCCGGGCACGGGTAGTGGGCGTCCTTCTGCTCGTGCAGCTCCGGTTCGGTCATCCCACCCTCAGATCGCTTCGAGATCGACCGAGATCCCGTAGGGAGCGAGCGCGTCGACGAACTCGCGTGGCTCGAATGCCTGCGCGGGGGCGAGGCCGCCGCTGCGATCGAACCCGGGTGCGGCCATCCGAGCCGCCCCCTCGGCGATGATCTTCGCGGTCAGCCCGTAGACATCGCGGCCGCGGAGTACTCCGCGGCGGGTGCCCTCGGCGGTCCGGGCGTCGCAGACGAGCGTGAAGCGGGCGGCTTGCCGGTCGGAGGCGGAGGGCCCCTCGGGGAGCCGGGTGATCGCCTTGCCGAGCAGGCCACGCAGCGGCGTCCGCATGGCATACGCGCTGCCGGTCATGACGGGCCCGGCCAACGGCCCGAGCGGGGCGCCGAGCAGGCCCCGCAACTCGATGACGGTCCTGACCGTGCCGACGTCGACGTGGCGCGGGACGGTGATCTGCTCGCCGGACGGGTAGCGGCCGACGCGCTGCGAGCCGATCGGCTCGGGAAAAGCGAAATCGCCGCGGCCGGCCCTCATCGATCCCGGCTGGAGCCTGTCCCGCCGCCATTCGACGTCCCCGCCCTTGATCATCTCCAGCGCCGAGAGGGCGGTTCCCCGGGTCACCCCGAGGCCATGAACGCTGTAGGCGATCGTCATCTCCTCGATCCGGCCGAGCCCCTCGGCGGTCAGCGCGGCGAGCAGATCGCCCGGCACGTAGTCGAAGCCGAAGCCGCTGACGAGTGCGGCGCCCGAGTCGGCGGCGATCGGACCCCAGCGGTCGAAGGAGTCGCGGATGAACGGCTGCTCGCCGGTCGTGTCCAGGTAGTGCGTCCCGGATCGGGCGGCCGCCTCGATCACGGGGGCACCGTGGAGCGTGAAGGGGCCGGCGCAGGCGATCACGACCCGCACCGGGCCGAGCAGCTCCCGCAGCCCCGCGGCATCGTCGACCGGCACCGCCGCGACGCGGGCTTCGACGGTTTCGCCGAGGCCCGCAGCGACAGCCTCCAGCTTCGCGCGGTTGCGGCCGGCGAGGATCATGGGCATCCCTCTGGAGGCCAGCTCCGCTGCGATCAGCTTCCCGGTGTAGCCGCTGGCTCCATAGATCACGATCTCGTCCCTGGCGGCCGGTTCGGTCGTCGTCATCGGGTCAATCCTAGGGAGGCGCGGCCGAGGGGTTCCTCCGGCCCTGCCACCGTTTGGCTAACTTGGAGACGCCATGGCTCACATGACTCCGTCACAACTGGCGCGCCGCGACCGCTTCGACTCCCTGATCGGCTTGGCCGCGCCGTTTCTCGATGTCGTCCTGGCGGCCGGCGACAGGATCAGCAGGATCGTCGAACCGGGAGACAACGAGTACTACCCGATCCGCCCGGGCGGCCAGGTCGCGCTGCCGGGCGAGCCGGGATACGACGAGGAGACCGGCTACCTGCCGCCCTCCGAGCCGCCCCCCTCCGCGTAGCGCTTGCGCCGGAAGACGTCGTCGACGAGCGACGCGACCCGGTCGAGGAAGAGCACGCCGTCGAGATGGTCGATCTCGTGCTGGATGCACCGCGCCTCGAAGCCGATGCTCTCCAGCGCTCCGCCCGCATGCTCGACCTCGATCCGGGTGGCGCGGCTGACGTTGGCGGTCAGATCCGGGATCGACAGGCAGCCCTCGCGCCCGATCTCGGCACCCTCGGAGGCGACGATCCGCGGGTTGACGAGAAGCAGGCGCCCGTTGTTGTCGGGAGCCCTCGGGTGGCCCGTCAGGTCGACGCAGACGACCCGTACGGATTCGCCGAGCTGCGGTGCCGCCAGCCCGACGCAGTGACCGAGTGAGTCCAACGTGTCGATGAGATCGGCCCCGACCCGCTCCGCCTCCCCCGGCTGCGCGGGGGCGGCCACCTGCTTGAGCCGTGGATCGGGGTAGAGAAGGACTTCGCGGATGGGCACGGCGGCCGTCTAGAGCGCTTCGGGATCGAGCGGCCTGATCCCGACCTCGACGGCTGCACGCCCGGCGATCTCGCGCAGGTGCGTTCTCAGGGCGTCGATCTCGACGTCGCCGACCACGACCTCCAGCAGCATCATGTAGATCGGCGCATCCTGCGATCCGCCGAGGCGGGTCTGGAGGTCGGTGATGTTGACTCCCGCGGCGGCGAGCCCGGTGCTGATCGCGTGGACGATCCCGGGGTGGTCGGATCCGTAGACGGTGATCACGTGGTCTGCCGCAGCGCCGGGGCGTTCGCTCGTATCGACGACCTCGGCGACGCTGAGCGCCTCGAGGCCGAGCCGGTCGCGGGCGGGTGCCAGCGCCGCTTCGACTCGTTCGAGACCGTGGCCGGGCGGCGTCGAGACGAGCAGCATGACCGCGAAGTGGCCGCCGAGATTCGCCATTCGCGAGTCCTCGATGTTGCCGTCGACCTCGAGCAGTCCCTCGGCGACGGCGGCGACGATCCCCGGTCGATCCCGGCCGATGGCGCTGACGGCGAAATGGCCCACGGGCCTAAGATACGTTGACTACGGGTGCGTCGCCCTGGGGGACGTGGCCTACCGGTAGACGGCCTACGAGGCTGCAGAGGGCGATCACCGGGATCGCCTCCGACCGAGACGGGAGCACGACCAAGCGTGAAGATGACCACCGAGCAGATCGACGAAGAGCGCCGCAAGGGGCGGATCGCGGGAGTCGCCGCGATCGCCGGCATCGTCATCTTCATCGCGGCGATGGGGCTCGCCGGTGATTTCAACAGCGCCGAACAGGCCGAACAGCTGAAGTTGTTCGACTCGGTTTCGAGCGACCTGCTGTTGCAGACGGTCCTGCAGGCGTTCGCGCTGCTGCTGTTCATACCGGCGCTCGTCAGCCTCTTCCGGGCGATCCAGGCGCGGGCGGAGACGTTCAGGGGCGGGCTGATCGGGGTCGTCGTCGTCAGCCCGATCCTGCTGGCGATCTCGCTGGTCACCGCCTACTTCGCCTACAAGACCGCCGCCGACGTGTTCCTCAAGCCGGGTGCCTACGACACGGGCTCCAACGACGTGGCCAACACTGTCTTCTACGACCAGTTCCCGACTCAGGTCCGGACCGGGTTGGGCCTCGCCGGCTCGCTCGGGCTGGCGTTCACCACGGTCTTCCTCGGGTTGAACGCGATGCGCGCCGGGCTGATGACCCGCTTCTGGGGGACGCTTGCGATGGCGATCGGGATCGGCACGCTCCTCTTCGGCAGCGTCATGCTGCTCGGGTACATGGTGCTGATCGCGCTGCTCGTGAGCGGTTGGTGGCCGGGTGCGCGACCGCCCGCCTGGGGCGCGGGGCAAGCGATCCCGTGGCCGCGGCCGGGGGAGCCCGGCAACGTCCCCCAGGAAGGCGACCAATTGGCCGCGCCGGAGGACTTCGAGGGCACCGCGACCGAGGTCGACGACCCTGACGTTCCGGCCGATCCGGCTCGCCCGGGTCGCCGCGACAACCGGCGCAAGCGCAAGCGCAAGCAGCGCGGCTAGGCGACGGGTCCCGTGGATCGTCTCGGGGCACCACGGACCGCAGCCCGGCTGGTGCTCGGCCTGCTCGCGGCGGTTCAGGTCACCGACGGCTTCTACGCGCTGCTCGCGCCGCGCTCGTTCTACGACGACTTCCCGGCCGGCCGCGGCTGGGTCGAGGCGCTGCCGGCCTACAACGAGCACCTCGTCCGCGACGTCGGATCCCTCTTCCTGGCGACCGCGGTCGTCCTGATCGCCGCGGCCGTCTGGCTCGATCGCCGGCTCGTCCTCGTCGCCCTCGTCTCCTACCTCGTCTACTCGGTCCCGCACCTGATCTACCACCTGCTCAACCTCGGCCCCTTCTCGACCGGCGACGCGATCGCCGAGGCCGTGACGCTCGCCCTGACCGTGATCGCCCCGGCCTGGCTGCTGGCGGTGATGCTCAGAGCAGGCTCGCCACCAACGCAACCACCACCACGATCGCCGTCGTCCAGCTGACGGCCTCGGCGGTCGTCTTCAGGTCGAGCCCGTAGGCGTGGGCGACGATCATCGAGTTGAGCCCGCTCGGCATCGCGGCCATCAGCAGGTAGGTGCTCGGGAGATCGATCAGCGGCAGCGCGAGGACGTAGAGGAGGACGGGCAGCAGGACGAGCTTCGTCGAGATCACCGCCATGGTCGTCCGTGACAGCGCCGGCGGCATCCGCAGGCCCGCCGGCCCGGCGTCCTCCATCAACGCCGCCCCGACCGCGAAGAAGCCGACGGGGAGGATCGCGACGACGACGACCCGGGAGATGTCGACGAGCACCTGCGGGGCGAGAGACGCCGGTGCGATCAGCGCCAGCACGGCGGCGTAGAGCGGCATGTTGCGGGCGAAGAACGCACCGGTCCGCTGCCTGGTCCCCTCACCGGCCTTCGTCCCGAACGCCGCCCCGGTGGCGAATGCTCCGAGCAGCAGCGCCGGCGCGCCGACGGCGACGTCGTAGGCGACGGCCTCGCCGAGCTGATCGCTGCCGAGCAGCGCGACCGTGAGCGGATAGCCGAGGTAGGCGGTGTTGGCGACGAGCGTGCAGGCCATCAGCGCTCCGGTCTGGGGGCGGGTGAGATGCAGGACCCGCGTGCCGAGAAACCAGGCCGCGAAGGCGGCGACCGCGGTCGCGATCCAGGCGAGGCCGATGCCGCCGCCGAGGTCTGCGTCGAACGAGACGTGGACGAGGTTGAAGAACGTGACCGGCGGCAGGACGAGGTAGAGGATCCAGACGAGCGCACGCCGCGAGTCGTGGCCGGCTCGTTCCGGCCAGCGCTGCTCGGCGCCGATTCCCGCGGCGGTCGCGACGACTATCGCGGCGATGATCAGGATCAACTTGGCTGAGCTCCGATGGGAGGGAGCCTCCCATGCTCACGTGCTAGCGGGCAGCCGGAGGCCGGACGCCGGGACGGGCCCCTCGGGGGAAGGGACCCGTCCCGCCATCCGTGGAACTGTTCAACAATCAGGATAGTATGCGCGCAGGACTGCCGTAGACCCGGTTGCCTGGATACTGACCTGATGGAAGAAGCCGACACCCCGACCAAGCCGCAGATCCTCACCGATCTCCCCGGCCCGCGATCCCGTGAGCTGCTCGACCGGGGCGCCAAGGTGCTCTACAAGGGGCTCGCCAATGACCTCGCCCCGTTCGTCGTCGACCGCAAGAGGGGCTACACGGTCACCGACGTCGACGGCAACGTCTTCTTCGATCTCGCCTCGGCCTCGGCCTCCGTGCCTCTCGGTGCGGCCCGGCGGGATCTGATCGATCCCGCCGTCGAGGCCATCAGGCGCTTCGGCAACGAGGACAGCCACGCCCTGTCGACGCCGGGGATGTTCGACCTCGCCGAACGCCTCGTCGGCCTGGCCCCGGATTCGATCGACCGGGTCGACATCGCCCTCAACGGCACCGAGGCCGTCGAGACGGCGATCAGGATGATGCGGCGCGCCAGCGGCCGCCCGATCGTCCTCGCCTTCCACGGCAGCTATCACGGCGAATCGACCGCGACCGCGGCGCTCGGGGCCGAGATCCACCAGATCAGCGCCGGCGAGCGATCGCTGTCGACCGGCTTCATGCATGCTCCCTACCCGAATCCGTACCGGTCGCCGTTCGCGCCGCCCCGGCCCGGCGGCAGCGGCGACTCGACCGTCGACTACATCAGGGACGAGCTCCTCTTCCATGTCGTCGATCCGGAGCTGATCGCCGGGATCGTGATCGAGCCGGTGCTCGGCTCCGGCGGCTGCATCGCACCGCCCGACTCGTTCTGGACCGCGATGACGGCTCTCTGCGAGGAGCATGGCTGGCTGTTCTGCGCCGACGAGGTGAAGACCGGCATGGGCCGCAGCGGCACCATGTTCGCGGTCGAACGCTGGGGACTGCAGCCGGATCTGATCTGCATGGGTAAGGCGCTCGGTGGCGGCGCGATGCCGATCGGTGCGTTGCTCGGCTCCGAGCGGGTGCTCGGCGAGGTCGACGATCTCAGCACCGGCAGCACGTGGGCCTGGCTGCCCGGCTCGGTCGCCGCCGCCCTGGCGACCCTCGACGCCTACGAGCGCGAGGACGTGCTCGGCAACGTCGCCGCCCTCGAGAAGCTCGCGGCCGACCGCCTCGGCGCCCTCGCGGGGCGCCACGACCGGATCGGCGAGGTGCGCGCCGTCGGCTGCTTCCAGGCGGTCGAGTTCGTCCGCGACCCCGAGACCCGCGAGCGTGACACGGCCCTGCAGGATGCGGTGGCCGCGGAGACGCTGCGCCGCGGGGTGATCGCCGACTCGAGCACCACTTCGCTGAACCTGCAGCCGTCCCTGCTGATGCCGCCCGCGGCGCTCGACGTCGCGCTCGCGATCGTGGCAGGTGCCACCGACGACGTGCTCGCCGGCGGGTCACCCGGATGAACCCGGCTCTGACGGCCGAGCTGCGGGCCGAGCTCGACGGGCTCGAGGCCGCTGGGGCGCTGAAGACGCTGCGCGAGATCTCCTCGCCGCAGGGCCCCGAGATCACCTTCGCCGACGGAACCGAGGCGATCTGCCTATGCTCGAACGACTACCTCGGCCTGGCCGCCGACCCGGCCGTCGTCGACGCCGCCGTCGCGGGGCTGCGCGAATACGGCGCCGGCACCGCTTCGGTGCGCTTCATCTGCGGGCTGTTCACGCCCCACGTCGAACTGGAGGCGGATCTGGCCTCCTTTCTCGGCACCGAGCGGGCCGTCACCTACGCCTCCTGCTGGAACGCCAACCAGGCACTGCTCGACACCCTCTGCGACAACCGCACCTGGGTCCTCTCCGACGAGCTCAACCACGCTTCGATCATCGACGGAATCCGCCTCGCTCGGCCGGCCGGTAAGTCCGTCTACGCCCACGGCGATCCGGCGGCGCTGGAGCGGGAGCTGGGGAAGGTCCCCGCCGGCCACCGCTGCCTCGTGGTCACCGACGGCGTCTTCAGCATGGAAGGCGATCTCGCCCCGCTCCGAGAGCTGGTCGAGCTGACCGAGGCACACGGAGCGACGCTGATAGTCGACGACTCCCACGGCCTTGGGGTCCTCGGTCCGACGGGCCGCGGGACCGCTGAGCACTTCGGACTGCTGGACCGTGTCGACATCGTCACCGGCACGCTCGGCAAGGCTCTCGGCGGTGCCGCCGGAGGCTTCGTCGCCGGCAGCTCCGAGCTCTGCGAGCTGCTCGAGCAGCGCTCCCGCGCCCAGCTCTTCTCGAACGGCCTGCCGCAGTCGGTCGCCTGCGGGGCCCGCGCGGCGCTCGGGATCCTGCGCGACGAGCCAGATCGGCTGGCACGT
Organism: uncultured Solirubrobacterales bacterium; assembly: GCA_963798165.1. Lineage (GTDB taxonomy): Bacteria > Actinomycetota > Thermoleophilia > Solirubrobacterales > 70-9 > RHKX01. Next base: position 149,544 of record CAWCSE010000003.1, on the reverse strand, counting down.
CTGCACGAGAACGTCGCCCGCTTCCGAGCGGGCGTATCCGCCGCCGGGCTGAATCCACTCGACGGCGAGAGCGCGATCGTTCCGATCGTCGTCGGCGAGACGCGCGAGGCGATCCGGATGAGCGAGCTGCTGCTCGACGAAGGAGTGTTCGCGATCGGCTTCGGATACCCGGTCGTTCCGGAAGGGGCCGCCCGGATCCGCGTCCAGCTCTCCGCGGCGCTCAGCGACGAGCAGATCGACCGCGCCATCGCCGCCTTCGCCAAGCTCAGCTGAGCCCGGCGGAGGGCTGAGCGGCGGGGGCGGGGGTGGGGGTGGGCGTGGCCTGCCGAGGGGGTTGGCGGTGGGTGTGGCCTGCCGAGGAACTCACCGGTTGGTGAGAGTTGGTTTGAGCTGGGAGGGGAGGATTTGGGCGTTGGGCCACCGTTCACCCGCCTGCCGAGGAGCGCTGTTGGATCGAGACTGCTCTCGCGGCGGACTATCCGCCCCGAGAGCAGTTTCGTTTCCGCCCCGCCCCACCCACCCCACCAATCACCTGACGCCCCTGCCGAGCGGTAACACCGCGCAGGCCGAGCAGAGCGGACGCGAAGCGGAGCATCTGCTCGGAGTTATCTACGAACGGCAACACCGCGCCGGCCGAGGGAAGCGGACGCGAAGCGGAGCATTCCCTCGGGGTTACCTATCTAACCGAACGTTACGTAGACCTTGGTCAGGGTCTCGTAGACGGTCCACTTCGTCTCGGCTCCGGCCGGGAGGACGCAGACGTCGCCGGGGCCGACCTCGTGGCTTTCGCCGGCGTGCTCGATGAGGGCGTGGCCGGAGAGCACCATGAAGGTCTCGTCGGCCTCGACGTCGGTGACGACGCCCGGCGTGCAGCTCCAGATGCCGGTTTCCATGGTCGTGCCGTCGGCGAGGGGTGCCGCGGCGATCTCCCCCGCCGATGTCCGCGGGTCGCCATCGATGACCGTATCCGGATCGAGCGGCTCTTCGGCGAGCTCGACCGAGGCCGGCGAGACGACGACGATCCGTCGCTCTACGCCCACCCCTTCTCCCAGGGGCCCGTGATCGCGTAGGTGATGCCGGGGATCTGAATGTGGACGAACAGCCACTTGCCGTCGGGGCTGAAGCAGGCGCCCGACCACTCGCTGCGGCCGACCGTGCCCTTCTTCTCACCCTCGTAGCGATGCAGGTCAAGCGGCGTGCTGTTGATGAGGAACGTCTCCATCTTCCCCGCCGGGGTCAGCACCCGGAGGTTGTTGGTGCCGCCGTCGAGATCCTCGCCGTCGCCGTCCTCGCAGAGGAGAACACCGCCGCGCGGGCTGACCACGATCGCATCGGGCTGATCGAGGTGGTTGCGATTCGACGATTCATAGACGAGCTGGAGTGTGCCGTGCTTGCGGTTCTTCGACGGGGTGTAGCGCCAGACCTGCCCGCGGTGGATGTCGCCGGCCTCGCTGGCCGTGAACCAGACGCTGCCCTGACCCCACGAGGCGCCCTCGAGGCCCATGAACCGGGCGGCGCCCTTGTCGCGGCCCTGGTCGTAGACCCGGGTCGAGTGACGCTCGGCGTCCTCGGGATCGGGATCGTTGATGGTCACCCACTCGCAGCGCATCTTCTTGCCGACCTTCTGGCCGGTGACGGTGTCGTACTTGGAGCGGCCGTTCACGCAGAGCATCTGCAGCTTGCCGCCGCGATGGAGCTGGCCCCGGTGGTTCGGGACGTAGCGGTAGAAGCCGTCGGGACCGTTGTCCTCCGTCATGTAGACGATGCCGGTCTTCGGGTCGACCGCGCAGGCCTCGTGGACGAACCTGCCCATCGCCTTGATCGGCTTCGGTTCGATCGGGCTGGTGGCTCCCTTGGGGATCTCGAAGACGTACCCGTGCTCCTTCTCGTACCCCTTGTGGGCGCCAAACGTCGATTCCTCGCACGTCAGCCACGTACCCCATGGCGTCTTGCCGCCGTTGCAGTTGTTGTCGGTGCCGTTCAGTACCAGCCCGCTGCCGACGAGCGTCCCGGTCTGGGTGTCGAAGAGGGAGGTGGTGACCCCGCCCTTGGCATGCCGGTCGTAGGCGTTGTGCTTGCTCAGCGCCTTGCCGTACCCGGCGTTCTCCTGGTTGCGGATCAGCGTCAGCCGGTTGGTGCCGGCCTTGAAGACGGCGGAGCCGTCGTGGTGCTTCGGAGTCTTCAGCCCGTCGCTCATCGGCGAGCCCGCCTTGCCGAACGTGAACACCTGGAAGCCGGCGGGAATCTGGAACGGACCCGTCTTGACGAGCGGGCCGTAGCCCGGCTTGTTGGCCGTGGCGGCGGCCACGGAGCGGACTTGCTTCGCGATCGCGGTATCGGCGCCGGTCGCCGCCATGATCTGAGCGCCGATGCCGGCTCCCGCCACGAGCTTGGCTCCGTTCAGGATCGCGTCCCGCCTGGTCACCCCGCTCTGCTCCTCGGCACCCGGTGCCAGCGGTCCTTCGGTCGGGATTCTCACGTTGGCCATTTCAGCTCTCCCAGTACTCGGCATTGCGGAAGGCGATTTCGCCGTTCCATGAACACATATCGCGGTCGTGCGCCGCGACCCTAACCGATCTGGAGGAATTGTTCAACAATTCCTCGGACAAGGAGCTTTACGGCCGTTAGGGGTCGGCGAGCCTGGACCCCGCTGCCGTCAACTCCGCGGCGATCCGGTCGAACGCCGCCGTGTGGGCGTCGACGTCCGCCGCCGTGGTGGCGGGGCAGATCAGGGCCATCATGTGGAAGGGGGTGAAGAGGATTCCCTCGTTGAGCATGTAGAGGTGCATGAGCTCGTCGAGCGGGCCGCCGATCACCTCGTCGGCCTCGGCGCCGTTGCGCGGCGGCTCGGGCGAGAACATGTACTCGACCCGGCAGCCCAGGCGGACGGCGCTCCAGGGGAGGCCGTGTCGGGCGATCGCCTCGTTGACACCCGCCTCGTAGCGCTCGGCGAGGCCGATCATGCGCTCGTAGGCATCGGCGGTGAGCACCTCGCCGAGCGTCGCCCGGACCGCGGCCAGCTGCAGCGCGTTGCCGGCGAGGGTTCCGCCGACACCGCCGACGTCGGCCGCGTCCCAGACCGTGACGTCGAGCACTCGCTCCGCGAGCTCGTCGGAGAGCCCGTAGGCGCCCGTCGGGATGCCGCCGGCAATCGGCTTACCCATCGATAGTGCGTCCGGCTCGAGGCCGTAGGCGCCGGTGTAGCCCCCCGGGCCGCAGCTCAGGGTGTGGGTCTCGTCGATGATCAGCAGCGTTCCGTGCTTGGTCGCGAGACGACGCAGCTCCTCGTGGTAGCCGGGGTCGGGAAGCACGATGCCGATGTTGGTCAGCGCCGGCTCGATCAGCACGCAGGCGACGTCCTCGTTGGCGAGCTCGCGCTCGAGCGCCTCGAGGTCGTTGATCTCGACCACCCGGGTCGTCTCGATCGGGTCGACGGGCGGGCCGACGCTCCCGTAGCGGGGTACGGCCTCGCCGGCGGGGCCGATCTTGACCACGGTCTCGTCGACCGAGCCGTGGTAGCAGTGGTTGTGGACCAGGATCTTCGTCCGGCCCGTGACCTGGCGGCAGAGCCTGATCAGGAACCTGTTCGCGTCGGTTGCGGAGACGGAGAACTGCCAGTGGCGGAGGCCGAAGCGCTCAGCCATCAGCTCGCCGACGGCGCCGGAGTCCTCGCTCGGCAGCATCGTCGTGACGCCGCGCTCGAGTTGCGCGTTGATGGCCGCGACGGTCGGCGCCGGCGAGTGTCCGCACATCGCACCCGTGTCGCCGAGGCAGAGATCGACGTACGTGATGCCGTCGACGTCGGTGACCCGCGCCCCCTTGGCCTCGTGCACGTAGACGGGGAAGCGCCCCGGCCAGCGCGTCATCCAGTTCATCGGCACGCCGGAGAGCAGGTCGTCCTCGGCGCGCTCATGGACCTCCCGGGAGCGCGGGTGGGCGGTTTCGAATCGCTCCTCCTCGCGGCCCAGCAGCTGTGCAACCAGTTCCTCCGACACGTCTCTTCCCATTTCTCCTCCGACCTCTCCGCTCTGTGCTATCGTCGAATTGTGGAACAATCTACCACGGCCCTGGAGCCGACCCCCGAGCCCTCGTCCTCCGCGTCTCCCGATCAGGAGATCCGCCTCCGCACCGTATCCGTTGTCGATGCGGCCGCGGATGCGCTCAGGCAGATGGTGCTCGACGGCACCCTCGAGCCCGGCGCCCGGCTGCGCGAGACCGAGTTCTCCAAGCGGCTCGGAATCGCCCGGCACACGTTCCGGGCCGCGTCCCAGATCCTCATCAACGAGGGGCTGTTGCGCCGCTCGCCGAACCGTGGCGTCCAGCTCGCCGTCCTCGACGGCGACGACATCGTCGACATCTTCCGGCTTCGCGAGGCCCTCGAGATCGAGGCCATCCGGCTCGTGATCTCGGAGAAGCAGGCGATTCCCGGCGCCGAGCTGGCGGTCGAGCGCTTCAACGAACTCGGCGACGACGCCTCCTGGCGCATCGTCGTCGACCTCGACATGGACTTCCACCGAGCGGTCATCGACGCCGCCGACAGCCGGCGAATCACGCGCGCCTACGCCGGCGTGCAGTCGGAGATCCTGCTCTGCATGGCCCAGCTTCGCCCCCACTACGACCGTCCCGCCGAGGTCGCCGCCGAGCATCGCGAGTTGCTCCAGGCGATCGTGGCGGGCGACCTGAAGGTCACCGAGGACCTGTTCCGCAGGCACCTCGGGGACGCAACCGAGAACCTGACGAATGCGCTCGAAGCGCGAGAGGAGGTGACCGCGTGAGCGGTCTCGAGATCACCGCAATGAGGGCCCGCGAGGTCCTCGACTGCCGAGGCCTGCCGACCGTTCGCGTCGACGTCGGCCTCGCGTGCGGCGCCGCCGGCACAGCCGACGTTCCGTCGGGCAGGTCCACCGGCTCCAACGAGGCGGTCGAGCTCCGTGACGGCGGCGACCGCTTCGGCGGCTTCGGCGTCCTCGGCGCCGTCGGCAACGTCAACGGCGAGATCGCGGACGCGATGACCGGCATCGACGTCGGCAACCAGCGGGCTCTCGACGCCGCCCTGATCGACCTCGACGGCACTCCCAACAAGGCTCGCCTCGGCGCCAACGCCGTGCTCGGCGTCTCGTTGGCCGCCGCCCGCGCCGCGGCCGACGCCGTCGGCATGCCCCTGTACAGCCACCTGAACGGCAACGGCCACGTGCTGCCGGTGCCGCTGGTCAACCTGATCAACGGCGGCAAGCATGCCTCCAACGACCTGGACTTCCAGGAGTTCATCGTCATCCCCGTCGGCGCCGACTCGATGATCGAGGCGTTGCAGATCTCGACCGAGGTCAACCTCGCACTCGCCGAGATCCTGCTCGAGCGGTATGGCAAGAGCGCCCTCAACACGGGCGACGAGGGCGGGTACGCGCCCGCGATCTCGAGCCCGCAGGAGGCGCTCGGGCTGCTCCACGAGGCCGTCGCCGACGCCGGCCACACGGGGCGATTCCGCTACGGCCTCGACTGCGCCGCCACCCACTACCACTCCGACGGCACGTACGAGCTCGCCGGGGAGACCCGCGACACGGCGTCGATGATCGAGCTCTACCAGGAGCTGATCGCCGACTTCGACATCGTCACGATCGAGGACCCGCTCGACGAGGAGGACTACGAGGGGTTCGCCGAACTGACCCGCGTCTCCGGGATCCAGATCGTCGGCGACGACCTGTTCGTCACGAATCCCGACCGGCTCGCCCGCGGCGTCGAGATGGGCGCGGCCAACTCGCTGCTCTGGAAGGTCAACCAGATCGGCACGCTGACCGAGGCGCTCGACGCAGCGGAGCTGGCCCACCGCAACGCCTACTCGGTGGTCGTCTCGGAGCGCTCGGGCGAGACCGAGGACCCGATCATCGCCGACCTCGCCGTCGCGCTCAACGCCGGTCAGATCAAGACCGGGGCACCGGTCCGGGGCGAGCGGACGGCCAAGTACAACCGGATGATCGAGATCGAGGAGCAGCTCGGGGCCACGGCGAGCTATCCAGGCGACGTGTTCCGCGCTCCGGTCGCCGCCTGAGATGGACCCGGCCCTGTCAAGCGAGCGGGAGCCGGAGGGGACGGCGCTCCAGCCCGCCTCGATCGTCAACCGCGAGGCGCTGCTCGATCATGGGCAGACGGCCTCGCGCGAGCTGGCGCTGCGGGTGGCGGAGGCCGGCCTCGTCGCCTGTGACCCGGGGCTTGCGGTCGAGCGACTCGTTCGGCTCGAGGGCGATGAGCTGATCGTCGACGGCGTCGGACACCGCCTGCACGGCGACGGCAAGGTCATCGTGCTCGGCTCCGGCAAGGCCAGCCTCAAGATCGCCGTGGCGCTCGAGCGCATCCTCGGGGAGCGCCTGTACGGGGGCACGGTCGTCGTCCGCCACGGCAGCGCCGCCGCCGTCCCGGAGCGGATCGAGTTGCTCGAGGCGTCCCATCCGCTCCCCGACGAGCGCAGCGTTGCTGCCGCGTTGTCGTTGTTGGAGCAGGCCGGGGAGGTCGGTGAGCGCGACATGGTGATCGCCTGCTTCACCGGCGGCAGCTCGGCGCTCACCAGCCTGCCGCCATCAGGCGTCACCCCAGAGGAGAAGCGGGACCTGCACCGCCTCCTGCTCGGGGCGGGCCTGCCGATCTCGGAGGTCAACGTCGTGCGCAAGCAGGTGTCCGGCTTCAAGGGGGGGCGTCTGGCGCTGGCGGTGGCTCCCGCGAGGCTCATCAACCTGACGGTCTCCGACGTCGCCGGCGACGCGCTCGATGCGATCACCGACCCGTCCGTGGCAAACGAATCGATCGTCGCCGACGCCACCTCGATCCTGCGTAGCCACGATCTCTGGGGTGAGGTCGCGGGAAGCGTCCGCCGCCATCTCGAGGACCCGCGGCTGGAGGTTCCCGACCTCTCGGGGATGGAGATCCACACGACGCTGCTCGTCACCGGCGAGACCGCCTGCGAGGCGATGGCCGCCGAGGCGCGCGCGGCCGGCGCCGATCCGGTGATCATCTCGACCGGCCTGGAGGACGAGGCCGGCTCGGTCGGTCGGATCCTCGGACAGCTGGCCCTGGAGAGCGCCGAGCTCGGCAGGCCGTTCAGCCGACCGTCGGTCCTGATCGGCTGCGGTGGCGAGAGCACGGTGCGGCTCGGTCCCGACCATGAGTTCGGCTCCGGAGGCCCCAACCAGGAGGCGGCGCTGGCGGCGGCGGGGCGGATCGAGGGAGGCGACGTCAGCGCGGTCTTCATCGACACCGACGGCTCCGACGGCGGGACCGACCTCGCGGGAGCGATCAGCGACGGGGCCACGGCCGAGCGGGCGCGCGCGGCCGGGATAGATATCCGCGAAGCCCTCGCTCGCCATCGCAGCGGCGAGGCCGTGACCGCGCTCGGCGACGGGATCGAGACCGGCCCCACCCATACGAATGTCAACGATCTGTTCGCGATCGCGATCGGAGAGGCGGACTGATGAGCGAGGCGAACGGATCGGGGCCGATGATCGAGCTGGAGCGGGTCTGCAAGCGGTTCGGCGAGGCGACTGCGGTCGACGACATCTCGATCGAGATCGCCCGCGGCGAATTCTTCTCGATGCTCGGGCCGAGCGGCTGCGGCAAGACGACGACGTTGCGGATGATCGCCGGCTTCGAGGAGCCGACGGCCGGGCGGGTGATGCTCGACGGGGAGGACGTGACCCTCGTTTCGCCTCGCCACCGCAACGTCAACATGGTCTTCCAGGACTACGCCCTGTTCCCACACATGACCGTTGCCGAGAACGTCGGGTTCGGGCTGAAGCTGAAGCGGGTCAATCGCGGCGAGCAGCGTTCCCGGGTCGAGGAGATGCTCGGCGTCGTCCGGCTCGAAGGCCTCGGCGACCGCCGCCCGGCGGAGCTCTCCGGCGGGCAGCGGCAACGGGTCGCTCTCGCCAGAGCGCTCGTCAACCGTCCCGCGGCCCTGCTTCTCGACGAGCCCCTCGGCGCGCTCGATCTGAAGTTGCGCCGCGAAATGCAGTTCGAGCTGAAGCGGATCCAGAAGAGCACGGGCACGACGTTCGTGTACGTCACCCACGACCAGGAGGAGGCGCTGACAATGTCCGACCGAATCGCCGTCATGGACGGTGGCCGGGTCCAGCAGTTGGCTGACCCGAAAACCCTGTACGAACGGCCCCAGACGTCGTTCGTCGCCGACTTCATCGGCACCTCGAACGCACTGCTGTTGAGCGTCGATCGTCGCGAGGGCGAGCACGCGATCGTCGAGCCCTCGGCACGGGTGCGCATCGTCGTTCCCGCCGAGTCCGCGGTCGGCGATGCGGTCCAGGTCAGCATCAGGCCGGAGAAGATCAGCATCCTCGCCGGCCACGGGCTTGCGACCGGCGGTCATGAGGGCTCCCGGGTCGAGGGTGTCGCAGTCGAGCGCGTCTACCTCGGATCGGTCTCGCAGACGGTCGTCGAGCTCCCCGACGGCGATCGCCTGGCGGTCCACGAGCTCAACGACGACGCCGTCTCGGCCATCGAGCCCGGAGACCCGGTCACGCTTCTCTGGGCCACCCGCCACAGTCTTGTGGTCGCCGAGGATCTGGGGGCGGGACTATGAGCCCCCGACGCCTCGCGCTCTCGGCCTCGCTCCTCGCCCTCCTGTTGCTCGCGGGCTGCGGCGGCGGCTCCTCGACGACCGCGGTCGCGCCGCCCCCGTCCGACCCCGAGGCCCCGGCCACCGGGACCCTGAGCGTCTTCGCCTACCAGGACTCGATCACCGATCAGCTGCTCGATCCCTTCCGCAAGGCCAACCCCGACCTCGAGCTGAAGACGGCGGGCTTCGGCTCCAATGACGAGGCCGCGGCGAAGATGGCCGGAGGCTTCAAGGCGGACGTCGTCGAGTCCTGCCTGGACGAGATGAGCGCGTTCACCGCCCGCGACCTGCTGCGTCCGCTCGATCCGGCCGGAATCACCGACTGGAACGACCTGGTCTTCCGCGACTCCGCCGGCGTTCGCGACGGTTCGGATGTTCTCGTCGTCCCGCTTTCGGCGGGTCCGCAGGGTCTGATCTACGACGCGAGCGCAATCGCTCCGGGTGAGATCGATTCCTTCACGGACCTGTTCAACCCCGCCTATGCCGGTGAGACGGCCCTGGAGGCCGACTATCCGTTGCCGGCGATCGCCGAGACCGCGCTCGCCCTCGGGATTGAGGACCCGATGAATCTGACCCAGGAGCAGCTCGACCAGGTCACCCAGCACCTGATCGACAACCGGGATCAGTTCCGCTCGCTGTGGCGGTCCGACGCCGACGTCGTCAACCTCTTCAAGTCCGGGGAGATCGAGCTCTCAGACGGCGGCCCCGGCCTCGCCGAGCGGATTCGCAACACGGGGGTCGACGCCCGCTGGGTGGCCCCGAAGGAGCGACCCCTCTCCTGGGTCTGCGGTTTCTCGCTGACGAGCGATGCCCAGAACACCGACGCCGCCTACAAGCTGATCAATTGGCTGGCCTCCCCGCAGGCGCAGGCGATCCGCGCCGACGACGGCTACGTCGTGACCAACCCGAAGGCCGTTCCGCTCGCGGATCCGCAGGCGCAGAAGACGGCCGACCCGAAGTCGATCGCAAACGCGATCCCCGAGACCGAGCCCCCCGACTACAAGCAGTGGGTGCGTGCGTTCCGGGAGTTCCAAGCCCAATGAGGAGGCGACCCGATATGACGCGGATGACAATCGCATCGGTGCTGGCGACAGCGGCGATCGCAATCGCAGGGTGCGGAGGTGGCTCGGGCGACACAGCGGTCGCTCCGCCACCGAAGGATCCCCAGGCCCCGGCGACCGGGACACTCAAGTTCTTCGCCTACGGGGACACGATCGTCGACCCGATGCTGGACCCGTTCCGCAAGGCGAACCCCGACCTCGACCTGAAGACGGCGAGCTTCAACTCCAACAAGGCCGCGGCCGCAAAGCTCGCCGGCGGCTTCGAGGCGGACGTCGTCGAGGTTTGCACCGACGAGATGACGCCGCTGACCGTCCGTGGCCTGCTGCGCCCGCTCGACGCCAAGGCCGTCCCGGAGTTCAACAACCTCGCGTTCTCGGACGCACCACAGGTTCGCGACGCGGACGGCAACGTGCTGTTCGTCCCGGCTTCGGCAGGGCCACAGGGATTGATCGTCAACACCGACCAGGTCGATCCGGCAAACATCGATTCCTACGCCAACCTGTTCGATCCGCAGTACGCCGGGAACGTCGCCCTCGAGGCGACTCCGCTGACCGCGATCGGCGGCACGGCGATGGCGATGGGGATGGACGATCCGATGAACCTCAGCGATGCTCAGGTCGAGCAGGTGAAGCAGTACCTGCTCGATCATCGTGACCAGTTCCGCTCGTTCGCCGACTCGGATTCGTCGATGGTGAACCTGTTCAAGTCGGGCGAGGTCGAGCTTGCCGACGGGGGTCGCGGGACCACGCAGGCGATGATCAAGGACGGCGTTCCCGTTGAGTGGATCGCGCCCAAGGAGGGAGCGATGGCCTGGGTCTGCGGGCTCGCGATCACCTCGAAGGCCCAGAACATCGACGCCGCCTACAAGCTCATCAACTACTACGCCTCACCCGAGGCGCAGGCGATTTCCGGTGACATGGGCTTCGTCGCGATGAACCCGAAGGCGTTGCCGATGGTCAGCAAGGAGTTCCGCAAGACCGCGGACCCGCGCAACCTCGCGAACGCGATCGCGGAGACGGAGCCGAAGAACTCCGACGCCTACGACCGCGCCTGGCAGGAGGTCCAAGCGGGCTGATGGCCGGCGCCACCGCATCACCCGCCGGGGGGGTCCCGGCGGTGCCCGGCCGGGGTGCGGTCGACGAGCGTCCGCCACCCGCTCGCGTCCACAGGTCGATCGGGCACCGGGTGCGCGGGCGCATGCCGGGCGTCGCGGGGGGCGTGCTCGTGGCGTTCGTGATGGTGGTCCTCTTCGGGCCGGTGCTGATGTTGGCGCTGTTCAGCTTCAACGACTCGTCGATCATCTCCCTGCCCTGGGAGGGCTTCACGACGAAGTGGTACGAGGAGGCGTGGGCGAACGGCCAGGCGCGGGATGCCGTGACGAACTCGCTGATCGTCGCGACGATCGTGATGCTGCTCTCAGTGGTCCTGGGCACGATGGCCGCCTGGGGGCTGACCCGGCTCCGGTTCCGCGGCCGCGGCATGATCGCCGGGCTGAACGGTTCCGTCCTCGTCGTGCCATGGCTGATCATCGGGGTCGCCGGGCTCATCTTCTTCAGCCAGATCCAGGTCGAGCTCTCCCTGGAGACGATCACGCTCATGCATCTGGTGGTCACCTTCCCGCTCGTCGTCGCGATCGTCTCGGCGGGCCTGGTCCGCTTCCAGCGCTCGCTCGAGGAGGCGGCGATCGACCTCGGTGCGAACCAGCGGCAGATGCTGCGCTACGTCGTCCTGCCGCAGATCGGCCCCTCGATCGCGGCCGCCTCCATCTTCGCGTTCGCCTGGTCGTTCAACAACTTCGAGATCTCGTTCTTCACGGGCGGCTTCGAGCAGACGTTCCCGGTCTGGGTCTTCTCGATCCTTCGCCAGTCCGAGAACCTGCCGGTCGTCAACGCCGTTTCGACCGTGATCGCGGCGGCCCAGATCCTCGCGGTGTTCGGGGCCTGGGCGCTGATGAGGAGGCTCTCCAAGAGCGACGAGGAGGACAGCCTGACTGGGCTGCTGACCGGAGGGACCCGCTGATGGAGGCCGCATCGATGCCGGTCGTCCACCGGCGCCCGCGGTTCAAGCGCGTCCTGCAGCCGCTCGCCTTCCTCGGCACCCCGACGGCCCTGCTCCTGGCGTTCTTTCTGACGCCGATGCTGGTCATGTTCGGGGTCGCCCTCGACAAGGGCCTGCTCGACGGCGGGGTCGGCTTCAACTTCACGCTGACCAACTTCGCCGACGTGATCAGCGACCCGCTGAATCGGAAGGTCGCGCTGACGACCTTCGAGATCGCGACCACGGCGATGATCGTCCAGTTGCTCGTGGCGATCCCGCTGGCCTACGTGATCGCCTTCAAGGCGGGCAAGTGGCAGGTGCCGATCCTGCTCTTCCTGGTTCTCGCCGATGAGCTCAACCCGATGGTCCGGATCTACGCCTGGCGGATGCTGCTCGGCCGCGAGGGCCTGATCAACGAGGGACTGATGAGCATCGGCATCATCAGCCAGCCGATCGACGCCCTCCTGTTCAGCCAGTTCGCCGTCACGCTCGTGCTCTCGACCAGCTATCTGACCTACACGGTGATTCCCATCTATGGAGCGATGAAGGCGATCGACGGCAACATCTTCGAGGCCGCCCGCGACCTCGGCGCGGGTTGGTGGACGACCACCCGCCGGGTGCTGCTGCCGCTGATCGCGCCGGGGATCTTCATCTCCCTCCTGCTCGTCTACGTGCCCCTCTTCACGGACTTCGCGAGCCCGGCGCTGGTCGGCGGCACGAGCGGCTACATGCTCGGCAACGTCGTCAACGACTACGTGCTCGAGGCCGGGGACCTCAACCGGGGCGCTGCGCTGAGCATCGTCATGCTGGCGCTGTCGGCCCTCTTCGCCCTCCTCGCCTACCGCCTCGGCAGGATCAACAGGCTGGAGAGCTGATGACCGCCGGCAGGCGATACGACGCCGTGATCGTCGGCGGGGGCCACAACGGCCTCGTCGCCGGCTATTACCTGGCGCGGGCGGGTCTGAAGCCGCTCATCCTCGAGCGCCGCGAGTTCGTCGGCGGCGCCTGCGTGACCGAGGAGTTCGCCCCCGGGTTCCGTGCCTCGACCGGCGCCTACGTGATCAGCATGCTCCGCGAGCCGGTCTGGCGGGACCTGAAGCTGGCCGAGCGCGGGATCGTGATCGACACCGCCGGTCCGTCCCTCTACGGGTTCCCGGGTGGCGAGCGACTGCTGCTCGGCGACGACATCCCGGCCTCGCAGGCCGAGATCGGGCGCTTCTCGGCGGCCGACGCCCGCGCGCTGCCCGAATTCGAGGAGGCGCTGGGGCGGCTCGCCGAGGTCGTCGGCCCGCTCATGGACACGACCCCGCCCAACCCGGGACACATCACCGCGGGGGAGCTGCCCTCGCTGCTGAAACTGGCCGGCACCGCGCGCAGGCATCGCGCCGCCATCAACGACGCGCTCTTTCTGTTCGCCACGTCGTGCACCCAGTACCTGGGGGAGTTCTTCGAGTCCGAGGTCGTCATGGCGGCGATGGGATGGCATGCGATCAACGACTCGATCGCGGGGCCGTCGACGCCCGGAACCGCGTACGTGCTGCTCCACGACCACGCCGCCGAGCAGGCCGGGGGAGGCCTGCGGACCTGGGGATTCGTCCGCGGCGGGATCGGGCGGGTGACCGAGGCGATGGCCGACGCCGCACGGGAGGCGGGCGCCGAGATCCGCACCTCCAGCGACGTCGAGCGCATCGTCGTCGCGGATGGGCGGGCCACCGGGGTCGCGCTGACCGACGGCACGATCATCGAGGCCGATCGCGTGCTCTCGAACGCCGACCCGCTGCGCACCTTCTTCGGCCTCGTCGGGGAGGACCTGCTTCCCGACCGCTTCAACGCGTCGCTCCGCAACTACCGCTGCGAGGGCACGAGCGTGAAGATCAACCTCGCCGTCGACCGGCTCCCCGAGGTGACCGGGATGCCGGGCGGCCGACAGCCCTATCTCGGCGGGATCATGGAGTTCGGGGGGTTCGTCGCCGACATGGACCGGGCGCAGTTCGAGGCCCGCTCGGGCCGGCTCGGCAGCGACCCCCACGTCGAGGTCTGCGTGCCGACCTTTCACGATCCGACCCTCGCTCCGGATGGCAAGCACGTGCTGACCATCGACGTCAACTCCCAGCCCTACTCCCTCCAGGCCGATCAGGGGACCTGGGACGAGAACCGCGATGCCGTCGCCGACCGCGCCATCGCCACCCTCGAGGGCTACATGCCGGGCCTCACCGATTCCATCGAGGCCAGGCAGGTGCTGAGCCCGCTCGACCTCGAGCGCCTGCTCGGGCTCACCGGTGGCCACGCGCTGCACGGCGACATGTCCTTCGACCAGCTCTTCAACCTGCGACCGGTGCGCGGTCACGCCGACTACCGGACGCCCGTCGAGAACCTCTACCTCTGCGGCGCCGGCACCCACCCCGGCGGCGGCGTCAGCGGCGCCAACGGAACCAACTGCGCCCGCGAGGTGCTCCGCGACGCGCGGAGCCCGATCGCAAGGGCAAGGGCCCGCGTCGGCCGCTGACCTCGCCCAGCTCACTCAAACTGGAAGTGCCTCGTCCCCGTCCTCGGAAACGCCGGTCCGCGGGTGGCGGGGGATGCGCCGACGCCCCCGAGCGTCAGCGAGCGGGGTGCGGCGTATCCCCCGACAGGCCCCGCGGGCGACGACTTCCACCGGGACCGGCGACTGAGCTACTCCGCCAGCTGCCGCTTCAAGCCCTCAACGACATCAGGGTCCCGAAGCGTGCTGACGTCGCCGAGCTCCTTGCCGTCGGCGACGTCCCTCAGCAACCGTCGCATGATCTTTCCTGACCTCGTCTTCGGCAGATCGTCGGCGAAGGCCATTCGCTTCGGGCGGGCGAGCTTGCCGATCTTCTCGGCGACGTGATCGCGGAGCTCGGCCTCGAGGGCGTCATCGCCCTTGACCCCTCCCGAGGGCGTGACGAAGGCGAAGATCGCCTGGCCGGTGTCCTCGTCGGGAACGGCGATCACAGCCGCTTCGGCGACGCTCTCGTGGCTGACGAGGGCGGACTCGACCTCCATCGTCGAGAGGCGATGGCCGGAGACGTTGATGACGTCGTCGGTCCGGCCGACGACCCAGAAGTAGCCGTCCTCGTCGCGGCGGGCGGCGTCGCCGACCAGGTAGGTGTCCCTGCCGAAGCGATCCCAGTAGGTCTCCACGAACCGCTCCGGCTCCTTGAAGAGCGTCCGCGCCATCGCCGGCCAGGGCCTCGTCAGGACGAGGATGCCGCCGCCCTCCTCGACCTCTTCGCCGGCCTCGTTGTAGATCTTCGCCTCGATGCCGGGGAAGGGGACGGTGGCCGATCCGGGCTTGGTGGTCGTCAGGCCCGGCAGCGGCGTGATCATGATCGACCCGGTCTCGGTCTGCCACCAGGTGTCGACGATCGGGCAGCGGCCGCCGCCGATGTTCTCGTGGTACCAGAGCCAGGCGCGCGGGTTGATCGGCTCGCCGACCGAGCCGAGCAGCCGCAGCGAGCTGAGGTCGTGCTTTTCGACGTGCTCGAGGCCCCACTTCATGCAGGCGCGGATCGCCGTCGGAGCCGTGTACATGATCGTCACGCCGTAACGCTCGACGATCTCCCACCAGCGGTCCTCGGCCGGGTAGTTCGGGGCGCCCTCGTACATCACCGATGTGGCTCCGTTGGCGAGCGGGCCGTAGACGATGTAGCTGTGGCCGGTGACCCAGCCGATGTCGGCGGCGCACCAGTAGACGTCGTCGTCCTTGAGGTCGAAGACGAGCTTGTGAGTTGCGGTGACCCCGGTCAGATAGCCGCCGGTCGTGTGCTGGATGCCCTTCGGCTTCGCGGTCGAGCCGGACGTGTAGAGGATGAACAGCGGATCCTCGGCGTCCATCGGCTCGGGCGGGCAGTCGGTCTCCGCTGCCGGCGAGCAGGTCGTCCCAGAAGTGGTCGCGGCCGTCGCTCATCGGCGGGCCCGTGTCGGCGCGGTTGACGACGATCACGTGCTCGAGCGAGTCGAGCCCCTCGATGGCGGGATCGATCGCAGCCTTCATCGGGGTCGGCTTACCCCGCCTGAGCGTGGCATCGGCGGTAACGAGCGCCTTGGCGCCCGAGACCTCCATCCGCTCGACGACCGAACCGGCCGAGAAGCCGCCGAAGACGACGTTGTGAATCGCGCCGATCCGGGTGCAGGCGAGCATCGCGACGGCGGCCTCGGGCACCATGGGCATGAAGATGCCGACGACGTCGCCCTTGCCGACGCCCAGCGACTTGAGGCCGTTGGCGAAGCGCTGGACATGGTCGAGCAGCCACGAGTAGGTGATCTCCTTGCGGGTTCCGTCCTCGCCCTCCCAGTAGAAGGCGATCCGCTCGCCGTTGCCGGCATTCACGTGACGATCGAGGCAGTTGGCGGAGACGTTGAGCTTGCCGCCGGTGAACCACTTCGCGAAGGGCGGGTCCGACCAGTCGAGGATCTCGTCGAAGGGCTCGATCCAGTCGAGCTTCTCCGCCCACGAGCCCCACCATGCCTCGGGGTCGTCGTCGGCGCGCTGATAGATGCCTGGGTCGGCGGCGTTGGCCTGCGCCACGAACTCCGGTGGCGGCGGGAAGGTCTGCTCCGTGGCGAGCAGAACGTCCAACTCGCCGACGTGTTCCTCGTTCGTCTCCTCCGACATGCCATGCCTTTCTGATCGCTCCTGAAACGGCCCTCCGCACGCTAGCCGAAGCCGCCGGCCGGCAGGGTGCACCGGCGGCTCCGCAGCTTTCGGGCGGGGCCCGTGTTTCGGTAATGGCCCGGGGCTGGCATTCTTGCCCCGCCGTTCAGATGCGCCGACGCCCATTTACATCCCACCTAGCCGTCTCCGGGCTGCTCCTGGCCCTGAGCGCGCTTGCGATCCCGCAGGCGGCGGCCGCATCCGCCGAGACGGCCCGCATGCGCGTGCACCAGCCGCTCACCAAGGTCGAGGACTACTGGACGAAATCACGAATGCGGGCTGCCGACCCCGTCCCGACGGAGGTCCCGGGCGCCCCGCGAACCGCCGCCGCGCCCGCCGACGATGCCGGTGCGCCGAGTTACGTGCGGCCGGCGGCACCGGGCTCGGACGGCGGCGCCCAGCTGCTGCGGGGGGAGGCCGGCGCCGCAACCGGCGCCTCGCGCACCGCGACCCCGGTCCTCGATCCGACCGCCCCCAAGATCAGGGCTCACGGCAAGGTCTTCTTCACCGTCGTCGGCGGCACCGATCCGGGCGACTTCGTCTGTTCGGGGACCGCCGTCAACAGCCGCAACAAGAGCGTCGTGATGACGGCGGGACATTGCGTGTACGACGTCGTGACGGCGGGTGGCAAGTCGAAGAACTTCGTCTTCGCGCCGGCCTACGCGGCGGGTGCCACGCCCTACGGGAAATGGCCCGCCAAGTCGCTGGCGACGACCCGGCAATGGAAGCGGCAGGGAAACCTCCGCTACGACGTCGCCGCCGCGATCGTCAAGCGCAACGAATCCGGGCAGCGGCTGGGATCCGTCGTCGGTGGCCGGGGAATCGGCTTCGATCAGCCCCGCGATCAGACCTACGACGTCATCGGATACCCGCAGCTGACCCCGTTCGACGGCACGGTCGAGCACGAATGCGTGAGCCCCTACCGAGGATCCGATTCGGCCGGGAGCAAGGGTCCGGCGCCGATGAAGGTCGACTGCGACATGACCCCGGGGGCCAGTGGAGGCGGCTGGATCGTCGGCGACAAGACGCTCGTCTCGCTCACCAGCTACAGCTACGGCGAGGAGTACAACCCCAACGGCAAGCTCTACGGGCCCTACTTCTCGACGACCGCGAAGAAGCTCTACAAGAGCGTCCGCGGCGGCAAGAAGAAGAAAAAGCACAAGAAGCACCACAAGGGCCACAAGGGCCACTGAGGGGAGCGGACGCGAAGCGGAGCATCTGCTCGGGGTTATCTCCCGGTTTTCAGTTGGTCAGTGCGGCGCGCTTGCGGTGGGTGCGGATCTCGCTCATGATCCGCTCCAGGCGGGGCTCGGAGCTCGAGTCGACGTGGCGCATCGCGGCGCCGATCGCCGGGTGCACGGCGGAGATCTGTTCGTGCATGGCCTGGGCTACGGCCCGATAGGTGGGGTGACCCTCTCGGCCGGAGCGGAGTTCGCAGACGTGCATGGCCTCGCGGGCGTTCATGTCGAGCACGTAGCGGATCCGGTAGCCGAGGCAGAGCGCGTAGGGCGCGACCTCGGGCATCCCGGCCTCCTCGAGGCGGTGGAACTCGTTCCGCGAGATCTCGAGCGCCCGCTCGTACTCGTCGCCGACGCCCGCCTCGGCGACCTCCTCGGGCACGCCGGCTCCGAGGTCGGGGCCGAGCGACTGCCACTGGCAGGTCAGCATCCGGTGCCGCTGCATGTCGCGGAAGCCGCCGTAGTCGGAGACGATCTCGAAGCGGTAGCGAACCGCCTCCCAGCCGCGGCCCGGCCGGTGGCGGCGATTGCCGCGCTCGCCGACGAGGTCGGCGAGGATGCCCTCACGCTCGATCGGGTCGAGCGTCCCGATCCGGTTGGTGATCTCGCTCTCGGGCAACCCGGTCGCCTCGTAGAGGGAGGCGGCGAGCAGCAGGTCCTCGTCGCCGTCGACGTGGATCAGCTCGACGGTCGGGGCGTCGGAGCCGCCGCGGCGGTCGAGGCCGAGCCGAGCCACCCAGCGCTCGGTGTCGGCGCGGCGTTGCTCGAGGTAGGAGATCCATTCCCCGCCCCGCTCCGGCCTGCCGACGCGGGAGATGAAGCTGGGGATGACCGCGCCGAGTTCCTCGTGAGCCATCGCGCCGACCTCGCGGGCCTCCGGCAGCGGTGAGGAGGCGAGGCGGAGCAGGAGCTGCTCGTAGGCCTGGCCCGAGGCGTAGATGCCGACGTGGGAGAGCGTCGAGGCGGGGAGGAGCCCGCGGAGGAGGTCGAGGGCCTTGGCCTTGATCGACCGCTCCCAGGCACCCTGCGGCTCCTCGCCGCGCGGCCAGCGCTCCTCCGCCCAGGCGCGTACGTGCTTGAGCGTCGCGGAGTAGATCGTGAAGATCTCGTCCATCGCCGCGCCGAACTCGGGGCCGAGCTCCTCGCCCCGCCAGTAGCGCCAGCTGCCCGGCGCGCCCTGCTCGAGCCCGTCGGCTATCGGCGTGTCGTAGGGGATGTAGCGGGTCGACTGCTCCAGGTAGGCCGCGAGGCGGCCACGCTGCAGGACCTTCGTGAGCACGTTGCTGACCCACTCGCAGGCGAGGTGGGCGCCGCCGAGCTGCGCCACCGAGTCGTCGCCGTAGCCGATGAAGATTCGCTCGTAGAGCTGAGCGGCCCGCTCTCCCTCGGCGCCGTCGAACGGCCGCGTCCCGGCGGGGGTGTCGGCGGCGAACTCGTCGAGGTAGAGGCGCCGCAGCGTGCCCTGGTAGCGGGAGTAGCGGGCGAACAGCGCCCCCTTGACCGTCTCGGGGAGATTCGTCAGCGCGAAGACCGGCCGGTCGAGGTTGCTGAAGTGAGGCTCGAGAGCGATCCGCTCCGCCTCGGTGAAGGTTTCGACCGGGTAATTCAAGGGGCCGACGACTCTACGTTCTCGTCCGGCGTTATGACACCCCGGGCGGAGCCTCCATCAGCTCGATCAGGTGTCCGGCCGGCGCCGTCACGGTGAGACGACGCGCGCCCCAGTGCCGGCGGCGCTCGGAGATCTCGAATCCGGACCGCTCGAGCCGCTCGGCGGCCGGCCCGATCGGGCTGACGACGAAGGCGGCGTGACCGACTGCGGGCACGACCGGTTCGGCGACCAGCGCCAGGTGCACCTGTGAGCCGGAGGCCTCGAACCAGCGGTAGTCGGCACCGAGCGACTCCGGCACGGGTACGGGCTCGAAACCGATCAGGCCGAGCAGCTCCGCGAACCGGTCGGCGTCGGCAGAACAGATCTCCAGGGTGACGTGATGGAGCACCCAATAACCGTAGGGAAACCGGAAGCCCCATTCGCCGCTCGCGGGCGGGCGGGCAGGCGTGGCCTGCCGACCGTTCACCCGCCTTCCGAGGAACTATTCAAGCTCGGTGGCGCTGATTTCACTGCCTTGGACTGGGAAATCCGCGCCACCGCAGTCGAAACTGCTCTGCGGGCGGATATACCGCCGAAATAGCTGTCTCGGCAACGACGTCCGGAGCATTTGACCGGAGTCGTCTACAGCCCGAGCATGCTGGCGATCGCCCGTCCCGCGTGGGCCGAGAAGTCGACCAGCGGCGAGGGGACGATGCCGAAGAAGACGGTGGCCGCCGAGGTGATCGTGATCGCACCGAGGACGAACCCACAGCGGCCGCCGCTGGGGGTACCCGCGAGCGTGCGGCCGGCGACGACGCCGGTGCGGTCGGGGAGCTCGTCGATCCCCTCGGCGTCGGCCTCCGGCGAGCCGCCGGCGATCGCGGGCGAGAGCCGCGGTGCCGGTCGCATCCAGACCGCAGCGATCACGCGCAGGTAGTAGGCGAGGGAGATCATCGAGCCGATCACGATCGCGATGCCCAGCCAGGTGAAGTCACCGGCGACCGCGGACTCGATCAGGAAGAGCTTGCCCATGAACCCCACGGTTCCGGGGATGCCGGCGAGGGCGAGCATCGAGATCGTCAGCGGCCAGGCGAGCGCCGGCCGGTCCTTGCCGAGCCCCTGCACGGCGGCGATGTCGTCGCCGTGCGGGGTCTCGCGCTCGCGGATCGCGATCACGGAGAAGGCCGCCATGTTCATCAGCATGTACGCGGCGAGGTAGAAGACCAGCGCGTCGGTGCCGGCGATGCTCCCGACGAGCAGGCCGACCAGCATGTAGCCGGCCTGAGCGACGCCCGAGTAGCCGAGCATCCGCTTCAGCGAGCTCTGGCCGAGGGCGCCGACGTTGCCGACGATGATCGTGATCGCGGCGAGGGCCGCGAGGGCCGGCTGCCACTGCTCGAACGACGGCCCGAGCGCGACGATGAAGAAGCGCGCGAACACGGCGAAGGCGGCGGCCTTCGTCGCGACCGCCATGAAGGCGGTGATCGGCGTCGGCGCCCCCTCGTAGACGTCGGGCGTCCACTGGTGGAACGGGGCGATCGAGACCTTGAAGGCCAGGCCGACCGCGACGAACGCGATCCCGATCAGGACGAGCGGATCGTCGGCGAGGTCGGTGCCGATTCCCTGGGCGATCGCCGTGAAGTCGGTGGCGCCGCCGGAGCCGCCGTAGATGAAGGCCAGCCCGTAGAGCAGGGTGGCCGAGCCGATCGACCCGACGATCAGGTACTTGAGCCCCGATTCGAGCGACTTCCTCTGCGAGCGGTGGGAGCCGCAGAGGACGTAGAGCGGGATCGACAGCAGCTCGAGCGCGACGAAGAACGAGATCAGGTTCGTGGCCTGTGCGAGCAGGACCATGCCGAGCACGGAGCCCAGCAGCAGCGTGTGGGTCTCGCCGAAGCCGGACTCCTCGGCGGCGGGGTCGCGGAGCTGGAGCGGGATCACGAGCGCGGCCGCCGCGACGACGATCAGCCCGATCGTCACCGACATTCCGTCCATGCGCAGGGCGCCGGCGACGAGGTCGACGTCCGGTTCGGTGAGGCGCCAGATCAGCAGGCCGGCGGTCGCGCCGAGCGTCAGCAGCGTCAGCCCGGAGGAGATCCAGCGCTTCCCGCGCGGGCCGATCAGACCGGCCAGCAGGACGACGCAGATCCCGCCGACGAGCGCCAGCACGGGCGAGAGCGCCGCGTAGTCGATGTGCGGGGTGTCGATCACTTCTCCGCGACCGCCTCCGGGGGATCCTGCGGCGAGAGCGCCGAGAGGCTGCGGTCCACGGACGCCTCGCTTCGCGTCGTGATCAATCCCGGGTAGAGCGCGAGGCCGACGATGCAGGCGACGAGCGGCACGATGACGATGGCCTCCCGCCACGTGATCTCGCGCGAGGTGGTTCCGGCGGGGAGCCGGTTGTGCATCGTCCGCTGGTACATCCGCAGCGAGTAGAAGGCGGCGAGGGCGATGCCGATTGAGGCGATCAGGGCGATCGCGACCTTCGTCTCGAAGACGCCCTTGAGGATGAAGAACTCACCGACGAAGTTGGCGGAGCCGGGGATCGCCAGCAGCGCCATCGCGACGATCACGAACAGGATCGCGAGGACCGGAGCATGCTTGGCCATCCCGCCCATCTCGCGGATGTCCTCGGTCCCGGTGCGCTCGGCGAGCAGCGCGACGATCAGGAAGACCGGCGCGACCACGAGCGCGTGGTTGACCATCTGGATCACCGAGCCGTCGCCGCCGGCGGCGCTGAGGCTGAAGATCCCGATCGTGATGAAGCCCATCTGCGCGATCGACGAGTAACCGGCGATGAGGCGGACGTTCGTCTGCGTGAAGGCCATCATCGAGCCGTAGAGGATCGAGAGCACGCCGATGATCAGCAGGACGTCCTGGAAGTGGATCGAAGCGTCGGGGAACAGCGGGATGACGACCCGCAGGAACCCGTAGGCGGCGACCTTCGAGAGCACCCCGCCGAGCAGGACGAGGACCGGCAGCGGGCAGGCCCGGTAGGCGTCGGCCATCCAGCCGTGCACGAGGAACGCCGGCATCTTGATCAGGAACGCCAGCGAGAAGAGGGCGAACACCCAGTACTGGGTGCCGGTTCCGAGCGGCGTCTGGCGAAGAATCTCGATCGAGAACGTGACGCCGCCGATCGCGTGCGCGCTGAGCACCGCGGTCGCGATCGCCGCCGCCAGCATGAAGAGCGAGCCGACGGCCGTGTAGATCACCATCTTGATCGTGGCCGCGACCCGTTCGCCCGTTCCCCACGACCCGATCAGGAAGTAGAACGGGATCAGCATCAGGTCGAAGAAGAGGACGAACAGGAGCAGGTCCTGGGCCAGGAACGCGCCCAGCGTGGCCGTCTGCGCGAGCCCGAGCATGAAGAAGTAGTTGCGGGGGCGATCCGGGTACTGCAGCGCCGACCAGAGGATCGCCGCCGCCCACAGCAGCGAGGTCGTCAGGACCAGGAAGACGCTCAACCCGTCGACGCCGAGCTGGAAGCTGACGCCGAGCTGGGGAATCCAGCTGCGGTCGACGACGTCCTGGAGCCCCACCGCGCCCGAGTCGAAGCCCGCGACGAGGGCGATCGCGAGCCCGAGCGAGGCGAGCGACCCGAGCAGCGCCCACCAGCCGACCACCCGGGCGGGGAGCAGGAAGCCGATCAGGCCGACGGCGACGGGGACGAAGACGATCCAGGTCAGCATCAGGACGC
Source organism: uncultured Solirubrobacterales bacterium (assembly GCA_963798165.1). Classification (GTDB taxonomy): domain Bacteria; phylum Actinomycetota; class Thermoleophilia; order Solirubrobacterales; family 70-9; genus RHKX01. Next base: position 126,627 of record CAWCSE010000003.1, on the reverse strand, counting down.
CGCCAGCAGGAAGTAGAGGGCAAGGCCGGCGAGGCCGCCGATGACGAGCAGCGCGTAGAAGCGGACGAAGCCGGACTGGGCGGTCTTGACGGCCGTCCCGAGCCCACCGACGCCGCCGGTGGCGCCCTTGACGATGCCGTTGACGACGTAGCGCTCGAAGGTGTCGTTGGTGAAGCGCCCCATCGCGACGACCGGCCTGTAGACGACGGCGTCGATCGCCTCGTCGAAGTACCACTTGTGCTCGAGGAAGTCGTGCAGCCGGGGGAAGCGTTCCTTCAGCCTCAGGGTCGAGCCCGGGGCGACGATGTACAGGTAGTAGGCGAGGCCGACCCCGATGATCGAGCAGACGGTGCCGATCCCGAGCCCGACCCAGGCAGCGGCCGTCGAGACGTGAACGGAGGCGGCGATCGGCGAGGCCTCGAACACCGGGTCGAGGAACTTGGAGAGCACGTCGGTGACGCCGGGGATCTGGATCAGGCCGGCGAACAGAGCGCCGAAGGCGAGAACGCCCATCGCGATCTTCATCGGCAGCTCACGCTCGGCGATGTGGTGTTCCTCGGCCGGGAAGCCGACGTCGGTGTCCTCGGCCTCGCCGGTCGCCGGGTTGGCCGGCTCGGCGTGGGCGATGTGGCCCTCCTCGAGTTCCTTCGCCTCCGGCACCGCCTCCCCGTAGACGACCCTGAAGACGATCCGGAACGAGTAGACCGCGGTCATGATCGCGCCGATGTAGCCGCCGATCGTGAAGATCAGATAGAAGCCGCCTCGAGCCGTCGCGAACGCGAGGATCTCGTCCTTGCTGAAGAAGCCCGACGTGCCGGGGAACGCCGCGAGGGCGAGAGCGCCGCAGATCAATACGCCGCAGGTGAAGGGCATCGCCTTGCGGAAGCCGCCCATCCGGTCGATGTTCTGCAGGGCGGCCATCGCCGAGATGATCGAGCCGGCCGCCATGAAGAGAAGCGCCTTGAAGAAGGCGTGCGTCATCAGGTGGAAGAAGCCGGCGCTGTAGGCGCCGATCGAGACGCCGACGATCATGTAGCCGATCTGGCTCATCGTCGAGTAGGCGATGATCCGTTTCAGGTCGGTGACGACGAGGGCGATGCTGGCCGCGATCAGGAGCGTCGCCAGGCCGACGAAGGCGGCGATGTCGGCGGCCGTGGGGGCGAGGTCGAAGAGCGGGTAGGAGCGACCGATCAGGTAGACGCCCGCGGTCACCATCGTCGCGGCGTGGATCAGCGAGCTGACCGGCGTCGGGCCCTCCATCGCGTCCGCCAGCCAGGTGTGGAACGGCATCTGGGCGGACTTCGCGAACGCGCCGACCATCAGCAACAGGCAGATCGCGACGATCGTCCACTCGTTGGTCGCGAAGTGGTCGCCGGCGGCGGCGAAGACCTGCCCGTATTCGCTGACGCCCAGCTCCTTGATCAGCAGGATCGCCGCGAAGACGAGCCCGATGTCGCCGATCACGTTGATCACGAAGGCCTTCATGCCGGCCTTCGTCGCAGTGTCGCGGCGGTACCAGAAGCTGATCAAGGCATAGGAGGCGTAGCCGACGAACGCCCAGCCGACGATCAGGAGGACGTAGTTGCCCGCGAGGACGAGCAGCAGCATCGAGAAGACGAAGAAGTTGAGGTAGCTGAAGAAGCGCCGGTAGCCGGCATCGCCCTTCATGTAGGCGAACGAGTAGAGGTGGATCAGCGTCGAGATCCCGGTCACGACCAGCGCCATGAAGACCGACAGCGGGTCGACGAGGATGCCGAGGTCGAACGGGATCCCGGCGGCGCCGGCGTAGTCGTAGAGCGTGTTCGTGAACTCGCGCTCGTCGACCGGGTGGCCGAGCAACGCGATCAGGGCGCCGACGGCGCAGGCGAACGCGAGGCCGATCGAGAGCGTTCCGATCGCTCCCGAAGCCCGAGCGGGCAGGACCTTGAAGGTGCAGCCGATCAGGATCGCCCCGGCGAGCGGGAAGGCCAGGATCAGCCAGCCCCAGGTGGTGACGCTCATGAGCTCAACCCCGCAGCCCCCGGTTCTCGTCGACGTCGAGCGGGATCCGCCGCCTGTACATGGCGACGATCAGGCCGAGGCCGACGACGACCTCGCAGGCCGCGACGACCATGACGATCATCGCGAAGATCTGGCCGTCGGCGTTGCCGAGGTTGCGGCTGAACGCGAGCAGGGCGAGGTTGGAGCTGTTCAGCATCAGCTCGAGGCAGAGCAGGATGACGAGCGGGCTGCGGCGGACCAGCACGCCGCCGGCTCCGATCGAGAACAGCATCGCGCTGAGCACGAGGTACCAGGTGGTGTCCATCAGGCGGGCTCCTCGCGATCCAGCGGCCCCTCGACCTCGGGGCGGCGGGCGGCGAGCACCACGGCACCCACCGCCGCGATCAGCAGCAGCAGCGAGGCCGCCTCGAACGGGATCAGGAAGCGCTCGAGCAGGAGCTTGCCGATCGCCTCCGGGGAGCCGAAGTTCTCGGGGATCGTCGCCCCCTCGGTGCCGAGCGACTTGAGCGCCGACCCGAGGACCGCGATCGAGAGCTCGATGAACAGCGCGCCGGCGAGCAGCGGGGCGAGGATCCTCTGCCCCGGGATCGCGTCCCAGAGCGGCTCCTCGAAGCCGCCGACGTAGGCGGCGACGAACACGTAGAGGACCATCACGGCGCCGGCGTAGACGACGACCTGGGCGGCGGCGACGAACTCGGCATGCAGGAGCAGGAAGAGCCCGGCCAGCGAGAACAGGTGCACCACCAGAGCAAGCACGCTGTAGAAGGGATTGCGGAGCAGGATTACCGCGATCGCTCCACCCAATGCGCCGATTGCGCCAGCGAAGAATGCGACCTGCTCCATTGCGCCGCATCCTAGTGCTGCCGATAGGCTCGCTGCTCTGAGATGCAAGCGCTGCTGAAAGCACTGTCGCGCCTGAGCCTGCGGCTCTTCTTCCGGCCGGTCGTCGGCTCGCGCCTCCCGCTGCCGTTCCAGCGGCGCTGGATGGCCGCGTTGACCCGCGTCGTCCCCGGGCCGGGCGGGATCGAGGCGAGCGACCTGTGGGCCGGGTCGGTGAGGATCTCGCGATTCCGCAAGCCGCTCGCGGGTTCCGTCGGACCCGTCGACCCGGCCGAGCGGGATGCGGTGCTGTTCGTTCACGGCGGCGGCTTTCAGGTCGGCGGCGGCGACACGTACGCCGGTTTCGCCGGCTGGCTGGCGGAGGTGACGGGCGCCGACGTCTACATGCCGGACTATCGGCTGGCGCCCGAGGACCCGCAGCCGGCCCCAACCGACGACCTCTTCGCCGCCTACCGGTCGGTGATCGAGCTCGGCCACGACCCGGGCCGGCTCGCCGTCGTCGGCGATTCCGCCGGCGGCGCGCTCGCGGTCGAGACGATCCGCTCGCTCGGCGAGATGGGGGTCCCCTCGCCGGCGGCGCTCGTCCTGATCTCCCCGTGGCTCGACCTCTCGCTGTCGGGACCGAGCGTCGCGGCGGTGGGCTCCGGCGATCCGGTCCTCACCCCTCAGTGGCTGCACAAGGCGGCTCGCGACCACGCGGCGGGGCTGCGTCTCGACGACCCCCGGATCTCGCCGCTCTTCGCCGAGCTCCGGAAGCTGCCGCCCACCCTCGTGCAGGTCGGCACCGACGAGATCCTCCTCGACGACTCCACGCGGTTCGCCGACCGCGCCTTCGCGGCCGGGGTCGAGGTCGAGCTGCATCGCTTCGACGGCTTCTGGCACGACTTCCAGATGTACGCGAAGTTCCTGACACCGGCCCGCGACGCCCTCGTCGACGTCGGCGCTTTCCTGGATCGCCGGCTGCACCCGCCGGGGACGGATGTTTAACCGCGTCGCTTCGCGGTAGATCCCCATCCGGCCCTCAGGAGTAATCTGCGGGCCGGTCCGACGGAGGGGACGTCACTCACTCGCCGCGTGCGGACAAGTTGGGGCAGTTTGGAAGCGAGTCAATTCGAAAATGAACGGGAGGCACCGGTTGGTGCCGGACCTGACCTGGTCGATCTCCAGGTCGGCGATGACGTTCGCTCCCCCTGGGAACTCTTCTGGCTGAAGTTCCGCGAGGACAAGCTCGCCATCGCCTCGCTGGTCTTCATCTTCTTCCTCGTCCTCGTCGCGATCTTCGCTCCTCAGATCATCTCGCTGGTTGGCTCGCCCGACTACAACGCCCGCGACACCGGTGCGCTCGACCCGCTCTTCGCGACGCCGACCGGACCATCCTCGGAGCACTACTTCGGCGTCGACCAGCTCGGCCGGGACGTCTTCAGCCGGACCGTCTACGGCGCCCGGGTCTCGCTGATCGTCGCCTTCGCCGCCACCTTCCTGACGACCCTCGTCGGCATCGTCACCGGCCTGCTGGCCGGCTTCTACCGGGGCTGGATGGACTCGATCATCTCCCGGACCGTCGACGTCTTCCTGGCGATCCCCTACCTGCTGCTCGCCACCGGGATCGCCGCGGCCTGCACCCTGGCGCAGACGAGCGGGGGCGGGGACGGTTGCCTCGGCGGGCTCATCAAACCGGGGCTCGGCGTCGTGATCTTCGTGATCTCGCTGACCAGCTGGACCTACATGGCACGCATCGTCCGCGGTCAGGTCCTGTCGCTGCGGGAGAAGGAGTTCATCGAGGCCTCGCGCTCGATGGGAGCATCCAACATGCGGATCATCTTCCGCGAGCTGCTCCCGAACCTGACCGCGCCAATCGTCGTCTACGCGTCGATCCTGATCCCGCAGGTGATCCTCTACGAGGCGGCCCTCTCCTTCCTCGGAGTCGGCGTCACCAACGAGCCCAGCTGGGGGCAGATGATCTCCGACGCGACGCCGATCTTCAGCGACGCCTGGTGGTACATGCTCTTCCCGGGCCTCGCGATCGTCTTCACCGTGCTCGCCTTCAACTTCGTCGGCGATGCCATGCAGGACGCCCTGAGCCCGCGCCGGAGGAGATCTTGAAATGACAAACGAAGACGAAACATCGTCCAAAATGAAAGGAAGGACCATGCGACAGAAGTTGCTCCGGGTGACTTTGCCCGGGATTCTCGTCGTCGCGTCGATCGGGCTTGCAGCCTGCGGCAGCGACAGTAGTTCGGATTCGAGCAGCAGTAGCACCGCCGACGCGCAGAAGCAGTACGCGGCACCGACGGAGGCCCCCTCGGACGCTCAGTCCGGCGGAGACCTGACGGTGATCGCCGCCAGCGACGTCGACTACATCGATCCGGGCGCCGCCTACTACCAGTGGACGTTCATGATCGACAGCGCGACGCAGTCGCCGCTGGAGGCATACGCACCCGCCGACATCGAAGAGCCGACGCCGCTTCTCGCGACCGAGGCTCCGACCGTCAGCGCCGACGGGAAGACGGTCACCTACACGATCAACAGCGGCATCAAGTACTCGCCGCCGGTGAACCGCGAGGTGACCTCGGCTGACGTCAAGTACGCGATCGAGCGGTCGCTCCTTCCCGGTGTCCCGAACGGCTACGTGCAGACCTATCTGGCCGGCGTCGAGGGGATCGACAAGGCGGTCAAGGAGGCACAGGACAACCCGACCGGCGGCGCTCCCGACATCAGCGGGATCACCACCCCGGACGACACGACGCTCGAGATCAAGCTGACCAACACGACCTCGGCCGGCGTGATCGGCGCCCTGACCCTCCCGGTCAGCTCGCCCGTGCCGCCTGAGTACGCCAAGAAGTTCGACGCTCAGAACCCGTCGACCTATGGCGAGAACCAGGTGGCGACCGGTCCGTACATGATCGAGAACGATGCGAAGGGCAAGCTCACCGGCTACACGCCCAACAAGGAGATTCACCTGATCCGCAACCCGAACTGGGACGGAACGGCCGGATCACCGCCTGCCTGGGATTACCGCCCGGCGTATCTCGACGACATCACGGTCCAGGAGGGCTTCGCCGATACGGTGTCGGCCTCCAAGAAGGTCCTGACGGGCGACTCGATGGTCAACGGCGATTTCACGACGCCGCCGAGCGCCATCAAGGATGCCGTCCAGCAGGGCGAGCCGGGTCAGCTGACCCTGACCGCCAGTGGTGGCAACCGTTACGTCGCCCTGAACACGCAGAAGCCCCCGTTCGACAACATCGACGTCCGCAAGGCCGTGATCGCGAACTCGAACAGGACCGATCTGCGTAACACCCGTGGTGGCGAGCTGACCGGTCCGGTCGCCACCCACTACCTGCCGCCGGATTTCCCCGGCTTCCAGGAAGCGGGCGGACTCGAGGGACCCGACCTCGACTTCATGGCCAACCCGGACGGCGATCCTCAGCTCGCCGCCGAGTACATGAAGAAGGCCGGCTACCCGAGCGGCAAGTGCGAGGGCTCCGAATGCGAGATCACCATGGTCGGTGACGACTCGCCTCCGGGTTCCGACACTGGAGCTGTCGTGAAGAGCCAGCTGGAACAGCTGGGCTTCAAGGTCAACTTCCAGAAAGTCACGCACGACATCATGTACACGAAGTTCTGCAGCACCCCGTCGAACGCGCCGCAGGTGTGTCCGAACGTCGGATGGCTGAAGGACTTCAACGACGGTCAGTCGATGCTGGATCCGACGTTCAACGGGGGCAACATCGTCCCCGAGAACAACAGCAACTGGCCGCAGTTGAACGACAAGGCGATCAACAAGGCGATCGACGACGCGACGCTGGTCGACGACCCCGCCGAGCGCGCGAGCGCCTGGGCGCAGGTCGACGACATGGTCACCGCAGCGGCCCCGGCCATCCCGTACATCTGGGACGACCAGGCCAACATCCAGTCGGCGAACGTCGCCGGCGTAATCAACAAGGCGAACGCCAACTGGGATCTCGGCTTCACCTCGTTGAAGTCCGGCGGCTGATCGAAGTCAGTCGCCCGCAGGGAGAAAGGGAACCCGCCGCCGGCCGGCGGCGGGTTCCCACCCCTTCCGTGAGCCCCGCAACCACACACCTGAACGACACGCGATAGATGGCCCGATACATCGTCAGACGCATCCTCTGGTCGATCCTCCTGCTGGTGATCGTCAGCGCGGTCGTCTTCGTCCTCTTCTACGTCTTCCCGTCCGCCGATCCGGCGCAGCTCCGCGCCGGCCGCCAGGCCAACGAGGATCAGATCCAGGCGATCCGCGTATCGCTCGGCCTCGACCATTCGGTGATCACCCAGTTCTGGATCTACATCAAGGGCGTCTTCACGCCCTTCAACCTGCCCGGCACCGACGCCACCGGGCCGTTCTACTTCGGCCACAGCTACCAATCGAATGCCGACGTAAAGGACGTCATCCTCTCCGACCTGCCGGCGACGGTCATGCTGGTCGTCGGCTCGGTGATCCTCTGGATGCTGATGGCGATTCCGACCGGGATCATCTCCGCGATCCGGCAGCGCTCCCTGCTCGACCGGACGACGATGATCAGCACGCTCGTCCTGATCTCCGCGCCGGTCTTCTGGCTCGGCCTCGTCGCGCTCTACCTGTTCGCCAAGGACGTCGGTGTCTTCCCGATCTTCCCCGGGATCGGCAGCTACGCCGAGGCCGACAACTTCATCGGCAAGGTCGGCTCGATGATCCTGCCCTGGTTCGTGCTCGCCGGCGCGACCGCGGCGATCTACGCCCGGTACCTGCGCTCGCAGATGCTGGACGTGATGCAGGAGGACTACATCCGGACCGCCCGGGCGAAGGGGCTGCCCGAGAGGCGGGTGATCATGCAGCACGTGCTGCGCAGCGCGATCACCCCGATCATCACCCTGCTCGGGCTCGACGTCGCGATCCTCCTGGCCGGAAACGCGATCCTCACCGAGACCGTCTTCAACATCCCCGGCGTCGGCGCCGAGACGTTCAACGCGATCAAGCGCTCGGACCTGCCGATGATCCAGGGGATCACGCTGTTCGGCGCCTTCTTCATCGTCACCCTGAACCTCGTAGTCGATATCGCCTACGCCTACCTCGACCCGCGGGTGCGGTACGAATGAGCCAAGAGCCCAAGAGCGAAGCATTGCTCGAGATCAAGGACCTGAAGGTCCACTTCGACACCGACGACGGCATCGTCAAGGCCGTCGACGGGCTCTCGCTCGAGGTCAACCGCGGCGAGATGCTCGGGATCGTCGGCGAGTCCGGTTCCGGCAAAAGCGTCGCGAACATGACGATTCTCGGGCTGACGAGGGCCACCAACGCCGACATCTCGGGCGAGATCCTCTTCGAGGGCCGCGACCTCAACAAGATGCCCGCCGACGACCTCCGCAGCATCCGCGGCAACGAGATCTCGATGATCTTCCAGGATCCGCTCTCGTCGCTGCACCCGTTCTTCAAGGTCGGCCGCCAGCTCATCGAGGCGATCCAGATCCACCAGGAGGTGAGCGACGAGGAGGCCCGCGCGCGAGCGGTCGAGCTGCTCGGCCTGGTCGGCATCCCCGACGCCGAGCGCCGGATCGGCGAGTACCCGCACGAGTTCTCCGGCGGTATGCGGCAGCGCGTGATGATCGCGATGGCCCTGACGAACGACCCGAAGCTGCTGATCGCGGACGAGCCGACGACGGCCCTCGACGTGACGACCCAGGCCCAGATCCTGCGGCTCATCGAGGAGCTCCGTCAGACGCTCGGGATGGCCGTGATCATGATCACCCACGATCTCGGTGTCATCGCCGAGGTCGCCGACCGGGTCATGGTCATGTACGCCGGGCAGGTCGTCGAGTCGGGGACGCTCGACCAGCTCTTCTACGACCCCCAGCACCCCTACACGTGGGGGCTGCTCGGCTCGCTGACCCGGATCGACCGCCCACGGACGGCTCGCCTGGCGCAGATCGCCGGCCAGCCACCGTCGCTGATCTCGCCGCCGCTCGGCTGCCATTTCCGGGACCGCTGCCCGCATGCGTTCGGCAAGTGCACCGAGCCACCCGAGCTGAAGGCGCGATCCGGCGACCCCGTGCACACGGACCGCTGCTTCCTCGACCCCGAGAAGAAGAAGGCGTTGCGGATCGTCTCGACCGGCGAGATCGGACTGGAGGCCCCGGCGGTATGAGCGACGCCCCGGACACGCAGGGGACGGCCCGCCGGCAGGCTGAGAGCCCGTCCTATGACGGCCCGATCCTCGAGGTCAGCCACGTCGTCAAGCACTTCCCGATCACCCGCGGGATCATCTTCGACAAGCAGATCGGCGCCGTCCAGGCCGTCGACGACGTCTCCTTCACCGTCAATCGGGGCGAGACCCTGGGCCTCGTCGGCGAGTCGGGCTGCGGCAAGTCGACGCTGAGCCGGACGATCCTGCAGCTGATCCCGCCGACCTCGGGCTCGGTCAAGTTCGAGGGGCGCGAGATCACCGGCCTCAGCAACCGGCAGTCGCGGGCGTTGCGCCCCGACATGCAGATGGTCTTCCAGGACCCCTACTCCTCGCTCAACCCGCGCAAGCGCATCGCCCAGATCGTCGGCGACCCGATGCTGCTGCACGGCATCGTCAAGAAGAGCAGGGTCAAGGACGCCGTCCGCGAGCTGCTCGCGCGAGTCGGGCTCAACCCCGAGCACTACAACCGCTACCCCCACGAGTTCTCCGGGGGCCAGCGCCAGCGGATCGGGATCGCCCGGGCGCTGTCGCTGAATCCGAAGATGATCATCGCCGACGAGCCCGTCTCGGCCCTCGACGTCTCCATCCAGGCTCAGATCATCAACCTGCTCGAGGACCTCCAGGAGGAGTTCGACCTCACCTACCTCTTCGTCGCCCACGACCTCGGCGTGGTCCGCCACGTCGCCGACCGGATCGCCGTCATGTACCTGGGCAAGATCGTCGAGATCGGCAAGGCGGACGACGTCTACTCCAACCCGATCCATCCCTACACGCTGTCGCTGCTCTCCGCGGTCCCGATCCCCGACCCCCGCGCCAACGCGGCCCGCAACCAGATCATCCTCGAGGGCGATGTGCCGAGCCCCGCCGATCCCCCGGCCGGCTGCCGTTTCCACACCCGCTGCTCCTACGCGACCGAGGTCTGCTCCACCGACGAGCCCGAGCTGATCGACCACGGCAACGGCCACTTCGCCGCCTGCCATCACCCCCTCGACCGCGAGCACCGGGCCGACGTCCTAGCGGCCCAGGGCGCCTAGCCGGCGAGCAGCGCCTTCAGGTCGGCCGCCAGCTCCCGCCGGCCGGCGTGGAGGTGGCGCCAGGTCACGCGAATCACGCGCCACCCCGCGAGGAGCAACTCGCGATCGCGCAGCGTGTCGGCGTCGCGTTGAGCCCGCCGGGAGTGCACCGCGTAGCCGTCCAACTCGACGATGGTCCGGCTCTCCCGCCAAACGCAGTCGGCGACGATGATCCGGTCGCCGAGGCTGATCGGCGCGTTCACCTCCGGGATGGGCATCTCCTCATCCTCCAGGAACCGCAGGAACCGATCCTCGAGCTCGCTGAAGGGGACACCCCCGCCGACGTCGAGGTCGGCGAGCACGGCCTTCAGGGCCGCGGTTCCGCGGCCGCCTCGGTGCCGCTCGAGCAGCATCGGGAGGGACACCTCGTCGCCGAGCTGCCTGACTTCGGCTTCCCGGATGACCTGCTCGATGCCGTGGCGATCGAGTGTGGCTGCGAGGTCGAAGATGGTCCGCGCCACCGTCGTCGTCGGGATTCCGTCGACTACTTTGATCTCGTCGACCGGGAGGTCGGAGTGATGGACCGCGATCTGAGCATTCGAGCGGCGATGGCGGGGGAGGGTGATCGTCCGTCGACCGTTCCAGGCACGGAGCCCGTGGTGAGCGCCCGCAGCCTGGTGGCTCAAGGCCGCGCCGTCACCGCCCCAGAGGACGGCCGCCATCCACCGTCCCTCCCTGGTCAGCGCCTTGTGGCCCACCGCGAATACTCCTTTGTGGATCCGGTGCAGGCGCCCCGATGCGACCCGGTCGGTGACGGTTCTGCGATTGAGGCCGACGGCGATCAACTGGGACAGTGAGACGACGCCGTGCTGCCGGCTCGCGAGTCGAGCGATCTCGGCGTCGATCCGCCGAGACTGCTCTCGGGGCGGATAGTCCGCCCTCAGCGCAGTTTCGTTTTCCATGGCCCGACGATGGCGGGTTCGGGCGCGCGTTTCACCCTCTCGCCGTGCCGGATCGCGTACCGAACCGGGACGATTGTCCGACCTGAAATAGGCTCTCCGGCATGGGACCGCTGCACGGAGTCAAGGTCGTCGAGATCGCCTCGATCGGGCCGGGGCCGTTCGCGGGGATGATGCTCGCCGACATGGGCGCCGACGTGGTCCGGCTCGAGCGGGCGGGCGCGGCCGCCGGGCTCGGTTCGGGCTCCTGGAACTACATGCACCGCGGCCGTCCGTCGGTCTCCTGTGACCTCAAGGATCCGGCAGGCCGCGACCTCGCGCTGCGACTCTGCGAGTCGGCCGACGCGTTGATCGAAGGCTTCCGGCCGGGCGTCATGGAGCGGCTCGGGCTCGGCCCCGACGACGTCGCCGAGCGCAACCCGAAGCTCGTCTACGGCCGGATGACCGGCTACGGCCAGGAGGGCCCGATGTCGGTGGTGGCGGGCCACGACATCAACTACGTCTCGCTCTCGGGGGCGCTTGGAGCGATCGCGCGTGAGGGCGAGCGCCCGCTCGTCCCGCTCAACCTCGTCGGCGACTTCGGCGGCGGTGGAATGGTGCTCGCACTGGGCGTGCTCGCGGCGGTGATCGAGGCGCGCGAGTCCGGGCGAAGGCCAGGTCGTCGACGCCTCGATGGTCGAGGGCGCCTCGGTGATGATGACCCTGATCCACGCTATGCGCGACATCGGCATGTGGAACGACACGCCCGGCACCAACCTCCTCGACTCCGGCGCCCACTTCTACGAGGTGTACGAGTGCTCGGACGGCGGTTTCATCGCCGTCGGCGCCCTGGAGCCGCAGTTCTACGCGACCCTCCTCGAGCTGATGGAGCTCGAGCCGGCCGAGTTCCCGCAGATGGACCAATCCCGCTGGCCGGAGCTGAAGGGCCGCTTCGCCGCCGTCTTCATGACCAAGACCCGCGACGAGTGGGCAGCCATCCTCGAGCCCGCCGAGGCGTGCGCGACGCCGGTGCTCAGCATGGGAGAGGCCGCAGAGCATCCGCACAACGCCGCCCGCGGCAGCTTCGTGGAGGTCGGCGGCAAGCTCCAGCCCGGACCAGCGCCCCGCTTCAGCCGGACGCCGTCATCGGTGCCGGAGCCGCCGCCCGAGCCCGGTGCCGACACCGAAGCGGCCCTCGCCGCCTGGGGTCTCGATGGCGAGGAGATCGCCGCCTATGTGAAGGGCATGGAGGGCGGTTAGAAGCCGGCCGAGCGGGAAGTACAACCGGGAACTACTTCAGGAGGCGCTCGATGATCCGTAATCCCTTCGCCAGCAGGCCCAAGACGCCGATCGACCAGGCGCTCGACGCATTCGACGGCGTCCGCAGCGACGCGGCCGACTATGCCGCGACGATCCGCGACGCCGCCGCCGACATCGCCGACACCCTGACCGAGATCGGCCCGCCTGCGCCGAAGGGCCGGAAGGTCCCGATCGTCGTCGCGGCGACTGCCGCGGGTCTGGGCGTCGCCTACCTCTTGCGTTCGCGGCTGGGCGGCACGGGCGCCGCCCAGCAGTACCCGCAGCCGGAGCCGCAGAAGGAGCCGGAGATCGCCGTCAGCAACGGCCAGCCCGAGCCGAAGCTAGAGCCCACGCCCGCCGAGGAGGCGAAGGAGATCCGGACCGCCACGCCAGAGAGCGACGCCGCGACCGAGTAGGGATCCTGGCGCGGCCTCCCGGGCCGCCGGGCTACTCGCCCTCGTTGCGGAGGGGGACCTTCATGATCGGCTCCGCGAGGAGCATCTCCTTCGTGAAGATCAGGTCGTTGCGGTTGTAGTCGGCCATCTCGTACTCGTGACCCATCGTGATCGCGTCGAACGGGCAGGCGACCTCGCAGTAGCCGCAGAATATGCAGCGCGCCAGGTTGATCTCGTAGACGGCCGCGTATCGCTCACCGGCGGAGACCCGGTCGTCGGGGTCGTTCTCGGCGGCGACGACGCGGATGCAGTCGGCCGGGCAGGCGGCCGCGCACAGTGAGCATCCGACGCACTTCTCGAGTCCCGTGTCGTCGAACTTGTGAAGCTTGTGGCGGCCCCGGAAGCGCGGATAAACGGGCGTCTTCTCCTCCGGGTACTGGATCGTGACCGGCCCCTCGACGACCCGGGCCATCGTCGTCTTCAGGCCGCGCAGGGTCTCGCCGAAGGCGCGGTACGCCCCCTTGATTCCACCAGGCTCGGGGCCGCGCTGAACGCTGACGACGGAGTCGTCGGGCAGGTAGGGATACGGGTCGCTTCCGTTGGTTTCGGTCTCGTCGGCCATCGCTCAGCTCCAGTGTCTCACCAGACGACCACGAGGACCGCGGTGACCAGGACGTTCAGGGTCGCGAGCGGCAGCAGGATCTTCCAGCCCAGGCTCATCAGCTGGTCGTAGCGGAGCCGCGGCAGCGTCGCCCGGACCCAGATGAAGAAGCAGATGAGCAGGACGATCTTGGCGAGCATCACGAGGACGCCGACGAGGGCGGCCGTGTGAATGCCGAACGGCAGGTGCCAGCCACCGAGGAACATCGAAGCGGCGATCCCGGAGACGACGATCATCTCCATGTACTCCGCCATGAAGTAGGAGCCGAAGCGCATGCCGCCGTACTCGGTGTTGTAGCCGCCGACGATCTCGCTGTCTCCCTCGGCGAGGTCGAACGGGGGCCGGTTGGTCTCGGCGAACCCGGCCACCATGAAGATCAGGAACCCGACGAACTGCGGGATGATGTACCAGGTGGTCGCAGCCTGGGCGTTGGCGATGTCGACGAGGCTGAGCGAGCCCGCCATCATGATCACGCCGAGCAGGGCGAGGCCCATCGAGATCTCGTACGAGATCAGCTGGGCGGCCGAGCGCATCGCTCCCATGAAGCTGTACTTCGAGCCCGAGGACCAGCCGCCGAGCAGCAGCCCGTAGAAGGAGATGGACCCGAACGCGAACGCGTAGAGGATGCCGATCGAGACGTCGATCCCGTAGAGGCCGACCTTGCCGTCGACGACGTCCCCGAACGGGATGATCGCCAGCGTCGCGGTTGCGCTGAGGATGACCAGAGCCGGCGCGATCGCCCAGAGGATCGGCACCGCCGCCTCCGGCTTGTAGCTCTCCTTGCTGAGCAGCTTGACGACGTCGGCGAGCGGCTGGAAGAGGCCCTTGGGCCCGACCCGGTTCGGTCCGTAGCGGGCCTGGAAGCGACCGAGGAGCTTGCGCTCGAGCAGCAGGATCAGCGGGACGATCCCGAGGATCACGGCGAAGATGATCAGCGACTTGAGGACCAGCAGCCAGCTCGCCTCGGCGAAACTGACGTCCGCGATCACCATGAAACCGGTTCCCTCTTGGTCACGATCAGCGCCGGTGCGGCGGGCGCCTCGCCCTGCGGCTCGCTCGGGCCGGACTCGGCCTCGGGCTCCTCGGCAGGCGCCGGAGCGACGCTGATGACGTCGGCGCCGGCGAGCTGGTTGGCGCCGTGGGTGGCGGTGCCCTCGATCAGGAAGGCGGTGCCCGCGAGCATGCGCTCCCGCAGGGCGACGGTCGCGATCAGCGAGTTGTCGCCGCCGCTGACCTCGACGCGCTGGCCGTGCTGCACGCCGAGCCGCTCGGCGTCGCCGGGATTGAGCTCGAGCGTCTGGTCGGGGGCCAGGAAGGTCAGCGCGGGGTTTTGCTCGGTTACGTAGCTGGACCAGAGGTCGCGGTATGTCCCGAGGCGCAAGGCTGAGGAGGGGTCGGGGCTCCCCTCATCCGGCGCAGCCGCCGAAGACGTTTCACTGCCTGCCGAGGGATCTTCTGACGGCGGCCGCTGAGTGCCGGCTGAGGGGACCCCGACCCCTCCCTCGACGGCCGGAACCTCCTGCCACCTCATTCCCATGCCGCCGATTTGGTCCAGAGTCAGCTCCGAGTAGAAGGGGACCTCGGCGGCCAGTTGCTCGAAGACCTCACCTGACGTGCCGGCGCCGGTCTCGTCGCCCAACCGGGCCGAGAGCTCCGTCAGCGCCTGCCAGACGGGTCTGACCGCTCCCGGGTGCGGCACCGAAGGCCGGATGCGCTGCAGGCGGCCGTCGGGATGGGTGACGGTGCCCTCCTTCTCGGCGTGCGTCTCCGCGGGAAGGTGAACGTGTGAGGCCTTCGCGGCCGGACCGTCGAACATCGAGATGCTGAGCGTGAAGTCGGCGGCCGTGAGCGCCGCCCTCCAGCCCTCGGGGTCGTCGAAGTCGCGGATCGGATCGACGTCGGCGAGGATCAGCGCCTCGATCTCGCCGGCCCCGAGCGCCTCCTTGATCTCGGCCGCGGAGCGCCCGCGCGCCGTCAGGCCGCTGAAGCCGGGGCCGAAGTCCTCCGCGCAGCCGACCTCGCGAAGCCCGCGGCCGTTGGCGGCCAGCGGGATCTCGTAGAGGCCACCGCCGTCCATGCCGTCGAGGCCGAGCACGTCGGCGAGGCCGAGCAGCGATGCCGCCACGTCCTCCCGATCCTCGCCGGCCAGCATCCCCTCGCCCCAGACGACGACGATCGATCCGGCGTCGCGGAGCGCGTCGGCGAACCCGGCGGCGTCGGAGTCGGAGCTCCCGGAGCCGATTGCGGCTCGAAGCCGCTCGATGAAGGACCGTGCCTCGCCGGGCGCGTAGCGCTGGGCCTCGAGGCAACCGTCGGATTCGATCGCGGCGCCGCCGTCGAGAGCGGTCGGACGCTCGGTCGCGACGAGCAGTTGCGCGCCGTTGCGCCGGACCGCCTTGCGAATCCGCAGCTCGATGATCGGCATCTCGTGCATCGGGTCGCAGCCGAGGACGAGGATCGCGCCGGCGTCGTCGATCTCCTTGGTGCCGACGGCAAGATCGGGCGCGGCGAGGCGGGCTCGCGCGGCGCGGCTCAGTCCGGGGCGGTCGCCGCCGGTCACGTCGGCCGAGGCCAGCGGGCCCCTGACCATGCGCTGGATCAGCCAGCCCTCCTCGTTGGAGGTGGCCCCGCCGACGATCGCGGCGACCTTGCCGCGGGCCGCCGAGAGACCCTGCTCGGCCCTGGTCAGGGCGTCCTCCCAGTTGGCGGGCATGAGCCCGCCGCCGGCCCTGATCTGCGGGGAGAGCGGACGGGCGGCGCTCGAGAACATCTGGTAGCCGAAGCGGCCCTTGTCGCAGAGCCAGCCATCGTCGACTTCCTCGTTGTCGCGGGCCAGCACCCGGACGACCTTCTCGTCGCGAACCGTGAACTTGACGTTGCACTGGCTCGGGCAGAGCGTGCAGACCGAGCCCGCATCCTCGATGTCCCAGGGACGAGCCCGGAAGCGATATGCCTGCGAGGTCAGCGCGCCGACGGGGCAGAGCTCGATGATGTTGCCGTGGAATGGCCCGATGTACGGCCGGTCCTCGTGGGTGCCGACGAAGGTCTTCGCACCGCGTTCGAGGAGCTGCAGCTGTTCGTCCTCGGCCACCTCCTGGCTGAAGCGGACGCAGCGGTAACAGAGGATGCAGCGTTCCCGATCGATCTTGATCAGCGGCGAGAGCGGGATCGGCTTCTGGAAGTGGCGCTTCGGATCGGTGACGCGGCTCTTGCCCGGTCCCCAGCCCATCGAGATGTCCTGCAGCGGGCACTCCCCGCCCTTGTCGCAGACGGGGCAGTCGAGTGGATGGTTGACGAGCAGGAACTCGACGACGGCGTTCTGCGCCTCCTTGACGCGATCGGTCTGCGTGTAGACGACCATGCCGTCGCGGACCGGGGTGGAGCAGGCCGTCTGCAGCTTCGGGATGCCCTCGATCTCGACCAGGCACATGCGACACGCGCCGACCGGATCGCCGAGCTTCGGCTCGTAACAGAAGACCGGGATCTCGACGTCGCCGTGCTTGGCGGCATCGACGAGCATCCGGCCCTCCTCGGCCGCGATCTCGACGCCGTCGACGACGATCGTGATCTGCTTCGACTGCTTGGCGGGGCTCATGCGCCCACCGCGATCGGGGTCCCGATCGCCGGCTCGACGTCGAGCGGGGCGGGGCCGGCCTCGCGGGCCCGGGCGATGGTCTCCTCGAACTCGCCGCGCCAGCGCTTGACCATCGAGGCGACGGGCATCGCCATCGCGTCGCCGAGCACGCAGAGGCAGTGGCCGATGATGTTGTCCTGGACCGACTCGATGATGTCGAGGTCCATCGGGGTCGCCTCGCCGCGGACGACGCGCTCCAGCATCTTCACCGTCCAGTTGGTGCCCTCCCGACACGGGGTGCACTTACCGCACGACTCGTGCTGGTAGAAGCGGGCCGTGCGCAGGGCCATGTGAGGGATCGAGACGGAGTCGTCGGCGACGATGATCGCGCCGGAGCCGAGCATCGAGCCCGCCTCCGCGAGCGCTTCGAAGGAGTAGGGAACGTCGAGTTCCTCGGGACCGAGGACGGGGGCGGACGAGCCGCCGGGGTACCAGGCCTTCACCTCGCGCCCGTCGAGCGGTCCGCCGGCGAGCCCGTAGATGATCTCGCGGCTCGGGATACCGAGCTCGATCTCGTAGTTGCCCGGCCGCTTCACGCAGCCGGAGACCGAGACGACCTTGGTGCCGGTCGATTGCTCGGTACCGAAGCTCTTGAACCAGTCGGCGCCGTGATTGACGACGTTCGGGATGTTCATCAGCGTCTCGACGTTGTTGATCAGGGTCGGCCCGCCGTAGAGCCCCTGGATCGCCGGGAACGGTGGCTTCAGCCGTGGATTGCCGCGTTTGCCCTCGAGCGAGTCGAGCAGCGCCGTCTCCTCGCCGCAGATGTAAGCGCCGGCTCCGCGATGGACGACGATGCTGACGTCGATCCCGGTGCCGAGGATGTCCTTGCCGAGATAACCCCCGTCGTAGGCCTCCGCCACGGCGACGTCGAGCCGGTCGGCGATCTCCGCGTACTCGCCGCGGATGTAGATGAAGCTGCGGGTCGCACCGGCCGCCATCGCGCCGATCGCGACCCCCTCGATGAGCCCGTGCGGGTTCTTGAACATCAACTCGCGATCCTTGAACGTCCCGGGCTCCGATTCGTCGGCGTTGCAGCACAGGTACTTGTCCATGTCGCCCTGCGGCAGGAAGCTGGCCTTCTTGCCCATCGAGAAGCCGGCGCCGCCGCGTCCGCGCAGGCCCGAATCCTCGAGCGAGCTGACGAGGTCGCCCGGCTCGATCTCCTTGAACGCCTTCCGCAGGGCCGTATAGCCGCCGAGTCGCTCGTAGGTGGCGATCGAGTGCAGGTCGGGCTCATCGATGTGCCGGAAAAGCACTCGGGTCTCGAGGCTCTCAGACACGCTGTTCTCCGGATCGCAGCACTCCGCGAAACCTACCGGAACGGGCCGCGCCTCCTACTTGGTGCGAATCGGCGCAAGCCCGCTCCGGCATTGACGAACCGCGCCTCGATGTCGGCCGCCAGGGCGATGCGATCGAACCGCAGCCTGCGGTCCGTCACCCGCAGCGTGTGGATGTCGAGCCGCATCAGCCTCGCGTCGCGCTCCCGATCCCGTTCGCCCGCGGCCCAATGGGCGTGAAATTCGCGGCTGTCGAGCTCGACGACCAGGTTGGCCTGGGGCCAATGGCAGTCCACAAGCAGGCCGTCGACGAGGACGTTGCAGAGCGGTGGCGGGAAGCCGAATTCGGCGGCGAACTCCTGAAATCGCCGCTCGAGACCCTCGTTGGCGCCGTCGAGCGGGCGGTATTCGTCGACCAGCCGGCCGAGCGCGGCCAGCCCGCGCCGACCGGGATTGCGCTCCATGCATGCCCGAACCGCGAGGAGGTCCAGTTCGTCCTTCCGCTCGGCCGCCTCGGCGATCGTCCTGAGTCGGTCATAGGGCTCCGTCTCGGCGAGGTCGAGCAGCGTGCGGGGCAGGCCGGTCAGGGGGAGGCCATCGACGCGGGCGATGTCCGCGCGGTCGATCCGCCCGACGCGATGGACGACGACTCCCGAGAGATCCCGTCCGTTGCGCCGTGGGACGGTCACGTGGACCGGACCGCGCTCGCGCGCGAGCTCCTGCGCGGCCGCCGAGCTGAGGTGGCTGAGCACGGGACCGGGGCGGGTCGCCAGCAGCGCCGCGAACCAACGCCCGCGCTGGGTGAGCGGCTGGGCTCCGACCGCGAAGACCTGTGCATGAACGCGCTGCAACCGCCCGCATCTGCAGCGATACCGAATCGCCGCCGCTGTGAAGCCGAGCGCGAGCAACTGATCGCGGCCGACCGCTCCATGCTGCCGGCGGGCCGTCGCGGCCAGCCGCTTCTCTCTTGCGACCGGACGTGGGTCGCTGAAGTGCTCCTCTAGATCATCTGAGCGACCCACCTCGGCCATTCCCCGAGCCTGAGCGGGAAAGCGTCACCGGTGGGGCAACGAATGCGCCGAATGGCGCGCGACGCTGCGCCTACTCAGCTGATCCGGCCACGCGGGGGTCCGGATCGGGGTCCGGGCCGCCGGCCAGCCGGCGGATCGCCATGGCCTTACCGGGCAGGATCTCGTCGCCCGAGCGCAGGGCTTCGATCGCCGCCAGCGCGTCGGCGCCGTCGAGCGGTCCGTAGTAACGCTCGTCGATCGAGGCCATCGGGGCGAGGTCACAGGCGCCGAGGCACTCGAAGCCGCTGACGTACGTCTCGCCGTCGGGGGAGACCGCGCCGCCGTGGCCGGCGAGGTGAGCGTCGACCCCGGTCGCCTCGCAGAAGGACTCGAGCAGCTCGTCGCCGCCGCGCATCCAGCAGGAGATGTTCGTGCAGACCAGAACCCGGTGGCGGCCGGCCGGCTCGAGGTGGAACAGGTCGTAGAAGCTGGCCACCGACTCGAGGTAGGCGGCCGTGACGCCCATCACCGCCGCGCCCTCGCGGATTCCCTCCGGCGAGCACCAGCCGTAGCGTCGCTGGATCGCGAAGAGCGTCGGGATCGAGGCCGAGCGGACCTGCGGGTAGCGGGACATGATCTCCTCGATCTCGGCCCGCAGCTCGTCGGGCACGCCCACCTCGTGGGACTCGGGAATCTGGACGGCGTCGCTGGCGGCGACGCCGGGGTGCGCGAGGCCCTCGCCGCTGCCGGCACCCTCCTCGCGGTCGCCGGCGACCTCGTGGCTCTCGCCGACGGGGGAGCCGGCCTCGGGAACGGGCGGCTCGCCGCTCTCGCCCGGCGCCTGTTCGCGCGCGTCGGAGCCCTCGCTCACCGGTCGATGCCCCCGAGGATCGGGTCGAGCATGGCCAGGTTGGCGATCAGGTCGGCGACGTATTCGCCGACGCACATGTCCCGCAGCGCCTGCAGGTTGACGAAGGAGGGCTCGCGGAAGTGGACGCGCGCCGGCTTCGCCGAGCCGTCCGCGACGAGGAAGCAGCCGAGCTCGCCGCGCGGCGACTCGACCGGGAAGTAGACCTCGCCCGGCGGCACGCGGAAGCCCTCGGTGACGAGCTTGAAGTGATGGATCAGCGCCTCCATCGACGTGCTGAGTTCGTGGCGGGGCGGTAGCACCACCTTGCGGTCATCGGCGATCCATGGCCCCTCGGGGAGCCCGTCGATGGCCTGCTCGATGATCCGCACCGACTGCCGCATCTCGTTGATGCGCACCCGGTAGCGGTCGTAGTTGTCGCCGATCGTTCCGATCGGGACCTGGAAGTCGAACTCGTCGTAGGGCAGCGTGCCCTCCACCTTGCGGAGATCCCAGGGCTCACCGGCGGCGCGGAGCAACGGTCCCGTCACGCCCATCTCCAGCATCCGCTCCCGGGAGACGATGCCGACGTTCTTGGTCCGCTGCAGGAAGATCTCGTTCTGGTCGAGAAGGTCGGCGTACTGGTCGATCCGCGCCGGCATCAGCGCGCAGAACTCCTTGACCTTCTTGGCGAATCCGACCGGGATGTCCTCGATCACGCCGCCGACCTGGAAGTAACGGGTGTGCATCCGCTGCCCGGACGACATCTCGAACAGGTCGAGGATCGTGTCCCGCTCGCGGAAGCAGTACCAGAACATCGAGATCGCGCCGAGGTCGAGGGCGGTGGTGCCGAGTCCGACGAGATGGGAGCTGATCCGGTTCAACTCCATGTGCAGGATCCGCAGGTACTGGGCCCGCGTCGGGACCTCCAGCTCGAGCAACGTCTCCGTGGCCCCGCAGAAGGCCTGCATGTTGAAGTAATAGGAGAGGTAGTCCATCCGCTCTACGAACGGGATCACCTTCCAGTAGCTCTTCTGCTCGCAGGACTTCTCGATCCCGGTGTGGACGTAGCCCATGACGGGCTTCAGGTCGCGGACGACCTCGCCCTCGAGGCTGACCAGCAGCCGCAGCACCCCGTGCGTGGCCGGGTGGTGCGGCCCCATGTTGATCGTGAACAGCTCCTCCTCGCGATCGAGCGACGTGCGCTCGATCGGGGAGGTGCCGATGACCTGTGCCTCGGTGCGCCCGATCGCGTCCCGGCCCATCTGCTCCGGCGTCCGCGTCGTATCGGCGTACTGGGGTGTCTTCAGCGGATTCATCGAGGTCTCACCTGCCTACCTGGTCCAGCCGGGGACGGAGTCCTCGGTGTTGGTGAAGATGACGGGCTCGCCGCCGACGGGGAAGTCGCGGCGCTGCGGCCAGCCGACGTAATCCTCGGGGAGCAGGATCCGGCGCAGATCGGGGTGGCCGCGGAACATGATGCCGAAGAAGTCGTAGACCTCGCGCTCCTGGAACTCGGCGGTCGGGAACATGTCCACGACCGAGTCGATCTCCGGCAGCGCATCCGGCCCCGGGTCGGGGAGCAGGGCCTTGACCCGGATCCGCTCGACCCGCGGCATGTTGATCAACTCGTAGTGGACGGCGAATCGCGGCTCGGCCGGCAGGTAATCGGCGCCGTGAACGCTGGCCAGGAACCGGTACTCGTGCGCCGGTGAGTCCTTGAGGTGCTCGAGCACGTCGCGGATCCGTTCGGGATCGACGATCAGGGCCCCCTGCCGGTGCTCGAAGGACGTCTCGACGACGGCGCCCGCGTGGCGATCGTTGATCTCGTGCGAGATCAGCTCGAGTCCCGGTGCGTCAGGCATTCGGCCCCCAGGTGGTCGGCTCGCGGCTCGGAGCCTCGTCCTGCTGCTCCTCGGTGTAGGCGTCGTGCGCCTCGTGACCGGTCTGCTCGGGATGGTCGATCGGCGCGTTCAGCTCCGATTCCGACGGTGGCGGGCCGTCGCCGAGCACGATCCCGTCCGCCGGGCTCGTGCCGGTCACCGAGAGTGGAAGCGCGCCGGCCTTCCAGGGCCGCTCGTCCTCCTCGGTGCCATGGGCGGCGTAGCGATCGCGCCAGCCGAGGTCGGGATCGCCGAAGATCTTCCTCTGCAGCTTCAGGATCCCGTAGATCAGTGCCTCCGGACGCGGCGGGCAGCCGGGGATGTGGATGTCAACGGGCAGGAACTTGTCGGCGCCCTGGACCACCGCGTAGTTGGCGAACATGCCGCCCGAGGACGAGCAGGCGCCCATCGAGAGGACCCACTTGGGCTCGAGCATCTGGTCGTAGATGCGGCGGATGACCGGGACCATCTTGATCGACACCCGTCCGGAGAGGATCAGCATGTCGGCCTGCCGTGGCGAGGCGCGGAAGACCTCGGAGCCGAACCGCGAGCTGTCGTAGCGGGCGGAGACCATCGACATCATCTCGATCGCGCAGCACGCCAGCCCGAAGGTCGCCGGGAAGAGGGAGTTGCCGCGGGCCCAGTTCTGGGCGCGTTCGAGCGTCGTCGTCAGCACCCGCGACTCGACGTACTCGTCGAGGTCGGGGCCTTCGAGATCGCCGCGGAGCATGTCGCGTGCCTTCATCTGCCGGACCCGCAGGTCCTCGGGGGACCGCGGCTGGTCTAGCGGGCTGAGGCCGCGAAGCTTGGTGCGTTCGATGTCCATCGTCTGCCGGCTACCCGCCTATCGCCAGTTGAGCGCCCCGCGGCGCCACACGTAGACGAAGCCGACCATCAGCAGGAAGATGAACGTGAGGATCTCGACCAGCACGAAGACGCTGTTGGAGACGTTGAGGAGCACTCCGACCGGATAGAGGAAGACGACCTCGATATCGAAGAGGATGAACAGCATCGCGACCATGTAGAAGCTGATCCCGAAGCGAAAGGTGTGGGTGACCTCGGTCGGCAGGCCGCACTCGTACGGCTCGCTCTTGACGCGATTGGGCTTGCTCGGGCCGAGCAGCTTGTTGAGCGCCGTGAACGCGCCGCCGACGATGACGCCGAGCGCCACGAAGACGATTACCGGGAGGTAGCTCTGAAGCACTCTGATCCTTTGGGCTCGCTTGGGTGTGCCTGCGGTTCCAGGTCCCAAAATCTATACCCAGTTGCTCCCGGCCATCGGGGCGAGGGTCCGGGACCCTGCTATCAACCCGACCGCAATGCTCACGATTCACCTGATCATGGGGATCACGGTCCTGCTGACGAACCTCGGGGCCGGGGTCTGGGGCGCGACCGCCTGGTATCTCCGCAAGCCCTCGGTCGGCTTCTGGTACCTGCTCCGTTGCGCCCAGGCGGCCGTCGTCGTCCAGGTGACCCTGGGCGGCCTGCTGGTGCTCGACGGCCGCGAGGCGCCCGACGGGCTGCACTACGTCTACGGGATCCTGCCGATCCTCGTCACCCTCCTCGCCGAGGGGGCCCGGATGGTCGCCTCCGAGCACGAGCTCGAGGGCCTCGACTTCGATTCGCTGCCGCGCGACCGCCAGATCGCAGTCGCCGCTGCAATCTCCCGGCGCGAGACGGGGATCATGGCCGTCTCGGCGCTGGTCATCTTCGGCCTGGCATTGCGGGCCGCGTTCACCTCGCCGCTCTAGATGACTGCGCGACTCGCGAGCCCTCCGGGCTGCTCGACTGCGCATCATGGGTCAGCGCGGTTCTAGGCTGAACCCATGCGGCGCATCGACCTGACCGGGGCTCGGCCCAGGACCTCGACCGGTGTCCTCGCGGCGATCGGTGCCGTCGCCTTCACCACGGCCCTGATCTATCCGCTGCGGGAGGTCGTGCCCGCCGTCTCGACGGGCGTGACCTACCTGATCGCCGTGCTGGCGATCTCGACGATCTGGGGGCTCCGGCTCGGGCTGTTGACGGCACTGCTCTCGGCGCTCTGCTTCAACTTCTTCCACATCCCCCCGACCGGCCGGCTGTCGATCGCGGAGGGCCAGAACTGGGTCGCTCTCGCCGTCTTCTTCGTAGCGGCGGCGATCGCCAGCACGCTCGCCGAGCTGGCCCGGTCGCGGGCCGAGGAGGCCGAGCGGGGTCGGCGGGAGGCCAACCTCTCGGCCGACCTGGCCCGGCTGCTGCTCGTCGGCGTGGCCCCCGAGCAGGCGTTCGACGACGTCTCCAAGCGACTTGCCGGGGCAATGGGGATCGAATGGGCGGTCGTCGCCTTCGACGCACGGGAGCGCGTCGGCCGCGACGTGATCGTCATCCCTCTGGCCGTCGACCGCGAACCGGAGGCCGCGCTGCTCGTCCCAGCCGACACCGGGGACGAGAAGCTCGAGCAGCTCCGGGAGCGGGTCGCGCCGGCGCTCGCGACGCTGCTCACCGCAGCCGTCGAGCGCCGCCGCCTCGGCGCGGAGGCGGTCGAGGCGCAGGCGCTGCGCCGAAGCGACGAGCTGAAGACCGCCCTGCTCCGTTCCGTCTCCCACGACCTGCGGACCCCGCTCACGTCGATCGTCGCGGCCGGCGAGGCGCTCGGCTCCGCCGGGATCACCGCCGAGGAGCGGTCCGAGCTGGCCCAGGTGGTGCAGCTCGAGTCGGCCCGGCTCTCGCGGCTCGTCGACCAGCTCCTCGACCTCTCGCGACTCGAGGCCGGCGCGGCGGATCCTCGGCGCGAGTGGTCGTCGCTCGAGGAGATCGTCCAAGCCGCGGCGGATCAGATCCCCGGAGGGACTTCGAGCTCGTCTTCGACCCCGACCTGCCGCTCGTCAACGCCGACGGGGCGCAGCTCGAGCGGGCGGTCGCCAATGTGCTCGAGAACGCGAAGGGGCATTCCGCGGGCGAGCCCGTCTCGATTCACGTTCGGGCCGTCGGCTCGCGGTTGGTGCTGCGGATCGTCGACCGCGGGGCCGGCGTCCCGCAGTCGGAGCTCGAGCGGATCTTCGAACCGTTCTACCGCGGCGAGTCCGCGCGCGCGTCCGGTCGCGTCGGCTCGGGCCTGGGGCTGGCGGTGGCCCGCGGATTCGTCGCCGCCAACGGAGGCACCATCAGGGCCGAATCGCTCCCCAGCCAGGGAACCGCGATCGTGATCGAGCTGCCGGTCGAGGCGCAACCGTCGGGGACCGTCGCGGGCTCGGAGGCCCGGCGATGAGCGGCCCGCGGGTGCTCATCTGCGACGACGAACCGCAGATCATCCGGGCCCTGAGGGTCGTTCTCCGCGAGGCGGGCTTCGTCGTCGTCGCGGCATCCGACGGCGAGGAGGCTCTCGACCACGCCGCCGTCCAGCCGCCCGACGCCGCGATCATCGACCTCGTCCTCCCCGACATCGACGGTGTCGAGGTGACCCGCCGCCTCCGCGAGTGGACCGCGATCCCGATCATCGTTCTGTCGGCGGTCGGCGACGAGGTCGAGAAGGTTCGCGCGCTCGACGCCGGCGCCGACGACTACGTCACGAAGCCCTTCGGCCCGAAGGAGCTCCTCGCCCGCCTGCAGGCGACGATGCGACGGGCCGGCTCCGTCGCCGACGAGCCGATCCGCGTGGCCGGCGACCTCGAGGTCGACCTCGCGGCCCGCGTCGTCCGCCGAGCCGGCGATGCCGGTGAGGAGATCCACCTGACTCCCATCGAGTTCGAGCTGATGGCCGCCCTCGCCCGCAACCCCGGCCGCCTGCTCACCCACAAGGCTCTGCTGACCGAGGTCTGGGGCCCCGGCCACGCCGGCGAAACGGCCCTCCTGCGCACCCACATCGCCAACCTGCGCCAGAAGATCGACCCCGACGGCACCCTCTCCCCGATCCGCACGGACCCAGGAGTGGGTTACCGGCTGAGGTAGATGACTCCGAAAGTGAATTTGGCCGCTCGGCAGGGGCGTCAGGTGGCTGGTGGGGTGCAGTGATCGGACTTTGGACCGCATAGCGACCCCAATCCCGATCACTGACCTTGAAGCTCCCTCGGGAGGCGGGTGAACGGTGGGCGAGCGCCCCGATTCCCTCCCTTCCCCAGCCCAAACCAACTTTCACCGGTCGGCGAGTTTCTCGGCACGCCACGCCTGACGAAGAACGGTCCCCGCGACAGGACCCGCGGTCGAGGACTTACGACCGCAGCGCCAGCCGCATCCCCAACCTTCACGATTTCTTGACGCCCCGCCCCTGAATCCCCACAGCCCCTTGACGGCGCCGGATCGATGCTGTGAGACGTGGACGACCTGCTCAGCATCCTCATGGCACTCGCGGCCTTCGCCGTGCTTATCCTCCTGATCCGCGGGCTCGACCGGATATGAGCGCCGCCGAGGGAATCCTGCTCGCCGTCGCGATCGCTCTGTTCGCGTACCTGAGCTGGGCGCTGCTGCGCGGGGAGGACCTCTGATGACCGTCAACGGCTGGCTGCAGATCGCCTTCTACGTCGCGTCCTAACCGCACTGACCCCCCTGCTCGGCCATTACATGGCGCGCGTCTACACCGGCGAGCGGGTCTTGCTGACTCCGCTGCTGGCACCGGTGGAGCGTTTCTTCTACCGCGCGACCGGAACGCGAGCGGAGAGCGGCCAGGACTGGAAGTCGTACGCGCGCTCCGTCCTCGTCTTCAGCGCCCTCTCGTGGCTGCTGCTCTATCTGATCCTGCGCACGCAGAGCATTCAGCCGTTCAACCCGGAGGGCTTCGGTTCTGCTCCCTGGGACGTCAGCTTCAACACGACTTCCTCGTTCGTCTCCAACACCAACTGGCAGTTCTACGGCGGCGAGGCGACGATGTCGTACTTCTCGCAGATGGTCGGTCTAGCCGTCCAGAACTTCCTCTCCGCCGCGGTCGGCATGGCGGTCCTGATCGCGGTCATCCGCGGAATCATCAGTCGCGGCAGCCACGACCTCGGCAACTTCTGGGTCGACCTCACCCGCTCCCTCCTCTACATCCTGTTGCCGCTGTCGATCGTCGGCGCCCTGTTCCTGGTCTCCCAGGGCGTGGTCCAGACGCTCGGCGGCTACCTCGACGTCTCGACGCTGGCGGGCGGGCAGCAGGGAATCGCGGTCGGCCCGGCGGCTTCGCAGATCGCGATCAAGCAGCTCGGCACGAACGGCGGCGGCTTCTTCAGCGTCAACTCCTCGATGCCGTTCGAGAACCCGACGACGCTCTCCAACTTCGTCGAGGTCATCTTCATCCTCCTCATCCCCGCGGCGCTGACGGCGACCTTCGGGAAGATGGTCGGGTCGGCCCGCCAGGGCTGGGCAATCTTCGTGACGATGCTGATCCTGCTCGCGGTCGGGCTCGGCGTCTCCTACGCCGGCGAGCAGGCCGGCTCCCCGGCCCAGGACGCGGCTGGGATCTCGGCGACCGCGGACGGCTCCGACAGCTCCGGCGGCAATCTCGAGGGCAAGGAGCAGCGCTTCGGCATCGCCTCCTCGACCGAATGGGCGACGGTCACGACGGCCGCCTCGAACGGCTCAGTCAACTCGGCGCTCGACTCCTACACCGGCGTCGGCGGCGTGGTCCCCCTCGTCAACATGCTGACGGGCGAGGTGATCTTCGGCGGCGTCGGCTCGGGCCTCTACGGAATGCTGCTGTTCGTCCTGCTCGGCGTCTTCATCGCAGGGCTGATGGTCGGTCGCACACCCGAATACCTGGGCAAGAAGATCGAAGCAAAGGAGATCAAGCTCGTGATGATCGGGACGCTGGTCGTGCCGTTGCTCGTGCTCGTGCTCACGGCCGTCGCGATCTCGACGAAGTATGGCGCCGTCTCGATCTTCAATGCCGGTCCGCAGGGCTTCTCCGAGACCCTCTACGCCTACGGCTCACAGGGCAACAACAACGGCTCCGCCTTCGCCGGCTACACCGGCTTCGTCCAGCCGAACGCTCCCGGTAACGTCGGAGCATTCGGGATCACCTTCGCCGACCTGCTGGGCGGTCTCGCGATGCTGATCGGCCGGTTCGTCCCGCTCCTCGCAGCCCTCGCCGTCGCCGGGTCGCTGGCCCCCAAGCGAATCGCGCCCGCCGGCCCGGGCACGCTGCGCACCGACAACGGGACGTTCGTCGCCCTCCTGATCTTCGTCATCGTCGTGGTCGCGGCGCTCACCTTCTTCCCGGCATTGCTCCTCGGTCCGATCGGACAGGGCCTGACGGAGAGGTTGTTCTGATGCGACGCGATCTCCGCACCGGCGCCGCGGCGCTGCTGATCCTCACCGTGATCCTCGGCTTCGGCTATTCGCTGGTGCTGACCGGGATCAGCCAGGCGGTCTTCGGCAACCGGGCGGACGGCAGCCTGATCACCCGCGACGGTCGGATCGTCGGCTCGAAGCTGCTCGGCCAGGACTTCTCGAGGGATCCCTCCTACTTCCAGAGCCGCCCCTCGGCGACCGGATACGCCGGCAACCTCACCGCCTTCTCGAACCTCGGCCCGAACAGCCGCAAGCTCGCCCGGCAGCTGACCGTGCGGGCCGACGCCTACCTGGAGCTCGAAGGCCCCTACAACCCGGGGCTGACCCGCTCCGACGTGCCGCCCGACGCGGTCATGACTTCGGCATCTGGAGTCGATCCGCAGATCTCGGTCGCCAACGCGCAGATCCAGGCGAGCCGGGTCGCAGCCGAGCGGAGCATGCCCGTCGACGACGTCCTCGCCCTGATCGACGACCACACCGCAAGTCGCGGCCTCGGCTTCCTCGGCGAGCCCGGAGTGAACGTCCTCGAGCTCAACCTCGCCCTCGATGGAGACACCCAATGACCTCAACCACTGCACCCGCAACGGCCCTCGATCGCGCCATGCTCCTCACTGCCGCGGGGGCCTCCCTGAAGAAGCTCGACCCGCGGGTCCAGTTCCACAACCCGGTCATGTTCGTGGTCGAGATCGGTGCCGTGGTCACGACGATCGCCTGGCTGATCCAGCTGCTCGGCGGCCAGCCGCTTGGCGGCGGCGACGAGCCGGCATGGTTCAGCTTCACCGTTGCGATCTGGCTCTGGCTCACGGTCGTCTTCGGCAACGTCGCCGAGGCTCTCGCCGAGGGCCGCGGCAAGGCCCAGGCCGACTCGCTCCGCTCGGCGCGGACCGAAGCGGTGGCGCGCCTTCTCGACGGCACCGAGCGGTCCGCTTCGGACCTGAAGCCCGGCGACGTCGTCGTCGTCGAGGCGGGGCAGGGCATTCCCGGCGACGGCACGGTCATCGACGGCATCGCATCGGTGGACGAATCGGCGATCACCGGCGAGTCGGCCCCCGTGATCCGCGAGTCGGGCGGCGATCGCAGCGCCGTCACCGGCGGCACCCGGGTTCTCAGCGACCGGATCGTCGTCGAGATCACCCAGGAGCCCGGCCAGAGCTTCCTCGATCGCATGATCGCCCTCGTCGAGGGCGCCGCGCGCCGGAAGACCCCGAACGAGATCGCCCTCAACATCCTGCTCGCCGGCCTGACCCTGATCTTCCTCGCCGTCGTCGTGACCCTCCGCCCGTTCGCGGAGTTCGCCGACACCGACGCCTCGGTCGTGACGCTGGTGGCGCTGCTGATCGCCCTGATCCCGACGACGATCGGCGCCCTGCTCTCGGCGATCGGGATCGCCGGCATGGATCGGCTCGTGCGCCGTAACGTCCTCGCCCTCTCCGGACGCGCCGTCGAGGCCTCCGGCGACGTCGACGTCCTCCTCCTCGACAAGACCGGAACGATCACGCTCGGCAACCGCCAGGCCTCCCAGTTCATCCCGATGCCGGGAGTCGTCGAGACGGAGCTCGCCGAGGTCGCCCAGCTCGCGTCGCTCGCCGACGAGACCCCGGAGGGGCGATCGATCGTGATCCTCGCCAAGGAACTGCACGGTATCCGCGAGCGCGAGCTCGCCGAGCCGCACGCGACCTTCGTCCCGTTCACCGCCGAGACGCGGATGAGCGGCGTCGACATCGGCGGCCAGCGACTCCGCAAGGGCGCCGGCGACGCCGTCCGCGCCTGGGTGCAGGCCGAGGGCGGCCGGATTCCCGAGGATCTCGACGCACGCCTCGACGAGGTGGCCCGCGAGGGCGGCACGCCGCTCGCCGTTGCGCGGGACAGTCAGGTGCTCGGCGTCGTCTACCTCAAGGACATCGTCAAGGAGGGCATGAGGGAGCGCTTCGACCAGCTTCGGGCGATGGGGATCCGGACGGTCATGGTCACCGGCGACAACCGGTTGACGGCTGCCAAGATCGCCGCCGAGGCGGGCGTCGACGACTTTCTCGCCGAGGCCACCCCCGAGGCGAAGCTCGAGCTGATCAAGGCCCAGCAGGCAGAGGGCCGGCTCGTCGCGATGACCGGCGACGGGACCAACGACGCCCCGGCACTCGCGCAGGCGGATGTGGGAGTCGCGATGAACACCGGCACCCAGGCCGCCCGCGAGGCGGGCAACATGGTCGACCTCGACTCGAACCCGACGAAGCTGATCGAGATCGTCGAGGTCGGCAAGCAGCTGCTGATCACCCGCGGTGCCCTGACGACGTTCTCGATCGCCAACGACGTCGCCAAGTACTTCGCGATCCTGCCGGCGATCTTCGCCGCCACCTACGCGCTCGGTGCCGGCGACGGGATTCCCGGGGAATTCGGCTCCGGACCGCTCGACAAGCTCAACCTCATGAACCTCGGCACGCCCGAGTCGGCGATCATCTCAGCGATCATCTTCAACGCGCTCGTCATCCCGATGCTCGTGCCGCTGGCTCTGCGGGGGGTCCGCTACCGGCCGATCGGAGCAGCGGCGATGCTGCGGCGCAACCTCTGGATCTACGGACTCGGCGGCCTGATCGCCCCCTTCATCGGGATCAAGCTGATCGACCTCGTGATCCACGGAGTGCTGGGAGCCTGAGCGCCCCCATGCAACGCCGCGGCCGCCACAAGGTCTTCCTGGGGATGGCTGCCGGCGTCGGCAAGACCTACCGGATGCTCCAGGAGGGGCAGGCCGAGGCCGAGGCGGGCCGCGATGTCGTCATCGGCTACCTCGAGCCTCACGACCGTGCCGAGACCGTCGCCCAGTCGATCGGCCTCGAGACGGTCCCGCGGCGATTCGTGGATTACGGCGACCGGGCGATGGAGGAGATGGACGCCGCCGCCGTCATCGCCCGCGCGCCGGAGCTCGCCCTGATCGACGAGCTTGCGCACTCGAACGTTCCCGGTTGCGAACACGAGAAGCGCTACGAGGACGTCGAGGACGTGCTCGATGCCGGGATCGACGTCTATTCGACCGTCAACGTCCAGCATCTGGAGACGCTCAACGACAACGTCGCCGAGCTGACGGGGACGCGGGTTCGGGAGATCGTTCCCGACGCCGTCCTCGGCAGGGCGGACGAGATCGTCCTCATCGACCTGACCGCCGAGGCCCTTCTCACCCGGCTGCGCGCCGGCAAGATCTACCCGGAGGAGCGGGTCGAGAGCGCCCTGCAGAACTTCTTCCGGATCGAGAACCTGCAGTCGCTCCGGGAGCTCGCGCTGCGCCAGGTCGCCGAGGAGGTCGAGTCGAAGCGGTTTGACGGCGAGCCGTCGCTTCACCGGGCCAACCGGCCGGGCGGCGCCGGCAGGGTCATCGCCTCCGATGCGCCCCAGGCGATCGGCGAGCGGCTCCTGGCGCTGGTCAAGCCGCACCCCGACTCCCAGCGGCTGATCCGCCGGGCGTGGCGCTCGTCCCAGCGGCTCGGCACCGAACTGGACCTGCTGTGGGTGAAGACGAGCAGCGGCCCGCCGCGCGGCGAGACGGCGGCGCAACTCGAGGCGATACGCCGGCTTGCCTCGGTTCTCGGCGCCCACCTCCTGGTCGAGGAGGGGGACGACCTCGTCGGCACTGTCAAGCGGGTCGCGGCCGAGCGCGGAACCACCTACGTGCTCCTCGGGCCGCCCTCGCGACGCACGTGGCTCGGCCGCCTGCGGGAGCCGCTGCCGCTGCGGCTGATCGAGGCGCTTCCCGGCATCGACGTGCGAATCGTCGCCGACCGCTCCCGCAGGTCGCGACGGACCGGCCAGGTCGCCGACCTGCTCGAAGATTGGAACGGGGACGAGGAATGATTCCGTCGCCGCTCGACCTGATCGTGCTGATCCTGCTCGTCGCCGCCGTCGCGATGCTCGTCGTGACGAGGATCAGACGGGGCCGTCCGCTCGAGGCGGCGCCGAAGCGGATCCTCTTCCCGTTCGTCGGCACCGATCTCTCGCCGCCCGCCCTCGATGCGGCGCTCCGCCTCTGCCGGGCCGAGCACGCCACCCTGGTGCCGGCGGCCCTGGCCACGGTTCCGCTCACGCTGTCGCTCGACTCCGCTCAGCCGCGGCAGGCTGCCGCAGCGCTGCCGGTTCTCGAGGCGATCGAGCACCGGGCGCTGAACAACGGCGTCCCGGTCGACGCCCGGATCGAGCGGGGCCGCAGCGCGCGCCACGCGCTACGTGAGCTCGCATCGCACGAGCGGTTCGACCGGATCGTCGTCGCTGCCGGCAACGGGCACGGCGAGCCCGGCCTCGATGCCGGTGACGTCGCCTGGCTGCTCGACGAGTTGCCTGGCGAGATCGTGGTCCTGCGCCCCAGATGACCGCGCGACTCGCAGCCCTCCGGGTCGCTCGACTGCGCGGCGCCAGGTCGCGGTCCTAGAGCGGCCGGTAGGCGCCCTGGTGAAAGACCAGCGGGCTGCCCGGGTGCTCGACCATCTCGAGGACGCGACCGGTGACGATCACGTGGTCGCCGCCTGAGATCACGTCCTCGAGCGCGCAGCCGATCCAGACGATTGCGGCGTCGAGCGCCGGTATGCCCGAGTGCTCGGTCCAGCCGACCCCCTGCCATTTCTCCTCGGCGGGAACCTTGCGGCCGAACGAGACCGCCAGGTCGGCGGCGTCGTCGCGCAGGACGTTGACGCCGAACGTCCCCGCCGCCTGCAGCGATCGGAGCGTGCGCGAACCGCGATCCACGCAGGCCAGCATCAGGGGTGGATCGAGTGAAAGTGAGCTGACGGCGTTGGCCGCCAGACCGGCCGGTCCGGCCTCGGTGAGCGCCGTGATCACGGTCACGCCGGTCGGAAATCGCGACATGGCGTCGCGCAGCCGCTGCGGCTGGATCTCCGCGTCGGGGGAATGGGCTGGGTCCGGGGAGGCCATAGGTGCGTGCGAAAAGTATGATGCCGAACCGTGCGCAGACTTCTGATCCCGATCACGATCGCCGCCGCCGCGGCCGTCCTGGCCGCCTGCGGCACCTCGAGCGTCTCCGTCTCCGGGTCCGGCTCGGACCCGGAGGAGGGCGCGCAGATCTTCGCCGCCAATTGCGCCGGCTGTCACACGCTGACGCCGGCGGGCACGCAGGGCTCCGGGAATCGCGCCCTGCGCGTTCAGGGCCCGAACCTCGACCAGCGCTCGATCAGCTTCGAGGACGCCATGTACGCGATCCACAACGGCGGCGCGTCCGGTGCGGTGATGCCGCAGAACATCGTCACCGGCGACGACGCGAAGAAGGTCGCCGAGTTCATCGACCAGTACTCGGGCACCCAGGTCGAGGACTCGCCACGGCCCACGGCCGACAACGGCTCCACGAGCGCCGGCTCGTCCGCCGCTCCGACCAACTAGCTCCGGTCCGCTGCTCGACCTACGGCGCATCCGTGAGGACCCGGCGCCCACCAGGGCGGCGCTCGCTCGCGTCGGCGCCGCCGACGACCTCGATCGCCTGCTCGAGCTCGACGCCCGCCGGCGTGAGTTGCTGCCGCAGGTCGAGGGACTGCGAGCGCAGCGAAACGAGGCCTCCGACGCGATCGGCGTCGCCAAGCGCGAGGGAGGCGACACCGGGGCGGCGGAGGAGGCGATCGCCCGGATGCGTGACGTCTCGGCACGGATCAAGGAGCTCGAGTCGGAGCTGGAGGTGGTCGAGTCCGAGCGGGACCAGCTCGCCGCGACGATCCCGAATCCTCCCGATCCCGAGGCTCCCGACGGTGACACCGACGAGGACGCCGTCTCGTTGCGCGAGGTCGGCGAGCGGCCGGAGTTCGGCTTCGAGGTTCGCGACCACCTCGACCTGGCCCGAGCGCTCGGCCTGATCGAGACCGAGAAGGCCGCCGCCGCCTCCGGCTCGCGCTTCGCCTACCTGATGGGCGACCTCGTGCTCGTCGAGCTGGCGCTGATCAGATATGCGGTCGGGCTGGTCGGCGCGGAGGGCTTCACGCCCGTGGTGCCGCCCGTCCTCGTTCGCGAGGGTCCGCTGTACGGCACCGGCTTCTTCCCGGGCGAGCGGGAGATGATCTACGAGGTCGAAAAGGACGAGCTCTTCCTGGTCGGCACGTCGGAGGTGGCGCTTGCCGCGCTCCATGCCGACGAGATCCTCGAGGCCGACGCGCTGCCGATCCGGTACGCAGGCATCTCGACCTGCTTCCGCCGCGAGGCCGGGGCCGCCGGCAAGGACACGAAGGGGATCTTCCGCGTCCATCAGTTCGACAAGGTCGAGATGTTCTCGTTCGTCGAGCCCGCGATGGCCAGGGACGAGCACGAGCGCCTGCTCGCGATCGAGGAGCGAATTCTCTCCGGCCTCGAGATCCCGTATCGCGTCGTCGACATCCCGGTCGGGGACCTCGGGGCCCCCGCCGCGCGCAAGTTCGACTGCGAGGCGTGGATCCCCAGCCAGGGCAGGTACCGGGAGCTGACCTCGACCTCGAACACGACCGACTACCAGGCACGTCGCATGGGCTGTCGCTACCGCCCCGCCGAAGGGGCGCCGCCGGAGCCGGTCAACACGCTGAACGGCACCGCCGTGGCCGTCGGGCGGACGCTGATCGCGATCATGGAGAACCGCCAGGAGGCGGACGGCACGATCTCGATTCCCCAGGCCCTGATCGACAACGGCGCCCCGGCGAAGCTGGGTTAGGTCGGTCCTGGCTCTGAGGCCAGCGGAGTCACTCGCCCGCTTCGCTGCCAATAGCTGACCACTGTGGTCAGTAAACGGCAGCGGCTCGCCCGGGTGTCTGAGCAGGACCCGGGCTGAGCGAGCCAGGGCGTTCAGGCAGGGCCAAGCGATGGTGTGCCGTTCCCACACCACCGCATTGGGTCCCTCTCCTGGTCAGGAGCTTTGGGGGCCCTCGGAGTCGAGCTCCAGGGCACAAGAGTTGATGCAGAAGCGCTGGCCGGTCGGGGCCGGGCCGTCCTCGAAGACGTGCCCCAGGTGCGAGCCGCAGCGGGCGCAGAGGACCTCGGTGCGCCGCATGAAGAGGCTGTTGTCCGGGCGCAACTCGATGGCGTCGTTGCCGGCGGGGTCCCAGAAGCTCGGCCAGCCGGTGCCCGAGTCGAACTTGGTGTCGGAGCTGAACAGCTCGTTGCCGCAGGCCACGCAGCAGTACGTGCCGTCTTCCTTGCTGTCCACGTACTTGCCGGTGAACGGCCGCTCGGTCCCGTGCTTGCGGGTGATCTCGTACTGCTCGGGAGTGAGCTGGGCGCGCCACTCCTCGTCTGTCTTCTCGATCTTTTCCATGAGTTCTATCCGCAGCACGTACCCGCTTGAGGGGGCGTCGAACGGATCCATCGAGAATACTGCCGCCCGGTGTCGCCAAACCCGAGCCCCGTGCATCCGTCCGCAAATTCCGCCTTCTACGAGCCCGTCTCCGGCGGGTTCGAGGCAACCGAACTGACCCGCGGTCCCTGGGACGGCGCCAGCCAGCACGCGGGGCCGCCCGCCGCACTGCTCGGCCGGGCGATCGAGAGCCTCGACGGCGTCGGCACGACGACGGCCGACCGGCTCGTCGGTCGCATCACCTACGAGATCCTCGCCCCGGTCCCGATCGGGACGATGCGGGTCGAGGCGCGGGTGGCCAGGCCGGGGAGGCGGGTCGACATGGTGGAGGCGGTGCTCAGCGACGGCGAGGACCGGCCGCTCATGCGAGCCCGCGCCTGGCGGCTTTCGGTCAGGGAGGTCGACGTTCCTGCCGGTCTCCCGATCCGGGAGCGGCCCGTTCCGCCGCCGCCCGGGACGCTGCCCGAGACCCGCGATTTCTTCCCGACCGGGTTCGAGGTCGGCTACCACACGGGCATGGAGGTCAGGTTCGCCGCGGGGTCGTTCGTCGACCCCGGCCCGGGTATCGCCTGGATGCGGATGCGCCATCCGCTCGTTGCCGGTGAGGCGCCGACTCCGCTGCAACGCGTCCTCGTCGTCGCCGACTCGGGCAACGGGATCTCGTCGACCCTCGACTACCGCCGCTACCTGTTCATCAACGTCGATCTGACGGTCCACCTGCACCGCATGCCGGCCGGCGAGTGGGTCTGCCTGGATTCGGTCACCGTTCCCGAGCCGACCGGGGTGGGCCTGGCCGAGACGGTGCTGTTCGACGAGCGCGGGCCGCTCGGCCTGGCGGCGCAGACCCTCCTAGTTGCGGGCCGCGAGTAGGGCGTCGGCGAGGCGGACGGCGCTCCGTGGGTCGGTGTCGATGTAGAGAGCCGGTTCGATCAGCTCGAGCTCGATGACCGCCGGACCCCGGTCGGTCGCGACGATGTCGACCCGCGCGTAGACGGACCCGGCCGGGGCGACGGCGAGGGCGCCCGCGGAGATCTCCCGCACGACATCGCCGAACTCTTCGCCCTCGTGGGTGCCGCCGTACTGCGGCTGGACCCGGAAGTCGCCGCGGGCGGGCAGCTTCCGCAGCGAGTGGCTGAGCTCGCCGCCGATGTAGACGAGGCTGATCTCGCCCTCGGTCGCGATGGATGGCAGGTAGGGCTGGGCCATCGTCGCGACGTCGTATCTCGCGAGCATCTCGGCGACCAGATCGGCGGGGACGCGAACCAGGTTCCTCGCGCCCAGGTCGATGACCGGCTTGATCACCACCTGCTCCCAGCCGAGCGCGCCGATCTCGGCTGCGGCCTCCTCCTCGCCACCCGGTTCGACCCAGACGGTCGGGATCGTCGGCACGCCGGCCGCCTCGAGCTCGAGCAGGTATCGCTTGTCGAGATTCCACTCGACCATCCCGAGCGGGTTGACCAGCGTCGTCGCCCGGTCGGTCGCCTTCAGCCACGCGCGGAACTCATGCTGCCGCTCGAAGTAGTCCCAGGTCGAGCTGATCATCGCGACGTCGAACGTGGACCAATCCACCGAGCCGTCGGTCCACCCTGGCGTCTCCACCTCGACGCCCTTACGGCGCAGGGCCGGCCCCAGGTAGTCGACGTCGTCGTCGCGCTCGACCGGGCGCTCACAGGTGACGAGGGCGATTCGCATCGGCGGGGGAGGTGGCTGCCCGTTCGGGGCAGGTCAGGAACCGGCGGCGACGGCGACGTGTGGCTTCGCGCGTTCGGCGTTGTGGGTGATCGATCCCGTGATCCGGGGCCAGAGCGCCTTCGGCAGGTCGTGCCCCATTCCCTCGATCGGCTCGAAGCGGGCGCCGGGAATGGCCCTGGCGACCGCCTCGCCGGCGCCGGCGGGAATCAGCTTGTCGGCGAGGCCGTGGATGACGAGCGTCGGGCAATGGATATCGCGCAGTTCCCGGCTGCGATCGCCGCTCGCCATGATCGCCATCAGCTGGCGGGCCCCGCCGGTCGGGTAGAAGCTGCGGTCGTACATCAGCAGCGACCGTTCGCGCAGCTGTTCGTAGTCCGGTTCGTAGCCAGTCGAGCCGATCCGGGTGAAGATCTTCGCGACGTGGGAGGCGTAGGCCTCGCGCTCCGAGGGCGGCTTGGCGAGGAGCGTGCCGATGACGCTCATCCGCGGCATCACGCCGGGCTTGCGGCCTCCGGCGCTCGACATGATCGAGCAGAGCGAGAGGACACGATCGGGGTGCTGGGCGCTGAGCGTCTGGGCGATCATGCCCCCCATCGAGGCGCCGACGACGTGCGCGCGCTCGACCTCGAGATGGTCGAGGAGGCCGACCGCGTCCTGCGACATGTCGCGGAGCGTGTAGCGAGCGGAGCCGGTAAGTCCGAAGGCGCCGGCGATGATGTTGGGAGGGCCGCCGCCGACCTTGGTGGAGAGCCCGATGTCGCGGTTGTCGTAGCGGATCACGCGGTAGCCGCGGTCGACGAGCAGCTGGCAGAAGCCCTCGTCCCAGGCGAGCATCTGCATACCCAGGCCCATGACCAGCAGGATCGTCGGGTCGTCGGGATCGCCGAACGACTCATACGCGAGCTCGATTCCGCCGCCCGTATCGGCGAACCGCACCCGGTCTCTGGTTGTGTCCTCAACTATCACTCTGGCCATTCTCCAACAACTCCTTGAGGCGAGCAAGTGAGCGCTTCGCCTCGCGGTCTCCGGACATCGCGTTGAACGCCCGCCCGGCAAGCTTGCCGACCTTCCCCGCCGGCAACTCGAATTCGTTTTCGTAGTCGAAGCGGGTCCGGCTGTCGTGCTCGCTCAGATCGTAGGAGATGCGCGCGCTCGCGCCGGCGCCGGCCTTGCCCTGCCATCGGGCGTGCCTCGGTGCCTTGCACTCCACGACCTCCCAGCGAACGCGGAGCGGCACGCCCTTCAGCTTCATCTCCTGCCGGAAGCGGCTGCCCTTGCGCAGGTCGCCGTCGGGAACGTCCGCGACCGATCGGTGGATCGACACCCAATCCCCGAGTCGCTCCGGATCCATGATCAGGGCCCAGACGGCATCGATCGGAGCGTCGATTTCGACGGACTGCGCGACGACGTCACCCATCCGCGCCTCCCTCCTCCTCCGCCAGGGACCGTTGGATCGCGACGTTGATCGGTTCCGGCCGGAGGTCGAACAGCCGAGCTCCACTCGGGTCGGTGACCCTCGTGTCGTCCTGCAGTCCCCGGCTGAGCTCGGCCGCCACCGCCGGCGAACCCGACGTGATCGATGCGGCGCCCGCCGCCACGACCGCCGGGGAGGCGATGGCGTCGGGCAGCGGCAAGCGCAGGGCGGCCCGGTGGCCGGTCTCGTGGGAGAAGCGTGCGATCACGTCGAGGTGCTGCATCACGTCGGGACCGCCGATCTGGATCTCGCGGCCGGCCGCCTCCGGTATCCGCGGTGCGTCCCTGAGATAGGCGACGACGTCGCGGATCCCGATCGGCTGTGTGTAGGACTGCAACCACTCGGGCTCGGGCAGAGCTCGAAGCTTGCCGGCGATCGACTTCAGCAGCTCGTAGGACTCGCTCTTGGGCCCGATGATCATCGCGGCGCGGAAATAGATGAGGGGCGGGCCGAGTTGGCGCAGCGCCTCAGCTGTGCGGTGGCGGCTGTCGAGGTGGGGCGATCCGCCGGAGTCGGGGCCGAGGCCGCCCAGATAGACGAGCCGCTTGACGCCCCCCGCCGTGGCGGCCGCGGCGAAACGGGCGGCGGCCACCTCCTCGCGGGCCGCATAGTCGGGGCCACTCCCGAGCATATGGACGAGGAAGTAGGCGACCTCAGCCCCGGCCATGGCGGGGCTCAGGTCGGGGTCGGCCGCCAGATCCGCCTCGTGAAGTTCGACGTCGGGACCGAGGATGGCTCGCGCACGGACCGGATCGCGAACGAGCGCACGGACCTGGATGCCGTCAGCGAGCAGCGCCCTGACGAGCCGGCGGCCGATCACGCCGGTCGCACCGGCGACGAGATAGGTGGGAGGGGCGACTCCGTTGCCGGCGCTCATGCGCTCGTCGCTCCCGAGGTCGTCGGTAGGTCGCCCGGCATCGCCGATCTGTCGATCGTCGGGAAGTCGAGGCGGGGGAGGTGTCTGAGGTAGCCGTTGCAGACGAGGACGTGGATCCGCAGCTGCGTCTGGGCGTAGACCCAGGCGCCGAACCGGGCGAACCGCCCGCGCCCGCGCAGGCCCGGGTAGAAGTTCTCGACCTCGACCTTGGCGATCAGCCGGACCCGGTCGAGCAGGGCGTCTGCCCCGTCGTCGACCCCGTCGCGGTCGCAGCGCTCGACCGAGACGCGCAGCGCGCCCTTGCCGCGGCCTTCGACGGCGACGAGCAGCCCGCGATCGATCGGCCATTCGACCGTGCCGCGACCCTCCTCGGCCTCGTAGACGGGGGCGCCGAAGCGCAGCAGCGGGATCTTCCCGAAGGCCGTCACGGTCCGCGAGTCGGCGGCGTAGCGGACCCGGATGATCCCAAGCGACATGCGGCGCAGGAAGGCCCAGTAGCCGCGTGCGATCAGCTCGAGGTTGTCGGCTGTCCAGATGCCGTCGAGCAGGCTCCGGTCGACGACGATCTCGGCCTCCTGGACGGAGCCGACAGCACCGCTCGGGCGAACGCGGACCTGCTTCCCGGGCTTGCGGATGGAGACCTGCGGCCGCGTCGTCATCGGGGATCGTCGAGGTGCCAGAAGCCGTCGGCGCCGACGTACTCCTGGGTCGCGATTCGCCCGAGCTCCTCGCGGGCGACATCGAACGGGATGTCGCAGACCGTCGCGACCTCCTGGGTGGACAGGGGAAAGCCTCGCCATTCGAGCACCTGCTGGGCCGACTCGGCGGGCTCGCGTCGGTCCATGCCCGGCACGAGGTTGGCGAGAATCGCGTCGTAGACGGCGAATGGCTGGAACCCGGGGATCGAGATCGTGACGCCGTCTGCGAGCCGCGTCATCTCGTAGCTCGGGCAGGAGTAGCGACGGCCCCCGGACCAGTTGGCCAGCTTGTGATCGAGGACCTTGGCGGCGGGCATCGGCCGCCGCGCGAGCGCCGCATCCGCGTCGAGTTGCTGCTCGACCTCCGGATCGGTCATCCAGGCCTCGCAGTCGGCCTCGATTCCGGCATCGGCCGCGGCGCCACGGATCGTCTCCGGGTCGTCGAGCAGGCCGCCGCTGAAGTTGCGGATCCGCAGGCTGCGGAGGGCCCGGCGGACGGTCAGTTTGTCGGCATGGACGCGAGCGGCCACGACGAGGCGGCAGGCATCACGGCTCGGCGGCACGTAGGGCTTCGGGCGCGTATCGATAGGCATCAGGTGCTCGGCCGCGATCCGCTTCACGCTTGCCGCCAGCTTCTCGGGCGTGGGCCACTTCCTGCTCTGCTCCTCGCGCGTGGACGCGAGGACGACCATTTTCGGCTCCCACTCGATCCGTCCCTCGTAGAGCCAGTTGATGCGCTGGCGGATGGGTTCGGCGCTGTAGGCCCAGGGGCAGCCGGGGTCGGTGAACTCGGTGATGCGGACGCAGATCTGGGTCATCGGGGAGGTGCGGAAGTCTGACGAAGGCACTGCCCCGGCCGGGCCGCGCCTAATCGTTCCCGGAAATGCGAAGGGCCGTCGCTGACGGCCCTTCGACTCGGTGTTGCCCGGAAGGGCTGGTCTCAGAAGCCCTTCGGGTGGCGAACCTTGAACCTGCCCGAGGTCGAGCGCATGCTCTTGCTCCAGCCGGGGCCGTTGCCCGGGGTCATGGAGGTGTCGAAGCGCAGTCCGGCGACGATCATGTAGGCGTGGCTGGGGTTGCCGTAGACGGAGATCCACGATCCCTTGCCGCGGCCGCCGTAGTGGGAGAGGCCGGTCGAGTCGAGCGGCGTCTTCAGCAGCCGACCGCCATGGAGCGCGTAGCTGACCGCGCCGGAGCAGTCGTAGCCCCTGTCGTTCCAGTTGCCGTGCCCGCCGCCCCACTTGTACGGCTTGTTGCGGATCTTGTTGGCCGCCGCGATGACCTTCTGGACCTGCTTGGGGGCGCCCTCGGGGGCGACCGCCTTGCCGCCGACGAGCTTCGCCTTCGAGCCCTTGACGGTCGCGGGACCGGAGGTTGAAACGCCGCCGCCGGCCTGCGCCGAGGTCGCACTGACGAGCGTCAGGACCGCGGCGAGCGCAATCGTGGCGATCCCGGCTATTCGCGGAAATCTGATCTTGATAGGCACGCAGAACTCCTTCTTCGGCCTACGGGGTTAGCTGACGGGCTAGCGCTAAAGGAGATTGCGCTTCCAGTTATGGATTCGCCCCAACTCGTGGTTCCCCCGCTCCTGCTCTTCAGTGAGCAGAACTCGGCATTACCAGTTGCAAGGTTCGCGCAAGATACACGATGCCCTCCCTGAATGAGTTGTTGCTCACGAAACGCTTGCAAATCGAATCGTCCAGGCGGGCGCCCTCTCAGCCGACTCCAAGCCTCCCCCGAGGGGGTTCCCAAGCGGCCCGGCTCCAATGGGTCATGCAAGCAACCAGAGGAGTGAGTCGAGATGACAGCAGACACAGCACCGGCGACCGAGGCGATGGCGGTCAAGGGCCCGCCGGCGACCCTGACCGTGAGGCGATCCTGGGCGGTCGCAGGCCTCGTGACGGTCGTCGTCGTGATCGTCGCGATGGCGATCGCGCTCGCCGCGGTGGCGGGTGATGACGGCCCGGGCGGCGGCTTCCCCCAGGGCGGTCCCGGCCAGGCACCCGGAATGAGCGGCGGCATGGCTCCCCCGCAGGGTCAGTAGTCGACCGCGGCGACCCGCGGCGCGCTCAGACTGCTCGGGTCCCCGAGACGGCCCGGCGCTTGTGCATGAGCGCGTCCGCGAGGTCGATCGCGTGTTGAGGATCGGTTGCGTGGATCAGTTTCGACCAGCCGTAGGAGATCGACAGGGCCGGTGCGCGGTCGTCGGCGGCCACGCGCGCCGTCACCCGCTCCACGTACGACGTGGGCTGCTCGCCCTTGGCGCCGACGAGGACGACGACGAAGTCGTCACCTCCGACCCGGGCGACGACGTCGGTCGCCCGGCAGCATGCCGCGAGGATCCTCCCGACCTTCCTGAGAGCACGGTCGCCGATCTCCCACCCGTCCTCGTTCAGTCGCTTGAACCGGTCGATGTCGGCGACGACGAGGATCGAGGGCACGGCCCGGCGGCGAGCGAGATTCCACTCCCGCTCGAGGATCGGCTCCAGACCGCGCTGGTTGAGCAGACCGGTGAGCGGGTCGAAGTCCGCCTTCGATCCGTCGGATACCACGGTGCCCTCGGCCGGCGTCCGCTGAGGTTCGCCCCCGAAGCCACTGCCTTCGATCACGTCGAGCCTCTGATCCGCTGCGGGTTCCACGAACCGCTTATCGGTCAACAAGCCCACGGGCCTTAATTGACCCCGATCCTGCGCCACCGTGGCGTGCCGACCGCTCCCGATCGCTAACTTGGCGGCCGGTCCGAGATGCGCCTTCTGCACAGAATCAAGACATTCACGATCTCGCGCGACACCTACTTCGTGGTGGCGTCCGTGGCACTCGGGTCGCTCGTCCTGATCGTCTTCACGGGTGCCGCCGTGCGATTGACGGGCTCGGGCCTGGGCTGTCCGGACTGGCCGAAGTGCTACGGCGGAACCGTTCCCCCGATCGACTTCCATGCCGTGATCGAGTACGGCAACAGACTGCTGACCGGCTTCGTCGGTTTCGCCGTCATCGCGGCCAGCATCCTCGCCTTCCGCCGGCGCCCCTACCGCTGGCACCTCGCCCTGTTCGGGGCGCTGCTCCCGCTCGGGGTCATCGCCCAGGCCGCGCTTGGCGCGCTCGTCGTCGAGTTCGACCTCGCACCCGGTCTGGTCATGCTCCACTTCATCCTCTCGATGTTGCTGCTGGACGCGGCGTTCGCCCTGATGTGGTGCTCGCGGTACGAGCCGGACGAGCGGCGCAGGTCGACGGATCGGCTCGGCGTCTGGGCGGTCCGGTGCCTGATCCCGCTCGGTCAGCTGACGATCCTCGCGGGAACGATCAGCACGGCGTCGGGTCCCCATCCCGGCGATCACGAGGGCGAGATCGTCAAGCGCTTCGACTTCAAGGGCGCCGACACCCTGCAGTGGGTCGTCGAGCGCCATTCGATCATGGCCGCGATCTTCGGGATCTCGGCGGTGGCCGTCTGGTTCCTGCTCGCCCGCGATGGCGGCGACAAGCGCGCCCTGCGCCCGCTGACCCTGATGATCGGCCTGATCGCTCTGCAGGCCGCGATCGGCGGTATCCAGTGGGTCCTCGAGCTGCCCGCCGGGCTCGTCTGGGTCCACATCGCCGTGGCGACGCTGACCTGGCTGGCGATGTTGTGGTCGGTGGCGACCGCCGGTCGCCTCGAACCGCGCCCGGCGGAGATGCCGTCGGCGACCCGCGCAGCCGTCTAGAGGATCTTCTCGATCGGCGTCTTGCCGCCGACCACCTCGAGAATCCGCGCCTGCGTCTTGTCGTGGAGCAGCAGGGCGACGACCGCTGCGACGTCGGCCCTCGGGATGCTGCCGCGCTCGACCGATTCGCCGGCTTCGACCTTTCCGGTCGGGGGATCGTCGGTGAGCATGCCGGGCTTGACGATCGCGTAGTCCAGGCCGCTCGCCCTCACGGCATCGTCGGCCTTGCCCTTGGCGCGGAGGTAGACGTCGAAGGTCTCCTCGCCCTGGTGGTCGGCGTCCGCGCCCATCGAGCTGATGATCACGTAGCGGGTGATGTGGTTGTGCTTGGCGGCTTCGATCAGCTTCACGGCGCCGCCGTAGTCCATGGTCTCC
The DNA here is from genome assembly GCA_963798165.1 of uncultured Solirubrobacterales bacterium. GTDB lineage: Bacteria > Actinomycetota > Thermoleophilia > Solirubrobacterales > 70-9 > RHKX01. The sequence goes on along the minus strand of CAWCSE010000003.1, from coordinate 82,290 downwards.
TTGCGCTCCGGGCCGCTGTCGGGCCCGGCGCCCGCGGCGAAGACGACGGCCTCGGCCTCGCCGACCGCCTCCGCGACGCGGTCGTCGTCGGCCTCCTCGAGGTCGCAGACGATCGCCTCGAGCGCGCCGGCGTCGCGGACCTCCTCGGCGTGGTCGAGATTGCGGATCAGCGAACGGACCTGATCGCCGCGCTCGTCGAGCAGCTTGGTCAGTTCGAGGGCGATTTTTCCGTGGCCACCGGCGATGACGACTCGCATGGTCGCTTTTTACCCGATGAAGGCTGGTTCGGGCGGCAAGGTCACCGGAGCGGGTGCGTGCCGCAGCGGACGAAGTAGGGAAGCCGCCCGAGCCGGGCGCGGACGTAGGCGAATCGCGGGCCGATGAACCTGTCGTGGTTGGAGGTCCGCCAGCATCCGCGCGGGAAGTAGGCGGTCCGCGTGACGGCGCCCTTCTCGATCACCGGCGCCACGAGCACGTTGCGGCCGAGCATCCATTCCTGGTCCTGCCTGAGGGCGTTGCCGTCGTGGGGGTAGTTGAGCCAGAGCGGGCTGGCGATCGGCATCCCGGTCCGGTTGGCGCGCTTCCAGAGGCGCATGATCAGCGGTTCGGCCCGGCGGTGCAGGTCACTCATGCGCTTGTAGATCCGGAGCGTCTCGGCGTCGTAGGACCACGGGGTGTGCGTGCCGGCGGCGACGGATCCGTGTACCCGGAACATCGGCGACAGCGCCGCCCACTCGGCCCAGCGGATGAAGAGCTCCTTGCTGGTCGCGCCGTAGGGAATGTCGAAGAAGCCGCCGATGTCGGTGCTGAACCCGTAGGCGCCGCCGATGCCGCGGTTGAGCATGTCGGGGGCCAGCGACGCGATCCCCGCCGACCGGCTCCAGTCGGTCGTCTCGTCACCCGGGAAGTTGGCGAACTCGAAGCGCGCCGAGCCCGGTGTCCCCGAGTAGCCGGCGCGGTTGTAATAGAAGATTCGCCGACCCGGGTGGGACCGCTCGAACTTGCGCACGGCAGATCGCGTCGCCTGCTGGAAGAGGACGGCCAGGCGGTTGTGCATCGACCATCCGGTCGCGCCGTTGTGGAAGTGCATGTCGGTCTGAACCTGCTCGCCGAAGTCCGCCATGAACCCCTCGGCGCCGAGCCTCAGCGCTGCCCTGACCCGGTCCTGCCACCACTTCACCGCTGCTGGGTTCGTGAAGTCGATCACCGCCGCCGGCGCGTTGAAGTTCGACGTGAACGTGTACGGGGTGCCGTCGGCGTGGGTCGCGACGTACCCCTTCCTCAGCGCGACGTTGTAGGCGCGCGGGTCGTCGGTGCCGATCTCGTCCCGGCCGACGAACGAGCGCAGGTAGAGGATCGGCTTGATGCCGCGGCTGTGGAGCTCGTCGATGGCGTGCGCCAGGAACTTCCGCGGCAGGAACTGCCACCCCTCGATCCGGTAGGCCGACAGGTCGATCTTGCGACGCCGCAGGTTGCGGAGATCGGAACGGACCTCCGCCTCGTAATCGCCGGCCGACTCGTTCGGGAATCTGACCAGCCGATCCAGGGTGGGGCCGATCGCCCACTCGGGCGGGACGCGATGACGCCCAGTGATCGCGGTCAGCCTGCGGATCGCGGTGTGCGAGGTGCCCGGAGCGACGACGTACCTGAGGTTCCGGGACGCCGACTGGACCTGCCAGGCGTTGCCGCGATCGGAGGCGAGACGCCACTCGGAGAGCTCGTCACGGTCGAGCAGGAAGCCGTAGCGGTCGGGGGAGATGAACGACGACTGGACGTAGTAGGCCGCCGATTCGCCGTTGGGGAACAGATATAGGTCGGGATGCGGGGCGTCGGGGGGAGCCGGTCCGCCGATCCCGCCGGCGCTCAGGTTCTCCTGCTGGGTCCAGTTGTAGAACTCGTTGCCGGCCTGGTCGATCGAGTTGTGCCGGCCGCCGAAGCCACGGAAGGCCTGGCCCTTCGGCGACGCGAACGAGTCGCCGACCGCCGCCACGCCGGCCCTCGGCGTCGGCCGGGCATCGACCTCGATCGTGCCCGGTCCCGGACCGGGGCCCACGTGAACCTTCAGCTTGCGGCCGCTGGGGTCGCTGGTGGACATGACCAGCGACGCTCCGGAGCGGAGCGCGCGCACCTTCTCGACGGCGACGGCCCCGTACTCGGTGCCGCCCGCGGTGACGGTCTGCAGGTTGCCGTTCCATTGCGAGGCGGGGAACTGGTCGATCACCACCTGCCCGACGAGGAAGCTGAGCGGCGCGTACAGGGTGGGCGCCGGTGTCCCCTGGGACCCGAACTGCGGTCGCGGAACCGGCGGGACGACCTGCGATGCTCCCTCCTTGCCCGGGAGACTCCGCAGGACCGTCCTCCCGGAGGCATCGGCGAAGCTGATTCGCACCGGATCCCGATCGATGATCGCCGTGGCGCCGGGGACGCCGACGGATACCGATCCCGGCTTGATCTGCACGTCCACGGCGGGTGGCCTGGCGGCATCGGCCTCGGAGCCGCCGGCCGCCGTCAAGGCCACGGCCGCTGCCAGGGGCAGGAGCGCTGATCGCAGACGTGTCGCCTTCATGTCGCCGAGAGAGTATTTCGGCGCGGCCCCCGGTGCGCCGGATGGGGTCGGCGGCACCGACCACGAGCGAGGGCGCCTGATCCGGCGCCCTCGCTCCCAGCCGGTGTCGGCGGGCGCTAGCTCGTGGGCTGCGGAACGATCCGGATGTAGGGAGTCGGCGACTTCCATCCGTCCGGATAGGTCTCGCGGGCCTCGTCGTCGGAGACGGAGCCGGCGATGATCACGTCGTCGCCCTGCTGCCACTGCGCCGGAGTCGCGACCTTGTGGTTGGCCGTCAGCTGCAGCGAGTCGACGACGCGGAGGACCTCGTCGAAGTTGCGGCCGGCGGTCATCGGATAGATGAGGATGAGCTTGATCTTCTTGTCAGGGCCGATCACGAACACGTTCCGGACCGTCTGGTTGTCGGCCGGGGTGCGCTCGGTCGGGTCTCCCTCTACTTCGGCGGGCAGCATCTCGTATGCCTTTGCGACCACATAATCGGGGTCGGCGATGATCGGGTAGTTGGGCGCTGTTCCCTGCGAGGACTCGATGTCGGCCGCCCACTTCTCGTGGTTGCCGAGCGGATCGATCGAGAGGCCGATGATCTTGACGCCGCGCTCGTCGAACGACGGCTTGATCGAGGCCATGTAACCCAACTCAGTGGTGCAGATCGGGGTGAAGTCCTTGGGATGTGAGAACAGGACGCCCCAGGAATCCCCCAGCCACTCGTGGAAGCTGATCGGTCCCTCGGTCGTCTCCGCCTCGAAGTCCGGGGCGGTCGATCCAATGCTCAGGCTCATGTGTCGTCTCCTTGAAGTCGGCGGATGAATGCAGATCCACCACCGAGATTAGCGAAACAACCCAATCCCGACCTGAATTCGGGTAATAAGGCACTTCTTCTTCTTGATGACCTTCTTGATCTTCGCCTTGAACTCGAGCTTCAGTTCCTTCTTGACCCCGGTGTCGACTCGAACGCTGGCGGATCGATGCCGAGATGGCTCGGGAAACCGCGCAGGCCGCGCGCGCCGCAACGGCCTCCAGGCTGGAACGCCTGGAGGCCTCGCTGCTGGATCCTGATTCCGCCGGGCAGTAGACCCCGGCCGGACGCTCGGTGCCTCAGCACTTCCCGGTGACCGTGCGGGTCGCCGCCTCGTAGCCGCTTCCGGGATCGGCGTCGATCGTCACGGTCGCCCTGCACTTGCCGCCGGAAGGTCGTTTGAACGAGAGCGAGTAGCCGCCCGTCGCTCCGACCTTGCCGGACGACGTGCCGACCTTCCGGAACGGCTTGCCCTTCTTGGCGCTTCGGTACAGGGTTGCTCCGATGGCGTCTCCGGTCCGGTCCGCCGTGACCGTGCCGGTCACCTTGAGCCGCTTGCCGGACGCCGCGAGCTTTGCGCTCAGTGGGGTGGCCCGCGGAGTCGGGTCGGGGGGTGGGATCGGGGTCGGGGTCGGGTCGGGGGTGGCGCGTCGTGACGGCGACAACCGCCTCCGGGTAGGCGACGTCCGGGTAGGAGATCGCCGTGTCGATGGCCGCCCGCAACTTGCTCGTCCCGAGGTTCTCCTTCGTCGAGCGGATCGGGAAGATCACCTCGAAGGTCCCGTAGGCGGGGATGATCCGGCCGCCCAGTCCCCAGCCGCCGTTCACGCCGCCTCCGGGGTTCTGCTTGCAGTCGGCGTTCGGGTTGTTGGTGATCTCCTCGGTGTTGCCCGTGTTCCCGCTCGTGTAGAAGCAGCGGATCTTGCCCTCGGGGGTGTTGTCGAGTGCGAACTGCGTCGTCGCCGGCAACTCGACATCGGTGCCGATGAACTCGCCGCCGCAGGCGCTGCCGACGACGCCGGAAACGATGTGACCCCAGTAGCGGTCGCCGACCTGCGGGTAGCTGAAGTCGTCCTTGCCCCAGTAGCCGACGTAGGAGTAGACGTAGCCGGTGCCGCCGATCACGCAGTTGACGAACGTCTGCTGGGTCCCGACGCCGTCGAGCCAGCAGGCGTCGTTCGTCGGACAGCCGCCGACCCCTCGGCGAGCGGCAGCTGCGGTCCGCTGCGGTGCGTCGCCCTTGCGGGCGCCGTCGAGCAGGGGCGCCATCCCGTCTGCGACCGCGGCGGGCTGATCAGCCGCGAACGGGGAACCCGTCGCCGTAGCGGGCGGGGGGAGGCGCCGGCGACCGCGGCGATGACGGTCATGACCAGCGATACGACGACGAGGGCGATTACGAAGATGCTCTTCTTGCTGCGCACGGGAATGCTCCTTGGACGGTTTTGACACCGTCAGCATCCGCGCTGCACGACCCCCTGACATCGGGGACATCCCCAATCCTCGACCCCAGGGTTTGGGTGCCCGTGAACAGCCGCAGACCGCAACCACTGCGGATCGTGCAACCCCTGCCATGCCGATCCGCAATGGTCGAGCCGCCTCACCCCATCTGCCGTGGCCGGGCTCGCCGGCGCCTCCGCCGGGTCAGATCAGCGGCAGTAGGCGAAGGCGCGCAGGTCGGCGGAGTCGTTGCCGCCACCACCGCCACCACCGCCGAAGACGCCGACCGCGGTGACGGCGGCCTTCTTCGACCGGTAGAGGCCGGTCGGGAGCGCTGCGACGAACTTGTCGTTGTCCCATTCGGCGTCGAGCCCCGAGAACAGGACCTGCTTGCCCTTCGGGCAGGTTGCGACCGCCCCTCTCGGCGCCGCGAACTCCTTCAGGTTCGCCGTGGCTTCAACCTCCTTCGGCGGCTTTCCCTTTCCGCAGAGCGCGACGGCGGTGATCTTCACCGCGGTGCTGCCCTCGTTGACGATGGAGACCTGCCAGGTCTGGGCCTTGCCGGCGCGTCGTAGGCCCGTGGGAACGATCCGCTGGTTCAGGGCCGGGTCCGCGTTCGAGCTGAAGCCCCCGCCGAGCAGCGTCTTGCCCTTCTGGCAGGAGACCTCGACAGTCGAGGGCTTGCCGGCTCCGGGCTGCGCCGTCTTCGTCGCCTTGGCGACCTTCGGCTTGCCGCCCTTGGTGCAGTACGCGTAGGACGTGACGGTGGCGTCGTGGATGGCCGAGATGTTGTGAGCAGTGGCGGCCCACCCGTCGGCCTTCTTCTTCGGTCCCATGGAGTCGATGAAGGCGAAGTAATCGGAAGCGCTTGGCCCCTCGGTCACGGTCTTGAAGCCGCCGAACGCCACGTAGGCCTTGTGGCCGCAACTGGCCGTTGCCGTGTCGCGCCCCGGGTAGACGAGCGGGACGGTCTTCTTCGACTCGGAGAGGCTCGCGAGGGCCGGAAGCGCCGCCCCCAGAATTGCGATCGCCACGACGCCGAGGAGCGCCCCCTTCATCCGTCCACCCATCTCCCCATCTCCCATACGACGTCTCGAACTCACGTGAGCCTAATCGATTCGACCAGGAAACAGGTCAGTTCACTCTGGAGTATCGGAGCACCCTTCGGCAAGGATGCAGGAGCCGCAGCGGCCTCAGGCTCAAGTCACCCCATCTGACGGGGACGCCGAGCCGGCGCCTCCCGGACCGTCAGATCAGCCGCAGCCGGTGTTGTTGCCGCAGCTGGTGCACGTGTAACAGCTAGCCCGTCCGCTGCATCATGCCCCCGCACTGGTCGCAGGCCGGGCCGAGCTCGAGCTCGCGGTTCATCCGCACCGGGACGACCGGTGGCGTGTCCGTCATCGCCGCCGCGGCCGGCTGGGAGGAACCGCCGGAGGCCGCGACCTTCGCCTCGGTCTCGGCATGGGCGCCGCCGTTGCCCCATTGCCGTTCCCGTTCGTCGGACCCGAGGTATCGGGGCTGAACAGCGCCTGCTGGGCGTTCTTGCGCTCCCTGACGTCCTTGGTGAGGATGCCGAGATCCTCGTGGGCGTCGATGTCATCGATGAACCTGCTGGCGAGCCAGCGCATGATGTAGTCGGGCATCGACTTGGCGAACGGGATCTCCTGGTTCTTGGTCATGCCCTCCGGGTCGAAGCGCATGTAGCTGAACTTGTTGACCAGGACCTCGAGCGGCACGCCGTACTGGAGGCCGATCGAGACGGCCGTCGCGAACGCGTTCATCATCCCGCGCAGCGTCGAGCCCTCCTTGCCGATGTCGGTCAGGAAGATCTCTCCGACGGAGCCGTCCTCGTACTTGCCGGCGGTGATGTAGCCCTCCTGTCCGGCGATCGAGAACTTGTGGGTCAGCGACTGTCGCTCGGCGGGCATCCGGCGGCGAACCGGGACCGGCTGGGTCTCCTCCGCCTCTTCGCCGGCCTTGTCGCCGGCGTCGGTGCGCAGCGCCTGGGCCGTCTTGGAGCCGTCGCGGTAGATCGCGAGTGCCTTCAGACCGCCCTTCCAGCCCTCGGTGTAGGCATCGGCGATGTCGGCCACCGTCGCCGTCTCCGGCAGGTTGACCGTCTTGCTGATCGCGCCGCTCAGGAACGGCTGCGTCGCCGACATCATCTGGATGTGGCCCATGTGCGAGATCGCCCGTGAGCCGACCGCGACGTCGAACACCGGCAGGTGCCCGTCCTCGAGGCCGGGGGCCCCGACGATCGTGCCCTTGTCGTTGATGAATGCGGTGATCTGCTCGATCGCCTCGTCGCTGTAGCCGAGCGTCCCCAGGGCGAGCGGCACCGAGCGGTTGACGATCGTCATCTGACCGCCGCCGACCAGCTCCTTGTACTTGACGAGCGAGAAGTCCGGCTCGATGCCCGTCGTGTCGCAGTCCATCAGGAACGAGATCGTTCCGGTCGGGGCGAGCACCGTCGCCTGGGCGTTGCGGTAGCCGTGCTCGTCGCCGAGCGCGACGGCCTCCTCCCAGGAGCGGCGGGCCGCCTCCAGCAACGCCGTGTCGGCGATGTCGCCGTCGGCGATCTCGTAGGCGGCGTCGCGGTGCATGCGCATCACCCGGTTGTGGGGCTCGCGGTTCTTCTCGTACTCCTCGTACGGGCCGATCGCGGCGGCGACCTCGGCCGACTTGCGGTACCCGCGGCCGGTCATCAACGCCGTGATCGCGGCGGCGACCGCCCGACCTTCGTCGGAGTCGTACGGCATCCCGTTCGACATCAGGAAGGCGCCGAGGTTGGCGTAGCCGAGCCCGAGCTGGCGGAAGCGGCGAGCGTTGGCGCCGATCTCCTCGGTCGGGTAGCTCGATGGACCGACGACGATCTCCTGGGCGAGCAGGACGATGTCGACGGTGTGCTCGAAGGCGGCGGTGTCGAACGTGCCGTCCGGGCGCCGGAACTTCATCAGGTTGATCGAGGCGAGGTTGCAGGCGGAGTCGTCGACGTGCATGTACTCCGAGCACGGGTTCGACGCGTTGATCCGGCCCGATTCCGGGCAGGTGTGCCAGTCGTTGATGATCGTGTCGAACTGGACCCCGGGATCGGCGCAGCGCCAGGCCGCCTCGGACAGCTGCTCGAGCAGGTCACGGGCTCGCAGCGTCTTGATCGTCGAGCCGTCCTTGCGGGCGGTCAGGTCCCAGTCGGAGTCGGCCTCGACCGCCTCCATGAACTCGTCCGTGATCCGGACCGAGTTGTTGGCGTTCTGGTACTGGATCGAGGTGAAGCCGTCGCCGTCGATCGACATGTCGAAGCCCGCGTCGCGGAGGGCACCGGCCTTCTCCTCCTCCTTCGCCTTGCACCAGATGAAGTCCTCGATGTCCGGATGGTCGACGTCGAGGACGACCATCTTCGCCGCGCGACGGGTCTTGCCGCCGGACTTGATCGTGCCCGCCCAGGCGTCGGCACCGCGCATGAAGCTGACCGGGCCGGAGGCGTAGCCGCCCTTGCTGAGCTGCTCGCTGGAGCCGCGGATGTTGGAGAGGTTGATGCCGGACCCGGAGCCGCCGCGGAAGATCTGGCCCTCCTTGGTGTTCCAGGCGAGGATCGACTCCATCGTGTCCTCGACGCTGAGGATGAAGCAGGCCGAGCACTGCGGGTTCTCCTCGAAGCCGACGTTGAACCACACGGGGGAGTTGAAGGCGGCCTGCTGGTTGAGCAGGATGTGGGTCAGCTCGGCCTCGAATGCCTCGGCGTCGGCGTCGGTCGCGAAGTAGTCGCCCTCCCGGCCCCAGCCGGCGATCGTGCCGGCGACGCGGCCGACCATCTGCTTGACCGAGCGCTCACGCTCAGGCGATCCGAGCGGCCCGCGGAAGTACTTCTGGGCGACGATGTTGGTCGCGTTCTGCGACCAGGTCACGGGGAACTCGACCTCGCGCTGTTCGAAGGCCGGGGCGGCCGGGTCGCCGATCAGGGCATCCCGCTCCTCCCAGGCGACCTCGTCGAAGGGGTGAACGCCCTCCGTCGTGAATCGCCGATCGATCTTCAGACCGCCGTCGGCGACCTTCGCGGTCGTGTCGATCGTCGTCTCAGAAACTGCCTTCGTCATCTTTCCTCTCCCTCGTAACGGCTTCAAAGTGGTAACGCCGGATGGTTGCGATTGAGTCGGACGTAACAAGGTCCGGAAACGGTCCCCGGCGGGGTCCCGCAGCTGTCGGATCGGAGGTCCGGAAGCACATTGCGAAGGAGCCTAGGGATGGCTGCGCGAGGCCTTCGCCGCTTCTCCGCAAACCGGGGAAAACGGTCTTGCGGTGTCCTCGCGGGACACCCCGCATTTTACGGGTTCGGGCTGCTCGGCGAGCCTCGGCGGGCGTTCTTTCCCCGCCGATTAGTGCCGAGCGGGATAATCGACGGATGACCGATGGGATTCGCAAGGCGGCCGATGCCGGGCGCGAGCGCGCAACCGCGGCCCGCGAGGCGGTCGGCGAGCGGCTCGACGCCGCCAAGGACGCCACGGCCCAGCGCATGGAGGCCACCGGCGAGCGGGTCGAGGCCGCGAAGGTCGCGACGGGCGAGAAGGTCGATGCGGCGAAGGCCGCCGCGATCGAGCTGCACCAGAAGGTCAAGCCGAAACTGCGCGGCGTCATCCACGAGTGCTCCTTCCCCGTGTCGCTGGTCGCCGGCGGGCTGCTCGTCTACTTCGCCGCCGGCGGGCGTGAGCGCCTCGCCCTGGCGATCTACGCGATCTCGCTGTCGGCTCTGCTCGGCACCAGTGCGCTCTACCACCGGGTCAACTGGAAGCGCCCCTCGGCGCGGATGTGGATGCGGCGCCTCGACCACTCGATGATCTTCCTGCTGATCGCCGGCACGGTGACGCCGTTTTTGATCCTCGTCGTCGGCGGGGCCCTCGGCACGGCGCTGCTGATCGCGGTCTGGGCCGGCGCTCTGGCCGGGATCCTCGTCGAGGTCCTCTGGGTCACCTCGCCGCGCTGGGTCTCGGTCGCCGTATATCTGACCGTGGGCTGGATCGGCGCGATCGCGTTCCCCTCGATCGTCTCCAATGCCGGGATCGGCGCGGGCGCCCTGATCGCCGCCGGCGGGATCCTCTACACGGTCGGTGCGGTCGTCTACGCGAAGCAGCGGCCGGACCCGAGCCCCACCGTCTTCGGCTATCACGAGATCTTCCACGTGCTCGTCGTCGCGGCGGCGATCGCCCACTTCACGGCGATCGCCATCTACGCCGCCCCGATGGGTTGACGGCGGCCCCGTTGCGGGCCGCCACGGGGACGGAACCTTCGCCTCGCTTCGAGGTCGGCCCGATCGCCGCCGGCGAGATGTGGAGCACCGCCCGCGTCCTCGCCAGGGCATTCATCGACGACCCGATCTCCGCGGCGATCGGACCTCGCCGTCGCGCCCACCGGCGGGTGGCGAGCCCGCTCTCGTTCATGGGCGTCCTGATCGCCTCCCATCGGCACGGCGGCACGATCCGGGTGGCTCGCGATCGGCGCGGCGCCGTCCTCGGCGCCGGCGTCAGCTTCGAGCCGGGGGCCTGGCCCATACCGGAGGGCGCCGCCGCCTACGAGCTCGGCTGGCTCCTGCTCGCCGGGCCCGCCCCGGTCCGCCGCGGCCTCGACTTCGACCGCCGGATCCGCGCCGCCCACGTCTCCCACCCGCACGCCTATCTGTGGTTCCTCGCGGTCGATCCCGCGGCGCAGTCCCGCGGCGTCGGCCGGGCGCTCCTCGCCGAGCTGCACGAGGACTCGGCGCGACTCGACGTCCCCACCTACCTGGAGACCGGGAAGATGGAGAACGTCGCCTACTACGGCTCCAACGGCTACGAGGTGATCGGGGACCTGAAGCTGGCGACCGGTCAGCCGATGTGGCTGATGGAACGGGGCTAGGAGAGCTGCCGCCGCAGCTCGGCCGCGACCCGGTCGGGCTCGCGGACGATTCGCTCGGCGGCGAACCTGATCACGCGGTAGCCGAGCCCCTCGAGGTGGGCCTGGCGTCGCGCGTCGGCGGCCAGCTGCGCGGGGGTCGAATGCGCGCGCTTGCCGTCGATCTCGACGATCAGCCGCCGGTCGGGCCAGAGCATGTCGGGGCGGTAGCGGCCGATCCTCGTGTTCGGCTCGGGGATGGGCAGGCCATGGCGCTCGCAGAGGAGGACGAAGTCGCGTTCCCGCTCGTTGGCGCAGGCGGCCAGCTGGGGAAGGTGGGCGTCCATGGCCGCGCGGACGGCGGCGGCGCCGGTGCGGCCCGGTCCCAACCTGTTGTGCAGCGAGGTTAGGTCGAGTGATCCGTCGAATTCGGCACGTGCCAGCACGAGCCGCAGGGCGTTCCGGCTCAACGAGGGGGCCGCGATGAGAATGGCCTCGGGAAGGAGCGCAACGGGCAGCCCGCAATGCCAGGTCCGCCCGACCCGGCGTGGATGGCGGATATGGATGCCGGCTCTGCACCGGGTCCTGCCGGGAGCGTCGATGTGGATCCGGACCGGCCGCCGGTTCAGCATGCCCCTCCACCAGAGACAAGTCAGCCCGGCCAGCGCCGCTCCGGGACCGGTGTAGAGAAGAGCAGCAGCCAACTCTCCCTCCGTGCTGAGCCCCGCGCGTCCCCAGGCATAGACGCCGGGGTGGCTCCGATGGAGGCGACCGGAGCGAAGCCAGCTCCGGATCTTCGCCTCCGAGAATCCCAGGGCCAGAAGCTGGCGCCGAGCAATCGCCCAAAACTGACGGCTCGCCAGCTCACCCGCCCGCTTCGTTGCCGTTTGCTGACCACTGTGGTCAGTGAATGGCAACGGCCCCTTCATGTCGCGGAGCGTCGCGCCCACGGCGTCACCGATCCAGACCGGGGTGTGACTTATCTGTGGAGAGGGTGCCCCGGGGCGCTCAGGCGACGGGGTTCGGCGGAGGCGACGCGCTCGGCGTGGCGCTCGCTGCGCGGCGGCGATGATCGCGTCGACCTCGTCGCGGCGCCCGTCGCGCAGGAGCGCGATCGGGTCGGGGTCGCCGTTGACGATCTCCTCGAAGAAGGCCTTGCGGTCCTGGTAGGTGGGGAGCGTGCCCTTGGCCCAGCCGCGCACCTCGTTGAGGATCTCGGCGAGCTCGGCGTAGGCCTCGCCGAACAGCTCCGAGATCTCGCGCTTCATCCGCTTCGCCAGCGCCGGCGAGGCCCCGGCCGTCGAGATCGCCACGGCGAGCGGGCCGGTCCGGACGATCGCCGGGAGGATGAAGTTGCAGAGGGAGGGAACGTCGACGACGTTGACGAGCATCGCCCGCTCCTCGGCGACGTCGTAGACGGCGATGTTGACGTCGGTGTCGTTGGTCGCCGCGATCGCCATGAACTTGCCCTTGAGGTCGGCCGGCTCGAACTCCCGCTTGATCCACTCGATCGAGCCCTCGGCGGCCAGTGCCCGCACGGCCTCACACGCATCCGGGGCGACGAGGACGACATCGCCGTCGCAGGCCAGCAGACCCTCGATCTTCTCGAGGCCGATGTCGCCGCCGCCGACCACCAGGCACTTGCGGCCGCTGAGGCGCAGGCAGGCGATGTAGAAGGGGGTCTCGAGCATGCCGCGTACGCAGGACTGGTCGCAGATCCCTCTGCGGAACTGGCAGACGCATTCCTTGCCGGCGTAGCTCTGGGCGGGCATCGGCCTAAAGCGTAGGGAAGCCGCCGGGCCGGCCGCCGGACGGATCGGCCGCCTCGCCCTCGGTCGAGGAGTGATGGCTGCGCCGCAGGTTCGAGTTCCAGGTCAGCTCCAGTCCCTCACGAAGACCCACCCGGTCGCTCCAGCCGAACGCCGTACGGATCCGCGCGGCGTTGAGCGCCATCCGCTCGATCTCGCCGGCCCGCGGGGGCTGCATGACGGGGACGAAGTCGATCCGCTCGCCGACCGCCGCGAGTTGCTCGACCAGCTCCAGCACCGAGGTCTCCCGGCCGGTACCGACGTTGAACTCACCGACGGCGCCATGGTCGGAGGCCGCCAGCAGTGCGTCGACGACATCGCCGACGTAGACGAAGTCGCGGGTCTGGGTCCCCTCGCCGAAGACGGTCGGGCGGCCACCGCCGACCAGCTCCCGGCAGAAGATCGCCACGACCCCGGCCTCGCCGACGGCGCCCTGGCGCGGGCCGTAGACGTTGCCGAAGCGCATGCTGACCGCCGCCAGGCCGTGCAGATCGCGATAGAGGGCGACGTATCCCTCGGCGGCCAGCTTCGCCTGCCCGTAGGGAGAGCTCGGCCGCAGCGGCGAGAGTTCGGTGAGCGGCAGTCCCGTCTCGCTCGGCTCACCGTAGACCGCGCAGCTCGAGGCGAGGGCGAACCCGCTGGCGCCGGCCCGGCGCGTCGCCTCGAGCAGATTGACCGTGCCCTCGACGTTGACTCTGACGTCGAGCCCCGGATCGTTGACGGAGGCGCGAACGTCGACCTGAGCCGCGAGATGAAAGACGCGATCGGGGCGGAATTCGCGGCAGACCCGGTCGACGGCCTCGGCGTCGATCACGTCGCCGGGGATCAGCCGGGCGCCGCGGGCGATCGCGTCGGTCAGGTTCTCCGCCTGACCGGTCGAGAGGTTGTCGATCACGGTCACCTGATCGCCCCGCTCGACCAGCGCGTCGACGAGGTGAGAGCCGATGAAACCGGCGCCGCCGCTGACCAGAGCTTTCATCGGCCGATCGTAGTCCCGGCGCGCCCCCGGGCAAGGTCGAGCAACTCGCGCCGGGCGCCACATTTCGTCCTCACCCTCGCGATCCGGTTCGGGGTGGGTGCTACCGTCCCCGCCGCTTGCCCCTCCCGTGGGGCCCCGAAGCGCCGAAGGAAGTCACATGCGCCTGATCGTCACCGAGAAGAACAACAGCGCCAAGAAGATCGCCGAGATCCTCGGCAAGAACGAGGCCAAGGCCGACGCCGCCTACAAGGTGCCCTATTACTCATGGGGCGAAGGCGACGACGCCCAGATGACGGTCGGGCTCAAGGGCCACGTGCTCAACCCGGCGTTCCCCGAGGGGTACTCGAACTGGCAGGAGACCGATCCGAAGTCGCTGATCGACGCCGAGCTGGTCACCGAGGCCACCGACAAGAACGTCGTCAAGGCGGTCAAGAAGCTGGCCAAGGAGGCCGACAGCATCGTGATCGCGACCGACTTCGACCGCGAGGGCGAGCTGATCGGTCTCGAGGCCCTGCGCGAGATCCTCGCCGTCAACCCCGAGGTCGAGAGCACCGTCAAGCGCGCCCGCTATTCGGCGCTGACCAAGGACGAGATCGAGCGCGCGTTCGACGAGCTCGACACGCTCTCCTACGACCTCGCCCACGCCGCCCAGACGCGCGGGGAGATCGACCTGATCTGGGGCGCGACGCTGACCCGCGCCGTCTCGCTCGCGACGCGCCGGTTCGGCTCCAACTTCCTCTCCGTCGGTCGCGTCCAGAGCCCGACGCTGGGCCTGATCGTCGAGCGGGAGCTCGAACGGCGGGCGCACGTCGCGGTCCCCTACTGGGAGGTGTTCGCGAAGTTCGCCCACAGCGACGGCACCTTCGAGACGCACCACAAGACCGACAAGTTCTGGGAGAAGCCCGAAGCGGAGGCCGCCCTCGCCGCCACCGACTCGCCGGGCGTGGTCACCGAGCTCAGCAAGCGCAAGAACACCCGCAAGCCGCCGACCCCCTACAACACGACGGCCTTCGCGACCGATGCCTCGAGCCGCCTCGGCATCGCCCCGTCGCGCGCGATGCGGATCGCCGAGGACCTCTACATGGACGGGTTCATCTCCTACCCGAGGACCGACAACACGGTCTACCCACAGTCGCTGCCGCTTCGCGAGCTCGTCGCGTCGCTCGTCAAGATCCCCGAGTTCTCCGCCTCCAAGCACCTGGTCGACGGCGAGCTGACGCCGACCCGGGGTAAGAAGGAGACGACCGACCACCCGCCGATCTATCCGACCCAGGCCGTCTACCCGAACGCCCTCGAGGGTCCCCACCGGCGCGTCTACGAGCTGATCGCCCGGCGCTTCCTGGCGACGTTCAGCGAGCCGATGATCACCGAGTCGGCGCGGGCCGACATCCAGGCCGGCACCGAGACCTACTTCGTCCGCGGCTCGATCGTCGTCGATCCGGGCTTCGCCGCGATCTACACCTATGCCCGCTCCGCCGACAACGAGCTGCCCGCCCTCGAGGAGGGCCAGGAGCTCGACCTCGACGGCGCCCCGTGGCTGGTCGACAAGGAGACGCAGCCGCCGTCGCGGATCTCGCAGGGCAAGCTGCTCGAGATGATGGAGGAGCTCGGTCTCGGCACCAAGGCCACCCGCCCGGACATCATCCAGAAGCTCTACGACCGCGGCTACGTCTACAACAACCCGCCGGAGCCGTCGGAGACCGGGATCGCCATGTACAAGGCGTTCAAGGAGCACGTGCTGCGCATGGCCACGCCGGAGATGACGGCCGAGCTCGAACGCGACATGGACGAGATCGCCGCCGGCAAGATCAGCCGCGACGACGTCCTCAAGATCAGCCGCGAGATGCTCCACGGCACCTACGACGACCTGTTCGCCAAGCGCGAGGATCTGGCGAAGGTGATCTGGGCCGGGATGGACGAGGACAAGTTCATCGGCCCCTGCAAGGTCTGCGAGGAGGCCGGCCGCAAGCACGAGGACGGCTCGCCCAACCGGCTGCGGATCATCGAGATGAAGGGCGGCAAGCGCTTCGTCGGCTGCGAGGGCTACAACCGCGACGATCCGGACGATCCGAACTCGTGCACGTTCTCGCGCCCGCTTCCCGGTCGCGGCTACGAGCTGTGGCGGCTCGAGGAGCGGTGCTCGATCTGCGATGAGACGCCGCGCCTCAAGGTCAAGGGCTTCCGCGGTCGCCCCTGGAACCTCTGCCTCAACGACGACTGCCCTTCGATGGTCGAGATGCGCGAGAAGCGCGCCGAGCGGCAGAAGGCCAAGGAAGAGGCGGAGAAGCGCAAGAAGGAGGCCGAGGCCAACGGCACGACCTCCGAGACGAACGGCACCGGTTCGGGCAAGGCGAAGGCCAAGAAGGGCGCCCGCAAGAAGGCTCCGACGACGACGACCCGGACGAAGCGGGCGGGGAGCCGATCTTCGACGTCCTCGAAGGCCGGGACGTCCGGATCCCGCACCCGCTCTTCCTGAGCGGGCGGCCGGGGACGGGACCTTGTTCGTCACCCTCGAGGGAGTTGACGGAGCCGGCAAGTCCACGCAGGCGAGCCTGCTCGCCGAGGCGCTCGGGCCCGACACCCTCCTGCTTCGCGAGCCGGGCGGCACGCCCGCCGGGGAACGACTGCGCGACCTGCTCAAGGACGCGAGCGTCGAGCTGACCCCGCGGGCCGAGCTGATGCTCTTCTGCGCGGCCAGGGCGGAGCTCGTCGAGCGGGTGATCGAGCCGGCGATCGAAGCCGGGCGTGACGTCGTCTGCGACCGCTTCGTCGATTCGACCGTCGCCTACCAGGGCGGGGCCAGGGGAGTCGACGACGAACTCGTGCGGGTCCTCAACGCCGCCGCGGTTCGCGGCTGCATGCCCGACCGCACCATCCTCCTCCGGGCCGACACCGCGACCGCCGTGGAACGGGCGCGCGACCGGTGCGAGTCGCCGATCTCGGATCGCTTCGAGGCCGAGGGTGCCGGATTCCAGGACCGGATCGCGGCCGCGTTCGAACGGATCGCCGCCGCCGAACCCGACAGGATCATTGCCGTGGATGCCGCAGGCACCGTCGCCGAAGTGCACGGGAGAGTGCGGGAGGCGCTGGGAATTTGAGCGACCGGCCCGAGACGGAACCGGGCGGCGAGGCGCTGCCCGCCTCGCTTGCCGAGGCGGCGGCTGAGCAGCCGGCGGTCCGCACGGCGCTCGCGGCTGCGCTCCGGCACGGACCTTCCCACGCCTACGTCTTCGTCGGCCCGACGGGCAGCGGCAAGGCGGCCGTCGCCCGCGCGCTGGCCGCGACGCTGCTCAGCACCGGCGCCGACGATCCGGCCGACGCCGCCCGCCGGGCGCTGCTCGACCCCTCACCCCATCCCGACCTGACCTGGCTGCGGCCGCCCGGCAACCAGCATCTGGTCGAGGAGGTCAGGCGTGAGGTGATCGGGGCGATCTCCTACCGGCCCTTCGAGGGTGAGCGCCGCGTCTTCGTGATCGAGGCGGCCGACGCGATGGCCGAGGAGAGCCAGAACGCCCTCCTGAAGACCCTGGAGGAGCCGCCCGGCTATGCCCACCTGATCCTGATCACGGCGGAGCCCGCGGCGTTGCTCGACACCGTGCTCAGCCGTTGCGCCGCGATCCGGTTCGCACCGTTGCCGCCGGAATCCCTGCAGCGGCGCCTCGCCGCCGAACTGCCGGGCCGGGCCGACGACGAGCTCGAGGCTCTGGCCCTGCTGGCCGGCGGCGATCTCGGCCGCGCCCGCCTGCTCGGCTCGCCGACCGGGCAGCGGCTCCGGGCGTACTCGGAGAGCTCCGCCCGCTCCGCCCTCTCCGGCCGGCTGGCGGAGCGCCCTTGGGCGGACCTGATCAAGCTGGCCGCCGAGAACGGCAAGCAGCGAGCCTCCGTCGTCGCCGATGCGGCGGCCGAGCGCGCTGCGGAGTTCGGCAAGGGCCGTGATGCGACCCGCGTCAAGCGGGAGGGCGAGGACGCCGCCAAGCGCGCGGATCGGCGAGCCCGGACGGCGGCGATCGACCTCAGCCTCGGGCTGGTGGCGAATTGGTTCGCGGATGTCGCCGCCGTCGCCGAGGGGGCGCCCGAGACGGTCAGCAACCTCGATCGCCGTGGCGAGCTCGACGCCGACGCCCGCAGCGCCGATCCGCTCGGAGCCCGGCGCTCGGCGGAGCTCGCGATGGAGGCCCGGAGGCGGCTGCGCGTCAACGTCAACGAGGACCTCGCCCTGGATGCGCTCTTCCATCGGGCCTCGGGACTGCTCCGCAGAACCGACGCGGTGGTCTAGAAAGAGGGGGAGATGGGAGCCGCCGCGCCACCCCCGATCAACCCGGTCCCCCCCGAGCTGCCGGTCACCGCCGAGCGGCCCGCCATTCAGCCGATCCGCAAGCGGCGCCCGTTCGGGGTCCGCCTCTGGCTCGGGTTGATGTTCTCCGCGATCGGGATCCTGACCGGGGCGACCGTCTACATCGTCGTCTCCGGGTCCAGCGAGAGCGCCGCCGAGAACCGGACATCCGACCTCGCCGTCGGCCGGACCCTGCGCGTGCGCGAGAACGTCGAGTCCGAGCTTCCCGACGCCCGGATGACGAAGGCGAATGCGCCGGTCGACGTGCTCCGTGAGACCCGGCCCTCGGAGGGGTTCCGGACCTGGCTCTACAACAACCCGGCGGCGCCCGGGATGCGCCCGAAGCTGGTCAGCCCCGCGAACGTGGCCGGCCTCGACATCAACAAGGTCAGGGGCAGGGCCGATGCGGTGCGGACGGCGCTCGACGGTGACCTGTTCGTCAGCTCCGACCAGCCCAACGACCGCACGATGGTTGCCGTCCAGCTCGTCACCGCGAAGGGCGTCCAGGGCGCGCTCGCTGTCGATCTCCGAGCGCCCGCAGGAGGTCCGATCCGCCCTGCAGGCGCTCGCCGGGCAGCGGCTCACGGCGCTGATCGTCTCCGTGCTGGTCGCCGGCCTGATCGGGTTCCTCGTCGCGAGCCTGATCACGACCCGCGTGAAGCGCCTCGCCTCGGCGGCGGGTGAGCTCGCCGAGGGACACCTCGACACGCCGATGTATCCGAGCGGCCGCGACGAGATCGGCGACCTCGGGCGGACGCTGGACTCGATGCGGATCGCGCTGGCCGAGACGTTCGACGCCCTCTCCTCCGAGCGCGACCGCCTGTCGGCGATCTTCACGTCGCTCGACGAAGCCGTGATCGTCGTCGACCCCGACGGTGACGTCCGCTTCGCCAACCCGGCCTCGGCTGGGTTGATCGGCGAGGACGGGATGGTCGTCGATGCACTGCGGCCCTGGATCCGCCGGGCGACCCACCGCGGCAGCGCCGAGAGCGACCACGTCGGCATCGGCGAACGCGTCTTCGCGATCGGCGCCCGCTACCTGCCGGCGGAGCGATCCGCCCTGCTCGTCGTCCGCGACCGGACCGACGAGCTGCGCCGCGACCAGGCCGAGCGGGAGTTCGTGTCCAATGCCGCCCACGAGCTGCGGAACCCGATCGCCGGCATGTCCGGTGCGATCGAGGTGCTGCGCTCCGGCGCCAAGGACGATCCCGAGGCGAGGGACCATTTCCTCGATCGCCTCGCCACCGACGTCGACCGGGTCAGCCGGCTCACCCGGGCGCTGCTCACCCTGGCGCGGATGGAGGCGATCGGAGAGGGTGAGGCCGACGTCGTCAGCGTCGACATCGCGGTCTCCGAGGCGATCGCGGCGCTCGACCCGGTCGTCGAGGGCGTCGACCTCGAGACGGAGGTCGCCCCCGACCTGGTGGCCAACGCCGACCCCGTCCTGCTCAGGCAGGTGTTGATCGGGCTCCTCACGAACGCCTTCAAGCACACGCCCTCCCCCGGCACGGTCATGATTCGTGGCCATCAGGGGCCGGAGGACAAGGTCGTCATCGAGGTCGAGGACACGGGTACCGGCATCCGTGCGGACGAGCAGGATCGGGTCTTCGACCGCTTCTATCGGGGCAGCGGTTCACTCGAGCGCGAGGGCTTCGGACTGGGCCTCGCGATCGCCAAGCGGATGGTCGACGTGATGGGCGGAGAGATAAGCGTCTCGTCGGAGGACGGCCGCGGCAGTATCTTCACGATCAAACTTAGGGCGGCGGCTCCGACCTCCACCCCAATAGCGTGAGCGAAGCCCCCAACCGATACGGAGCGAATCAATGAAGAGGTCGATGTGAGCAGTGGACGGATCCTCGTAGCCGACGACGAGCCATCGGTTCGCGAGTCGGTGGGCTACGCCCTCGGCCAGGAGGGCTTCGAGGTGACGATCGCAACCGATGGCGACGACGCCGACGAGAAGCTCGGTACCGGCGAGGTCCCCTTCGACCTGCTCGTCCTCGACATCATGATGCCCGGTCGCAGCGGCCTCGACCTCTGCCGGGACGTGCGCGGCCGCAGCCCCGTGCCGATCATCCTCCTGACCGCCAAGGATGCCGAGGTCGACAAGGTCGTCGGCCTCGAGGTCGGCGCCGATGACTACGTGACGAAGCCGTTCAGCGTTCGCGAGCTGCTCGGCCGCGTCCGGGCGCAGCTGCGTCGCCGTGAGCTCGACCGCGCCTCGACCGTCGAGGGCGGGAGCAACTCGATCGACGCCGGCGACGTCTCGATCGACCTCGCCCGCCACCTCGTCACCGTCCGCAACGAGCCGGTCAACCTGACCCGCTCGGAGTTCCAGGTGCTGCGGCTGCTCGCCGATCGCCCCGGTCAGGTCTTCAGCCGGCTCGAGATCATGGAGGAGCTCTGGCAGTCGGAGTTCAGCGGCGACGTCCGCGCCTGCGACGTCCACATCTCCAACCTGCGGCAGAAGATCGAGCGCGACCCCCAGGATCCGGAGCTGGTCGTGACGGTGCGCGGCATCGGCTACAAGTTGGTCGAGCCGGAGTAATTCGATGGACGGGCGCTACGCGCCGTCGCCGACCGGGGACCTCCACCTCGGCAACCTGAGAACCGCGCTGCTCGCCTGGCTCTTCGCCCGCTCGGCCGGCTCTCGCTTCCTGCTGCGCATCGAGGACCTCGACGTCGGCCGGGTCCGGGAGCCCTTCGTCGACTCCCAGCTGGACGACCTCCGGGCCCTCGGCCTCGACTGGGACGGCGAGGTCGTCAGGCAATCCGCCAGGTCCGACCTCTACGCCGCCGCACTGGCCCGCCTCGAGGAGCGGGACCGCGTCTACCGCTGCTTCTGCTCGCGGCGCGAGGTTCGCGAGGCGGCCTCGGCCCAGCATGGCGACTCCCCGGAGGGCTTCTACCCGGGCACCTGTCGCGACCTCTCCGCCGCCGAGTCCGAACGGCGGGCGAGCGTCGGCGAGCCGTTCGCGCTGCGGCTGCGTGCGGAGGCTGCGGAGGTGAGCATCACCGACCGCCGCCACGGCGAGCGCACCGATCCGGTCGACGACATCGTGCTGCGCCGCCGCGACGGCGCCTTCGCCTACAACCTCGCGGTCGTCGTCGACGACGCCGATCAGGGAGTCGAGGAGGTCGTGCGCGGCGACGACCTGCTCGCCTCGACGGCCGGTCAGGCGCTCCTCTGCGATCTGCTCGGCCTCGACCGGCCCGGCGTGGGCCCACGTCCCGCTCGTCCTCGGCCCCGACGGCGCCCGCCTCGCCAAGCGGCACGGCGCCGTCACCCTCGCCGACCTGGCGGAGGAAGGGCTCCGCCCCGCCGACGCGCTCATCTGGATGGCCCAGACCCTCGAACTGGCGGCCCCGGCCGAGCAGGTGACCGTCCGCGACCTGGTCGCCCGCTTCGATCCGGACCGCATCCCAACCGCAGCCACCACCTTCGCCGCGAACTGACCCGGTGGCGCGGATAACCCAGTCCATAACCTGGAAATCCGCGCCACCGCAGGCGATGTTTCGGCGCCTCGCGCCTGCCGCCCCTAAACTCATCGCTCGCGCCGACGTAGCTCAGTTGGTAGAGCACTTCACTCGTAATGAAGGGGTCAGCGGTTCGAATCCGCTCGTCGGCTCTGAGAAACACCTGCAAAACAGGCAGATTAGGGCTATCGCCGCCGGCAAATTCGTCCGTGGCAACGCCCTTCTGGGGTCCATTTGGGTTCCTCGGGTTCGATGGGGACGGAGCCGCTCGGCTCGCGGGTCCCGGGGAGATGCCTTGTCTCGAAGCCTAGAAGGGGCGTCGGCACCGGGGCGCATTTCGTATGGAACCCACCAGCAGAGCGGGCTGAGGATCTCCGAAGCGATTGGGCTGACCTGGGCCGATCTCGATCTCGAGACGCGACGCCGACGCTGGCGGTCCGGCAGGCAGATCTACCGCGGTCGAGTCGGCCCGCCGAAGACTCGGTACGGGCGGCGGACCATCCCGCTCTCAGCAGGGACGGCCGAGCTCCTGGCAGAGGCCCGGGCGAGTTCCGACTTCGATGGGGACACCGACCCCGTCTTTGCCACTCCGCGGGGTACGCCGCTGGACGTTTCGAACGTCGTGTCCGGGTGCTTAGGCCTACCGCCGCACGAGCCGGACTTGCCCGCTCGGCTTCCACGTCTTCCGGCATACGTGCGCCTCGCTGCTGTTCGACGCCGGCCGCAACATCAAGCAGATCCAGGAGTGGTTCGGCCACCACGACCCCGGCTTCACGCTCAGCACGTACGTGCATCTCATCGATCATGGCCTCGGGGACGCCGACTTCCTCGACGGTGCGATCGCCCCGGTGATCGAGGCTGCGGTACCTGCGTGAGAGGGCCCGGCGAGCCGAAAGCTGTCGGTCTACGAAACCGAAGGTCACTGGTTCGAATCCAGTCGGGCGCGCTCCTCTGATGAGCCGCAATCCCCGATGGACATTGGGATTGCTCGAGCTCTGCTGGTCAACCTCGCAAACCCGCCGAAACGCGCCAGATCCACAAACCGCATGGATATTGAGGGTCTGACCATCGCGCAACTATCACGCGCAACCAGCACGCAGGCACGAGGTCACGTGGTTACGCCGAGCAAGGAGTCGGCGACAACGGGTCGACCACAGCTGAATCACCCTGAGCGAGGCGATGTATCTCCCGCGAGCCGCGGCGGGAGGTCAGCTGATGGATAGCTGAGGAGCAGCTTGCGCGGGAACGCGAACATGCGAGCTCTCGATATCAAGACTTTGTGTGCCGGTCCCCGTCCACCTAAGCGTCGCGCCGAGAAGGTCCCACCGAGCCTCGGCTCCGCAACGTCCTCCGTTGAGGGGCTCGTCAGTGCCATGAGCCCCGTGACCCGATCCCGGTCCGCATCAGGGGCAGGGTGATTTCGGGCTTATGGTCGGTGAAGGGCAGTGACCGCTGCCGTTGAGACAAGGAGAAGCAGATGGACGCAACGATTCACCAAGATCTGGCTGGAGTTGGACCAAGTCGAATGACGGTCGAGCTACAACTTGCAGCCCGCGACAACGGGGGACGCTTACGACGGCAGCAGCCCGAGCCGGCAACCGCCGCGATCGAGGCCGATGAAAGCGAGGAGGTCGAGATCAGCTCGACCTACCGAGAGGTAAGCCGCGAGTTCGCGTCTATGGCAAACGGCAGATTGATGGTGTCGGTCACCGACCGCTCGACCGGTTGGGTGATGAGCCAGGGGATTTTGGGTTGAGACGGTGCCAACTGAAATCGCGCGGTGGGGCCACGTCCCCGGCGAAACAAGTTGCTGTCCGATCATTCAGCTTCGGCGGCTATCAGGGCATAAGCCCACCCAGCACTCTTGAAACTTGACGAGGCCACCCCGAAATATCCCCGTTCCGGTGGCCGCAGTTGATACCCTGAACCCAGCCGCCGCGGTCTCCAGGCCGGAGAGCGGTCCCAGAGCTGAGCAGCTTTAGGTCACGACGGGATCCAGGGGCCCAGCGCCACTCCCCCGAGCGGCTTGCAGAGATGCGTCTTGCCCATTGGAGGCTCGATGCGTCCAAATCAGATTCCCCCACGTCGTCAGACGCGGACCGCGGGCGGGCGAACAATCTTCGCGACAGGCGGGATCGCTTGCTGATCGAGGAGTTCGCCCGGACTCAGGACCCGGCAACGTCGCGAGGTGATCGAGCGTTATTCCGCTCGCCAATGACTCGCCGCCCGGTATCGATCGGGCCGCGAGCCGTTCAACGACCTCCTTCAGGTCGCCTACGAAGGGCTCATCAAGGCGGTCGACCGCTTCGACCCCAGCCGCGGGGTCAGCTTCTCGAGCTACGCGACCCCGGTGATCCTCGGCACGCTGAAGCATCACTTCCGGGACAACACCCAGTCGTACGGGTCCTCGCAGCCTTCAGGAGGAGATCGCCAGGGTGAACTCCATCGTTGCCGGCTTCCGGGCGGAGCACGGCCGCGAGCCGACCGTCGAGGATGTCGCTCGCATCTCAGGGCATGACCCCCTGAGGGTGCTGGAGGCGATGGAGGCCGAGTCCACGCGGACCCCGATGTCCCTCGACCGCCCGGCCGCGAACCGAGACGAGGAGAAGGCCAGCCGATCTCCGAGACGATCCCCAGCATCGATCTCGGCTTCGACGCGGCCGAGGCCCGGATGACCGGGGACGCGGTCGAGTTGGACGACCGGAGCGCCGGCCCTCAGGCTGCGATTCGAGGAGGGACTGACCCAGCGCCAGATCGGCGAGCGGATCGGCGTCTCCCAGATGCAGGTCTCGCGACTGCTGCGACATCCCTCACGAAGCTGCTCGGCGCGGTGCGCGGCGAGGAGGAGCGGGACGCGGTTCGGCTCGAGGCGGCGTGACCCGTACCGTTCCGCGGCCAACTGGCCGAATCGCTCGGCTTCTTGACCGCCTATCCGGTTCAACGTGTGGCTGCTGCGGCGGGGGCCTCGCAGCGTTGGTGATCCTCCCGTCGATCGTTGCTCCTGGTCTCACCGACACTGTCGGCGCTCGCTGGATCGGGAGCCGCCTCGGGCCGAGGACCCGGCCGGCGAAAAGGTTGAGCCGGACCGAGCGGGTAGTGACCAAGAAGCATGACCGCCGCCTTGGGAAACCGAACGTGATGAACCTGACCGGTCGCGTCGGTGTGACGGAGCGTTGGGACATCGTCCGGTCGAGCTTCGGCTTCCTGCCTGGCGTCGCGATGCTGGTCGGTCTTGTCGCCGGATTCGGCTTGCCGGCTCTCGATGAGACGCTCGGAATCACGATCCCCGCCCTTTCGTTCGACGGCCAGGACTCGGCCCGGAGCGTTCTCGAGACGATCGCCACGTCGGTCGTCTCAGTTGCGGGCCTCTCCTTCTCGGTAACGGTCGTCGCCTTCACCCTCGCGTCCTCGCAGCTCAGTCCCAGGGTGTTGCGCAGCTTCCGCCGCGACCGGCTCAGTCAGATAACGCTAGCCGCGCTGCTTGGAACCTTTGTCTACTGCCTGGTCGTTCTCGTCAGGCTCGGGGTCAGCGATCAGTCCGCCGAGCCTCCGAACCTGGCCGTGAGCGCCGCCATGATCGCCGCCTTCGCGTCGTTTGCGCTCTTCGCCGTCTTCATCGCTCATATCGTCTCGATGCTGCAGCCCTCGTCGGTGATCGCGGCGATCCATGACGACGCTCAGGGCGTGATCGCGGATCGCTATCCCTGTGGGCCAGGCGAGCCGGAGGACGCCGCCGTCGCTGAAGCGTTGGTGGAGTCGTGGTCGATCGCGGGCGCGTGGCGCACCGTTACCGCCGGGCCGGGTCGGACCGGTTACCTGAATGCCGTTGATACAGGGGGGCTCATCGCCGCAGCGACTTCCGCCGGCGCTCTCGTCGAGCAGCTGGTTCCGATCGGTTCCTGGGTCCTGCCCGGTCAGGCGTTAGCCCGTATCCGACTGGCACAACCGGACGCCACGGCCGACTCCGCGCCCAGCGATGATGAGTTCGCGTCGACCGTCGAGAGCTGCTTCCGGCTGGGCAAGCAGCGGACCAACATCCAGGACGCCGGCTTCCCGATTCGGCAGCTCGCCGACATCGCCCTCAAGGGCCTGTCCCCGGGAATCAACGATCCTACGACCGCCCAGAACGCGATTGAGCAGATGACCTCGATCCTGGTCGGGTTCGCTCGCTCGGACGGTTGTTCGAGCGTCCGTGTCGATGAGCGTGGAGAGCCGCGGTTCGTTGCAGTGGCTCCCGATCTCGACGGGCTCGTCAGGGTCGGGTTCGGTGAGGTGCGTCTCTGTTGCGGCGATCAGCCCGCTCTCTCCTCCAGGCTGGTGGACCTGCTTGGCCACCTGCGTGCCGTCGCGGCGAGCGAGGGCGAGCCCACCGGTGAGATCGACCGCCAGCGGCGCCTGCTGCTCGCCGGTCTCGGAAGTGCGGGGCCGCTCGAGGAGGAGATCGAAACGGCGAGGGCCGAGGCGGCCGCGTGATGGGACCCGCTCTGGCCTTAGCTGCGGTCGGCGTCGGGCTCGACGCCGAGCTTCGGCCTGACGCAAAGCTGGGCGAGCTGGAGTAGCGGGCCCGTTGCTACGCGATCCAGGTCAGACGACCTCAGGCGAGCGAATCGGACCGACGAGCATCGAACGGCTTGCGAGCTGTCGATGCGGGTATATCCGGAAAGATGTTGGATACCCAGCCAACCCGCTGAGGCTGGTCAGAGGCCCCGGCAAGCTCGCGAGCCTCACTGTCGGGGGCGGGCCGACGGGTGCTCTGCAACGGATCGGCGAGCCACACGGCCTTCTTCGTGCTGCGGGAGCCCGTAACCTTCGCGGTTGTGGATCTTCACCGAGCTGCGGATTCCCGGACGCCGAAGGACGGCAGTGACGCCTGAGGCAGAAGAGAGTCGGCGGAGCGAGACGGATGACGATCGCCCGGCGGAATTCCTGAGCCGGCGAAGCGTCCCCGCCCCGGAGGATCTCAGCCGGAGTCGCAAGACGGTGCTCCTCGCCCTCGCCGCGAACGCCGTGATCGCCGTGGCCAAGTTGCTGGCGGGATTGGCAAGCGGCTCGGCCGGACTGCTCGCCGAGGCCGCTCACTCGATTGCCGACACGACGAACCAGAGTTTCCTCCTGGTTTCGATCCGGCTCAGCCGACGGGAGCCCACCGCTTCTCGTCCATTCGGTTACGGCCGGGAGCGTTATCTGTGGACTTTCATGGCTGCGATGGGCATGTTCCTTGCCGGGTCGATCTTCGCGGTTGGCTTCGGCATCTTCGAGCTGCTTCGCGGCGAGGGCGGAACGGAGCGCTTCCTCGTCGCCTACGCAGTGCTGGCGCTCTCCTTCGCAGCAGAAGGGACCTCATGGCTGCGAGCGGTCCGACAGACGCGCAAAGAAGCGGGCGAGGCAGGCATGCCCGCCCCTCGCTACGCGAGGGAGAGCCGCGATCCGAACGTGAAGATGGTCCTGTTCGAAGACACTGCAGCCCTGATCGGCGTCGCCGTTGCCGCTGCCGGTGTGGGTCTCGATCAGATCACCGGGCGAGACTTCTGGGACCCGCTCGCCGCGGTTCTCATCGGTCTGCTGTTGGTCGGTGTTGCCGTTGGGATGGGCCGCGACGCCAAGCACATGTTGATCGGGGCTTCCGCCCGGCCGGAGGAGCGGAGCTTGCTCGAGCGGGTGATCGAGGAGCCGCCGGAGGTTCTCTCGGTCCAAGAGTTGTTGACGATGGTGCTCGGCCCGAAGGCGCTCCTGGTGGCAGCGCGGATCGATCTCGAGGACCGGACGGATGCCGGGCGGATCGAGGAGGTCTGCAACCAGATCGATCGGCGACTCCGCGAGGCCCTCCCGGACGTGACCGAGGTCTTCCTCGATGCGACCCCGGGCCGCGACCGCACCTGAGGTGCACTTCAGGTGCGGCACACCCGCACGGGACCAGCCTGGATATAGACCACGTCCTCAATGCGTGAATACCTAGACGGAATCCTCGTCTCCGAGGATGTCCCGCCCTCGCATCTTCTGTATTCGACGCCAACCCTCGATGCCGAGACCAACCAGGGCCGCAACTGCGAGTGAACCCGCGATCGGCTTCCAGAGGCTCTCCTTGAACGTCGCGCCACCGACGTAGCCGACCAAAGACGCGTAGAGGGCCCAAAGTAGCGCTGCGATGGCGTCGGCGGCGGCAAACTTTCGATACTCCATCTCCAGCGTGCCCGCGGCGAGGGTGCTGGCGGTGCGCCCGCCTGGGATGAACCTGCCGACGAGCACGAGCAGACTCCCGCGACGCTGAATTGCCCGCTCCGACCATTCGAGGCGCCGTCTTGACTTTTGGCCTCGCACTATCCGCCGCACCACCGGTTCGCCGGCAATTCTGCCCAGCAGATAAGAGATGTTGTCGCCCACGAAGGCTCCAGCAGCCGTCGCGAGCACGAGCAACCAGATCCATAAGGCTCCATGGGCTGCGAGGACCGCCGCGGTGATGACGATCGTCTCCGAGGGAATCAACGGGAAGAGTACGTCGCCACCTGCTGCGACGGCGACAATCAAGTAGGTGATCGAACTATCTGAGACTTGTTGTGTCAGCCAGTCGAGCATCTTCTTCGTCAGACTCGACCTTCCCAGGACCCTCGCGCAGAAACCTCCGACGACGGGTTCAACCACGGGAGATAGAACTCCTTCAGGCCTTCCGCTTCGATGCTCGTCGGCGGCGTCGGCCGCTATGCCAAGCATGTGGCCCAGGAGATCACGGGGCGAGCGAGTCGGTGACGAATCGGCGCGGACGAGGGTCGGCGGGACGGAGCCGACACGGCCCGATTCGCAACTCGCCGAATTCCAACTGATCGCCATGCCTATTCGCCGCCGCGCTCTGCGAGGACATGGTCGATCACGAGCCCGCCGAGGAAGACGGCCGCGAGCGCGAACATGTACTCCGCCAGCAGGTAGACGGTCAGCAGTGCCCAGTAGACGCTGCCGAAGTTGGCGATGTGCGTCACGTACAGGCCGAAGAGGATCGTCGTCAGGATCCAGCCGCCGACCGTCAGACTGCTTCCGAAGGTGAGCCGGCCGATCGGGCGCCGGGCGGCCGGGCCGAAGCGGGCGGTGAGGCCGACGATCACGAACAGCAGGCCCGCGGCGATCGTCCAGCGGACGATGAACCCGACGACCCCGGCGGCTCCTGAGGATCCGATCACGTCCTCGATCACGAGCGGCCCGAGCAGCAGAACCGCGATCGTGATCAGGATCAGCAGTACAGTCGCCGCCCCGACCGCGATTGACACGGCAAGCTCGCGCCAGAAGGAGCGGTTGTCCTCGTCGCCGTAGACACGGTTAAGGGTCTGTCCCGTCGCTCGGATTACGCCCGAGACCTGCCAGACAGCGACGGCGAGGCCGAACGTGGTCCAGAAGACGGCGCGGTCGGTGAGCACCTCCGCGACCGCGGTCCGCACGACCTTGAAGACCGGCTCCGACATTCCGTCCCGAAGGCCGGGCAGGACGTCCTGTCTCCACACCTCCTCGAGTCCAAGGAACCCGAGGAGCCCAATTGTGAAGAGCGTCCCTGTGACCAAGGCTAGGAAGACGCGAAACGCGATCCCGCCGGCTGCGATCAGAAGCTGGTGATCGGCGAAAGTCTCCAACAGGCCCCGCGCCGCCCTGACGACTGGCTCGGGTAGCCCGCGTTGCACTGCCCGATCGGCTTCCGTCATTCCGTTGCTTGCCACTTGACAGTAGTTCCCGGCGGCGGCACCGGAAAACGCGCTTCTCGTCGTCCTGGCGATGTTTCTGATGCGGTCGATCCCGGCATGGCCAGCGGATCTTGCCGGGCGAGCGATACCTGCTCGCGCCGAATGTAAGTTTCCTGACTACGGCTTGTGGGGCAGCTCCTCCCGTTCCTGCCGAATCTCTTGGAGCACCGCGCTGTGGTCCAGGCTGATCATCGTCCGAGCCGTCCAGGGGCTTGGTGCCGCGATCGCCTCGCCCGCAGCACTCTCGACCGCAACCACGACCTTCTCCGAAGGCTCCGAGCGAAACCGCGCCCTTGGCATCTGGGGCGCCGTGGCAGGAGCCGGCGTCGCGGCCGGCGTGCTTCTGGGCGGTGTCCTGACCCAGTGGGCAGGCTGGGAATGGGCCCTGTTCGTGAACGTGCCGATGGCTGCCTTTGTCCTCTGGCGGGCCCCGAAGCGTCGGGTTGAGTCCAAGGCCAGCGAGGACTCGTCATGAAGGGTCTCAGCGGTTCGAATCCGCGCGTCGGCTCTGAAGCAGCCGAGCTTCCACCGATGGGAGTAGGACATCAAATGATGAAACGAGCCGCCGGTTTTACAGACGACCCATTCCATAGGAGCCCCACGTCTATCCCTGGCCGGGGGAGCGGAGCCCCTGTGCCACGCATCCCCAAGAGCCGCCGGCCTCAAACAGGACTGCCCGAAAAGCCCGGCCCCGAGGAAGGGGCGTCCTTCTCGCGGGCCTCCTAAACCAGCGGCCAGCCCTCGCCGAGCGGCGCCTCGTTCAATACCTCGCCGGAGTAAGGGGAGGAGGAGATCTCCGACGACGACCTGCGTGGCGATGATCATCTCGGCCGAGGCCGAGGAGCACGTTGCCTGCATCCGGCAGGTCGAAGATTTGGGCGCGACGACGGTAGCTCTGATAAGAGCTCCGGTGGCGACCCGCAAGTTGCGGTCCTGACCAGCGGATTCTCTGAGTCCGAGCTTCTTGAG
Organism: uncultured Solirubrobacterales bacterium; assembly: GCA_963798165.1. GTDB lineage: Bacteria > Actinomycetota > Thermoleophilia > Solirubrobacterales > 70-9 > RHKX01. The sequence goes on along the minus strand of CAWCSE010000003.1, from coordinate 52,342 downwards.
GTTGGCGCCTCCGGCGTCTACATGTCCCTCGAGCACCTGGTTGCAGACATCGAATCGACACCGCTGGTCGGGTAGCCCTTACCCAGCCTCCCTCAGTTGGAGGCGATTTCGGCCTTGATCATCGCCCGGGTCAGCACCGGAATCTGCTTCGACAGGAAGGTCGCCATCCGTTCCTCGTCGCGGCGGATGCTCCTCGCGACCTTTGCGGTCTCGTCGTCGCCGAGCTGGGTCGCGAGCGCCTCGATCGCGGAGTAGGTCGCGATCTCCTCGTGCTCCTCCGAGTACTCCGTCTTTGCGTTCTTGAGTTCCTTCTCCTCCTCGCTGGTCCCCCGAATGGCGTGCAGGGGACCCTTTGCGGCGGCGACGCCTCGGCCGGCCAGGTCGGTGGCCGCAGCCGTGATCCCTCCTCCGCCGAGCTTCTTGAGCCTGCGCTCGACGAGTTTGGAGTGCTGCTTGGTCTCCTTCAGGTGCTCCTTCAGCCGCTTCTTATAGGCGGGGCGGGTCGCGATCCCGATGTGAGCCGCGAGCGAAACCTCCAGTTCCTTTTCCTTGCCGTGAGCTTCGGTCAGGTACTGGATCAGCTTCGCGTTGCCCTTGTCCGTGTCGGTCATCTCGTCCTTGCCTCCGTCGGTTGAGTCCTCCCGGCTTACCCCCGCCAGCCGGAACGAATCCTGTCGCTGTGGCTGTCATCCCGTCTCCGACGCCCTCGAGAGGCGCGAGGTCGAGACTGAGACGATCCGAATCGTCGATCGCGACATCAAGCCCGGGTTACGTGGCCGTTCGCCTCAAGGCACGAGCCGTCCAGGCCCCCCTGGCCCTGATCGACTCGATAACCACCGCGCGGCCGCCTGGTTCCGTGCCTTCCGGGGGTCGGGCTAACGCCTCTTAGCTGGATGGTCCATCGACCCACCTCCTCCTTTTTCGCCAGCTCCCGTTGCTCGTTCGCTAGGTTCCCTAACGATGCCCCTTTCCGGTCCAGAGCTTGAAGCTCCCGCGTCACTTCCGAACCTAAAACGCGAGCTTGTCAGGCGATTTGCTGGGGTGATGAAGGAGGTCACCGGTAAAGGCCCCGAGCACATCCGAATCTTCGTCAACCAAAATCTGATCACGGTGTTCGCCCAGGGAACGCTTACACCGGCCGAGGAGACCCTCGTGAACGCAGATCGAAAGGAATCGGTCCGTGAGCTGCGGAGCCATCTTCAAATCTCCATCCAAGACAAATTCGCTGAGGCGATCGAGGACCTGACCGGCATCGCGGTCGTTTCTCCCCTGAGCGACCACGCAGTTGATCCCGACCTATCGGTCTATTGCTTCGCCCTTGAAAGGGATTTGGTCGACCTTCTGGGCTAGCCGGCTCGTCCGTGTAACCGGCGACCCGCTCGGATTTTGGACGCCGCGGCTCGCGAGGAGCGTAAGCTTGAGATCAACGGCCCGCAGGCAAACGCCTCCCTCTTGCGATTTAGGCCCTGTCCACCGGAGCGAGACAGGAGTGCAAGATGCTTGAGGAGAGGGACAGCCGTGTGCGGGACATGAACCGCGGCATGGTCGCCATCTATAAGCAGTCTCTCGGCAAGGGTCCAATCGGCGCGAAGACCGAAATCAACGATTCCTTCGTCGCGACGATACTTCGGGGTTCTTTGACCCAAGCCGAGCAGACGCTCGTTGACGGCGGTCAGGGTGAACTCGTTCGCGAGATGAGGCGTACGTTCCAGGACGCCATGCGCGGGCGGATTGAGGGCCTCGCGTCCGATGTCCTGGGACGAGAGAGCCATTCCTTTCTGAGCGATCACGATGTCGCCAACGACGTGGCTATCGAGGTAGTCGTCTTCGACCCTGCCTGACCGTGAGGCCGACGAGCCGCGCCTGGCAATGTGGGCGAGGCCCGACGAGGCGGCGAAGGAATCGAACCTTCCAAGCGGTGGGCTTCACCGCCCTGCTGGTTTTGAGGACCAGGTGGGCCACCAGACCCCTGCCGCCCCATGGCCTAGGGAGGCTATGCAGTCGAGGAGCCGTCGGCGGAGCGGAGGACATGCCGGTCGCCGTGACGCACCGTGATTCTGACGCGGTCGAGGTGTTCGAGAAGCGCCTGAGCGTATTTTCGACTCGTCAGCAGGGCGTCGCGAAGCTGCGGGACCGAGATGGCGCCGGTCTCTGGCCACGTTCAGGACCAGGCGCTCGAGTGTGGCGAGACGTTCGGGCGGATAGTAGATCTCCGCCGAGATCCGGCTCAGCCGACCCCCTTTCGCCAACCCGTCGAGCCGTTCGACGACCTCCGATCGAGCGAGTCCCAGCTCGTCTGCCAGGGTCTGGGGCGGGCGCGGCTCCACCCCGTCGGCGGCGAGGATCGTCAGCAGCCGGAGATCGGTCCGGTCGAGCTGCCGCAGGGGCGGGGGTCTGCCTTCCTACTCTTGGGCCTACCGCCCAGCAGCCCACGGGACTCCTCGATAGCTCCGGAATCAAGGAGTCCGCGTACCGCCTCGCGCCAGGCCTCCAGGGGGAACCGTGGAAGGGCCCACGCCAGCGGGCAATCGGCGTCCCATTCGCGGGGGTCGGCGGCCACTTCGCGTCCGGCGGCGGCCGCAAAGGCGACCACGTCGGCAGGGCCCGCGGAGCTGAGCATCCGCAGCCAGGTCGCGTCCGGCCCCGGGACCGTGTCGGCGCGGAGCAGGGTCGATCACCTCCGCTCCGCCGAGCGTCTCAGCGGGCGAGATCGATCGAAGGATGAGCCGGTCCGCGCCCTCGCGACCAGCGGGGCCTCGAGCCGCAGCTGGGCGAAGGCGCCATCGAGCCGTACGATCCGCGCCGCGACGTCGCGGGTCCCATGATGGATCTGGACCCGCCGCGGCAGCGGCCGGTCGTCGGCCGCCGGATGGAGCAGCTCGACGTCGAGCCGGTAGCTCACCGGCGGAGATGAGCCGGGTGCGCAGACGACGCTGCCGCGGGGGACGGCCTCGGTCCTGATCCCCGAAAGGTTCAAAGCGGCGCGATTCCCGGGCCCGACGGACGACGCATCGCGGCCGTGGATCTGGATCGACCGGACCCGAGAGGTATTTCCGCTGGGGAGCACCGTCACGGTGCGCCCAGCGGCGAATCCGCGGCCGACGACGGTCCCGGTCACGACCGTACCCGCCCCGGTGATAGTGAACGACCTGTCGACATGCAGGATGCCGCCGCCCTCGGGCCAGGTGCCGTCTCGCCGTAGATCGACCGCGTCGCTGGCGGCGTCGATTGCCTCGATCAGCTTGGGAACTCCGTCGCCGTGGAGGGCGCTGACCTCGATGATCGGCGTGTCCGGCAGGAGGCTGCCGATCTCCTCGCGCGCGAGCACGATCGTCTCGGCATCGGCGACGTCGACCTTGTTGAGGGCAACCACGCCCGTCTCAACGCCGAGTGCGCGCAGCGCCTCAAGGTGCTCCCTCGTCTGCGGCATGACTCCGTCGTCGGCGGCGACCACGAGCAAGAATAGATCGACGCCCCCGGCGCCGGCGACCATGGTCCGCACGAACCGCTCGTGCCCGGGAACGTCGATGACCCCGAGCGAGCGGCCGGATGGCAGCTCAAGCTCCGCGAATCCCAGCTCGATCGAGATTCCGCGCCGCTTCTCCTCTTCGAGGTGATCCGTGTCGGCGCCGGTCAGGGCGGCGACGAGCCGAGTCTTGCCGTGGTCGATATGCCCGGCGGTGCCGAGGACGAGTCCCGACTCGGGATGGGCTTGCTCAGGCAAGCGCCCGTCCAACCGCCGCCGCAGCGATCGCCGCCTCCTCGTCGTTGAGCGTCCGCGGATCGAGAACGACGGAGCCATCCTCTATCCTGGCGATCACCGGCGGGTCGCCGAGGCGCAGCCGCTCGGCGAGAGCAGCGGCACCGTCGGGGCCTGGGTCGATCGCGCAAACCGGACCCGGTAGCTCCATCGTGGGCAACGTCCCCCCGCCCATCCGCCGGACCCCTCGGTCACCCGTGCCGCCGGTCCGACCGCCGTCGCCATCTCGTCCGCCCGTGCTCCGAGCTCGCTGGAGGGAGCGGCGAGCATGGCGGTCGCAGGTATCGCCTCCGGACCTCGATCGCGGCGAATCCGCAGCGTCGACTCGAGCGCCGCAAGTTGCAGCTTGTCGAGCCGAAGCGCACGGGCAAGCGGGTGACGACGGCATCGCTCGATTGCGACCGCCGGGCCTGCGACGACTCCGGCCTGCGGACCCCCGAGTAGCTTGTCGGCCGAGAAACATGTGATGGCGCCGGCGGCAGCGGAGCGAGCGACGAGCGGCTCGTCGCCGATCGGATCGACGGCCCCCGATCCGAGGTCGTCGATGATCGAAAGCCCATTGGCTGAGGCGAGTGCGACGAGCTCCTCGATTTCCGGCCCCTCGGTGAACCCGACGGTCCGGAAGTTCGACTGATGGACTCGCATCAACGCTCTCGTGCGGGGGCCGATCGCCGCTTCGTAGTCCTCGACTCGGGTCCGATTCGTGGTTCCGACCTCGATCAGCTGGACACCGGATGCGGCCATGATCTCGGGAATGCGGAAGGAACCGCCGATCTCGACCAGCTGATCGCGACCGACGACGACCTCGCCGTCGCCGGGGAGCGCCGCCAGCGCCAGCATCACGGCGCCGGCGTTGTTGTTCACGGCGATCGCGTCCTCGGCCTCGGTCAATTCGACGAGCAGTTCGCGCAGATGCCCATGACGGCTGCCGCGCGAACCGTCCTCGAGCTCGTATTCGAGATTCGAGTAGGAGGATCCGATCGCCGCGGCGGCGGCTGCCGCGTCTGCTGCCAGCGGGGCCCGGCCGAGGTTGGTGTGGAGGATCACCCCTGTCGCGTTCAGGACCGGTCGCAGCGAGCCGGCTGCGAGCGCCTTGGCCCTGCGCTGCGTCGAAGCCCGCAACGCGTCGGGGTCGACCGACGTCACCGTCCCGGCGAGGATCAGCGACCGCATCGCAGCGATCTCGACGCGGGCGGCCGCTACGGCGACCCCCGGCGTGGCGTCGATCGCGTCAGCCAGCTGATCAACCGCCGGAAGATCACGAAGTGCTTCGCGATCCGGAGGACCGCCGGGCTGTCCCGTCTTCAACTCCATGGAACCAGGGTATCTTCGGTTCGTGCACGCATCCGGGTCGTCACCACGGCTGACCTCCATGTCGCATGGCGCGGGCTGCGCCTGCAAGATCCCCAGGGATCGTCTGCAGGAGGTCTTGACCGGGCTTCCGGGAACGTCGGATCCCAACCTGCTGGTCGGTTCGGAGACCTCCGACGACGCCGCCGTCTACCGGATCGGGGAACGGCAGGCGCTCGTCCACACGGCCGACTTCTTCACCCCTATAGTCGACGATCCCAGGAACTTCGGCCGGATCGCCGCCACCAATGCGCTCTCGGACGTCTACGCGATGGGCGGGGTCCGCTTGTGGCGATCAACCTCGTTCGTTCCCGCTCGATGACCTCGACGGCTCAGTCCTGGCGGCGATCCTCGCCGGCGGTTCCGAGGCGGTCACGGCGGCCGGTGCGGTGATCGGAGGCGGCCACTCAATCGACGATCCCGAGCCGAAATACGGACTCGCGGTCAGCGGGTTGGTCGATCCCGAGGCGATGCTCACCAACGCCGGGGCTCGGCAGGGCGACGTCCTCGTTCTCACGAAGCCCCTCGGTTCGGGCATCGCCACCACCGCCGCCAAGCGAGGGGTCGGGAGCCCGGAGCTGATCGCTCGGGCGACTGAGGTGATGTGCGAGCTCAACGAGCGGGCATCTCGCGCCGCGGTCGGGGCCGGGGCGACTGCCGCCACGGACGTGACCGGCTTCGGCCTGCTCGGGCACCTGAACGAGATGTGCGCGGCAGCCGGTGTCGGCGCGGTGATCGAGGCCTCCTTGGTACCAGCGATCGAGGGCGTACTCGACATGGCGGCCGACGGCAATGCGATCGCCGGCGGCAGCCGGCGGAACCGCGATCAGGCAGAGCGGTTCACCACTTGGGCGCCGGGCGTGTCCGAGGAGCGCCGAATCCTCCTCACCGATGCGATGACGTCAGGCGGGCTCCTCGTCAGTGTCGCCGCCGAGCGGGCCGACGAAGTCCCTGGGCCGGTGATCGGAGAGATCAGCGCCGGCCCGGAGGGTTCGATCGAGGTCCGATGACGGCGCCGGCCCGGGTCCCGGTCGACGATCTTCTTGCAGAGGCCCGTGGGTCGCTGCGTCGCGTCGCGCCCACTGAGGCCTATCGAGAGCTGAGCGAGGGCGCCTCCCTCGTCGATATCCGGACCGAGAGTCAGATCGCCGGCGACGGTGCCATCCCCGGTGCGCGGCTGGTTGCGCGCAACGTACTCGAGTGGCGCCTCGATCCCTGCAGTGCTCATCGTCTCGAGGACCTGGCCCGCCCTGGGACGAGAGTGATCGTCGTTTGCGACGGCGGATTCCAGTCGAGCCTCGCCGCGGCGACGCTGAGACGGCTCGGGCTCGATGCGACCGATGTCGAGGGCGGGTTTCAAGCCTGGTGCGAGGCCGGGCTGCCGGTGGTGCCGCTGACCTGAACCCGGGACGGTCGGGCTACCGACCGCAGCCCTGTTGCGACCGTCTCAGGCTTCCTGCTTGAGGCGTTCGCGCTGAGGCGTCACCGTGTAGGCCGGGTCGCCGGCCGAGGCGAAGCCGGCCTTGTATACGGCCCAGCGCTCGCACGCGGCGCCGGCGAACAGCAGGCCGGCGCCGGCCCGAACGACGCCGCGGCGACGCCGGCCGAGGGCCATCATCCCCGTGCCGGCAGCGGTCATCGCCTGGGCCGCCTTCGAGAGCCGGCCGGCGGCGCCACTCCGGAGTGGCTCGCCGGCGTCGCCGAGGGAACGCTCCATCACCCGGGCGACCGCGAGCTCGGCGGCTCCGCCAGCGATCGCCAGCCGGCGAGCCGGGCCGGCGTGGGCGGGCGGTGTCAGGATCGTCGCCGAGGCGCCGGCGCTGGCTGCAGATCCGGCCGCGAAGAGGAACGGCAGGTGCCGACGCGCCTCACTCCAGACAGGGATTGCGCTGTTCGCGATCAGGACGGCCGTGTAGGTCGAGAGGCCGGGTCCCGCAATCGCGGCTAACGGCCCCGCCGCCCGGAGCGGCCTCGGGGCGCGCTTCCAGAACGCGGCGAGCGCGGCCGGGGCGATCAGGGCGCCGTTCGCGCTGAGGATCCACGACCCGACACTCATCGGGGATGTCACCTTGAAAACCCTCAGCATGTTCAGGAACCGCTCGGGGCGGCCGAGGTCGGAGATCAGTAGCGCCGGGCTCACGGTGACGCCGAGCATCGCCGTCGCCCACGCGCGGCGGGCCAGCGCTTCGTTGCCGGTGGCGCCGGCCGCCCACGCCAGCGGCGCCGATGCGCCGGCCATTCCGCCGGCGAAGAAGTACCAGGGAATCTCCCAGGTCCAGACGGGCGGCTTGACGATCGGCTGCCCGTAGTAGCTGCGGGGCCGATCCTTGGGGACCATCCGGCGTTCGGCCCCGGCCCTTCCGGAGCCGGTCCGGCTCGCCGTCTCCTGGGCGCTGCCCGGTCCGGCGCCTTTCGCGCCATGAACCCGCGTGACGTCGATGTTGCCGGCCTCGCGGGCGTCGCCTGTCTCGCCGGCGCCCTCCGCGTTCACCGTCCTCGCCCCCCGATGAAGGCCGCGGTCACTCCGGCGAGCAGGGCGGCCGAGGCCGCGGCGGCGGCCGCGAACGCCTCTGGCAAGTGGCGGGTCGGCACGACCGGATCGGGTGGCAGCCCGTAGGTCTCAGGGTCGTCGAGAAGTAGGAAGAACGCTCCGAAACCGCCGACGCCGCCGTCGCCATCGGCGCCGTAAAGCTGTGCCCCCGCGACCCCGCGCTCCTGGAGGTGCTCGACCCGGTCGACGGCGCGACGGCGGAGGACATCGAGCTCGCCGAACTGGATCGAGTCGGTCGGGCAGGCCTGCGCGCAGGCCGGTTCCATGTCGTCCTGGAGGCGGTCGTAGCAGAGCGTGCACTTCCAGACTCGCCCGTCGTCCTCGCGCTTGTCGAGGACGCCGAAGGGACAGGCGACGACGCAGTAGCCGCAGCCATTGCAGATGTCCTCCTGGACGACGACGGTGCCGTGCTCGCGTTCGGAAGATCGAGCCGGTCGGACAGCCGTCCAGGCAGCCCGCCTCCGTGCAGTGCTTGCAGACGTCGGAGCTCATCAGCCACCGGAATCCGTCGTCGTCGGAGTGCAGCGGCAGGCCCTGCTCGACGAGCTGCTGGCGCGACGCCTCCTCGACCCACGAGTCGGGCGCCGATTCGTCACGCCCCCGACCTCGACCCGCTGTTCGATGAACGCGACATGGCGCCAGCGGTTCGCGCCGAGATCGAGGCTGTTGTCGTAGGAGTTGCCGCTCAGGCCGTGGTTCTCCTCGGGGACCTCGTTCCACTCCTTGCAGGCGACCTCGCACGCCTTACAGCCGATGCAGACGCTCGTGTCGGTGAAGAACCCGACCCGCGACTCCGCCTGGTCGCCCCAGGACTCGGGCCAAGCCGGCGTCGGATGGGCGTCGGGGCCGCTCACCGGGTCTCCTCCGACCCGGCCCGCCGACGGTAGGCGGCGACGAACTCCGGCAGCTCCTCGCCGCGGGGACGCCGTCCCGGGATGATGTCGCAGGTCGCCGCCTTGACCTCTTGGATGTGCACGTTCGGGTCGAGCACGATGCTGAACAGGTCGTTGGCGGAATCGCCCTTACTCTGACCGCGAAAGCCCCAGTGGTAGGGAAGCCCGACCTGGTGAACGGTGCGGCCCTGGACGTGCAGCGGCTTCATCCGCTCCGTGACGATGACCCGGGCCTCGATCGCGGCCCGGGACGTGACGACCGTCGCCCAGCCGAGGTGCTCGAGCCCCTGCTCGCCGGCCAGCTCGGGACTGACCTCGCAGAACATCGCCGGCTGGAGTTCGTTCAGATGCGGGACGGTGCGGGTCATCGCGCCCGCGGTGTGGTGCTCGGTCAGCCGGTAAGTGGTGACGACGAAAGGGAAAACGTCGGCTCCCCCGTCGGGGTCGCCGGCGCTCGGGTTGTAGGCGTTCTCCGGCCGCGGAAACTGCTCGCGGGCGGGATTCGCCTGCTGCCCGTAAAGCGCGTTCCGGAACGGCGACTCGTGTGGCTCGTAGTGCGTCGGGAAAGGGCCGTCGGTCAGCCCGGACGGCACGAACAGCCAGGCGCGCCCGTCAGCCTGCATGATGAACGGCTCGTCGCCGCGCAGCGCCATCTCGGCCTCCGCGTCATCGTCAGGCACGTAGTCGGGGGCCTTGTCGGCCTTGAAGTCGGGCACGTCCTCGCCGGTCCACTTGCCCTCGTCGCCGTCCCACCAGACGTACTTCTTCCGTTCCGACCAGGGTTTCCCGTCGGGATCCGCCGAGGCGCGGTTGTAGATGATCCGCCGGTTCATCGGCCAGGCCCAGGCCCATTCGGGAGCGACCCACGTCTGCTCGAACCCGGCTTGCGCCGGGCGGTCTGGTTGACCTCGTCCGCGTAGCAGCCGCTAGTAGATCCAGCAGCCGCATGCGGTCGAGCCGTCGTTCTTGAGAGACGTGTAGCCGTCCAGCGCCTTGTCCTCGGCGAGATCGACGCCGTTGATCTCGCGCAGGACCGCCTCGGCGCTCGGATCGTCGTGGGGCCCGTCGGTCGGGTACTCCCAGGTCAGGTCGAGGACCGGCCGGTCCCTGTCGCTCGGTCGAGCCCGCGAGCTTCTCGCGGATCCTGCGGCCGAGGTGGTAGGTGAACCAGAGGTCGGAGCGGCAGTCGCCCGCCGGCTCGACCGCCTTGTGGTGCCATTGCAGGAGCCGCTGAGTGTTCGTGAAGCTGCCGTCCTTCTCGGTGTGGGCGGCGGCCGGGAGGAAGAAGACCTCGGTGCCGATCTCCTCGGTGCGCAGCTCGCCCGATTCGATCTCGGGGCCGTCGCGCCAGAACGCGGCGCGTCTCGATCTCGTGGAAGTCGCGGACGACGAGCCAGTCGAGGTTGCGCCAGCGCCGAGCCGGTGCAGCCGCGAGTTCGGCCGAGCCGACGGCCGGGTTCTCGCCGAGCAGGAAGTACCCTCGACCTTGCCGTCGAGCATGTCGAGCGACCGACTGGTAGGCGGAGTGGTCGCCGTCGATCCGCGGCAGCTAGTCGAAGCACCAGTCGTTCTCCTTGGTCGCGGCGTCCCCCACCAGGCCTTGAGCAGGCTGATGATGTAGGTGTCCATGTGGCCCCAGTAGCCGGTCGTCGGCGGACTTCGTCTCGATGTAGTCGCCGAGCGTCTGATGCGGCGTGCGGGTGCGGCATCGGCAGGTAGCCGGGGAGGATGTTGTAGAGCGTCGGGATGTCGGTCGATCCCTGGATCGAGGCGTGCCCGCGCAGGGCGAGGATGCCGCCTCCGGGGCGGCCGATGTTGCCGAGCAGCAACTGGATGATCGCTGCGGTGCGGATGTACTGGACCCCGACCGTGTGCTGGGTCCAGCCCGACCGCGTAGCAGAACGCCGAGGTGCGCTCGCGACCGGAGTTCGAGCAGAGCGCCTCGGCGACCTCGAGGAACGTCTCCTCCGGGACTCCGCAGATCTCCGCCACCTTCTCGGGCGTGTAGCGGCTGAAGTGCCGCTTCAGGAGCTGGAAGACGCAGCGCGGATGCTCGAGGTCCATGTCCATCTCGGGCGGGTTTCCGTGCTCGAGCTTGCCGCCCTGGGCGTAGTGCGGCACCCTCGCCGAAGACGGCGCCCTCCTCGCGCTTGCCGCCGGAGGAGAACACCTCCATGCCTTCGTACTGCCAGGTCTCGATGTCGTAGGAGTTCGACTCCGGGTTCCAGCCGCGTGAACAGGCCGTCGAGGTCCTCGGTGTCCGGAACTCCTCCGAGATGATCGTCGCGGCGTTCGTGTAGTGCTTCGACGTATTCGCGGAACTCGCGGCCGTTGCTCGAGGATGTAGTTGACGATGCCGCCGAGGAACGCGATGTCGGTTCCGGCGCGGAGCGGCACGTAGACGTCGGCGAGCGCGCTGGTCCGGTGAACCGCGGATCGACGTGGATGACCTTGGCGCCGCGCTCCTTCGCCTGCATCACCCATTGGAAGCCGACCGGATGGCACTCGGCCATGTTCGAGCCCTGGATGACTATGCAGTCGGAATTCTGCAGGTCCTGCTGGAAGGTGGTGGCTCCACCCCTACCGAGCGACGTCCCCAGACTGGGGACGGTGGAGGAGTGTCATATTCGTGCCTGGTTTTCGATCTGGACGATCCCGAGCGCCGTGAAGAGTTTCTTGATCAGGTAGTTCTCCTCGTTGTCCAGGGTCGCGCCGCCGAGGCTTCCGACGCCCATCGTCCGATTGAGCTTGCCGCCCTCGTCGGTCTTCGACTGCCAGCCGGACGCGCGGCTGGCGATGACGCGGTCGGCGATCATGTCCATCGCTTCGTCGAGGTCGAGCTCCTGCCAGTCGGAGGCGTGCGGCGGTCGGTACTTGACCTTGTACTCGCGCGACGGGCTCTGCACGAGTGATCGCGATGCGGCGCCCTTCGGGCACAGCCGGCCCCTCGAGATCGGGCTGTCGGGATCGCCCTCGATCTGTGTGATGCGCCCGTCGTCGACGTAGATCCGCTGACCGCAGCCGACCGCGCAGAAGGGACAGATCGACCGGACAGGCTCTTTCCCCGCTGTCCGCGCCTTCAGGTTTGCCGAACGTTCCGACTGGGCGGCGGCGCCGCGGCCGGTCATGTCCCTCTCGCGGATCTGGCGGAAGAGGGGCAGGGAGCGGAGGTCGAGGGGGGTCACGTCTGGGTACAACCTATCCGCCGCGAGGCCTCGAGAAACCGGTCGCGCGTCAGCAATGTCAGATCGCTGACCACCTCAGCTCTCCTCATCACCTAGCGCTTCCGCGATGGAAAGCTCGCAGGCAACGAGAAGGATGTATGCCCCGGCCGCGACGAACGACGCCAGCGGCAACGCCACGATGTTGGAATGCGAACGCCCCTCCGCCGCCGAAGAGAAGGATCTCGATCGGACTCGGGCTGCCGTGACGATGGGCGACCGCCGCCAGCGCACCCGTACCCGCCGGCCCAGCGCCTACGCGGCGGATAGCACGACCTTTTCGTTTGCGCATGAGAGGCCTTGGGTAGCTCGCCTCAAACGCAATCAATGGAGGACACCGATGCCGCCGCGAGGGGTGAAGAAGGGCAGCAAGCGCGCCCGTCAGTACGAGCACGTCAGGAAGAGCGAGAAGGAGGCCGGGAGATCCGAGGACCGCGCCGAGGAGATCGCGGCTCGAACGGTGAACAAGGAGAAGGCCCGATCTGGAGAGTCACAGTCGAGTTCCAAGACCTCTACCAACGACGTCCCGTCGGGGCACCGCGGCGGCAAGCGGTCCGGCAGCGGAACCGGGGGGGAGGACGCGGGATCAGCTCTACAACGATGCGAAGAAGCTCGGCATTGACGGCCGGTCGAAGATGAACAAGCAGCAACTGCTTGCCGCCGTGAACCGGAACGGCGGCTGAGGCCGACTGACTCGAGCAGCGCGCCCTGAGCCCCGAGTTATTGCCGCCGAGCGCGAGCCGAGAGGGACAAATTGAGTGGCGAATTCCCGGAAGTGGTTCTTACCGTGGGGGTTTTGCTGGTCGTCGTCGCCGGCCTCTCCGGGCTCGCGCATGGCACCGTGGTCTCGGTATCGGTCCTCTCGGTGGCGGCGGGAATGATCCTCGACGCGACCGGCGTCGTCGTCGATCGGGCCGGGCGACTCGAGCGTCATCGCGATCATCGAGCTGGCGCTGATCTTCACGCTTGTTCAGCGACGGCCTGATCGTCGAGCGGGAGCTCTTGGTCGGCCACGTCGGCCCGACGGCACGGGCGCTGGTACTGGCGATGCCGGTAACCGTCGCCCTGATCGCCCTCGCATCGAAGCCCCTGTTCGACGAGCTTGAGCTGGACGGAGGCGCTGCTGCTGGGAGCCGTGCTGGCGCCGACCGATCCGGTCATCACCTCGGCCGTCGTCGCGGCCAAGTCGATACCGGCGAAGCTCCGCCACGTGCTCAACCTCGAGTCCGGGCTGAACGACGGCCTGGCGCTGCCGCTCGTGCTCGTCTTCATCGCCCTCGCCGCCCACGAGGCGGGCGCGGGCGCCGAAGCGGCGAAGCTAGCTCGGCGAGGCGCTGGCCGGCGCCGTGATCGGCGTCGCGATCGCGACCCTGGCGGGCCGCGCGATCGATGACATGCCGGGGGTCGGTCTGACCCGGCGCTACGAAGGCGTCTACGCGCTCGGCATCGGCCTGACTGCGTTCGGGCTCGCCGAGGCGACCTTCGGCAACGGCCTGGTCGCGACCTTCGTGGCCGGCATCGCGATCGGCGTCGCCGACCGCGAGACGCCGGACAACTTCCTGGAGTTCAACGAGAGCCTCAGCGCCGTCCTGCAGACGGTCACCTTCTTCGTCTTCGGGGCGCTGGTGGTCTCCTCGGGAGTCCCGGCGCCGGCGATCGCCGCCGCCGCCCTGGTCGGCTTCACGCTGTTCGTTGCCCGACCCGTCGCGATCCTCGCGGCCCTTTTCGGCTCCGACCTGGTCCGCGAGCAGCGCTGGTTCCTGGCCTGGTTCGGGCCCAAGGGCGTCGCATCGATGCTGTTCGCGCTGTTCGTGCTCAAGTCCGACGTGCCGCAGGCGACGCTGATCTTCCAGCTCGCGGCGCTGGTCATCCTCGCGTCGATCGTCGCCCATGGACTCACCGACACGGTCGGCGCCCGGTGGATCGAGAAACGCCTCGGGTCGGAGGACCCCGCCGGCGAAGAGGTTGCGGCCGGACCGGCCGAGCATTGAGGGGGATTTGCGCCGCGCTCTGCGGCCTTGGATGATGGGCTCACATCCGCTCTTTGATCCCGCGCCTGAGGAGCCACTGATTTACTGGATAGGCGGTTAGAAAGCCCAATGTCATGCCGATCTGCATGAGGAACCAGTACGAAGCATGATCGGGCTTGAGGTGGGGATCGGTGAACAGGACCAGTTGCATTTCGGCCATCCAGCCGAACTGGCCGACCTCGAAGGCCGTGAGCGAGAGGGCTCCGCCTTGAGCGCTGCGACCAGCCCTTCGCGTGGGCGGAGATTCCTCATCGGAGCGATCGCGAAATATTGGAAGGCGATGCCGAGCAGGAAGGCGAAAGTGAAGTCCAAGCCGTACTCGACCGGAAGCGCCAGTCCGAACAACTCCAGCCCGAGGGCGAAGACGACCCAGGTTGCGAGGATGTCTCCGATCGTGCAGCCGGCTCCGCAATGACTGACCCCGACTGCCGCACTGGCCGCATCCGATAGCTCCTCGGGATCACCGTGAAGCGCCTGCCACCGGTCGCTCTTCGGCGGCCCCAGCGTGCATAGGCCAAGACGGCAAGCGGGCCAAGGTAGAGGGCGGTCACCGGCCAGACGACCTCCATGATCCACATCGGCTGCCGGTATCCCGCAACGAGGATGTCGTAGGCGAGCGCGATCATCGATGCCGCCGCCGTCGCGAGCATGAACCAGTTGACGATCTCGACCCACTCGGGCGGCACGGCCTCAGTGAGTCCGCTTCTGCGCCGCCTCGCCATGGGCAAAGCGGCGCCAGATCCGCAGCGGGAACAGGCCAATGAATGGGGCTCTGCGGCCCACGTCGTCCCGATCCTCGCGGTCGAATGCTCGTGCGTAGCGAGCCGCATCGGCGGGACTGGCGTATTCCTTCGACCCCGATTCGCCGCATCGCTCGCAACTCCAGAGCATCGCCTTGCCGCTTGCCCGAAAGCGCATTCGATGGCCGGTGATCCTGCAGCTGAGCATGCGCAGTTGCTACCCGTAGCCGCCCGGGCGAACCCCGCCGCGGTGAGCTGAAACGTTCGCCAGCTGACACTCGCGGTTAGTCCAGGCCGGTCGGCGGTAATTCCCGCATCAGCGATGAGCGACGTAGAGATGGGAAAGATCGAGACCAGTGTGCCGGCAAGGCTGGATCGCCTTCCTTGGGCGAAGTTCCATTGGCTGATCGTGATCGGACTGGGAACGGTCTGGATCCTCGACGGACTGGAGGTGACCCTGGTCGGCAGCGTCTCCGGCCGACTCACCGAGCAGGGAAGCGGAATCGATATCGGTGCCGCGCAGATCGGCACGGCAGCGGCCTTCTACGTGGCCGGCGCATGTCTCGGAGCCCTCTTCTTCGGACAACTCACCGATCGCTTCGGGCGCAAGAAGCTCTTCATGGTCAGCCTCGGCATCTACCTGGTGGCCACCGCTGCGACCGCCTTCTCGTTCGCCCCGTGGTACTTCTTCATCGCGCGCTTCATCACCGGTGCCGGGATCGGTGGAGAGTATGCCGCGATCAACTCCGCGATCGACGAGTTGATACCAGCTCGGGTGCGCGGCCGGGTGGATCTGATGATCAACGGCAGCTACTGGGTGGGTGCTGCCGGCGGCGCGCTGCTCGCGGTGGTCTTCCTCAACACCGACATCTTCGCCAAGGATCTCGGCTGGCGGCTTGCGTTCGGGACTGGCCTCGTGCTCGGCCTCATGATCCTGCTCGTTCGGCGCAATGTGCCCGAGAGCCCCCGCTGGCTGTTCATCCACGGACGGGAGGAGGAGGCCGAGCGGATCGTCGACGACATCGAGGAAGACGTCCGCGAGGAGACCGGCGAGGAGCTGGAAGAGGTCGACGACACGCTCGAGGTAAGGCAGCGGGAACGCATCCCATTTCGCACCATCGCCCGTACCGCGTTCAAGGTTTATCCGAAACGCAGCACGCTGGGGATCGCCCTCTTCCTCGGCCAGGCCTTTCTTTACAACGCTGTGACCTTCGACCTTGGCACGCTGCTCGCCAAGTACTTCGATATCGGTTCGGGAAAGATTCCCTACTACTTCGCGATCTTTGCGATCGGCAATTTTCTCGGCCCACTGACCCTCGGTCGACTCTTCGACACCGTCGGCCGAAAGCCGATGATCGCCTTTTCGTATCTCGCCTCGGCGACGATTCTCACCGTCACCGGCATCCTCTTTGCCGGCGGCGCAATCTCGGTCTACGTCTTCATGGCCATGATCGGAGTGACCTTCTTCCTCGCCTCCTCCGGCGCGAGTTCGGCCTATCTGACCGTGAGCGAGATCTTTCCGATGGAAACCCGGGCCCTCGCGATTGCCTTCTTCTATGCGATCGGGACCGCCGCCGGCGGGATCAGCGGGCCTCTTCTGTTCGGCCACCTGATCGATTCAGGCAGCACCTCCACGGTGGCGATCGGCTTCTACATCGGTGCGGCGACCATGGCCTTGGGCGGCCTCGCCGAAATTGCATTCGGCGTCAAGGCGGAGGGGCAGGAGCTCGAATCGATCGCCAAGCCGCTGACCGCCGAGGACGCCGACGAGCAGGAGCAGGGCGAGGACGACGAGCAGGAGCAGGACGACCAGCAACGGACGGGCGATCAGGATCGGTCGGGTTCGAGCACGGAGCGAGACCGCCAGGGCCGACGGGAGCGATTGGCCGGGTACGAGAAGCTGCAAAGCAGTGGGTGGCGTCGTTACCGCCCGGGACCGGGTTCGACTCTCAGTTCGCCTCGGATGTCGACCTTCGGAGTACCGATCAAGGCGGAGCTCGACCGCGAGGTGGACACGATCGTCAACACGCTCGAGAGGCGAGGGCCGCTCGAGCGCCGCACGCTGGCAACCGCCGTCGGTTCCCGCATGTGGGGTCCAGGTGTCTTCAGCCGCGCCTTGCGGGAGGCCCTGGTCACGGGCGAGGTAAGGAAGCTTGGCCGTCGCCGATATGCCGCCGCAGAAGCCGACGGACGGGGCTAGCCATGGCAACCGACCTCACCGACCAGAGTGGTCGTCGTCACCGGCGCTTCGGCCGGAGTCGGCAGGGCCACCGCCCGCGCCTTTGCAGCGGCCGGCGCTCACGTCGGTCTGATTGCCCGCGAGGGCGGCGGGCTGGAGTCGGTTCGTTCGGAGGTCGAGAAATGCGGCCGGTCGGGCTCTGGCCGTGCCGACGGACGTCGCCGACCCCGATGCCGTGGAGGCCGCCGCCGAGCGCATCGAGTCAGAGCTCGGCGAGATCGACATCTGGGTCAACGATGCGATGGCGACCATGTTCGCCCGCGTCTGGGAGATCGAACCGGCCGAGATCCGGCGAGCCATCGAGGTCACGTTCCTCGGGGCGGCCTACGGAACGATGGCGGCGCTGAAGCGGATGCGCCCGAGGGATCGCGGAAAGATCATCCAAATCGGCTCGGCACTGTCGTACCGGGCGATTCCGCTGCAATCTTCCTACTGCTCCTCCAAGTTCGCGCTGCGCGGCTTCACCGACTCGTTGCGATGCGAGCTCATGGACGAGGGATCCGGGGTCGGAGTCACGATGGTGCAGCTGCCCGGCCTGAACACACCCCAGTTCACCTGGGTACGGGTGCGTGGACTGGACAGGACGCCGCGCCCGGTTCCCCCGTCTACCAGCCGGAGGTGGCTGCCGAGGGAGTCCTGCTCGCGGCCCGGACGGATCGACGCGAGGTCTGGGTGGGGGGCTCGACCGTCGGGACGATCATCGGGAACCGGATCGCCCCGAAGATCGCCGACCTCTACCTGGCGGCCACGAACGTCAAAGCTCAACAGACTGATAACCCGGTCAAGGACGATCGCCGCGACTATCTGTTCTCGCCGCTGCCTGACGATCGCGGCGCCCACGGGCCCTTCGACGACGAGGCGAAGGGCCGTTCACTTCAACTGCGGCCAGCGCCCATCGGGGGCTGCTCGCAACCGCAGCGGCGGGCTCGCTCGCTGCCGGATTCGGCCGCAGCCCTGAGGCGGTGGGGTTGAGCCGATGGGCCGGGCCGGCGCCTCATGTCAGCGGGCGGACAACGCGAATCTCGATCCGCTGACGCCGGGTACCACCGAACCAACAGCAAGTCCATCACTAGTCGAAGGAGCCGAACGTTGAGCAAGCTCGTCGCCGACCACCTGCTGGAGCGCCTCGATGAGTGGGGCGTGAATCGGATCTTCGGATACCCCGGGGACGGGATCAACGGAATCGTCGGAGCACTTGATCGCGCCGAGGACGAGATCGACTTCGTCCAGGTCAGGCATGAGGAGATGGCGGCCTTCATGGCCTGCGCCCACGCCAAGTTCACGGGCGAGGTCGGAGTCTGTCTCGCGACCAGCGGACCGGGCGCGATCCACCTGCTCAACGGCCTTTATGACGCGAAGCTCGACCACCAGCCGGTCCTCGCGGTGATCGGTCAGCAGGCCCAGCTCTCGCTCGGCGGGAACTATCAGCAGGAGGTCGACCTGCCGGTGCTGTTCAAGGACGTGGCACACGAATACGTCCACATGGCCACGAAGCCCGGCCAGATCCGCCACCTTGTCGATCGGGCGATGCGGATCGCGAAGTCCGAGCGAACCGTCACCTGCCTGATCCTGCCCAACGACCTGCAGGAGGAGGAGGCTGCACCCGAGCCACCTCGCGAGCACGGAACGGTTCACTCAGGCCTCGGTGTGACGCTACCGAGGATCCTGCCCGCTGAGAGCGATCTCGATCGGGCCGCCGAGGTCCTCAATTCCGGCGAGCGAGTCGCCATGCTCGTCGGAGCGGGCTCCCTGGGGGCCGCTCCGGAGGTGACGGAGGTTGCCGACATCCTCGGGGCCGGAGTCGCGAAGGCTCTGCTCGGTAAGGCTGCCTTGCCGGACGACGAACCCTGGGTTACCGGTTCGATCGGGCTGCTCGGAACCAAGCCGAGTTGGGACCTGATGAATGGCTGCGACACGTTGTTGATGGTTGGTTCGAGCTTTCCTTACTCCGAGTTCCTCCCCGAGGAGGGGCAGGCCCGCGGTGTCCAGATCGACCTCGACGGTCGGATGATCGGCATCCGTTACCCGATGGAGGTCAACTTGATCGGCGACGCCGCGGGCACCCTCCGAGAGTTGATTCCCCGACTGCGGCGGAAGGAGGACCGCGCCTGGCGCGAGGAGGTCGAGACGGGCGTCCACGAGTGGTGGAAGTTGATGGAGGCGCGGGCCATGGAAACGGCCGACCCGATCAATCCCCAGAGGGTCTTCTGGGAACTCTCCGAGCGCCTCCCCGACGGGGTGATCCTCTCGTCCGATTCGGGGTCTGCGGCCAACTGGTTTGCTCGCGACGTTCGGATCCGCAAGGGGATGATGGCCTCCCTGTCGGGAACGCTGGCGACCATGGGGCCGGGAGTCCCGTACGCGATCGCAGCGAAGTTCGCCCATCCGGAGCGGCCCGTCATCGCCCTCGTCGGCGACGGCGCGATGCAGATGAACGGGATCAACGAACTGATCACGATCTCGAAGTACTGGCAGCGTTGGAGCGATCCTCGATTGGTCGTCCTCGTCCTCAACAACGGCGACCTCAACCAGGTCACCTGGGAGCAACGGGCGATGGCCGGAGACCCGAAGTTCGAGGGCTCACAGGTACTTCCCGACTTCCCCTACGCGGGATACGCCGAGATGCTCGGCCTGCGCGGGATCAGAGTCGACGATCCCGACGCGATCGGATCCGCCTGGGATCAGGCGCTCGCTTCGGACCGTCCGGTTGTGCTCGAGGCGATCACCGATCCTGAGGTGCCTCCACTGCCTCCACACATCACGATCGAGCAGGCCAAGGCGCTGACCTCCGCGCTGGCCAAGCGCGACCCGGGCGCGGCACAGATCATCAAGCAGTCCTTCAAGCAGAAGGTCCAGGAGTTCGTGCCGGGCCGATGAGGACCTCGATCGCAATCGAAGCGCCGATCGATTCGCTTGCGGTGTCCGCCTACACCATCCCCACGGACGGGCCGGAGGGCGATGGAACCCTGCGGTGGGACTCGACGACGATCGTCGTCGTCGAGGCACGAGCTTGCGGGGAGGCTGGGCTCGGCTATACGTACGCCAACGCCGCCACGGCATCTCTCGTCGTCGACGAGCTGACAGATCTCGTCGAGGGCGCCGACGCGATGGCGCCGCGGGCCGTCTGGGCCGAGCTGGTTGCGAAGACCCGAAACCTCGGCCGTCCCGGGATCGTCTCGATGGCGATTGCGGCGGTCGACACGGCGATCTGGGACCTGAAGGCCCGACTTCACGGTGTGCCGCTCTACGCCCTCCTGGGGGCGGTCCGGGGTGAAGTGCCGATCTACGGAAGCGGAGGATTCACCACCTACTCGAGGCCGAGGCTGATCGAACAGCTGAGCGGCTGGGTTGAGCGGGGAATCCCGCGGGTGAAGATGAAGGTCGGGACCGATCCCAGCGAGGACCCAGGCCGCGTGGCCGCCGTGCGATCGGCGATCGGAGACGAAGCCGAGCTCTTCGTCGATGCCAACGGAGCGCTGTCGCGCAAGCATGCTCTGAGCGCCGCCGAGCGGTTCCGGAACGAGGCCGACGTGAGTTGGTTCGAGGAGCCCGTTTCATCGGACGACCTCGCCGGTCTGCGGTTGATCCGCGACCGCGCGCCCTTCGGGATGGCGATCGCCGCCGGCGAATACGGCTACGACGCGACCTACTTCGCCCGGATGGTCGGAGCCGGCGCCGTCGACGTACTTCAGGCCGATGTGACTCGGTGCGCCGGGATCACCGAGTTGCTGCGCGTCGACGGACTCTGCCGCGCTCATCAGATCCCGCTGTCGCTGCACTGCGCCCCGGCGCTCCATGTCCATCCCGCGATGGCGCTCGATTCGCTCGTCCACCTCGAGTACTTCCACGATCACACGCGGATCGAGGGGATCCTCTTCGACGGCCTGGCAGAGCTTCGTGACGGATCGCTCCACCCCGATTCAGACCGGGCCGGAAACGGCCTCGAACTCAAGTCCTCCGACGCCGAACGCTTCGCGGTGTGAGCGTCATGGATGCCGACAAGCCGAACCGAGGGAGCGGCCGGCTCGCGCTGGCGGGGGTAAGAGCGATCGCCGGCGCGATCGGCCGCCGGCCACGACGACCTTTACCGGCCCAGGCGCTTTGGAATCTTCGGCACGGCCGGGCTCAGCAGATGCTCAGCCTAGCCACGGCTGCGTCCGCCGCGCCGCTTGGACTCGAGGTCTTCATCAACCACTACGGCGGCTCATTCGCCAACAAGTGGATGTGGTCACCGATCGCCTTGACGCCGCCGCTCGTCGTGGCGGCAGTCGGGGGCGCCCGCTCGGAACGCGTCGCCCACACGTGGCTGCCGCTCTTCTCGGGTCTACTCCTTCTGAACGGAGTCCTCGGCACCTACTTCCATGGCCGCGGGATCGCCCGCAAGCCAGGTGGGTTCGAGGAAGCCTCCTACAACCTCGTGATGGGACCGCCGCTGCTCGCGCCGGGGTCGCTGTCGATGGTCGGTGGCATCGGGGTGCTGGCCGCGGTAATGCGTCGTGAGCTCTGGTGAGCCGGTGAGCGCCCCGGACTTCCGGGCGTCCGAGCATCTGCCCAAGCGGCGGGCCGGCGGTGAGCCCGCCAACCCGTTCGATCTGCCGCGACAGCGTCGTGGCAAGACCCCTCAGATGCACGGGCGCTACCCCGACTACGACGTGATGGAGCAAGCTCCGCACTGGGATGGGGTGACCCGCGATCTGATCGAAGGGAGGGAGGCCGAGGAGCCGCCGCTGCGGTTCTTCACGCCGCTCGAGGCCAGCACGCTTGGAGCCTTCTGCGACGTGGTCCTCGCCCAGGACGCCGAACCGAGGGTCCCGGTTCTTGCAATGGTCGACCGCAAGCTTCACGAGGGCAAACTCGACGGCTTTCGCTACGAAGACATGCCCGACGACACGGAGACGTGGAGGCTTGTCGCGCCGGGTCTCGACGAGGTCGCGGCGGAGCGCGGCGGCGGTTCGTTTCCGGAGGCGGGGGAGCAGCTTCAACACGAGATCTGCGCCGACTTCGCCGCCGGCCGGCTCGAGGGCGGAGTCTGGGAGGGGTTGCCGTGCTCTCGGGCCTGGAGCGTCGTCATGCGAGCCGTCCTGTCGGAGTTCTATTCGCACCCGTGGGCCTGGAACGAAATCGGCTACGGCGGTCCTTCCTACCCACGCGGATACATGCGGCTCGGACGGGACCAGCGCGAGCCCTACGAGGGCGAGGAAGCATCATCCGAGGATCCCGTCGATGAGGTTCGGGAGCGAGGCCTGCCGTGAAGGGCCCGCTCTCGGCGCTCGCGAAGGGTGGCCTCGGCCCCCACGACAATGACTCGCGATTCCTGCTCGATCCCCATCGGCGCGGAATCCCGGGTCGGTCATCGATGCATATCCACCGCGATGAGGACGAGGTCGATCTGGTCATCGTCGGCGCCGGTGCCGGCGGCTCGACCCTGGCTCAGCGCCTTGCCCGCAGAGGCTGGCGGATCGTGGTCTTCGAGTCCGGCCCCTTCTGGGATCCCGATCGAGATTGGGTCTCCGACGAAGCCGGATCTCACAAGCTCTACTGGACCGAGCCGCGGGTGATCGGCGGAGAGGATCCGGTCGAGCTCGGAAAGAACAATTCCGGTCACGGCGTCGGTGGCTCGATGGTCCACTACGCCGGGTTCACTCCGCGCTTTCATCCCTCCGACTTCGACGTGAGTAGCCGCGATGGCGTCGGCGCCGATTGGCCGATCTCCTACCGAGATCTGAAGCCTCACTACGAGCGGGTCGAGGCGGAGCTGCCCGTCTCCGGTCAGGACTGGCCCTGGGGCGACCCGCATCGGTACCCCTACAACGCCCATCCGATCTCGGGCGGCGCGGAGCACGCTCGGGCTGCCGCGCGCGCCGCAGGAATCGAGATGCGGGTCGGTCCGGTCGGGATCGCCAACGGCGCCTTCGGCAATCGTCCTCACTGCATCTACAGGGGCTTCTGCCTCCAGGGTTGCAAGGTCAATGCGAAGGCATCGCCACTGATCACGCACCTTCCCGATGCGATCGCCCATGGCGTCGAGGTACGTGCGGACTCGCATGTCATGCGCATCGAGACCGAGTCGGGGCGGTGCACGGGGGTGACCTATCGACACGGGGACGACGAGCGCTTTCAGCGGGCCGCCGCCGTCGCCGTCGCCGGATACTCGATCGAAACGCCGCGGCTCCTGCTCAACTCGGCCTCCCCGGAGCACCCCGCGGGCCTCGGCAACAATCAGGATCAGGTGGGCCGCTACGTGATGGTCCAGGGGGCGCCGCAGGTCGCGGGCCGTTTCCCCGAGACGATGCGGATGTACAAGGCGCCGCCGCCGGAGATCTCGTCGGAGCAGTTCTACGAGACGGACCCCGACCGCGGCTTCGCTCGGGGGTTCTCGATCCAGACGGTGGGCCCGCAGCCGATTGCCTGGGCCGAGCACGTGCTCGCCGATGGCCACTGGGGCCGTTCGATGCGCGAGTACATGCGCGACTACAACCACTGGTTCACGCTGGGCGTTCTCAACGAGCTGCTGCCGCAGCCCGACAACCGCATCACCCTCGCTGACGAGAAGGATGGACGCGGGCTCCCGGTCGCCCGAATGGACTACAGCCAATGCGACAACGATCGCGCCAACATCGCCTACTCGAAGCGCGTTCTCGAGCGGATCTGGGAGGAGGCAGGCGCCCAGGACACCTTGACGATCGACCGCTACGCGCATCTGGTCGGGGGCTGCAGGATGGGCACGACTCCCGACGCGAGCGTCATTGACTCCGATCATCGGGTCTGGGGGGTGCCGAACCTTTTCGTCGCTGACGGTAGCGTCATGCCGACCCAGGGAAGCGCCAACCCGGCGTTGACGATCATGGCCCTTTCCTCGCGCCTTGCCGATCGGCTCGCCGGTAAGAGGATCGGACAGTGGCTGAGGGGGCCGCGCCACGGCTTCATCCGGCGGTGCTTGCGCGCGCCGCGCTCGGGCTCGCCCTGCTGATTCGGCCGCGACCCATCGCGGATGCACTCGCCGGCCGGCCGTCGGAGAAGGCTGGGTGGTGGCCGCACGGATCCTTGGAGCCCGTCATCTCGCCGAGGTGATCGTGGTGAACGCGCGACCCGCCGCCAGCGCGTCGTGGGTCGGCGCAGGTGTGGACGCGATCCACGCGGGTACGGCTGCTGGGGCGGCTGCCTCAGGTCATCAGCGGCGGCTGCTCTCGGCGAATGCAGCGGTTGCCATCTGCTTCGCGCTCGCGGGTGCCCATCATGCGCGTGTCCTAGGTACCGCTGAGTAGGCGACGCAGCCAGCGGGTTAGCCCGGAACTCGCGGGGTATGTCCGGAAGGTGAGCTTCGGGTCCGGTCATCCACTTGCTTGATGCGGCACCCTGGCTGGGCCGCGGCCTTTCCGAGGAGGCGCGCCACACGGCCGCCGAAACGGTCGTCGTACCCCGGACGCGGCACGAGACCGGGCAATGGGAGTGGATCGGGCCTCCGGCTGCCGTGGGACTGCTGATCCTCGAGGGCCGGATCGCGCGGGGTGTCCAGCTCGACGATGCGCCAGGCCACGGCGTCGAGATGCTCGGAGGTGGGGACGTCCTGAAGCCTTGGAGTTACGAGGGTCACTCGTCATCGCTGCCGGCCAACGAGGACTGGGTCGTCCTGCAGCGGCTCGAGCTCGCCGTTCTCGACGTTGCTTTCGTCAGGGCAACGCTGAAATGGCCACGGATCTCGATCAACCTGCTGGACTCGGTGATCGAGCGAGCACGCTCGCTCTCCTACCTCTTGACCGCGCGACAAGCCCCAAGGCTCGAGGCCCGGATCCTGCTGACGCTTTGGCATCTGGCGGATCGATGGGGCCGGGTGACCGCAGACGGCGTGATCGTCGATCTACCCAAGCTGACGCACGAGATGATCGCCAACATGATCGCGGCGCGACGGCCGTCGGTGACCACCGGTCTCCGCAACCTCAGGGAGCTCGGGCTGGTGGAGGTTCAGTCTCGAGGACGCTGGCTGCTGCGAGGGGATCCGGGGACGGCGCTTGCGACCATCGGCGGCACGGCGGGCTCAGCGAACGGTGGGACCTCCAGATCGTCGACCGAAACCCATCGGGCCCACCCTGCAACGCGGCTCCGTAAGCAGGCTGACGTTTAGGCCGAAAGTTGCGCGGCACGAGCAATTCTGGGGGTACGTTCAGGTCCATGATCCGGCGATGGTCATCGCGCTCACCCGGTGACGGGGTATGACAGGGGAGGGAGGAACACGGAGCGACTTCAGTTCGGTCTGGACGCCTTACCTGTACATCGCCTTGGCCGTTGCCGCGTTGGTCCTTGGGTCCCTTCTTTGGGTGGTGCTGCGGTACCGGACACGTGATGAACGCGGGCGCACTCAGAGCCGGCCGGCGTGGTTGAAGCGTCTCGAGACGGTCTGGATCTTGGTGGTTGCAGCGACCGTCGCCGCTCTCTTGACGCTGACTTTCCGCAGTCAGGCGCGGATTGCGGCCCTCGGCTCCGATCCGCCTGCCGCGACGATTCGCGTGACCGCTTTCCAATGGGGCTGGCGCTTCGACTATGGGTCGGGCATCAGTGTGATCGGCAACAACCGGCGGTCGCCGACGCTGGTCGTCCCAGAGGGGGAACTTGTCCGATTCACACTGACCTCGAGGGACGTGATCCATTCGTTCTGGATTCCCGAGGAGCGCTTCAAGCGGGATGCCATGCCGGGGCGGGTGTCGGAATTCGGACTCGTCTTCGACTCGACCGCGAGCACCGGCAGATGCGCCGAGTACTGCGGCCTCTACCACTCGAACATGGACTTCCACGTCGAACCGCTGACCCCCGCCGAGTTCAGCGACTGGCTGAACCACAAGCGAGCCGAGGTGCGCCGTGACCGCAGCTGAGGCACAGATCCGAAGGGTCGCCCCGATGTTGGTCGACGCCACGCTGTCGACCGACCACAAGCGAACCGCCATGAAGTTGGCCGGCCTCGCCTTCGCACTCTTCGGCATCGCCGGCACGTTCGCGTTGGTGATGCGAGGCGAGCTTGCCGAGCCGGGAATGCAGATCGTCTCGACCGATACCTACGACCAGCTCTTCACGATGCACGGCTCGCTGATGATCTACTTCGTGATGACCCCGCTGGCGCTCGCGCTGGGGCTCTACTTCGTGCCGCTGCAGATCGGGGCCGCCGACGTGGCGGCGCCACGATTGGCCAGCTTCGGCTTCTGGACGATCGCCGGCGGCGCAGCCACGATGCTCGTCGGCTTTCTCACCGACGGCGGCGCAGGACGGGCGGGCTGGACCGCATATCTGCCGCTCTCGGGTGCTCAGGCCACCCCCGGGCCGGGCATGGACATGTGGGTGATCGGGGTACTCGCTGGGGGCGATCGGGGCGATGCTCATCGCCGCCACGATCCTGTTGACGCTGTTCCGACTCCGGGCGCCGGGAATGAACATGTTCAGGATCCCGCCGTTCTGCTGGACGATGCTCTTCACCTGCCTGATGACGATTCTGACGTTCCCGGTCCTGATCGTGGCGATGGGTCTGCTGATGGCGGAGCGGCTCGGTGCCGACGTCTTGAATCCGGGAGCCGGTCCGGTCGTGTATCAGCACCTCTTCTGGTTCTACGGACATCCTGTGGTCTACGTCCTCTTCTTTCCGTTCCTCGGTGCCGTGGCAGAGGTCGTCGCCACCTTCTCCCGGAAGCGCTTCTTCGGATACAAGGCACTCGTCTATTCCCTGCTGCTGTTCACCGGTGGTTCCGTGGCCGTCTGGGCGCACCACATGTTCGCGACCGGAGCGCTCTCGCTGGCGCTCAACGACTGGTTCGCGTTCAGCTCCCACGGTCTCGCGGTGCCGGCCGGAATCGAATACTTCGAGCTGATCGCGACGATGGTCGGCGGCGCGATCCTGCTTCGCACCCCGATGCTGTTCGCGATCGGGTTCATGGTGCAGTTCCTGATCGGCGGACTGACGGGAATCATGGTCGGCTCGCCGCCCGTCGACTACCACGTCACCGACAGCTACTTCGTAGTCGGTCACTTCCACTACACGCTGTTCGCCGGCAGCTTGTTCGGCGCGCTGGCGGGCTTCTACTACTGGTTTCCGAAAGTGACGGGAGCGATGTTGAGGGAGGGGCTCGGGAAGGTCCAGTTCGGCCTGCTCGTCGTCGGCGCCAACCTCACCTTCTTCCCGATGCTCCTGGTCGGCTATGCCGGGATGCCACGTCGCGTCGCCGATTATTCGCCGGACGCCGGCTTCACCACCGACAACCTGCTTTCGACGATCGGGGCCGGAGTGATCGCGCTGAGCATGCTCACTCTGGTTGGTGAACGTCTGGGTGTCGCTGCGTCGCCGCGAGCCCGCCGGTGACGACCCGTGGGGCGGGCAGACGCTCGAGTGGGCGACCAGTTCACCGCCTCCGAGGCTGAACTTCCGGAAGCTGCCGCCGATCCGCTCCCGGACGCCGCTACTCGATCTTCGGGAGGAGGGAGAGGCGTGAGTACGCGCGACTGGACCGTGCTCGCAGCCTGGTCGGCCTGGACCGGCGTCCTTGCGGGTGGAATTCTGGTCTGGAGCGGCGACGAGTTGGCGCCGGCCCTGCTCGGCGGCGTCGCCCTGGCGGCGCTCCTGCTCGCTGCCCTGCGCGCAGCTGTTCGGCGGAGAGTCGCAGGAGCGGACGCTCGTCGACACGAGCGCCGCGCCGCCGCTGCTCGCGATCGGCCTGACGCTCGCCGTGAACGGAATCGCGTTCGGCCTCTGGCTCGTGCTCGTGGGCCTGGAGTTCCTTGCGCTGGGCGCGTTTCTGCTCATCCGAGATCGGAGGACGGCGCAGTGAGGGGTGCTTCGCGGTCGCGGCGACTCTGGCGGTTGCCGATCGTTGCCGTCGATGTTGGCCGGCTCCGTCATCGGCGGCTGCATCGGAGGTGCCGGTGGGCTCGGCGGGCGAGGGAGAGTCGCTCTTCCGGGAGGAGTGCGCGTCCTGTCACGGCTTCGCGGGCGAAGGGGTCGACGGCTTGGGCCCGGATCTGCGCGGCGCCGGCGCCGCAGCCGCGGACTTCTACCTGCGAACGGGGCGGATGCCGCTCGCTCGGCTCGGGCGACGAGCCGTTGCGAAGCAAGCCGCGGTATGACGACCGGCAGCTCGATTCTTTGATCTCCTACGTCGGCTCGCTCGGAGGGCCCGCCGTGCCGAAGGTGGACCCGGCGTCCGGCTCTGTGTCGCGGGGTCAGGAGCTCTTCACGTCGTCGTGTTCGGGCTGTCACGCGATCTCCGGCGTCGGCGGAGTGGTAGTCGGCGCCTACGCCCCCAACCTTCAGGCGGCGACCCCGACCCAGATCGCGGAGGCGATCAGAGTCGGCCCCTATGTGATGCCGGCGTTCGGCCGGCGCCAGCTCAGCGACGCCGATGTGAACTCGATCGCGCGCTACATCGGCGAGGTCGTGGATCATCCGGAGGACCGTGGTGGATGGGGCATCGGCCATATCGGGCCGGTACCCGAGGGAATGGTTGCGTGGCTGCTCGCGGCAGTGGCGCTCCTCGTGGTCGCGGTGCTGATCGGAGAGCGGAGGCGGAGAGTATGAACCGCGATCGTGCGGAGCTGCTCGTCATCGCCTTGCTGCTTGCCGCAGCGGCCGGGGCGATCGGCTTCATCGTCGCTTATCTCGAGGGCGCCGACACTCAGGCGCTCGGGCTCACCGGCGGAGTCGCCTTCGCAGCCCTTGCGAGCGCTGCGATCGTCGCGGGCGCCTCGGTCGTGCGCAGCACCCCGAGCACCGAATCCCGACCGCACTACAGCTACGAAGGCGATGAGGGCGAAGGCGATGATGGCGACGACGTCGCGGGGTTGCGGGATGATCTCGCCGCGGGCGCCGACGGGATCAGCCGCAGGAAGCTCCTCGCGGGCACCGTGGGCCTGGCTGGGACAGCGCTCGGTGGCGCCTTGGTGGTACCGCTCGCATCGCTCGGTCCCGGCACCGACGCTCTGACGGGCAGCCCCTGGAGGGCCGGCCTGAAGCTCGTCGACGAGAACGGGATCCCGATCGAGAGCAAAGTGCTGGATGAGGGCTCGTTTCTCACCGCCTTTCCCGAAGGTGCGGAGCGGAACACGTTCGGCGCACCCATTGTCGTCGTCAGGGTGGATCCAAGCGACCTTCAGCTGCCGCCCGGCCGCGAGGGATGGGCGCCGGAGGGACTGCTCGCATTCTCGAAGATCTGTACGCACGCGGGGTGTGCGGTCAATCTCTACCGCTCACCGCTGTACGAGCCGACCTCTCCCGTCCCAGCGCTCGTCTGCCCCTGTCACTACTCGACCTTCGACGTGCGCCGCGGGGCCGCGGTCATCTTCGGCCCGGCGGGCCGCCCGCTACCGCAGCTTCCGCTCAGCGTCGTCGATGGGATCCTCGTCGCGGCCGGCGGCCTGTCCGGTCGCGTCGGCCCGGCCTGGCGGGGTGTCCGCGAGCAGTGAGTGCATCCGGCGAGCAGTCCGTCCCGACCGATCTGATCGGCGCGCTCGAGGAGCGGACAGGCGGGTCCGGCTTCATTCGGCAGGCGCTCCGCTACGTGTTCCCTGATCACTGGTCGTTCCTGCTCGGCGAGATCGCCCTCTACGCATTCCTCGTCCTGGTCGGGACGGGCGTGTTCTTGAGCCTCTTCTTCAATCCGAGTTTGGCTGAGACGACCTACCAGGGGAGTTATCTACCCCTTGTCGGCCACCAGATGAGTGGGGCGTACGAATCGGCGCTGAACCTCTCGTTCGACGTCGATGGCGGTCTCCTGATTCGCCAGGTGCATCACTGGGCCGCGCTCGTCTTCGTCGCAGCGATTGTCATGCACCTGCTGCGGATCTTCTTCACCGGAGCCTTCCGCAAGCCACGAGACATCAACTATTACGTCGGCCTGACGATGCTTATCCTCGCCGTTCTCGAGGGGTACCTGGGCTATTCGCTGCTCGATGATCTGCTCTCCGGCATGGGTCTCGCGATCGGGTACGGGGCTGCCCTGTCGCTGCCCGTACTCGGCGGTGATCTGGCGACCCTGATCTGGGGCGGGCAATTTCCCGGCTCGCCGGATTTCATCTCGCGACTTTTCATCGCGCACGTCTTCATCCTCCCGGCTTTGCTGGCAACCCTGATCGGCATCCATCTCTTTCTCGTCGCCCGGCCTCATCACACTCAATTCCGCGGTCGCGGCAAGACTGAGCGCAACGTGGTCGGCACGGCGCTCTGGCCCGCCTATGCGTTACGCGCGATCGGCCTGTTGTTCGCGACGGTGGCGATTCTGTTCCTGCTCGGCGGCCTGGTTCAGATCAACCCGATCTGGCTCTGGGGGCCCTATGAAACATTCCAGGCGACGAACGGCGCTCAGCCGGACTGGTATCTGGGCTGGCTGATCGGAGCCTTACGGCTGATGCCGCCGCTCGAGGTAACGATCGGCGACTACACGCTGATTCCCAACCCGTTCTTCGGCGGAATCCTCTTCCCGGGTGTGCTGTTCGGCTTTCTCTACGCCTGGCCGGCGCTAGAGCGGCGCATCACCGGGGACCGCGCGCCCCACAACCTCCTGGACCGACCCCGCGACGCCCCGACCAGGACGGCGATCGGAGTTGCTGTCTTCACCCTCGTGGCCACCGTGTTCTTCGCGGGCGCTGCCGATCGAGCGTTCGTCGAGGTCGGGGTCGGATATGAAACCCAGGTATGGATCTATCGCGTCCTCACGCTGGTCGCTCCGATCTGCGCGTTCATCGTGACGCGGAGGATCTGCCGCCAATTGAAGGCATCCGAATCACACCCCGTCGATCCGGCGCCCCGGCGCGTGGTCAGGAACGTTGCCGGCGGGTTCGACGACGACTTAGAGGACGTAGAGCGGGATTGACCGCCCGCTCACGAGCAGTCGGAGATAGCCAGCGCCGCCTCGAGATGGGAGAGGTGGCTCAGGCCCTGGGGGAAGTTGCCCAGCATCTCGGACCGGGCCGGGTCGTATTCCTCCGAGAACAAGCCGAGGTCGTTCGCTGTTCGCTTCGCTCGCGTGAAGACAGCTTCAGCTTCTTTCGGTTTGTCCTGGCGTGCATAACACTCGGCCAGCCAAAAGCTGCAGGCGAGAAACGCGCCCTCCTCGACATCGAAGCCGTCTTCAGCGATGTAGCGGCGATGCAATCCATCCATCCCAAGACGCTTCGTCGACCGCTTTGGCTGTGAGGAGCATCCGCTCGTCCTTCCAGTCGCAGTAGTCGACAGTCGGTAGACGCAGCAACGCCGCGTCGAGGTCCTCGGATTCGAAGTCGCGTACAAACACGCCCTGCCGCGGAGACCCCATCCCGGTCGATCGCCTCGCGGATCTCGGCGGCGGTTGCCTGCCAGCGATCGACCGGCGCCTCACGTCCCTCGCGCTCTGCCAGCTTGAGTCCGCGGTCGATCGCGACCCAGCACATGGCCTTCGAGTGAGTGAAGTGATGTGAGCTCCGGGCTTCCCAAAACCCGGCGTCTCGCTCTCCCCACCGAGTGGCGGCCGCGTCGACGAGATCGATCAAGAACGGCCAGTAGTCATCGCCGACCTCGTGCCCGAACTCGGACCAGCGCCAGCTCTGTTCGAGCAGCAGGCCGAACGAGTCGAGTTGAAGTTGCCCCGCCGCTC
This sequence comes from uncultured Solirubrobacterales bacterium, assembly GCA_963798165.1. Taxonomy (GTDB): domain Bacteria; phylum Actinomycetota; class Thermoleophilia; order Solirubrobacterales; family 70-9; genus RHKX01. The sequence goes on along the minus strand of CAWCSE010000003.1, from coordinate 20,958 downwards.
CGTTGCCGATCCGGACGGGCCGGGCTCCCCGGTAGCCCGAAAGTTGGTCGATCTCCTGCTCCTCGAGCCGGCGCTCGCCTCCGAGGCCGAAAACGACCTGAAGATCGTGAGCGTTGCCAGCGGCGCTGCGCTCGATGAAGCCGCGGAAGTCCTCTGCTGCGTCTTCCAGCCCGACTCGCGTGAGTGTCCTCACCGCGAGGGACGAATCCCGTACCCAGCTGAATCGGTAGTCCCAGTTGCGACCGCCGCTTGCACCCAGGCCCTCGGGAAGCGACGTCGTCGCCGCGGCCGCGATCGCGCCGGTCGTGGCGACGCTGAGTGCCTTCAGTGTCAGCGCCGAGCGCCTGGCCGAGTCCGGGTCAGGCCCGTCGAACCGCATCCCCGCCGACCAGGACGACCAACGCTGCGACGGTTGCCTCGAGGCATTCGTCGATCTCTTCGGCGGCCCTGCTTGCGAGCGGTGCGGCATCGATTCGTTCGGGGGATCGGCTTTCGATCGCAAAGCGATACTTCTCACCTTGCGCCACTTCGACCGTGGCTCCGAGTGAATGCCGGTCGAGCTCGAGTTCGGTATCGCTCGATATCACGAGGCCGTCATCACCGCCGATCGCGCTGTAGAGACGAGGCGCATGTACGCGAATCCATGGGTCTACCTCCCCGTAGTCGAAGCGCGGCGCCAACTCGAGTTCGATCCGGTGCTTCCCCTCCTTCGCCTCGACGATTCGCATCAGCGTGGAACCACCCCGGTCATCGGCAGGGCTGGGGAGGACGAAGAAATCCGTCAGGTCGATCGTGCCGTCACTTGTCGTAAAGGTCGTCCGCAGAACCATCGTCTCCGGGACGTATGAACGCTCGATCTGGTCAACGTGTCCGATCGGAGAGATTGAGAAGTGGCCAGCAGTGGGGTCGAGGATCCTGCCGAAGCAGGAGCCGCGGTCGAGGCGTGGTACGCAGCACCAGTCGATTGAGCCGGCTTTCGAGACGAGCGCAGCGCTTCCGCAGTCCGCGATCAGACCATAGTCGGTGATTGCTGACGCTTCCGCCACCTCTCGTTGATACCCGATTGCCGGTGCGTATCTGCCGCGGCTGCTTGGTTGTGTCAGGCATCTGACAGCAACGAGCCAAGGTCCCCGGATTGGTTCCCCCGCCGGCGTAGGGTTCGATAGGTCGGGTAGATCGACGGTATGCCGTTGCCGCAGAGAGGAATCCGAAAAAAGAGCCCCGGCCGCAACAAATCTGGACGGCAGCGTGGGGGTCGAAGCACTCGGGTTCGGAAAGATCGGCGCGACTACGACACGCCGGTGACTGGATCTCATCCCGGGGTACATCCATCGAGCAGGATGGCCGAGCCGAGTCCGTCGAAAAGCCGCTCCGACCCCTCCGGCTAAGTCCGTCAGCCCAAGGCGGCAAAGACATTTACGCGGCATCAGCTACAAGACTTCCCACGCGCGTAAAAAAACACCTGTTTTGCAGCGCTTATGTCTCGTTTCTATCGGCGCGCAAGGACCCGTCGGCCGTGCTAGCTTCCGGCCCTTCAGCGGGCAGGGGTGGGGGCGTCGATCCGGCGTTCAGCCACGCCGCTGTATCCATCGCCAGCCAAGATTCCTGCCTCGGCGGGAACAGAGGGAGTGACCAGAAATGAGAAGTATTCGATTCGGCGGCGTGATCTGCGCTGCCGCTTTGCTCGCCGCCATTGCGGTATCGGCGTCGGCCGCTAAGCCGAAGTCAGGGCAGTACGCCGACATCAAGGGCCAGATCGCGAAGATCACGCTCGATGTGAACAAGAAGAAGAACAAGGTGACGCCGAGCTACTACAACGATTGCTCGCCGGTACCGGTCATCTACAAGACCAAGATCAAGCCGAGCGGCAAGTTCAGTTTCAGCGGCAAGGCCAAGAACGTCATTGACGACAAGATCACGATCGAGCTGAAGGGCAAGTTCGTCAGCAAGAAGAAGGCCAAGGGCACGGTCACGTACTCAGCGGGTGGCTGCAAGGGCAAGGCGGAGTCCTTCGTCGCCAAGTACCAAAAGGGCAGCTGAGCCAAGCCGCCCGGGGATGAGAGGGAGTGGCCGCCCGGGGGCGGCCACTCCTCTACCTGTTGCGTGCCGTTTCGATTAGCAGGTCGTCGAGCGCCGGGTTGTCGATGGCGCCGGCGAGATTACGCGCGGCTCCCAACGCACCTTGTCGCCGAGCAGAGCGCGATGAGCGTCCGCCCCGACACAGATCGCTTGCAGAGACGATCCCTGCCTTCTCCCGGGGCGCTGCTCGGGCGGGTCGTTCGACGGGCGCGGCGTCATTCCACGTCATCCTCGCGAAACCACCAGACTCGTAATCAAGGGGTCAGCGGTTCGAATCCGCTCGTCGGCTCTTAGAAAGCCCCGCACGAGCGGGGGTATCTTTTCCGGCTCTCGCGAAGGTATCGAGCCGTGCAACGCCGACTGGCTCAGCGCGGCCGGCCCAGGTGATCAGGATTCCGAGGCTGACCAGCCGGCGGTAGGCGCCGGCAGCCTCCCCGACGACCTCTCCTTCTCGTGCCGGACGCGATGTCGGCGGGAGTGCAGACGCCGGGGGTCGACCTACGCGTCCTGCCGGCCGGCGAGCAGTTGGTGCTGGAGGCTGAGCAGGAATTGGTCAGCCTGGTGGACGCGAAAGCCAAGGGTCCACGTTGACCAAGCCTCATCTGGACGATGCAACGGGGCTTGGTCGGCGGTTGCTTCGTCCGGTGTTGTGGAACGAATCACCCTGATCGGAGGACCCCTGTGGGTGCATACGGTGGGATGGTTGTCGCCCACATCCCACTCCCATTGAGGCGGTACCGGTGAACGAGAAGATCGCAGCACACCCGACGGTCGAGGAGCGCACCGAACTCGGCCGAGCCGCGCGCGATGAAGTACCTCGCAGCGCCCACGCAGCCTGGGAGCCGGGATCGGACCGGCGCGATCCGGTGGACGTGCTCGAAGAGCAGGCGGCCACGCGGGTTCCGGAACTCGTGCCGCTTCGCTACGGCAGGATGCTCGCGTCGCCGTTCACGTTCTATCGCGGAGCCGCCGGATTGATGGCCGCTGATCTGGCGGGGCTGCCGAGGACCGGGCTCTATACACAGCTATGCGGAGACGCCCACCTCTCGAACTTCGGCACCTTCGCGGCACCCGACCGGACTCTGGTCTTCGACTGCAACGACTTCGACGAGACCCTGCCGGGCCCGTTCGAGTGGGATCTGAAGCGTCTGGCCGCGAGCGTTGCGATCGCGGGCCGGGATCGTGGATTCGGCAAGAAGGAGCGAAGGCGAATCAACTGCGAGGTTGGCCGCTCCTATCGCGAGGCAGTGCGGGGACACGCGCTCGAGCGCAACCTCGACCTCTGGTACTCGCGGATCGACTTGGGTGACGTCCTCGCCGGAGCCGCTCAGGTGGGCTCGAAGAAGCAGTTGAAGCGGGCCGAGAAGAACGTGGCCAAGGCTCGGGGAAAAGACAGTCTGAAGGCTCTCGGGAAGCTGACCGAGACCGTCGAGGACGACGTTCGGATCCGCAGCGATCCGCCGGTGATCGTCCCGATCCAGGAGCTTATGAAACCCGAGCAGCACGAAGCGATGGATGAAGCACTCAGGACGCTCATCCGCTCCTACCGCTCGACTCTTTCCGAGGACCGTCGCCACCTGCTGGAGCGGTTCCGGTACGTCGATGCGGCCCGCAAGGTGGTCGGCGTCGGCAGCGTCGGAACGCGTGCCTGGATCATGCTGATGCTCGGCCGCGACGGCGAGGATCCGCTGTTTCTCCAGTTCAAGGAGGCGGAGGCGTCTGTGCTGGAGCCGTTCCTGGAAGACAGCGAATACGACCAGCACGGCCAACGCGTGGTCGAGGGCCAGCGCCTGATGCAGGCCGCCGGCGACATCATGCTGGGCTGGGTTCGAACCAGCGACGTCGACGGTGTCGAGCGCGACTACTACGTACGCCAGCTCTGGGATGCGAAGGGTTCGGCGATCGTCGAGCGGATGAACCCCTCGGCGCTCGGTTACTACGCCCAGGTCTGCGGGCGTACGCTCGCCCGTGCCCACGCCCGGGCCGGCGACAGCGTCGCGATCGCCGCCTACCTCGGCCGCGGCGACTCCTTCGATCGCGCCCTGGCCGGTTTCGCGGAGCTCTACGCCGATCAGAACGAACGCGATTACGCGGCGGTGGCCAAGGCCGTCGAGTCCGGTCGAATCACGGCGGAAACGGACGCCTGAGGTTCATCAGTCCTGTCGACCTCGTAGCGATCGGGCTCCTTGCAGAAGGGGAAGCCGAGAACCCCCTCCACGTGTACTCGTAGCCCGTAAGGCGGCGCTCCACGAGCTAAACCGCAGATCTCTTCGTCCTCGCCTCAAGCCCTGGTCCTTCGATGCCGACCTGCAAACCCATGGAGAGGTTCGAGCAAGGCCGACGAATCCGAGCTGCCCGTGGCTACGCCGGAATTGGTCGGGCCCTTCGACGTAGGCGCCAGCTCACGCCCTCGAGTAGGGCGAGGGAAGGTCAAGCCAACCGAAAGGGGGGGCAGGTTGGCTCGCCGATGGCGGCAGTGAAGGCCGTGGCGTCGAGCTAATGAGGCGACCCAAGAGGCCGAAGGCGCTGGTCGGCTCAGGAGGGCGGGGGGGTCTTCATCTTCCATTTGATCTTTCCCGTGTCGCATCGGCCGCGGCTGTTCTTGCCGCTGATCCGCGTGTAGCCCTTAACCACCGACCCCGACTTCCAGTTGCCCTTGAAACGGATGTCCATCCGCTTGAAGGGACCGGCCGGAGAGGGGCCGTAGCCGATCTTTGCCGTACCGCGGTAGTCAAATGATCCACCCGAGACCTTGATGCTCTTCGCCTCGAGGATCGCGTTGAGCTGGCTGCACTGAAAAGTGCTCGGAGCCAGGATTCCGCTGAGAGGAGCGTATTTCTTGATCTTGCCGCGCTTGAGGCTGAAGTAGCCCTCTCCCTCGCAATGCCCGTTCGTGGTCGTCGTGCCGTTCGGGCAGCCCTGATAGGTGCCGGCCTTCGGGGAGACGGCCGCTGCCGCGGTCGCCATCGCCACCAACGAGCATGCTGCGGCGATTGCGCAGGACGCCTTGAATCCGTTCCCCATATCCATCCTCATCCGCGGGAAGAGCCACCGGAGGGCGGCCCTTCAGGAAACCTAACGCCTGAGCACCGGAGACGAGCGGATCAGCTCGGCTAATCGCGACGTTGAGCGTACTTGCCCCCGGCTGGTTCCCTGCCTCCAAGCATCGCCAGGAAGTTGCTTACCCGCCGGTCGAGCGCGGATGGCCGCGGTGGTGAAGGTTGACGCCGGTTTGCGTCGAAGTCCCCAATCGGGCCGGCGCATTCCTATCCCCCGAGACAGTGCGCTTGCCTATGTAGTCCAGCTTCGGGCCGGAACGGGGCCCGGAGCTGGACCCTGCCTAGGAGTCGGCGGAACCTGGGACCCTCGACGAAGTTTGGCCGGGCGGCGCATCGCGCCCCCGGCCGTGGCGGAGACTTTGAACGGTCCTCCGCAACGTCTCAATCGGCTAGCTGCCGAGAGCCTTATGTATGCCGTTGATTTATGGACGATGCGCGGGCGGTTTGATGCAAGATCAACTGGATCTGGCTCCTAGCCGTCGGACCGCTGCCGGCACGAACTCGCCTACTTTTCAACGACCGCTTTTCCGAGAGAGCTTCAGCCCAGGTCGCTGGTCGCCTCCTGGAACTGGCCCATTCCGCGGGCGAGCGACTCGCCCGTCGCGGCCTGAATAACTCCGGAGCCGTCGACGATCATCGCCACCCGTGTCTGGAGCCTTTCGAACGCTTCGCTTCGGACCACCTCATCGAGCTTCTCGCGCTCGCCGCGCACCAGGATGAAGCCACCGAGGTCGCCGCCGTGGGTAGCCAGGAACCACGGCTCGAAGCTCTCGATCTGTCCGTCCTGCTGCAGCTGCGCGTAGTAGTTGACGGCCTCATTGAAGACCTCGACGGCCTTGGCCTCGCGGCCACGCACCACCTCACCCCATCCGATGAACAACCCGTCGTCAGCCATTTGATTTTCCCCTCGTGTTGACTACGTTGAAGGTACTCTTGGCAGCGATCAATGTCGATATCGATTCCGGCGCGGAGGGTCGAGCTTGCCCGGCTCCATTTGCGCACGAAATGCGCACGAACGCATGCCCACAGGACGACACAACGCGTCACCGGCTGAGTCTCAAAACCTGCGTTTTACCTGCAAATATTGAGCCTCAGGCCACTAGCCAATTCGGGGCGAAATGGCCGTATTGGTACCGGCTCAATTGACTAGGCGGGAATGGGCTCCAGTCTGCGGCCCAGTTGCGCTCCTTCTCAGGCGGAATGAAGGGGTCAGCGGTTCGAATCCGCTCGTCGGCTCTGACGCAGGCCGTGACCTACGGATCCAGGACGGAGCCGGAAGACGCCACCATTCGCGGAGGTCACATAGATCCGATTCCGGCGCCCAGAAACGATCGAGGTCGGGAATCTCACCTTGAGATGGGCCGAGGAGTCCGTTGCCGGGATCGAAGCCGATTTCGGATCAAAGCTGCGCAGGCGCCCGTTGCAGTAGTCGGAGTACAGAAAGCGACCGCGCAGTCCCGTGAGCCGGCGGTCACGCACGACAACCCCGCCGATGACCGCGCAGCCGACGTACTGAGTCGGATCGTCACCCGAATGCGGATACGTGAGCACCGGGAAGATCGGATCGGGCGGGAGTGGGGTCGGGGTGTCGCCGAAGCACAAATCGGGGAGGACGAGCGGCACGTAGCCCTCGTAGGCGTCCCACCCGAAGTTGGCTCCCCTGGCCGCCTCCGAGGTGGTGACGTTGATCTCCTCCCAGGTCGATTGGCCGACATCGCCGATCGCGATCCTGCCGCTCTGCGCGTCGATCGAGAATCGCCACGGGTTGCGGAAGCCATAGGCGTAGACCTCGTCGGCTCCCGGGCCGGCGGCGAACGGGTTGTCGGGCGGAACTGAGTAGCCACCGTGGCCCGGTGTGATCCGCAGCAACTTGCCGAGTAGGACCCCAGTGTTCTGGGCGTTCTCGGGAGGGTCACATCCAGGGTGTCCGTCGCCGGTCGAGATCCAGAGATTGCCGTCGGGCCCGAACTGGAGGTCGCCGCCGTTATGGGCTTGCGATTCCGCGTGAGCGATCTCGAGGACCGTGCGCTCGGAGTCGGCCTTGGCCCTGAGCGGATCGTTGCGCCGGCGGCGGAAGCGGGAGATCTCGATCGAGCCGTCGGCGGCCGTGTAATAGACGAAGAAGCGTCCGTTGTTCTCGTAGGCGGGGTCGAAGGCGAGGGCGAGAAGCCCCTGCTCATTGAATGCCGACTCGACCCGGTCGGTGATGTCGAGGAAGGGCCGCTTCTGCTTTCTCCCCTTGGCGACGACCTCGATTAACCCGACGCGGTCAGTTGCGAAGACCAGGCCTCGAGCTGACGGCCCCGGCGCCGTCGCGACCTTGGTCGGTTGCTGGAGCGTCGCGATCCGGATCAGCGTCTCCCTGCCACCCGGCGAATGCGCCGCTGCCGAGGCGGACAAGGTCGCGAGACCCGCGGCCGCGAGAACGAAGACAGCGAGCCATTTCGAGAATCCATCAGAGGGTTCCCCCATTCCCCCGACAAGCTACCTGCGAGCCCGTTCGGTGAGTGCAGCGGAGGTGGCATTCGTCCTCAGGTGCGGGTGACGGAGCGGGCGATCTGCTCACTGAGCGGTGGGGTGCGGCCGTGGCGTCGCTCGTACATCGCGCGGTTCGACTGAGCGACGAGCGAGTCGAGGTCGTACTGCTCGCCTGGATGCCCGAGTGCAACGCCGATCGTGAGTCCGACCGGCCAGCTGGAATCGGGAGTGGCGTCCTGCACACTCCGCTCGAGCTCGGATTCGTCGGTCGCAGGCAGCGTCTCGAAGCTGCCGCAGACGGCGAAGACGTCGCCGGCGATCCGGCCGATGACGGCATCCTGGCCGCAGGCGCTTCGCAGCGCCGCGCCGGCGCGGCGGATCGCCTCGTCGCCCGCCTCGTAGCCGAACTGGTCGTTGATCTGCTGGATGCCGTTGAGGGCGGCGAAGGCGACGCTCGTTCCGACCCCGAGATCGCGGTTGGACGAGATCCGCTCGCTCCCGCGCGAGAAGAACCCACGCCGGTTGTAGAGGCCGCTCAGCGAGTCGTTGAGGGCGAATGCGTTCAGGGAGGCGTTCTCGAGGGTCACCGCCGTCGCGTCGGCGAGGGATTGCAGGGCGGAGATCTCGGCCTTGCTCGGGGTGTGGATCCGGTCCCAGTACGTGCCGATGGCGCCGACCGGTGAGCTCGAGCGGATCGGCACCATCGCCATGCTCTTGACGAACGTGGGGCTGTAGGTCTCGGCGCGAAGCCGCTCGTCGAGCTCGATGTCGGAGACGGCGACGGCCTGCCGGTAGATCATCACCCAGCCGCTGATGCACTCGTCGATCGGGAAGTACCGCCCCTTCCACAGGGGCTCGCTCGCGGCCTCCTCCGCGTAGAAGCACTGCTTGCCGTCGCGGACGACGTAGGCGGCGCCGTCGGCGCCGGTCAACTCACGCGCGGCGGAGCTGACGATCGTTCGCACCTCGGCGATGTCGCCGGCGTCGGAGAGTTCGTTGACGGCGCCGACTAGGCAATCGAGCGTCGCTCTCGAGTCGTCGGCGGTCTTGACCGGGGTTTGCGGGTTCACGGGCGCCTTCTCAGTTCTCCCCCATTTCAGGCCGATGCAGGCCTCGGCACCAGATCGGCCCGTCGATGCACAGCTTTAGCGCTGAAACGATGCGACCGGGCGGGGCTAGGCGACGGCCGAGGGCATCGGCTCGCCCGCGAGGCCGGCGAGGAGGTTCTCGACGGCCATCTCGGCCATGCGGCCGCGGGTCGCGTGGGACGCCGAGCCGATGTGGGGAACCACGGTCAGGTTCGGTGCTCCCAGCAGCGGATGGAAGCCGGGAAGCGGCTCGGGGTCGGTCACATCCAGCCCCGCGCCCGCGATCCATCCCAGTTCCAGTGCCTGCCGCAGCGCGTCAGTGTCGACCACCTCGCCGCGGGCCGTGTTGATGAGGATCGCGCTCTGCTTCATCGTCATCAGAGCCTCCGCATCGATGAGGCCGCGGGTCTGCTCGTTCAGTGGGCAGTGCAGGCTGACGACGTCGGACTCGGCCAGCAGCCGGTCGAGGCCGACCCGCCCGGGGCCGGCCACCCGCCCGGTCCTGAGGATCTCCATCCCGAATCCCTCGCCGCGCCGGGCAACCGCCTCGCCGATCAGCCCCGGCCCGACGATTCCGAGGGTCGAGCCGTGGATGTCGCTGCCGAGCCAGCCGGCCGGCTCCCACGTCCACCACTCGCCGTCACGAACGGACCTGGCCGCATCGACGATCTTGCGGGACACGGCGAGGATCAGGGCGAAGGTGAGATCAGCCGTCGTCTCCGTCAGGACGCCGGGGGTGTTGCCGACGGCGATCCCCCTCTGCGCCGCGTGGGCGACGTCGATGTTGTCGGTCCCGACCGCGAAGTTGGCGATCGCCCGGAGTTCGGGGCAGGCGTCGATCAGATCTGCGTCGATCGCATCCGTGAGCATGCAGAGCAGGCCCTCGGCGTCCGCTGCGAGCTCTCGCAGCTCGCCGGGGGAGGGGGGCAGGGCGCCACGCCAGACCTCGATCTCGTGCGCGGCCCGGAGCCGCTCGAGGGCGGGGAAGGGGAGCTTTCGGGTTACGACGCAGCGAGCCATCCGGTCGAATCATGCCGCCAAAGCTCGCGGCGAGGCAGGGCCGCGGCTAGCATCGCCCCGACGTTGAGCGACCCAGAAGACAGCCTGAGGGGCGGACCGCTGTCGCTCTCGGTCGTCGTCGTCACCCACGACTCGGCGGATGCGCTGCGGCGCAGCCTGCCCGCGATCGCATCCGAGCTCCGCCCCGGCGATGAGCTGATCGTCGCCGACAACGCCTCGACGGACGGGACCGCCGCCGTCGTCGCGGAGCTCGCCCCCGCAGCGGTGTTCATCGCCGGATCGGGAAATCCCGGGTTCGGCGCCGCCTGCAACACGGGGGCCGCTCGCTCCGGCGGGGCGTTGATCCTCTTCCTCAATCCCGACAACGTCGTCGCGCCCGGGTTCCGCGACGCGATCGAGCTGCCGCTCGTCGAGCAGCGGGGGTGGGCGGCCTGGCAGGGGCTCGTCACCGGCGCTGACGGGGCCCGGGTCAACAGTCGCGGCGGGGTCGTGCACTTCACCGGCATCGCCTGGGCGGGCGGAGCCGGAGCCCCTCGGGAGGAGGCGCCGAGCGGGCCCGGGGAGGTGGCGTTTCCCTCCGGTGCCTGTCTGGCGATCCGGCGGGACGCGTGGGAGTCGCTCGGCGGCTTCAGCGAGCCCTACTTCCTCTATCAGGAGGACACCGACCTGGGGCTGCGCCTGCACCTGGCCGGGCACCGGGTCGGAATCGAGCCACGGGCGATCTGCGACCACGAGTACGAGTTCGACAAGGGGCCCGCCAAGTGGCGTTACCTCGAGCGCAACCGCTGGGCGACCGTCGTTCGGACCTATCCGCGGAGGTTGCTGATCCTGCTGGCCCCGGGCCTGCTCGCAACGGAGCTGGCGCTGCTGCCGATCGCCGCCGCCGGTGGCTGGCTGGGGCAGAAGCTGCGGGCGAACGCCGAGGTGCTCCGGACCCTGACCCGCCTGCGCCGGGAGCGCCGCGAGATCCAGGCGACGGCGCGAATCGATGCGGCCGGGTTCGCGGCGCTGCTCGTGCCCGGGCTCGACAGCGCCTTCCTCGGCCGGGCCGCCGGGTCGCGCCTGCTCCGCCGGCTCCTCGCCGCCTACTGGAGCCTGGTGCTCAGGCTCCTGTAGGCGACAGGGCCCCGCCCGCCGACAACTCGACGCCCCTGCCGAGCAGTAACACCGCACAGGCCGAGCAGAGCGGACGCGAAGCGGAGCATCTGCTCGGAGTGATCTCAGGCGACCGCGGGAACGGCGTCGGGCTCGAGGGCGAGCTCGATGACCTCGTCGACGGTGATCACCGGGTGGAACCGCATCGCCTCGCGGACCTCCTCGGGGACGTCCTCGAGATCTCCGCGGTTGCGCTCGGGGATGATCACGTCGGTCAGCCCGGCCGCGTGGGCCGCGAGGACCTTCTGCTTGAGGCCGCCGATCGGCAGCACCCGGCCCTGCAGCGTCACCTCACCGGTCATGCCGACCGTGTGCTTGACCGGTCGGCCGGTCAGTAGCGAGGTGAGTGCCGTGGTGATCGTGATGCCGGCGCTCGGCCCGTCCTTCGGGATGGCTCCGGCGGGAACGTGGACGTGGAACTCGCGTCCCTCGAGTGCGTCCCGGTCGATGCCGAGCGATTCGGCATGTCCGCGCACGTACGAGAGGGCGATCCGCGCCGACTCCTTCATCACGTCGCCCAGTTGTCCGGTCAGGACGAACCCCGGGCCACCGTTCTCACCGGCGCCCGGCATCGAGGTCGTCTCGATGAAGAGGACGTCGCCGCCCGCTCCGGTCACCGACAGGCCCGTGGCCACGCCCGGCAGGGCGGTGCGCTCCGCGGCCTCCTGGAAGTGACGCTGACGGCCGAGCGCGTTGCGCACCGCGTCGGCGTCGATCGTCACCGGACCCTCGGCGTCGCCGTCGGCGGAGCCGCGGCTGGCGATCTCCGTCGCCGTCTTGCGCAGGACCTTGCCGAGCTCACGCTCGAGCCCGCGCACGCCGGCCTCCCGCGTGTATTCGGTGACGACGGTCTCGAGCACCTCGTCGGCGATCTCGACCTCGTCGGTCTCGAGACCGTTGCGCTCGAGCTGACGCGGCCACAGATATCCGCGGGCGATCGCGACCTTCTCGTCGGTCGTGTAGCCGTCGAAGCCGACGACCTCCATGCGGTCGAGCAGCGGTCCGGGGATCGTCTCGGCGACGTTCGCGGTGGCGATGAACAGGACCTCGGAGAGATCGAGCTCGACGTCGAGATAGTGATCGCGGAACGAATGGTTCTGGGCCGGGTCGAGCACCTCGAGCAGGGCCGAGCTCGGGTCGCCGCGCCAGTCGGCGCCGACCTTGTCGACCTCGTCGAGCATGATCACCGGGTTCATCGTCCCGGCGTCCCGCAGCGCCCTGACCAGGCGTCCCGGAAGGGCACCGATGTAGGTGCGCCGGTGACCGCGGATCTCGGCCTCGTCGCGAACGCCGCCCAGCGACATCCGCACGAACTCACGACCGGTCGCCCGGGCGATCGACTCGCCGATCGATGTTCGGCGTGCTGGTTTTGCGTCGCACGCAACCACAACTGCCGCGCACATTCCGGGTGCCGTGGGCAGGGTTCACCTGCACTGCGGGTATCGTCAGTTGCCTGATCCTGCTCAGCACGATGAGTTGGTATAACTGGACCCTGATGGTCGTCTGGACTATTGTCGGGTTCGCGATCTACTTCGGTTATGGGCGTCGTCACAGCAAGTTGCATCTGAAAATGCTGAATTCGCGCAAGTCGTAATTCGATCCGGGTCAGGTTCGATTAGACTAGGTTGATTCGTGGGCGTTGCCGAGCGCATGTCCGTCACAGATGCCGTTCGGCATCCACCCCGCGTGCGCGTTTTGCGTGTGCCCCAACGACAAGGGACGCCTGATGATTCAAGTTCCAGTCTCACCTTCCGCTTGCATAAAGAGATCCACACGCATTCGACACTGGCCGATCGGCATTGCCAACGTGGCCATCACATCAATATCGCTGCTCGCAAGCGCATCGGCATTCGCTGCCGGATAACGCCGACGACACGATCAACGCGCTGTTCGCGCCGATCGCAGCGGCAATTTCGGCGTTCGTGTTCTATCCGATTCCGCTGGGCGGCGGCACAGCGATGCCGGCGATGGTGTTGTGGCTGGTGATCGCGGCAACGTTTTTCACCCTGTATTTCCGCTTCATCAACGTGCGCGGCTTCAAGCAGGGACTGCGCTTGATTCGCGGCGACTACTCGCATCATCACGATGACGGTGAAGTCACCCATTTCCAGGCGCTTGGCGACCGCGCTGTCGGGGACGGTCGGGCTCGGCAACATCGCCGGCGTCGCCATCGCGATCAGCATCGGCGGGCCCGGCGCGACGTTCTGGATGATCCTCGCCGGTTTCCTCGGCATGAGTTCGAAGTTTGTCGAATGCACGCTCGGCGTCAAGTACCGCCGCCACAATGCCGACGGCAGTGTCTCCGGTGGCCCGATGCATTACCTGAGTCGCGGCATCGCCGAGCACCATCCGAGGCTGAAGAATCGTAGGCAAGGTGCTCGCCGTCGTGTTCTCGATCTGCTGCATCGGCGGCTCGCTCGGCGGCGGCAACATGTTCCAGGTCAACCAGACGTTCCAGCAGTTCGTCAACATCAGCGGCGGCGAAGCCAGCGTGCTCGCCGACAAGGGCTGGCTGTTCGGCCTGGTCATGGCGGTCATGGTCGGGCTTGTCATCATCGGCGGGATCAAGTCGATCGCGCGCGTGACCGACAAACTGGTGCCGTTCATGGCGATCATCTACGTGGCTTGCGGCCTGTGCTGCATCATCGGTGCCGATATCGGGAATGCACCCGCGGCATTCCACGCCATTGTCGCCGGCGCATTCACGCCCGAAGCCGGTTACGGCGGCATCATCGGCGTGCTGATCCAGGGCTTCCGTCGCGCGGCATTCTCGAACGAAGCGGGCATCGGTTCGGCGGCGATCGCGCATTCGGCGGTGCGCACCAAGGAGCCGATCACCGAAGGCCTGGTCGCGCTCTGGGAACCGTTCATCGATACCGTCGTGATCTGCACGATGACCGCGCTGGTGATCGTGATTACCGGCATGTACCAGCAACAAGGCGTCGGCGATGGCGTCGCGCTGACCTCGATGGCGTACTCCTCGGTGCTGCCGTGGTTCCCTTACCTGCTGACGCTCGCGGTGTTCATGTTCGCGTTCTCGACGATGCTGGCATGGTCGTACTACGGCGAGAAATCCGCGTGCTATCTGTTTGGCGAATCGAAGAGTGGTGGCGATCGGCTACAAGCTGGTGTTCTGCGTATTCATCGTGATCGGTGCGGCAAGCAACCTGTGCCGCTGTCGTCGATTTCTCCGACGCGATGATCTTCGTCATGGCGCTGCCGAACATCATCGGACTGTATTTGCTGGCGCCGGTCGTCAAGCGCGATCTCGACAGTTATTTCGCGCGCGTACACAGCGGCGAGATTCGCAACTATCGACTCACGCCGTTGGCCGAACCAGCTGGTTGATCCGATATCTGCTGTTCTGAAGAAACGGCGCGGTTATTCCGCGCCGTTTTCGTTTTCCAGGGGGGGTAGCGGATCAATTTCCGCCACATCCTGGTCATCCAGGTCGGAATCGGTTGACGCATCAAGTAGCGCTTGCGGCAGGTGCTTCGACGGCGCGGCACCAAGACCTCGCAGTTGTTCGACTCTGCGCAGCAGGTTTCCCCTGCCCTGCGATAACTTACCGAGTGCGGCCTGATGCGACTTTTGCGCGCGATCGAGTGATTCGCCAATCTTGTTCAAGTCGTCGACGAATCCGGCAAACTTGTCGTACAGCGCCGCTGCGCGATCGGCGATCTGCTTGGCGTTGCGGTTCTGCTGCTCGGTGCGCCAGATCTGCGCGACCAGGCGCAATGAGGCAAGCAGGTTGCCGGGGCCGACGAGGATGATCTTGCGCTGGAACGCATCCTCGTAGAGTTGATTGTCGCGCCGGATCGCTTCGAGAAATGCGGCCTCGACCGGTACGAACATCAACACCAGCTCCGGCGACTGCATGCCTTCAAGACGCGTGTAGTCCTTGTCGCCGAGTTGGCGCACGTGATTGCGCACGGCGACGATGTGACGACCTAGATGTTTTTCGCGCTCATCATCGTCGGTGGCGTCACAGAATCGCTGGTATTCCACCAGGGCCATCTTGGCGTCGATGACGATATGACGACCTTCCGGCAACAGCAGCACCGCATCGGGTCGATAGCGATCGCCTTCGCTGTCCTTGAAACTCTCCTGGGTCAGGAACTGCTCACCCTTCTCGAGACCTGCTGATTCCAGCAAGCGTTCGAGCTTGAGTTCGCCCCAGTAACCCTGAGTGCGGTTGTCGGTAGTCAACGCCCGGGTCAGATTGTTCGCCTCTGCCGCAAGCTTGAGATTCATGTCGAAGAGTCTTTGCAAGTCGCCCTGAAGTTCAGTCTTCAGTGCGACACGCGCATTGCCTTCCTTCTCATACACATCGCTGACGAGCTTGCGGAAGTCGCCAATCTGTTCGCGCAGCGGATTGAGCAGCTGGCCAAGCTGCTCGCTATTTTGCGCGTGCATGCGCTTGCCCTTGTCCTCGAGCATTTCATCGGAGATCGCCTTGAACTGCACACGCATGTCCTCGCGCGCTTGCGCGAGCAATGCGAACTTCTCTTCCATAGCGAGTTGTTGTTCGCGCAAGCGCGTGTCAGTCGCTACCTTCTCCTGTTCGGCCTGCCTTGCGGCTTCACGCCAGCGCTCGCTTTCGCTGTGCGCGGTCGCGAGATCGCGGCGCAGCTCTGTCATATGTTCGAGCCGCGTCGACAAGGTCGCCACCTGATTGCCGAGCGCAACGTTGTCTTTGCGCGCGACATCGCGATCGTCGGAGATTTGCGCCATATCTGCGCGGGCTGCACGCAGGCTATCGACCGCTGCAGCATGATCAGCAGCGATCTGCGTGACCTCGGAATCGCGACTGGCACGGCCCGCCGCAAAGGCCTGCGCCGCTTGACGGCGCGTAAACACCAGCGCCCACAGCACGCCGACTGCGACGCCGCAAATCGCGGCAAAGGCGATCCAGATGCTCTGGGTCGAGAAAATCAATGTCGAGTCCGGCACGCGTGTCTCCGTGTTTTCACGCTGCCGATTGTGACAGGCGACCGTCTCGTTTGCCGAGACTGTCGCGTTCGAATTGCCAATCAAGCGCTATCGCGGAGGTTGGCTACTATCCTTTGCTACCCAAGCTTGAATCAAGTCTCCGCGGCCCAGCCCGCGCACCAGCCCTTGGCATTGACTGCCTTGCCCGGAAACAACTGGCACGGACCCCAAGCATCGCCGGCCCGGGCGTTGAAGAAGTTGCAGTTGACGCAAGCATGACCAGCTTGATATTGCGGATATTTAACCTTGTCGACCAAACTCGCATCGTGCTTGTAGCCGAGCGCGCTCGCGGTCGCATCGGACTCCTCAAGATGTGGTAGATCCTGCGCCCGCGCGAGCTCGCGATAACAGGATTCCGGCAGCAGGTGCGGCAATCGTGCCGATGACGGCAAGTTTCAGAAACCGACGCCGAGCTTCAAGATTGGCTGGATGTGACATGCAACACTCCTCGATCAAGGGAAAAGACACAGTCTGGACAACGCACAATATAACGCCGATACCGAAACTCTGGCTGACTTGAGTCAAGAACGCAGATGTTTTCGTCCCAAATTCCGGGACATCGGCAACAGCCCTCGCGTATAGTCTTTTTACCGTAAACAAGCACGCTTCGGAGTCCGCTATCAACGCACCAGACAACCCCAGCCCACTGTCGGTCAAGGCAACCTTCGGCGACAGCAGGCCGGCAAGATCGACCTTCGCCAGGCCAACGTTCACCAAGTCGGAGCTGGCCGATTGCGCACGCCAGATCGTCGCGACGGGCCGCGAACTCGCCGCGCGTGGCTGGACACCCGCAACCAGCAGCAATTTTTCGATGCGCCTCGATGCCGCTCATGCAGCCGTCACGATTTCCGGTCGCGACAAGGGAAATCTTGGCGACGACGATGTCATGGTCGTCGATCTCGATGGCCAGCCGGTCGCGACCAACGCCGCGGCCGTCGGCGGAGACCGCATTGCATGTGCAGATCTATCGGCGCATGTCTGCGATCGGCGCCGTGCTGCACACCCATTCGCGCACACAAACCGTCGCGTCGCGCTATTTCGCCGACGCCGGCATGATCCGGTTGCAAGGCTGGGAATTGCAGAAAGCGATTTCCGGTCACACCACGCACGAAAGCGTGCTGGAAATTCCGGTGTTTCCAAATACCCAGGACATGTCGGTCCTGGTCGATCAGATCGATGCCTGGCTCGATGCCGGCAAACCGCTGCATGGCTATCTGATCGACGGGCACGGCATCTACGCATGGGGCATTGATATGGCCCAAGCCAAACGCCATCTCGAAGCGTTCGAATTTCTGCTTGGCTGCGAGCTCGAATTGAGGAGCCTGTCCCGATGAGCCGTCTGCGCATTTACGACGAAAAAGACCACGAAGCACCGCTTGCGACCCACAACGCGCACGCCGACATTGCGCGCGAACTGAACGCTGTCGGCGTACGTTTCGAACGATGGCAAGCCGCGCAGCCAATTGAACCCGGCGCATCAGAGGATGCGGTAATTGCGGCGTATCGAAGCGATATCGAACGCCTGCAACAAGATGGCGGCTACAAGGCCCTCGATGTGATCAGCCTGAATCCCGATCACCCGGACCGCGCTACCCTGCGCAAGAAATTCCTGAGCGAACATAGCCACAGCGAGGACGAAGTGCGCTTTTTCGTCGCCGGTGCCGGCCAGTTCACCTTGCACATCGGCGATCGCGTGTATGAGGTCTTGTGCGAGCAAGGTGACTTGATCGGTGTGCCCGACAATACGACCCATTGGTTCGACATGAGCGAGGCGCCGTATTTCGTCGCCATCCGCCTGTTCACCAATGTCGAAGGATGGGTTGCGAACTTCACCGGCAGCGATATCGCCGATCGCTTCCCGCGCATGCAGCCGCTGCGTCAGTCCGAGACCGCTTGAACACCATGGGCGAAGTGCGCGCAATCGTCACCGACATCGAAGGAACCACGAGTTCGATCGACTTCGTCAAGGATGTGCTGTTTCCCTATGCGCGCAAGAAATTGCCGGCTTTCGTCGAGACCCACGGCGACAAGCCCGAGGTACAACATTGGCTGCACGATGCAGCCAAGGAAGCGGGCATGATTTCTGCATCGCGGCAAGAGATCATCGATTTGCTGCTTGGCTGGATCGACGCCGATCGCAAATCAACCGCACTCAAGGCGCTGCAGGGAATGATCTGGGCAGAGGGCTACGAGGCTGGCGTCTTCCGCGCTCATGTTTATCCCGAAGTGGCGGAAAAACTGCGTGCGTGGCGAGCCGCTGGTATCCGTCTATACGTTTATTCATCGGGTTCGGTTCCGGCCCAGAAGCTGTTTTTCAAACATAGCGACGCAGGCGATCTCAGCGCTTTATTCGCCGGTTGGTTCGACACAGAGACCGGTGCCAAGCGCAACGAACAGTCGTACCGGCGTATCGCCGACGAGATCGGCGAATCACCGGCGCATCTGTTGTTCCTGTCGGATATCGTCGCCGAACTCGACGCAGCAAGGGCCGCCGGCTTCAGCACCTGGTTGGTCGCCCGGCCGCCATCGACCTGCCCGGTCGACAGTTGCATCGTTGCGCATCGGACTTCGACGCCATTACTGTCTGACCGCAACTGAGCATATGAATTCCATCGTCTCAAGCGCGCTCGACGGCGCTGCGCGCCTTGCTGCTGCGAAAGCCGCGTGGAAACCTCGGCTGCAATCGGACCCGGCTTGTTTTTTGCGGTCGTGACGATCTATCTGTTCGCCGCCTTGTCCTTGCAGCGCTGGATACCGAACCGCCATGGTCGTTCCAGACCAGCGGCGTCATCGTGGTACTCGCCGACACGCATGCTCACCCTCGCAGCGGCATGGCTGCTCGCATGGCTGGCGCGACGTCCCACAATCGTGTGGGGCATTGCGAACATCCTGCTTGTCGCCACAATAGCTTGTTGCCGGCGCCGTCCACTGGCCAATGGCAAGTATCTCTGACCTCGCTGATACGAGGCGATCATTTCTGGTCGGCCCTGCTGCTGGAATTCCTTCGTTGGCTGTGGTGGCTGCTTGTTTTGATCGCGCTTGCGCGTGCGCTGATGCCGACGCAATTCTGGCGCGCGGTGATGGCCGGTGCGCTCGGCTTCGTCATGTCAGCGATGGTTTGGTGGTGGCTGCCATCCAGTGCCATGTTGATGCACGCGGCATCCGAAAAGCATCGACGCAGACGTCATTGCAACAGATGACGACAAGCCGCTGAGCGACGCCGACAATGATACCCAAGGATTCACCAGCGAGCAAGTCCTGTTCGATCAATCGCGTCTTGTGAGTGCCGTACTGGACAACTTGCGACCGCGCGTTCCCGATCGATCCAATCTTTACGTCGTCGCATTCGCTGGCGACGGCAGCGAGAATGTGTTTCGCAACGAAGCGGAATATGCCGAGAAATTATTTGCGCAGCGTTTGCTGCCGCCGGCCACATCGTTGTGCTGGAAAACAGCCCTGCGACCGTCACGACGCGGCCACTGGCTACCCTGACGAATCTAACGGCAACACTTGACGGGATCGCCGACGCGAATGAATCCCGGATGAGGACATTCTGCTCCTGTTCGCAACCAGCCATGGCTCGCCGATCATGAGCTGCTGGTCGATCTCGGCGAGTTGCCGCTCGATCCAATCGGCCCCGCAGACCTGAATGAAGCGCTGCGTACGGAGCCGGTAATTCGGTGGAAAGTGCTGGTCATATCCGCCTGCTATTCGGGTGGATTCATTGATGCGCTGCGCGACGATTCGACGCTGGTGTTGACCTCGGCTCGCACCGATCGAACTTCGTTCGGCTGCGGTGCTGATTCGGATATCACCTATTTCGGCAAGGCATTCCTGGTCGATGCCTTGAACAAGACCGACTCGCTGATCGATGCATTCGCGATGGCCAGGACTACCATCGCGCAATGGGAGCGTGACGACAGAGTCGATGAATTGTCCGAACCCGAATGAAGCCTACTTCGAAGCCTTCTCATATTTCTCCTGCATATAAGGAAAAATATTGTCTTCATTGAAAGAGGAACATATCCTGATCAGGCGTTTTATCCTGAGCAAATGATTGAGGAGAACAATAAGGCGAAGAGAAACATAGAATGATGATCCGAAATACAACTGAGAGCCTCGCGAAAACTTTTTATATCATTAATTTAAGATGGAATAATTTGTATGGGCGATATTCCGAAGAATCTAAACCAGTAAACAGAAGAGCAGTTTATTTAGCAATGATTAAGATTTACGATTTGGGAATACCAGATTCCAGATACCGGGATTCTTTGATTCCGGATAGAGGTTGTTAAGATACTAAAATATGTGATGCAAGCTAATTATTTTTTACGTTTAATCGTGCAATTGGTCCGGGTGTACTTTCTTCACCAATTTCCTGTGTAATTTGATTCCGGGTATTAAAGCGGAAAAGAGTTATGCCGCCCCAGCTATGAACTTCATTTGTGGGTGGGTTGCCCTAAAACCATGCAAACATTACGAGCTTTAAACCTCCACAATATTACAACACGGTTTCCTTCGGCAATAGTTTCCTGGATGTTAACCTGTGGATCTTTCCAGATGGTGCAAAAATGTTTGACGAAACAAAAAACAGACTTGCGACCTTTAATAACAGGTGATCCAAAGATTTTTTTAAAAACCGGGTAAGAAATCACAATATTACTTGCTGCAATTCCGTCAACAACGGATGTATCACCTCCGTAAATACCACGGAAATATTTCTATACCAAGAGCTTTCAGTTCTTCTTTTCTATTTTTAAATTCGATCAACACGAATTGAAAAGAAGCCGGAATTATCATTTTTAAAATTATTTTTTCATTTTGTACTCCCGAAAATTAATTACACTAAAGATCATAATTTAATTTTAAAATAAAAGATAGTTTGGAAAGTTGAAAAGAAATGGAAAACATTTTTGTATTATCTTTAAATTAATCACTGGGCATTTATTACGTCTCACAAAAAAAAATCGGTATAAATTTAGTCATTTCGCAATGTATGATGAGTTGTTTCATTAAGATTTAACAATTCCTTGAAGTATATAATTTGAATACTATGTAGTTTACTTGGAATGAAATATGATATTATG
>CAWCSE010000002.1:0-20836 GCA_963798165.1 uncultured Solirubrobacterales bacterium | reverse complement strand
ACCGAGTAGTCGTCGCTACGGCTCGATCACGTTCGCCGGGTTCGGCTTGCGGTCGCCCGCGGGCGCCTGCGAGTAGTCCCCGAACGCCTCGTCGCGCTCGGCGATCGCGGCGCGGCATCCCCTCGCGCTCCGCCAGCTCGATCAACTCCTTCGCCTCGGGCGTGTTGCGCATGAGGCCGTCGAGGATCGGGCCGAGCGTCTGCACCGCGTTGATCCCCTGCTCTCGTAGGCGTGGTTGACGATGAGCTTCATCGCCGCCATCTGCGACGGACGGCATCGACGCGAGCTCCAGCGCCCGCGCGCGCACGCCGACCTCCAGCTCCGCGAACGGCACCGCCTCGTTGATCGAGCCCGACGTCGGCCGCCTCCTGGCCCGGAAACGGCCGGCCGGTGAGCGCGTGCTCCTTCGCCTTCGTCAGCCCGAGCCGGTAGATCCACATGCCGCGAAGGTACGCGCCCCACATGCGGCGTACGGCGTGCCGATCACGGCGTCCTCGCACACGATCACGAGGTCGGCGCACAGCGCGAAGTCGCTCCCGCCGCCGACGCACCAGCCGTGCACCTGCGCGATGACCGGCTTGGGCGTGCGCCAGACGCCATGAACTTCTGGGTCGGGCCGGTCGTCGGCGGCCATGGCGATGACGAAGTCCTTGCCCGGGTCCCACTCGCCGTCGGTCGTGATCTGGTCGTCCCAGTGATGGAAGCCGCCGCCGAAGTCGTAGCCGGCGCAGAACGAGCGGCCCGCGCCGCGCAGGACGATGACCTTGCACCGCCTGGTCCCGCGTGCCCGCCGCGACCGCCGCCTCGACCTCGTCGGGCATCGGCGGGACGATCGTGTTGAGCGCGCTCGGGCCGGTTCAGCGTGATCGTCGCGATCGGCCCGTCGGTCGCGTAGAGCATCGTCTCGTAGGCGGTCTCGGCGGGGTCGCGTTCGTCTGCGCTCATCGGCTATTTGTAACCGCCACGTGATTCCCGCGCTTTCAACCGAGCAGGCACGCCGGATGGCGCTGCACGCGCAGGGCCTTGCGCTCCCCCCGGCCGGAGGGTCCACGGTCGATGACGTCGTCGCCCGGCTCGGCTGCCTGCAGCTCGACCCCGTCGGCGTCGTCGCCCGCTCGCCGCTGTTGGTCCTGCGGGCCCGCATGGTCGGGGGCACGCACGAATCCCACGAGCGGGCGCTGGCGCGTGCCGCCTATCGTGACCGGCGCCTGTTCGACTACTGGTGCCACGAGGCGAGCATCTGCCACATCGACGACCTGCCGCTCCATCGCTGGGCGATGCGCACGTACCTGGATCGGCTCTCCCCGGCGCGGGCGGTCGTCAGGGAATGGATGGAGGGCAACGCCGCGTTCGCCGACCACACCGTCGAGGCGCTGCGCGCGGCCGGTCCGCTGCGCGCTCGTGAACTGGAGGATCGCGCGGACGTCGATTGGGAGCACGGCCACTGGACCGACGAAGTCTCCTCCCGGCAGAACATCGCGCGGATGCTCGACCGGCTCTGGATGATGGGCCGGATCGGGATCGCCGACCGGATCGGGATCGAGCGGCGCTGGGACGTCATCGACCGCTGCGTCCCCGACGGGGCGCTGGCGAGCATCGACGCCGAACCCCTCACCGAGGAGGAGATCGTCCGCCGGGCGATCCTGCGCTCGGTCGGGATGCTGGGCGTGGCCCGCGCTCCGCATATCGCTGCCCACTTCACCCGGCGGCGCTATCCCGGGATGGGAGGCCCTGGCGAAGGGCATATCGGTGAGCTGGAACGCTCCGGCGAGTTGACGCGCGTCGCGGTCTCGGGCCTGCGGGGCGACTGGTGGGCTCGGCCCGCCGACCTCGAGGGCGTGACGACTCTCGAGACGGGCAGGAGGACGGTCGCGCTCTCGCCGTTCGACAACCTGCTCTGCGACCGGGCGCGGGCCGCTGAGCTGTTCGGCTTCGACCACCGGCTCGAGATCTACGTCCCGGCCGGCAAGCGCCGCTGGGGGTACTACGTGCTGCCCGTCCTCCACGGTGAGCGGCTCGTCGCCCGCGCCGACGTGAGGGTGGACAGAGAGGGGGAGGCCCCGGTGCTCCGCGTCCTCGCGGTCCACCACGAGCCGGGCCGCAGAGCACCGCGCGCGGTCGAGCGGGCACTCGCCTCGCTGGCCAGCTGGCGCGGGGCCGAGCTGGGCTGACCGGAGCGCCACCGCGGCGGGGGAAGCGCCCCCGGAACGACGAAGGCCGGCCCGCTTGCGCGGTCCGGCCTCCGAAGCGTAGAGCTGAAAAGTTGTTCAGCCGGCGATCGTGACGTTCGCAGCCTGGGGGCCCTTCTGGCCCTCCTCGAGGTCGAACGTGACCTTGTCGCCTTCAGCGATGCGGGTTCCGGGTGCGAGACCGTTGACGTGGACGAACGCGTCCTTGCCACCGCCCGCGACCTCGATGAAGCCGTAGCCCTTGTCGTCGTTGAACCACTTAACGGTTCCTTCAGCCATATGAGTTCCCTCCTAAGGGATTGGTGCCGGTCTATCGAGGAGCAACGCACTCGGCACCCACTCATCAAAAACAAGCCCTGTTGAAGTCGATCCGATTGAACCGACGGGTTGAAACGATACGCATCCGCGCCCGAAAACGCGCGCTCCCATGCCGACCGCGGATGCGGAAGCCCCGAAAGTTCAGCCTCGCGCGGACTTGACGAGCAGGTCGTCGGGCGTGACCGCGGTGTCGACTTCGAACGTCTTGCCGGCCTTCAGGATCGTCACGGGGCCGACCGACGGGTCACCGTGTTGCCCGATGTCGTAGGGGTTGAGGATTCCACCGCCGCCCTTCGTGTCGAGGACGGCCTTCGTCACCGCGGCCCGGTCGGTGCCGTTTGATGACATCGGCCCCGGACGATTCCCGTCCAGATCGGCGCTCGGGGCTAACAACTCCCGTCCGGTCCTCCGAATCCCCTAGGGATGGGTGGTTCACGCCGTAGTCCGGAGTTGTTGCTGACGATCGTCGCCTTCCTGGCGGGAATCGCGTTGCTCCTGATCGCGCTGGGGGTCACCGACGGCCGCGCCGGAGGCGTCGATCTCGCTCAGGCCGCCGGCCCCCCGGATGCCAAGCCACTGCTCGGGGCAGCGGCCGTCCGTCCGGCACCCGCCCGTCAGCCGCGCCCGCACCTCGGGGTCGCATTGCCCAGCAGCGGCACGCCGATCCTCACGATCCGCGACGGCGCCGAGGTGAGCATGCGGGACGCACCGCAGGGCAAGGTCGTCGCCACCCTCACCGATACCACCGAGTTCGATTCCCCGACCGTCCTCTCGGTCGCCGAGCGCCGCGGTAACTGGGCCGGCGTTCCGACGGCCGAACTCCCGAATGGCAAGCTCGGCTGGGTCAAGCTCGACTCGGACGGGATCAAGATCGACTCCGTCGGCCAGTCGATCGTCCTCGACCTCTCCTCGATGACCGGCAGGCTCTACCGGGGCGGCGACCTCGAGCGGAAGTGGCAGATCGGGATCGGCGCCCCCGCCACCCCGACCCCGACCGGGCACTTCTCGATCACCGACGAGATCGTCGGCGGTCTCAACCCCACGTACGGGTGCTGCGCGATCGCGATCAGCGCGACTCAGCCGAACCTGCCCCCGGGCTGGACGGGCGGCGACCGGATCGCGATCCACGGCACCTCCCTGCCGCTCGGCGAGGCGAACTCGACGGGATGCCTCCACAGCGACGAGGCCGACCTGCACGCGCTGATCGACGGCGTCCCGCTCGGCACGCCCGTGACGATCAAGGACTAGCCGGGGCTGCTGACACCGCTCGGGCCGGAGCGGCAATAATCGTGGCGTGAGCGAGCGCAACGTATTGGGAAGCGAGCTCGAGCCGTGCGGTACGGACCCGATGACCGGATTCTTCCGCGACGGGTGCTGTCTGACCGGACCCCAGGACGTCGGCAGCCACACGATCTGCGCGGTCGTCACGGCCGAGTTCCTCGACCACCAGACCTCGATCGGCAACGACCTGAAGTCGCCGGTCCCGGAGTTCGGCTTCCCCGGACTGACGCCCGGCGATCGCTGGTGCGTGACCGCGGCGAACTGGTTGCGCGCCCACGAGGATGGGGCGGCTGCGCTCGTCGTGCTCGCATCGACGCACGAGCGGGCGCTGGAGATCGTCGCGATCGAGGCACTGGAGGAGTACGCGGTCGACGTGCCGGCCGATCCCGGCGCGCTCGGCGGCTGACCTGAGCTGACCTCGCCTGCTTCGGTCTGGGATCCTCAGTACACAGACTCGGCGGCGGCGAATGCGCCCCGTAGATCAACGAAAGGCCCACGGAATGCCAGCAGAATCATCAGTCCTGATCACGGGATGCTCGACCGGCATCGGCCGGGCGACGGCCGAGCGCCTCGCCGCCGCCGGCCACCGGGTCTACGCGACGGCCAGGCAACAGGAGACGCTCTCCGACCTCGAGGCCAGGGGCTGTACGACGATGGCCCTCGACGTCACCGACGAGGCCTCGATGAAGGCCGCCGTCGATCGCGTCGAGGCGGAGGCGGGAGCTGTCGGGGCGCTGATCAACAACGCCGGCTACTCGCAGTCGGGAGCGATCGAGACCGTCGACATGGACGCCGTCCGCAGGCAGTTCGAGACGAACGTCTTCGGCCTGATCCGGATGACCCAGCTGGTCCTCCCGGGGATGCGCAAGGCCGGGGCCGGCCGGATCGTGAACATCAGCTCGATGGGCGCGAACTTCACCTTCCCGGGCGGCGGGATCTACCACTCCACCAAGTACGCGGTGGAGGCGATCTCCGATGCCCTTCGCTTCGAGGTCGAGGCTTTCGGGATCGACGTCGTCGTGATCCAGCCGGGAGCGATTCGCACGGACTTCGACAAGGCGGCGGTCGCCTCCCTGGACGACGCCGCCGCCGCCGACGACGTCTACGGCGACTTCAACCGGCACGTCGGCCAGGCGACGAAGGACGCCTACGAGAAGGGTCCGATGAAGCTGCTCGGCGGCGAACCGGACGCCGTCGCCAAGGTGATCGAGAAGGCGATCACGGCGAGTCGCCCGCGGACCCGCTACCGAGTCACCCCGTCGGCCACCCTGCTCATCAACCAGTCCCACCTGATGCCGGATCGCCTCTGGGACAAGTTCGTCTCGACGCAGTTCCCGCAGCCGGGCAAGAGCTGAGGGTCGAGGGTGGCGGTGCCTCCCGCCGATGCCGTGCCGCTGCTCGGCCGCTGGCGACTCGTCGGCTGGGCGGGCGCCACGGGGGCGGGCGAGCCCGTCGAGCACGGGGGCGAGCGACCCGCCGGGGTCCTGATCTACCTGCCGAGCGGCCGGATGGCCGTGCAGATCCAGCGGGACGGGCGAGCGAAGTTCGGGTCCGCCGATTTCGACGCCGGCAGCGAGCCTTTGCAGGCGGCCGCCTATCGCTCCTACATCGCCTATGCCGGGCGGTTCACCCTTCCCGAGCCCGGGATCGTCGTCCACCACGTCGAGCAGGCGCTCCATCCCGATCAGGTCGGGACGCAGAAGCGCCGGGAGTACACGCTCGACGGTGATGATCTGACCTTGAGCACCCAGCCGATCCGCTTCGACGGCGAACCGGCCAGCTCGGTTCTGAGCTGGCGTCGGGAGGAGTAGGGACGCTCACTCAGCCGGGGTCGGTCCCGCCGTCTCCAGCGACATCTCGCCGGTCGCCGGACCGGCGGCGAGGCCCCGCCAGGCGGCCGAGATCGAGGTCAGGGCCTCCCGCCGCTCCACGCCGGTGACCCGGAGCATGTCCGTCGCGACGGCACGAATGTCGACGGCGATCCGGCGGATCCGCCAGTCGTGGTTCCCCTCGCCGTGCGGCGCCGCCGTCCGGGCCGCTGCGTACGCGGCATCCCGACACGCGTCGGCGCCGGGACCGGGGTCGAGACCGGAGGATTCGTCCTCCGTCAGCTTCGTCAATCCCTCCGCGAGCTGCCCGATCGCTTCCGGGAGCCACTCGGGCCGCTCCTCTCCGTCGTCGACGAGCCGGACCGTGTCCCGGATCACGGTCAGCGTCGCGTTGGCGAGCAGGTCGACGACCACCGCCACCTCCGAGGACCGGTTGACGATCGGAATGTCCTGACGACGCGCCGGAGAGGTCCGGGCGATGCCGGCGGCCAGCAGCCGGGCGGCCTGCAGCTTCGCCAGCTTGTCGTGGATCCGTCCCGCCGTCCGCAGCGCCCAGTCGATGTGTTGTCCGTCGGGCTCCCGCAGGCCCTGATCCATCTCGGCGAGCCCGTCCCGGAGGCTGTTGAGGGCGTCTCGACGGGCGGGCAGGATGATGCCCAGCGGCTTGGGCGGAAAGAGGACCTGGCTGACGATCAGGGCGATCACGCCGCCGATCGCGGCGTCGAAGATCCGTTCGCTGCCGGCCTCCGAGGCACCGAGTGCGACGACGATCGCGGCCGACGCGCCGGCCTGGTTGACGAGCATCATGCCGCCGCCGAGCGCCACCGCGGCGGTCATCGAGAGGCCGACCGCGACCCCCATCTCGGCGATCCCGCTGCCGAGGACCGCGATCACGCCGTCGGCGATCAGGATCCCGATCACCACCCCGATCATCATCTCGACGGCGCGGCGGCCGCGCTGACCGATGCTGACGCTGAGCGCGAGGATCGCCGCGACCGGCGCGAAGAACGGCTCGGGATGGCCGAGGACGTTGTGGGCGATGAACCAGGCCACCGCCGCCGCGCCGGTCACCTGCAGCAACGGCAGCCATGCAACGTGCAGGCGCCTGCGCGCCCGCGCCACCCCAGCGCTCAGAGCGTGTTCGAACCTAGATGCCGGCGGGCTGGCCATCGCCCGGCCCACCCTTGCGGCGGACGGCTGACTCGAACTCCGCCGAGGTGAATCCGCCGACCGTCTCGCCCTCGAGCGCATACCGGTAGAGGGCGACTCCGAAGATGCCGGCCAGGGCGCTCTGGATCAGCAGCGCGATCGCGGCGACGATCACGCCGAGCCCGATCAGGACCCCGCCGCCGACTCCGCTGGAGGCCATCACGACCACCCCGGCGGCGATCAGGATGCCGGCCGGGATCATCCCGATCAGGAAGACGATGCCACCGATCGCGATGTTGCCCGTGATCTGCTCGCCCCAGCGCTCCTTGAACAGGTGCGCGGATCGCTTCAGCGTCTCGATCGGCCCGGTGCCTTCGATCGCGATCACCGGGACGGCGAGGAAGGTGATCAGCTGCCAGCCGAACTGGAGCACGCGGCCGAAGATGGCGCCGGCGATGCCGCCCTCGTCCTGGAGGAGTCCGACGATCGTTCCGATCACGGTCGACACCAGCGCCCAGCCGGCGATCTTGCCGAACCGGGAGCGGGCGACGGCGGTCCCGTCGGAGAACTTCGCATCCTTGCCGTGAAAGATCATGTCGGCGCAGGCGGCGAGGCCGACGCTGTAGTACGTGCCGATCAGGGCCAGCAGGTAGAGGCCGAGGACGACGAGCGGGGCGCCGGGGGCGATCTTGCCGTCGTCGATCAGGTACAGGCCCGGGCCGACGACGATCACGGCCATGACAAGCGTCGCCACGCCTCCGTAGAGCGGGAAGCGGACGAGCTCCCGATGCTCTGTGAGCACGCCCCAGCTCTTCTTGGTGAGGCTCCAGCCTCGCTTCATCCGTCCCATCGCGAATACCCTATCGGCCGTGGACCAGCGATCTGTAGCGGCGGCCATGAGCCGTGGTACGAGTCGTGCTCATGCCCAGGTGCACGGGACGATGGAGCCCGCGCCCGTCGATCTGCCCAACGATCCGGTCGGCCCGCTCGGCAAGATCGGACGCCGGCTCGCCCTCGCCCTCGCCCTCGTCACGCTGGTTGCACTGCTCACCTACATCGAGCGGGACGGCTTCATCGATCCCGAGGACGGCTCGCTCAGCGTGCTGGACGCGTTCTACTACTCGACCGTGACCGTGACGACGACCGGCTACGGGGACATCCGTCCGGTCTCCGACGGGGCTCGCCTCGCGACGACGTTGCTCGTCACCCCGGCGAGGGTGTTGTTCCTGATCCTCCTCGTCGGCACGACGTTGGAGATACTTGCCGAACGAACCCGAGTCGCATACCGGCTCGCGAGATGGAGGAGAGGCCTGATGGGCCACACGGTTGTCTGCGGATACGGAACCAAGGGACGAAGTGCGATCTCCACCCTGCGCGGTCAGGGGGTCACTGCGGAAAAGATCGTCATCATCGATTCGCGGTCCGACGCCCGGGCGGCGGCGAATGCCGCCGGCTTCACCGCGGTCGCCGGAGACGCGGCGGAGCAGAATGTCCTCGAGGAGGCCGAGGTCGGATCCGCCCGCTCGATCGTCGTCGCCGTGGACCGCGACGACTCGGCCGTGCTGATCACGCTCACCGCCCGCGAGCTGGCACCCGAAGCGACGATCGTCGCGTCGGTTCGCGAGGAGGAGAACGTGCATCTGCTCCACCAGAGCGGCGCCGACTCGGTCGTGACCTCGTCGGGAACGGCCGGCCGGATGCTCGGGATGGCGACGACCGCGCCCGGGATCGCCGCCGTTCTCGAGGATCTGCTGTTCGTCGGGGAGGGCCTTGACATCGTCCAGGTGGAAGTTGGTGCCGACGAGGCCGGACCCGCCTCGGCACTCGCCGCCGAGGGGCCGGTCGTGGCGGTGCTCCGCGGTCACGACCTGCTCCATTTCGATGACGACCGGGCCGCTGTCCTCGAGCCGGGCGACAAGCTGATCGCCCTGCGCTCGCGGACCTAGTCGCCCTCGACCCGCCTCAGAGCCTCGGCCCTCTCGGCGTCGAGGTGGTGACCCTCGAGGTCCACTCCCGGCGGCAGCTCGACGTGAAGCTCGGTGGCCGGATCGATGGCCACGCGGCCTCCGGTGCACTCGAAGTCGAGCACGTGCCCACCGCGGGTCCGATCGGTCGTGATGAAGTGCAGGTGATACCCGTCGACCTCGATCCCGTCGCTGTGGTCCGGGAAGCGAAAGCCCACGATGGTCCCCTCGACGCCGGTGAGGTCGAACACGTGCTGGTCGGCGACGACCTCCGAAAGCGGGCGGTACGGCGGCGTCTGCATCGGCACCGAGCGGGCGCGCACGGATCCGAACCGGCCGTCGATCCGGATCGCGACGGCGCCCTCGCCGGCCGCGAGGGTGCTCAGGTACGGACCCAGCTCCGCGGCTGTGACCGGGGTCGAGATCGCGTCGATCCGGCGTTCCGCGAATGGGACCACGACCGCGAACGGCGTCCGCTCGGCAGGGTCGATCTCGTTGATGCGGCCATCGATGTCCGCTCGGTAGAAATGCCCGCCGAGAGCGATCATCTCGCCGTCGAGGCCGTTCAGGGTTCCGAGGCCGAGGTCTCCGTGCTCGGCCAGCTCGGCGAAGCTGACGTCGCCGTCGTAGGCGCCGTCGAGGAGCGCACCGATCGTCGAGGCCTGGAAGAGCACCGAGGGATCGGACCTCGCGTGCATCGCTCCGCGGCGCAGGGTCTCGACGTGCAGAGCTCGCGTGAATCGGGCATCCAGCATCCGGGAGAGGCTGTCACGTGAGCCGCCGGTGCGTATCTTCAGGCGCATGGCCGTAGCCATCGCATCCAACCTCGGGATCCACGTCGGCGGCATGCCGCTGTTCGACGACGTGTCGTTCAAGCTCGAGCGCCGTGACCGGATGACGCTCTCGGGTCGCAACGGCGCCGGCAAGTCGACGCTGCTCCGGATCCTCGCCGGCGAGCTGACGCCGGACTCGGGCGGCGTCGTCCTCGAGAAGGGCGCGCGCGTATCGCTTCACGATCAGCGGCCGCCCCGCGACTCGGAGACGTCGCTCGGCGACTACGTCTTCTCCGGTCGCGCCGACGTGATCGCGCTGGAGAGCAAGCTGCAGCGCCTCGAGGGCGCCATGTCGGAGGGCGATCACTCGACCGAGACGATGAGCGCCTACTCCGACGCCCAGGCGCGGCTGGACCTCGCCGGCGGCTATCGCTGGCGCGACGATGTCCTCGCCGTCCTCGCCGGCCTCGGTTTCGATCCGAGCCAATCGGAGCGATCCCTGCGCACCTTCTCCGGCGGGGAGCTGACCCGAGCCTCCCTGGCCCGCTCGCTGGCGACCAAGCCCGAGCTCCTCTTGCTCGACGAGCCCACCAATCACCTCGACATCCCGTCCCTCGAGTGGCTCGAGGGGTACCTGACCGATCTCGACGCCGCCGTCGTCCTCGTCGCCCACGACCGCTGGTTCCTGGAGGCCGTCGGCACGGCGGTCCTCGAGCTCGAGGCGGGTCGCGGTCGCTACTTCTCCGGCCCCTGGCATGCGTGGCGAACCGAGCAGGCCGCCCGGGAGATCGCACTCGGCAAGGCGATCGAGCGGCAGGAGGCGGAGATCGCCCGCATGGAGCGCTTCGTGGAGCGCTTCCGCTACAAGGCCACGAAGGCCAAGCAGGCGCAGTCGCGGATCAAGCAGATCGACCGCATCAAGGAGGACGGGGCGAGCCGCGACCCCCGCGACGAGCGCCGGCTCCGCTTCTCGTTCCCGGAGCCGGAACGGGCAGGGCGGTTCGTCCTGAAGATGGAGGGGGCCCTCATCGAGGTGCCGGGGCGGACGCTGGTGGAGGACGGAACGCTGCGGGTCGAGCGTGGCGAACACCTCGTCATCGTCGGTCCCAACGGCGCGGGAAAGACCACGCTCATCGAGACGCTCGCCGGCCGCCGGCAGCCGGCGAAGGGCAAGGTCGGAGTCGGTCACAACGTCAAGCTCGGCTACCTCTCCCAGCATGCCGACACCGCGGCCGGGGCAGGCTCTGTCCTGGATGCGGTGCAGCGGGGCACGGGGCTGAGCGGCCAGAAGGCACGTGACCTGCTCGGTGGCTTCCTCTTCTCGGGCAACGAGGTCGACAAGCAACTCGCCGACATCAGCGGCGGCGAGCAGCGACGCCTCTCGCTGGCGATACTTGTTGCCTCCGGGGCGAACGTGCTGATCCTCGACGAGCCGACCAACCACCTCGACATCGAGAGCCGGGAGGCGCTCGAGGATGCGCTGCTCGAGTTCAAGGGGGCGGTCGTCCTCGTCTCTCACGACCGGGCGCTGCTCGAGGCGGTGGGCAGTCGGACGATCGTCTGTGAGGGCGGCCGACTGGAGAATCACCTCGGCGGGTGGGCCGACTATCAACGGGCCCGGGACGAGCGCGACGCCCGCGAACGCGAGCAGCGGCAGGCCGAGGCAGCAGCCTCGGCACCCGCCAAGCCGGGCGCGGCCGGGCGGGGCCGCCAGCGTGGGCCATCGAAGAACGCGATCCGCAAGGTCGAGACGATCGAGCGCCGGATCGCCGCCGCCGAGACCCTGCTGCGAGAGATCGAGGACGAGCTCGCCGATCCCTCCGCCTGGTCGAGCCCCGGAAGGTCCGCTCGAGCGAGCGAGCGCCACGAGGAGGCCAAGCGGACCATTCAGGAGCTCTACGAACAGCTGGAGGAGGCTGAGGGTGCGCTCACGCCGAGCTGATCGGGGTAGCCGGAGGGGTGTGCCGGCGGGCCTCCTCGCCATCGGGGTCGCCGGAGCGCTGCTGGCCGGCTGCGGAGGGGGCGACGGGCAGGATGGGACCGCCGTGGGGACGACGGCCGTTGAGCCGGTGGCGCCGGACAGCATCGACTTCGCCGATCTCGGGCCGTGCGAGGAGCCGCGGGTCCCCAACGACTTCCGGTGCGGGAAGCTCGACCTGCCCTTCGAGCGGGCTGATCCCTCACTCGGGAAGATCCCGATCGCATTTGCGGTTCGGCCACGAGACGATCGCTCGTCGCCTTCGCGGGGGGCGGTGATCGCGATCGAGGGCGGTCCCGGGTATGGATCGATCGGCAGCGCCCGGGGCTACGTGGACACGTTCGGCGACGTGCTCGAGCACCATGAGCTGCTGCTCGTCGACGCGCGCGGCACCGGATCCTCGCAGCCGATCGAATGCCCCGACCTGCAGAGCGGCAGGGCTCCGAACGCGATCGGGCTCTCGGAGTGTGCGGCCAAGCTCGGCAAGCGCTTCGACTCCTATCGGACCGCCGCGATCGCCGATGACATCAATGACGTTCGCGCAGCGCTCGGCTTCGACGAGGTCGAGGTCTACGGCGATTCTTACGGGACGTACCTCGCGCAGTCGTACGCGTTCCGGCACGGCGACACGCTGAAGGCGCTCGTCCTCGACAGCGCCTACCCGGTCAAGGGCGAGAGCGGCTGGTACCCGAGCGTCTGGCGAACCGGGATTCGCGGACTCGAGATCGCCTGCGACCGCTCGGCGGACTGCAAGGGCAGCGCCGGCGACCGGCTCGACCGCTTCGTCGCGAAGCTGAGGCGTCAGGGGATCGACGTCGGCCCCTTCCTCGACAGGCTCGGGTCGGCGGGCTTCGCACCGCCTGACAGCTACCTGCGGATCGATCGGGTCGTCGAGGCCTATCTGAACGGCGACGAGGGGCCGTACGACGAGGTGACGAAACGCGGCAAGGCCGCCTACGGGCCCGCGGACCATTACTCGTTCGGCCAGGAGTTGACGATCAGCTGCAACGACTACCCGATGATGTGGGACAAGTCCTCAACCGAGGAACAGCGCCGGGTCGAGCTCGACCAGGCGATCCGGAACTACCCGAAGGACGCCTTCGAGCCGTTCACCCCTCGCGAGATCGCCCTGACCAGCGACGTCGGCTACCTCGAGTGCCTCGGAGCTCCACGTCCCGGCGCCAACTACGAGCCTCCGTGCCGCCGCCGACGCAGCGGCGCCCGACGTGCCCGTGCTCGTCATCTCCGGCGAGCTCGACAACGTCACCTCCCCGGCCGAGGGGAGGGCGACCGCAGCCGAGTTCCCCAACTCGGAGTTGTTCGTCTGGAGGAACGCAGGGCACGTCCAGTCGCTTTACGACTCCGCCTCGAAGGGCGCGGTCCGGATCCGCGACTTCCTCAACGAGAACGGCTAGCCGTTCTCGGCAGCGGCCCGGCGGGGTGCCGCCGGGCCCGGAGCTCCTAGGGGCCGCTGGGCAGCCGCTGCTGGAAGAAGTCCATTGCGTCGTCCTCGGCCGCCGCGACGATCCCGCCGTGGGTGATGCCGGGGTAGGTCTTGTAGTCGACGTTGTCGCCCTTGCCGTTCAGCTCCGAGTCGAGTGCGTCGGTGAAGTTCGGGAACACCGTCGTGTCGGCGGTGCCCTGGGCGAGCAGGATCGGCGGCTTGATCTGCAGCGCCGGGTTCATCTTCTTGAGGACGTCCGCGAAATCAGGGGTGGAGTCGATCGGATCCTTGAGCAGGGTGGACGGTGCCAGCCCGCCGAAGCTGTCGGGCTCCGACAGCTGTGCGAGGCAGGTCTCGTCGACCTGCGGGTAGAGCGCCACGGCGGGCGGGTTCAGGAGCTGGTCGACGTCGATGCTCGACGAGGTGGTGGAGGCCCCCTCGAAGATCAGCGCCGCCAGTGCTGAGAGGCCGCTCGGGGTGGTCAGCGCCGGCAGGATCTTCGCCTGCTCGTAGATGTGGGATGCCGGGGCGTAGGCGACGGTTCCCCGCAGCTTCAGCTTCGGCGCCCAGGAGCCGGCGAGGCCGGCCGCGAACAGCGACGACTGGCCGCCCTGCGAGTGGCCGGCGATCAGGAACTTCTTGCCGATGCTGGGCTTCAGCTGACGAGCTGCCGAGACGATGTCGACGACGCTGCGCCCCTCCGACTTACCGACGAGATAGGGGTGCGGTCCTGGGGTACCGAGGCCCTGGTAGTCGGTCTCGACGACGGCGTAGCCGGCGGCGATCCAGTCCTCGAGCTGTGGGTGCACGTAGGCCACGTAGGGAGCGACCGGACTGGTCGGCCGGACTCGCGTCGGCGCGCACGAGTCGGCGGCGCCGGTCGTGCCGTGGGCGTAGGAGATGACCGGCCAGCCATGCTTGGGGGCCTTGCCCTTCGGGATGCTGACCGAGCCGGAGACGGCGATCGGCTTGCCCTGAGGACTCTTGGAGGTGTAGAGGATGGTCTTGTTGACCTTCGCCCCCGCGATCGGCGCGAGCTTGGTCGCGTCGCGCTGCCAGATGACCTTCCCGTGGCCCTTGGGCACGTTCTTCGGCGGCTTGTAGAACGCGCCGCCCTTCGGGCCCTCCTTGGTCTTGGCGTCGGCCGCAGTGGATGCGACGAGGCCGATCGTCAGCAGGGCTGCGGCGACGATCATCAGCGCGATACGCGCAGGAAGGATGGGCTTGGCGGTGACGTGCAAGGGGGCTCTCCTCGTAGTTCCTCTGAATCCGGTGTCGGCAATTCTAGGCCCCCGCTTGAGTGGGGTGACCGGTTGTCAATGCGATCGGCAATCCCGTACCCGTCGGCGGCCTATGATCGCCCCATGGATGCCGACGCCCCGAAGACCTGGATCCTGACCGGCTCGCTCGAGAATTTCCGCATCAACGTCGAGCGAAACTTCGACGTGATCGGTCTCAAGGAGCGGCGAATCCGGCAGGCGGAGCAGTTCATGCCCGATGACCAGGTGATCTTCTACGTGACCGGCATCAAGGCATTCGGAGGCGTCGCCAGAGTGCTCTCACCGATGTTCGAGGATCGGGAGCCGATCTGGCCGCAGGGCAAGAAGAAGGTCCACGAGGACTACCCGTGGCGAGTGCAGGCGGAACCGGTCCTCGTCCTCGCCGAGGAGGATTTCGTCCCTGCCGAATCACTGCTCGGGAAGATGGAGCACCTGGCGAAGTGGCCGGCCGAGCATTGGACGCTGGCCTTCCAGGGTCAGCTGCGAACGATCTCGGCGGCCGACGCCGACCTGCTCGTCAAGACGTTGCGGCGACGGGTTTCCGTACGCGGCTAGGACCGGTCGCCAGCCAGGAGCCGGCGATGATCAGCGGCAGCCCCAGGAGCGTGCCGAGCCCGACCGTCTCGCCGAGGGCGACGATCCCGGCCAGCAGGGCGACGACCGGCGCGACGTATGTGATCACCAGCGCCCGCCCGGCTCCGACCTCGACGACAAGCGCCCCGAAGAGGACGAAGGCGGCGGCGGTGCAGAAGAGGCCGAGCACCGCGATCGAGGCGATCGCGGAGCCGGGCAGCCCGCCATCCGGCAGACCGATGGCCGCGAGCGGGGTCAGGGCGACGGCGGCGATCGTCAGGGCCCCGGCCATGATCGCTCGTGGATCGATGTCTGCGAGCTTGCGCCTGAGCATCATCGGCCCGGCCGCGTAGCCAACGGCCGCGAACAGGATCGCGACGGCCCCGATGACCTCGTCGCGGTTGCCGGCGATGTCCACCCCGACCAGGGCGACGACCCCGGCGAAGCCGATCCACAGCCCCGCGAGGCGGCGCCCCCGCACCCGCTCGCTCGGGTCGAATCCGATCGCGAGGACGGCGACGATCAGCGGGGTCGCCGCGATCAGGATGGCGGCGACCGACGAACTGACGTGCTTCTCGCCGAAGGCGATCAGCGGGAAGGGGATGGCGATCTCCGCGATCGCGTAGGCACCGAGCCAGCCGAGTCGCCCGCGCAGCGAGCCGAGCAATCCGGCGTGGCTCGCGATCGGGATCAGCACGAGCGCCCCGAGCACGACCCGTGACCAGGCCAGAAAGCCCGGATTGACACCGTCGTCGACGGCGATGCTGATGAACAGGTAGGGGATCCCCCAGAGGAACGAGACGACCGCGAAGGACGTCCACGCCCGCGCGCTCAAGGGTCGGCGGTCCCGGGATTGGGCCTCAGTTCCTCGATCGTCGTGCGCAGCAGCAGGTAGGACAGCCAGACGGCGAGGGCGAATGCGGGAATGCCGGTGACGACCCTCGCCACCGCGAGCGGGCCGACCAGGCCCGACAGGTAGAGCGGGAGTTGGATCGAGAGCCGGAACGCGAACAGTCCGACCCAGATCCAGCTCGCCTTCGTGTAGGCATGACGGCGCTTCGGGTCCTGGTACCACTGGCGCCCCTCGCCGGTGAACGTCGAGATGATCAACCCCAGCAGCGGGCGGCGGACGGCGATCGAGATCAGATAGACGACGCAGGAGCCGATGTTGATCAGGATTCCGGGGAGGAAGAAGTCCTCAGCCTTGCCGGTCCGAGTCGCGACGAAGGCACCGAAGGCGACGCCGATCACCCCGGAGAGCGCGAACTGCGTCGTCTGGCCCCGGACCAGTCGCGCGATGGCCAGCACCGCACTGATCGTGACCGCGACGATCCCGCCGATCAGGACATCGCGTCCGGTGGCGGTCCAGACGATCGTGAACGCGATGAACGGAAGGGTCGATTCGGCGATGCCGAGCCAGCCGCCCACCGCGCCGAGCAGCGAGGGCGGACCCTCTGCTTCGCCGTCGCCGATGTGGCGCATCCATCCCTTCTGCTGATTCATGAGGAGGTGACGCTAGCGTTCCGGCGATGCCACGGGTTGACACCGAGCGGGGCGAGCGCCTCGCGCTGCATGGCCCTGGTGGCCGCCATGGCGCTCTCGGCGCTGACGATCCTGCTGCTCGGGACGCCACCTGACGTTCTGGAGCGACGAGATCGACTGGCTCACCGCGTCCGACGATTTCGGATTACGCGATCTCCTGCGCCCCCACGGCAGCCACCTGATCGCGACCACTCGGTGATCTACGAAGGCCTTCCGCAGGCTCTTCGGAACGAGCTACCTGCCATTCCGGTTCGCTCGGCGTCGCCTCCTGCAGGCAGGCGCCGTGCTGACGTTCGTGCTGCTCGGCGCCGGAAGGGTGCCGTCGTGGCGGTGTTCCCGGCGATCATCCTGCTCTTCTTCGGCTCGGCGCCAGGAGATGACGATGTCGCCGCTGGGCATCCCATTCACGCTCTCGATCGCGCTCGGCCTTGCGGCGTTCGCCCTCGTCGAGCTGAACGGTTCCGCACCGATCTGGCGGCCATGTGCTGCCTCATCCTCGCCGGCTCTCGCACACGTTCGGGACGATCTCGCGATCGGGGTGCTCGTCTATCTGCTGGTCGACCGGAGCCGGCGCCGCGAGGTCTGGATCGCCCTCGTGCCGCTCACCCTCTTCGTGGCCTGGTGGGTTTGGGCCCGGCAGTTCGACCAGGCGCATCACGGATAGCTCGAACATCCTCGGCACTCCGTTGTTCGTCCTCAAGGCCGCCGGCGCGGCCATCCAGGCCGGCGCTCGGGGTGCCGGTCGGCTCTCAGTGGATCGGCGAGCACCTGTCTCGCTCGGCCTCGGGTCGCCTTCGACGTCGTCTGCGCTTGCAGCCATCGTCGCTGCTCGGTTCCGGCTCCGGCGTGGGCCGACCGGGCCCTGGGCGTGGGCCTACGTGGCGACGATCCTCGCGTTCTGGGTCGGGATCGCCCTGTCGGCAGGCGAGGGCAGGGACGCCGCCACGCCGCGCTACCTGTTCTTCGGGGCGATCATGATCTTCCTGATCGTTGCCGGAGCTTGACGCGAGGACCGAGAGATCCCGGCTGCGCTGTCGGCCTTGGCTGCTCGACCGTCTTCGCGTTCTCCCTCGCCCGCGAACATCGGGTCTGATGTTCCACTCGGCCCGTGGTTCGACTCGGACGCCGCCTCGGTCCGCGCCGAGCTCGCCGCGGTTCGGCGTCGATTCCGAATCCCTGGCGGGCAGCAGGAGGCTCTCCGATCTCGCTGAGCCGGCGGCGGCTCCCGGCCTCTCGCAGGTCCCCTCGCCGCCCGCGGCGCTGGCGCGGTTCAAGGACGATGTCGGCTCGACCGGGTTCACCCTGGCGGAGCTGCTCGCCCAGCCGGAGGACGTTCGGCTCGGAACCGACCTCGCCATCGTCCGGCCCTGAACCAAGGTCGTCCCGCTGCCAACTCAGGCCGTCCCGACGGGCTGCCGAATCTACGCGCCCGGGCCGACGGCTACTGCGACCTTCCCGCTCGCGGGCGGGTTCAATGCCGTGCGCCTCCCAGGCGACACCGGCGAGCCGGGCGCGACGCTCTCGATCGGGCGTTACGCCGACGTCGCCTCGGTGCCCGTGGGCGAATCTGACGGAGGGCGACCGGTGGCGGTGCTGCTCCCCGCCGATGACGCTGCCGCGGCCGTGGATCGGCCGCGCGGCGGGCCGGATCGACGTCTGTGGCGTCAATCCGGACATCCGGAGCTGACGGCCCCGACGGGCAGATCGGGGACAATCGGGTCTCGCATGTCCGCCGCCCGGGACTCTGACCTACTCTCTACGAATACGTCGAGGGCATCCTCGAGCGGCGCAAGCCCTACCGCGACGATCACCTGGCACTGGTCGATCGCTTCTGCCGCGAACGCGGGCTCGCGATCGCCGGCGCGACCGGCGACCCCCCGACCGGCGCTCTGTTCGTGTTCGAGGGCGACCCCGACGCGACCGCGGAGGCCGAGGCCTTTCGGGAGGCCGATCCGTACGTCGCCGCCGGCCTCGTTGCGGGGTCGCGGATCGAGCCGTGGACGGTCGTCGCGAGCCGCCCGCTGAGCGCCCCACAGACTTGAACGCCCCCGCGGAGGGGTATTTTGGAGGGGATGGGTACCGCCACAGCCGAACCTTCGGCGACCGCAATCGACGCCCTCGAAGACGCTCGTCGCCCGATTCGAGCCGGACGACATCGACGTCCCGGGCGGCTCGGCGCGGATCCGCCTGGAGGTCACCGACGGCCTCGATTGCGACGCGGTCATCGAGATGCCGGCCGTGCACCTCGAGCCTCCATCCGGCACTCCCGACGCCTGTCTGAGCGCGTCGACGGCCACCTGGGATTCGATCGCCGAGGACGTCGCCGGCGGGATGCATGCCTTCCGCCGCGGTCGCCTCAAGGTGCGCGAGAACCTCCACCTCGGGATCGGCTTTCTCGCTTCGACGACCGGTTCCGGCGAGCCCGGGCGGTTGCGGTTCGGCCGCGTCGAGGCGGGCGGACACGAGATCGCCTTCTGCGAAGCCGGGGAGGGCCCGCCGTTCATCTGCCTGCATGGGCTCGGCGGCACGAAGGCGTCGTTCATGCCGACGATCGCCGCCCTGGCCCCTGAGGGCAACCGCGTGATCGCGATCGATTTCCCCGGTTTCGGCGACTCCGGCAAGCCCCACAACGCTCCCTACGACGCCCCGTGGTTCGCCGCCACGGTCGTCGAGCTTCTCGACGAGCTCGGCCTCGAGCGGGCGACCTTCGCGGGCAACAGCATGGGCGGCCGCGTCGCGATCGAGCTCGGCATCGCCCACGCCGAACGGGTCGACAAGCTCGTCCTCCTCGCCCCGGCCCTGGCGTGGCTCAAGGAGCGGCCCTGGAAGTGGCTGCTGCAGGTTCCGCTCCCCCGCCTCGGCTACCTGCAGCCGACGCCCCGCCGCATCATCGAGCCGATCGTCCGCAAGCTCGTCCCCGGCGGCGACCGCGGTTGGACGGCGGCGGGCGTCGACGAGTTCCTGCGCGCCTACCTCACTCCGGCCGGCCGCTTCGCCTTCTACGAATGCCTGCGCAACATCTATCGCGACGAGCCGTACGGGGAGCAGGGGTTCTGGACCCGCCTCAAGAAGCTCGGCCCCGAGTCCCTCTTCGTCTGGGGCCGCGAGGACGTGCTCGTCCCGATCTCCTTCATGCGCCACGTCGAGCGCACGCTGCCGCGCTCCACGCACCTCGAGCTCGACTGCGGGCACGTCCCCCAGATCGAGCGACCCGAGGCGACGAACGCCGCGATCCTGGAATTGCTCGCAGATAACTCCGAGGGATCGCTCGGCGGCTTCGCCGTCCGCTCTGCTCGGGCGGCGCGGTGCTATCGCCCGGCTGGGGCGTCAAGTGGTTGGTTGGGCGAGCTCGGCCAGGCGCTCGGCCAGCTTGTTCATCCCGTGCTCGGCCGCGGCCTCGGAGGCCGCCTGCCAGTCCGTCGGTGAGTCGGGGGGTCTGCTCACGCCGGCGTCCTGGAGCGTCGCCATCTCGCGGTAGGCGAGCAGCTCCTCGCGGCTGTCGCGGAGGACGCCGCGGATCCGCGGGGTGCTGTCGAGCAGTGGGTCGTCAAGCAGCGCGGCCAGGCTGCCGTGCCTGCGCAGCAACTCGGCGGCGGTCTTCTCCCCGATGCCCTTCGCCCCGGGAATGCCGTCGGAGGGGTCTCCGCGCAGGGCGATGAAGTCCGGGACCTGCTCGGGATCGATGCCGTAGCGGGACCGCACCTCGTCGGGCCCGACCGCCTCGGTCCCACGGACTCCCGTGCTCGCGTAGAGGACGGTGACGTCCGCGCTCGCGCATTGGAACATGTCGCGGTCGCCGGTCATGATCAGGGTCCGGCCGCCCGCCGCCGTCTCGGCGGCGGCGAGCGAGCCGAGCAGGTCGTCGGCCTCGAGCAGTTCGTGCTCGGCGATCTGCCATCCGAAGGCCGAGAAGAGGTCGCGGCTCTCCTCCCACTGGGGGACGAGCAGTTCCGGCATCTCCGGGCGGTCGGCGTGGTAGCCGGAGTAGAGCTCGACCCGGTAGACGGCCGCCTCGGCGCCGAAGCAGAGGACCACGGCGCGGGGCTGATGGGCCTCGACCTCGCGGAGGACGAGGTTCGCCGTCCCGAGCAGCGCATTGACGGGCTTTCCCCCGCTGCCCTTGATCGTCTTCGGGAGCCC
This sequence comes from uncultured Solirubrobacterales bacterium, assembly GCA_963798165.1. Taxonomy (GTDB): domain Bacteria; phylum Actinomycetota; class Thermoleophilia; order Solirubrobacterales; family 70-9; genus RHKX01. The sequence goes on along the minus strand of CAWCSE010000002.1, from coordinate 376 downwards.
GAAAAAGGCGCGGTAGAGCATCGAGGGGGTATCGACGACGAGCAGCGGGGCGGCCATCGGCGGAACCTATCGGCTGGGGCGGCTCAGCCGGCGGCGACCCTCACGGCAATTCTGCGTTCGAGCGCCTCCGCATAGGCGCCGTGATAGCTGCTCGGAGCCTCGACGCCGACGACGCCGTAGGCCTCGGCCATCGCCGACCGCAGCGTGTCCTTGAACTCGCGTCCGTGCCAGCGCCGGCCCTCCGCCGACGCGCCGATCGCCAGGTGGACGAGCTCGTGGAGCAACGTCTCCAGCAGGTCGCCACGCCGGATCCCCGGGTAGACGGTCACCGACAGCCGATTCTGCTCGGGGATCGCGAATCCGAGCCGGGCCCGCG
>CAWCSE010000001.1:0-12079 GCA_963798165.1 uncultured Solirubrobacterales bacterium | reverse complement strand
GCTCATGTCGTGTACTCCGCGTTGATCTTGATGTATTCGTGGGTCAGGTCGCTGAAGTAGGCGTGGGCCCGCGCGTTGCCGCGTCGCAGGTCCAGGGACAGCTCGGCCTCGGCGAGATCGGCTCCGAGCTCGGTGGCGTCGATGTGGTCTGCCCCGAGCTCCTCGAGCTCCGTCCCGGCGAGTGCCTGCCCGGCGGCCTGTGCGATTCGCCCCCAGTTCGGGTCGCGGCCGTAGAGCGCCGTCTTGACGAGCGGGGAGTTCGCGATCGCCCGCGCCGCCGCCTCTGCCTCCGTCGCCTCGGCAGCGCCGCGGACCTCGATCCGGCCGACCCTGCTCGCCCCCTCTCCGTCGGCGACGATCTCGAGCGCGAGCTGGAGCAGGACGGCGTCGAGAAGGCCGTCCGGCAGCGGCCGGCCGCTGCTCCCGCTCGCCTGCAGCAGCACGGTGTCGTTGGTGCTCATCTGCCCGTCGACGGTGATCCGCTCGAACGAGCCGTCCACCGCCGCCCGGAGCTCCGCCGCGGGATCGGCCACGACGGCGTCCGTCTGAACGAAGCAGAGCATCGTCGCGAAGCCGGGCTCGATCATCCCCGCGCCCTTCGCCTGGGCCGAGAGGGTGATGCCGTCCAAGCTCACGCAGCAGCGCTTCGGTCCGCGGTCCGTCGTCATGATCGCCGCCGAGAAGTCCGCGCCTCCGTCCGTCCGCAGGTCGGCGGCGGCCTGGTCGATGCCGGTCAGGACCCTGCCGGTGTCGAGCGGAACGCCGATCGTGCCGGTCTCGGCCACGGCGACCTGGGCGGCATCGATGCCGAGGGCGCTCGCGCAGCGCTCCTGCATGGCGACGGCGTCCGCGTAGCCCTGCTCGCCGGTCGCGGCGTTCGCGTTACCCGAGTTGACCACTGCGGCGCGGATCGCGGCGGCGTCGCAACGGTCCCTGCAGACCCGGATCGGGGCCGCAGCGGCGGCGTTGCGGGTCAGCAGCAGCGCCGAGCCGACCTCGGGCCCGTCGCAGGCGACGATGCCGACGTCGGTACCGCCGTCCGCCTTCAGGCCGCAGGCGGAGCCCGATGCCCGGAACCCCGGCGCGAGTTCGGTGGCGGCCGACTCCGCAGTTCCCGCCGGCGGCGATACCCAGCGCGAGCGGAAGAATCCCGGATCGCCGCCGCTCACCGGAGACCTGCCCGCTCGTCGAGGCCGAGCATCAGGTTCAGGTTCTGGACCGCCTGACCGGCCGCCCCCTTCCAGAGGTTGTCGATCGCGCCGAACGCGAGGATCCGGCCGCCGCCGTCCATGGCGACGTGGATCCGGCAGAGGTTCGAGTCGCGCACATCGCGCACGCCCGGGGGCGTATCGACGAGCTCGACGAAGGGTTCCGACTCGTACCGGGCGCGGTAGAGGTCGGTCAGTTCTGCGGGTTCGACGTCCCGCGTCGGTCTCACGTAGCAGCTGACGAGCTCGCCCTGATCGAGCGGCAGCAGATGCGGCACGAAGGTCAGGCTCGGTGCCTCGCCGCCGGTCAGCACCGCCAGCTCCTGGGCGACCTCGGGCTCGTGCCGGTGGCCGCCGACGCCGTATGGCATCGCATTCTCGGCGAGGTTGGCGAGGCTCATCCGGTCCCCCCCTCCGCGGCCCGCTCCCGAGACTCCGGACTTGGCGTCGACGACGACGTCGTCGATCAGCCCCGCCTCGGCGAGCGGCGCCAGCGTCAGCACCGTGGCGGTCGGATAGCAACCGGGGTTGGCGACCAGCGAGGCCTCCCGGATCCGGTCGCGGTACAGCTCGGTCAACCCGTAGACGGCGTCGCCGAGCAGCTCCGGCGCGACCAGCTCCCCGTACCACTGCTCATAGACGTAGGGGTCGCGCAGCCGGAAGTCGGCGGAGAGGTCGACGACGGGAAGGCCGAGGGACCGCAGCGCCGCGACGACGGGGGCGGACGCATGATGCGGATAGGCGACGATCGCCGCGTCGCAATCCTCGACGGCGTCGACGTCGAGCTCCGATGAGGATGGTCGTCGCCCGGTACCGCGGGTAGAGCTCGTCGATCCGGGCGCCTGCGTCGGAGCGCGAGGTCGCCTGGCGCAGCTCGAGGCCGGGGTGGTTCCAGACGATCTCGGCCGCGAGGGCCCCGGCGAAGCCGGACGCGCCGGCGACCAGCACCCGCGCCGCGGGCTCGCCGTCGAGAGGCTGGGCGCGCTCAGCCACGGAGCTCGGCCCCGATCGAGGCGAGCGCCGCCACGACCTGGGAGCGGACCTCGGCAACCTCGGCGTCGGTCAGCGTCCGGTCAGGGGCCCGGAACTCGAGCCGGAGCGCCAGGCTCCGCTTTCCGTCGGGGACCTGCTCGCCCTCGTAGACGTCGAAGACGGTCGCCGACCGGAGCAGTGATCCGCCGGCGTCGAGGACGGTTGCCCGGATCCGTTCGGCGGTGAGATCCCGCTCGGCGATCACGGCGATGTCCTCGGCGATCGCCGGGTGACTCGTCACGTCCTCGTAGAACTCCCGGCCGGCGATGGCCGCATCCAGCATCGGGCCGACGTCGATCTCGAACGCGACCCCGCTGCGGGCGTCCATTCCCGCGAGGATCGCCGGATGGAGCTCCCCGACCCAGCCTGCCTGGGCATCGGCGATCCGGACCGCGGCGGCGCGGGCGGGATGAAGATATGGCTTCGTGACGGGCTCGAAGGCGACACCGACGCCGAGGGCGGCGCAGAGATTCTCGAGCAGGCCCTTGGCGTCGTAGAAGTCGGCGACCGCCGTCTCGGAGCGCCAGTCGGGGGCGGACAGGGGACCGATCAGCACCGCCGCGAGCCGGTGCGGCTCCGCGATCGGCGATGGCCGGACCCCCGCGAACCTGCCGCCGAGCGGGCCTCCCTCGGCGGGCGGTGCCTGCGGCAGGTAGACGCGGCCGGACTCGAAGACGGCGAGGCGCTCGGCTCCCCTGGCGAGATTGTGGCGGGCGACGTCGAGGAGACCGCCGATCAGGTCGGTGCGCATCACGGACTGCTCGACCGACAGCGGGTTGTGCACGCGGACCGGTTCGGTGTGGTCGAGTCCCGCGACTCCCCCCCGCGCCGGGTCGACGAAGCTCCACGCGACCGCCTCGTCGAGGCCGGCATCGCGCAGCAGGTCCTCGAGCCGGCGCAGCAGTTGCTGGTGACGCTCGAGCCTTCCGATCGTGCCGCCACGACCCGGCAGCGTCGCCGGCAGATGCTCGTCGAGCCCGTGGATCCGTGCGACCTCCTCGATCAGATCGACCTCCCGAGTGATGTCGAAGTGGCGGTCCGCAGGCACCGTGACGACGATCTCGCCCGAATCCGGAGCGCTCGGCGGGTGCACCTCGAAGCCGAGTCGCGACAGGTAGTCCCGAGCCGTCTCGGCGGCGATCGGCATGCCGAGCAGGGCATCGCTCGCGCTCGTCCGCATCGACAGGTCGTGGGCCTGCAACTCCGGGTCGTGCGAGTCGACGTCGATCGTCCCGGGCACGAGCCGAGCGCCGCACAGTTCCACCATGAGGAGGGAGGCGACGTGCTGGGCCCGCATCGTCAGGTCGGGATGAAGCTGCTTCTCGAACCGAGTCGAGGCCTCGGAGCGCAGCGAGAGCAGGTTCGAGGTCCGGAGGATGTTGGTGCCGTTCCAGCAGGCGGCCTCGAGCAGCACCCGCGAGGTCGAATCCGAGACCTCGGAGACCTGGCCGCCCATGATTCCGGCGATACCGGTCGGGCCGTTGCGATCGCAGACGACCACGCTCTCGGCATCGAGGGTCCGCTCGACGTCGTCGAGCGTCGTCATCCGCTCGCCGTCGCCGGCGGTGCGGACGATGACCTCGCCGCCCGGGACCTCGTCGAGGTCGAAAGCGTGGAGCGGCTGGCCGGTCAGCAGCATCACGTAGTTGGTGATGTCGACGACGTTGTTGATCGGGCGCTGACCGGCCGCGATCAGGCGGGCTTTGAGCCAGAGCGGCGAGGGGCCGACCTCGACGTCGACGAAGGCGCGGGCCGTGAACCGCGGGCACAGCTCCGGGACGTCGACCCGGACCGAGGCGACGTCGGTCACCACCCCGGGGCCGGTGGCCTCCGCGTCGGTCGCCCAGGGGGCGTTCGCGAGATCGGCGCCCGTGATCGCGTGGACCTCACGGGCGATCCCGTAGATGCCGAGGCAATCGGGCCGGTTCGGGGTGATCTCCAGCTCGAGGACGGTGTCGGCGATCGGAACGAGATCGGCCAGCGGCGATCCCGGCGCGGCGTCGGTGTCGAGAACCGCGATCCCGTCGGACTCCTCGCCGAGCTCCATCTCGGTCTCCGAGAGGATCATCCCCGCCGACTCGACGCCACGCAGCTTCGCCTTCCGCAGCTTCGTGCCGTCGGCCATCACCGCTCCGGGCAGAGCGACGGCGACCGACTGGCCGGCATCGACGTTCGGGGCACCGCAGACGATGGTCCGCGGCTCGTCGTCGCCGGTGTCGACGGTGCAGACCTTGAGACGGTCGGCGTTCGGGTGCGGACCGGCGGTGACCACGTGCCCGATCACGAAGCCGTCGGTCGAGGCGACACCCAGCTCGGCGATCCGCTCGACCTCGGTTCCCGTCATCGACAGGCGCTCGGCGAGCTGCGCCGGATCGAGACCGGACTCGCACAGCGTCGACAGCCAGCTGATCGGGACGCGCATCAGAACTGCTCCAGGAGCCGGACGTCGTTGTCGAAGAGCATCCGCAGATCCGGGATCCCGTGCTTGAGCATCGCGACCCGTTCGACGCCCAGCCCGAACGCGAAGCCCTGGACCCGCTCGGGGTCGTATCCGTGTTCGGCGACGAACCCGAAGACGTTGGGATCGACCATGCCGGCCCCGAGGATCTCCAGCCAGCCCGTGCCCTTGCAGAGGTTGCACCGCGCCCCCTCGAACGTGCCGCTACCGCCGCAGCGGAAGCAGGAGACGTCGACCTCGACGCTGGGCTCCGTGAACGGGAAGAAATGGGGCCTGATCCGCACCTCGCGATCGGGCCCGAAGATCTCCCGCGCGAACGTCAGCAGGGTGCCGTGCAGATCCGCGAGGGTGATGTCCTCGCCGACCGCCAGTCCCTCGACCTGGTGGAACATCGGCGTGTGGGTGGCGTCGGAGTCACGGCGGTAGACGCGCCCGGGAACGACGATGAAGATCGGCGCGTCCTGATCCTCCATGCCGCGGATCTGCATCGGCGAGGTGTGGGTCCGCAACAGCACGTCCCGCGGCCCCGGCGGCACCTGCAGGGGCTCGCCGCCGGAGCCGACGAGCGCGGGGTCGGGACCGAGCGAAGCCGGATCGACGTAGAAGGTGTCCTGGAGCATCCGCGCCGGGTGACCGGGCGGATAGTTCAGGGCCGTGAAGTTGTAGTAGTCGTGCTCGATCTCAGGACCCTCGACCACCTGGTAGCCGAGGCCGACGAAGACGTCCTCGATCTCGCGCCTCGTCCGGGTCAGCGGATGGAGGTGGCCGAGCCGGACCGGCGGAGTGCCGGGCAGGGTCACGTCGATCGTTTCGCCGGCGAGGCGGGCGTCGAGCTCGGCCCGCTCATGGCGTTCCTTGGCGTCCGTCAGCAACCCCTCCAGCTCCTGCCTCACCTCGTTGCCCGTCTTGCCGACCGGCCCCCGCTGCTCCGCGGGAAGCTCACCGATGCCGCGCAGGATCGTCGTCAGCTCCGCCTTGCGGCCGAGGAACCGCACCCGTGCCTCCTCGACGGCCGCGGCGTCCGGCGCCGCCTCGATCGCCGCGCGTGCCTCGCTCCTTATCGCCTCTATCCGTTCCAGCATCAGATTTGCTCGCCCGCCCGCGAGCCGGTCGAAGATATCCGCTGCAGGGCGATCGCGGCCGCCGCCGCGACGTTGAGCGACTCCGCGCCCTCCTGGAGCGGAATCGTCGCCGTCGCCTCGCAGGCCTCCACCACCACGGCCGGCAGGCCCTCGCGCTCGGCGCCGAGGCAGATGGTCGGCGTCCCGCCGGTTGACTCGATCGCCGCGTCGAGGTCGGCTCCGCCGTGAGCGACGAGGGCGATCCGCGGGCCGCCCGTCTCCTCCACCCTGCCCCGCCGCGGCGGGGTCGCGAAGAGGGCGCCCATGCTCGCCCGGACGGCCTTGGGCGAGTACGGGTCGGCGCTGCCGGCGCCGAGCACCACGCGGGCACCCGTCAGTGCCGCGGCGGTCCGGACGATCGTGCCGACGTTGCCGGGATCGCCGACGCCGTGCAGGTAGACCTCGGGGCCCGGGTCGCCGGGATCGCCGGGAATTCGCCAGATGGCGATCGCCCTCGTCCCCGAACCCAGCGTCGAGACGCCGGCGAGCAGGTCGGGCTCGACCTCGACGCCGGAGATGCCGCTTTCCGGTGTGACGAGGACGTCGACGGGCGTCCAGCCGGCGTCGGTTCCCGCCCTGAGCAGATCCTCGCCCTCCGTGGCGAACATCCCCTCCCGGTCCCGCCACTTGCGGTCGCGAAGCTTGCGGATCAGCTTCAGTTTCTCGTTGTCGTTGCTGGTGATCATGTGAATCGTCTCGGGGAACAAAAAAGGCGGCCCAACCATGGACCGCCCGGGAGAACGTCGATGCGACCGCGACTTACGCCACGGCCTCCCGGGCCACCTCGGCAAATCGGCGGAACGCCTCGGGGTCGTGAACGGCGATGTCGGCCAGCATCTTGCGGTTTACCTCGACGCCGGCCGTGTTCAGGCCGTGGATGAAATCGGAGTAGCTCATGCCGTGCTGGCGCGAGGCGGCGTTGATGCGCGTGATCCAGAGGCGCCGGAACTCGCGCTTGCGAACGCGGCGGTCGCGATAGGCGTACTGGCCCGACCGCATGACCTGCTCGTTGGCGAAGCGGTAGCTGGAGTGCTTGCGACCGTAGTACCCCTTCGCCTGAGCGAGGGTCTTCTTACGGCGCCGCCGGCGGGCGACTGCGTTCGTGGCTCTCGGCATGCCTACTTACCGCCCAGCAACTTCTTGACGCGCGGAGCGTCGGCGGGAGCGATCTCGACCGGCCGCGCCATCTGCCGCTTACGCTTCGGCGACTTCTTCTCGAGGATGTGGCTCGAGTACGCCCGGCGACCGCGGAGCTTGCCCGTGGACGTCTTCTTGAAGCGCTTCTTCGCGCCGGAATGGCTCTTCATCTTCGGCATCGGACGGAGTATTGAAGCAGAGCGCGCCCCGGAAGTGTCGCCCAGGCGCCGAACGGTACTCAGGCTGAGCTGCCGGCGACCTTGCCGGGAGCGAGGACCATGTGCATGTTGCGGCCCTCCTGCTGCGGCGCCTGCTCGATCACGGCGAGCTCGCCGAGGTCGGTGTGGAGGCGCTCGAGGAGAGCGCGGCCGCGCTCGGGATGGGCCTGCTCGCGACCTCGGAACATGATCGTGACCTTGACCTTGTCCTTCTTGTTGAGGAACCGCTCGACGTGGCCCTTCTTCGTCTCGTAGTCATGGTCGGCGATCTTCGGCCGCAGCTTGATCTCGCGGACGTTGACCTGCTGCTGGTGCTTGCGGGCCTGCTTCGCCTTCTGCTCCTGCTCGTACTTGTACTTCGAGTAGTCGAGGAGACGGCAGACGGGCGGGCGCGAGTCGGGAGCGACCTCGACCAGGTCGAGGTCGGCGTCCCGGGCGATCCTGCGGGCCTCGTCGGTGTCGACGACGCCCACCTGCTCCCCGTCGGCGCCGATCAGCCGGACCTTGGGAACGCGGATGCGCTCGTTGATACGAGTCAGGTCCCGCTCAGGGGGACGCCGATCGAAGCGACGCGGTACCGGCACTAGGAGGCGGAGGCGCTAAACGTCAAGCGGACAGCGCAAAATGGTCGGGACGAGAGAGGTGCAAGTGCACGGGCGCTCAGGGGCGCGACGTGGTCTGGCTGACTTGCATCGACGCGGAGTATAGACACGACCGCCGATATGGCGCTACCGCACCCCGGCAAGATCGTTCCCGGAGATGCGCGCGGCGATCTCCGCGGCACCCAGGATCCCGATGTCCCCGTCCCCGTGAGAGCGCACCGCAGCACCTCCGGCCTCGACCTCGCGATCGCCGAGTACGAGCATGTAGGGCACCTTGGCGAGCTCCGCATCGCGGATCTTGCGCCCCACCGACTCGCTGCGCTCGTCGACGCGAGCGCGGACGCCGGCGGCCGTGAGGTCCGCGAGCAGAGCCCCGGCCGCCTCGTTGTGGCGGTCGGCGACGGGTAGGACGATCGCCTGGGTCGGCGCCAGCCAGTCGGGGAACCGGCCGCCGTAGTGCTCGATGAGGATCCCGACGAAGCGCTCCATCGAGCCGAGCAGGGCCCGGTGGATCATCAGCGGGCGGTGATCCTGGTTGTCGGCACCCTGGTAGCTGAGGTCGAACCGCTCCGGCATGAAGAAGTCGAGCTGGCAGGTGCCGAGCTGCCACGAGCGCCCGAGCGCATCGGTCACGTGAAAGTCGATCTTCGGGCCGTAGAACGCACCGTCGCCGGGATTGACGGTGTAATCGCGACCGAGCCGGGACAGCGCCGATCGCAGCATCTCCTCGGCCTGCTCCCACTGCTCGTCGGTCCCGATGGACTTCGCCGGCCGGGTGGAGAGCTCGACGTGAACGCCCTCGAAGCCGAACAGCGCATAAAGCTCGTCGATCGCCTCGATGACCTCGATGACCTCGCCAGGAGCCTGCTCCGCCGTGCAGTAGACGTGGGCGTCGTCCTGGGTGAAGGCCCTGACGCGGAGGAGTCCGTGGAGAACCCCTTCCCGCTCGTAGCGCGAAACCTTCCCGAACTCGGCGAGACGAAGGGGTAGCTCCCGGTAGGAGTGGCGGCCGGAGTCGAACACCAGGCAGGCGCCCGGACAGTTCATCGGGCGAACCGCGAACCGCTTGGCGTTCTCGTCGCGCTCCCGCTCGGAGGGCTCGGCGAAGAACATGTTCTCGCGGTAGTTGTCGTAGTGGCCCGAGCGGTGCCAGAGCTCCTCGTCGAGGATCTCCGGCGTCTCGATTCGGTGATAGCCGCGCTTGTCGAGCTGCTCGCGACCTTCGACTCGATGAGGTCGAGCAGCACCGTTCCCTGCGGCAACCAGAAGGGCATGCCCGGCGATTCCTCGCGGAACATGAACAGATCGAGCTGCGGGCCGAGCTTGCGGTGGTCGCGCGCCTTCGCCTGCTCGATCCGCTCCAGATGAGCGGCCAGATCCTTCTTCGAGAAGAACGCCGTCCCGTAGATCCGGGTCAGCATCTGCCGGGTCTCGTCGCCGCGCCAGTATGCGCCGGCGAGCGAGTTCAGCTTGATCGCGGCGATCCTCCCGGTCGACGGTGCGTGCGGGCCGCGGCACAGATCCGTGAACTGACCGTTGCGGTACAGGGAAACGGTCTCGACGCCCTCGTCGCTGATCAGGTCCTCGATCAGCTCGACCTTGTAGGGCTGATCCTCGGCCCGGAAGCGATCCAACGCCTCGGCGACGGGGATGTCGGTCCGCTCGAACGATCTCGTCGGCGGCGATGTGCTCGGCCATCCTGGCCTCGATGCGCTCGAGGTCGGAATCGGTGACGGTCACCCCTTCGGGGAACTCGAAGTCGTAGTAGAAGCCGTCCTCGATCGGTGGGCCGATCGAGACCCGTGTACCGGGGTACAGCTCGCAGACCGCCTCGGCCATGACGTGCGCGGCGTCGTGGCGGATCAGGTCGAGGGCGCTCTCACTCTTCGCGGTGACGATCTCGATCGATTCGCCGTCGGCCAGCGGGGCGCCGAGATCGCGTGTCTCGCCGGCGACGCGAATCGCCAGAGCGGCCTTCGCCAGGCCCGGGCCGATCGCGGCGGCTGCGTCGACCCCGCTCGCGCCCTCGGCGAGCTCGAGCGGGGACCCGTCGGGCAGTGTCACGGTGATTGCGGCCATCGTGGCCATGCTATTGACCGTCGCCTGTGACCCGCCAGAGCACCACGCGGTTGGAGCTGCCGATCCGCTTCAGGTCAGGGAAGGGCGGTGCCTGCGAGCCGCCGACGACCAGCACCCGGGCGACGCCGGGTGGTGCCGGTTCGGCGTCGTTCAGTTCGAGCGGTGCGACCTCGGCCGTGCCGGCGCCCCGCAGTTCCCAGCCGTAGAACTCGGCGCCATGCTGGTCGGCGACGACGTTCGGTGGGGCGAGCAGGAGCGTCGATTGGCCGGCGAAGCGGTTGGCGAGCTTGCGGACCCCCGGCGTGTAGTCGTCGGGGCCGACCGGGGCGTTGCCGAGGGCCAGGGCGCTCGAGAGCGCCGCGCCGGCCGCGAACGCCACCGTGACGACGGCGATGCCGCGCCGCGATCGGCCGCGGAGCGGCGCCGGAGAGAGCGGGTCGAGCAGCCCGCGCGCCGCGATCAGCATCGCCACGGGGGCGATCATCTGCAACGCCTTCGCGGCCGTGTACGGAGTGCTGCCCACCCGCGCGGCGACCCAGATAGCCGCTGCGGCCGCGAGCGCCGCCAGCAGCGCCGTCTCGGCCTGTCGTCGCGCTGCGCCGGCGCCGAGGGCCAGCGCGAACGCGCCGAGGAGGGCCCCGAGGTAGAAGACCGGTGCCGGCACCGCCCCGTCCCCAGGCTCGACCCGGAAATCGCCGCTCGGCCAGATTCCGAAGACGGAGCCCGGATTGATCTGCCCAAAGAGATTGCCCAGCGAGTTGTCGTAGTCGGGACGTTCTCGCGGCACCCCGGGGACGTCCTTGGCCTTGCCCTTCCCCGCCCCGGCGCCGTCTGATGGGCTCCCGTTCCCGGGGCCTTCGGAGTCCGCTCGGTGACGGTGCCGACACTCGTTCCGAACTTGCTGATCCGGTCCGTCTCGGGGGCGGCGAGCGCCGCGACGACGACGAGGCCGACGAGCGCGCACGGGACGACCTTGCGGACGCTGTCGCGGACGTCGCCCCTGCCATCAGCGCGGCGACGGTAGAACTCGGCCAGGCCCCAGACGACCAGCGTCCCGGCCAGCCAGGCGAGGCCGGGCCAGCTGTAGACGTAGAGCGCTCCCGCGGCGATGACGGCGCCGGGCACGAGCGCGAGAAGACCATTCCGGCTCGCTCGCGATCCGCCGTCAGGTCACGCAGCCAGAGCGCGAAGCCGAGCAGGAAGGCCGCCTCGAAGAGCTCCTTGAACGCTCCCTGCGCCAGGTAGGACGCCGCGAGGTAGGCGACGGCGGTGAGCACTCCGACGAGTGCCGCACGGACGCGCGAGAGCGAGTCGAGGGCGGCCATCGCCGTGACCGCGAGGATCACCGGGACGGCGATCGTGATTCCCGTGAAGGAAATCGTCAGCTCGCCGGTCACGACGTCGGCGGCGACGGCGAGCGCGTGCGGGCCGAGCGGATAGCCATTGCGGATCAGGCTCGGGCTGAGGCCGGTCGGGTCGGCGAGCCAGTCGGCGGCGAAGAGATGCTGGGACATGTCGACGTTGAAGCCGGTCCCGAGCACGCCGAAATGCCCCTCGGCGGCGAAGGGGATCGAGACGACCGCGAGCGCGAGCAGAGCGGTGGGCCCGCAGCGCGCCAGCCCCTCCCGGATGCCCTCGAGCCGAAATGCGGCGAACGCCCCGGCGAGGACGGCGATCGCAAGCAGGGCGAGCAGCGCCGTCAAACCGTGGCCGGGCAGACGAACCGCCCACCAGGCGATCACGCTCGCGGCGCCGAGACCGATCACCGCGGACGTCGGCGACCACCGCGTCGCGCCGGCGGCGGCGAGAACGCCGGAGCCGATCGCCGTCGAAACGACGATCACGATCAGCGCCGCCGCGTAGGTTCCGAGCGCGTCGGCTAGCACCGGCGACTCCTGGCGCCCGGGTTGCTCAGCTTGCCGGAGAGGCCGTCTGGGCTGCGCCGGCCGGGTTGGCCTTGGCCCAGGCGACGATCTCCTTCGTGCCGGCGACGACCTCGCCGTCGTCGAGCACGAGCACGGGCACCTCGTCGGAACCGGTCAGCTCCCGGACCTCCTTGCGGCCCGAGGTGAAGTTGAGCGCCTTCGGAAGCTTCGCCCAGCCGTACGCCTTGACGACCTCGGGTCGTAGCCGGCATCGACCACGGCGTGGTAGGCGATCCCGCAGGGGTGATCGCCGATGATCGGGTGATGGGGGTTGGAATCCCAGCAGACGTAGACGCGCA